>NZ_AAUW01000048.1 GCF_000168975.1 Roseibium aggregatum IAM 12614
GGCCAATCAAACACCCGTCACCACATACCCGGTGCAGGTCGTCGAGTAGCTGCCGCTGCCTCTCATGCCACACGGGAATTTCGCGGTAACGGCCGCCTTTCGTCCAGCTTGGTTGCAGCACCAGGCGGTTGCCCTGGTCTGCGGTGCGCGGCCGCATCTTCAAAGCCTCTTCACGGCGAAGCCCGAAAAGGCGCTCAGCCTGCAACGCCAGGCTCACACGCGGGTCAAGCGCATCGAGCACATCCCGCGTCAATTCTTGAGCCTTGTTGCCGCTGAATTTCTCACGTGGCGACAGGCCGAAAATATCGTTCGATTTTGGGAGCAAAGAAGCCTTACCCACCTTCTCAGACCACCAGCGCACCCAGCCGAGCCGATTGCGTATCGTGGCATCACTGATGCCCGAGGCCTTCCAGCTTCCAACAAGGGCGTGTACGTGCTTGGGGGCCAGGTTGCGCGCGGCCTTCACTTTGTAACCCAGCTCATGCAGCTCATCGGCTATCTGTTGAAGGCCCCGCGCCCGTATGGCTTGCGTGGCATGTGATCCCTCCACGCATCGGCGGGTCAGGTTCTTCAGGTCAAGGTTTAAGCTCCTCATGCTTATGTCTTTCGGTAAGTTTTAATGACCAGACGGTGCCATGTCAGGCGGGCCGCTGAAGCTCCGGAGAGCTTCCGAGGGTCGGTATTTCGGTTAGCTAAACGTACTCTTCCGGTCCCTAGTGTCTCCAATCGTTTGGGGTGGAAATTCGCGGCCAACGGCCGCCGTCTCAATTACGGCCTTCAGGTCGTGAATTCCTTTCGTTTTGGTCGCCTCCGTGGGCTGTCCAGCGCCGTGCCCGTGGGGCCGTGCATACCTGTTGGTTTGTTGTTTGGTATTTGAGCAGGGGCCTCCCCCCGCAACTGGATTTGCGGCATGGTCATGCCATGCTCTGCGGTTCTGTATTTCATCGTTAGAGTTCCTTTCAAAAGTTGCGGCCAAGCATGGCCGTGATGTCGCGCACTGGTTCCAGTGAGTGCCGCGTAGCACTCACCGAGCACTTATGCGGGGACAGGCCAGCGCGACTAACATTTGCTGACAGTATCGGCCGAAGCCCCCGGTTTTCTTGGCTAATGCAGTGCCCATCAGTGGCGACGGCTGAAAGACGTTCGCCCTGTCACTACCTGGCAAGCGGTAGTGACAGGGCTGGGGCTCTGCCCGGCCCTGTGGTGGCCTTGCAACGGTTGCTGCGGCCCCATTGGGAGGGTGTCCCTCCCAAACCCGCCCCTTGGCCGTCTCAGTCGGCCAGCAGGGCTTGCAGCCCCGCACCCTGCTTTTGCGGCCTGGCGACCGCAGCGGGATGGAATCCCGCCTTTGCCGTTCTCGGGCTGGATTCGCGATGCTCACCCAACCGCTCAAACGGCAAGAGAAGCCCCACCGCTAGTGGCATCCAGTGGATGCCGGGCCGGTGCTCGCCGCTTCACGGCGACACTCTTTTGCGGAGACAAACCAGGTCTGAAAATGAAAACGCACCGCTGATAGCGATGCGTTTCTCCCGGTTTCCGACCCGGTATTATGTTACCACCCCCACCCTTTAATGGAAAGCACCCCTTGTCGCCTTCGGTTGGCGGCCGGGTGACGCCCTCCCGTGCGTCAGTAGCTCAATGGCAGAGTGCCCGGTTTCCGACCCGGGAGATGCGGGTTCGACCCCCGTCTGGCGCTCCTATCAATGCCGCTTGCCCACGCTCTTGCCATTGTACCCGACCGCACCGAGGCGCAAGGGGATGCTTGTTTTGTAATACCCCGCCCATGGGTGGTTGCTGTGTGCCGTTGCCGGCGCACAGTATTTTGTGCCGGCGCAGCTCTGCCGGCGCCGGCATCACCCCAAGAAGTTGGGATGAACCTGGGGGCGCTGCCCCCAACGCCGTGTCAAGGGGCCGTGTCCTCGCCCCTTGGGCTGCGGGCCGCACCAACCCCTTGACACTCTGCCCCCCGCGTTCGCCACGTGGCAGGGGTGCAAGGGACTTGCACCCCCGTCAAAATTGGGTGCATCAATGAAACGAAGGGGGCTTAGCAATGCAGTTGCAGGAAAATTACACCAAACCTCCCTCGGGCTGGGTCGGCTTCCTTATCGGGGTCGCGATATTTGGCATATCGGTGCTCATAGCAATTTGGATTTCCTATTCGCTCTATGATTTCGACCACAAAAAAGCGTGGCCGTTGTTTATCGCATTTCCTTTGGGTTTTTA
>NZ_AAUW01000047.1 GCF_000168975.1 Roseibium aggregatum IAM 12614
AGATGGGCAGCTTTTCGTCATTTATGATCAAAAGAGTTTGGCCCTTGAGAAGGGGGCAATTATTGTCGAAGAAGAATAAGCCGATAGCTCAATCAGGTAGAGCGCCCTCCGCACAAGTCGTGTGGCTTACGTGAGGGAGGTTGGCGGTTCAAATCCCCCTCGGCTTACCATCATTAAACGTCGCGACTAAATGTCGTAAATATCGCAATACGTTGCGAAAAACCATGTAAAAACAAAACGATATAGATATACAAAATCGATCTAATTGAGCAGAAAAGCCTGATGAAGGATTCTTTTCTCATCGCTGAAGGCCACGCCGACAGCGAGCAGGCTAAGCCAACAAGAGGTTGGTGATGAATTCCTGCATATGGGAAAAGCAACATGAAACATCTGATGAGCAACCCGGAAGTTGTAGCCGAATTTGCATCCGCAAAATCACCGGAAGAAATGGCTCGGAAATTCAAGCGTGTCATCAGTGATGCACTTGCAGAAGCCATCGCTAATGGCATCGATCAAGCTCTCGATGCTACGGTGACGACGTTCTCGAACAATCAGGAGATTGCTGGCTGGGAAACGCAAATCGGTGGAGTGATCGGCAACCTCACATGGGAACGGATCGGTGATACCGATGTCCTTCCGGTAACACCGATCGCAGTGTTCGCGCCGCGTAAATCCTCGGACATTGTCACACATGGAGGCAGCGTAAATATCGGCGTGTCGATCGGAGTAAGCTTCTGACTGACCTCGCGAACGTAACGCCGTAATGAAAGGCGATCCGGTGGATCGCCTTTCATCCATTTGTCGGCAGCGCATAGTTGCCCTTTCCCAAGGATGCTGCAAACAGGCCCAAGAGGCCCAAAGCTGCACAATCGGACAGGATCTGGAACGAAAGGCGAAGTGAAATGGCGACACTCTTTACATTTCGTCGGTTGGTGAAGCCGCATTAAGCGGAAAAACTGGCAGAAATCTTGGTTTCTCCAGATCTGACTTTTTACAAAAAGCGTTCTTTGTAAAAAGTCGAGCAAACGGCTTTCAGTCGAGAAAAGTCATCCCTGGTATCCGGTGACTATTGATCGAGTTAATGGTCAAAAGGGGGACCTTTTGGCCTCTAAAACACTCAATTTCATGCTTTGTTCTTTTTGCTGTCCGTTCCTGCACGCTCGGGCCTCTTGGGCCAACAAGGTTGAACTGGCCAACCGCTTCACCCGCGCAGTCGCTGTGGGCAGCCCACGCGAATTCATCTTCACCCTCCAGGAAGATCAGCAGATCGCCGAAGCCTGCAATCGCCTGATCAAGAATGCCATCATCTGCTGGAACTATCTCTATCTCGAAACCCGCCTTCGCGCCGCCGATCCCGAAACTCGCGCCGAAATGATGAAGACCATCAAGGCTCATTCGCCGCAATCATGGGCGCATATCAACATGTTGGGGGAATACGATTTTTCCGATAAAAAGCTCGCAGACTGCTTCGACATCCTCCCCCTGAAAACAAGCCCCTGAAATCAGGCCGCCATTGGGGGAACAAAAAACATCAAATTAGCCAAGCCTTCAAAGGCTTGGCCGAAATCCTATGTCGCATTCTGTACCTTTGCGGGGACGGACCCAATTTCATGCTTTGTTCTTTTTGCTGTCCGTTCCTGCACGCTCGGGCCTCTTGGGCCAAACAGAGGGCAAACCCTCCGAGCCCCCCTTTTCAATTTGACCGAAACCATACGTGTCCTCACCATCATGTTGGCCGAGGAATATTGACCGGACGGCTCACACGGGCCGTTGTTTGCCGCTCTTGTGTCGCCGTTCCGCATCACCCCCTACGGGTTTTGCACGCGGGAAATCGCCCCACTTCAAGGCATTGCTTTCTTCGGATTCCTCATATTTTCAGCGCACTAGATAGGTAACTCTAACCTTAACGCTAAAGTTAGAGTTACCATTCACATCACCATCAACATCAAAGTTAATGATACATTTAACAATAGCGCCTAGGATTCGCTCAACAACCAAAGGACCTGCCATGTTCACCATCACCTTTGCCAACCCGAAAGGGGGTTCCGGCAAGACCACTTCGGCCATGCTTCTAGCCGAACAAATCCACGAGGCTGGGGCTTCGGTCGCCATCCTTGATTGTGACCCCAACCAGAACATCATCCAGTGGGCCGCACAGCGCCAGGACGAGGGGAGGGGGGTTCCGTTCCAGGTCACTCCACTCCCCAGCGAGGCAGCCTTTCTGGACACGGTGGAAAGCATCCAAACCAAAGCTGACTATCTGATAATCGACCTTGAGGGGACGGCATCCACGCTCGTAACCTTCGCCATCAGCCAGTCCGACCTGGTGCTTGTTCCCTTCGAACCCACACCGATGGAAGCCCGACAAGCGGCCCGCGCCGTTCAGTTGGTCCGAAGCACAAGCCGGGCGATGAAGAAGACCATCGGCCACGCCCTTGTCCTCACCCGTGTGAACGCCGCTTTCCAGACGAGCGACGAAAAAGACGTGCGCAAGGACATGGAAGCCAGCGACGTGCCGGTATTGGAAACAGCCATCGTGCGCCGCGCCCCGTACACCCGGATTTTCCGTGAAGGATACCTGCTGCGGGAGTTGTACGACCAAGCCAGTGAAGAGGTGAGGGACAGCACCAATTCACAGCAGGAACGCACTCTAAAACCCCTCGCGTCGGCCATCGAGAACGCCAAGACGTTCGCCCAGGAGGTTGTCAATAACCTTCCCCGACAGGAGGCCGCAGCATGACGAATTACGGATTTGGCGCCAAGGTAACGGCCGATACTGTGAAGCTTCCCCAGAGCAGCCCCAAACCTGCGACCCCGGCCCCCGACATGGCCGGTGTCCTTCAGAACGGGCAAGAGTTGGGGTTTGTCCCCCGCGAAACCAGCTCGCGCCGGAAGCCAGGACCAAAGCGCACCGAAGCTCAGGACAAAATTACGGTCACCGGCCGCAAACGCACTATCGACCGTCTCAAGGCTTACTGCGACCGGGAAGGTGTATCCTACTGCGAGGCTATCGAACGCCTTATGGACAAGGAAAATCGCTGAAAAATTGGGCGCCCACATAGGCCAATAGAAGCAAATCAGATAGCCTCACCGCATGAACGACTTTGACGAATCACTTATCCGCGACAGCGATTTGCGCGAAAAGCTGGAGTCAGCCCGCGCAAGCATGGATAGGCGTATCTTCAAGACGTATGCTAGTAGCCTCGTATCGACCCAAGAGAAGCGAGACGCCGAGGCAAAAGCCGCACAGGAAAGAGCTGCTAAACTGGCCGCTATGCCTCGCGAGAAACGCCGCAGGGCTATCATCCGCGAAGTGATTGAGAACGAAGGGCTGTCTACCGACAACCTTCGTTACATGCCCACGCCCCTGGCGATTTGCGGGTTGCCTTACAAAGCCCTGCCAGACGGGGAAACCGAGTTCGAGCGCAAGCAAGGCCGCATGGCCGTCACCGTCACCGCTGGCAAGCTGCGTTCTCCGGACGGGCAAAGGGTCCAGCAGCCCATTCCCTACGGTCCCAAGGCCCGCCTCATCATGGCGCACCTGTCCACCGAGGCTCTGCGCAACAATTCGCCTATCGTGGAAACTTCGGAGACCCTTTCCGGCTTCATGCGCGATATGGGCTTCGAACCCCGTGGCGGTCGCAACGGCAATATCGAACCGTTCAAAGAGCAACTGCGTGCCCTCGCGGCCTGTCGCATGGAAATCAGCACATGGGACGGCAAACGCTCCGGACAGGTGGACGTAAAGCCTTTGAATAAGGTTGAACTCTGGTTCCCCGAGAACGCCAATCAAAAATCTTTATGGCCGACCACCATTGCTTTTTCCGAAGATTTTTACCGCGAGCTGAAGAACCACGCGCTGCCCATCGACGTGCGTGTGTTGCGCGCCTTGTCAAATTCAGCCCGTCGTCTCGACCTGATGCTTTGGGTCACTTATCGCATCACGCGACTGCAAACCAAACTGGTGTTGGATTGGAAGCCGCTCAAGAGCCAGTTCGGGGAAGGGTATACCCGCGACCGCGCTTTTAAGGCTGCGATGATTGATGACGTTGCCGCCCTCAAAGAGATATTCCCGAAAATCCCTCTGAAGCTGACCGAACGCGGCCTTGAAATGGAAGCCGCCGACGCCACAGCCCTGGCAATTCCCAAACGCACCTTGAAAGCCTGAGTCACAGCACGAAAAAGGTAGTTTTTTCACGCCTTTAGCTACGCTGATTAGGTGGCGCTTTCGAATATCTAATTGCCCCTGTTTTCAAGGATTTGAGGGAGACACTACGCTGATTAGGTGGCGGGGTTACGCTGATTAGGTGGCGTGTCACCTCCTATCTACGCTGATTAGGTGGCGGGGTTACGCTGATTAGGTGGCGCTTTCCACGCTGATTAGGTGGCGCCCTATATATAAGGAACAGAAAGACTCCAGAAATGCCTCTACAGAAAGCTCTTTACAGAAACTCTCTTACAGAATTTCAGAAAAAGGAGATTTTCAAAATTTTGGATTGGTTTTTGAAGGGGCTTCAAACGTAGAA
>NZ_AAUW01000046.1 GCF_000168975.1 Roseibium aggregatum IAM 12614
TGCGACCGGCGCGAAGCGCCTGCGCAAAAATCCGCTTAGGCACCGTCAGAAACAGCATTGACGGTCGATGTTTTTTGTATTCACTAACTCCTGATTGAAAAATCAGGGGGCCTTGATGGGTAAGTTAATTGCGGGAAGTTTCCTATTTATCGGCGGTTTTATTTCGACCTTAACAATCGCCTTCTCCATCGTCGGTATTCCGATGATGCTGGCCGGATTGGCCTTGGGTGTAGCGGGTTTCGCATCCCTGGGCGTCTCGGCCGCGAAAGCCGGTATCGCGACAGGAAAGGCCGTCCAGGCCATGCAGAATGCTCCTGCCAGTAAAGCACTACCTGGTGGCGCCAATGCTGGCCTGAGCGTAGCTGATGAAATCGCCAAGCTGGCAAGCTTGCGCGAAGCCGGGCACCTCACCCAGGAAGAGTTCGACCAGAAGAAGACCCAGCTTCTCAGCTAGGCACCTTCAGCAAGCCTTCGCTACAGTCAAACGCCTTTGCGGATTCGATGCGGTCGCCATATTCGGCGAAGCCGTATGCCTTGACCACGCGGGCAGGGGGGTGTCCCTGCGCGATGGTCAGGGTGAGGTCGCGAAAAGCATCGCCGGTCAATTCGTGGGGCTCGACCAGGGGCTTGCGGCGACCGTCAATCAACCCCTGCCGTTCGCTCAGTTCCTTGCAAATCTTCAGAGCCAGTTCCCCATCGATACCCATGTATTGCCGGACGTAGCTGTTTTGAGTGAAGCCAAAGGCATTGGGGTAATGTTCTTTCAACTGCCCGAAGTTTTGGGCGAACATCCAGAGGCGCACGCCGTAGCCACGACCGAGCGCGAGGGCGGATTCCAGAATGTCCAGACGCTTGAGGCTCGGCATTTCATCGAGCAGGAAAGTGACAACGGGGGTGTTCCGGTCTGTTTCCCCCCGGCAAAGCGCATAGAAGGTCTGTCCAATCAACGCCCGGAAAAACGAAGTGTATAGCTCCAATTCGTCCATGCTGATGCAGATGTACAGCGTGGCCTTGTCGCGACGCAGCGACAAAGGGTCAAAGGTTGATTTGGTGGTGAGGTCTTCAATGCGAGGGGATTCCCAGGTATCGATATGCGTGCGCGCCGTATCGGTGACACTCTCACGGACCTTCGAGGCATATGCGCACCGCTTGGCGTGCGCTGAGCTGCGAACATGACTCGGAAGTTCGTAGCCACATGTCCACTCGCTCCCTCGAAGAGGCTGACTTCGGCGTCGGTTTGTCTTTGAACTGCTTCGAGATAGAGGCGGTCAAAACAGATATTAAATTGCGGTATCCGGTTCTTCGAACAGGGCGGTATCGAGAATGGCATCCGCCAACAGGGACAGCCCACGCTTGTCCCAATAGTCTTTTTTGCCTTGCTCAGCGGGAACCATCAGCAGGTTGACCAGTTTGCGCGCATCTTCGTAAGCACCGGCAACATCGGGCCGAATTGTATCCAGCGGATTGAAATGGATGGAGTTGTCAGGGTCCGAGGGCGCAAAACGGTAAACCGGCCCGACATTGCGGGCGCGCCAGGCGGCAGTTTGTTCGAAGAGTTCCCCCTTGATATCGATGACCAGGGCGCCGCCGTCCATGCTCAGAAGGTTCCGCATCACCGACTGACTTTTGCCCTGGCCGGGCGGGGCAATGGTTATCAAACTCTCGTTTCGGTCATAGAGCAGTTCGGAATCCGACCCCTCTATGCGGCCGAGACGCAGCACGGAAGGCCGGAGCGGTTGCCCGTAGACCAAGGCGGTGGCAGCGGATTCCGGTGGCATCCACTTGGCGCCGGTCACGAGCAGCCGTTCCAGAACAGTGCGTTCGCGGACGGTTAAATGGCTGTCCGGACCGAGCGCTTTTCGCAGGGCATCCTGCAAACGCTCTGTCGCGGACGGGGAGGGGCCAAGATGCCCTTCAATCAGGGTGGTCATGCTGCTGCGTAGCTCTGACAGCAAATCGGCGGAATTAAACGGCCCGCCGGTTATCAGGAACCCTTGGCCGCTGTTCCAGATTATGGGGGTGAAGATTTCGAGGCGTTCGCGCCTGGAAATCTGACCCACGGCGGTGAGCAAATCAGCCAGCCGTAGGGTTGCCCGTTCGGTGTCGGTCATGTCGCGCAAGGTGCGCCGGAACGAAGCCCCCTTCAAAGCTCGTTCGGCCGCGACCCGGATGTAGTCGCGTTGGACCGAGCCCGCAGCTTTCAGGAGATAGTCATCATCGGCTGCATCGCGGCTCAGATACGCATGCTTTTCGGAGACCGCCCGACTGAGATGATAGAAGCTGGTTTCAGGCAATAGGTGAGGGGTCAGTTCCGCAATGGTCAGCGTGATGGCGTTCAGTTCATTGGCGTGGAACGCTTCAATGTCCTCAAGCGATTTCGGCGCCGGGGGCAATTTGGCGGCGGCAGGCTGTGGCAGTGGCGTTCGTGCACGGGCGATAGCGCCACCGACACCGTTGTTCAGTTGGTAAAATAGAGCCGCGGCAAATGACACGACCACAATGACGGCAATAAGGGCGAAAGCATCCATAAAAAACCCCAGCGCGTTTTTTGGCTGACGTTAGCCGGTAGGTGCAGGCAGAAGCAATGCAACTCACGCAGGAGGGGCAAGCAATGTTGTGGGAGGCCCTGGCCGAACGCGACCGCGACCGGCCCAGGACGTTGCCCTGGTCACGGTCAGTCGGTCGCTTGAGGTTTCCAGTTGACTTTGGTAGCTTCGTTACTGTCGTTAGAGCGCACTTATGAGTTTTGTACCAAAACTCGCGCCCCACCACCGTCAGAGGCTTCCGTTGGCTATCTACAGCCTGAACCATAAGCCCATTGGGAAGAGCACTCAGGAGCGCCCCTACACCACGGGGGCGCATGTGAATTACATTACCCGCAACAAAGCCCTGGGGCGCCTTGACGGAGCCCGCATGCCGGTTGAGCGTGATGGTGCCCGTGACTTTTTCAACGACGCGGAAGATGGCAGCCGTTCGAACGGCAGGGTGGCGGACAAGCTCATGCTGGCCTTGCCCAAGGAATTGAATCCGGAGCAACGCGCCGAGCTGGTGCGTGGCTATGCCGAGGAAGTGACGGATGGGCGCGCGCCATGGCTGGCAGCCCATCACGACAAGGGCAAAGACGCACAGAACCCTCATTGTCATCTTGTCTTCCGTGACCGGGATCCAAACACCGGCAAGCGGGTGTTCGGAACGACAGACCGGGGGTCCACACAGAGGTTACGCGACAAATGGCAAGCCCACGCAAATCGGGCCTTGGAGAGGGCCGGGCGTCCCGAGCGCATTGATGCCCGGTCCCTGAAAGCCCAGGGCATCGACCGCGAACCGCAGGTGCACGAAGGCCCCCGCAATCGCGCCGCCGCTGAAAACGGACGAAGGCCTGTTTCGCGACCACGTGATGTGCGGAATGGACCTGGCGCCAGGTCTCCCAGCCGTCGCGTGAATTATCCCGCGCTCGACAGAGGGCGAACCCGGCCGGAATATAATCGGGCACGGCCCACCGAGCGCGACTATTGGAGCGACCTCGATGCCCACCGGCAGCGCGAAGAACTGGACGGGTTGCGCCGTCTCCATCTGCCTCCGGATGGACGCAGGGAAGAACCTCAACGAATGCCTTTCAAAGACAGGTTGAACCGGCGCGTGCCCGCCCCGTCTTCGGAGAAAACGCCTGGCGAAGTCCCGAAGTCCTTCCTGGACAGACGCAAGCCACCAGCTTTGCCGCAGTCGGAACCGCCACAGAAAGGCTTGCCTTTCCGTGAAACCCCGCCAAAGCCTAAAGCGGAGCGGCCACCGCGTGACCGCATCCCCAATCGCCACAAGTCAAGGTGGCGCGATGATGACCGCGAACGGTAAGGGCGCTGTATGACGGTTGATGACAAGGATTTGGGGCTGACGGAAGACGAACTGGCACAGGCTCGCTTCGCAGAGCGCAACAGCCGTTCCCGTCTCAACGACACGATGGACGATAGTTTCTTGAGCCCTAAGCGGGCCATGAACCGCATCCAGAATGCTCGTGCTCGCCTAGGTGACGGCCCTACCTTCGACAAGCTTCGCGACCCCAAGAGCCGGGCATTCGGCCGTCGCCCCGGCAGTCTTCTGTCCCGCCAGGCCCTTCAGAAGGGCGCAGGACAGAAACGCCGTGATGCACTTCTTGCAAGACGGCGACTGCCCAAGCTTCTGCAAAACCACGAACATGATTCCACTCGGCTACGCGGTGCCGAACGCGCTGCGAAAGAAGCCCGCGCTCGCCGGAAACCGACCCAAGAAAAACCACAGCGTTCATTCATGGAACGCTTGAAAAGCCGGAAGCCTCAGCCCGCCGTGCCATCTCCATATGAGCCTCAAAAGGAGTCGTTTCTGGGAAAGATTCTTGCCAAAAATCCCCCGAAGCCTCAGGACAAGTCCCGCCCGAAAATTCGGCCGCGCAAACGTGGTTTAGACCGCGAGCGCTGAAAACCACCTTACAGCTTCAAAAAGCTTGTTTTTCCGGCGCTTTGCCCCTTTAAGTTGCTGCGGCTAATGATAGGGGCATGGACCATGCGAATGAAGCACATACTACCGTTTGTGGGATTGCTGGTGCTGGCTGGATGCGGCGAAAGCCCAGAAAGTCATTTGGTTGATTTATTCAAGAAGCGCATCGCGAGAAAAACGCTTATTCCGAATGAAATAACGATAAACTCAAAAAGATGTGACGGCGGTATGACTTTAAAAGGAAGAACATTTTATCGCTGCTCGATAAGTTTTTCCGAGACGGATATTTCAGGAATAACACGCTCCGGCAATGCCAATCTTGATTTGGTCAAAGACTCGAAGGGGTGGTACTTGGCGGGGAATTAACAGCGGCCTTCGCATCCACTCCCCAGCTCACTCTAAGGTATTTTTCGGGCTCGCCGTTGACCTTCTGGCGCGTTTGCCATTCCACCAGGAATCCGGCCTGTCGGAGTGTTTCGACCATTGTGG
>NZ_AAUW01000045.1 GCF_000168975.1 Roseibium aggregatum IAM 12614
GGGCCGTATCAAACGGCCGGATTACCTGGTGGGCATTCCCCACGCCGGAATGATGGCCTTTGATGTCAAGGCCAAGTCCGCCTATGACGAATGCCTGCTGTTCGACCCCGCCGAAATGGACAAGCTGGCCTGCTTTTCCGCGTATTTTCATGTGTCAGTGAGCTTTGCGTGCCTCGACCTGGACGACCCCGGCCGGTTCTATTGGGTGCCGCTGGCCGGTCTCATCGGCCGCGATACCGAACGGCGCGGCAAGGCCCGCGTGGTGCCTTTCCCCCTGGCTGACGCCCTGGCCGTGGACATGAGCGACCCGTTCATTCCGGCTTACGCCCGGTTTGGCCAGAAATCCCTGGGGTTGTAATTGATATGCTGTTTTGGTGTGCAAACTTCGGAACCAAGGTCTAGCCAACACGACTCAGTGATTTAATCTGGTGAAGAAAACATCAGGACGAATCAATGGGACGACCACAGACAGATAGGCAACACTCACGGTTGACCGTATCTCTCGACGAGGATGCTTATAAGCAGGTCTGCGATATCGCAACTCGCAACGATGTATCCGCTGCTTGGGTCATACGTCGCGCTGTGAAGGAGTTTCTGGAGAAGGAAAAACCAGAAATCGCCGTTGGTCATGATGCAGAAGAACAAAGACAAAGCGCATCATGAGTCAGAAAAGCGACCTACCCTTCGGCAGTGAATTCTCACCATCACAGGTTAAATTGCCTCGTGTGCTCGAGATGGCAAACGAGCATGGTGGTGATTGGCACGCCTTTGAAGACGCCGTGCGCGCAGAGTATTTCCAGGGGCATAAAACCAACGACTACAACCGTGGCAAGCTGGCGAACAACACCAAACTCGGGATGATTGCCTACGGCATCATCGATCGCGACGCGAACCTGACCGACTTTGGTAAAGAGCTGCTCGCCCTGAAAGCTGACAAGAACAAGCTCTATGCCCGCCTGGCGAAACACATCCTGCTGAATCTCCATGGAATGACGATGGTGCGTTGCATCCAGGACATGATAGCCGCAGGTGAACAAGTGAATCTCACCACATTGCGGGAGGGGCTGGCCGCACGGGGTGTTCACTACCCGTCAGGTGGTAAACACCCAAGTATGATGCGGTTATGGCTCGCAAAGGCCGGAGTTTTCGTCGGTTCGCGATGGCAGGTAGACCCCCACAAAATAGAAGATATCCTAGGCCTCAATCCCGATGAATTTGAGGTTCTGGCCGATTTCACGCCGGAACAGCGGGCCTTTTTGAGAGCTCTCGCGAATACCGGCATGACAGCTCCCCAGCCTGCCAATGAAATTGCGCGTCTTGCGACGGCCACGTATGGCGTCAAGTTTCCTGAAAAGAGCCTGCCCAAACTGGTGCTCAATGCCCTTGAAGAAGCTGGCTACATCACTGCCACAAAGACAACGACCGGCCGAGGCGCAAAGCCGTTTCAGGTTGCTCCGACCGAGAAGCTCATCGCCGATGTGGTTGAGCCACTTTTGGAGCAGTTGAAAGGTCAGACGGACCCGAAATTGCTGGCGCTCCTGCGCACCCCCCTCTCCGGTATTCTCGAAGAGATGGAGAGTGAAGACCGTTACAAAGCGGGGCTCGCACTGGAAGCCCTGGCTTTCAAAATCATGTTCTTCCTGGATATGACCTATGTGGCGACCAGGTTGCGGGCAAACCAAACAGGCGGTGCCGAGGTTGACCTGATTTTTGAATCCGCTCGTCTCGTG
The DNA here is from genome assembly GCF_000168975.1 of Roseibium aggregatum IAM 12614. Lineage (GTDB taxonomy): Bacteria > Pseudomonadota > Alphaproteobacteria > Rhizobiales > Stappiaceae > Roseibium > Roseibium aggregatum. Next base: position 1,731 of record NZ_AAUW01000045.1, read on the forward strand.
TTCTCTCGCTGGCAGGTGCAGTGTAAGAACACAGCCAGAGTGTCCTTGGACGATGTGGCCAAGGAAGTTGGCCTCACCCACTTCCTCAAAAGCAATGTGATTGTGATTGTCACTACCGGCGAAATCGGGGGAGAGGCGCGGCGCTATGCCAATAAGATTATGGCGGATTCAAACATGGCTATCGTTATGCTCGATGGCAGTGACCTGGCTGCCATCAGCGAGAGCCCTGCAACGATTATCAGGTCTTTCGAACGAGAAGCCCGCCACGCCATGAATCTCAAAAAAATTACACTTTAAGGAGGGGAATGATGCCCAAACCCAAAGCCCTAGTCCCCTACCTCAAGACCGGCCTCGGCAAGATTTTTCACGCCGACAGTCTGGAGGTCATGGAGCGTATGGACGACGCTTCAGTGAACCTCATCATGACCAGCCCCCCCTTCGCTCTGACCCGAAAGAAAGACTATGGGAATGAGCAGGAGGACGCATATCTTGAATGGTCCGCGATTTTGCAGTGCAGTTTCACCGTATCTGAAGGATGACGGCAGCCTGGTAATTGACCTGGGCGGGGCTTGGAAGCCTGGCCTGCCGGTGCGCAGCCTTTATCATTTTAAGCTGCTCATCATGCTTTGCGAGGAATACGGTTTTCACCTGGCACAAGAATTTTATTGGTGGAACCCATCCAAACTTCCCACCCCGGCCGAGTGGGTGAACGTGCGCCGCATCCGCGTTAAGGATGGCATCAACACAGTTTGGTGGCTTTCTAAAACACCGTGGCCACGGGCGACGAACCGGCGTGTTTTGCAGCCCTACAGCGACAGTATGCGGCACCTGCTGAACAACGGTTATCAAGCGAAGCTTCGACCGTCAGGTCACGACATCAGCGAAAAATTCGCAATCGATAATGGCGCGTCTATCCCACCGAACTTGATTGCCTTGCCAAATACCGAAAGCAACAGCAGCTACATGCGCTATTGCAAAGAGAAGGGTATCACGGCACATCCGGCCCGGTTCCCAGCTGCTCTTCCCGAGTACTTCATTCGCATGGTCACTGACCCCGGTGATGTTGTCCTGGACCCCTTTGGTGGCAGCTGTATCACCGGAGAGGTTTCCGAGCGCCTAGAGCGTAATTGGATATGCGCTGAGCTCCGAGAAGGCTATCTCGAAGGAGCCCGAGGCCGTTTTGAGAACCCGATTTCTCAGCCGAAACCCAAGCCCGGAAAGAAGGAAGACGAAGGGTTCTACCGGATATCTCATCCTGGTTTGTTGTGGAATGGACATGACGAGCGTGCGACAGCTCCCCTGCCCTCAGATGGCGGTCAAAAACGAGAAGAGAAGGCAAAACCCAAAAAGCAGCCATCCAGGAATAGAAAACCGGCCACATCCAGCACAGCTCTAGTTGAGCAGCTGAAGGGATAAAACATGGCCCGGCTTACACGCAAATCAGACTTGCTAAGCCGATTGAAGAAGCGTTGCAGCTGGGCGGCTGGAGCTTGCTCTATCTTACCAAAGGTAAGCACCCTGCCCGTTACAGCGTTTTCAAAGACGGCCGGGGGGGTATTGTCCGGGTCTATATTTGGAACATAACCCACGGCGGTGCTGGCCGGAAAAAAGAGGAATATCGAATCCAGGTGACGGGCTTCGATAAATTCGAGCCGGAGCCGAAGGGCCGGACATTGATACTCGGTTGGTGGGAAGATGTGGGGGTATTTGCTGGTTGGGACTATCGTCACCACACCGGCAAGCTCGGCGGTTCGCCGTCTATGCAGGTTTCCGAAGAGGCACTGCGCAAGGCCCTGCTTTCCGGTTTCTCTCCCTACATCAATCAGAAAGGGGAGACGGCAATCGCATTCCGGCCTGACTTTGCGGGCACCTACGTGGAGTTTCTGGAATCTCTGCACGATAGCGGTGCAATTCCGAAGGAGGCTCAACTCTTAGACAAGCTCAGCGAAGACCCTGACGATGTTTCAGATGCGGACATTGATTCAGAAATAGACGCAAAGCGAAAATTCGCGGTCCACGCGGCGAAACGTGCCTTGCGGGCAAATGACTTTTCTCGACGTGTGCTCGGAGCCTATCAGCATCGATGTGCCATGTGCGACATGCAGCTGCGTCTCATCGACGGGGCACATATCGTGCCTGTCGAACACTCCGGCAATGACCAGACCAGCAATGGCATTGCCTTATGCGCATTGCATCACCGGGCTTATGACCGCAGCCTGGTGACGTTCGACCCGGATTTTAAGGTGCATGTAAACGAAGGTTTGGTGAAAAGGCTGGACGCCGAAGATAGGGCCGGAGGTCTAAAAGACTTCAGGGATAGACTACGCCCGATAATCAACCTTCCTCCCGACAAGAAAGACCGGCCTAAATCACTATTTGTAGCAAGAGCTAATTCTCTAAGAGGGTGGGCCTTAAAGTAGAAAATTAAGGAGATTAACGTGAGTTGGAAAAATTTGATGTCCAGATGCTTTGGTGAGGCAGATGCCAAATTTGCTCTTCATGCAGCGGATGAAGCGCGGGCCAAGGAGGCTATTAAAGAAGCGAAGGCAGAAGGGGCTTCTTTTGAAGATTTTGAGAAGGAAGTACTTTGGCATTGCTATCAAAAGGTGAAGCACGACAAATTTCTAGAACATGTAGATGAGCAAGTTAAAGTCGCGAAAAAGCTCTGGCACTGAACAAAGTCAATACTTCTAAGCTCAAACTCCCGACACTTCCATTTGGGTATACCTCAAGAGAAGTGGGTCAACGGCACTTCGATAAATAGTGTTTGACGACTTAAATCGAAGGACTCACAATCGAACCACTTAAATCGAAGTGAAAGTCCCCTGCCCTATGTTCATCCGCGCTTACCTCCGGGCCAGCACCAAGGAGCAGAACGCGGCACGCGCCCAAGACGAACTGCAGGCGTTCGCGGTCGCACGGGGTTGGACGATTGCCGCCAACTATATCGAGAACGAGAGCGGTGCCACTCTCAAGCGTCCGGAGTTGTTCAGGCTCCTGGCGGATTCCCATCCTGGTGACGTTCTCTTGGTGGAACAGATTGACCGTCTTAGCCGTCTTACCGCCAAGGATTGGGAGCGCCTCAAATCTGAAATCGCCACCAAGCAGGTGAGGATTGTGGCACTCGACCTGCCAACCTCATGGGTAATGTTGACCGCCGAGCAGGACGACCTGCACAGGCGCATCTTCGAAGCCATTAATAGCATGATGCTGGATATGCTCGCCGCTATCGCCAGAAAGGACTACGACAGCCGGAGGCACCGTCAAACGCAGGGCATCGAGGC
>NZ_AAUW01000044.1 GCF_000168975.1 Roseibium aggregatum IAM 12614
AACGATCAGTGCTTGTGACGCGCGGCACATGGGTCAGTTCTCAGTGAAAAAATCGGGCTCTACCGGGTCAGTCCTCGGCTCTGACGCACTTTTACTGGCGTACAGATCTTATGGTTCGCCAATCAATCTCGCCTGGAGCAGATCGAGTTTTGCTCGTCCGTACATTTTGCGCTTGATGAGCTTCAGGCACGTGATCTGTCCCTCAGTTTGCGCATTCGACCAAGTAGAGGCGATAGCGTTCCGGACGGCGTCAATATCCTTATCGACGCCGTTGGCGAAGGATCCAACTAAGCTGTTCTTGGCTGTTTCGAGCCCCTTCGTCCCACCACCGGCTGTTAAGCCACGGCAGCCAGCTATCGAGCGAGCTGGGTCGTGTTCGAAAGACATAAAGGCGCTGGCCTCTTAATACGTCGCGGACAAGTTTCCGGCTATGACCGGTTTGCCGCACGATCTGGCGAATGGGAATTCCATCTTTCGACAGCGTCCGGATCGCCTCGTTCGTCTCCTGCCGGCGCAGATATCCGTCGTATTGCAACTTTTCCGCATAAGTCAAAAGCTTGGGGTCAACGACATTGCTGCCGACCGCTTGCCTGATCTGGCGCATCGACCTGCCGACAGCATCGAAAAAGGCCCGGCCGGAATTCTCCATAAGATGCTAACGGTCGGCGACCTGCTCTGCATCAGGCAGGGCCTTCGCGATGGCCTCACCATAGCCGCCACCCCGGTCGCGAGCGACGATCGATATCGACGGATGTTGGGCAAGCCATGATCGAGATGTATCCAGCGCCCGATCCGGCAAGAGGGAGACAGGCCTCCGCCGTTCCAGGTCGCAAACGATTGTTCACTTTACAGTGCCCGCGACGGAAGTTGGGGGGCTAAATAAACAGTGGGTAGGGGCCCTTATGCATTCGTTTGCGGAAATCGTTGCCTGTAACCAATGCCAGAAATTTTAAACGATAGTGTGTGAAGTCGTTGTTTCACCACGATCAAACGCTGCTGCATTAACGACTCTTCCTGTCGGCTCAGACGGAGACTCTGGTCGGCATACGCCAAGAGAACAGAATGATCAGATCGCTGCAGAACCCATCACGAAGTTTTGGTGACGGTAGTCCGTTGGTGTGATGCCGGTGAAACGGCGGAAGGCACGTGTAAAGTGTTGAGGGCTCTCGTAGCCGGCCATCATTGCAACATCAATGACCTTCAGCGCGGGATTTTCGAGGTTCTGGCGAGCAAGCTCAAAGCGTGCCTCCTGAAGCAAACCCGAATAGGAACTTCCGCAAAGCTTGAGCCGTCGCTGAAGTGTTCTTTTGCTTATCCCCGCCATTTCGGCGATGAAGGCGACATTGGTGCGTCGATCGGCAAGATACGGCTGAACCATCTTTCGAAGAAGGGTGACAAACTCCCAGTCCTCCGATCGACCGATTTGCTCACCATCCGAAGGTACCGGACCCGGCGTTTGCGGAGCCGGCCGGTGCGTTGCCAGCACGCTCGTCGAGAGTGCGAGACACGCACGCTCAACTAAAATGGATGCAAAGGCCTGCCCAACAAGTATGCGCGTGTCGGGAAATGCGACGTGTACGCCATCGGGAAGACGATGCGTGGAAGTGAAGCACAACTCACTTGGATACCAAGTTGGGCCAACAACGCTGCGCAACACCGAGATGACCGCCTGGAGATTCAACCATTCCGCAAAACACACGTGAGGGTGGCGCTCCATTCCCCTCATGTTGCAGGTCACGCGAACATCGTCGGCCTCCTGGCGGATGCTCATTTCAAGGGCACTGTCCTCGAAACGCGACAAGGCGCTCAAGGCCTCCAGGCGTTTAAGGCCGGTTTGCGCCGTCATGATGGCAGCCTGTTGGGTCGGACGCAAAGATGACAGCGAGGCTGCCTGCGCGCCAATCAGCCCAAGTTCCATGGCTGGAAGGTCGCGTCCGGTCCGCGCGACCCATTCCATGGCAACAGGTAGGCTGACGTAGAGATCCGGTGTCTCTTCAATGTATTTCGGCAATCTGGACTGTGCGAGCTCGCGATCTATCGGAGCGCCCATGTCACGCAGTACGGAAATGTAGGTGTTCAGATGGGTCGCCCGGACGAGCGCAAGCCTGGTTTCCAACCGAAATCCCCCTGGTGCGACCGCCCGAATTTTGGCGCGTATTGGTCGGAGTTCGTTTTCCCGACCGGCCAATGTGATAATTCGACATCCTTCAACTTAGGGTAACATGGATGCCCAGCCGCACAAAGGGTTCCGAACAGGAACTTGCAAGAATCCGGTCGGTGATCGCCGGACTTGTTCTGGCCGGCACAATATCGCTTGAAGCCGCGGCAGAACGTCTTGCGACCAGTCCGCGAACTCTTCAGCGCAGATTGAGCAACCATGGCATGACCTTCTGGGAACTCGTGGAAGACAACCGGTTCAAGATCACCAGTGCCTTGCTGCGCGAGACCGACCTGAAGGTTCAGGAGATTGCCGCAAGGCTTGGCTACTGCACGCCAAGTGCCTTTGCCCGGGCTTTCACCAGATGGGCCGGCCAGTCTCCCAATGCCTACAGGAAAGCTCTAACAGACCGGCTCTCCGACGCAGAATAATGGCGCGAAATGGGCAGAAGCGGTGACTGACCTTAGGTAATCTTCGAAAGCGGTCCAGACCTGTCCGGGGAGAAAAACGAATGATACGCCTGCCTGCCATGAGCGCCATTGCGTTCGCCCTAGCCGTTGGCCCTGCGTTGGGGCAGGTTTCAACCGCCGAACTCGACGCGATCTCCATCCCCGACAAGATTGAAACCTCCATCGGGACGCTCGAGTTTTTCGATGGCGTCCCCAAGGACACGACAATCGCCGCGGTCTATGACAACCTCGACCGTATGCGCGGCATGGGGGTTTTCCTGGACAATGTCGGTGCGGTGTCGATGTACAGCGTGCGCACCGGCCTGGCCGACGCCGGATCGAAGGGCGCGAATAAGATCGCAATCTTCGAGCAGTTGCTGGATTCGCAGACCCTCGTGGTCACCGCCAACACCTCGACGCTTTATGCCTATACCTACACGGATCTCGCCACTGACGGCCCGACCGTGATCGAGGTCCCGCCCGCCATGCTCGGCTTTCTCGACGACGCCTGGCAGCGCTTTGTCGGCAATATGGGCGTCACCGGGCCGGACAAGGGCAAGGGCGGCAAGTATCTGGTGGTGCCCCCAGGTTATACTGACGACATTCCGGACGGCTATTATCTGCTGAAGCCTTCGACGAACCGAAACTTCATGTTCCTGCGCGGCTCGATAAAGAATGGCCTCAAGCCGGCTGTGGAAAACATCACCTCCAAGCTGAAGGTCTACCCGCTCAAGGATGCGGAGAACCCTGCGGCAACCGAATTCGTCAACATGTCGAACAAGCCTTTCAACACGGTTTTCCCGAGCGATTTCAGCTATTTCGAGAACCTCAACGAGGTCATCCAGGAAGAGCCCATCGACGCCATCAGCCCCGAAGTTCGCGGCGCCATTGCCTCGATCGGCATCATCAAGGGCAAGCCCTTCGCGCCAGACGACCGCATGAAGAAGCTGCTCACCGAGGCGGCGACGCTCGGCGATGCGACGTCGCGGGTCATCACCTACCATCCGCGTATCGAGGGCGTGAGGATTTACCCCGACGATCCCAAGAGCGTCTGGTCAACCGCCTTCGCCAACAAGAATACCAGCTTCGAGGCCGACGGCATCATGGGGCTTGACGCGCGGGTGCTCTATTACTTCAACGCAGGCGGGGTGACCCCGGCCATGGCCGCGACGCGTGCGGGTGAGGGATCGGATTATGGCCTGGCGGTTCTCGATTCCAACCAGCAGCCCTTCGACGGTTCGAAGACCTACAGGCTGCATCTGCCGAAGGACGTGCCAGTCAACGATTTCTGGGCTGTCACCCTCTACGACACCCAGACCCGTTCTCAGCTCCAGACCGGCCAGCCTTTCCCGACCATCGGCAGCCAGACCGACGGCATGACCAGGAACGCCGACGGCTCCTATGACCTCTATTTCGCCCCCGAGGCGCCTGCGGGCAAGGAAGGCAACTGGCTGCAGACCGTTCCGGGCAAGAGCTGGTTCACGATCCTGCGCATGTATGGCCCGCTGGAGCCCTGGATCAACAAGACCTGGCGGCCGGGTGAAATCGATTTGGTTGAGTGATTTGATCGGCGGAGCAAATGCCCCGCCGCTTTGCCCTAAATGGCCTGTCGTACAAGCGCGCCCTGGCACTGACACATAGGATAAGAGAAGATGACACAGATAAATGGGTTGCTTGCCACACCGTCTGCCTCGACATGGATCGGCGCGGTGCTTGCACGTTCGAGTGGTGCTCTGCACTCCACAAAGCGGTACGCAACCCAAGCCCTAGCCGCCATCGCCCTTGTCGGTATGACCGCCAGCGCACCGGCCCAGACCGAGCAGAAACCGGAGGCCATCGCAGAGCGGGCCTATATCTACGGTCTGCAACAGGCGATTTATTATGGCCAGCGCTGGACTTACACCCAGAATGACGCCAAGGACAATATCGTATATGCGGGCCTGAACCAGTTTGCATGGGTGCGCAAGCAGATTACCCCCGATTATCCCGTGGTCACGCCGAACGCGACCACGCTTTATGGCGCAGGCTTTCTTGACCTGCGCGCAGGTCCAGTCGTCATCGAAGTGCCAGAGATTACCGACCGTTACTTCAGCGTACAGGTCATGGATCAGTACGGCATATTTCGGATGATCGTCGGGTCGCCCTTCAATGGCACAAAGGCGCGAAAATATATTCTGGTGCCGCCGGGTTTCACCGGCAATGTTCCGGCTGATTTCCCGACCACTGACATCGTACAATGGCCGACCCTAACCGCTTACGGTGTGGTCCGTATGGCTGTCGAAACCGGGTCCGCTGCCGAGATCAAAATGATCAACGGCTATCAGGATCAGGTGACCATCACGCCCTTGGCCGACTGGCTGGCCAATGGCCACAAGGGCATCGCCCAAGCCGACAGAAAGAAAGCGAAGGGCGATTTCCTCATCCCCGAAGGTCTGCCTGAATATCAGTTCGGTCAGGTCGATAAACAGACTGCAGAGCAATATTTCACCCTGCTCAGCGTAATCCTGAACGATCCGACCATGCCAACGCTCAAGGATTCGATCATGGAGGCCGAAATGCTCAAGCAGCTTGAGGCGTTCAACATCGGCAAGGGCTTGAGCTTTGAGTGGTCCAAGCTGACGGCAGAGCAGACAACCGCACTCGAGACCGGGTTCAAGGCCGGATTTGACAACGTGCGCAAGACGCTGAAGACCAACATGATAAATATGAATGGCTGGGGCGTCGTGCGCAATGACGGCGGTTTCGAAACCCGTTGGATGGACCGCGCGATCATCGCCGATGCAGCTTGGGCGGCACCGGACAAGAACATCTCGCATGGTGGAGCCTTCCTGTTCACCGATTCCGAAGGCAAGCCGCTCGATGGCAAGAACAATTACACCCTGACCTTCGACATGAACGACCTGCCGCCGGTTACCCAATTCTGGTCCATCCCGATCTACAGCGCCGAAGGCTACTTCGTGGCCAATGAGATCAACCGCTACACCATCAACAGCTTCATGCTGAAATCTGGCGTGCTGGTGACCAAGGACGGCAAGCTGGTGATCTATATCCAGAACGAAAAGCCCTCTGATCCGGATCAGGTTAAAAACTGGCTTCCAGCGCCGGCCAAAGGGTTTCGCTTCACCTCGCGCTTCTATGGGCCTTATGCTCCGCTGGTAGACGGCACTTACAACATGCCGAAGGTGATCAAGGTCGAATGATCCGAATGATCAACCATGGGCACCCGGACGGGTGCCATCGATTTGCAGACCGCACCGAGGAGACAGTGACATGATTAAGCGGTTACTCCT
>NZ_AAUW01000043.1 GCF_000168975.1 Roseibium aggregatum IAM 12614
CGATGCACTGCCGGGTCCGCACCCAGCAAGACAAGTGTTTTTGCCAAGCCGGCAAAGGCGATGGCGACCAGGCCGGCCCGATTGAGAGGCTTGCGAATGCCCATTTCATCCGCGAAGGCCCATGATCCTAGCAAGACCACAGCAAAAGACAGCAGACGTAAAGGTGTCAGATCGGGCGCGAGAAAACTCAAAGCAGCCGTCCCGCAGCTTCCCAGGACCAGTGCAACAGCACCAACGCGCGCATTTAACGTCACCATGTTTTTTGCCTGCCTTTCTTGTACAGGCAGACCATAGTGACAATCTTCCGGGTTCGCTCTGGACAGATTTGCACGAATGACCAACATTGGACAAAACAACCTGGCTGTCCAATTCTCATGCCCTCGTCAAACCGACAGTCCAGCAAAACAAAGGCCGCAATTCAGTCCGCCTTTGCCGAACTCGTTTTCACCAGGAGATACAGCGAACTTCGCATGACGGATGTCGCCCGGGCGGCCGACATAGGTCGTTCGACGCTTTACCTGCATTATCCCAACATCGACGCGATCCTGCTCGAGAACATGGCGCCGTTGCTCAATGCTCTTGCGGGCCCAGCTGGAAGCAGCGATGCAACAGACCGGATTGAAGAGGTTCTCCGGCATATCTGGTCACATCGGGATCGCGGACGTGTTGTGCTGTTTGGCGTGACGGGACAGAAACTGGAGCGTGCGTTGGCACAGCAAATCACGGAGATCCTGCCAGAAAACGAATGGAAGGTCGCCCCTGTCTTCATCGCGAATCAAGGCGCTGCAGCGGTATTTGCAATCCTTCGAACGTGGCTCTCTGGCGAGGCGTCCTGCGATGCCAAAGAACTCGCATGCCACATACATGCCTCTTTGAAAGCCTTGGTTGACGAGACGCATTGAGCGGACGTGAAAAACGTCTCCGGCTGACGCCTCGTCGGCAAGATTTTTCTTCAAGGTTACTCTGCTGCTGGTGTCTGATCTGGATTGTTTAAATCGTAGACGAAAGGGAACTCTCCCGAAAAGTTCGCGTCCACGACATCACCATTCGTCCCGATCAGCAGATAGAGGGTCTCGTCTTCTTCCGGATTGTGCACGGAGACCACATAGTAGCTGTCGACTTTGGCGATTATTTTCGTTTGTGAGACAGGGATCAGGCTCCAGCTTTGGGTAAGCGGGCTCCATTCCTTGTCTACCTTGTTGTTGACCAGGTAAGCGGCTGAATTGGCGGCGAGGATGCGAGCGTCTTCTTCGCTCAATGTCCCATGTCCTTGCGGGTGTGCCAAAGCGGAAATCGTACCGAATACGAGAGCAACGGCAATTAGAAGTATCCTTAACATGCAACGTTCCTGCGAATGTCTGTTCGAAAAAAGGGGTGCCGGAGGCATCTGGACAACAGATGTTCCCTGCCTCCGGCGCCAGCGTGCTACTGGCCTTGTTTCACTTCGCCGTACTCTCCGCGCAGCTTCAGGGTAACCGTCACTTCGGCCTTGTCCCTGTTGCGCCAGAACCAGCCATGATCGCCATCAAAAGACGCCTCGAAAGAGCCGCTCCCGGACGTTTTCCCGCGACCTTTTTCGTAATCGACGGACTTGCCGCCGCCATGGGCGTGCAGGTCGTAATTGATGCGTCCGCCCTCGGCGACCCACTCAAATTCGGCGGTGTTGCCCTCGTTCATGACCAGTTTGATCTCGGTGTAGTCACCAGGGGCGAGGGTGAAGGTGACTTCGTCCCGCCAACGTTCCTGCGCGTGGGCAGTGCCGACGAAGAGGCCGATCAGACCGTCCAGCATGCTCGACTTGTCCGCCTGAGCCGGCTCCTTGTGGTCCTCTTCGGCCTCCCGCGCGAGCTCACTCTTGATCTCACCCATCTCGGTCAAGCCCATTGCACGGCCGGCGCCAATCGGATCGATGCCATATTCGGCGGGCAGGACAATCGTCACGAGGATGAAGACCGCAGCAACAAGGGCAATGATTGTGGAGCGGACCAACTGAGCGGAACTCGGCAGCTCATCCGGATCGGGTTTGTTTGCGTTATACATGATCAAACTCTTTCAAAATCAGGTTGTGACGAAGTAGCCGGTGATCTGGTAGCCCATGAGAACAAATCCCATGGACATCATCACGACATTTGCGGTGTAGGCGTGCCGCCAGAAGCTGTGTGTCCGGCGCCAGTACCCCATGACGATCAGGATCGCGCCCAAAGCCAGCAACTGGCCGATTTCAACACCCACGTTGAATGCCAGAAGATTTGGAATGAGGCCTTCCTGCGCAATTTCGTAGTCGAGGATCTTGGTCGCCAGGCCGATACCGTGAATTAGGCCGAAGATGAGCGTCGCAGCCTTTGTGTCGGGTTGGAAACCGAACCAGCGCTGATAGGCACCGAGATTGTCGAGCGCCTTGTAGACAACTGACAGGCCGATCAGCGCATCAATGATGAAGGGATTGACGTTCCAGCCGAAGTAGACCCCGGCCAGCATGGTGGTCGAGTGACCGAGAGCGAACAGGCTGACGTAAATGGCAACATGTTGCATCCGGTAGAGGAAAAACACGACGCCGAGCAGAAACAGGATGTGATCGTAGCCGGTGACCATGTGCTTGGCCCCCAGATACATGAAGGGGATGATGTGCACCCCCCAGATTTCCTGAATGTAACCGGCGTCGCCCGCGGTCACGTTATGGGCGAGGGCCGTTTGCACTCCTGTGGCGACGGCAAACAGACCCAGGGACAGGGCAAGCAACACGCCGTGCAACAGCGTGCTGCGCCCGTTCAAGAAAAAAGGCTTCATTCGATCCTTCCGAATATTGACAGATTGCATGGTGCCGCCCCCTCAGGGCGGCCATCTATCAAGGTCTCGGAGGTCGCTTTGGCGGATGAAGGGTAATTGAGGTCGCATCGGCAAGAGGAAGCTGCCAACGCGTTTGCTCGTGAAGATGAACGTTCCGAGGCGCAGTAAAAACCAGCACGGCCGGATTGTGGTCGTGGTCCGCCCTATCGTGCTGATGACCATGCATGGCCCAGAGAACATCCAATTCCAGGCCATGCGAATGGCCATGGTCTTCGATCATCTGCAAGTGTTCCTGGATGGTATCCAGGAATTTCGGCGTATGAGATGCAGCGGGAACGGTCGCCCAGACAAACATGCACAGACACAGGATACCGGCCAGGCATTGCTGCCAGCGAACAGATCTTTCATTTCTGTTCCAGTGTAGCCCGAACATCCCGTCCGTTCTTTCCCCTTGAAACGATCTTAGCCAGCGCTGATAAATCCCTATTGTCGAAATATGTTCAAATGGCGAAAGTTTGCAAGCTTTTGCAACCGCTCGAACAAGAGATCCACATTCTCGGCACCAGCCCTGGAACTAACGAAGCAGATCTAGACTTGCGAACGTCACGATGAGCAAACCGGCCAACGCGTCGAGCCCCCGGGACACTCTGGCAATCGTCGTTCCTCTTCGCACCGCAACTGACAAAAACAAGCGCCGACCCGCGACAGCAAGGACCGCAACGAGTCCAAGTGTCAAGGCAATGCCTGTGAGCATGGATGCCGCAAAGACCAGTCCGGCCAGAGGCAAGCCACGGGACAACGCCGCCAGGCCCCAGCGAAGGTCAGGATCGATACGCAGCACCGCTGTATGGCCGCTTGGAGTTCAACTGTATCAGTCTTCTGCAACGCGGCGAATGACGGCTAACAGCTCTCAGTGCAATACTTCGTTGTCAATCGGCGACTGAACTGAAATGTATCTAACGGATGTCTACACACAAATTTAGTTGTGGTGACGCCTCCGAGGGCAAGCGGCAGCGCGAGAAAGATCGGCTTTATTCACAGTTGGACCAAACTAGCGCAGTGCAGATCAAGAGGCTCAGCGAAATTATAGGCATTCGACAAAATGGTGAAACGTTCGTTCCGAACCCAGTACAACTGTTGGCCTGCTGCCGTTTGTTCGCGAGACGTCAATGACGACCGGCTTGGATCACCCATCAATATCGGGAAGCATGATGACCACTCTGCCTCTTGCATGGATTGTCAGTATTTTGACCTCGATCGCTGCATTTGCATTGTCTCAAGATACAAGAATACCATTCGTCGCACGATTTTTCTTTTGTACTTTCCTTCTAACGCTGGCCGCGGCTGGCTTACTACTGGGGCTTCGACTTTCATTTGACACGAGGTGGGCAGCGCAACTTCAGCCGTTGGTGGCAGTGATGATCGCGCCATCAGCCTATCTTGGTTTCGACGCTTTAACCCAAAACGGAGCATCCGAATGGCGAAAACCGTTGCTCGTGAACGGTGTTCCGGTTGTCTTGGCTCAGGTCATGATAATGTCGGACCTTCCAGTGTCCGCGGATGTGTTCGTCTTGGGTTTCACCAGTACCTACCTTTTTCGGGTGGCACGGCTATTGCCCTGCAACGCGGATGACTTCGTGCATGTTGCTCCACACGCGCTGCGTATTTTGCGCTCCGCGGTTTATGCTACGATCTTCTTGCTTGGCATGATGGTTGCCTCCGACCTTTTGGTCGTCGCCGCCAGCGTCTTGGCGGGAGATGCCATTGTTCTGAGATTCTTGACCGGATTATCAGGCGTGTTTACGGCATTTATCTTTGTTGTCGCCCTTGTCGGTGCTCCGATGTTGCTACGGTCGACAAGAAGCAGCTTTGCCAGCCCTGAGCGCCCCACTGATAACGACCGTGCGTTGCTCGCCAAACTCGATGCGATCATGAATGATCAAAGCATCTATACAGACAGCAACTTGACGCTTGCACGGGTGGCACGGAGATTATCGGTTCCAGTTCGAGATGTCTCGGCCGCGATTAACCGAGTAACGGGTGAAAATTTCTCTCGTTACATCAATGGCTTTCGTATTCGTCATGCCCAAGATGCTTTGCGAGCAACAGAACTGCCGATCACAGAGGTGATGTTTGACGCCGGGTTTGTCAGTAAATCAAGTTTCAATACTGAATTTCGCCGGATCACTGGGCAGACGCCATCGCAGTATCGTTTAGGCAGGGCAAACGATTAACAGCGTCCCCCTGCCTGTCTGGCCCTACATTTCTGAACAGGTCAAGCGGCTTGTCGCCGCACCGAAAACGTCCGCAACAATGGAGGTTCCCGGATTAAGTACGAAACCATGGTTTTCACTCAATCCACCTTCAATGATGATATCCGCGTCGGGGTCATTGATTTGGCTGCTGATGACATACATGTCGCTTACGACATCTTCACCGCGCGCCAACGCTTTTGAAACGCGCTCAGATTGAAGTATCAGACGAATGGGTTGCGCCGTGTGGGTCGAGACGCTGTCGCCTCCAAAATCTCCGGCGACGAACCGTAACTGCATACTTTGACAATCCTGGTTATCGTCACTTCTTAGGATGGCTGTGCCACGCCCGATAACGCCTCGCAGTTGTAGTAAGTTTGCAACGCGGGGAGTCTGAATCTGGACAATTCCGTAAGCACCAGCAGGGATTTGTTGCCCCGTTTCGGTTTGGACTGCGACGCTTGTTGGCCAGATTACCTGGTGGTCTGTCCCTTGGGCGATTGATGCAAGGGGGGTGAAAAGTATAGTTGCTTGCAAAACTAAGCGAATAGACGGTTTGCGGTGAGTTGACATCTGGAAAGTCCTTTTGTGCAGTGTTGTTGAAGTTGCTGAATGCAGCGGCAACCTCTTGCACTTAGACAATCCCGGTATGTGAATAGCCCGGATACGCGATCTAGAACGTTCGAAATCGCGATTTTGAACACATATTAATCGCGTCTTTTCTCCCATAGGCACCGGAGCCTGCCTGTTGTTTTGATTAGAACAAGCGGGTTCCGGAAATTCCCGGACAGCGATTCCGGTAAATTTCGGACAGCTTCCCGGAGTGGATTTTATCGGTCGGATCTCGGCCGCGCCGTTTTGGCAATGTGGTTTCTTTTCAATGCATTGA
The DNA here is from genome assembly GCF_000168975.1 of Roseibium aggregatum IAM 12614. Classification (GTDB taxonomy): domain Bacteria; phylum Pseudomonadota; class Alphaproteobacteria; order Rhizobiales; family Stappiaceae; genus Roseibium; species Roseibium aggregatum. Next base: position 5,929 of record NZ_AAUW01000043.1, read on the forward strand.
GAGAGCCCGTGCCAAGACGGAAGCAAGCGAGAAGAACGACAGTGAAAGACATTCGATCGATCCTGTGCCTGACCTCTGACCAGGGTCTTTCAATGCGGGAAGTGTCCAAGTGGCTGAAGATCAGCAAAACAACGGTTTCCGCGGCACTGTAAAGTTAATGCGTCGGGTCGCGTAAGCTGCGA
>NZ_AAUW01000042.1 GCF_000168975.1 Roseibium aggregatum IAM 12614
CTTTGCCGAACTGAAAACGACAATCCACTATTCCAACCGGTCAGGGGTGAGAGCCACCTGCCCGGATTGTCACGTCCCCCATGAATGGACCGACAAGATCGCCCGCAAGATGCAGGCCTCAAAGGAGGTCTGGGGCAAGATCTTCGGGACAATCAATACGCGGGAAAAGTTTCTGGAACACCGGCTCGAACTGGCCCAGCACGAATGGGCCCGGCTCAAGGCCAACAATTCGCTGGAATGCCGCAACTGCCATTCCGCCGATTCCATGGACATCACCCGTCAAAGCGGAAGAGCCTCGGAAGCGCACCAGCGGTTCCTGTTCACCGGTGAAAAAACCTGCATCGATTGCCACAAGGGCATCGCACACCGCTTGCCGGACATGTCTCAGTCAGCATGGCATGGAGAAAACCCCGAAAAAATGCTGAAGGAAGCCACCGCCTTTCTGGCAACGCGGCAAGATTGAAGTCTCTAATGGGAGGGGAGACACACCAATCAACCGAAGGATTCCGAGTTGAAGTGGGAGACGATCAGCCCTCAGATCAAAAACGGATCGGCAACTCCACGAGATAAATCGGGTAGCACATCAGTTCCCAACTTCGGTGACGTTGAAGCTAAATCTGAGCTTATGGCGTAAGATTGAAGTGCATTGTATTTCAAGTGATGTTTGGTCTCTAAATCTTATCGGAGTTGACTGCCAACGATAGGATGTCTTCAGATCAAAATATCTTCACCTTTGATCGGCCCTGCCGCATCGATGAAGAGCAACCCGTCCGGTTTTAGCGCCGCCTTCAATCGCTTCATCGCGCGCTTTCCCGCATTCGGGTGGCGGCCATCGAGGGCGCCCACGCGCATGGCGAAAGCAAGATCGAACCGATCCTCTCCCTGCTCCAGTTCAAATTCTTCGATGGCAACGTTTCGAAATTCGAGGCGACCGGACAAGAGGTCTGTAACCGAGGCCGCCAAAGCCTGTTTGATTGCTTTCTCCGACCGGTCGATCGCTACGATTTTCCCGTCACCAATCCGCCTCGAAATCTCCCGCGCCGCCACTCCAGGGCCGCAACCGATTTCTAGGACCTGTAGTCCAGACTCCAATGGCAAAGCGTCAACGTATTTTGCAATCCTGGGCGATACTCTTGGCGGCATTACCTTACCAGCGTGCGTCTTTTGCAGAACAGTTCATTCAAGGTCTGACCCCGGCCGTCGAACGACCAGCAATTTTCCGGCACCTCCGCTGCCGCAGAAAAAACGATCACCGCCATCGGATTCAAGTCCCGAAACGCCGGAACCCGATGGCATTTGCAAACACTCCAGCACGTCGCCTGTCGCGGCATCGATGTGCCGGATATCGCTTTCACCGTCCTGCCAGGTGCCGTGCCAAAGCTCGCCATCTACCCATGTGACGCCGGTGACGAAGCGATCCGATTCAATTGTACGATGAACCTTGCCACTTTCTGGATCCACCTGGTGGATCCTGCGGCCGCGATGCTGTCCAACCCAAAGGAATCCCTCGGCCCAAGCCAATCCCGAATGCCCCCCGTCGCCGGGGGCCGGTATCGTGGCCAGCACTTTTCCTGTTTTGGGGTCGATCTTGTTGATTGCGTCTTCGGCAATCTGGAACAGATGAGTTCCATCAAAGGCGGTGCCGGCATCGGCCGCGGTGGCGATCGATCCCGTAATCTCTCCACTTTCCGGATCAAGAGCATTTAGCCTGTCTCCGGACGCGAACCAGACCCGCTCGCGATCAAAGCTGACCCCGGCAATGTCATCGATGCCGGGGAAGGGGCCGAACTCGCGGATGATCTGAGCTGTTCTGTGTTTCATGTGGCGATCCTAACCGGTGGTGATCGCAAGGGGGAGTAACAAACTTGTCGGGAAACCCGGGACGCTCGATAGGATCCAGCGGCAGGCCCGCCCGCGTCCAAAGGATCGGACCTTCCCGGCAAGGGCAAGGTCTTCAAGCTTCCTTTGAACCGAGCGCGAACTTACGCCGAGCGCCATCGCCAGGGCAGAACTCGACCAGGCCTCGCCGTCCACGAGCAGGGCCAGCACCTCCGGATGGTCGCTTTCGACCGGCGGCGCCAGCACGGCGACCTGGCGAGCATTGTACGGCTTGAGAGCAAAGCCCAAGCTCGTTGCCTTTACTGCGGCGACGGGTTTGATGACCTTGCGAAGGCGGGAGATTTCGACACGCAGCCTCGCTCGGTGCGAGTCGTCCACATGCTTTGCCCCGAATGCGTGCATGAGAAGGTTTTCGCGCGAAACATCATCCGGCCAGGCCTCTGCGAACGCGCGGGCTAGAGCAACCAAGACAGGGCGGCGGTCGAGTGAGATCATCTTCTCCCCAACCCGCACAGCATTTCGGCATTTATCTACTATGAACACATCGGAAGCGAGCAGAACCTCGACCTCGTCAAGCTGCAGCAAGTGTTGCCCGTCGCGAGAAACAAGGCGGGCGGCCGGTGCCTCCAGCGCATGCCTCGCCTTTTCCACCTCGACCTCGAGGGAGGGAATGCCGGCATCCTGAGCAGCACGCGCTGCTTGCTCGAGCGCAGCTCTTGCAGCTCCTGTCCGGATATGCCGCATGGCTATGCCGGCCATCACAAGACCGCAGCCGGCTCGAGACGCAGGCGGCAAGACGTCGGTGTCAATGCTGTCGAGTGTCTCCAGGGCATCTTCGAGCCGACCGATGAGCAGAAGCTGGCGGGCTTCGAGATAGCCGGCATGTGCAGCATTCACCTGATCACCGCCAGCTTCGAGCGTCGCCCGTGCCGCGCCGAGCGTTTGAAAGGATCGGCCGAGGTCGCGGGAGACAAAAGCGATCTCGGCTTCGGCAACCATGCAGCGTGCACGCGCCATCGGCTCATTCGACCCGAAGGCGCGCGCCGCATCCTTTAAAAGCTCTCTGGCACGCGCAAGATCACCGATCTGGGCCATGGCAAGGCCGCGCAAGGCCAATGCCGGCGCGTCGTTGCGCAGTGCCACCCGTTTCAATACCGCCAGGGGATCTCCGGACGAAAGGGCGCGCGCTGCCGCGGCGATCAGCATGTCCATGGATATCCCGCCAAACTTGTAACTCTCACCCGCCCCGTCTCCGCATCTATGTCTTTGCTCACCGGGCAATGGTCGCAAACGCCGGACCATACGGAGGACCGATAATGACGATGTTTGCAGCAACAGGGAAGACACCAGCACCTTCTGGGAACCGCCGCAGCACAGCAGGATGGCTTCAGCTTGCCGCGGCGCCAACCTTTGCCTCAATGGCATGGATTTCAGCAACCGGAGCGCAGGGCTGGGAGGTCTGCTCATCCGTTCCAGGCTTGCTGCCTGTGAACGATATGACCTTGATGTACGTCCTGATGGGCGTATTCCACCTGCCGCCCTGGCTTAGGCTGATGTCCGCCCGCTCGCGGCACTTCGATATCCCCTCCACCCAAACCGAAGGAGAATGATCATGCAATACGCTGTTGTTTCACATGACGACTGGCTCGCCGCCCGGCGAGATTTGCTGCAAAAGGAAAAGGAACTGACACACCTGCGTGACAGGGTCGCCAGCGAGCGCCTCGCCTTGCCGTGGGAACGCATCGAGAAGGACTACGTCTTCGACACAATTGACGGCCCGCGCTCACTTGCCGGTCTCTTCGACGACCGATCTCAGCTCGTGGTGCAGCATTTCATGTTTGCGCCGGGATGGAAGGAAGGCTGCCCTAGCTGTTCTTTCATGGCCGACCACACCGACGGCATGAACCTGCATCTTGCCAACCATGACGTGACCATGATTGCCGTCTCGCGCGCAACACTTGCCGAGATCGAGCGGTACCGCAAGCGCATGGGTTGGACGTTCGGATGGGTCTCGTCCTTCGGCAGCGACTTCAACTATGATTTCCGGGTCAGTTTCACCCCTGAGGAGGTCGGCAGCGGGCACATCGACTACAATTTCGGCGGCTGGAACATGACGGGCGAGGAATGGCCAGGCGTCAGCGTCTTCTTCAAGAACGACGCCGGCGAAGTCTTTCGTACCTACTCGACATACGGACGCGGTGTGGAGGTCATGATGGGCACCTATGCAATGCTCGACCTGACGCCGAAAGGGCGCAACGAGAACCGGGGCATGGACTGGGTGCGCCGACATGATCGCTACGAATAAGCACTTGGGAATTGAGTGCGCCATGCGTACCGGAAAAACCGGGAAACGTTTAGATTGCCGGGCCATCAAAGGCCCGGCAAATTGCAAAGTGGCCTGTAGATCCGCCGTGAGGCAGGGAGCAGCCAGGCGACCTATTACAACTGGCGGAAGAAATACGCGGGGTTGATGCCGTCGGAGATGAAGCGCCTCCGCCCGTTGGAAGACCGGCTCGAGATAGATTCCGACACTTGATCTATTGCTGCCTTGTAGCAACAATCAGCGCTCCATTGCCCCCTTACCTGCAATAATCTTGTCACGGAATTTCTCAATACGGGCCACTCGGGTCGCAGATTGCTTTGCCTGGTTGAGGTTGAACAAATAACTTCTTTGCCGGCCCGGGGTCAGCCCATGAAACGCTTCGGCCAGTTCCGGATCGGTGTCCAGCGCCTCGACCAACTCATCCGGCATCTGGATCTCAACCAGTACCTTCGGCGGTTTGGTACCCACCTCGGCGTGTTCCATCAATTGTCGGAGAAAGTCCCGGATCACCGGCTCCATCTCGCTAATCTGTGCCACGTCGGTGAAGCGGAGCGCTCCTGGCACCCGGCTGTTCGGCCCCTGTGGTTCAAGTACACCTTCTGCGTCATTCAGGAGGCCAGGGTTCATGAAGCTCAGCCGGAAGTCGCTCCGGAATGCCCCGAGGATCGCGATATTGCGCCCTTTGTGCAAATAGGTGGGATGAGCCCATTTCACCGTCTCTTCCAGTCCCATGTCGAGGCATATACGACGCAATCTCCTGAGACCATAACTCCATAGTTGGGAAGCACAGTCAGGCGTGCCGAAGCGCGCGCATCGGCCGCAACCCTTGGTGAAAAAATCTTCAGGATCCGTGATCATAGCCATTGCCTGTTGTTCCTTTGGAGATGCATGCCCCGAAAACATTCAGAGCGGTGCTACAAACCATCGACCGAGAGCGACAATCGCGCAAACTGAGGCCACACCGAGCCAGTAAAGGACCTGCGTGTTGCCTTCTATGCCGGAAGCGAGGTGAACACCGGAAAATAGAAGCATTTCTATAGCGATGCCCAAGGCCGCAAAGGGCACCAGGAAACCATAGGATGGAGTGATTGCTGGGAGAATTAAACAAACCGCAAAGATAAGCTCCAACGGGATCAGGCCCAACCAGACGCCATTCGGAATCGCACCGAGCGTCGGCACGGATTGTTCGGAGTTGAACAGCTTCCAACCTGCTCCAATCGCAGTGTGAACGGCCAACAGACTCTGCAAGACCCATAAAAAGATGGTCATTGTGACACTCCGATTGAATTTGGGTCAGTCTTGGCTCGATAGAACCTGATTGAGCCTATCGAGGAAAACATTCCATCCGGTCGTTGCGCCACGAAACGCTTGTTCCTGGTCTTGACCAAATCCCGTTTGCTCCATGCGTAGAAGCGTTCCGGTCTCGGTTTTTTTCAGCGTCCATGTCACGACGCTCTCCAGGCCTTGGCTCTTCCAGGAGTACGACAGGATCTTTTGCGGTTCGGCCGCCAGGACCTTGCAGGAAACTCGTCCCCAACTCGCTTGCAATTCGAACTCGTGTCCAGGCTCGGCCTTGAAATCACATGCCATCAGCCACTCCTCGATCAGGTGCTTCTGTGTCAATGCGCGCCAGACCTTTCCTGGTGGGTGTTTGAGCTGGCGTTCCTTGACCACGGTTCGGGTCTCTCCCGTCACGTCCGTCATTGATCCATCTTTCCCAGAAGGTCTTCCAAACTGTCGAGTTTACTTTCCCAGAACCCGCTCATGCGTCGTGTCCAGTCGACCAGCGGAACAAGAGCCTTCGTCTGGGCGGAGTATCGGGTTTCTCGCCCCGCAATCTGTCCACTGACCAATCCACATTTCTTCAGGATGGCCAGATGCTTCGAGACTGCGGGTTGCGAGACACCTGCGCGTTTCGTCAACGCCACAACTGTCTGCTCACCCTCAATGCAAAGATGCTCGAAGAGCCGTCGTCGCGTAGGATCGGCCAGCGTTCTGAATATGTGATCTGCGGGATGGTCCATTAACAATAACTCCTCGGTTATTATTAATTGATAGCCAACTGGTTATGAGTAGTCAATTGCCCGCAGGGAAACAAATGGCTCATTCGCACTGTCTAGGAAAAATGTGGCTCAATATCGCGTGGCATGGTCAAGAGCGGCTGGCGACACAGTAACTCAATTGAAACGATCGGTTCGTCAATCTCCTCCGGCACTGCTACCGCCAAGTCACGTTCTGCGCAAAGTGATCGCGATGCGATTTCGTCAGCTGAGATCATATTCACGTAGAACTGATTCTGCCGTTGAGCCTCTAAGGCTTTGCGCAGTTTCGGTATCAATGGCCTGCTGCGGGTTTCACGGACACCGAGTTAAGGTGTTTGCCATGAAACTGGAGCGATGGAATGCAACGAAGGAAGTTCAGCCGCGAATACAAACTTGGGCTGGTGATGCGGCATAAAGGGCTCGAGTAGCTCTGCACCGGCAACAAGATAGTTTGCTGCGAAGGACGGCCTGATGGCGGACTTGCAGCGGGGATATGTCGAGTACGGGACTTTGACTTCGCTTGCACTTTGAAGAGTTACTGTATCAAAGGCACTTCGTTTTCCCTTGTCCCAATCAGCGTCTGTGGCACGGGCCCTGGTATGTACGCAATCCGCCGGCTTTTCCGCAATAGTTCACAATGAGTTGCCGCCGTAAGGCGGTCACCTTATTGAATCCCAGGCATGGCCGAAACCCGGACAGAAAGGAATTCGACCAGCAATCGAACCCTGGCGATGCCCGAACGCTCCGGGACAATTAGAAGACTTAACGGCACGGAGGGCGGCGAATAGTCCGGTAGGACTGTCTCAAGCCTGCCCTGTCTCAACAGGTCGTCGACAAGCCAATGATGCGCGGGAGCGATGCCCCGCCCGGCGATGAGTGCCTCGCGCGCACCGAGACCATGGTCGACGCGAAAATTCCCATCAAAAGACACGGAATGACGACTGCCATCACTTCCCTGCAAGTCAAGAACGTCGCTTCCGGCGACGTTCGACATACGGATAGCCTTGTGGCCGACCAGCTCTTGCGGAACAGTCGGTCTCCCATGCCTGGCAAGATAGTCCGGGGACGCAACGAGCAGGCGTCGGGATTCACCAAGGGCACGCAGTTTCATGGAACTGTCGGTGAGCGGACCGAGGCGGAACGCCATATCGACCCCCTCTTGAACGAGGTCGATACGCTCGTCGGTCAGGCTGAGATCGATGGCGACATCCGGATGGAGATCCTGAAATGCGAAGATTGACTTGCTGATCTGCAAGACCCCCAAAGCCGCGGTGCAGGAGATACGGATCGAGCCGGCTAACGCAGAACGCGAGGTCCGGGCTTCCTCTACAGAACGATCCGTCAGCCGCAGGATCTGGACGCAGTTGGTATAATAGCCGCCGCCTTCTTCAGTCAGTGTAACGCGTCGGGTGGTCCTGCTGAGCAAGGGTACGCCAACGGCATCCTCTAGCTCCTGCACATGGCGCGTCACCGTAGATTGGCCAACGCCCAGTTCGCGAGCGACAGCCGAAAGATTGCCTCGCTCGGCGACGCGCACGAAGGTGCGCATACGTTCGAGCGAGATCTCTGATTTATCCATTTTTCGGCACAATGTTATTCGTTCGCCACTTGTACCGGATCAGTCTCCCTTTGGCTATCTATTGGTTCACGTTTCCAAAGCCGGAGAAAACCCTATGAAAATCTTGATTGTTTACGCGCATCCCGAACCTCGTTCACTGAACGCAGCGCTCCGCGATGTCGCAACAAAGGCGCTGACAGCACAGGGACATGATGTGCAGGTGTCGGACCTGTATGCCGAGGGATGGAAATCACAAGTCGACCGAGCTGATTTTCCCTCTCTGGCCACGGAGGAACGTCTCGTTGCGACTGCCGCATCCAAAAAGGATTTTGAAGCCGGGACCCTCACCGAGGATGTCAGGGTCGAGATCGAAAAACTCCTTTGGGCCGATGCCCTTATTCTTCAGTTTCCTCTCTGGTGGTTTTCCATGCCGGCAATCTTGAAGGGATGGGTAGACCGTGTGTTCGCTTACGGTTTCGCTTATGGCGTCGGCGAACACAGCGACAGGCGATGGGGCGACCGCTATGGGGAGGGTACGCTGGCAGGCAAGCGCGCCATGTTGATCGTGACCGCTGGTGGGTGGGAGGAGCACTACGGCCCTCGCGGAATAAACGGACCGATCGACGATCTTCTGTTTCCGATCAATCACGGCATCCTTTACTATCCGGGGTATGAAGTCCTGCCGCCATTTGTAATTTATCGAGCGGACCGGTTCGACGAATGCAAGTTCGAGCCGGTGGCAGAGCGCCTGCGGGAAAGAATGCAATCGCTGTTTTCGATACCGCCGATCCCCTACCGCCCGCAAAATGCCGGCGATTATCTGATCCCCAGCATGCAGCTCCGTTCCGAGCTTGGCGAGGAGAACGCGAGCGGCTTTTCGCTTCATCTGGATCGGGACAACGAAAGACGCTCCCTTGCCGGCCCCGGCAGGAACGGAACGCAAAACAGCGGATGATCGAAGACCGCCTGTGGCTCTCCCGCAAATAGGGCCGACGGTTTCATTTGCCGTGGCTGCGCCGGGAATGTGTCGGCGAGCCGGTGCAGATTGACGGCAGCGGTCATCGCTGGTTCGAAGACCGCCGCGATCCTTGCACGTTGCAGCTCTTCATCAACGATCCCACCAGCGGACTCGCCTGTGGTCGCGTCATGGCACGATTTCAGGCTCAAGTCGTGCCACGCGATGTAGGCGCTCGTTCGGACGCGTTCGACACGTCTAACGTCTTCACCTCGTTCGAGCACGAGGAGCCGGACGTAGTCTAGTAAGCGCCCCCAAGTAGGACGTTCGACTGGTAGCAAGCGAAGCTCAAAAGCTGACGTTCGTCGCAC
>NZ_AAUW01000041.1 GCF_000168975.1 Roseibium aggregatum IAM 12614
CGAAGATCCGATCCTGTTTGGCAGCGGCGGCCTCGCTGAAGGGCAGCAGAGGGCACGACTGGGTCGTTTGCCCGCAGGCAAGCGGGCCGGTTCTCGTGGAGGCCAGCCGCCTATAGGGGGCTCGTGATCTGCCATACGCACTCATGAGCTGTCGTTCCAGGCTGAGCGCGGGGGTGGCGCTTGCCCATGATGCCACACGGCGAGTGTGATCATCGGGCTGCCGCAACAGGGGCACGGGTGCGTGAGAGACGGCAGGTCCGTCACCGGCTCGGCACGGAAGGCAGTCTCCGGCGCCCGGACGGCGAGCAGCTGTCTGCACGACGCGAGCCGTGCGACGCGCCGGCCGTTGGCGAGGAACCCGTAGTGGCGGATGCGATGGAAGCCGTCCGGCAGGGTGTGCAAGAGGAAGCGCCGGATGAACTCGTCGGCCTTGAGCGTCATCAGCTTTGTCTTGCGGCCATGGCGGTAGTCGCGCCAACGGAACGTCACCTTGCCGTCGGCCAGGCTGACCAGGCGGGAATTGGCGATGGCGACGCGATGCGTGTAGCGGCCCAGATAAGCCAGCACCTGTTCTGGCCCGCCGAAGGGCGGCTTGGCATAGACGACCCAGTCGCGGCGACGCGCCGCGGCCAGGAGACGGGCAAAGGCAGCCGGGCCGGCCAAGTCGGCGATGCTGCCGAAGAATTGCAGCCCTCCGGCCTCGAAGGCGACGCGCAGCGCCTCCAGAAACAGCCGGCGGAACAGGCGCGACAACACCCGGACGGCCAGAAAGAAACCGGGGCGGCAAGAGATCCAGCGGCTGCCATCGGGTGACGGGCCGCCGCCCGGCACGATGCAATGGAGGTGCGGATGATAGGTCAGGGTCTGGCCCCAGCTATGGAGCACCGCGATGAGGCCGATCTCGGCGCCGAGATGTCTGGGATCGGCGGCGATCGTGCGCAGCGTCTCGGCGGCTGTCCTGAACAGGATGGTGTAGACGACCGCCTTGTTTTGGAAGGCAACCGCCGCGATCTCGGCGGGCAGCGTGAACACCACGTGGAAATAGGGCACCGGCAGGAGTTCGCTCGCACGCGCGGCCAGCCAGTCCCGCGCCACGGCAGTCTGGCACTTCGGGCAGTGCCGGTTGCGGCAGGAATTGTAGGCCACACGCACCGCTCCGCAGGCCCGGCACTCCTCGATATGGCCGCCGAGCGCGGCGGTGCGGCACAGCTCGATCGCGCTCATCACGCGCCGCTCAACGCGGCCCAGATGACCGTGATGGGCTTGCCGATAGGCTTCGCCATGACGGCGGAAGATATCCGCCACCTCCAGTCTCGCCGACATGGGACCGCGTCAGTTCGGCGGCACCACCTCGATGTTGAGCCGGTCAAGTGGGCTTTGCGTGCGCCGGATGAGCCTGCTGGAAACCTTGGTGTAGCGCGCCGTGCTCGACAGGTTGTTGTGACCAAGCAGAACCTGGATGATGCGGATGTCTGTGCCGTTCTCCAGCAAATGTGTTGCGAAGGAGTGCCTGAGCGTGTGCACCGTCACGCGCTTGTCGATGCCGGCGGCGGCCCGCGCCGAGCGGCAGGCGGCATGAAGAACCGTAATGCTGATCGGGCCGGATCCGTTGCGGCGGGGAAACAGCCAATCGGGAGGCCGCGCCAGCCGCCAGTAGGTCCGCAGGATATGCAGGAGCTGCGCGGACAGCATCACGTAGCGGTCCTTGCCGCCCTTGCCGTGGCGGATCCGGATGACACCGCGCTGGCTGTCGATGTCGGCCACCTTGAGCCCGACAACCTCGGAAACACGCAGACCCGCCGCATAGGCCGCGGTTAGTGCCGTGCGCGTCTTCAGGCTCGGTACGGCCTCGAGAAAGCGCACGACCTCGTCGGCAGAAAGCACTTCCGGCAGCTTGCGCGGCGCGCGCGCATAGGCAATGCGCTCCGGGATCTCGGCCTGGCCGAGCGTCACGCCGTAGAAGAACCGCAGCGCACAGACCGTCTGGTTCAGCGCCGGCCAGGAAATGCCGGTTGCCACCAGATGCACCTGAAAGGCACGGACATCCTCAAGACCGAGCCGATCCGGCGAACGGCCGAAATAGCGGCTGAACTTCGACACCGCATGCAGGTAAGATCGCTGCGTCGCCGGCGAGAGATTGCGGACCGTCATGTCCTCGATCATGCGGCGGCGCAAAGGGCTGATGGCTTTGCTCATCGGGGTGCTCCTGACTGAGTGGATAGGGCTTCAACAACCGCAATCCTCGCAGACAGGGCACCTTCTCCCAACTGCCACACCAAATGCCGCGTTAGCGGCTTCGTTCAATCCCAAAAATTACATTTCTGCCAAAGTAGTGCTAAGCATCTCGTGTCTGGTTGAAATATTTGAATTTGTAATGTGAAGGGTTGCCAAAGGTGACTTCGAATGTTGTTTTTGCAACCTGACAATATGGCGGAGTTTTTTATCCTCAGGAGTCCCAGCCACACTCCAGTATGGTCAACAACCTTTCAGTCACCTTTCACAGAATACCCCAGGCCCTGTATCGGTCGCGGCCGGTGAGTTCGCGCGGCAATGCCGGGCCGAGCTGACGGATCATGCGGTCGACGGCGGCAGCGGTGACGCCGAGGTCCTGACGGGCCATGGGTATGGTCACCAGCGGCCGGGACAGGAACATCTGCGCAAACTCCGGCAATCTGGAATGGCTTCGGCGCCCCCGGCAATGGCGTTCCAGCTGCTCCTGGGCGATGGACAACCGGTCCAGCTGATCCATGGTTTCCTGGGCGGCCCTTTCAAAACCGGACAGGAAGCCGGCGATGCGTGTCTGGAACGGGTCCTTGCGGCGCCAGCGGAAGGGTGATTTCCGCAGGCCTGAAGACAGGTTCGGCAGATGACACGTCGTCACCCGGGTTTTCAGGTAGATGGCCGACAACAGACGGCCGAGTTCCGGCCAGCTGTCCAGCGGCTGAAGCATGTGCCAGGCATCCAGTACTATGGCCGCCGTCAGAACAGGGGGCAGATTCAGCGCGGCTGCCTCGTTCAGGATACTCAGCCAGTCGTCGAGCCGGTCCGCCCTGTCAGATGCTTCTGGGTCGTGTCGCTGACGAGTGACTGCAGTTCGGGGCATCGAAGCCCCGAGAGGCGGCAGCGTCCCTTCAGCCAAGTGTCTGGATCGTTCCAGAACAACGTCGATTTCGGCAAGAAGGGTTACTTCGGTTTCGGCAATGTCCTGACGGCTCAAGTTCGATTGGGAAAGGCTCCTCCCCTCCCCCGCTGTTCTGTCCGTCATCCACCCAGGTTCGGCTTCATCCGGCTGCCGTCCAATCAGTGCCAGAAGACCGTTGCGGCTTAGAAGTGCTTCAGGGGCCAGCCGGTCACTCCTGCGGCGCAGCGCCAGTAGACTGGCGGCCCGGGTCAGTTCATGGGTCGGGGCGCGCTTGTCTGTCCCGGCATCATGCAGGACCAGATCTTCCAGGTGCACGAGGTCACCGTCGAGAGCCATGGAGGCGCAAGTGTCGAACAGGTGAGAGCGGCTGCGCACGCCGTCCTCCAGGTGCGGCGTGCGAACCAGCCGTTCGTCCGCCCGCGTCAGCGCGCGACTGGCGCGGTCAAGCGGGTCGGCCAATGTCGCCCAGTCCAGTGAACGCAGTGACTTGCGAAGGTTGTAAGTCGTTGACATCGGATGATAATAATTCATTAACGATAACAAACAAGCAAAAAAAGATCATTACATGTATGTCCGTCAGAATGCGTTTCTGACTATTGATAATTAATGCTTATCGATAGTTAGACATTTCAAGGGTATCATGGTAAAAATCGGGGCCATACCCGACCCGCAAAGCCTGTCAGCCCATGCCCGAAAGCCCCCTTCCCGCCCCTTTTTTCAGTTCACGGCCCGCACACGACGAGGCGTCCGATCAGGCTGTGAGCCAGAAAGTGGAAAACCTGGACGCACTGGCCGCCATCCTGCCCGCCCTTGCAGGTCCGGACCGGGCGGAGCAGCTTGCCCGGCTGCTGACCGATGAGGATATCGACACCCTGCGCCACCTTGCCAGGGAAGGCATGGGCGAAAATTCCCTGAGGGCGCTGACCTCCGATTTTTCCTATCTGGAAGGCTGGTGTCTGGTGGCAACCGGAAGCCCCCTGCCCTGGCCGGCACCTGTTCCCCTGATCCTGAAATTCATCGCCCATCACCTGTGGGATCCGGACAAGAAAATGTCTGATCCCGATCACGGGATGCCTGAAGACATTGCGAGGCAGCTTGAGGCGCAAGGATTGCTCCGCAGCGCAAAAAATACGGCGGGCCTTCGGCCCCCGCATGCGCCGGCGACAGTGCAGCGGCGGTTGGCATCCTGGTCGACCTTGCACCGCTGGCGTGGTCTGACGGGACCGTTTTCGGCGGCTGAGGTGCGCTCCGCCATGCGTCTGGCCGTTCGTGTTGCGGATCGGCCAAGGACCAGAAAAAGCCGCAAGGCCATCACGGCCGATTGTCTGGAGGTGTTGCTTCGGACCTGTGAGGGCGACGACATGTGCGGACCGAGCCTGACAGATATCCGGGACCGGGCGGTGTTGCTCGTCGGGTTTGCCTCCGGTGGCCGTCGGCGTTCTGAATTGTCCGGGTTGCGGGTCGGCCAGATTACCTGGGAAGAATTTTTGCCTTTGGATCCGAGCGATCCGGACAGCGAACTCCTGCCTGCCGCCAGCTTACGACTGGGGCGTACCAAGACGGAAGAGTCTTCGGACGACAATACGGTGCTTCTCATCGGCCGGACGGTCGACGCACTGAAGAAATGGCTGGACGCATCACAGATTACGGACGGGGCCGTTTTCCGGGCGATCGATCAATGGGGCAACCTGAAAACCCGCGCCCTCACCCCGCAATCCGTCAACGCCATCGTCAAGAAACGCTGTGCGCTTGCAGGGCTCGACCCGCAAGATTTTTCCGCCCATGGCTTGCGTTCCGGCTTTCTGACGGAAGCCGCCAACAGGGACATTCCAATCCAGGATGCCATGCTGCAGTCCCGGCACCGCTCCCTCGCCCAGGCCTCCAGCTACTACAGTGATGCGGGACGGAGCCGCAGACGGTCCGCCAGAATGCTGGGGTGATTTTGTCGGCTTGGAAATCTAGTGAGGTGCTTCGCTGGCGAGGATCTGGATTTCCTCTTCGATGACGTCGAGCAAATGCTGTAGTTCGCCATTCTCGATGGTCTCCCAGACAGTCTCGACATCAATTCGGAAGTACTCGTGCACCACCCTGTCCCGAAACCCGGCAATGGCGCGCCAGGGAACTTCGGGGCGTCGGGACGTGAGGTCTTCCGGCAGTGCCTTGGCAGACTCGCCGATCACGATGAACGAGGCGGAGACCGCCCGAAATGTCTTTCGGTCATCGCGCGGCGTTGCAAGAAACGCCGCGCGATCCATGCCATCGACAAACTCGTAGATTTCCTTGATGGCCTCTCTCATGTCCTGGAGGCGATGCAGTGGACTTCGCGGCATCAGAACACCTGGATCTCATCCCGTGACGCCGTTTCGGTGACATGGTTACGCAGGCTTGTTCGGGGGACCAGGTCAATCTTCGTGTCCGTTTCCAGCGCTTCCCGGATCAGACCCTCTATCCTCCCGATTTCAAAGAGCGACAGTTTTGCACCTGGCCGCAACTCGTAGGCCAGATCTATGTCGCTGTCGGAACGGGCATCTCCCCGTGCGACTGAGCCGAACAGGTAAAGATGTTTTAGTCCCTTTTCAGCCATCGCGGTCTGGTGCTGCCGAAGGCGGCGCACGACGTCGGTCGCGACGGGGGCCTGTCTGTCTTCTTCCGCAACATAGTCGGCCACAAGCTGGGTGAGCAGGTCCTGCACTTTTAGTCCGCGGCGCGCAGCCAGAGATTTGAAGCGGTTTTTCAGCGGCGTGGGTAGGCGGGCAGACAGGAAGGCGGTTTCTGGGTCCGGCATGGTTTGATCACTTGCTGAATTGTGCACAAATGCACAATATAGTAATCGTCACAAGAACGCCAGTAGCATCAGTGACAACATTGTACGGAATGCCGTCAGCAATCCGGATGACGGGCGCGGATCACAATTCCGGTTTCTCGCTGGAACGGATCCGTTTTGGTGCCGCTGTTCAAATGTTACCCCACAAAGAAATCTTTGTGGGGTATGGCGTGGTTTGCAGCAATTGCAGACGATTGTAACGCCCACCGGGCTGGCTTACTCTTTGCGAAAGAATTGCGATCAGTCAGACAGCAGGCGGGTCAGCATTTTCCTGATGTGGTCCTGAGCACCGAAGAAAATGGCGGCAACAAAGGTCTTGTTGTCGGAGGAATTGGCAAGAGACCACACTGCAGCCTGCTCGCGACGCACGAAACGCAGGCCGGGCAGGAAGTCCGGCCGAAGCGTGCCTAAGAAGGGAGTTTCCGCGAGCCGATCGATGGTGGACCGGATGGATTTGACGCGCTCGGCCGTGCGTTCTAAGGCCGTGATCCGGTCTTCCCCGAGATCGGAATAGGTTTCAAACAGGTGATCGAAGATCAGCTCAAAGTCGCGCTCAGCGGCGGTCGAATACTCAAGGTTCTGCTCGACAAGATCAAAGGCAGCTTCAAGGACAGCGACCGCACCTACGGTGCTCGGTGTGTCTGGCATGACCTTCTTGCGGAAGGGCTTTCCTGTGGTCTGCATCGTGTCGAGCGGCTCATGCGCGGCGATGCATTGAGAGCAAGGCCTAGAAGGCGTGGCTTGCCGAAAGACGGTGGTGAGCACTCGCTCATTATGCCGAATGTTCTGGATCGTCAGTTCGCGGCAGACAGACCGAACCAGAAGTAGGCGGCCGATTTTACCTATCTTTGGACGGCTGAGGGCTGGCTTTATGTGGCCGCCGTCATCGATCTGTTCTCTCGCCGTATCGTTGGTTGGTCGATGAACAGCAGCATGACCTCCCAACTCGTGACCGATGCGCTGATCATGGCCATCTGGCGCAGAGGCAAGCCGGATGCGCTGCTGCATCACTCGCATCAGGGAAGCCAATACACCAGCGAACAGTTCAAGCGCCTCATGGCCGACCACGGCATCACCTGCTCGATGAGCCGGTCTGGGAATGTCTGGGACAATGCCGCGATGGAAAGCTTCTTCTCATCCCTGAAAACGGAAAGGACGGCACGCAAGGTCTACAGAACCCGAGACGACGCCCGGGCCGACGTGTTCGACTACATCGAGCACTTCTACAATCCAAAGCGTCGACATTCGACATTGGGTTATCTCAGCCCGATGGAATTTGAAAACAAGGTGGGATTAGCTTAACTCGGTGTCCGAAAAGCCGGCAGCAGGCCATCTGATGCATGCCAGCCTGGCAATCACGCCAGATGGTCTGCCACTCAGCCTTACGGCAGCCAAGTTCTGGTGGCGCGCCAAGTTCAAGGGGACCGCCGCGCTCAAGCGCAAGATCATTCCTGCACGGGTACCGATCGACCAGAAGGAAAGCATGCGTTGGCTCGACTATCTGGGCCGCTCCACCTAGCTGACAGGTGCGGCCGAGCGCTGTGTGCATGTCGTCGGCCGGGAAAGCAACATCTACGAGCTCTATTGCTTGGCCGAAGAACTAGGGAAGAACTTCCACGTCCGCAGTTGCGTCGATCGACTTGCAGAGGATGGCAGCACGACCATTGCCAGGGTGATGGCAAAGCTGCCGTCCAGCGGCACCCGCGAAGTCCGGTTCCGCGATGCGTAGGGCAATGACCTTGCGCCATGTTGTCGGTCCGGCATGCCACGATGACTGTCCGCCCGCCTATCGGAAAGCAGAAGAGTTACCGGCACCAGGATTTGCAGATCATCCATGCTGAAGAGCTCAACCCACCGGAAGGCCGGGCGCCGGTCTACTGGAAACTGATCACAAACCTGCCGGTAGAAAACCACGCGGACGCCGCGCGCAAGTGATACGCCCTGCGCTGGAAGATCGAGACTTTCTTCAAGACCCTGAAGACCGGCTGCCGCATCGAAGAGCTGCGTCTGAACACTGCCGATCGCCTGGCCAGCTGCATTGCGCTTTGCTGCGTCGTCGCCTAGAGGGTAACATGGCTGAAGATGCTCGGCCGCGAGACAGCAGGAGACGAACCTGCTGCGGTCTTCACGGACGCGGAGCGCAACCTGCTCGAACGCGCGACGCCGGACAGCAAGTGCCAAGCACAGCACGATCTCGATTTCTATGTCAGGGCAGTCGCGCGAATCGGAGGCTTGACCGCACTTCCGACGCGCCGCCCGAGACGACCGTCATATGGCGGGGCTTTTCCCGCATCGTAAAGCTACCGCCGGACACTTGTGGGTAACTGCAAGGGCAACCAGGTGGTTACATTGAACACGCTGGGGGGCCTGCTTACCGCCAGTTCATGGAACTCGCAGGAGAACTGTGTCGAGACTGAGCCATCGCTCCGACCTCGACAAAATTTGCGAAACTACCGACCCGAGAGCCGGATCGGTGTCTCGATTCTCAACAAGATGCCTTTGCTCGGACGCCCCACGTTCGAGCGTATCTCATGATGCCAAAATCCGGGTAAGGTACCCTTGCGTGCCGGATAATGATTTCTGCAACACGGTGGGCGGCAATCCCCGTCAGATACCATCCACGAGCCGATTCGTTTCTACTTTATTATTTATTTTCTTTAGCAAATATCCAATTGGTACTCTGGAATAAAGTTCACAAATTCGCAAGTCTTCTCGCCCATTTCGCGATCTTAGCCGAATCTCAGCTTCGCGATCCAGCAATACGCCTTCAAAAGAATCTTCAAAACCACCGCCATATTGAATTCCAAACGTATTTGCACCACATAAGTCCAACCCAATTGCGTTGCAGGATGTAATGTCCGCCGCTACAAAATTTGCATTGATTGCAACTGCGTCTTTGAAAGTTGCCTCCTGGAAATTGGTCTCAGAGGCAATAACATGTCTCATGTCTGCTTTTGTGAAGTCTGCGCCTGTAAAATCACTGTTGTTCATTTCCACAGAAGTTAAATTAGCCTCAATGAAAGTGGCATTGACACCTATCGAATTTTTGAAGCTCGCTCCCGTTAGATTCGCAGCGTCAAAACAAGCCCCCCTCAAGTCGCAGTTATCGAAAATTACTCCTCTTAGATCTAATTGGGAAAAGTCGCATGAACCAAATACAATACCTCTTAAATTCAAATCACGGAGAGACCGACCGCGCTCTTGGAGACGTCTTAATGTCTCCAAGAGCGCTTTAGATTTATTTTCATCGTCTTCTGACTCAGAATAAAAAATCTCGTCACAGCAGTTACTCCACCTGACGTTATTAGCGCATTTATCAAGATTTTGCTTAAATAGATGTCTTTTCCTCTCAGGGCTGCAATCGGTAAGTGTTCTGAAAAAAAAATCTGCAATTTTTCTTATAAAGATCGATACCCAATATTTAATTGGAAGCATTTTTCTTGTCGATTTCCTGGGGGCTATGTCAATCAAGAAATCTCGTTGACCAAATCCTCCCCCCGTCTGAAAATATTTTATTCCAGCTATACGAATCATGCAGGTAATCCATGTTCAATTGCGATATTGAAGAGGATAAATGTACCAAAACGCAGTGATGTAATAATTGTTACAACCAAAAGTAACCCGTTTATGAGGTTGATCCTCCCCCAATGAATTGGTCCGCCGTTATGTTTAGGAAAACGGAGGATCATAGATGGGAAACAAGCGACACAAGCCGGAAGAGATTGTCACGAAGCTGCGGCAGGTTGAGGTTCTTGTCGGCCAGGGAATGGCGCGGATTGATGCGATCCGGGAAGTTCGCATAACCGAGCAGACCTACTACCGCTGGCGCAAGCAGTATGGCGGCATGGGAACCGACCAACTGAAAGAGCTCAAACGGCTTCAAAAGGAAAATGAGCGTCTCCGCAAGGCGGTCTCCGATCTGACACTGGACAAGCTGATCCTTGCCGAGGCCGCACGGGGAAACTTCTGAGCCCCGCCCGTCGGCGTGCCTGCATCGATCATGTGCGCAGCCAAATGAAGCTCTCCGAGCGTCGTGTCTGCCTTGTGTTGGGCCAGCATCGCTCTACCCAGAGGCGGCGACCACGAGGGCGTGCCGATGAAGAGCGCCTGGTCGAGGATATGATCGCGCTTGCCCGACAGTATGGCCGCTATGGCTATCGCCGGATTGCGGCTCTGTTGAGGGATGCTGGCTGGCAGGTGAACGACAAGCGTGTCGAACGGCTATGGCGGCGGGAGGGGCTGAAGGTGCCGGCGAAACAGCCGAAGAAGGGACGGCTCTGGTTGAATGACGGCTCATGCCTCCGTCTCCGGCCCGAGTATCGCAACCACGTCTGGAGCTACGACTTCGTCCATTGTCGCACCGATGACGGCAAGGTGTTCCGAACCTTGAACATCCTCGACGAGTTCAGCCGGGAGTGCCTGGCGATCCGGGTCAAACGAAAGCTGAACTCGACCGATGTCATTGACGCCTTGAGCGACCTGTTCATCCTGCGCGGTGTGCCTACGTTCATACGATCTGACAATGGTCCGGAGTTCGTTGCCCATGCCGTGCGGGACTGGATCAAGGCCGTCGGCGCCAGGACCGCCTACATCGAGCCAGGCTCACCTTGGGAGAACGGTTATTGCGAGAGCTTCAACGCCAGGTTCCGCGATGAACTGCTCGACGGTGAAATCTTCTATGGGCTGCATGAAGCGCAAATCCTGATCGAAAAATGGAGGAAGCACTACAACACCAAGAGACCGCACAGCGCATTGGGTTACCGCCCACCGGCTCCCGAAACCATCATCCCGATGGACCAAAGACCGGCCATGCACTAACAATCAAACTGGACCACTCAAGTGGGGCTGATCATTCGTGCTTACCTGCTCGGCGTTCCTTGCTTCTGAAGTTTTGTGAATGCCGTTCAAACACCACGCATCTCGTCGCCACAAGTTTGCGAAATCCATGCATCGTGTAACGAACTGTCCCGAGTATAATGAAAGCCTGCGACGGCGTAGGGACATCACGGTCTGGGTTGACGAAAGCGTGGCGCATCACTGGGGCGTTACGCACACCGGCAAGCGTGGTCGGTCGGGGTAATACACTGATCTTGCCGTCATGGTTTGCCCGGAGATCCGGACCGTTTTCCATTTGGCCCTGCGGCAAACCCAAGGGTTTCTTCGTTCGGTGTTCCAGCTGATAAAGCTGGAACTGTCCGTTCCTGACTTTTTCACACTCTCGCGCCGAGCCGGCGGGCTTGAGCCTTTGCCGCGGGAACGATCCGAGGCGCCCGGGTTCCCTTGAGCTTGTGGTGGACAGCACCGGCCTGAAGGTCTTTGGGGCCGGAGAATGGCAGGAAACAAAACACGGCAAGGCGTCCAGGCGCCGCTCGTGGCGCAAGCTCCACTTGGGGCTGGATCTGGAGACAGGTCAGATCGAATGCAGTGAACTGACGACAGACGACATCGGCGATCCGTCGGCCGTGCCGGGTCTTTTGGACCAGACTGAAGAACCCGTGCGCCGCTTTCTTGCAGACGGTGCCTATGATGGCACCGCCACCCGGAACGAAATCACGCAGCGCTTTGCCGATGTGGAGATCATCATCCGGCCGCCGAAGACGGCCGTTGCCGGCCCTGAGGCCGAGATCAACCCCACCGCGCGGGATCTGGATGTATCCGGTGCTCTTTTGCCAGGCCATGTGGCCATGGGCCTTGGAAGCCCTTGAGGCGCGGTAAATCTTAACTCTGCAACATCACAGCGATCCACCAAACCAAGGCGCGACCAACAAGTAGGCAAAGTCAACTTGCCAGTTGGCAAGTTTCAGAGCCGGATTAAAAAGTTCATGAGGGAACACAATAGGTTGCCAGTCTGCGTGTCATGACCCTGATGCTGGCGATAGTGACCCATGCGGTGGCGCTTTCGATGGATTTCTCCCAGTCCCTTGCCAGCATGCGGCATCGTCCAAACCAGCCGAACGTGCGTTCCACCACCCATCTGCGGGGTAGGGCGTGGAAGCCCTTGGCAGCATCAGACCGCTTAAGGCTGTTCGTGCATGGTCCATGCGCCGCAGACGATCAATGTGCTGCTGAGCTTATCGCCTTCGTAGCCGCCGTCGGCGAAGACATGGCGTAGCCAGGGGAACCGGTGCCGGATGGTTTTCAGACATCGGGTGCACCATCCCGGTCCATGATGTCGGCGGCATGAACCAGCACGAACAACATCAGGTCAAGCGTGTCGGGGATGATATGGCGCTTGCGTCCCTTGATCTACTTGCCCTCGTCATAGCCGGAAATACCCCCGCTTTCCGTGGTTTTATCCGACTGACTGTCAATAACACCGGCTATTGGAGGGGGCGCGCGTCCTTCCAGTTCTCGCGTGGCGGCGACAAGGATGTGGTTGAAGGTCTGCCAAAGACCGGTATCGCGCCAGCAAGAGAAATAGCCTCGCACCGTGGGGGCCGGGGGAAAGTCTTTCGGAAGTGCCCGTCACTGACAGCCGTTGCCGGCGACATAAAGGATCGCGTTCATCACTTCCCTCATGTTGGTCGTCCGCGGTCGCCCGCCATGCTTGGCCACAGGGATCAATGGTGCTACGACCGCCCATTCCCGTTCCGTCAAATCGCTTGTCTAACGCAGAGCGTCGCGGTTAGGCTGTTTGCGAGTGATATCACTCAACTACCTTTAATTTAGACTCTTAGGCCGCCCCCAGTCCTCAAAACTTGCCAGTTGGCAAGTTCCTGTCCAGGGATTGCCATTTGTGGACAGCTCCGGTTTTGCAAGAGTTTTCTTCCGTGATTGCGATCATGTTGCGAGCGGTCATTTGTCCGGCCTCACATGATGATTCTCCTGTCAATGGTTTTCGCATTTGTGATCCGAGGTGAGCTCTCTTCCTGCAGGACCTGCCTGCTAACCTCACATCCGGCGGGGTGATAGTCCCAACCACGGTCCCTCATTCGGGACTGGAGAGCTTCTAAGGAACGGCACCACTCTGTGAAGACGGCACTAATGTGCCACGCCGGACAACGGCGACGTTCACTCGGTCACCGGGCTGCAATGCCGTCGCAGTGCGGCCCGATCCCGATAATTATACGGCAGGTTTCATCGTCGCTCCTTCGGGTACGACGCCATCGACAGCGAACCGCCACAGAGCGATCAGCAACTTGCGAGCGAGGGCGACAACCATCACCTTGCGAACCCGCCGCCCGGTAGAGCCCGTGCGCTCACGGAACCAGGTAACCCTGGGGGGAGCCGGGTTGGTAACGTTGCCAGAGCCAGGCCAACTCCACCATCACAGTCCGAAGCCTTCGGTTTCCGGCTTTGCCAATCCCTTGTTCACGCTCTACCCCGCCGTTGCTGTAAGGGGTCGCGGTTAGGCCCGCGTATGATCCGAGCCCATTGCCATGGCGAAGCGACGGACGAAGG
>NZ_AAUW01000040.1 GCF_000168975.1 Roseibium aggregatum IAM 12614
GCATCGCCGCGCATCCTCATCGGCTTCTTCTGGGATAGGGACCATTGAGCAGACACGAGGCTCCCCGCGAAGCCATGCGAGTAGTGCGCGCAACAACAATTCCGCATCGATGCCATCGGATTTCGCTCGTCGCATGCGCCTATCCACCGGAACGCTGGAAGGTTGTATGACGTGCACCTCGACACCCTTCTCAATCAACCAATGCATTGATCAGCATCGTACGTTGGCGCACCAGAAGATCCCGAGCGCGATGCAGCATCAACACGGCCTGCTGGTCAGCGCTTTTGATTGCGACGAAATGCATGTTCTGTCGGGTGACAGCCTCGCAAATCGCTTCGGCATCCGCCATGTCATTCTTTTGCCGCTTCACATAGGGTTTGACGTAAGCAGGCGGGATCAGACGCACCTCATGCCCCAACGCCGCAATCTCACGAGCCCAATAATGCCTGGTCGCGCAAGCTTCCATGCCAATCAGGCAGGGGGAGAGGTCGGACAGTATCTTCAGCAATGCCCAGCGTCGGACTTTCTTCTTGAGCGTGACACCTCCGTTCGCATCAATCCCGTGAAGCTGGAAGACGGACTTGGTAAGATCGATGCCCAATATTGTAATCTGCATGTGGATGGCTCCCATTGCTGTTGGGTTCACCAACATGGCACATTGCGATGCCCTTACGTGGGGCTGTCCACACCATCAACTTGTTTTGTTCGGCGCGCATGGGGCCCCGTTTAGACGGATTTCAGGCGTTCATCTCGCCGGTGTAGTCCTGCCATAGTCCGAATGCATCTGCTCTTGCGTGGAAACATCATGGTCTGGGTTGACGAAAGCGTGATGCATCATTGGGGTATGGCGCACACCTGCAAGCGGGTATAGCGCGACAATCTGGATGAGAATCTGGTGTCGCGATGTTTTTGAGAAAACGGATTAGCCTGTCGCTGGCAAGATGTTATTCGTCCTGTGATTGACGCTCCGCGGCAAACCCACGGGTTTCTTCGTTCGGTGTTCCAGCTGATAAAGCTGGAACTGGCCGTTCCCGACTTTTTCACACTCTCGCGCCGAGCTGGCGGGCTTGAGCCTTTGCCGCGGGAACGATCCGAGGCGCCCGGGTTCCCTTGAGCTTGTGGTGAACAGCACCGGCCTGAAGGTCTTTGGGGCCGGAGAATGGCAGGAAACCAAACACGGCAAGGCGTCCAGGCGCCGCTCGTGGCGCAAGCTCCACTTGGGGCTGGATCTGGAGACAGGTCAGATCGAATGCAGTGAACTGACGACAGACGACATCGGCGATCCGTCGGCCGTGCCGGGTCTTTTGGACCAGACTGAAGAACCCGTGCGCCGCTTTCTTGCAGATGGTGCCTATGATGGCACCGCCACCCGGAACGAAATCACGCAGCGCTTTGCCGATGTGGAGATCATCATCCGGCCGCCGAAGACGGCTGTTGCCGGCCCTGAGGCCGAGATCAACCCCACCGCGCGGGATCTGGATGTTCTGGCGATCAAGGCCCATGGCCGCTTGGCCTGGCAAAAGAGCACCGGATATAACCAGAGAGCGCGAGTGGAAACGCAGATGGGCCGCTGGAAGTCGGTCATCGGGGAAAGGCTGAAATCACGTACCCTGGACAATCAGAGAACCGAGAGCCGGATCGGCGTCTCGGTCCTCAACAAGATGACTTCCCTCGGACACCCTACGTTCGAGCGTGTCTCATGATGCCAAAATCCGGGTAAGAGACCACTGCGGCCCGGCTCGTGATTTGCACAACACGGTGGCGGTCGCATGATTACGTCATCACGACTGTACTGAACAGCACTTCAGGATCAGTTTGAGCATTCTAAATAAATAAACACGACTTAACTTTTAGTTTTCAGGAGCCTTGAAATGCCTATTCCTCCCAGACATGCTCTACGTCGACCTCCTCTCCCCGTTAACCCTGAGGAGGCTGAGGGCAACGGTGCGTTCGCCGGCAGAACGGTTAAATTAAATGAAAAGGACTTTCAAGAGCTTGCCAAGGCGTACGGCGGAAAATTCAGTGAGGACGTAAAAAAGGCTCTCTCGGCAATTTTTAATCCCGATAAACGAAACCGCTCCTTCGAGGCTATGCACGTAGCATTTCAGGGCATCAAAGCTCCTGATGATCGTATCAATAGAACTTCCCACCATCTGGGTCCTCTCGATATGGAGAAGCTGAAAAGAATCGCCGACCGTTTACCCGACGTAAGTTTCGCTAAGCTCACTGTTTGCCTTTTAAATGACCCGGGTCTGGATGAAAATATATTCACGGCCTTGTGTGATATCTTCCCGTCAATGGAGCCAGAACACCTCAGCGATCTGACGAATGAATTCAGCCGGAGTAAAATGGCCGATTCGGTGATTGATAGATTTGAAAAAATGGCCAGTACAACCCTCAGAATATATTCGGCCAAGGTCGACATTTATAAATTAGCGAACCTCGTACGAGTATCGAATGGTGTGGATTTGCAGAAAATTGCTGCCATTTGTCGGGAAAATAACCGGGAAAAACATGATGACTACGTTGAAATTACTCTAACATTCCCGGAAACGCCTCTCGCGAACGTGCTTGAACAAGTTTCCGACCCTCGTTTCGAAGAAGCGGGAGATTACCGGTATATCGCTCTTGCACTCAGCAAGATATGGCCAGATATGGAGTTCGGTAGTATCGTGCAATTGGCGAAAACCGACGGCCTGAGCCTGCATGCCGTCAAAGCTTTGCACCGATTGTTCCAGCATGATGAGCCTAAGACAATCGTCAAATGCGCGGCAAGCCTGGACCTGGACCTGGACGCCGTCGCGAAGTGGCACGAACTGTTCTCTGACGAGAGTTGTTCCGGGATCATGAATTGGCTGGAAAACCCGATTCTGGACCTGAGCGTCATCACAATAGTGCAAGAAGCCTACCCTGGTAGAAATAATGATTACATCGTCGAAACGGCAGCAAATCTGAACTCAGAGCGTTTATTGGGATTGAGGGAGCTGTTCCCAGATTCAAGTGCTGAGGATATCATCGATTGGGCATTAGACGAAGATCTGCGCCTGAGAATTGTCCGACGGTTGTGCACACTGTTCCCGGAAGTAGCTCCTGAGGACATCGTCTGTTGGGCAAAATCCCCCAACCTGAACCTGGACACCGCCGAAGCTTTGCGCGAATTGTTGCCGGATGAAGAGCCTATTAAAATCCTCCTCTTGGCAGAGAAGCGCCACCTTAACTTGAACACCCTCAAAGCTCTGCGCGAATTGTTCCCGAACGAAGCTCCTATTGACATCCTCGATTGGGCGGCAACGCCCGGCCTGAACCTGGACACCGCCAAAGCTTTGCGCGAATTGTTGCCGGATGTAGAGCCTATTGACATCCTCGATTGGGCGGCAACGCCCGGCCTGAAACTGGACACCGTCGAAGCTTTGCACGGACTGTTCCCGAACGAAGTTCCTATTGACATCCTCGATTGGGCGGCAACGCCCGGCCTGAAACTGGACACCGTCGAAGCTTTGCACGGACTGTTCGAGCATGAAAAGCCTCAGACAATCCTCAATTGGGCGGCAAGGCCCGGCCTGAACCTAGACACCGTCGAAGCTTTGCACGGACTGTTCGAGCATGAAAAGCCTCAGACAATCCTCAATTGGGCGGCAAGGCCCGGCCTGAACCTGGAAACCGTCCAAGCTTTGCACGGCCTGTTCGAGCATGAAAAGCCTCAGACAATCGTCGATTGGGCAGCAAGGCCCGGCCTGAACCTGGACGCCGTCATAGCTTTGCACCGATCGTTCGAGCATGAAAAGCCTCAGACAATCGTCGATTGGGCGGCAAGCCCCGGCCTGAACCTGGAAACCGTCCAAACTTTGCACGGCCTGTTCCCGGACGAAGATCCTGCCCATATCGTGAGGGGGGCAACTACCGCCGATCTGAAAGTGGGGGACGTCGCTGTGCTCCACGGCGTATCCCCCGAACTCACGCTTGATCACATTTTGTGGAAGATGGAGCAAGGCAGTATCTTGTTAGAGACGCCGACTGGCCTGCCGCAGGAGTACCCAGGCGATGACCTCCGGGAGGCAAGAGACCGATTTGCGAGAGGGTCAGCGTAAGAAAGCTAACGCTTGGTGGCCGTGTTGCAGAAATCATAAGTCGGCACGCAGCTATCCCTTTCCCGGAAGTTGGGCATCATGAGATACGCTCGAACGTGGGACGTCCGAGGGAAGTCATTTTGCAGAGGACCGAGACGCCCATCCGGCTCTCGGTCCTCTGAGTCAACCATGTTTGCCCCTCCAGAATATGTAAAAAGTGAAAATCAATATGTCTGACGTTTCCGTCACATCGATCGCGCCAACTTCCGGTAAACTCCAGGCTCGTCAATGAATTCGGTCACGAATTCCGCGAAGCCCACTTGTGCCTGTTCTCCCGGCGCTGTCTCAAACCGCCGTTCGAACGGACGGAGCAAACGCAGCCGGATGGAACGCAGAAAATCCGTCAGGATCATATAGCCGCCGGTCAACCCAAAGGCACGAACCTCCCGCAGAAGCCGGCGGCCGGAAAGGCCAGGACTCTACCAACGCTCGTCCAGAGACATCAGCACCTGCCGGAGCTCTGCCTTGTGCACCTCGCTCAACGGCATGTCTCCTTGAATAGCATTGCCAACTGTAAAATTTACGTGTGCCGTAGATCACAAGTAATTCCGTCCAAAACGTAGGATATTTGCACACGCGAGTCGCGGCAGAGTTGGCAGCGCGATCGTCGTAATATTCCTCTCGGCAACGACAGGGTGCTTAAACGAATTCGGCCAGGTTTGGGTCTCCGAATTTTACGTCATGTGGGTTGAGCCGGCAGGTTCAACGAATTTCAAGGAAGCTAGATGACAAATATCGTCATTTCTGAAGGGCTCGAATTGCAAAGTGGAGAAGCACACGCAAAAGCCTCGCGGGCAGCCCTCTCACCTGGCACAATTTTTCTCAGCCTTATATTGCTGTTTCCCATAGCCACCATGGTGGTCGGCACTGCCGTCGCCGGAGGCCTGTCTGTCTACGGAGTTTCGGTTCGGAATCTGGATGCGTTTCTGCCCTATAACATCGCCGTTGGGGTTTCCGTTTTTCTAGGGTATGTCGGCTATGGCTTTAGCCTGTTGGCCTTGGTCGCTGCGACGAATACTGTCTGCTTTTTGCGCCTCAAGGAGACTAGGAACAACTTCCAGGCTTCTGTTCTTGTGAGATGGTATTTTCACAACGCATTGCATTATTTCGTCAGGTATACCTTCCTGCCCTGGATACTGCTCAGTCCAGCCGCAAATGCATATTATCGCTCGATGGGCATGAAGATCGGAAAGAACGTTACGATCAACTCCGCAATCGTTTCCGATCCTTCTCTAATCGAGTTGCACAACGGAGTTCTCATTGGAGGAAATGCCAAGTTGATGGGTCATTATTCCAATCAAGAGGCTCTTGTCTTGAGCAGACTGATCATTGAAGAGAATGCTGCAATCGGCACCGGTTCTATCTTGCTCGGAAACGTCCGCGTGGGGCGCAACAGCAAGGTGCTTCCAGGCTCTTATGTAGCACCTGGCACCCGAATTCCCCCAAACGAAGTCTGGGCCGGTGTTCCCGCAGTCAAAATCAGAGATCGGACGTATCTTCCTATGCTCTAGGGGCTGTGGTCGATTAGGATTTGGCCTTGGCTTGTGCGCAAACTGCTCCCTTCGTTTGCCCTGAGAAGCCCAGAATAAAATTCAAATCGACCAAAAAAACATCAGTTGAGGTAAGCATTGCGATTTTCGATTTCCTCGCGACCCGCGACAGTCTCATGTGCACGCTCTGTACAACACCGAAATCCGTGCGAGCAGCGATCCACTCGGGTGCAATATGTTCGGTCAAAAATCTTCAATGTATTATTGGTGATTTGGACTGGTCTCTTCGGGATGCCCATCTTATGGGATAAGTTCGCCCCCCTGCAGTCAGGTACGATCCGAGGGCTAAGCAGGCAATGGGCTCACGGCTTTCTTTTCCTTTGCCGCGTCGTTCTGAAGTTAACCTATAAGATCGAGGGTCGTGAAAACTTGCCAGACGGGCCCTTCATCGCGGTCTCAAATCACCAGTCTCTATGGGAAACCATAGCTTTCCTGGTTCTATTTCCGAATGCAAACATAGTCGCGAAAGAGAGCCTTTACCGGATCCCGGTATTCGGTTGGTATTTGCGTCGCTCTCCTATGATGAAAGTCATCCGGGACCAGCCAGGCAAAAGCATTCGTAGCATTATCCAGGGATCCAAACATACAGCTCAAGAGGGACGGAGCATAGCGATCTTTCCGGAAGGAACTCGCACGCCTGTGTTTGGTCGCCAGAAATATGAAAGAGGCTTGTCCGCCATACAAAAGGCAACCGGATATCCGCTTGTTCCTGTGGTTCTAAATTCTGGAGTTTTTTGGGGGACAGGCGCTCGCATGATTTACGAAGGGGAAATCACCGTACGCTATCTACGCGCGGTCCCGCCATCGTCCGATCTATACAATAATCTGGATCAAATCGAAAATGAGATCAACAAGCAAAAAGACGAGATGGCCGACCTGCTCCCCACCTAGGCGGTAGTGTCGCAAACTTTTGTCGTAGTCGGAGCTCTGGCTTTGTCTTGACACAGTTATCCTGCGAGTTGCCTGAACTGGCGGTAAGCAGGCACACCCGGCTTGTTCAGTTGTCCCTTTCGGATCATGTGCGCTGTTTCAATGCCGTCGTCCAGCGTCGCACTTGCTGAATGAAAGGCCTTGAAGCCCATCATCGGCCTTGTCAGCGTCTTGATAAGCCGGTGGTCCTGTTCGATGATGTTGTTCAGATATTTGACCTGTAGGATGTCGACGAAGGACCACCAGAAACCAGGGACAAGCAGGTGGATATTGATCTTGGTCAGGCCCGCCAGATTGGCTCCGCTTTTGTCCATCACAACCTTCTTGGGAAAACCATTGTCCTCGATAGACTTGTTGAAGAACGCCGTGGCTGCCGCTTCATCACGGGATTCCGACAGCATGAAATCGACCGTATCTCCGTGTTTGTCGACGGCCCGGTAGAGATAAACCCTGAACCGCACCTTGACGTAGGTTTCGTCCATTCTCCAGGACGAACACACGGGCCGCTTGGCGGCACATGCGTTTTGTGGAGTGAGCTGTGCTATTTAACACACAGCCGCGACGCTGCCTCGTGCAACCCTCACCTGAACAAGGTGTGGACCACGAGGTCAGTGAAGTGTCGATACTCGATTTCAACTGGGAGGCGGCGAGAGACGCCCAGGAAGCCATTTCCGAAGTGTTGCCGGGCCTGGACGAGATGCTTGTCGCACTCAGACGCGAGGGTGTGCTCGACGACGCCTCCCTCGAGGCACTCCGGGCGGGCGCCCTTCCGAAAGTCGCGCTCAACATATCCGAAAGCGAAATGGAGCAGATCTTCAGGCTGGGTCACAATGCCCTGTGCATCGGAGACGTCAAGGGTGCCGCAGCCGCCTTCGAAAGGCTTTGCCGCCTGGATCCTTTGGAGGGGCGTTATATCTATGCGCTGGCTGCCACTCGCCAGATCAGCGAACAATTTTCCGTCGCCGCAAGACTTTATCTCATGTCGATCGCTTTCGGCGTCGGGGGTGGCGAGCCTTACGTCCGGCTCGGTGAATGTTTGATGGCCTCGAATGAAACGTCGGAGGCCCGGGAGGTTCTCGAATTCGCGATTGAACTCGCTGGGGAGGGCCCCGCCCAGTCCGCTGCCAGGGAACGCGCGCAAAAACTGATCGCGATCATCTCAAGTCAGGCGGCGAAGGACTAAACACTCGAACAGGTATCAAAAGGAGCTAAAGATAAAACATGGAAGAAGTGATAAGGAAGTCGGAACAGACCGAGGCGCTGGCGTTCGGCGCGGGCCTGGATTTGGCAAAGGGGGATCTTCAGGGTGCTGTTCAACGCGTCTCTCTGGGGGTTTCCGCGGGTCTGCTGAAGGCAGTGCCGTCATCTTCCGCCCAAACTGGCTCCGCGCCCCAGGCAAATTATGCAGCCATTATTGGATCTTTCTCCGGCCTGTTCGACAAGAAAGCCGACGCTGTGGAAGAACGCGGCCAAGCCGTCATTTCCAAGAGCATAGAGGATTTCGCGAAGAGCCAAGCGGTGCAGGCGAATAATCTCGTCGAGCAGTCCCGTTCCGTTCTTGCCCAGAAAATCGACAAACTGAAGGAATCGATCGAAAAGATCGAGGATATGGTCAAGGCCAGGAGGAAGTCCGGGATATGGTCAAAGATCGGCGCGGCTTTCAGCTCGCTCGGTGCCGTTCTGGCTGTCGGAATGGGTGCGCTTCTCTGCGCAACCGGCGTTGGCGCCGTATCTGGCGGATTGCTCATTGCGACGGGAACCATGATGATCGCATCAGGCGTTCTCGGCGCGGTCATGACAGCAGACACTATCGTCGCTTCTGGCGGTGACGATGGCAAAGGCTTCCTGGGCAAGAAAGCGCAAACCGCACTGACCGTCGTCACGGTTGTACTGGGTGTGGCATCCGTAGCCGGTGCGATGTATGCGGCGGGTCCGGGCCTTGCTGTGGTTACGAAGGAAGCAAGCGACGTGACCATGGAGGCTACGATTGCGAATTTCAGATATTTGGTAAACGTGCTCGGCTGGAGCCAAGTAGGGACGCAAATAGCCGGCAGTGTAACAACTATTTGCACTATTGCGATTGGTCTTCTTGCCGCGAGGAGACAAGAGGAGGCCGGACTGCTCAATTCGGCCGCGACGTTGCTGCAAGCGACATCGGAACGGATCAAGGAATATACCGACATCGCAATAAACAAGTTTTCCGAAGAATCCCGCCGGCTGAACGATCTGATCGGGCAGAACATGAAATCGCTCAACGATGACGCAAGCACCTATGCCAAACTGCGCTTTAGTGCTTGACCCATCGGCCAATAACAGACCTTCAAAGGATTTGAATTGTCATGACTGTACAGACAATCAACGACACTCTTCTTGCTGAACATCCTGTTCGCGAGAACAGTATATTAGGTACTCGCTATGCGACAGAGCCTGGCGCCCTGTCCTCTATCGTGGCTATGGGCCTTGCCAACTCGAAGCCGGGAGCGGTTCCAATCGAGTCGATGATGTCTTTTCGCAAGGATGGGCACTTGCCCGAGGCCCGGTTCGTGGAATCTTCTCCCGAAATGCTCGAGCGACTTGAGAAATACCACGCGACCAGGACGAAAACGAGGGGGGCAACCTCATCGGCCACGGTGTTTTCCGGATCGACTACCGTCTATGATGCCTCCAGACAGGCGGCAATCGCCCTGGTGGAGAGCAACAGTCTGGACTGGAAATCAGCCCGCGATCAGCAGGTGCTTCGCCATAACTTGACTGAGGTCGAGACGCGCTTGAAAGCACTCAAGGAGCGGGCTTCCGCCACAAGTGAGAAAAAGTCGACATTGATCAGGTCGACTTGGCAGATTATCGGTGCGGCGGCTTCTATCCTTGCGGCTGGAGTGATCGCGAAATACCAATTGCCCTCCAGAACCAATACCGCCAATACCGCAACCCCCGGTGCTTCTGGTGCTGGAACAAAGGCGCCCGACGGTATGACTGGAACAGCCAGCAAAGCGCCCGACCTGGATACGGCTCCGGGTATACCGAAGCCTGTAAAGAAGGGTGTGACGGAAAATACTGTGACGCAACCACGTAATGACGTTGCTCCAGCGGTGGCGGCGAAGACAGAGGGCGTGCCGGCACCAACACTAAAGGCTCAGGCGGAGGGGATTCCGGGTCCCACGCGGAAAGCCGATGCCAACGTCGCTTCCAGGTCCGGTGACACCCCTGAAAATACCGGCCAGCCCAAAGGACCGGATGGGCACGGCAATGCGGCTAGTGCGAATGCCAATACAGGCGAGCAAAATGCCGCCGGCCTCATTCGCGACCAGATGAAATTCGCGTTGATGACGTCCGGCCTCGGCGCTCTCGGCCAGCTGTTTAACCAGGCCGGGGAACTTCATTCGATGAATGAGCGGGAGAAGTCGAAAATTGAAGGCGCGGAGGCGACGGAGTTCGGGGCGCTGGCCGAAAAGAGCCGCAGCGACGGTGAAATCTTCCGCTCCAACGCCCAATTCAGGGACCAGGGGGGCGTCAATTCAGCTATCGAGGAAATCAAGAAACTGAACGAAGTGGAGAACCAGAAGAAAAAGGCCATCGTCAATGGCTGACCCCGAAAATATCCTGCGTCCGATTTTGCGCCGACAGGATCTTCCAACGCTCTGCTAACGTTCGGATTTCGGCTGCTCGACTATTCCCGGTCGAGCAGCCGCTCCTTTGAACTTGGGGCTGCTGCAAGGATATGGACAAGATGGCACCCGCACTGGACGATGTCGTCGCTGACTTGTGCCGACATCTTCAAATGGACCGGCCCGCCCCTGGGGAGGATGGCTCATTTGCGCTTTCGGCGGGCACCACACAGGTCTTGTTAAGAAACGGTCCCGACAGCCGGCTGCTCGAGATCGAGGCCGAGGCAGGTTCTCTGACCCGGTATACCGCCCAAGAACTTTCGGAACTCGAGGGTCTGCTTAAAGCCAATCTTGCCCAATGCTGGCTCCGCGACACGCTAGCCTGCAACGAAACGGGGGAGGGGGCTGACGTTTCACGGGTTCTCGTGAAAGGCTACCACCGTTACGAGGAAAACGATATCTCCCAACTGGCGGATCTCATTTCCGATGTTGTTTCAAGCGCGGAAACACTGGGAAGCATGCTGCACGGCTCGGGCCGACCGTCCTCTCACGGCCATCCCGGGCATATAGCGGACGATCCCGGCTTACTGATTTTCCAACCCTAGTAGTAGATTCCAGCAAGGTTGTTCATTCGCATTGAAGGTCTGAGACTGGTTGGTGACCAAAGACAATCAGACTCAAGATCCGCGCGACTATAAACCGATCTAAAAACCAGGCTACCATTGAAAGGGCCAACCAAAATTTCTGACCCAAATTCTTTGTTTCCAGCTACTGGAGACCGACCCGGCACTCCGGAGGACATTCTGCCCGATGACATCGAATTCGTCATTGGTGCTGCCAACGCCAAGGTGCGGGCCGGAAAGCTGGATGACGCAATCCGCATGTATATGTTTCTGGCCGAACTGGGTCCGTTCAATTACCGCGTGCTGCAAGGGCTGACCAACTGCCTGCTGATGCGAGGGTTGTTTGTCCAGGCACTCCCGTTCGCGACACTCATGGTCGACCTTCAACCGCGCAACCCGCACGGATATTATTTTTCAGGTCTGGCCTGCTGGTCATCAGGCCACCATCGGGAGGCGATCGAGGATTTTGAAATCGTTCTCCACCTGAAGGACGAGGTTAAAGACCTCTCCATTTTGACGGAATGTGAAATGCTTCTGAGGCATTTGAGAAAAGACACCGGAACCGCCTGACCTCCGAAAAGGCCCCGGGCCTGTGAACCGGTAGCCTCATAATGAGACGGGAGATTTTAATGGGGGTAGGGGGCTGCAGGGCCGCACCGTCGTTAACGGCTTTCGTCGCAGATCAGTTACGCAGCCCGGCTCTTCGGCGCAAGGATCGTCACGAGACAGGCCGAGTGTAGAGGGGGGGGGGCTTACGACGCAGGGCGATAGAACCGAACGGCCGGCCGACGAAGCCGTTCGCAATGTTCTCTGCGTGCTGCGATATCATGGGCAGAGCGTCCGTCCCGGCGTTACCTGGAAATTACGGGGCTTGGCGAAGGATGATATCAATCGAAGAATTGCTGCCGCCATTGTCGGGGAACTTTCCGGGAAAACTGGGTTTGAGGGGGCTGGGAGTCTAGCCGAAATGGTGGGGTGTCCTGCCTTCAAGAAGCTGGATCTCGGCAAGCTGAATGACGATACAAGACCCATTGTCGGCCGACTTCTGGATGTTCATGGAATGCGCGCTAACACCCAGACGCTTCGAAACCTCCGAAACGGGATAACCGCGCTCGGTGGTCTGCGCCACCGCGTCCCGCTTGAACTCGTCACTGAAATTGCTCGTGCCCATCATGGCCTCCTTGCCTCAAAATTAGGGAAGAAGGCGTCTACAAATCTAGAGGCTTCTGTGGTTGCCGCTCGTAATGCAAGAAGTTTCTGATCCTTGGGTGCGATCGAGTGCGGTCTTCTGTCAGGCCTTCCAATTGCGGCACTTAGGAAGCCGCTGGCCGATATGGTGATCAGAGGATCAGGTCCAAATCTATTCAGCGAGCTGATTGCTCCAAGCCCCTATCTGGTTTTCCTGACCCAGATCTGTTCGATCATTTTACCCATATGGATCGTCGACGTTCTCACACCTCCATCACCGGTATTAAACTGCCCCGAGTCGCACCTCTGTCATGCAGCAGCAGCCTCCGCCGGATTCTGATAATCTTGTCCTTTCGTCAACATGGCTCAGATCGTTCGTGCCATCTTGTTTGCCAATGCAATGGCCACTAGCATCCTTGGCTTCCTGGCCAACATTTGCGACAGCCAAGACTTCTCTGATATCGTCTTTCGCCCCAGCCAATTAAGACGAGACATCGCGCCCACGATTAGGAGCCGCCTGATGTCGGCCTGCCCAGCCTTCGATATACGGCCAAGCCGCTCTTTACCTCCAGACGAATGCTGCCGCGGAACCAGACCTAGCCAGGCCGCGAAGTCTCGTCCGCGCCGAAAGCTCTCCATCGGCGGAGCGAAAGCCTCAACAGCCAACGCGCTCATTGGTCCAATACCTGGCATCGTTTGCAAGCGACGCGCCGTATCGGTTTGACTTGCCAGAACACCGATCTGTTTGGTTTTGGTCTCAATACGCTGCGTCTTCTCGGAGATCTGCAACAGAAGATCGCGACACTCGCCGCGAACCAGTTCGGGCAAATCGCTGTTATCAGCCTCAATGATCGCTTCGATCCGCTTAAGATGTCCGATACCGGGTGGTGTCGGATGGCCAAACTCATAGAGAACTGAACGCAACGCATTCACCAGCTCTGTGCGCTGACGCACAAGTCGCTCTCTTACTCGAAAAAGAAGAGCCCGCGCTTGCTGATCTTCGGCCTTCGGGGTGATGAAACGCATCTCCGGTCGTTGAGCGGCGACGACGATCGCCTCGGCATCTGCTGCATCGTTTTTCTGCCGCTTTACGAAAGGGCGCACGTACTGAGGGGCGATCAGTCTGACTTCGTGACCCAGTTTGGCCATCTCGCGCGCCCAGTAATGAGCACTCCCACAGGCCTCCATCACGACCGTCGCCGAAACCTGGTCAGTCATAAACCTGCGAAAACGCTGCCGCGTCAGCTTCCGCCGGAATTTGCTCTGTCCGGACATGGAAGCTCCGTGGACCTGAAAAACACTCTTGGCCAGATCGATCCCGATCATCGTCTCTTTGGTCATGCTTGCCTTCCTCTCCACCCATTGGACTTAACCCGGCGATCCTCCAATAGAACGCGTCGGGTGGGTAGAGCGGCAACCACTCCATCTATTCACAGTTCCAGCTTTATCAGCTGGAACACCGAACGAAGAAACCCTTGGGTTTGCCGCAGGGCCAAATGGAAAACGGTCCGGATCTCCGGGCAAACCGTGACGGCAAGATCAGTGTATTACCCCGACCGACCACGCTTGCCGGTGTGCGTAACGCCCCAGTGATGCGCCACGCTTTCATCAACCCAGACCGTGATGTCCCTACGCCGTCGCAGGCTTTCCGTATACTCGGGACAGTTCGTTACACGATGCATGGATTTCGCAAACTTGTGGCGACGAGATGCGTGGTGTTTGAACGGCATTCACAAAACTTCAGAAGCAAGGAACGCCGAGCAGGTAGGCACGAAACCCGATTAATGCAACAAGGTCACTATAGTTCACGACTGGGGCAAAACCATGAGCAGAAACATTGACTTATCTCAGCCTGGGTAATTTTGAGGTCGGACCAGGAACTTCCGTCGGAAAATTGAGTGAGACACCAATATCAAAGTTCTTTCAAGGAGGCTTTGCCTATCATGTATCAGTCGGAAAAATTCGCAGAGGCCTCCTGCTTCGTTGAGTGATTTTTCGGGTTGAATATTTCCATCGCCAACAAGAAATCCTCTTCGGCAATATGAATTCTAAGTTTCTCGCGGGCAATTTCCATGCATTCTTTCACAGAACTCATCATTTTTGTAATGTTGTTGCGATTAGTTTCTTGAGTTTCGATTCTTATCGGTTTGGTTTCTTCTTCTGTCAGCTTCTTCTCAATATCGAGCAATATTTCATACTGTTGCACATGAAATGTAAAACGCGCAACTGTCGCAAGCGTCTCAGAGGAAAATTGATTTTCGTCTTTATTCTGGAAGTGGCCAATAAATATATTATCAAGCGCTTTCTGTTGCTCTTCGGTGTATTTATAAGTTCCTTTATTTTTTGTAATAATACGCATCATATCAGTTATATTGACGCAACTGGCTTCAAGAGCTCCGTCATAGAATTTGGGGAGTAACCACA
Source organism: Roseibium aggregatum IAM 12614 (assembly GCF_000168975.1). Taxonomy (GTDB): domain Bacteria; phylum Pseudomonadota; class Alphaproteobacteria; order Rhizobiales; family Stappiaceae; genus Roseibium; species Roseibium aggregatum. Next base: position 14,448 of record NZ_AAUW01000040.1, read on the forward strand.
TAGGATCATTCTTTATAATCACCGCGGATGGGATCTTTGAAGCGTTAAGGAGGTTCTGGTAGTACTCCTTTCTTAATTGCTTCTCTAAGTCCAAATCGTTGCAGATTGCTCCCCGGCGTTTCTTCTCTTTGCGGACAGGCTCATTGATGGCTCCGTCGCCACTACTGCTTTCCTCCCACACCGATTTTGGAGAGCTTCCTTTTCCGCGTTCCGTCTCATTCGGGCGGAGAGCATTGACTGTAACGCGCGCATCGAATTTTTCAGAAGCCGACTTGCGAGGCCGGAGTGAAAAACCAGGCAAATTGGATCTTAAACGCTGAATTAATATCCTAACGGTTCTTGCGTGGCCGCGAATGAAAAACCTTCCGGACTTACGGTTTGTTCCGTAGCTTGATTCATTGGTTTGTTGGTTACTTGTTCCAACGGAGCTGGTCTGATTGCTTGAAATTTCAGCCTGTCCCATTTTATATTCCTCTCAACTACGGCTTGATCGAAGGCGTACCTTCCTGAATGTCAGGCAAATAAATCTAGTATAGAATTCTTTGAATTTTTATGTGCCATATATTACCAATACATTGCGTTTCAATTATAACGGGTATTTTGAAGCGGAGTCGGCCTGGAACGCCTACCGTTTGGAGTGGTTCTTTCGAGCGGAGCGCACTTGTGAAGTTTTCGGATAAACGGGACAGCGTTTCCGTTAAGTCGCGGACATCTATTTAACCAATTCGCGGACACTTGTTCCGCAAAAGTCCGGACAGCAGGAGTGGGGTCGGTCCTCGGTTGCCTGATTGCTGTTATGTGAGATTGTTTTCCGGGGTTTCGTTGTCCGTCAAGTGAGGCTGCCCTTTTTGCTTGCGCATGCTTTCTCCTTCCAGGCTGGTCCGGTGAGCGTTGTGGATGATCCTGTCGAGGATGGCGTCGGCGATGGTGGGGTCTCCGATCAGCTCGTGCCATTTGGCCACCGGTACCTGGGCGGTGATCAGGGTGGATTTCCGGCGATAGCGCTCTTCGACGATTTCGAAGAGATAGAAGCGCTGCTGATCTGAGAGGGAATGGGTTCCCCAATCGTCGAGGATCAGCAGGTTCACCCGGACGAGCTTGTCCATGAGGCGCGGAAAGCGTCCATCGAGTCGGGCGAGTGCCAGGTCTTCGAGCAGCCTGGGCATGCGCACATAAAGGACAGATTGGTCGAGGCGTACGGCGTGACGGCCGAAGGCGCAGGCGAGCCAACTCTTGCCAGTGCCAGTCTGTCCGGTGAGGATCAGATTTTCATGAGCCTTGAGCCACTCGCCCTCTGCGAGGGCCATCGTGTTGCGCCGGTCGAGGCCCCTGCGGCTCGCGATGTCAATATCTTCGATACAAGCTTCCGGAAAGCGCATCTTGGCGGCGGTCAGCCGGTTCTTGTGAGCCGCTAGTCGGCGCGCATGGCCGTCTCACGGTCGAGCAACAGACCGAGCCATTCGTCCAGGCTGAGTTCTTTTGCCGTGTCCTGTTCTGTCAGGTCTTGGTAGGCGGTTGCCATACCGGTCAGGCCAAGAGCCTGCATCTGAGCAAGGGTGGGATTGGTCAGCATTGATTGTCTTCCTTTCTTTTACTGGTAATAGGCGCTGCCGCGGATGTTCTTGTGGGCGGGTGTGGGTTTTGCCGGTTCGGCCATGAGGTCAGCCCTGTCGAGACCGAATTTGAGAATGGCGTTGACGGAGGAATAGGAGAGAGCCTTGATGTTGGGCGCCCGCGCACAGGCGGCCTCCAGACGCTCGCGGCCGTAGCGCGGCGACAGCGATAAAATCCTCATGGCGGCCCGGTATCTTTGCTGGGGATGGCGCCGCTCCCGCATCAGCCTCTCCACCAGAGTAGCCGTGTTGACGCCGATCCGTCCGGTCCGTTCGACCAGGCTGGCCGGTGTCGTGTTGGCGTAATGCTGATGGGTCTTGGGCATATGGGCAGCAACAGTGACGTGGCCGGATCGCTGTAACCGGCGCACGTGGCTGGCAACGCGCCGGTGCTCGTGGAAGATCTCGACCACGCGGCGGGTAAGCCGCACGTCCACCTTCCGGCCAATGAAGGAGTGCGGAATGGAAGAAAACTCTTGCAAAACCGGGGCTGTCCACAAATGGCAACGCCACTGGCTGTATCACTTCCTTCTGGTCTATTCTGGATGGGAACACGCCGAAGTCGTGCTCGGCAGGGAAAGCTTCTCCGCGCTTGCCACTGGCCTGCAGAACGCCTTGTGGGGCTTGGGGGCGGGTCCCCACGAACATCGCTCAGACTCGCTGTCGGCTGCCTTCACCAATCTGGCGGCCGAAGCCAAGGAGGACCTGACCCGACGCTACGAACGAGGCGCTTTGCGCCCGTTCCCGGACCTGGCAGGTGATGCATGAGACGCTCGACCAGCACGCTGCGCAAAACCAAGGTCGGCTTCTTGTGGCTCGTCCATTCCAGAGAGCCTTATCGCATTAATCGGGTTTCGTGCCTACCTGCTCGGCGTTCCTTGCTTCTGAAGTTTTGTGAATGCCGTTCAAACACCACGCATCTCGTCGCCACAAGTTTGCGAAATCTATGCATCGTGTAACGAACTGTCCCGAGTATACGGAAAGCCTGCGACGGCGTAGGGACATCACGGTCTGGGTTGATGAAAGCGTGGCGCATCACTGGGGTGTTGTGCGCACCGGAAAGCGTGGTCGGTCGGGGGTAATACACTGATCTTGCCGTCACGGTTTGCCCGGAAATCCGGTCCGTTTTCCATTTGGCCCTGCGGCAAACCCAAGGGTTTCTTCGTTCGCTGTTCCAGCTGATAAAGCTGGAACTGTCCGTTCCTGACTTTTTCACACTCTCGCGCCGAGCCGGCGGGCTTGAGCCTTTGCCGCGGGAACGATCCGAGGCGCCCGGGTTCCCTTGAGCTTGTGGTGGACAGCACCGGCCTGAAGTCTTTGGGGCCGGAGAATGGCAGGAAACCAAACACGGCAAGGCGTCC
>NZ_AAUW01000039.1 GCF_000168975.1 Roseibium aggregatum IAM 12614
CTCCGGGTAAGAAAAACAGGCGGCGACTTCGGCAAGCCTTGGCAATTTTCGGTCTTTTGGCGAGAGGACGGCATCGGCTTCAGCCAGACCCCAATCGATGGCGAGTTCGGGATCGTTCCACAAGATGCCCCGGTCGTGCTCCGGGGCGTAGTATTGCGACACCTTGTAAAGAACCTCGGTGTGCGGCTCCAGCGTCACCAGTCCGTGGGCAAACCCTGTGGGAACCAGGATCTGCTTTCCATTTTCAGCGGAGATGACCGACGACACATGCTGGCCGTAGGTCGGAGACCCCACCCGCAGATCGACAGCAACATCCAGTATCGCGCCGCGCACAACCCGCACCAGCTTGTCCTGTGCGAAGGGCGGCATCTGGTAATGCAGCCCGCGAACCGTTCCCTTTTCCGCGGAATAGGCGTGATTGTCCTGTATGAAATCGATGTCTATTCCGGCGTCGCTCAGCAGAGCCTTGTTGTAGGTTTCGGAAAAGAAACCACGGCTGTCACCATGCCGCTTCGGGCAGAGAATTCTGACTTCGGGAATGTCCAGTTCAATTACTTCAAGCATGAATCCGTTTCGGCTTCGCGGTCAGGCTTCGCGAAAGTCCCGCTTCAAAGCAGGCCTCCCGCAAACCCTTACAAGATTTTCGTGCCTTTTTCATGTAACCATAGAAAGCCTGAACCTCAGACTTCGTCCAGATCGATTTCCAGGATCGCCATCTGGAAGTTCCAGCTCAGGTCTTCATCCTCATCATCACGGAAGATGACGCCGATGAATTCATCGCCAATGTAAACCTCTGCAGAGTCGTCCTTGCGCGGACGGGCCTGCACCTTGATGGTCTTGTTCTCGAACTTCGAACGCAGATAGGCTTCGATCTTTCGGATTTCGTCGGGTTTCACGGCGCTCTCCTGTTCTTTTCTTTCATCATCATTCTGGCGCGGACCCTACAGGAGCGAACGGAAATGCCAAAGCCTTTCCGCAAGCTTTCCCCGTCTTCCTGAAACCGGAAATTCAATTCGATTGACTGGCATCTTCGCCGAGCAGTTGATTCATGCTGCGCGCCGGTTCTGCGCACCCTGCCTTGCCGACAATCTTGGCCGGAACCCCGGCAACGGTGGTGTTTGCAGGCACGTCCTGAAGCACGACCGATCCCGACGCAATGCGTGAGCAATGGCCGATTTCCAGGTTGCCAAGCACCTTGGCGCCCGCACCGAGCAAGACACCGCGGCGGATTTTCGGATGACGGTCGCCATCCTCCTTGCCGGTCCCGCCAAGGGTCACCCCCTGCAGAATCGACACATCATCCTCGATCACCGCAGTGCCGCCAACGACGATGCCTGTGCCATGGTCGATGAAGATACCCTGCCCCACAGGGACAGCCGGATGGATGTCGATCTGAAACACTTCCGAGGAACGGCTTTGCAGATAAAGGGCAAAATCCTTGCGGCCCCGGCGCCAAAGCCAGTTCGCCAGCCGGTGAGTCTGCAAACCGTGAAATCCCTTGAAGTAGAGCACGGGTTCCAGGAAGCGGAAGCATGCCGGGTCGCGGTCGAAGACAGCTACAATGTCGACACGGAAGATCTTGGCCTGCTCCGGCTCGTCGGCCAGCGCTTCAAGGTAGGTCTGGCGGATCAGCGATGCGGAAACGATGTCCCGGCCCAGCCGGTCGCCAAGGCGATGAACCACGGCCTCTTCCAGGCTGTCGTGGTTCAGAACCGTTTCATAGACGAAGGACGACAGGGCCGGCTCTGCCGCGACCATCGCTTGTGCTTCATCCCGCAATTGATGCCAGACCGGATCATGCGTCGGAACTTCTTTCAAACCGGTCTTGCCGATCGGTGCTGACATGGCCTATCTCCTTTTCAAGCCGTCACGAGTAGCCCTTAAAATAGGACTGTCGTCTGATATTCCCAAATCAAACTTCCTGATATCAGATATGACTGTCTCGAATGAACCCTGATACCCGAAGATTTTCAGCACCTTGCGAACTGAATCGTATTTTGAGGTTAAGTCATGCCTACGCAAACGTCCCAAACAGCCCCTTCCGGCAACCCGATGGTGGTTCGCAGCGGTCAGATTGCGGAACTTGTGCTGAATGCACCGGACAGGAAAAACGCGCTGCCGCTTGCTGCCTGGCTGGCAATCCCGGGCCTGCTGGCGGAGCTGGCACAGGATCCTGCCATCCGGGTGTGCATTGTGCGAGGCGCCGGGGGCAAGAGCTTTTGCGCAGGTGCTGACATTTCGGAATTCGAAGCCATCCGCTCCACGCCGGAGGCTGCCAAACGCTATGACGACATCAATGTCGCCGCCTTCAAGGCTCTGAAGGCTCTGCCGGTTCCGGTCATTGCGGCAATCGAAGGCCCATGCCTTGGCGGTGGGCTGGGCATCGCACTCGCCTGTGACCTGCGTATCGCCACGCGCTCTGCCTTCTTCGCCATTCCCGCAGCCCGGCTTGGGCTTGCCTATCCGCCTGAAGCGCTCGGCGATCTGCTGGAAGCTGTTTCGCCTTCCAACGCCAAGAGACTGCTGTTTTCGGCCGAGCGCTTGACGGCGGAAAAGGCGCTCGATATGGGCCTCGTCAACGAGGTGGTGGACGAAACGGAGCTGAACCGTCGCATCGAGGCCCTCAGCGAGGTGCTGTGCGCCAATGCACCTCTTTCGCTGAAGGCGGCAAAGCAGGCCATCAACCGGCTGGCCCAGCCCGGCAGTCAGACTGACGCAGCTGCCGATCTCGCCAACGCACAAGCCTGCGTCGACAGCGCCGACTACCGCGAAGGCTGCAGGGCCTTTCTGGAAAAAAGAGCACCGGTGTTTACAGGCGTCTGACGGCAAAGGCGACCCGAACCCTTACCTGAATCAACCTCTGAACCGTTAGGGCCAGGACGTTGAAACGACTCCTCAATTCGGCTTCGGCCGGAGAGCAAGCGCTTGCCGGTGCTTGACCGCCCGCTCGGCCTCAGGCCATGGCCGCGTCGGATTTGAGCGCGATCAGGAAGTCTTCTACCGCTCCGGCAAAGACATCGTTGCGATCACCGGCAACCATGTGCCCGGCGTCTCGAATATCGGTAAATTTCGCGTGCGGGACTTGCGCCTGAAACTCGCGTACATGGTCCATCGAGACCAGTTCGGAGTTCTGCCCCCGGATCAGCAAAACCGGCAGAGAAAGATTGCCGGCTGCTGCCAGCATGCGCTGCTGGGATTCCACCGCCTTGTCCTCATCCTGATGATGTTTGGACTTCAGGAACGCCGGATCCCAATGCCAGCGATAGCGGCCATCGGCGTGGAGACGAAGGTTCTTCGACAGGCCGGACAGATCCTTCGGCCGAGCCCGGTTCGGCAGATAACGGGCAATCGCATCGGCGGCCTCTTCCACATCGGCAAAGCCATCATCGACCCTGTCGCCCATGAAGCCCAGGATCTTGGCAACACCGCCCATGTCGATCCGCGGTGTGATGTCCACCAGCACCAGTGCGGAAAGACCGCCTGTGTTTTCCTGTCCTTCTGCCAGCATGCCGGCAAAGCCGCCCAGCGATGCACCGACAACAACCGGGCTTGCCTTGTGCAGGGCTTCAACCTGACGGGTGACAGCCACAAGGTCCTTGGCGAAATCGTCGAATGTGTAATTGCCGGAAGCGACCCAGTCGCTTTCTCCGTGCCCGCGCTGGTCCAGCGAATAGACCGGGTGGCCGAGATCCGCGATCCTGCGCGCCGCTCCGTCCCACGAATGCCGGGTCTGACCACCGCCGTGGAGCATGATCACTGGCAGATCCCCTACCCCGTAGCGATCTGCAACCAGACTGTTCTTCTCCGCCCCCTGGAATTCAACACGCTTCGGCCCCATGCAACCTCCCTCGCAGCCCGATCACCTTTGCCGAACGCCTGTCAGGGCACGCCGTCCGGCGGTATCGAGCCTTACGCTTCTACATTGTTCAGGAACGCCAGAACGCCCTGTTTGTGCACCTTGTCGCCCACCGCAACCATGTGATCGCGACCCGGGATCTCAAGAACTTCCGCATGCGGGATCAATGCCGCCAGTTTGTGCGGCGACCCGGCAATGTCATCCTTCGTGCCAACGGCAATCAGGACAGGGCGCTCGATACGTGCGACGTCTTCCTCGCTGATTTTCTGCCGGGAAGAGCGCATGCAGGCCGCCAGCGCCCGCCGGTCGGATCCCGTCTGCTCGGCAAAAGCCCGGAAGGCCCGCCCCGTGCGGTCGGAAATGTCCTGGATTCGGTCGGCCTCAAGCGCTGCTGCAATCGGCTCCGGATCGCCCACCCCGGAAATCATGCCGTAGCCAAGACCGCTGAAGATCGCGCGCCGAACCCTGTCCGGATGATTGAGGGTCAGAAACGCGGAAATCCGCGCGCCCATGGAGTAACCCATGACGTCGGCCCGTTCGATGTTCAGGTGATCGAGCAGGCGCTTGGCATCCTCCGCCATGACCGGCGCGCCATAGGCGGCCGGATCGTAGAATTTCTGGCTGTCGCCGTGGCCGCGATTGTCGATGGTGATCACGCGCCTGCCATCGCCCACCAGCAAGTCGACCCAGCCGGGGTACTGCCAGTTCACCTGCTTGTTGGATGCAAACCCGTGGATCAGCAGGATCGGGTCGCCCTCGCCTTGATCCTGATAGGCGATCCTCACACCGTCGAACTCGAATTGAGGCATCTAAGACTTTAACCCTTACGTAAACGGAATATCTAATTGCACGGTAGAGTAAGGGGTTTAGGCGGCGAAGGTAAAGCCCATTTCCAGCTTCAGGTGCAGCCCGCCTGCGGTTGTGGATCGCAGACTACGGGTCTACCCATATATTTTACAAATGGATATGGTCCGCAAAATTTGCTATCGGGGTCCGACCCTTTCGAGACAGAGGAATTTCAACATGGCGGATCATGTCGTCCCGCATTTCCAGAACTCCAGCGGACACGATTCGGTGGCCATCGGCGCACGGGAATTCATGTGCATCGGCGCAAATCCTCCGTTCGATCACCCGCATGTGTTTCTGGACATGGGCAGTGAGAACGAAGTGGTTTGCCCTTATTGCTCCACGCTCTACAAGTTCGACAAAACACTGCAGGCAACCGAATCCTCGCCTTCAGACTGCACCTGGGCACCTGCTGCCGCCTGATAAATTGGCCTGATCATGAGCAACAATGGCGAGATCGGTCACCCGATCATCATTGCCGGCGCCGGCATCGGCGGTCTCACGGCCGCTCTCAGCCTGCGCGCTCAAGGTCATGAGATCGTCCTTATGGACAAGGCGCGGCAACTGTCGGAAGTCGGCGCCGGTCTGCAGCTATCCCCCAATGCCTGCTCCGTGCTGGACCAGCTCGGCCTGCTGGAAGATCTGGCTCCCTATGCATATGCGCCGGACTTTGTAAAAATCTGGTCGGCAAAATCCGGTGAAGAGCTGGCCAGGGTCACCATGGGTGCCTTTCTGAAGGAGCGTCACGGCTATCCCTTCTGGGAAATCCACCGGGCAGACCTGCAACGCGTTCTGCTGGAGCGTGTACAAGCCACAGACGGCATTTCCCTGCGCCTTTCCAGCGAAGTGCTCGATCTGGAAGCCTCTCCCTACGACCCTCTGACCTGCATCTTCCAGGATGAAGAGGTCACCGGAAATCTGCATTGCAAGGCGCTTATCGGTGCAGACGGTGTCTGGTCCAAAACCCGCAGGCTCGTCCCCGGGCATGAAGATGCACATTTCAGCGGCCAGGTAGCCTACAGGGCAACTGTGCCGATCGATGCGGTTCCCGCACGCTGGCGGCAGGATGCCAACCTGTGGTTCCACAAGAGTGCGCATCTCGTGCATTACCCGGTTCGCGGCGGACGGGAACTCAATATCGTCGGGCTTGTCGAAGAATCCTGGAAGGATGAAACCTGGTCTGCAAAGGCCAACAAGGAAACCCTTCTGAAGATCTTCCGGGACTGGCCGACTGAGGTTCGCAACCTTCTCACGATCCCCGAAACCTGGTTGAAATGGGCGCTGTGCAGCGTCAGCGCTGCGGGTCCCTGGACCCATGGCAGCATTGCCCTCATCGGCGATGCCGCTCATGCGATGCTGCCATTCATGGCCCAGGGCGCGGGAATGTCCATAGAGGATGCGGCCGTGCTGGCGCAGCATATGCCGCAGAACGTTGACAACATTCCCGCCGCCTTCCGGGCCTTTGAGCGGCAACGCAAAGACAGGGTCCAGCACATCCAGGGCATTTCCTTCAAGAATGCCCGCACGTTTCACTACGGCGGCGCCATGGCCTTTGCCCGCGACACCGTGTTGCGTCTGTCGAAACCGGAGAGCCTCGCCGCCCGGTTCGACGATATTTATGGCTGGACCCCCGGGCAATAAGCCCGCTTTCGCTTGAGCCCGGCCTCAAGCTGGGATAAAGCCAATCCCCATCCATGTGTCAGGGAGTGCGAAGATGACCGGTCAGAGGGCGGATGACGTTGTAACGGCTGCGTTTCTGGTCATCGGTGACGAGATCCTGTCCGGCCGCACCAAGGACAAGAACATCGGCTTCCTCGCCGATTACCTGACAGCGCTCGGGATCGACCTGAAGGAAGTGCGCATTGTTCCGGACGAAAAGCCGGAAATCATCGGCGCCGTCAATGCGTTGCGGGCACGTTACGACTACGTGTTCACCTCCGGAGGCATCGGCCCGACTCACGACGACATCACCGCGGAAAGCATCGCCGAAGCGTTCGGGGTCCCGCTGAACCTCGATCCGCGTGCCGTCGCCATCATGGAACCCCATTACCCGCCGGGACAATTCACCCCCGCCCGCCAGCGGATGGCCCGGATTCCGGAAGGCGCCGACCTCATTGAAAACAAGGTGTCCAAGGCCCCCGGCTTCCGGCTGGAAAACGTTCACGTCATGGCGGGCGTTCCTTCCATCATGCAGGCGATGATGGACGCGCTCGCACCTGACTTGCGGACAGGCAAGAAGATGCTGTCGGAAACGGTTGCCGCCGACATGCCCGAGAGCCGCATCGCCGAGCGCCTCGCCGCCATTCAGGATGCACATCCGCAAACCCTGATCGGCTCTTATCCGAGAGCGACGGACGGCAAGTTCAGCACACAAATCGTGATCCGCTCGCGCGACGAGGCCATACTGATGGCCGCGGTCAAGGACGTGGCGGAAGCAGTCGCAGACCTATCGGGATAATCTGAAGGACTAGAAATGGAAAACCCAGCCCAAAACAAAGCATTCCCTGTTTCCTGGGACATGTTTCACAGAGATTCCCGCGCTCTGGCCTGGCGCCTGTCGAGCGAAGGCGAATGGAAAGCCATCGTCTGCATCACCCGTGGCGGACTGGTGCCGGCCGGCATCGTTGCGCGCGAACTCGGCATCCGCACCATCGAAACCGTCTGCATTGCCTCCTATCATGATTACGACAGCCAGGGCTCGCTCAAGGTCATCAAGCCGATCGACCCCAAGGTCGTTGATCTGGAAGACGGCGAAGGCAGCGGCGTTCTGGTCATCGATGATTTGGTCGACACCGGCAAGACCATGAAGGTCGTTCGCGAAATGCTGCCGAAGGCGCATTACGCGACCGTTTACGCAAAGCCGGTTGGCGTGCCCATGGTCGACACTTTCATCACGGAAGTTTCGCAGGACACCTGGATCTACTTCCCCTGGGACATGGGCTGGCAGTTTCAGCCGCCGCTCGCCAAGGAAACCGCGGGCTGACCCCCGTTCCACGGACAGGCTAAGCCCCTGTCCGCGTCCTCATTGTCAGACCCGAAAGTGGTGCACCGGGGCGATTGCTTCAACCACATTGTCATTCCCGCGAAAGCGGGAAACCAGGACACCATGAGGTTACTAGGTCCCCGCTTTCGCGGGGATGACAACTGGGAAAGGCGGAAGTTCGTGACAGCAACCACGACAACTGCGTCCTCTGATACTTTCCAGTCAGCCTCTCAGGACATTTTCTATTAATTCGACAATCGGCCGGTCAGACATCACGTCTGGCCGGTCGATTTGCGTCTGGGTCATAAAGTCATTCCACCAAGGCACCTCAGACTGCCGAGATAAAAAACACGGCAAATCAGAACTTTGGCGCCTTTCATGCGTTGCCTTTAGGAAAACATCCTCAGACAGCCTAATTCGGGAAACGGAATGCTCACCAGACGTTTGTTCCTTGCCTCCGCCGCAGCCGCTCTTGTGACCGGCTGCGCTTCCAGCCAGCGAACCGGACAACTTGCCGGTCCAGGTTACCCAGCCAATGGTTCGGGAGGAGCTGTGCGCATATCGCCCGAGTACCTTCAGATGTACCGGGCAATGCCTGAAGAACCCTACCCGATCCCGGCAGTGGATCTGTCCAAGATCAATCCGGTCTACTATCGCCAACTGGTCAACTACGCCGCACCCGAACCTGCCGGCACGATCATCGTCGATACGCCCAACCGGTTTCTCTATCTGACCATGGAGGGCGGCCAGGCAATGCGGTATGGCGTCGGCATCGGCCGGGAAGGGTTTGCCTGGGGCGGCCGTGCACGCATCGCCCGCAAGGCGGTCTGGCCCAAGTGGACCCCGCCTGCAGAAATGATCGACCGACAGCCCGAACTGGAGAAATACAGGAACGGCATGCCGCCGGGCCTCGACAACCCGTTGGGCGCGCGGGCGCTTTATATTTTCGAAGGCACCCGTGACACGCTCTACCGCCTGCACGGCACGTCCGAAACCTGGTCCATCGGCAAAGCCGTGTCGTCCGGCTGTGTGCGCCTGCTCCAGCAGGACATCATCGATCTGTATAACCGTGTGCCAAACGGCACGCCCGTTGTCGTGCGGCAGGCGTAATAGCCGCCGCCACCCAGTCTGGCTTGGCTCAGGCGATGATCTCGACCGGCTTGACCGCATCGATGCCGTCAAGCCGGACATCGCAACCGATTGCAAAGGCCTCCACCCCGGCGCGTCTCGCCTCGGCAAAGGCGGCTGCGTAGGCAGGGTCGATGTCGTCCGCCAGACTCATCCGGCTGCAGTCGGGCCGCTGCACCAGAAACACCATCGCCGCGCGGTGGCCCTCGGCCACCATATCGCTCAGTTCCACAAGATGCTTTGCGCCACGCGCGGTGACACTGTCGGGAAATTCAGCAAGTCCTGCTTCGCGCATCAGGTGGACGTTCTTCACTTCCACGTAGGTCTTCGCGCCATCCGCGCCTTCCAGCAGAATGTCGATGCGCGAGTTCTTGCCGTATTTCACCTCACGGCGCAGGGTTTCATATCCTGCCAGCCCGGAAATCCGTCCTGCCTCAAGCGCTTCTTCCACCAGTTTGTTGGGATGCGCCGTGTTGATCCCCACCAGTGCTCCGTCAGCCTCGATCACTTCCCAGGAATATTTGAGCTTCCGTTTTGGATTGTCCGAAGCCGACAGCCAGACCCGTGAACCCGGCTCCTTCAAACCCAGCATCGACCCCGGATTGGCGCAATGCGCCGTGATTGCACCGCCATCGTCGTCCAGAAGAACATCGGCAAGAAAGCGCTTGTAACGCTTGACCAGACGGCCGCTGACGAGGGGCGCGGAAAACTTCATGACAGGTCTCTCTCATGCAGATCAGGGCCGGACGGCCCCGCTTGTTCAGGTGAGCCAGAGGGTCACTTGGACCAGAAATCCGGATCAAGAAGAACCAGGATTGTGAACAGCTCAAGGCGGCCGACCAGCATCGCAAAGGACAGCAGCCACTTGGCGCCATCCGGCAAGGGCGCGAAATGGCCTGCTGGGCCGATAACCGGCCCCAGGCCCGGTCCGACATTGCCCACCGATGTGGCCGCGGCGGAAATGGCGGTGACCAGATCCAGATCGAAGAAGGACAAGGCAACCGTGATGATGCCGACCGATCCCATGTAAACGACGAGGAAAGCCAGAACCGAAAACGACAATTCAGGCGTCAGTCTGGTGCCGCCGTATTCTTCCGACATGATCCGGTGCGGCCGCACCATACGGCGCAGATGCGCTCGGACCGTGCCGAAGAACACCAGAAAACGGAAAATCTTGATGCCGCCGGTCGTCGAACCGGTACAACCGCCGACGAACATCAGCAGCAGCGCGATGCCGACGACCGGCGCACCCCATTGCGAATAGTCGCCCAGCGCATAGCCGGTGCCGGTTACGATGGAAACCACATTGAAGGTGGCTCTCAGCAGGGCCTCATCAAAGGGAAAGTGCATATTGAGGCCGAGGTAGACGGTCAGAGTCATCGCGACGACGGCCAGAAACCCGAGCAGCGCCCGCACCTGCGGATCGCGCCAGAGCAGCAGCGGATGGCCACGCAAGGCCTGCACGATAAGCACGAACGGCAGGGCCCCGATGATCATGAAGACAATCGCAACCCACCCGGACGCGGGATTGGTGAAATAGCCGAAGGACTGGTCGTGGGTGGAAAACCCGCCCGTCGCAATCGTGGTCAGGGCGTGGTTGAAGGCATCAAACAGCTCAATGCCGGTGATCAGATAGGCGACAATGCACAGGAAGGTCAGGAACAGATAGGCAAGCCCGATCAGGCGGATCAGTTCCACCGAGCGACTGACGATCTTTTCCGACCGGTCGGAGTTCTCACTCTGGAAAAGCTGCATACCGCCGATCCTCAGGAACGGCAGCAGCACGATGGCCATGACGATGATACCGACGCCGCCCATCCACTGCATCAGCGACCGCCAGACCAGCAATCCTGGCGGCAGGCTGTCGATGCCCGTCAGAACGGTGGACCCGGTGGTGGTAAAGCCGGAGACAGCCTCGAAAACCGCGTCCGCGTAGCCGATGCCCAGCCACAGAAACGGCAGTGCGCCGAAGGCCGGCAAGGTGGTCCAGGCGAGTGTCGTGAGGACGAACGTCTGCCGGGTGTCCAGTCCCTCGCGCAGCGAGCCGCCGACGGCAAGGGACAGCAGCATGCCGATCATGCCCGTCAGAAGCGCGGAAAAGACGAAGGCCTGCCAATCGGCGTTTTTCTGGGCCACGTCCACGATCGCCGGAATGAGCATGGCTGTCGCCAGGCCGACATACAGAAATCCGAGAACGTTCAAAACTGGTCTGAGAGAAATCAAGTATCAGTCTTCCCGAAAAACACTGTGCAGATCGGCCATTACGCGAACTGCCGAACCAACCACCCGTCCTAACGCCTTTCTGCCGATTTTCCAATGGCTTTGGAGCGCGTTCCCCGGAAGATGACGGCGACCGCCCTCCCCTCTTGATCAATGACAGGCGTGGTGCGTCCCGGCGTAGGTGCCTGCATTTGCTTTCGGCTGGCGTTCAGCCACAACGGTGCGCCGGATATCCCCGTGCGACATCAGCACCGGCACGACCGCTTTCCACCAACTCTCTTGACCCTGTTCAGGATTTCGTAGCGAATGAGAATTACTTTTGCGTGCTGACTGTCGATCCAGCCCCTTATACGTGAAATTAACGAGGATTTGGTGCAATAAAACGGCTCGGCCTACACTCGCTTGTATTCAGGATCAGCATTACCCTGCTCGTCATGGTGTTCTGCAGCATCGGGCTGATCTCCGGCCTTGCCTATCTTGAATTATCCAGAACCACTCAGGAAAACGCGTCCACTAGGCTTGACCGGGCAGCCCACACGGCCGCGTCGATACTACGGTATGGAACGAATGACAGGCTTCTTCCCGAATTCGCAGGCTCCGGCGCCCCGATCCTTATACGCGTTCCCGGCGCAACTGCCGGCGAATTGCTCGAACCCGGCGAAAAACTGGATGCGCTGGTCGAAACCATCGGCAAGACCAATCAGGGCGCAGTCAATCTGTTCAAATGGTCGCCCAGGACCGGCACCTTCGACAGTCTTGCGACCACGTTTCCCTACCCCGGGGGCGTCCCTCCGTCGGCTTATTCGATCGGTGAAGGACACCCTGCCTTTGCCAGCCTTTCAGCCGGGCAGCCTTTTTCCGGCAACGTTCCGGTTCAAGGCAGGTTTCGTCTCGCCTATCTGACACCGATTGTCACCGAAGGCGGCAAGGTCGCCGGTGCGCTTGCAGTCGACGTCGGCTGGGTGGACGACCTGGCTCTGGCCGAAAACCGCCTGAAGACCCGCATAGCCCCTGCGGCCCTCATCATTCTGATTGCCGTAATCCTCATTGGCGGAGTGGTTTTACGCTTCGAATTGCGCCCCTTGCGCCGACTGGCAAAGGTGGCCGATGAACTCGCCGCCGGCCTCCAACCAAAGCGTATTCCCTTCACGGACCGGCGGGACGAAATCGGTGATCTGGCGCATGGGCTCGAAAGGGTTACAGACCTTCAGGACAAGTTGCACAAGCTTGCCTATACGGACCCGGTAACGACCGCGGGCAATCGCGCCAGATATTTTTCCGACCTGAGCGAAGCGTTACGGAGAGCGAAGTCCGGTTCCTTTTCCGCGTCCCTCATCCATCTGGATTTCAACGGCTTTGCAAAGGTCAACGACACTTTTGGCCAGCAGGTCGGCAATCGGGTGCTGTTGCAGGCCTACGTCCGGCTTGCGAACATCTTTGGTCCGAGCGCGCAAATCGCACGCATCTCCGCAGATGACTTTTGCATTCTTCTTCCGTTCGACGGTAAAGGCGCGATCGCGGAAGACTACGCCGTGCAGGCAATCGACATGCTGTCCGTGCCCTTCCAGATGGAAGAAGGTGAAATCCATGTGGAACCAAGTATCGGCATCGCCTTGTTGCCACAGGACGCAGAAGATGCGGAAACCGCTCATCGTATGGCCGGTCTCGCCTTGAGGGCAGCGAAACGAAGCGCAGGCGCAGGCGCACGATACGAATTCTTCTCCCCGCCGCTCAATGACCGGGTTCAGAGCGAAATGCTGACGGAGACGCTGCTTCGGGCCGCGCTCCAGACCCGTCAGCTCGTTCTGCACTACCAGCCTCAGGTTTGTCCCGCTGATGGCCGTCTCATCGGCCTGGAGGCCCTGCTCCGCTGGCCGCACGAAAAACGCGGCGACATCCCCCCGGCTGAGTTCATTCCGATCGCCGAAAAAACCGGACTTATCCTGGAGCTTGGCGGATATGTGCTGGAAACGGCCTGCAAGCAGGCGGCGCAGTGGCGGCAGGCCGGGTTCGAATTCGGTCAGGTTTCGATCAACGTTTCACCGCTTCAATTCCGCCAGTCCAGCTTTGCCGAGACAGTGCGTCAGACCTTGAAGACCTACGGGCTGCCGGCCAGTTACCTGTGTCTGGAAGTAACGGAAAATGTCTTTGTCGACACCAGGGAACAACTGGTTATGGATATCCTCTCCCAGCTTCAGAAGATTGGCGTGCAATTGTCGCTGGACGACTTTGGCTCAGGATATTCCTCGCTGAGTTATCTGCATCGTCTGCCGTTCCAGGAACTGAAAATCGATCGCGCCTTCATTTCCGGAGCGGACAGCCACCCGCAGCGAGAACAGCTCTTTGAAGCAATTGTTCGCCTTGGCCGCAGCCTGGGGCTGCGCGTGATTGCGGAGGGGGCCGAAACAGCAGGTGAATTTGCACTGACGGTCACCCACAAGTGCGACGGTATCCAGGGCTATATCTGTTCCCCGGCGGTGCCCGCAGACCGCATTCAGTCGCAATTGCAAAGCTTCGGTGTCGCGCTGAAATCCAATACCCTTGCGGGTGGCTCAAGCCATTCCTCGAAACAGCGGGCGTGATCTCAACCTGAAACCTTTCCAGTCATCAGGATCGGGGACGCATCCAGTTTATGCGCATTCATCATTTCGGCAATTTGCTCGATGGAGGCAACGAGATTTGCCCGCTCTTCGGCTTTGAGATTATCGAACTTTCGTTCGAACTCGTCATGCAGAAGGCCCGGCAGGTTCGATGCGACCTCCGTGCCCTTTTGCGTCAGCCTGGCATGTACGATTCGCCTGTCCGAGACGGATCTGTATCGCTGAATGAGGCTCTTTTCTTCCAATTTATCGAGAATGGTCACAACCGTTGCCGAACTCAGATCGGCATTGTCTGAAAGAGCCTTGGTCGTTACTTCTCCCAGATCTCGAATGCCTTGTAAAACAATGATTTGCGGGATCGTAAGCCCGGTCATCCTGGACACTTCGCGAGAGCGCAAGTCAATGGCCCGGACGATCTTCCGGATAGCCTTGACCACTTGCGATGACTGCATCGCCTGCATCATTACACCTCTATTAATTTGAACTCTAATGATTAGAGCTCTATATAGTGCGCGTCCAGTTACAAAACGGAGATTTTTTTCAATATGTGCGGCATTTGCGGCGAAGTGGTTTTCAATGGCAGCCAGGCAGACGTGGTTCGGGTCAGCCGGATGGCGGATGCAATGGCAGCGCGCGGCCCGGACGGAATGGGTGTGACGCAACGCGGCCGGGTCGCATTCGGTCACAGGCGCTTGAAAATTATTGACCTCAGCGAACGTGGTACCCAGCCCATGACCGACATGGCGCTTGGCCTGTCGCTGGTCTTCAACGGCTGCATCTATAATTACCAGGAGCTGCGGACCGAACTCATGGACCGCGGTTATTCGTTCTTCTCCACCAGCGACACCGAGGTCATCCTCAAGGCCTGGGCCGAGTGGGGCAAGGATTGCTTTTCCAGGTTCCATGGCATGTTTGCCATCGCCATTCACGAACACGACAGTGGCCGCATCCACCTTGCTCGCGACAGGTTCGGTATCAAGCCGCTTTACCTGAGCGAAGCCAACGGACGTCTTGCCTTTGCATCCTCCCTGCCCGCTCTGCTGGCCGGTGGCGGCATCGACAAGTCGATCGACCGCGTCGCCCTGCACCACTACATGAGCTGGCACGCCGTCGTTCCCGCGCCGCGCACGATCCTGAACGGTGTGCGCAAGATGCCCGCCGCCACCGTGCGGACGATTGAAGCCGACGGCAGCTCCGCCGAGCATACCTACTGGGAGCCGCGGTTTGAAAAATCAGCGGAAGATCTCGCCCGCAGCGCCGACGACTGGCGCGATGAGGTTCTGGAAAGCCTGCGCACCGCTGTTCGCCGCCGCATGGTGGCCGACGTTCCCGTCGGCGTTCTTCTCTCCGGCGGTGTGGATTCCAGCCTGATCGTCGGTCTCTTGGCCGAGGAAGGTCAGAAAGGCCTTGCCACGTTCTCCATCGGTTTCGAGGAAGCCCACGGCGAAAAGGGCGACGAGTTCCAGTACTCGGACTTGATTGCCGAGCACTATGGAACCAATCACCATCAAATTTTTATCCCCTCTTCCGAGCTTCAGACGAACCTGCCCGGAGCGATCAAGGCGATGTCGGAGCCGATGGTCTCCTACGACAACATCGGCTTCTATCTGCTGTCGCGTGAGGTATCCAAACACATCACCGTGGTCCAGTCCGGTCAGGGCGCCGACGAGGTCTTTGCCGGCTATCACTGGTATCCGAAGCTCAAGGGGTCAAACAGCCCGGTTTCCGACTACGCCACCGCCTTCTTCGACCGCACGGAAGCCCAGATGGCAGAGGCTGTTTCGCCTGCCTATCACTGCGAGCGGGATGAAAGCCTTGCATTTGTCGAGCAGCACTTTGCCCGTCCGGGCGCGGAAGATCCCGTCGACAAGGCATTGCGGCTCGACACCAACGTCATGCTGGTGGACGACCCGGTCAAGCGTGTCGATAACCACTCCATGGCCTGGGGTCTGGAAGCGCGCGTGCCCTTCCTCGATCACGAACTGGTCGAGCTCGCCGGGCGCATTCCGGCCGAATTCAAGCTGGCCCAGGAAGGCAAGGGTGTTTTGAAGGAAGCAGCACGAAAGGTCATTCCGAGCGCGGTCATCGACCGTCCGAAGGGCTATTTCCCGGTGCCGGCCCTGAAATACATCCAGGGTGACTACCTCGACATGGTGCGCGACACGCTTTCCAGTCAGGCGGCCAGGGAACGGGGCCTCTTCAACGAGGTTTACCTGCAGAAACTTTATGCCGACCCGACCAAATACATCACGCCGCTGCGTGGTTCGGAACTTTGGCAGGTCGCGCTTCTGGAAATGTGGCTGCAGGCACAGGAGGTCTGAACATGGCCGAGAATGAACCTTCGCGACCTAAGGGCGCGTTCGACCATCGCCTGAAACGCATGCGCCAGCATGGCCTGAAGCCGGAATACCGGCTGGAAGAGACGGAAGCCCAGAAAAACCGCTTCATCGATTGCGGTTGGGGACGGCTGGTGTTCGCCAACACCTACGGCGAAACCGAAAAGCTGGTCGAGGTGCTGCGCAACGAACGGCCGGACAGACGCGACATCGCGTTTTACGTTCGCGATCCGCATGTTCTGGTCGGCTCGGCGCCTCAGGAGCTTTTCCTGGACCCGTCCCACACGTTCCGCCTGGATCTTGCGACCTACCGGCCTGCCCGCAACCGGCGCAAGGGCTTTACCGTGCGCAGGTTGTCCTCGCGCAGCGATGCGGAGGCAATCAACGAGCTTTATCTCACAAGAGGCATGGTGCCGGTGCCGCCGGAGTTCTTCTGGTCGCAACTCGACCCGCGCACCATCACCGTGCTTGTGGCTGAGGAAGACGAAACCGGCGTCATTGTCGGCACCGCCATGGGCGTGGATCACGGCCGAGCCACCAACGGCGCCGATCTCGGCAGCTCGCTCTGGTGTCTCGCAGTTTCTCCCCAGGCCCGGTTTCCGGGCATCGGCGAAGCCCTGGTCCGGCGCATGGCGGAAGTCTTCAAGGGCAAAGGCACGCCGCACATGGATCTGTCGGTGCTGCACGACAACGAACTTGCCATCGGGCTTTACGACAAGCTCGGCTTCGAACGGGTTCCCTATTTCACCATCAAGCGCAAGAACACGATCAACGAGGCGCTGTTCGCAGGCCCTGCTGTCGAAGACAAGCTCAACCCTTACGCCACCATTGTCGTGAACGAAGCACGGCGGCGTGGCATCCAGGCCGAGATCATCGACGCGGAAGGCGGCTTTTTCCGGCTGTCTTATGGTGGCCGTTCGGTTGCCTGCCGCGAATCCTTGAGCGAATTCACAAGCGCCGTCGCCATGTCGATCTGCGATGACAAGGCAACGACACGCCGGATTGTCCAACGTGCCGGTGTCTGTGTGCCGAACCAGATCCTGGCTGGCTCCGCCGACGAGGTCGCAGCGTTTCTGGAAGAACACGGTTCGGTGGTCGTCAAGCCTGCGCGCGGCGAACAGGGCAAGGGCATTGCCATCGGACTGACAAAGACCGAAGACGTGATGGCCGCCGTCGATGTTGCACGCACCTACTCCAACGACGTTCTGGTGGAGGAATTCGTTACGGGCCAGGATCTGCGCCTTGTGGTGATCGACTACAAGGTGGTTGCGACCGCCCTGCGCAAGCCGGCAGAGGTCACCGGCAACGGCAAGGCAACGATTGGCGAGCTGATCGAAATCCAGTCTCGACGCCGGTCCGCGGCGACGGGAGGCGAATCCAGAATTGAAGTGGACGACGAGGTGCTGCGCTGCCTCAGCGCAAACGGCCTTCAACTCGACGATGTTCTGCCGGCCGGCAAGACACTGGCGGTTCGCCGCACCGCGAACCTTCATACAGGCGGCACCATCCACGATGTGACCGGGGAAACCCATCACACCCTCATAGAGGCGGCGATCAAGGCGGCACGCGCCATTGAAATTCCGGTGACAGGCATTGACTTGATGGTCAAAGACCCGCGACAACCGGAGTACCGCTTTATCGAGGCGAACGAACGGCCGGGGCTTGCCAATCACGAACCTCAGCCGACTGCCGAACGCTTCGTGGACTTCCTGTTTCCCCTGTCGGTGCCACAGCCCGTCAGGACGACCTTGAACCGGGCCGGACAATGACCTTGCTGAATATCGATATTTCCTATCTGAACGA
>NZ_AAUW01000038.1 GCF_000168975.1 Roseibium aggregatum IAM 12614
AGGTGCTCCGGCAGATCCGCCCAGCGTTTCTGGTTGACGAACCAGGACCCGATCCAGGCGCCGGAAATGTTGTTGGTCAGGAAGTAGTCGGTCACATCCGCCCATCCGACCGTGTAGTCTTCGGTGATGCCGGACCAGGCCATGCCATCCAGTTCGCCGGTCTGAACGGCCACTTCCGCATCCTCATAAGGAATGGAGACCGGAACAACGCCGAACTTGGACAGGAACCGACCTGCAGTCGGGAAGGTGTAGAGCTTCAGGCCTTCCAGATCGGCAACCGACTTGATTTCCTTTTTGGTATTGAAGTTGCACGGGTCCTGCCCGGCAGAGGAAATCCAGGCAACGCCGACTTTTTCGTATTCTGAGCGCCAGATGTCGGCAAGACCGTATTGGTTGAAGAGAACCGGCACATCCAGAATATGTTTGGTAGCGAACGGGAAATAGCCACCGAACTGGCG
The DNA here is from genome assembly GCF_000168975.1 of Roseibium aggregatum IAM 12614. GTDB lineage: Bacteria > Pseudomonadota > Alphaproteobacteria > Rhizobiales > Stappiaceae > Roseibium > Roseibium aggregatum. The sequence goes on from NZ_AAUW01000038.1 coordinate 459, forward strand.
CAGCGGAGTCGGCGAGGCCATGGAGTCATCGTCCGAATGCACTGCGTCGATGGTGCCGCGCTGCAGGGCCTGGAACAATTCGCCCGTCGGCACGATCTGGTCGGCGTAGTAAAGCTCGATCTGCAGTTCACCATTGGAGGCATTGTTGACGTAGTCCACCATGGGCTTCGTCACCTGCTCGCCAAGCGCGCCGCCGGCATAGGTCTGCAGGCGCCACTTGATGGGCTCCTGGGCAAGAACAGCCGGAGCTGCCAGTGTGGAGGCACCGGCCGCAGCGGCCGTGCCCAACCCGGCTTTTTTCAGAAAATCACGTCTATTGGTCATCATAGTTCCCCTATTTGAATGTGCTTCCATGTGGCAAGCCGGATTCCCGGTTCTGTATGTTGCCGCGAGTCAATGTCTGTTTTCTCCAGACTTTTCTTTATTGTCCCGGCGCTCCCCCTATTTGGCGTAGACCAGATTGGGCAGCCAAAGGGCGATTTCCGGGAATACCATCACGATCACTAGCGCCAGGATCATCACCAGGACAAACGGCAGGATCGAGCCGTAGATGTCGCGCATGGAAATGTCCTTGGGCGCCATGGCGCGCATCAGAAACAGGTTGTAGCCAAAGGGTGGCGTCATATAGGCGATCTGGGTGGTGATCGTATAAAGAACGCCGTACCAGATCAGGATATCACCGCTCGGCATGCCCAGATCCAAAGATCCGACCAGAGGCACATAAAGCGGTGCGACAATCACCAGCATTGCCGTGTCGTCAAGGAAGGTGCCCATCACCAGAAACGACAGTTGCATCAGGATCAGGATCATCCACGGAGACAGGCCGAGCTGTTCGGTGAACAGGCTTTCAATCGCCTTCACCGCTCCGAGCCCGTCAAAGACAGCACCAAAGCCGAGAGCCGCAAGAATGATCCACATGAACATGCAGGAAATGCCGAGCGTGTTCTTCAGACACAGTATCAGGATGTCCAAAGTCAGGCGGCGGCGCAAAATGGAGGCGATCAGCGCGGTGAGCGCGCCGACGGCGGACGCTTCCACAAGACTGGTCTTGCCCATCACGAAGGGCACCATCATAGCGGCGAAAATGACGATCGGCAGAAGACCGGCCAGCAACAGGCGGTATTTTTCCGCCGTGGGCACATTCCGCTCCTCTTCCGGCAAGGCCGGGCCAAGTGACGGCTGAAGCCGGCAGCGGATAGCAATATAGATGATGAACATCACCGCCATCATCAGCCCCGGAACCGCCCCGGCGAGCCAAAGCTGGCCGACAGGTGCCCGGGCGATCATGGCGTATAGCACCAGAACCACGGAGGGCGGCACCAGAATACCAAGCGAGGAGCCCGCCTGGATCACGCCCGTCACCATGCGCTTGTCGTATTTGCGTTTCAAAAGCTCCGGCAGGGCAATGGTGGCCCCGATGGCCATTCCGGCCACCGACAGGCCGTTCATGGCGGAGATCAGCACCATCAGCAGGATCGTGCCGATAGCCAGCCCGCCATTGATCGGCCCCATCCAGACATGGAACATCTTGTAGAGGTCGTCGGCGATCTTGGTCTCCGACAGGATGTAACCCATGAAAATGAACATCGGCAGGGTCAGCAGCGGATACCATTTCATCAGCTTCATGGCCGCCGAGAACGGAATGTCGCCACCACCCGTGCCCCAAAGGGCCAGGGACGCAATGGCTGCAATCGCGCCGATGGCGCCGAAGACCCGCTGCCCGGTCAGGAGCATCAGCATCATCGACGAGAACATGAGAAGAGCGATCATCTCATAGGACATCAGATCGTCTCTCCCTTGATCCGGGCGATATCTTTCAGGAATTCGGAGAAGACCTGCAGCAACATAAGGAAAAATCCAATGATCATGACGAGCTTGACCGGCCAGAGATAAGGCCGCCAGGAGGTCGGACTACGCTCGACGAACCCCATCTTTTCCCGCGCAGCTTCCGGCCCGCCGGTCAGGAAGGCAGTGATCAGATCCTTGTAGAAGGTAAAGGGTTCCTGCTGAAAATGACCAAGCGAATAGGCAAAGGAATTGAGCGCCCCATAAAGAAGGACGCCGAGATAGAAGATCAGCAGCAGCACCGTGAAGGCGTCGAACCAGGCCTTCTTTTTCACGCTCCATTCCGCATAAAACAGATCCATGCGCACATTGGACCCGAGCTGAATAGAATAGGGCCCACCCAGAACATAATAGGCGACCATGGCGAATTGAGCCGTTTCCAGGGTCCACAGGGACGGGCTGAAAAACGTCTTCGAAACGGACGACCACAGCAGAATACCGGCCATCACGAAAAGGCCCCACATGACGACCTTGCCAAGCCTGCGGTTGAACCTGTCCACCGCCCGGACATAAACACGTGCGACCTTAAGCATTCAGCCCTCCTTCGGCCGCCGCGTTCAGAACCGGTGCCAGAAGGCCGCTCCAGCGCATTTCCTCTTCTGGCGTTTTCACTTCGTCATTGCGGATTTCGATCATCAGGCAGGGCAGCTTGCGGTCTTCGCCGTGACGGCGGATCGTGTAATAGACGCCATCTGAAGGGGCATATGGCTCGTTGTCGCCAACGGTCAGGCCGCCATGTGCCCTCAAGGCTTCCAGAACCGGATCCGCAAGACGCCGGTCCCTGTCGTAGATAAGGCCGATTTCCCACGGCCGGGACACGCCCTTGTAGACCGGCGTGAACGAGTGGATGGAAACCACAGCCGTCGGCAGCCCCCGATCGAGCCGCTGGCTGATCACCTTGTCGATGGCGTCGTGAAACGGCCGGTGCGCCAGATCGAGACGGAAGGCCTTCTCATCGGCCGACAGATTCTGGTTGCCCGCAATCCGGGTGGTTTCGCTGAGGCACGGGATCAGATCGGCCCGGTTTTCCTCGCGGTTACAGTCGATGATCAGGCGTGAAACGGTGGTATGTACCAACGGCGCGTCAAGGCTTTTGGCCAGTCCCCTGGCAACGCCGAGCGCCCCCGGGTCCCAGGCGATATGCGCAATCTTGTCCGCATCGGTAATCCCGAGCGATGTATCGTAGGGAGGCGGAAAGAAGTTGGAAGCGTGGTCGCAGACAAAAACGAAAGGCCCCGCTCCCTCCGCATTTTCAACGGCGACAGCCCGAGTCATTCCTCCGGTCCGGGGATTTGAACCCATTCCCAACTCCCTGAAAGATCGGACCTGCGATTTTGTAATGTTTATTACAGGATTGCCGACTTAGATAACTTCTGTAATATTTGATACGCAGATTGCAGCGGCTGTCAAATGAAAATCGGCACCGCGGACCGTCATAAAGGCCGACGCCCATGGAACGTCCCCTCCTTGAAGATATTCGCGACCGTCTCGACGAATTTACCGCGACGGAAAAGAAGGCGGCGCATGCTTTGATGGCCAATTACCCGATGCAGGGCCTGGGCACCGTGGCCCAGTTTGCCGAGGCCGCCGGGGTCAGTTCTCCCACCATATTGCGCTTCGTCGGCCGCCTGGGGTTTCCCGGATTTGCCGAATTCCAGCGCAAGTTGCGCGGCGAGCTGGAAAGCCAGCTCAATTCACCGCTCGCCCGCAGCGCCAACATGGAAGAGAACCCGGTCGGCGACCCGCACGTCAGCCAGCTTCTGGACAATGTGCGCGAAACGTTTGCCCACCTGCCGAAGGGCGAACTCACCGGCCTCATCAAGCTGCTGTCGGACGAGCGCAAGCATGTGCATCTGATCGGCGGCCGCTTTACCGATGGTCTCGCCCGTTACATGGCGGCCCATTTGCGGATTGTGCGGGCCAACGTCAATCACGTTGCCGGACAGCAGGGCAACTGGCTCGACCAGCTCATCGGCATCGGCCCGAAGGACGTTGTCGTCGTCTTCGATATCCGGCGTTATCAGGCTGAAATCATCCAGTTCGCCGAAGCCGCCGCCCGCCAGGGGGCCACGGTGGCGCTTGTGACCGACAGCTGGATGTCACCCGTCGGCCGCATCGCCAGCTTCGTTTTGCCCGCCCGCGTCGCCGTCCCCTCCCCCTGGGACTCCTCGCTGGCGCTGATGGCGATTGCCGAAGTGCTGATCACCGGTGTCACCCGCCAGAACCAGACCCGTGCTCAGGAGCGCATGCGTGCGCTGGAAAAACTGCGCAATGAGATCGATCCCTCGACCGAGGGCCGCGCCATGGGGCCGGACATCTGAGCGGGCTGGAACCGCTCGAAACCATGCACAGCCGAAGATCGGTTCGCTCGACAGAAGCGACTCACCTATACTTGCCCTCATCACGGCCCTGCTGAAAGTCAAAGCGGGCTCCTGACAGAAGCTGCGCCAGCCGGTCTGGCAGGCCCTGAACCGGCTGGCCTGAACAGGGAGCGAGATCCATCGCAAGTGACGCGCCCTCGAAAGGTGCCGTTTTCCGGCCCATCATCCGCTCGACACCACGCGCCTTTATCAGACAGGGTGACCGGCTGCTGGTGCAAGACAAGCGCCATCCCGTCAAAGGCCGCTATTTTACCTTGCCCGGCGGCAAGCAGGATCCGGGCGAGACGCTTGAAGACTGTTTGAAGCGGGAATGCGCGGAAGAAATCGGTGCTGAAATCGCCGTGTCGCATCTGATGCATGTGGCGGAAGTTCACCGGCGGAAGCAGACGGCGAGAGACTATCAGCACCAGCTCGATTTCATTTTCGCCTGCAGCGTTTCGGCAGACTACGAACCGGTTCTGGGCCCTCATCCGGACCCGCATCAGGTAGGAACACTCTGGATAGGCTTTGAAGACGCTCAACAGCTACGTCCGCTTTATGTCACAAAACTGTTTTCACTTGGCTGTACGCGGGAGCCCGAAGTCTATCTCGGACCCCATAATGATTAATGCCCCAAAGACCATCCGGGAAAATCTCCGTTTTCTGTGCGCGGAAATCGATGGTCAGCTCATACAGCTTGAAGCTTTCTTCAAGGAACCAGCGGCGGCCACGGCACGGCGGATCACGGATCGGGCCGGCTATGCCCATAATCTGAAGAGCCGGATCCTGGCAGCCTGTGTCCAGCAGATGGCCGGCGCCAGGAAGACCGACCGCAAGCACCCTGCCTTGCGCAGCCTGGAATTCGTCGCCACCGACCTTCAGCGCATCGCCAACCTGGTGCGCCAGTCCTTGCGCCATGCAGAGCGCATCGAGACCTTTGCCACCCTGGAGCCTCACCGTTATCCGGCGATGGTCAGCCGGGTTCGGGAAGGTGTCGCGCGGATCGAGGACGCCTTCCTCAGCAGAGACAGCGAAAAAGCCATCGAGATCGGCCAGCTCCAGAACAGGATCGAGGCCGACTACCGCAAGCTTTTCAAGGTCTACACGCGCGGCATGCGCGACCCGGACCGCTCGCCGGCAGACATCGCCAACAGCCTGCTTGTTGCCAGCGAGTTTCAGCGCATGGGTGAATCCCTGCGGTCGATCAGCGAAGCGCTGATTTCCGCCAACCTGGGCCAGGCGGTCAATTTCGAACGCTATTTCACCCTGCAAAACCTGATGTCGGATCTGGGAACAGCGAGCGAAGACGTCTCCATCGAGACGATCGCCGAAACCCGGTCTGGAAGTTCGATCTCCGCCATCAGGGACAAGAAGACCGAAACGGTTACGGCCGTCTTCAAGGATGGCGACAAGAGCAAGGTCAAGGAAGAGCGCCAGGGTGTGAAAAGCTGGCATTCGATCTATCCCGGCCTGGCCCCTAAAATCCTGTCCTACCGGAAGCGCAACCAGTCGGCAGCGCTCCTGATCGAACATTTGCCCGGACTGACCTTCGAACACATCGTGCTCAACGAAGGCGATGCCCTGCGGGACAGGGCGCTTGCCAGTCTGTCGCGCACTCTGAAGGACGTCTGGAAAAAGACGCGCACGGCCGAACCGGCGGAACTGGGCAGCATGCAGCAGCTTGCAAAGCGCCTGGAGGAAGTGCGGCGAGTTCATCCGCACTTCAGGAATACCGGCATCCGGTTCGCAGGCGAGACCCTGCCTTCCATCGACAGCCTCATCCATGAGGCAGCCGCGCGCGAAGCCAGGGTGACAGCGCCCTTTTCCGTCTATATCCACGGCGACTTCAACGTCGACAACATCATTTACGATCCGGGCGAGAACCGGATTCACTTCATCGACCTGCATCGCTCCCGTTACATGGATTACGTGCAGGACGTTTCCGTTTTCATGGTCTCGAACTACCGGCTTCAGGCCCTCGACCAGGAAACACGCCGCCGGATCAGCGACGTCACGCTTGCCTTCCACAAGTCCGTCCGGGCGTTCGCCCGCAAGCAGGGCGACGATACATTCGAATTCCGGCTGGCCCTTGGTCTTGCCCGGTCCTTTGCCACATCGACACGGTTCATCCTCGACAAGTCGCATGCCCGGCGCATGTGGCTGCGGGCCCGATACCTGATCGAACAGGCACTTGCCTGCCCGCCCGGCGCCGAGGCGCGGTTCCGGCTGCAGATGAAGGAGATCTTCGTTGACTGACCTCAGGATCGGAGTTGTCGGCATTCCCGGCAAATGGTCGACGGAAGTTCTGGCGGACGCCCTGGAAGCGCAAACCGGCTACCGCTGCGTGGTCGACATGGCCGATGTCGTTCTGGATCTGGAAAAGAAGGCCCTGATCGCCGGACAGACCGACCTTTGCGACCTCGACGGCATCGTGGTCAAGAAGATCAGCCAGACCTACAGCCCCGCCACGCTGGATCGGCTGGAGATGCTGCGCGTTGCCGAAGGGTCAGGCACCAGGGTCTTTTCCAGCACAAGGTCCATTCTTGGTCTGGTCAACCGGTTGAGCTGCACCGTGACCCTGGCCAATGCCGGCATTCCCATGCCCGCAACCTGCATAACCGAAAACGTGGACGAAGCCCTGGCCGCCATCCAGCGGTTCGGCGGCGCGGTGTTCAAGCCTCTGTTTTCGACAAAAGCCCGCGGCATGACGCTGATGGATGCCGCCGAGGGCGAAGCCGCCCTCCGTCAAAAGATCGCCGCCTTCAAGGCCGAGAACCCGGTCATGTACCTGCAGAAGAAGGTCAACCTCGCCGGCAGGGATCTCGGCATGGTGTTTCTCGGCGGGGCCTATCTGGGTACCTACGCCCGGGTTGCCCAGACAGACAGTTGGAACACGACCATCCTTCACGGCGGCAAATACGAAGCCTTCGAACCGGATGAAGAACTGATCGAGCTGGCGCGCCGCGCGCAGGAACCGTTCGATCTCGACTTCACCACCGTCGACGTCGGCCTGGCAGACACCGGACCGATCGTGTTCGAGGTGTCTGCTTTCGGCGGCTTCAAGGGCGCGCTGGAAGGCGCTGGCATCGACGCTGCCACGCTTTATGCCAACCATGTAATTGAAAAGGTGCGCGGATGACCGGCATTACTGTTCAGGACATTGTCGATGCCCTTTCGCCGGAGCGGGAAACGCTGAACTGCGATCCGGTATGTCTCACGGTCGGCGGCCATGTGGTTGAAGTCAGGTGCAAGTCCACGTCGCTTCTGGCCGAGTTGCTGCGCTATTTTCAGCATGTGATTTCCGCCCCCAGCACACCGGACCGGATCGTCCACGTGCTTGGACCGGCGGAACTGCCGTTCGGCCCGCAATACACCGATTGGGAACGGGAAACGGGAAAATCCGGCCGCAAGGATGCCGTCTGCGATCTTGAAAACGGCCGCTTGATCCTGAAGGTACGCACGGGCCTTCAGTTCCTGCAATCTCCCGACTGGGCGATAGCCTTCGGCCCAACCGACGATCACCCCAATCAGGTGATCAACTTCATCAACACCCAGTTTCTCAACCACTTCCAGCGGCAGGGCTGGGTCGCCTGCCATGCGGCGGCCGTTCGCACGCCCCACAAGGGGCTGGCGATCTCCGGCCTGTCCGGCGGCGGCAAGTCCACTTCCATGTTGCGGCTGATGGAACTCAGCGGCACGCAGTATGTCACCAACGACCGCCTTCTGGTGCGCAATGCCGGCAACAGCACCGATGCGCTCGGCATTCCGAAACTGCCGCGCATCAACCCGGGCACCATCGTCACCAACGCCCGGCTCGCCGGTCTCATCGACGAGGAACGCGAAGAGGAACTCCGCAACCTGGAGCCGGACGAGCTCTGGCATCTGGAAGAAAAATACGACCTCTTCATCGATGACATCTACGGCCCCGGGCGCATTTCCCACGATGCGCAGCTGACCGATTTCTGGGTGCTGAACTGGTCCCGCGACAGTGCCGATGCGACCGAGGTCAGCAAGACGGATCTGAAGGACCGGCCGGATCTCCTGTCGGCGATCATGAAAAACCCCGGCCCTTTCTACCAGACCCCGCAAGGCCCGTTCTGGCCGATGAAAACACCGCTCGACACGGCTGCCTACCTGGATGCGCTTGACGGCGTTCAGGTGTGGGAAGTGAAGGGGCTGATCGATTTCGATGCCCTGTTCGAGGCAGGTGCCGAGCTTCTGGGGCAGACACCATGACGGGCCGTTTCGCCATTCTGGTGCGCCACGGCGCCTATCATCAAAAGCCGGACACGCCGAGTGCCCTGCAACCCTATGCCCTGACCGACGCCGGCAAGGTGCAGGCCCAGGAGGCCGGGAGTGAGATTGCGGACATCGCACGGCAGGAAGGCTTCCGGCTGGCACCCGAGATCCTGTGCTCCCGTCAGCTCAGGGCCTGGCAGACGGCAGCGCTTCTCGGTCAGTCGCTAGGCGAAAGACTTGGTTCGGACTTCACCATCACCGAGGACGAAGCGCTTGCCGAACGCAGCGTCGGGGCCCTTGCCAACCTGACCCTTCGGGAAATCGAGCAGGTGATCGCAGACGACCCGCGCACCGCCCCGCTGCCGAGAGACTGGAAGTCCAACAGCCATCACAGACTGCCGGTCCAGGGCGCGGAAAGCCTGATGGATGCCGGCGAACGAGTGGCTGCTTTCCTTGAGCAGAAGATGGCGGACCTCAACGACCGCGCAGGACCCAATGCCCGGATCTTCGTCGGACACGGCGCTTCCATACGCCATGCCGCCCACTGCCTCGGCGTTCTGTCGTTCGACCAGATCCGCCAGCTCAGCATGCACCACGCCCGTGCCCTCGTCCTGAAACTGGACGGGAACGGCACCTGGACGCACCACGGCGGCGACTGGAAACAGCGCCGGCCTCTTGAAACCGCAACGGATTGAACCGGATTGCTGCCATGATGACCCATCTGCCACTGACCCCGCTTCTGCCGCCGATGGATGAGGCCGAGGCGATTGATCTCGGGCTGCCGGAAAGCTGCGTTCCCTGGCCGCTGGCGCCACTCGAAACCCTGCCGTTTGACCGGCAGAAAACCCGAAACGCCTCCCGCTGTGTCGTCGGCAGTCTCGCCCGGGCAAATGCCCTCGGCCCCTGGGACTGGCCGGACAAGCCGGTGATCTTCATTTCCGACCTTCATGCCGACGCGGAAAGCCTGCTGCGGTCCCTGACGGCGGCACGGGCAATCCAGCGCACCGGCGACGGCCTGACCGACTTCCACCTGACGGCTTTCGGGCGAAGCTGCCAGGTCATCATCGGCGGCGACTGCCTGGACAAGGGCCCCAGCAATCTGGACCTTCTGGATAGTCTGAGTGCCCTGCTGAAAACCGGTGCCGATGTCGTCATCCTCGCCGGCAACCACGACCTCCGGCTCTATCTCGGCCTGGAAGCGTTGACCGTGAAACGCAGCTCGCTCAACGCCCATATGTTCGTGCGCATGGGCAAGAAGGTGATGCCGCTTCTGAAGGAAGTACACGAGCGGTATGTCGACGATACGATGGATCTCGACCCCCTGCCCGACGAAGAGACCTGTTTCTCGCTGATGGTTCCGGGAAAGAAGTGGACCAGACAGTTTCCGCAGGTCGCGGCCCGCCACCTGAGTGACGCCGCCATTGGCAAGGAAATGCAGCGCCTCAAGAAGAAGACCGACAAGTTCGCGCAGCATGCCGCCGAGGTCGGCCTCACCATTCGCCAGCTATACGCTGCCGCACTTAAGTGCCGGGAGCTGTTCGTCGAACCCGGTGGCCGCTACGCCTGGTTCTTTCAAAGCCTCAAGGCAGTTCACCAGAGCGGCTCGCTGTTGTTCGTCCATGCCGGTATCGACGACCAGATGGCGGCCCAGATCTCGGTAAAAGGCGTTGCCCACGTCAACCGCCGCTTCCGGAAGGAAAGCCGGAAAGATCCCTTCGTGTTCTATTCCGGCACCATCGCCAATCTGATGCGCACGAAATACCGGGATGTGGACCATCCGCTGACCGAAAACGGCGTTGACGACCTCCACCTTGCCGGCATCCGGATGCTGGTGCAGGGGCACGTCAACAGGCACAGCGGTCAGGAGCTGACGTCCAAACATGGCCTCTTGCACCTGGAAGCGGACATCACGCTCGACCGGCATTCGCGAAGCTCCGAGGGCCTGGACGGCATCGGCACCGGCGCGACGATCATCTGCCCCGATGGCAACATTGTCGGGATCAGCCGGGACTATCCCCACGCCAAGCTGTTCAACCCGGCGCAGATCCTCCAGCAACACGGGTTGTCGTCATGATGGAACGCAAGGGCCGTTTCCGGCACCAGTCCCTGCAGGACAAGAAATCGATCCAGAAACTGCTCGACGCGGTCAAACGCGGCATCGCCAAGGGCGAGCTGCAATTCGGCGACGACACCGGCGAGATCACCCTGCACCCGAAAGGCCTTCTGGCCCTCAGAGTGACGGCCACCACGGAAGACGACCAGTCCCGTCTGGACCTTCGCATCACCTGGGCCAATAACGGCCAGGACAAGAAGGACAGCGGCAAGCTGAAGGTGAAAGGCGGCTCGTAAAGCCAAGCCCGGACCAACCGAATCTGCCAAAAGCCGACATTCACCCGCTGATAGTGTGCTGCGACGCAACCCGTCGAAGCCGCCGTTCATTGCATCAGCGAAGACGATTGGCCGTCAGATGCCGGCACTACGGACGAAGTTGCCGTTAAGCTCCGGCCAAGCGATTGGGGATGAGTTCAGTCTTCATCCAATGTGTTTCTGATTCAACATGCCCTTCCCTGACATACTTTCCTATCCGTGTGGGCATGTCCGTTTCCGCAAATGCGTCAGCGATTCTCGCCACGAAACCCTCTTGCTTGGTCAGGTCGAGCGCCTCTGCCAAGTCATTGAACAGACCTGGGCGGTAAGGGCCTCGATAGAGCGCTGGAACAGGCCGGATACCCAGTTCCTCGAATCGCGTCTGCGTCAGATCCCACGACTGAACTTCACCGTCGACAATCCACGCGAAGCCGAGAAAATATGAGGGCAACGCGTCATACGCGACCGAATGACGAGCATAGAGGTTCTCACCAATAATGCGTTCGCCCTCTTTCAAACGAGGTGAGATCCCCGCTGCAAACGCTTTGAGCCAGTCTCGGGAAGGATGGTAGCGGCTGTCTGGGCTGCGCGCGTGACAACCGCCTGCGTGAATGGTCGTATTCTCACCGTCCATTTTCTCGGTGACGATGAGGTCTTCCACCATCAATCCGTCCAGCGAAGACATGATCTTGTCGTCACTGGTGGCGCCGGGTGAGATCGGTAGATGAAAGGTGCGACCGTATTTTTTCATAGGGACGCAGTAGCACATGTGGCCAAGTTGTAGCTATGGGCTCGTAGCGGCCTTGCGGCGGCGCAGAACGCCGATGCCGATATGATCGGTGTCTGATCGACGCATTCGGCCCAAATGTATGTACCGGCTGCTGTTCGCAAATGATTTATATGAGGCCGTTTCTGTCAATAGGGTTGCAAAGCACCATCACCCGCAGAGCGCGAGTGCTAATACGTTATAGTTCGGACGGTTCGATCGTTGCGCGACGGTCATGCGGATATGCCCGCATCAACTTATATCCGGTAGCTCCATGACGGCTGACCACAATCTTGCATTCACGCGGACGGATCGGGGACGGGTTCACACTTTTTGCCGGCGCTCCGAGGGTGCGCCAATCGTTGACACGACGCCCGTCATCCCGCCCTCAGACCTCTGGCCGGAGGTCTGAAGCTCTTTCGTTCTTCAGTTTATGCCATGGTTGGTGACAGTCGTGCCCTCTCTGGCAGAACGCCTGTTTCCACGTAGCGCCACAGCACAATGGCAAGCTTGCGGGCCAGTGCGATCAGCATAATCCGGCGCATGCGGCCGCCCTGGCCTTGTGTTCGAGTCAGATACCAGCGCGAAAGGGGACTGTCTGGCTGATATTTGATCCAGAGCCAGGCGATCTCAATCAGAATGCGCCGTGCCCACGCGTTGCCAGCCTTGGAAATGCCTTGGCATTTGGTCACAGTTCCGCTGTCGTATGCGCTCGGTGTCAGGCCAAGATACGACGCCAAATGGCGGCGCGATGCGAACGTTCGTGCAAAGACTTCGCGGGCAAGAATGGCGGAGGCTGTTCCGCCGATACCATGAAGCTGCTCAAGATCCAGTCGCTTCTGTTCGACTGCTGGGGACTGCGCATCGGCTGTGTCGCGCTCCTTCTCGACCTCACGCAGTTGATCTTCGACCATGATCAGGCGGGCATATTCGCGCTTTAATTCCGCGAGAAGACGTCGTGGGAGCCTGTGTCCCTCCGCTGTCTGGAGTTGGGTGAAGTCAATGCGGTTTCGGCGCTGCCTTGGTTCAACGTCACGAATGCCCTGGGCAAAGAGCAGCCCCTTGATCCGGTTGACGTGGGCTGTGCGCTCATGGATGAGCCTGTCCCGCTCGCGATGTGACCTGCGTGCGTCTTCTTCTTCGACGCTCAATATGCGCACTTGCGCGCAGACATGACGTTCCCCGCGATCAAGTGCTGCCAGCGCCCTGAGCATCGCCAAAGCATCGATACGATCCGTCTTGACCCGTCGCGCCCGGCGATTGACCTGCAGGCTTGCTGGATCGAGCACGCGAACATCAAAGCCTTGGGCGATCAGAAAGCGGGCAAGCCAGAAACCGTCATGCCCGGCCTCAAAGCAAATGATCATACGCCCACTGCTGTGTGTAGCGGCCAGTCGTCGAAGAAGCCCCTTCGTGTCACCACCAGAAAGTCGATGTATCGACGGCTTGTCGCGGTCCGGATGGGCGATGCCGACGATCCAGCTGCGCTTGCTGAGCTCAATCGCTACGTAGGCCGTCGAGTTTGCGTCGTGATACTGATCCATAGTGTGCCTCCCGTATCAAATTAACGCGGTCAGCCTATCCGAGAGCCAGAGCCGCTCTCATAGGATCTTTTTAGCATGTTCTCGGAAGTCGCTCATATGTATCCGGCCTATTGATCGACACGCGGGTCGTGGCCTTGTTGGGGTTACGCACGCGCCTTGATCTAATTAGCGGCAAGGTCCAAGTTGACCGAAAGGGCCGTCAGACTCTGGGGGCGTAATTATTCCGTTCCATGCTTTCTATCTATCGCGAACTCCTTTGGGCCGATCCGGCCTAAACGCCGATGGCGACCTCGTCTCTTGGCGCATCAAACGCCGATTTGTGTCTCAGGATGCTCCAAGCCATTCTGGCCAGCTTATTCGCCAGAGCGACCGCGAGCTTGTTTCGGTTCATCCTCTCCGCCGCTTTGGTCAACCACCCGCCGAAACTGAAATCCGGCCACCTGTTTGTTCTCATCAGAATGACCTTGGCGGCTTGGACGAAGAGCATTCGAAGGTATCGGCTGCCTCGTTTGGTGATACGTCCGAGGACCGTTCGCCCACCGGTACTGTATTGACGAGGCACTAGCCCAACCCAGGCCGCAAAGTCGCGACCTCGCTCAAATGCTTCACCTGTGCCGACAGCTGCAACCATAGCGTCGAGATCATTGGGCCAATGCCGGGGATGGTCATGACGTTGACGCAGTTCTCTTCGGTTCGGCTGATTTGTTCGATCTCTTCGAAACCGTGTCGATCCGCTCGTCCAGCCATAGCCAATCGCCATAGAGCCCGATTAAAATCGTGCGCATGCGCGGTGAAATCTCGTCCTCGCGTTCCTTCAGGATCGCTTCGAAGGAGTTTTTCAGGGCGCGCAAACCCTTGCGCACCGTGATGCCCTGCTCGATCAAAAAGGCGCGGATCTGGTTGATCGTTGCCGTCCGGCGCGACACCAGACGCGAACGAACGCGATGGAGCGCCTGCAAGTCGAGCTGCTCCTGACTCTTCTCAGGAACGACGGTCAAGTTGGGACGCAATGCTGCTTCGGCAATCGCTTCCGCATCGTTGTAATCGTTCTTCTGCCCTTTGATGAAAGGCTTCACGTAGATCGCAGGAATGATCCGAGGTTCGAAGCCCATCTTACGCAGAGACCGGCTCACGAAATGGGCGCTCAGGCACGCCTCCATCCCGACGATACATCGCGGCAGCTTCTCGAATACCGCAATTAACGCCAGGCGTTTGATCTGCCTTCGCAAAACAAGCTGCCCGTCCGTATCGAAACCAACGACGTGAAACGTGTCTTTGCCAATATCGATGCCAATCGACATCAGCTCATCAAAGTCTGTCTTCGCCATGCTACTTCTCCATCATGCAGAAATAGGCCAAGCCTAACCTGCTGGGTGAAGCAGCCGGTACATCCCATTAGCGGACGTTCATCTGCTGATATGGAGCTGAGATGCGGCTCACAGAAGCAGTCGTTCGTTCCATCTGCAACAACCGTTGGCTACCAGACGCCGACACTGCGGAAAAAGCGGAAACCTAAGAAACACATTAAACGGCTGCTTCTCATCGGATCAATTGCTACAAGTTCTCCCGGATCGATCACAAGGTAGCGAAACGATGCGAGACCCGGACGAGAACGGTTGGACTTCTTCAGCGCCGGCCTGGATCATGCGTATGGTCGATGACGGTGATTTCTCGCGCCAACACGTTCTTGACCAGCCAATGCTCGATCGCGTCTCGGCGTTGCGACCAGGAACTGCTCTGGATGTAGGGTGCGGTGAAGGGCGGTTCTGCCGAATGCTATCCAAATTGGATATCGCGACCGTCGGTATTGACCCTGTTGATGCAATGGTTGAAGCAGCCCGCAGCCGCGATCCGGAAGGAGATTATCAAGTCGCTTTCGCCGAGCATCTACCGTTTGCCAATAACTCGTTCGACTTCGTCGTGTCTTATTTGTCGTTGATTGACATAGACTTTCTGGACGAGGCGGTTGCAGAGATGGCGCGGGTTCTCAAGCCAGGTGGAAGACTGCTTGTTGCAAACTTATCCAGTTTTTCGACGTCCAGTGCCATGATTGGAAAACGGTACTGCAGGGATACAGGAGAAGTATTGCGACCGCTTGGGCGATATCTGACAGAAGAGAAATCGTGGTTCGAATGGGATGGATTACGTGTTCAAAACTGGCACAGACCACTTTCGACATACATGCGCTGATTTCTTTCGCCCGGTCTGACGCTACGGCATTTTGATGAACCTTCACCTTCTGGCGGTCCCCCCGAACGCGTCAAATCCTATGAAAGGATGCCGTACCTGATGATTATGGAGTGGGAGAAGTAGGATTCTCCGCTCCATAGCCGACCTTCCTCCCAAGTGCAGCACGGTCATTAAGGGTGCCGAGCAGACATGCCGCAGCGCGGCAGGCCTCTCGTATACAATCGACATCGCTAGCGTCGCTAAAGGTCCAACGCCGTCATTCACTGCATTTACGAAGATGTTTGGCAGCCAGGTGCTGACACTGCGGGACAAAACCGACGACCACAAAATGCTTGTCTAGGCAACCAACGCCTGTATCTGTGATCGCAGCTAGTTTCAAAAGCAAGGCTGAAACGTGAGCATCAATAACGTCATTTTTGACTGGGATGGAACGCTGGCCAAGACGTTAGATTTGTGGCTTGAGGGGTTCCAAGTCTCGTTTAGTAGCAGAGGCCTCAGGTTTGATCCAAAATACATTGTCAAAGAGTTTTTCCACGACCATCCCGAGGTGCCAAACAGACATCCGGATATAGAGTTTCCAACAGTTGCCGAGGAAACACGTAATTATGTATTAAACGGCCTATCGACAGTGGAGCTTTACGAGGGGGTGACGGAAACTCTCAAATCTCTGAAAAACAAGGGAATAACGTTGACTTTGGTGACGTCTAGCCCGCGGCATCTATTGGATCGCGCCTTGGGTGCTCATAATCTAGAGTTCTTCTTTGACTCTATTGTTGCCGGTGACGACGGATTTGGGCACAAACCGAGCCCTATGCCGTTCAAAGCTACGCTTGAACGTGTTGGTGCTATGGCGTCCGAAACATTGATCATTGGCGACTCCCATGTTGATATCCAAGCTGGAAAGTCGAGCGGCTGCCAAACTTGTTGGTTTGCACCTGAACACAATAGCCTTTTTCATGATTTTGAGCGAATAGGGTCAACGTCACCAGATCATGAGATATCGCGCGTACAGGAGCTTAACGAAATCCTGTAGGGTTGGACTCGTAGCGGACTTACTGCAGCGCGGCGGGTCGACTGTATCCAATCAGGTTCTCCAGCGACACTTCCTGCCCCACCCGTCGCCGTCCCTCCGGAGAAGGAAGGGAAAGCCGCCTAGCGGTCCGGAACCCAATTTCCGGCCGGGAGAAGAAAGTCCATCTCGCACAGAGACGCAAAGGCCAGCGTCTACTGGGTCCCGGTCTTGGCTTCGCCAAACCGGGATGACAAGGGGCGAGGGTTGGCGTGCCGCAGATGCCATTTCAGAAAGGTGCCTGCGGACCGATGCTGGTCAGGCTGCAGCGCCCTTGGCGGCGGCAACCGCCTCGCGATTGCGGCCATAGCTCCAGTAGGCGGCGCAAGCGCCTTCCGAAGAGACCATGCACGCACCCATCGGATTGTCCGGCGTGCAGACCGTGCCGAACAGCTTGCATTCGGTCGGCTTCTTCACCCCGCGCAGGATAGCCGGACACTCGCAGGATTTGACCTCGCGCGATTCCTTGGGGCTGAGCGCAAAACGCTCTTCGGCATCGAAGGCGGCAAAGGTCTCACGGATTTTCAGGGCACTGTCCGCTACATAACCGAGCCCGCGCCATTCAAAGGTCCGGCGCAGCTCCAGCACCTCGTCAACCAGCTTCTGAGCCTTGCGATTGCCTTCCCTGGTCACAACGCGGGTGTACTGGTTCTCCACTTCGT
Source organism: Roseibium aggregatum IAM 12614 (assembly GCF_000168975.1). Classification (GTDB taxonomy): domain Bacteria; phylum Pseudomonadota; class Alphaproteobacteria; order Rhizobiales; family Stappiaceae; genus Roseibium; species Roseibium aggregatum. The sequence continues at coordinate 17,501 of NZ_AAUW01000038.1, forward strand.
GTCGACCTTCGTTGATCTGGCGGATCAGCATCAACGTCGACTGCATCACGTCGAGCGGCTCGAACCCGGCAATGACGACCGGCTTTCGAAAGTCCCGCGCCGCCGGTTCATAAGGCGTGCAGCCAATGACCGAGCTGACATGTGAAGGCCCCAGGAAACCGTCGATTTTGACCGGCGCCTCTCCTGGTTCCGCCGGAGCGTTGACGATATGGGCGATGGCCGGAGGCGTCAGAACGTGGTTGCAGAAGACCGAGAAATTCTTCAACCCCTCCGCCTTTGCCTGCAGGATCGCGACTGCCGTTGGCGGCGTGGTCGTCTCGAAGCCGATGGCGAAGAACACCACCTGCCGCTGCGGGTTCTCCCGGGCGATCCGCAGAGCATCCTGGGTCGAATAGACCATCCGGATATCGGCGCCTTCGGCCTTGGCGCGGATCAGGCTTTTCTGTTTGGTGCCCGGAACCCGCATCATGTCGCCATAGGTGGTCAGGATTACGTTCGTCTTCAGCGCCAGCTCGACCGCATCATCGAGACGGCGCACCGGCAAGACGCAGACCGGACAGCCCGGCCCATGCACATACTCGACATTTTGCGGAACGAGATCCTGCACCCCGTATCGGAAGATCGCGTGGGTGTGTCCGCCGCAAAACTCCATCAGGTGGTAACGCCGGCCCGGGTCGGCTTCCTGGCGGATGGCCAGGGCAAGCTTTTGCGCCAGCTTTCCATCCCGAAATTCCTTGATGTATTTCATGCGCCCGCCCCAGCTGCCGGTTCGCCCGCCATGTCTTCCAGCTCCTCGGCGAGAACGCCGGCTTCCGCCATCAGTTGCAGGGTGCGTTCGGCTTCCTCTTCGCTGAGCTTGTGCAGGGCATAGCCTACGTGGACGAGCACATAGTCGCCAACGGCCACCTCCTCCAGGAGAGCGGTCGAAACCGGTTTGCGGATCCCCTCCAGGGCAACGGTCGCCATGTCGTCCTTGTCAATGGAAACGACCCTGGCGGGAATGGCGAGACACATGACCCGGACCTCCTATTCGGCGGCCAGGCCGCGCGCCTGCACCAGCTGCATTTTCAGGGCGCCACCCAGCCATGCCAGCCAGCCATCCAGGCCTTCGCCCGTGCGGGCAGAAACCTGCAGAACCTGGATCTTGCGATTGACCCGCCGCACATTCTTGATCGCCGCGCCGACACAGAAGTCCACATGCGGCAGAAGATCGGTCTTGTTGAGGATCATCAGGTCGGCGCTCGCGAAGATGTCGGGATATTTCAGCGGCTTGTCCTCGCCTTCCGTCACCGACAGGATCACCACCTTGGCGGCTTCGCCGAGATCGAACGCCGCCGGGCAGACCAGATTGCCGACATTCTCGATGAAAAGCACACAGCCCTCTTCCAGAGGCAGCCTTTCCAGCGCGTGGCCGACCATATGCGCATCCAGATGGCAGCCCTTGCCGGTGTTGATCTGAATGGCGGGAGCACCTGTTTCGCGGATCCGGTCGGCGTCATTCGACGTCTGCTGATCGCCCTCGATGACTGCAGCCGGTATGCTGCCCTCCATCCGCTTCAGGGTCTCTACGAGTAAGGTTGTCTTTCCAGCCCCGGGGCTGGAGACGAGATTGAGCGCCAGAACGCCTTTTGCAGCCAGCAAGGCCCGGTTGCTGTCCGCATAGGAATTGTTCTTGCCCAGAATATCCGTTTCGATCTGGATCAGCCGTGCCTGGCTCATGCCGGGAACGGCAACACCCGCTTCCCCCGCACCGAAATGGACATGACCGGCATCGTGCGTGTGCCCATGAGAATGCCCGTGATCTTGGTCATGTTCGTGAGAGCCACCGCAGCCGCATACCGTACACATCACACCACCTCCAGTTCCCGGATCTTCAGGTCTTCCCCGCTGACAACCTGCAGGGCTTCCGAACCACATTCCGGGCAGCAGTCGAACCGCGCCTTCACCGGCACAGTCTTGAAACAGGAAAGACACAGCGCTTCGGCGGCCGGTCTTGAAATCTCCAGCACGGCCCCGTCGGCGAGAGAGCCTTTCATGACGACATCGAAGCCGAATTGAAGCGCGTCCGGCTCGACGCAGGACAGAGGTCCGATATCGACCGCAACCCGCTTCACCCTGGTAAAGCTGTCCTTCGCCGCCTGATCCTTCAAAATGTCGAGGATGCTTTCGCAGAGGGACATTTCATGCATGGGCGGTCTCCCTCTGGTGCGCCGCCGTTTGCAGCCAATCCA
>NZ_AAUW01000037.1:0-12500 GCF_000168975.1 Roseibium aggregatum IAM 12614
ATGAGCGCCGATACCGTGTTACCGATGATCTGATGTTGCCTCTTATCGAAAAAGACGTTGAAGCCGGACAATTCGAACGCGCTGAACAAGTTGCTGAAAGCGCAAATACCTGGGTTGTCAGGGCAAGAGGTGTCTTTGCCGTTGCCAGCAAAACGTCGACTTCAGAAGCACGCAGGTTGCTAAATGAGCTGCATGAATGGGCCAGAAGCAATCACAGGATCAGAAATTTCGAATGGACAGCAAGCCGAACTGGCTATGATGTTTTCCGCTTGTGCGGCATAGGTGCAAAACAGGTTCAGCTGGGCTTTGTGGACGATGCGCATGCCACGTTGAAACAGGCTTACAGTCTGGCGAACAAGATGAGGTATAAAGCCAAGGCTGCGTCCTTTCTGTCCATCGCCGAGGCTCTGGATGGCACTTTGCCGAATGCGTATATCCGATAGGTCGCCCGCAATCACGGTTGGCCCGCCCAACACTGCAGGGAACTTTCAGGCCTGAAACCCTCCAAACCACAACAAACCTGAACCTTGTCAAAGACAGGTGGCCTGGTTTTCGAACCGCCTGTCTGAGTTTTCTCGGGGTGCCTAGCCTTTCAGAGCCAAGGTCACATCGGTCGATTGCAGCCTTTGGTAGGCGGACTTGAGTGCGCTGGTAAACGGCTCTGACCGCGACAGGTCATCGCCAAAAATTTCCGAAAGCGACAGCATCTTGTCGACGTAATCGGCGCCGTCCGTTTCCTGCACGATGGCTTCGATCCTGCTCGACATGGGATCGTTCAGCGGCAGAGAGGAGCCGGATTTCGAAACGCCGCGGCAATAGAACATCCACCCGGCAACCGCGAGCGCGGAAAGTGTCCAGGGGCTGCCGTCCTTCAGATGTTGCCGGATCGGCGCCAGCAGTCTTTGCGGCAGTTTCTGGCTGCCGTCGGAGGCGATCTGGGTGGTCTTGTGGTGAAGGGCGGTGTTTTCGAACCGCGCGATCAGGGCCTCGGCATAAGCCTTGATGTCGACACCGTCCGGGACAGTCAGCGTCGGGGCCTGTTCGCTCAGCATGAGATCCAGGGCGGCTTGCCGGAAAACGGGATCGGCCATGCAGCCGGCAATCGTTTCCTTGCCCGCCAGCGCGCCAAGATAGGCGAGAAACGAGTGGCTGCCGTTCAGCATCCGGAGTTTCATCTCTTCGAACGGGGCGACATCGTCAACGAATTCGGCGCTGGCCAGATGCCAGTCCGGACGCGCGCCCGCAAACCGGTCCTCGATCACCCATTGGCGGAACGTCTCGCACAGGATGCCGTTCCGGTCCTTGTGGCCAAGAGCGTTCTCCAGGGTCTCGAACGAGCTGTCCGTCATGGCCGGGGTGATGCGATCCACCATGGAACAGGGAAAGGTGCAATTGGTCTCGATCCAGGCCGCCAGGACAGGGGTCAGCCGCGCTGCGAAATCCAGAACCGCACGGCGGCAAAGCTCGCCGTTGGCGGGAAGATTGTCGCAGGACAGGATCGTCAAGCCGGCGAGACCGGCTGCCTGTCGCCGCCTGAGGCCTTCCACCAGCACGCCGATGGCAGTGGAAGGGGCTTCGGGCGTTGCAAGATCCTGCCGGATGCCGGCGTTGTCTTCGTCCAGCTTGCCGTCCTTCAGGCAATAGCCCTTCTCGGTGATCGTCAGCGTGATCACGGCAAGGTCCGGATCGGCGATCCGATCCGGCAGGGCATCGATGCCGTCGCGCTTGGGGTGGACGGTCGCGCAGATGGCACCGACCTGGCGCAGGGAGAGGTCATCGCCCGACATTTCGCCGACGGTGTAGATCCCGTCAGCCTCGTCAAGGCGCGTCAGGTCGTCGGCACCGGAATTGAGCCGGGTAACTGCAACGCCCCAGTCGCTTTTGGTCTGGCGCAGCATCTCGTCGTGAAACACCAGAACATGCGCCTTGGCAAAGGCACCAAAGCCGATATGCAGCAGGCGGATGCGCAGCTTTGTCCGGTCGTAATCAACCGTTTCCAGCGAGTGCTTGGTGCCGGTCATGACGGGCTCATCGCGAAGTTGATGGTGTCGCCCGCTTTCCGTGCGGTTCCGTTGACGGTCACCGCGCCGGTACCGGCCAGCCAAAGCGTGCCAGTGTCGAAGGCAGGTTGCCAGTTGCCGGACCTTTGCCAATCCAGCCGCACCGCATCTGCTGTCCGGGATAGGCAAAGCCGGGTCAGGCAGCTTTCCCCGTCCAGCGCCTCCACCGTGTCGCCGTCATCGTCGTAAAACTGCGAGTTCCGGTCCGGCGTCCCTTCGGGCTGCGGATAGATGCGCCAGACCCGGGATGTATCGGAAGACGGTGTTGCCCTGAGATTTGCGGCCGCCAGCGGCAGAACCGTGCCGCCCCGCACGAACAGCGGAATGGTGTCGAGGGCAACCGGCACCTCGATCACCTGACCACCTTCGTACCATGTGCTGCCGTCAAAGGCCCACCAGCCTTCTTGGTTGGCGGGCAGCGTGACGCGCCGGGACGTGGCGCCTTCCTCGACCACCGTTGCAACCAGAAGATCCCGGCCGAGCAGGAAGTCGAATTCGGCCTCGCGGCAGGCGGGGTCGTCCGCGTGATCCAGGAACAGGGGCCGCAGCATCGGCTCGCCCTCGGTCACGGCAAGATGCAGAAGGCTGTAAAGATAAGGGATCAACTGCGCCCGGAATTTCAGCGCATCCCGCACGAGCGGCGTGATTTCCGGATACATCCACGCTTCGTTGGCCGTGCCGTCGTCGTTCCAGGAATGGATGGTGAAACGCGGATGGAAGATGCCGTTCTGCACCCAGCGCAGGAACAGTTCCGGGTCCGGACGCGGGCCCGCAAAGCCGCCGACATCGTGGCCGATGTTGTAGAAGCCGGAGAGGCTGAGGCCGAGGCCCATGGGAATGTTCCAGCGCAGCGTGTCCCAGCTTGTGTAATTGTCGCCCGTCCAGGTTTGGGCGTAGCGCTGCGTGCCGGGGCAGGCGCAGCGGGAAATCAGATAGGGCCGTTTTTTGGGCTGATCGGCGACCTGGGCTTCATAGGACGCGCGCGTCATCAACTGGCTGTGCAGCGGCCGGATCAGATTGACCGGGATCGGCTTTCCGAAACCGGCACAGATGGCTTCGTCGTCCCACACTTCATATTCGTTGTTGTCGTTCCAGGTGCAGGCAATGCCTTTGGAAAACAGCTTTTCCTTCAGGTTTTGTTGCCACCAGGCGACAGTGTCCGCGTTGGTAAAATCAAGGTGGGAGCCATAACCGTCCCAGAAAGGCGATTGCTCGGGCGCCCCGGTTTCACTGTCGCGAATGAACAGACCCGCCTCCGCGACCTCCCCGAACATCGGGTGGTCGTCCAGAAGCACCGGCTTGATGTTGGCGATGAGGTTGATGTCGGCCTCGGCATAGGCCCGGGTCATGGTCTCCACTTCGGGAAAACGGTCGGTGTTCCAATGGAAGACGTACCGCTTGCCCTTGATGGCGGTATAGCCGGAGGACATCTGGAAACTGTCGCAGGGCATGTCTTCTTCCGACAGCTTGCCCAGGAACTCCATCAGCCGTTCCTGGGCGTTTTCGGAATCCGTATAGGCCATGGTCGAGCCGGAATAGCCGAGCCCCCAACGTGGCATGAAGGCAGTGCCACCGGTCAGACGGTGGTGCTGCTTGACGATATCCAGAACGCTCGGTGCCCAACTGAAATAATAGTCGAGATCCCCATCGGCTGCGCGGAAGGCCCGGAAGGGCAGGTGGTAGTTGTCCTTCTCGTTGCCGAGATCGAACCAGCAGGGGGCCAGCGTGTCGTAGTAAAGACCGACCGCACCTAGCGCCCCCTTGTCGGTGATGGTGAAGGGGATGTGCTTGTAAAGCGGGTCGGTCGAGCGCGCGTCGTAGCCCATGGCATCGAGATTGCGCATCTCGAACCGTTTGCCGTTGCGCTCGAGACTGCCGGATTTTTCGCCAAGGCCATAGTAGCGTTCATCCGGGTTGCGCCGCATGAAGTGGTGGTTGCGCTGGTCGCGCCGCCCGATCATGTAGGCGTCCTGCGGTCGGTCGCGGGCGATCTCCTGCCAGGGGGCTCCCTTCGCGGGCCGGCTCTCCCAGGCGAGGGCCAGTGGCGTGTTGATCGTCAGGCGCAGCGTGTCTGTTTCCAGAACCAGCCTGCCGTCCTGGTCCTCCAGATGGAAGTCGGGGCAGGAGAAGCCGGTAAGATCGTCGCGAGAGCGGCCTTCGAACGGCACGTCGCCCTCCGGTGCGATGGCCCAGGTCCGGTCCATCCGGTAAGCGCCGTCCTTCAGCAGGGTAACGCGAATGAGGGACTGTTCGAGAACCGTGACCGTGAGGCGGTGCCGGTTCTCGACTTCGAGAGCGATTCCGGCGCTGGAGCGGTCCAGGTAACGCCAGTTTTTAAGGGCTTTCATGACAGATCCTAGTAGCCGAGGAGAAGGCGCGGCAAGAACAGGCTGAGGGCAGGCACGTAAGTGACCAGAAGCAGAAGCGCGACCAGCACCACGTAGAAACCCATCATGGGTTTGAGAACCTGGCCGATCTTCACGCCGCCCACCGAGCAGCCGACAAAGAGCGCCGACCCGACCGGTGGTGTGCAGATGCCGATGCACAGGTTGAAGGTCATGACGACGCCGAAATGGACCGGGTCCATGCCGAGATCCTTCACCACAGGCAGGAAGATCGGGGTGAAGATCAGCAGCGCGGGGGTCATGTCCATGAAGGTGCCGACCACGAGCAGAGCCAGGTTGATGATCAGCAGCAGCACGAGCGGGTTTTCGGAAAGGCCCAGCAGCGTGTCGGAGATCGAATAGGGAATATCCGCAAAGGCCATGGCCTTGGACATGGCAATGGAACAGCCGATCATCAGCAGCACGATCGATGTCGTAACCGCACTTTCCAGAATGATGCCGGGCAGTTCCCGCGGTGAAATTTCCCTGTACCAGATCACACCCAGGAAGAGAGTATAGACCACGGCGACCGCCGAAGCTTCGGTCGCGGTGAAGATGCCGCCGATGATGCCGCCCATGACGATCACGATCAGACCGAGCGGCAGCATGGCGTCCAGGGTCTTGGCGATCACCTCCTGGCCGGTCGGCCGTTCGGCGACCGGATAGCCCCTGCGCTTGGCGATGATGCCGGCCACGACCATCAGGCTGAGCCCCATCAGGATACCGGGAATGTATCCGGCAACGAAGAGCGCGGCGATGGAGGTGCCGTTGGTGATCAGCGAATAGACGATGAAGGTTGCACTCGGCGGGATCAGCAGCCCTGTGGGGCAGGATGCGATGTTGACCGCCGCGCTGAAGGCCGGGTCGTAGCCTTCCTTCTTCTGCAGCGGAGACATGACACCGCCGACGGCTGCGGCTGAGGCGACGGCAGACCCGGAAATGGAGCCGAACATCATGTTGGCGATGACGTTGCAATGCGCCAGCGAGCCAGGCAGGCGGCCGGCCAGCACCTTGGCGAATTCGATCAGCCGCAGGGCAATGCCGCCCCGGTTCATGATGTTGCCTGCCAGGATGAAGAACGGGATCGCCAGCAGGGTGAAGCTGTCGAGGCCCGAGGCGACCTGCTGCGCGACGATGTAGACCGACTGGTCGAACGACATGAACAGAAGGAAGGTCGCGAAGGCTGCAAGTCCGATGGCGAAGGCAATCGGCACGCCCAGGATCATCAGAAAGGCGAATGTCCCGAACAGGACGAGGACAGATTGGATATCCATGAGATTACTCGTTCCCGGTCAGGTGTCAGTCCAGAGGGCCGCCGATGCTGGCGGTGTCGCCCTGATCGTTCGGGCCGCGGCCGGCGCGAAAGAGGTCGCCCAGAAAGGTCAGGCAGTAATAGAGAATGCAGAACCCGGAGAAGGGGATCGCGACATAGACAAGACCCATCGGCAGGCGCAGCGCTGGCGAAACCTGTTGGGTTTCCAGCGTGCGGCTGACCAGATCGAACCCGCCGTACACCATCACGATCCCGGCAAAGACCGCGATGGCGGCAATGATGCTGCAATTGACCAGAAGGCGCAGAACGCCGGTGGTAACGACAGGCAGCAGGTCGATGGCCAGATGACGGCGCTGGCCGAAGGTGTAGGCCGCGCCCAGCAGAGCAACCCAGATGAACAGGAAGCGGGCCATTTCGTCGGTCACCGTGCTTGGGCTTTGCAGCACGTAGCGCGAGACGACCTGCCAGACGACGCAGGCGACCAAAACGGTGAAGGCGGTGATGATGACAAGGCGCAGGATCATGTCCACGCCTTTGGTGATGACTGTCACGATATTCCTCCCGCGCAGGCCTCGTTTGTGCCGCGGCAACAGGCGCGGCGTGGGCTCCGACACCTTAAGACATGCGTCAGGAAATTAAATTGGTCAACCAATTTTCTAAAAAAGGTTGACTGATTTTGAAAATTGGACGAACAATTCGTCATCCGCGGCGGTCTGGCCTTGCAAGTCCCGCGGCCAACCGATCCGTTCCGCTCAGGAACGCAAGTCCTGCGGCCATAGCTGCAATTGGGAGGAAATCATGTCGAAATTCGTCAAGCTGGCGGCCGTACTGGCCGCGGGCGTCGTCGCTCTGAGCTCTGCTGCCAGTGCCAAAACGCTTCGCCTCAACCACAACAACCCGGAAGACCATCCGCTGCACAAGTCGATGCAGTTCATGGCTGATCGCGTTGAAGAGCTGACAAACGGCGATCTGAAAATTCGCATCTACGCCAACGCCCAGCTCGGCACCCAGCGTGAATCCATGGAGCTGATGCAAAACGGCACCCTGGACATGGCGCGCTCCAACGCCTCCGAACTGGAAGCCTTCGAAGAATCCTACGGCGCGTTGAACCTGCCTTATATCTTCGTCAGCGCGGACCATTATTACGACGTCCTGACCAGCGACATCGGCGCGGACATTCTCGTCTCGTCCGAAGACAAGGGCTTCATCGGCCTTGCCTATTACATCGAAGGTGCCCGCTCCTTCTATGCCAACAAGCCGATCCATTCCCCGGCCGACCTGAAAGGCATGAAGATCCGCGTTCAGCCGAGCCCGTCCGCCATTCGCATGGTCGAGCTGCTCGGTGCCAACCCGACCCCGATTGCCTGGGGTGAGCTTTACAGCGCCCTGCAGCAAGGTGTTGTCGATGGCGCGGAAAACAACCCGATCGCCCTGACCTCGGCTCGCCATGGTGAAGTGTCCAAGTTCTATTCCGATGACGGTCACACCATGATCCCGTCCGTCGTGATGATCTCCACCAGCTCCTGGAACGATCTGACCGACGAGCAGAAGGAAGCGATGCACACGGCCGCGCGCGAGTCCATGGATTTCCACCGCAAGCAGTGGGACGCCATGAGCGCGGAAGCCGTCGAGACCGCCAAGAATGAGCTTGGTGTTGAGTTCGTCGAAGTGGAAAAGGGTCCGTTCATCGAGGCCGTTCTGCCGATGCATGAAGAAGCGGCGGCCAAGTCTCCGGTCGTTGCCGAACTGATCGAGCGCATCAAGGCAGCCGCGAAGTAACACCCCTCAACACCTGAAAGTCCCGCCGGAGACCCGACCGATGCTCGAACGTTCCCATCTTGCCGACAACGCCTTGCAGGCGCTGCATGACGAAGACTACGACGTGCCCTTCAACACGCAGTCTTTGAACCATGACGGCTTGATCTTCATTGGCGGGCGGGCATCGGAAAGCCTCGATGGCGAGTGGACTTTCTGCGTTGATCTTCTCGACACCGGCCTTCGGCAGAAATGGTTCGCCATGCTGCCGGAGGCCCCCGAGGACCGCACGGAACCCTGGGACTATGATCCCTACATGGGTGAAACGGTGCCGGTGCCTTCCAACTGGGCGATGGTGAAGGAGAAATGGTATTTCTTCGAAGGCAGTGCCTGGTACACGCGGCCTCTCGACATTGAGGCCGTCGACACGTCCAAACGCCAGTTCCTGAGGTTTGGCGCAGCAAGTTATGACTGCAAGATCTTCCTCAACGGCGAATTCCTGGGCAACCACTACGGTGCTTCGACGCCCTTCTGCGTCGAGCTGACGGGCAAGCTGAAAACCGGTCGCAACTGGATCATGGCTTGCGTCAACAACACCCGCACGCGGGACCGCGTGCCGATGCGCAACACCGACTGGTTCAACTACGGCGGGCTCTACCGGGAGGTTTCCTTTTTCGAAACACCCAGGACCCTGATCAAGGAAGTCTTTGTCTATCTGGTACCGGACGGCACCTATTCCACCCTGAGGGCAGAGGTGACGGTGGACGGTCCTGAGGCAGAGGCCGCGACCCTGTCCATCCCCGATCTCGGCGTCGAACAGGTCATTACGCTGGATGCCGATGGCAAGGGCGTGATCGACATTCCCGCCCGGCCGCAGCTCTGGAGCCCGGAAGCGCCTGTTCTCTACGATGTCAGTCTCGCTTGCGGCGAAGACCGGGTGAACGACCGGATCGGCTTTCGCCAGATCGAACGCAAGGGGACCGATATTCTTCTCAACGGGGCGCCCTTGTTCCTGCGCGGGATTTCCGTGCATGAGGACGATGCGACGCTCGGCAAGGTGACGACTGAAGAAGATCTGCGCCGCCGGTTTGAGCATGCGCGAGACCTCGGCTGCAATTATCTGCGCCTGGCGCATTATCCCCATCATGAGCGGGCCGCACAGATTGCGGACGAACTCGGCTTTTTGCTTTGGGAGGAAATTCCGGTCTACTGGGCCATCGACTTCGCCAATCCGGCAACATACCGGGATGCTGAAAACCAGCTGTCCGAACTGATCAAGCGCGACCGCAACCGGGCAAGCGTTGTCATCTGGTCTGTCGGAAACGAAAATCCGGACACCGATGACCGTCTCACCTTCATGAAAGGCCTGGCGGAAACCTGCAAACGCCTGGACCCGACACGGCTGACGTCAGCCGCCTGCCTTGTGAACCATGCCCGCAACCGCATCGAAGACAGGCTGGCCGCCCATATCGATATCATCGGCCTCAACGAATATTACGGCTGGTACGAAGAGAATTTCGACGACCTTGCGGCAATTGGAGAGAACTCGGACCCGGACCGTCCGGTGGTGATCTCGGAAACCGGCGCCGATGGGGTTATCGGCGAAAAGGGCCCCAGGTCCGGTCTGTTCAGCGAAGATTATATGGCCGAAGTCTATAGAAAGCAGATCGCAACGCTGCGCGAACTTGACTATATCAAGGGCATGTCGCCGTGGATCCTTTACGATTTTCGTGTCGAGCGGCGCCAAAACATTTTCCAGAACGGCTATAACCACAAGGGGCTGATTGCCGCCGACAAGAAAACCAAGAAAAAAGCATTTCATATCCTGGCCGACTATTATCGCGAGATTGCAACGGCCGGGGAGGGTGCAAGGAAGGCCTCATGACCAGCGATCCTGCAAAGCGCCGGTACCAGGAAATCGCCGAACTTCTCGCAAGGCGTATCGAGGAGGAGGGCTACAGGCCCGGCGACAAGTTTCCGACCGAGCGGCAGATTTCCGTGGAACTCGGCATCAGCCGGTCCCTGGTGCGGGAAGCTTTTATCGTTCTGGAAATCGAAGGCTATCTGGATGTGCGCAAGGGCTCCGGCAGCTATGTGGCGGCCGGCGAAAAGATTTCGTTGCATATTCCGAAAGCCGATTACGGCCCCTTTGAATTGCTGCAGGCCCGCCAGCTTCTGGAAAGCAGCATCGCCGGCTTTGCCGCCACCACGATTACCAAAAGCGACATCATTCATTTGCGTGAGACGCTAGATCTGGAGCGCAGGGCAATCGAGAATGGCGAGGAAGACTATACCGCCGACAGGCAGTTTCACCGGCAGATCGCCGAGGCTACCCAGAACAGCGTTCTGGTCGACCAGGTGGAAGACCTTTGGAACAAGCGCGAAAACAGTTCCATGTGGGCGCGGCTGCACGACCGTATCTTCGATCTCAGCTACCGGGCCAAATGGCTGGACGACCACGCCGAGATTCTGGAAGCGCTGCGCCATCGCAATTCGGACAAGGCCCGCCAGGCCATGTGGCAACACCTGGAAAACGTGCGCCTGACTCTGCTTGAACTTTCCGATGTCGGTGACCCGGATTTCGATGGTTACCTTTATACGCCAGCGCGGGCCGCGCCCTGAGGGCCGCCTTGTCATCTGTGACGGACAACAAACCTTTTCCTAACGCAAAACGCTTCAGCGATAACAACAAGAAAGACTTAAGGCGATGATCGAGAGCTGGCGCTGGTTCGGACCGCAGGACCCCATTTCCCTGAGGGATATCCGCCAGACGGGAGCACGCGGCATCGTCACCGCCCTGCATGACATGCCGAACGGGTCTCTGTGGCCGGAAGAGGAAATCGCCTCCCGCCGCAGCATGATCGAGGCGGCTGGTCTGACGTGGACCGTGACCGAGAGCATTCCGGTGCATGAAGACATCAAGACCGGCGCTCCGGGATGGGAAAAACTGGCGTCAAACTGGGCGGAGACGGCACGGGCGCTGGCACGCCAGGGCATCAAGACGATCTGCTACAATTTCATGCCCGTGCTGGACTGGACCCGGACGGACCTCGATTACGAACTTGAAGACGGGGCGACCGCCCTGCGGTTCGAATTTGCGGCCTATGCCGCATTCGACCTGTTCATCCTTCAGCGCGAGGGCGCTGAGGCCGACTACAGCGAGGCGGACGTTGCCCTTGCCGAAGAGCGGTTCGCGCAAATGTCCGGTGATGAACGGGACAGGCTGACCGCCAATATCATTGCGGGGCTGCCCGGTTCGGAAGAAAGCTACACGCTTGATACGTTCCGCGAGCACCTGGCCTCTTATCGCGGTATCGGCCGGGAAGAGCTTTTCCGGAACCTTCAGAACTTTCTTGAAATCGTCGTGCCCGCCGCCGAGGAAGAAGGCGCCGTGCTGGCCATCCATCCGGACGATCCGCCACGTTCGCTCTTCGGGCTGCCACGGATTGTCGGCTCGCTTGAAGATCTGCAGCGCATCGCGGGCATGAGCCCGTCGAGTGCCAACGGCTTTACCGTGTGCACCGGCTCGCTCGGTGTCAGTGCCGGCAATGATATTCCCGAAATCATCGATGCGTTGGGCGAGCGGATCCACTTCGCCCATCTGAGGGCGACGAAGCGCGAGCAGGACCCGCGCAGCTTTCACGAGGACGCGCATCTCGAGGGCGATATCGACATGGTTGCGATCATCCGTGCACTGCGGCGCGTTGAACGTCAGACTGGCCGGGTGATCCCGATGCGGCCCGACCATGGGCACCGCATTTTGAACGATCTCAATGGTGTGTCGACGCCCGGGTATCCGGCAATCGGACGGCTGCGCGGATTGGCGGAGCTGCGCGGAGTGACACGCGCCGTGGATGCTCTGGACACCTTCAGTACGGCGGTGGAATAGGTCTTTCGGGCTGGGCGGGGAGCTTGACCGGGGGCCGGTTCAGGTTACATCCCTCTGCTGGGGTTGTGCCCCGACAGACGTTACGGCGGAGGCGATGGAGCCGGTGATGCCTGAAAGCCCGGAGACCTTTATGGAAATGAATGGCGATTACCTTGCCGAGGATGGACGCGATGTCATCCTCATAGAAGGGCTGAAAGCCGCGGCGCAGATCGGCATTCTCGACAGCGAGAAAAACCGCACGCAAACCGTCTGCTTCGATATCGAGATGCGGACGGTGGCCGGCTACCGCCGGATTGTGCGCGAAACCGGCGCCTTCGTCTCTTATGCCGACGCGGTTGAATTCATCCAGCAGAAAGCGGCGTCCGGCGGCCACATTGATCTGGTCGAGGACTGGGCCGAAGCCGTTGCGGAATTCGTTCTGACGAATGAGCTGGTTGAAGACGTCAGCGTGAAGGTCACCAAGCCGGACATCTTCGAGGAAGCTTCGGGTGTCGGCATTCGCATCCGGCGCCGCCGGCCGCCCAGGTGACCTTGCCCTCCTGCCGCTTTTGCCTATCTGCCCAGAAACCTGCCTGATCCCGTCCGGCGTTCTGCCGGGCAAGAGGTTCGACACCGGGAGCCCCGCCTCACATGATTTCCGCCGACCGCCTGCTGCCACTCTGGCTCAAGTATCGCGACGCCCTCGAAGCGCCGATTAGAACCTTCGAATTTGAAAAGTTCGGCCGCAGGTTCGAGGACCGAACCTATCAGATGGGCGTCTTGAACCTGTCGCCGGACAGCACCTATCGCGAAACGGTCTGCCACACCTTCGAGGCGGCGGTCTATCGCGGCCGGCGCATGACGCTGGAGGGCGCGGCGATGGTCGATATCGGCGCGGAGTCGACCGGCGAGACCGCAGACATCGTCGCGGCCGAACGGCAGATTGACCACATGCGGCCTGTTGTAAAGGCTCTGGCCGAGGAAGGCATTCTCATTTCCGTCGAAACCTATCATCCGGAAGTGGGCGTTGCCCTGCTGGAAGCCGGCGCAGGGGTGGTCAACCTCACGGGGCGGGTGGATGACCCGGCTTTCTATGAGGCGATCGCCAAACATCAGGCCGGTATCGTCCTGTGTTACACGCCGGGCAAGAATGCCCGTTC
>NZ_AAUW01000037.1:17500-20322 GCF_000168975.1 Roseibium aggregatum IAM 12614
GTGGCTAGGGGTGAAAGGCCAATCAAACTCGGAAATAGCTGGTTCTCCGCGAAATCTATTTAGGTAGAGCGTCGGATGAATACTCTCGGGGGTAGAGCACTGGATGGGCTATGGGGGCTTACCGCCTTACTGATCCTAACCAAACTCCGAATACCGAGAAGTACTATCCGGCAGACACACAGTGGGTGCTAACGTCCATTGTGGAGAGGGAAACAACCCTGACCGCCAGTTAAGGTCCCTAAGTTATGGCTAAGTGGGAAAGGATGTAGAACTCCCAAAACAACCAGGATGTTGGCTTAGAAGCAGCCATCATTTAAAGAAAGCGTAACAGCTCACTGGTCTAAATAAGGGGTTCCGCGCCGAAAATGTACCGGGGCTCAAGCCATACACCGAAACTGCGGGTGCATCTTAGGATGCGCGGTAGCGGAGCGTTCTGTAAGTCTGCGAAGGGGGACCCGTGAGGGCTCCTGGAGATATCAGAAGTGCGAATGCTGACATGAGTAACGATAAAGCGGGTGAGAGACCCGCTCGCCGAAAGTCCAAGGGTTCCTGCGCAACGCTAATCGGCGCAGGGTTAGCCGGCCCCTAAGGCGAGGCCGAAAGGCGTAGTCGATGGGAATGCAGTTAATATTCTGCAGCTTGGTGGTAGTGACGGATGCCGTGTGTTGTATCTCCTTATTGGATTGGGGGTGCAGCGAAGGTGTTCCAGGAAATAGCTCCACCGTATAAACCGTACCCGAAACCGACACAGGTGGACTGGTAGAGAATACCAAGGCGCTTGAGAGAACTATGCTGAAGGAACTCGGCAAAATGCTCCCGTAAGTTCGCGAGAAGGGAGACCTCACGATGGGCAACCGTTGTGGGGTGGCACAGACCAGGGGGTGGCGACTGTTTATCAAAAACACAGGGCTCTGCGAAGCCGTAAGGCGACGTATAGGGTCTGACGCCTGCCCGGTGCTGGAAGGTTAAGAGGAGGTGTGCAAGCACCGAATTGAAGCCCCAGTAAACGGCGGCCGTAACTATAACGGTCCTAAGGTAGCGAAATTCCTTGTCGGGTAAGTTCCGACCTGCACGAATGGCGTAACGACTTCCCCGCTGTCTCCAGCATAGACTCAGTGAAATTGAATTCCCCGTGAAGATGCGGGGTTCCTGCGGTCAGACGGAAAGACCCCGTGCACCTTTACTACAGCTTCACACTGGTATTCGTCACGACATGTGTAGGATAGGTGGTAGACGTTGAAGCAGGAGCGCCAGCTCTTGTGGAGTCACCCTTGAAATACCACCCTTGTCGTCATGGATATCTAACCGCGGTACAACAATATCCGGGACCGTGTGTGGCGGGTAGTTTGACTGGGGCGGTCGCCTCCCAAATGGTAACGGAGGCGCGCGAAGGTGGGCTCAGAGCGGTCGGAAATCGCTCGTTGAGTGCAATGGCATAAGCCTGCCTGACTGCGAGACTGACAAGTCGAGCAGAGTCGAAAGACGGCCATAGTGATCCGGTGGTCCCTCGTGGAAGGGCCATCGCTCAACGGATAAAAGGTACGCCGGGGATAACAGGCTGATGATGCCCAAGAGTCCATATCGACGGCATTGTTTGGCACCTCGATGTCGACTCATCACATCCTGGGGCTGGAGCAGGTCCCAAGGGTTTGGCTGTTCGCCAATTAAAGTGGTACGTGAGTTGGGTTCAGAACGTCGCGAGACAGTTCGGTCCCTATCTGCCGTGGGTGTAGGAGAATTGAGAGGATCTGTCCCTAGTACGAGAGGACCGGGATGGACGTACCTCTGGTGGACCTGTTGTGGCGCCAGCCGCATTGCAGGGTAGCTATGTACGGAAGGGATAACCGCTGAAAGCATCTAAGCGGGAAACCCACCTCAAAACCAGTTCTCCCTGAAGAGCCGTGGAAGACCACCACGTCGATAGGAAGCGTGTGGAAGTGCGGCAACGCATGAAGCTTAGCTTTACTAATAGCTCGTTCGGCTTGATCCTCTCATTAGTCAATGTTCATCTTTTGGATGCGCCCCTGGCGCATCAAAAAGATCATCTTAAGTGCGCTATCGCCCTTTGGGCTGCTTGAGCGCGTTTGAGATAATGGTTTTGTTCTCACGGACGTACCGGTCCTTTGGACCTGTCCTGCGAACCACGCGGCCTGACCGGCCGACGGCCACTTGGCCTTGCCTTCGCTGCGCTCGGAGCTCTTGTTCCTTGCAAAGCAGAAGGAAAACCAGATCAAAATCAAATAAATATATAGACCAGTTCACGCAAATTGCGCTTCGCCGGCCTGGTGGCCCTAGCGGGGAGCCCCCACCCGATCCCATCCCGAACTCGGCCGTGAAACTCCCCAGCGCCAATGGTACTGCATCTTAAGGTGTGGGAGAGTAGGTCGCCGCCAGGCCTGCTAATCGCAATTTGAAACCTCTTCAATTTGTCTGTCGCTCACGCGCGTAACGCCCTTCGGGCTGCGCTCCGCGGGGCGGCCTGCCAAATACAAAGTCTGGCCGGCGGCCACTTGGCCTTGCCTCCGCTGCGCTCCGGAACTTCTTGTCCCCTAACAGCGCAGCACTCAAGGCAACACGAAACACGCTGCCGCAGCCTTGATGCAGCAGCCCAGTTTGCCCCCAGGACCAAAGCGCCGAGGACAAACAAAACTAAAATCTCCGGGCTTACTCAAGCCCATCCGGGATACCTCGGTACCCCGAAAACAACCGAATAACGCGGGATGGAGCAGCCCGGTAGCTCGTCAGGCTCATAACCTGAAGGTCGCAGGTTCAAATCCTGCTCCCGCAACCAACAAATAACCCGGCCTCGCGCCGGGTTTTTT
>NZ_AAUW01000036.1 GCF_000168975.1 Roseibium aggregatum IAM 12614
GACCAGACTGAAGAACCCGTGCGCCGCTTTCTTGCAGATGGTGCATATGATGGCACCGCCACCCGGAACGAAATCACGCAGCGCTTTGCCGATGTGGAGATCCTCATCCGGCCGCCGAAGACGGCTGTTGCCGGCCCTGAGGCCGAGACCAACCCCACCGCGCGGGATCTGGATGTTCTGGCGATCAAGGCCCATGGCCGCATGGCCTGGGAAAAGAGCACCGGATATAACCAGAGAGCGCGAGTGGAAACGCAGATGGGCCGCTGGAAGTCGGTCATCGGGGAAAGGTTGAAATCACGTACCCTGGACAATCAGAGAACCGAGAGCCGGATCGGCGTCTCGGTCCTCAACAAGATGACTTCCCTCGGACACCCTACGTTCGAGCGTGTCTCATGATGCCAAAATCCGGGTAGAGTGAGCCTGGTCATGTTTCCTCCCCGAGCAACATGAAATGGCGTTTCGGATACCTCGAATGTCAAATGATTGTTCCGGCCAACTCGCCGGGCCGGACCTGGTTGGTTCAGAATGAAAGGTTCAGTCTTGCGCCGAAGTTGTTTTCATGGGCCGATCCTCCGAATTCGCCCCGGTAAGTGCCGGAGACGTCCGCTCTGCCGTTCAGTTTGAGGGTAGCGCCGACCTCGACCAACAAGGTGTTGTCGTCTATCGGAGCGCTCGCGATGGTGAATGGCTGGCTGCCGTCGAAGGCCGACGTGACATACTGGGTCGTATCGCCGAAACGATGCCGCCAGGCAGCGAAACCGTTGAACGAGAGGTCCTTTCCTTCGCCCAGCAAACTTTCGAAAGTGCGTTCCATCCTTAGTCCCAGCGTGGTGCTGACGAGCGTCTGGTCGGAAGCCTCGGACTCCAGCGCGGCGTCTCCGCCCTTTTCCGAGAAGCCTTGCGTGCGCATATGCGTCACCGAGAAGCCCGCGAAGGGAACGAAATTCGCGTAGGCGGTTTCCACTGAATAACCGATCTCGCCGAAAGCTTGAGCCGTGTGGGAGGCATAGTCCGCTTCCAGCGTATCCGTGAAGCCGGAAAAGGCCACGCTACGCGACGATCCAATCTGATTGCGCGTGAGCGCGCTTCCGACATGCAGCTTCACTGGGCCGAAACCGCCGCTCAGATAGGAGCCGACGGTAAAGCTTTCAATGTTGGCGCTAGAAGTGCGTTCAGCCACGGTTACATCGGTACGTCCAAAACCCGCGACGACGCCAACCAGCAACCCATGAACGGTGTATCCTTCCACCCCAGCAAATCCACCCCCGGTGCTAGCATCGAACCGGGCCGCGTTACCGTCACCATCGACCTGTGCGAAGGAGCCATAACCCTGGGCCCAGATCGATCCGCCTGGCGCGACTTCCAGGTGGCTGTCGCCTGGTCCGTTGGTGGAAACCTGGGCGGAACCGTCGGTCCGGTCGTCGTCGAAAAGGCCGTGGGTTCGTTCGCGGATCAGATCGCGCACGTGGAAGCTGTTGCGCAACTCCTGACTCTGCACGGTTGCGTGGATTTCGCCGGAGAGCTGATCCAGGATGGCGGGAACGTCACCGGCTTCCGCAACCTGCAGGGTCGCGAAGGTCTCATAAACTTCGTTGCCCGGCGACAGTGTTTCCAGTCCACCCGAGGTTGCCCGCTGGTTGAAGGTCGTTGACAAGTCGGCAAATGCCGTGTCGTTGCGCTCTCCCGACAGGGAAACGGAAGTCGGATCATAGACTAGGGCGAGATCAACAAAAAGATGGTTTTCATTGACTTCAGTCACGGCTTCCCCGTCGAGCGAGCTAAACTCTCCGATTACTTCAGTGCCGGAAAGAATAATTGTCGAATCCGAGAGACTTATCTGGAAATCGGCATCAACGCCCAATTCGACGGACGCACCCTCTTCAATGGTAACAACTCCGGTGCTGTCGAGAACATCTCCGCCGTCCACGGTTACCAGATACGTGGAGCCGTCTTTGAAATCTACATCGCCGACCGTGCCGGTTCCGGTCAGTGTGCCCCCGGCCTCGACATCAACGGAGCCGCCGTAGGCCGTATCGATAGACAGGGTCCCGCCCTTCACACTGCCGGTGCCGGAGAAGTCGGAGAAATTTCCCGTCAAGCTGGTGTAACCGGCCTCCTGGGACAACACACCATCGCCGCTGACCGTAGCCTCGAGGCGGTAGTCATCTTCGGTATGGTTCAGAACGATCGAGCCACCGCCATCGCCAAAGACAATTGAAACCGGATCGTCATCCAGACCCTGCAGCGCGCCGGCTCCAGATGCTTCTTCGCCGGAGGAAGCACCAATCGTCAGTGTGGCGGATGTCTGCAGGGTCACAGTTTCGCTGCGAATTTCTCCACCGTTTGATATAGTGATCGTCCCGCCCTGCTCCGCCAGTACTTCAATTGTGTCGAGACCGCCATCCTGGCCGACCGTGAGAGAGCTGTTGGCCAGGGAGACGGTTCCCGCAGTGACAGCGCCTCCGGAGGAGACATCGGCCGTCGCGCCTTGCTCCAGCGAGAGGGCGTCCGTCTCCACGGTGCCCTCCTGACCGACGGTGAGAGAGCTGTTGGCCAGGGAGACGGTTCCCGCAGTGACAGCGCCTCCGGAGGAGACATCGGCCGTCGAGCCTTGCTCCAGCGAGAGGGCGTCCGTCTCCACGGTGCCCTCCTGACCGACGGTGAGAGAGCTGTTGGCCAGGGAGACGGTTCCCGCAGTGACAGCGCCTCCGGAGGAGACATCGGCGGATGCGCCTCGCTCCAGCGCGAGACCGCCCGCCGCGAGGCTGCCGTCCTGACCGACAGTCAGAGAGCTGTTGGCCAGCGAGACGGTCTCCGCCGTGATGGCGCCACCAGAGGAGACATCGGCCGCCGCCCCCTGCCTCAACGCGAGGGTGCCCGTCTCCACGGCGCCGCCTTCGCTCACGGAAAGATCGCCACCGATCACTCTGAAGGTATCCGATGTGACGAGGCCGTCCGCCGAAACGTCGACCGATCCGGCCCCCCTGACAACCAGGTCGGATGTTTCTACGCGTCCGTCTTCCCGAACCGACAGGGAACCGTTTTTCACAGAAACCGTTTCAGTGCTGACGACCCCACCCGAGGAAACGCTAACGGCATTGCCCCCTGAAGCCAGGACCGATTGCTGACCAACAACCAATTCATCGGCTTCGACGCGCCCGTTGTCACTAACCGACAACGTGCCCGTGCCTTGGTCTCCGACGACGATCGCGCCGGAAGAGGACAAGGAAGAGCCTTCTCCGGAGATCTCCGCGGCACCAGCCCCAAAGAATCTAAAGCACTGTCTGCCTTCGCAAAAAGCAGACGTGGCCGCACCTAGAACGACGTCCCCATTGACTTGCACGGCGCCTCCGTTCGTCACGTTCAGAACGCCCTTACCGGTTTTCCCAACGATCAGATCTCCATCGGCGGAAAGCTGGGCACCTTCCCCCGATACATTCACAACGCCTGAACTCTGACTGGCACTGCAATTGTTGCCCTTGTCATCACATGTAATGACATTCTTGTTTCCGATTGTGACGTCGCCGGTGCTATGAACCTGGCCACCCGGCTCGATCGTCAGCTCGGAGTCTTTTTTGGTGTCACCCACGATCACCTGATCAACTGTGACGGAGCCGTTTTCGGTCTGGCTGCTGCCGTCTATCACGAGATTTGCCGCATGCGTGGTGGTTGTGGCGCCGCCGGAGAAAACCAAAATTGCCAATCCGCTGCAGGCACATCTAAGACGGCTCTTTCGGCTCGCGGGCCGTGACCAGTTTTGGCGAGCATCCTTCCGAGAGTCCGTGCCACTGACCGTATTACCTGAAAGATACACCTTGTCTGTCAATGTAAAATTCCTTTAAAGTATTAACTTTTTCAGTAATAAATAGCGCCGCTGAGTATCAATACTGATCTCGTGAAGAAATGAAGCAATGGGCCTCGTTTCGCTGACCACTGCATCCGAGCATCCGCTTCACTCGGCAAAACCAGATTGCGGTTGACGCATAGCGCACGCGGCCCTTTTGCCCCTGTGCTATTCGACACAGGCAGGCAAACTTTTAAATTTAGGGACCGACGAGCAGGTTTTCGGGGACGCGAGCGCTGTCCCTTGTCAGCCCCGAGGCCGAGATCGCTCCCACCGCGCGGGATCTGGGTGTTCAGGCCATTCAGTTCCGCGACCGCATGGCCCGGCAAAGAGTCCCGGATATGGACCTGAAGAGCGCGGGAGGAACCGCAAATGGGCCGCCGGAAGCCAGTCATGGCAGCATGTCGCGTTAAAATGAATTCGGGAAATGGCCCGAACGCATTCGCAATGCAAACACCGCTGAGGTCGGCGGTGCAGAAATAGTCCACGGTAGCGGCGGGATAGTCTCGGCGCAGACAGCTTAAAACCCGTCCACCTATTTTCCTCCTGCGACATGAGCAGGATGGTTGGGGGTCTATACCGTGGAACTTGCTTTGAGGGTCCGTCTTGCGTGCAGCGAAGGGGCGACACAGCGCCAGTCAGCGAAGTGTTGATTTTCAACGAGGACTGATCCATGTTGAAATTAGTATTAGGTTGGCAATCTGGCTAAGCTATCGCATTGTGGCCTGCTGCCGGTTTCGTGGACACCGAGTTAAGGTGTTTGCCATGAAACCGGAGCGATGGAATGCAACGAAGGAAGTTCGGCCGCGAATACAAGCTTGAGGCGGTGATGTTGGTGCGGGAGCGCGGCGTCAGTGTTGCGCAAGCAGCCCGCGATCTGGATGTCCATGAGAATGTGCTGCGCAAATGGGTCAAGGACTATGGCGCTGACCCTGCACAGGCTTTTCCAGGACACGGGCAGATTAAGCCTGAGCAGCTCGAAATCGCAAGGCTGCGTAAGGCGGTCGCCGCCTACTTTGCCAAGGACGTGATATGAAGTTCGCGTTCATTGCAAAGCACCGTTCTATCTGGCCGGTGGCATGGCTCTGCGAAGCGTTGGGTGTATCGCGTTCCGGCTTCCATGCCTGGTTAAATAGCTCTCCAAGCCAACATGCCCGGTATGACGAGGTTCTGCTCGACAAGATCAAAGGCAGCTTCAAGGACAGCGACCGCACCTACGGTGCTCGGTGTGTCTGGCATGACCTTCTTGCGGATGGGCTTTCCTGTGGTCTGCATCGTGTCGAGCGGCTCATGCGCGGCAATGCATTGAGAGCAAGGCCTAGAAGGCGTGGCTTGCCGAAAGACGGTGGTGAGCACTCGCTCATTATGCCGAAAGTTCTGGATCGTCAGTTCGCGGCAGACAGACCGAACCAGAAGTGGGTAGCCGATTTTACCTATCTATGGACGGCTGAGGGCTGGCTCTATGTGGCCGCCGTCATCGACCTGTTCTCTCGCCGTGTCGTCGGTTGGGCGATCAACAACAGCATGACCTCTCAGCTCGTAACCGACGCGCTGATTATGGCCATCTGGCGCAGAGGCAAGCCGGATGCGCTGTTGCATCATTCGGATCAGGGTAAGGGACCACTGCGGCCCGGCTCGTGATTTGCGCAACACGGTGGACCGGAATTATCTTAGGCATGACCGTTCTCCTTGGTGAATCATTGCAGACCCGCTTTGACACAACCGATGCCGTCGGAGGGGCGGTGACATCATCAACGTCGGCTTAAATCCATTAGGGGGGAGGCGCCGGGCGGAATTTTCAAAAAACGTCTCTTGCTGTCATAAAAAGAACTCCCGGAACCCAAATAAAGAGTGATAATAGTCGCAAATCGGAATGAGGCTTGCCCTTGCGCCTGAATTCTTGCGGTTCGCGGCAGGGTTCAGTCCAATAGGTGGTGCCGGACTGCTGAGGCTTCTTGCTCTCAAGGCTTGAAAGTCATTTGTCAGCTCGATTTCCGTCAATCGCCCGGTGTGGATCGTTCCCGTCTTGGTTGCGGCAAACTCGAGGAAGTAATTTGGTGAGTTCAAAGTCTGACAACAGATCCGTGACCATTCCTTCGCAAACTCCGGTTGAGCAGTTGTCCTCCAAGCCTGCCGATATCACGCTGGAGGGAAAAAACGTCAAGCAGACTGACCGACGGGTAAATCGTGAAACGGTCCGGAATTTCGAGTGGTTGAGGACGGGGAAGGCGCGTCCGTTCCGGCATTGCATTTCTCTGGCAAGTGCCAAGCGGTGCGAAATGGAAGGCTACGACCCACGCGAAGGCCTTGATATGGTGGAAAGGTCTCTTGAAACCATCTCCACGACGAGGAGAGAGGTGTCGGGAGCTCCGCTACCGCATCAGGTTTTCGCGATAGAGGAGAAGCTCCTGGAGCTAAGCCAGAGCAGCATGGGGTTCAGCGACTTCAATTTCGCCACCGATCTCGTTGCGTGGCTGGATTTAGAACTTAAGCCCTTCAAATAAATGGGAATACGGATTAAAGCAAGGCTAGGGGCGAGATCGAAAGCTCGTGTAACGCTCGTCGGTCTGGTTTTCATTTCATTCTCTTGCTGCGGGCAAGCGGCCGGAGGCGGTGACGGGCTGATTTGACAAAGGCACGTCCAGCCCGGATACGGATCAAAATTGGCAGAGGGCCATGCGTTTCACAATGCCCGCCCAGGTGCCTTGTCCATTCACTCAATCAACGGCGTGATTTGTTTCCTAACCGGAGGCTGAATGTTGATAAAAAATCAACAAAGAAGCTTCTCGACGAGGAGAAAAGACACGAATAGTCAATCAGTTACAGCTTAACCGTCATTAAAAATTCATGTTTTTTCTATGTACTTACCCATCGCAGCTGCTCCCGTAGAAACAAGGTGGGCAACGTCATGGCGAACCTGAGCAGCTCCGGGCAGGAGTAGAAAATTTCAATGTCGCGGACTAAGGTTTTTACCGATTCCAAAGCTTTTCTTTTCCAGAAGGTCTTCGCAACCTCTCTGATGTGCCCCCGCAAAATGCCCTCGATTTGAGTTAGAGTTTTCCGCGAGGATTTTCCTGGCTGGGAAGGAGCGGAATTGATGAAGGCATCGAAGTTTTCGGATGCGCAGAAGGCGTTCATCGTGAAGCGTGGGGAAGAAGGCGTCCCTGTGGCTGAGATCTGCCGTGAAGCCGGGATCAGCCAGGCGACCTATTTCAACTGGCGGAAGAAGTACGCGGGGCTGATGCCGTCGGAGATGAAGCGGCTCCGTGAGCTGGAGCAGGAGAATGCCCGGCTCAAGAAGATCGCCGCGGACTTGTCCCTCGACAAGGAAATGCTCCAGGACATCGTCAAACGAAATGTATGGTCCGCCCTGTCGTTGCAAGGATTTTGAGTGGCGACGATACCAGTTTGCGTAAATGTATCCGGCCTCTCGCGAGTGGACTGCTGTTGCAGCCAGGCCATGATGAGATGCGCGCATCCTGTTTCCAAATAGCTTCTTCGGGCACAAGGCCCGCTTTCGAGCAGGATTTACAGAATGCCGATCGACTGTTTCGT
Source organism: Roseibium aggregatum IAM 12614 (assembly GCF_000168975.1). GTDB lineage: Bacteria > Pseudomonadota > Alphaproteobacteria > Rhizobiales > Stappiaceae > Roseibium > Roseibium aggregatum. The sequence continues at coordinate 7,400 of NZ_AAUW01000036.1, forward strand.
CATCACTTTCGAGCCTTGCAATTAAGTCCGGTCGGAACCGGATTCTGGATCAGGCGGTGGTTTCCATAGGACGGCGCAGATAGGTGGCACCGGGTTGCCGGAGAACGATCCAGACGATGCGTGCAATCTTGGCGGCTAGAGCCACTGTCACCTTGTTGACGTGCATTCGAGACCGTAGTGCATCAATCCATTGACCGAGCCGATCCTTGGATCTGTCGAGATGCAACATGCACGACCTCGCGCCATGAATGAGCAATCGACGCAAATAGCCATTACCGCGTTTGCTTATGCCTAGCAGTGTCTGTTTACCTCCGGTCGAATGTTGCCGAGGAACCAGTCCAAGCCACGCAGCGACGTCACGGGCACGTTTGAACCTGGATGTGTCTCCAATCGCCGCGATGATTGCGGTTGCGCCGAGCGCACCGATGCCTGGGATTGTCATGAGGCGACGGGCACGCTCATCGGCGTCGGCGACATCCTTGATCTCTTTCGAGATCGAGGCAATGCGCAGCTCCAGTTTGAGGAGGTCATCGTGGAGATCCCGCAGTATCTCGCGGGCGAGCGAGGTCAGGTCATTCGTGTCGTCATCGAGCACGCGCAGAATGTCGGTCTTGAAGACGCCGGCTCCTTGCCGAATAGGAACTCCATGCTCCAGGCAGTATGATCGCATCTGGCAGATCAGATTGGTGCGGTTGGTCACCAGGCGGCTGCGGATGCGATGCAACATCTGCAGATCGACTTGGTACGCCTCCTTGATGCCGACAAAGCGCATGGTCGGTCGTGTCGCAGCCTCAGCGATTGCCTCGGCATCAATGATGTCGTTCTTGTTTGACTTCACATAGGGCTTCACGAATTGGGCGGGGATGATCCGAACCTGATGTCCCATGGCCTGGAGCTTGCGCGCAAGCCACTGGGACCCCGGGCATGCTTCCATTCCGACCAGCGTTCTGTCAGCTCGCTCGAAGAATTGTAGTAGCGTCTCACGCCGGAACTTCGCTCGCTGGATTGGCGTGCCTTTGTCATCTAGACCGACGACGTGGAAAAGGTTCTTGCCAATATCGACGCCGACAACGGCGCATGAGCGTGGTTTATTGCGTTCCATGATCAGGCCCTCCTGTTGCCTGTCTCCATTGTGCTCAGTGGGGAGACAGGGCGGACCATCCCATTAGCTCTGAGGCCTGCCCGGAAGAGAACGCTGGTCGACGAGATGCGGTCAGACTGGTCGGTGTCCATTCGCCGTGCGTGCGCGGTGATCCGGTTTGATCCGACGACCTATCGCTACAAGTCCCGTCGATCCGGCCAGGCCGCTTTGGAACAGCGTAACAGGGAGATTTGCCAGACGTGCGTCCGGTTCGGATATGTGCCGGCGCGCTTGATCCGCGCTTCAGCTATCGGGGCGAGGATGTCGTGAGAACCCTGGAAACTGTCTGCACGCGGATTGGCTATCCGAAGGCGATCCGCGTTGATCAGGGCTCCGAGTTCAGCTCCCGGCATCTCGATCTATGGGCCTATCAGAAAGGCGTTACGCTGGACTTCTCCCGGCCGGGAAAGCCAACGGACAACGCCTTCATCGAGGCCTTCAACGGGCGCTTCAGGGCGGAGTGCCTGAATGCACACTGGTTCCTGAGACTTGCAGATGCAGCCGAAAAGTTGGAGGATTGGCGCAAGGACTACAACGAACACATACCTCATGGTGCCATCGGTAACAAGGTACCGTTGGACCTGATGAAATCAGAACACGCAGCCAGCCCGTGTTCCTGATTTGGTCCGGAAAACTCTAGCACGCCCCTAGCGCACGTTGGGTAGCACTCCAGATGCATGGATTTCGCAAACTTGTGGCGACGGGATGCGTGGTGTTTGAACGGCATTCACAAAAACTTCAGAAGCAAGGAAACGCCAAGCAGGTAGGCACGAAACCCGATTAATGCAACAAGGTCGGATGAAAGCCTCCCTAGAACAGGTCGAAAGCGAATCGGTAGGTGACGCCCGCACCGATGCTGAACTGGTTTTCGCTGCCGTTCTTGGCAATCGGGCTGTCCGCCGCATCGCCGACAAGCCGGTCATAGCCGCCCTGCAGGTGCAGGCGGATGTCGTCGCTGAAATCGTAGCTGGCACGCGCGGCCAGACCGACGCTCTTGAAACCGGCGCTGGGGTTGAACTTCGTCAGGCGCCCGCCGCTGTTGGCGGCTTCCGACGAGGTTACGCCGAAATAGGTGTCCATGTATTCGTCAGAGGCAAAGGCCGCCCGCGGACCGAAGCTGACTTCCCACTTTTCCACCGGATAGACGATGCCGTCCAGCCCGAGCTGGCCGACCTGGCCCGTGTGCCCGTTGATGCCCTGACGCAACTCGGCGAAGGCACGGAAATTCTCGGTGCGGAAACCACCGCCGAGGCCGAGTTCAAGTGCCCAGTCGATGGTGTTGGTGCCGGTCAGGTCGGTGCTGTCGCTGGCCTTGCGCTCGCCGATGAAGTTGAAGGACGGATAGAAGAACACACCGGACTTGCGGCGACCGTCGACCACCTGACCAAGGCCCGGGAAGTAGAACCGGCCAACAGAAATGATCGGGAAGGGGTAGACCAGATAGGAGTCTGCCGCTTCATAACGCGGTTTGACAATGGCCCCGACACCCAGGTCGACCACGAACTGGCGGTTCGCATCCTGAGCAGACAGGTCTCCGCTCTGTGCCAGAGCGGCTCCAGACACAACGCTAAGACCAAGGGCCAGCGCGGCGCGCGTCATCAACTTGAACATTAATACCCATCCGACAAGGAATTCCGTTGGCAGGAAGATAGCACGAGTAGAGCTTGCACAAAGCCTAACGTGAATAATGCCAAGAACTAAAGCTTTAATGACAGAGTATACATTTGTTAACAATATCATTTTTGATACTCCACTTAAGATAGGCGCGCTCAAAATCTCGATTTGGAACGCAATTCGGAAGAATTGTTTTTTGATCGACAAAAGCAATCATGCGTTATTGTTGACTGTAAGTTGACTGACTTTGTTGAGCTCTGCATCAGATGTGAAAATTGTTAATCGATGCTTTTTATTGAATTGACTATGAAATTTATCCTAACTATTCGTAGAACTTTCTATCAACAAGAACAAATCTGTCATGTTTGTTGAAATATATAAACATATTAAATACATACTATTATGTATCCGATATTAATATCACTTTGAGACAAATATCAAAAATTATTATTACTTAGTGAAAGAAATTATTTATTATAATATCCTGAGTTGTTTTGGTCATTTAGATAGGAATAAGGCCATCGAACAAAGCGTTGGTTCATGTCAATATCGCCGACGCCACTCTCTTCATTGGGCGCAATTAAACAGACTCAGGCTTCGGTCTTTGTGCCAATTGATACAGAGGATATGGCTCTGTTGCAAATATTGAGATTGGACAGTCACTGGTATCGCCATTTTTGGACAGCCCCGGTTTTGCAAGAGTTTTCTTCCGTGATTGCGATCATGTTGCGAGCGGTCATTTGTCCGGCCTGTTTGCGCGGCACGTTTGACCGCTGGCCCTGATGAAGTCCGCGCGCTGGCTCCCTATCAACTTGCCGGGCTATTGCGCCCTGGCGATACCACGGGGTGTTCCGGCAGCGGCTGCCTTGATCATCATCATTTGGATTGCTCTTGCATTCTAGTTCTCGGCGTCGTTGGAGCCGGGGAAAGTCAACGTTCAGATCATGCAGATCGGTAAGTTTCCCCTTTCGCCAGAACCGCCCAGGCGATCCGGGCCGTCTTGTTGGCCAGTGCCGCGCTTGATCCTCCCCCAATGAATTGGTCCGCCGTTATGTTTAGGAAAACGGAGGATCATAGATGGGAAACAAGCGACACAAGCCGGAAGAGATTGTCACGAAGCTGCGGCAGGTTGAGGTTCTTGTCGGCCAGGGAATGGCGCGGATTGATGCGATCCGGGAAGTTCGCATAACCGAGCAGACCTACTACCGCTGGCGCAAGCAGTATGGCGGCATGGGAACCGACCAACTGAAAGAGCTCAAACGGCTTCAAAAGGAAAATGAGCGTCTCCGCAAGGCGGTCTCCGATCTGACACTGGACAAGCTGATCCTTGCCGAGGCCGCACGGGGAAACTTCTGAGCCCCGCCCGTCGGCGTGCCTGCATCGATCATGTGCGCAGCCAAATGAAGCTCTCCGAGCGTCGTGTCTGCCTTGTGTTGGGCCAGCATCGCTCTACCCAGAGGCGGCGACCACGAGGGCGTGCCGATGAAGAGCGCCTGGTCGAGGATATGATCGCGCTTGCCCGACAGTATGGCCGCTATGGCTATCGCCGGATTGCGGCTCTGTTGAGGGATGCTGGCTGGCAGGTGAACGACAAGCGTGTCGAACGGCTATGGCGGCGGGAGGGGCTGAAGGTGCCGGCGAAACAGCCGAAGAAGGGACGGCTCTGGTTGAATGACGGCTCATGCCTCCGTCTCCGGCCCGAGTATCGCAACCACGTCTGGAGCTACGACTTCGTCCATTGTCGCACCGATGACGGCAAGGTGTTCCGAACCTTGAACATCCTCGACGAGTTCAGCCGGGAGTGCCTGGCGATCCGGGTCAAACGAAAGCTGAACTCGACCGATGTCATTGACGCCTTGAGCGACCTGTTCATCCTGCGCGGTGTGCCTACGTTCATACGATCTGACAATGGTCCGGAGTTCGTTGCCCATGCCGTGCGGGACTGGATCAAGGCCGTCGGCGCCAGGACCGCCTACATCGAGCCAGGCTCACCTTGGGAGAACGGTTATTGCGAGAGCTTCAACGCCAGGTTCCGCGATGAACTGCTCGACGGTGAAATCTTCTATGGGCTGCATGAAGCGCAAATCCTGATCGAAAAATGGAGGAAGCACTACAACACCAAGAGACCGCACAGCGCATTGGGTTACCGCCCACCGGCTCCCGAAACCATCATCCCGATGGACCAAAGACCGGCCATGCACTGACAATCAAACTGGACCACTCAAGTGGGGCTGATCATCGATCGCCGGTCCTCCGGCGCGCGCCGGACCTCGTTGCATTAATCGGGTTTCGTGCCTACCTGCTCGGCGTCTCGGTCCTCAACAAGATGACTTCCCTCGGACACCCCACGTTCGAGCGTATCTCATGATGCCAAAATTCTAGGTAAGAGACCACTGCGGCCCGGCTCGTGATTTGTTCCACACCGTGCTTTGAAGTCATCCTTCGATTGGCATTTTAGTTTTTCAACGATGGCAGAGAGAATCATGCCGCGGAACTCCAATTACAGGAGCGCTCTTTCAACAGTCAAATCTCAGGGCAGGACTAACACAATAATCTTTGCGACAGGTCCATATGGCGAGTGTTCTCCCGCCTCGCCGACATCATCGACCGAGACCGAATAGCAACGCTGCCAATGGACACTTCTGTGTAACTGCAAGCCGAAATGAGCGCTTATGAATGACCGGCTCTCGGCCCCGAAGGGCGTGGGGCACGATCGCCATCCATCGAACCAGACCTGTGTCGTACGGCACAGGTCTGGTTCGATGGATGGCGATACGATCAACCTCGCAAAAGGGGCATCTGCCGCCCCAATCCAGACACCGGCTCCATAGCGGGGCCAGGGCACGGCACGCCAGCGGTCTCGGCCACGCCTTCTGTATTTACAGACCGTTCGAGGAACTTAGTCATGATTTGCCTTCCTCTGCGCCAAGGCGCTTTCATATCCGGCTTCATAAACTTTTTTGCCGCGTTCGCGGGTACGCTTGCCTTGTCGCTCACCGGGCAGCCAGCGGCCGCGGCGCCGCTGACCGGCACCTACACGTTGTCCCCGACCCAGGTTGACACCACGTTTTCGGTCAAGGTTCTCGCCGGCAAGCCGATCACGGGGGTTTTCAAGACGGTTTCCGGCAAGATGACTCTCGACCAAAACCGCCCTGAGATGAGCCGGGTCAGCGTCACGGTCAATCTCGCAAGCGTTGAGACCGGTAGCGACAAGGTGACCGGATTTTTGAAAAGCTCCTCCATGTTCGACGTTGTCAACCATCCGGTTGCGGTCTTCAAAAGCACCCGGGTACGGATGACCGGAGATCGTTCGGCGGAAGTTGAAGGCGACTTGACTCTGCGCGGCAAAACTTTGCGCACGAAGCTCGCGGTCCAACTGACCGAAATGGAATCCAACGGGAGTATCGGCTTCGAAGTGTCAGGTGGTTTTTTCAGAAGTTTCTATGGGATGAATGTCGGACAGCCGATTTATGCTGACAAGGTCAACCTCAAAATCAGCGGGACCGGCCGCCGGAGCTGAGGCCAAAGAGTATTGAAAACGCCCCATGCGATCGCCCGTTCCGATTGTATCCGGAGTCTTCCGCCAAATTGGATCACAGTCCCTGGTATTATTGTCGGGGCGGGTGCGGTACCTTGGGGTAGCGTGGCGCACCTCCCGGCGGCAGCCCTCAGGCGACTTCAATCTCTTTCAGCTTCCCGCAGTCCTCCTTCTGGTGCTCAGTCTGATGCGCCATTTCGGGACAGCGCGTTGCCTCCAGCCAGTTGCCATGGGGCTCCGCGGCCAGCGTCGGGAAAATTCCGGACCACTGGGAGCGCCGCGTCGGGGGCCGGTTCAGCCGTTCCTGTATGTTCGTGCGTTAAGCCTCGCTTGTTCGAAACGCGATGCTTCGACTTCGGAATCTCGTGAGGGTGGTGGCCACCGTATTTGAACGGCATACGCAAGACCTCGACAAGGAGGGGAAAGTCGCCCACGCAAGTACGGAAGCGTGCCCAACGTCCGCCTCTGGGTGACGGCATCCATGCCATCAACAACGCGCCCCCAATCCGCGAAAATGCCACCATGGTCCGCGCGAGTGTGACCGCAATCACAAGGAGGCGAGGGGAAGAAGAGGTAAATCAATAGGAGAGAACGAGTGATCTGAATAAGGGCCATACAAGACATATGTCTTGAGTGAATATTTCGTTGAACTTAAGAAAAGACTTAGTAAAAGACAAATAGTGTTGCTTTCGCAGTAAATATGCTCAATGAAATATCAAGGTTTAATTGCAGATATTACGTTGCGCGCTCGTTCAGGTGATGGAGGTATCCGGCGTCACGACCGAAACCAAGCGACAAGTGATGATTTCAAGGTGGATGAACAATTATGAATAAACCCGTTAATCGTTTTGCCGTTTTTGACAGCCGGCGACTGAATGTCTTCGAACACGATGTTATCGTTGCTGGTGCTGGTATTGCCGGATATCGTGCTGCATTCGCCGCGAAAAATGCCAAGCCACATTTGAGGGTGGCGCAATTGAATTTTGCCTCGGATCAGAGCCACGGCGGCTGTTCTTGGAAGACACATGGCATCAATGCGGCAATGAACCCGGCTGACAGCATTGAAAGCCATTTCACCGACACCCTGCGTGGCGGTGGAATGATTTCCGATCCGGAGTTGGCACGGGTTCTTTGCCAAGACGCACCAATTGCCATCTGGGAAATGGAAGCGCTAGGAGTCGTTTTTGACCAAAATGGAAAGCACTATCAAACCGGCACCTATGGTGGTGTGACCACCGCCAGATCCGTTCATTCGAGTGATCGCGCGGGAAAATTGATAACGGACTGTCTTCGGAACGCGGCCCGGGACATTGGCGTTACGACATTCCACAAACGGGTGGTCCTGAATTATCTGGTTAGCGATGGCCAGGTGTTCGGGGCGATTTGCATAAATCTAGAGAACGGTACGCATGAAATTCATTTGGCGCCGAAGTTGATTTCCGCACTCGGAGCTGGAGCATGCACTTATCCAATTACAACCATTAGTGCCGACAAGACAGCGACCGGTCTCATTGCTTTTCTCGATGCCGGTGGCAGACTTGTGGATATGGAACAGGTGCAGTTTCACCCTACTGGCTTGAACATGCCAGGTATGCCCGGTCATGGTGAAATCATAGAGGAGGAAGTCCGGTCTCAGGGTGCGAAGCTGCTGAATAAGCACGGTGACCGCTTCATGCCGAAATATGACAAGCTGGGCGAAATGGCGACACGCGACATCGTTGCCCGGAGTTGTTACCTGGAAGTTAAAAACGGCCGTGGCAGCGATAATGGCGGCGTTTTTCTGGATTTATCTGAGATTTCATCAAAATTCCTATCAGATCGATTTCCTTTCATGAGTGAACGTTTTCAGGCGCATGGTATCAATCTCGCCGGATGCAAGGTTCTTGAAACGTCTCCGTCAGCCCATTTCTTGATGGGTGGAATACCAATTGACGTCGATGGACGAACCGAGATTGATGGTCTTTATGCGTGCGGGGAGGATGCAGGTGGGATACATGGCGGCAACAGGCTGGGCGGCAACGGAGTCGCTGACGCACTTGTATTTGGTGCGAGAGCAGGGTTTGCGGCTGCGCACGACGATGTCTCTGTACATGGCCGCGCCGACCTAGAACAGCAAACCATGATCTGTTCGGAGTCGGGCCCTCTTTCAATTTATGAAATTGACACCAGGGTTAAACGTTTGATGTGGGATTTCGTTGGCCCCGCCCGAGATGATGCCGGGCTGCTAGAGGCAAAAGCAAATCTGAAGAAAATCTGGGATCAGCTCAACTCACAAAAGGTAAGCCTGCCTGCATGCAAGCTGACAAGTTATCACTTGGGCCCACGAAAAATATACCAAAAGATTCGTCTTGCCCAATCAATAATTTCCGCTTCCTTGGAGAGAACGAATTCTGTTGGTGCGCACATGCGTACTGATGCGGATCATGAAAATGCCATCTACAATACTCTTGTGAGCTCAGAGAGTGGTGTGATTTCTAGCGCCAGGGTCTACAAGCAGGGTACGATGCATCAAGCCCTCTCCCCTCGTGAGGTCGCATGACTTAAATCGGCCGAACGGCGGTTCACTCATCGAGCTCAAACGTATCATATGATATCGATCCGAGATCGCATGAATACATAACTGCCAATTAGAGCATGTCGTGTTCAAGCGGATTAATGGGTTCTGGAGGACGCTCGAGGCAGCGTTTACGTTGCGAATGCGTTCGGGTGATTTCCTGAATTCAATTTATCACGACATGCTTTAGAGACACCTTCTCCAGAAAATATATCCCCTCTTTTTGAGCGACAACAACAGGTCGATGAAGAGTTGGTTTGTGGATGTATTTATTGTTTGAGACCTTGGATACCTGATATGACCACACTTGAGCTACTCCCCGCGACCCTTCCCTGGCTGTATTGCGCAATTGCTGTCATTACGGGCACTGTTTTGCAGCGAATAGCTGGCGCGGGCTTTGGAATGATCGCTTCACCTGTAATGGTATTGGCGGCACCGGACTGGGTTCCGGGAACCATACTATTGCTCGGCGTTTTTGTCGGTTTCGGTTCTTTTTTCGGCTCCAAGGATTCTGTTAATTTTCGGGATCTGCCGTTCGGATTGATCGGAAGAGTAATCGGCGCCGTATTCGCGGCCTATATTGCCAGGTTGGTAGTCGGTTCGTCTTATTTGCCCATTGCCGTCGGTTTTATAGTTTTGTTTGCTGTTCTGCTGAGCTGTCTGGGGCTAAGTTTTAAAATCGGCAAGTTGTCGCTGGTAATTGCAGGGACCATCGGGGGAGTCATGGCAACATTGACAGGGATTGGCGCCGCGCCGATGGCGGTACTCTATTCAAGCGTTGAAGCCCGACGGTCCGCTGCGACACAGAATATGTTTTTTGGGTTCGGGATGGCGATTTCGATCGCGGCTCTTACGGTCGCCGGGCTTATCACATTCAAACAATTGGCATTTGCACTTTCGCTAGCGCCACTGGTGCCTTTGAGTATTTGGCTTTCTAAACCGCTTGCACAACGCGTGGAGAAAGGTTCTATTCGTCCGTGGGCACTCGGTCTTGCGACAACATCAGCGTCGATTTTGATTATAAGCAGCATATAGGAACTGGTGTCGGGGAACCTTTGTTGACGGCGTGGACGCACCGTGTTGTGCAAATCACTAGAGCGCATCGCGTTTAATCGGTTCCAAATCCGTCTGCCTTGAAGAAGTTGTAGCATTCGTCGTCTGTGAAGAGGTCGCAGACCTGGCCAACCGCGTTCCATAAGTCTTCGTACGTTCGCGCGGCTGTTTTCTGATGAGTATTTTGGGCTTGGAGAAAGCCATCTCGATTGATGGTGTGGATGGCTCCTGCTCCCGGCGTCGCGTTGCGCCATGATGGGGTGTCATTTGACCTGCCACGGGATAATTCCTCCATCGTCGATTAGAGTCCGCCCAACTTGAGGACGGACAATGAAGCGAACGAGATTCACGGACGAGCAGATCATCAGCAGGTAGTGTCGCAAACTTTTGTCGTAGTCGGAGCTCTGGCTTTGTCTTGACACAGTTATCCTGCGAGTTGCCTGAACTGGCGGTAAGCAGGCACACCCGGCTTGTAGTTGTCCCTTTCGGATCATGTGCGCTGTTTCAATGCCGTCATCCAGCGTCGCACTTGCTGAATGAAAGGCCTTGAAGCCCATCATCGGCCTTGTCAGCTTCTTGATAAACCGGTGGTCCTGTTCGATGATGTTGTTCAACGCCTGCTAGCGCTCGACAAAGCGATCGGCGCGAACAGCCGGGTCCGCAACCGCCGCCCGCTCACGCTCCATGCCGGCAACAAGATGATCGACACGGCCCCGGCCGGACCGCTCCCCTATCGCCCGCGTGGTCTGCGGATCGCGCTGCACCGCCGATTTGATCAGCTCCAGGGAACCGGGCCACGCCTGGTCGAGCTGACGGCCGGCCTCCTGCATTTCCCGTTTCTGACTTTCCAGAAGTGGCAAGCTCTGCTCACGCTGCTTTTGTCCGGCGCAAAACGCCCGCGCATAACGATCGACAGCCGCTTCAAACGGGGAGTGCCGGCGCAGCCGCTCAGCAAGCCTGTCCTGGCCGATATCCTGGGTTTCCGGCGGGCGCTCAGGGTGCGGCCGGGCATTGAGCTTGAGACCGTCGAACATGCTGCGCCGCAGCTTGCCGACCTGCGGTGTTTCCACCGGTCCCGGGCAGCCTCAGGCCCAATCTCAGGCCCCAAGCCGGCCCCCAAGCGCGCCCCTAGCCCCTTGATCTCAATCTCGCTGTTTATACCCAGGGAGTTTGCTATGCCGCGACGCTCTGCAAAAGCGGCGGAAAATCCAGCGTCGTTTCCTTCACGCTGGCACGCGACAAACGGGCTTCCAGCTGTCCATAGGCCAGCTCTTGCGCCCCCATCACCTTCCCCGGTGTCATTCGTCACAGGTGGCTCCTATCCTGACGCGCTATATGAGGATCAGCAGCGGGGCGAGGCTCGTGTGAGCCGAAAGTTTCCTCCCAAGGCCGTCCCGCTGCTGTTCTCTCTTGGTTTGAACTTAGAGCGCCCGTTCCTCGTGAGCGGGCGTTTTTTCTCCTCCGCAATCGCGACAAGGTGGGCAACAAGTCTGACGCCAAGCATCGGGTTTGTCGGCATGCCGGAAAGAGACATTGGCTGTCATCGGCAGTGTCAAGCGTCACGTGTCATAGCTGAAAAAAGCAATTACCTTCATCACGGAAGCAAACACGTACACCTCAACCAGGAGTGACAGACATGTTCCGCACTACGATTGCCTCGGTTATGCTTTTCACCGCCTTTGCCACGTCCACCACGGTCAATGCGGCAACGCATCCGGAAATGATGGTCAAACAAGCTGCGCAAACCGTTGCTGTGAAGGCAAATGACGGCGTCAAGATCGTTGTCGCTGGCAGAGAACGTAACCGTCGCGTTGAGATGAAGCTCCCCAAGCGCTGAGGGTCTTATCAGAAGGAGGCTCACCCCCTTGGCTTTAATGCAGAACCGGTGACAGAGGTCTTCCGCTTTAAGGGTTTCGTTCGGGCTTCCTCGCCCCTCGTTCTACTAAACGTCCATACGGGCCCGAATGCCCGTGTGGACGCCTTTCTTTTGGGCCTGCTTGTCCCGGAGCATTTCATCGAACAGGCCAGGCGTCCAGAAGCTGATGTCCTGAACCCCGTCCCGGCGATAGTCTGCCTTCCGGTCCAGACCGGAGCCCACGCATTTGCCACCGGCCAAGCGATCGACGCCACGTTCGGCTCTCGCTATGACGGCGATTATTTCAAATGGATCGGCGCTCCGGATAGCGGATCGACGCGCTGCTGTCGCAAGGACGGATCGTGTTGTGTTGCATGACAGCAAATGTCCGGATATGGCGACAGCCATGCACGGCACTCTCCAAATGATTGCGCGCGCCCCTCCCCCTCCCCACTTCTCTTTGTCCCGCCGGCTCCTGATCGGGTCGGTTCATTCGAACACAAAATCAAAACCGGAGAATTCATGAGCCAGGCAATCAGGGCACCCTCCCGGTGCCGGGGTCATCGCAACATAGGTCAAATGCCGGTCCATCGTGGCCGACGCCAGAACATAGGCCCGGTCCACCGTCGCCCCCTGGCTCTTGTGGATCGTCGTCGCATAGGCGCCGCTTGCCGGCTTCCATGAACTATTTCGACCAGGTGTAATACAGGCTCTGGGCAATGCCTTCCTTGCGGCAAAGCTCGGCGATGCTGTCATCACCACGCAGACCTTACCGGGCTTGCCGGAGCTGGACTTATCCCTTCCACGACCGGGATGCGCTTGTGACTGCCTGCGGGCGGATCTGCATGTATCGAAAGAAGATCAATGTCTCCACCGTGCTTGCCGGTCAAAAGCTCGGTATCAAGGAGGTCGACGAGGGAATTTGGCTGATCAGCTTCATGAGCTATGATCTGGGATACATCGACCTGGAGCAGAGAACACTACAGACAATCGACAACCCGTTCGGCACGAGGTTGTAACCCATGTCTCCGGTACAAACCGTTACCTATGTCTCCGGGTCGGACAGAAAGCAAGATGGCGACCCCGACAGGACTCGAACCTGTGACCATTCGCTTAGAAGGCGAGTGCTCTATCCAGCTGAGCTACGGGGCCGTGCTTTGCGTCAAATCATGAACAGGATCCGTATCTTTGCGGCGACGAAGGTACAAATTCTGTCCACGATCTGAGGAGCGAGGTGGCCGGGGGACCAGTCACGCTGCTCCGGTGGACGGACATAGCTCAAATTTTTCCAGACGTGAAGCCTTGGTATTGACGAGCAGCCGCTCGCCGATCTCAAGCGCACAGGCTTCTCGACGGCATCGATATCGATGCAATGGTCCGCCATCCTGTGCGGCACTACCAGGTCGCTGGTTGAAGGCTCTCAAACTTAAGCGGTTGACGCGGCCGGACGGTTCAGATTCAAGAATCCGATGAATCGAACCGGCAAACCGACTGTTGAATAACTGATGGCGCAGTTGGCCGCCAATGCCGCCGAAATCGCCGCGTTGAAAGCGGAGAAAGAAGCGCTCTCGCAGCGCGTCGTCAAACTCGAGGAAGA
>NZ_AAUW01000035.1 GCF_000168975.1 Roseibium aggregatum IAM 12614
AACATTCTGCGAGATCGCTTGAACGGCTTCATCCTGCTGCTGGACGGCGGACGCAACGGCCGAGGCCAGGCCTTCCATGTCGGAAATGATCCGGTTGACGTCCTCGATCGCCTGGACCGCCTGATCGGAAGATCCCTGGATGGCCTCGATCTGGGTCGCGATATCCTCGGTGGCTTTCGAGGTCTGTTCGGCAAGCTGTTTCACTTCGGCGGCAACCACCGCAAAGCCCTTGCCGGCCTCACCCGCACGGGCAGCCTCGATGGTCGCGTTCAGTGCCAGCAGGTTGGTCTGATTGGCAATATCGCGGATCAGCCCCATGACCTCGCCGATCCGGTCGGCGGCGCTGGAAAGTTCCTGCATGGTGGCAACGGTGGAAGATGCGCTGCGCACCGCCTGCTGTGCCACTTCGGTGGATTTGTTGGCCTGGCCTGCAATCTCGGCGATGGAGGCTGCAAGCTCTTCCGCGGAATGGGCCGCAGAGGTGACGTTATCCGCCGCCGTGCGCACGGCTTCCGCCGCCTCACCGGACTGGGTGGCAACATCGTCGGCCGACTGTTCCATCGATTGGGAAGTCTGGCGCAGCTCGTCGTTCGCCCGGTCGAGACTGTTGAGCGCGGTAGACACCGTGCCTTCGAACCGGCCGATCAGCGCATCCAGACGGGCAACGCGCTCTTCGCGCCTGCGGTTATCCTGATCCTGGGCTGATGCAAGTTCTGCCCGCTCCACGGCATTGTCGCGGAAGACCTGAACAGTCCGGCTCATGGAGGCCAGCTCGGTGCTGCCGCTATCGTCCGGCAGGTCGAGGTCGGTCTGGCCGCTGGCAAGTGCTTCCATGGCCGCCTGCAGCCGCGCCAGCGGACGCGCCACCGATTGACCGATGAGAAGGGCGATGGCCGGAAGCAGCACAAGCAGAACCAGGATCGCGCCGCCGATTGCGTAGGTCGCAATGGACCGGGCCGTCTCGAGCTGGTTGGCGGCCTCTACCTGGATCGTGTTCGCGGCTGCGCTGAGGGCGTCTATATGCGGCGGAACAAGTTCAAAAAGGTTTTCCAGCAGATCCGAATGCGCGCTCCGCTCCTTCTTGGCGACGGTGTAGTCATCGAAGGTCGTCTTGTATCTGGCCATGTTGTCGGCCAGCTCCGCCTTGATGGCGTCGGAGATATAGACTTTCTTCAAGAGCTTTTCGAAGGCGGTGAACTCACCCTGAAACGCTTCCTGCGCAGCTTCAGTGTTGTTGAGCGTGAACTCCCGCTCCGCCAGTTGCACGGCCAGAATGGCGCGGGCCAGCTTTTCGAAATCCGGCCCGCCGCCGAATTTCATCTCTTCCGACAGGCGATGCTTGACCGCTCCTGCATAATCGTTGAGGCTCGCCAGATACCCCTGGGTCGCGTCATACCCGATCGTCTGTTGCGCAGCGTCGAGCATTTCGAAAGCACCCCTGGTGCCTTCCAGCGTATCCCTGACATCGGCGACCTCCGCGGCATAGGCGGCTGCCGCAGGATTGTTCGAGATCGTCTCCAGAACCGCACCGGCTTCATTGAGCTTGACGTTGAAGCTCTGCAATGTCTCGACGGACGGTTTGCTGAGGTAACGCTCTTCAATCGCCCGCAGCGCCGCGGCGCTTTCCGCCAGCGTGCCGACCTGCTCGGCCAGTTCCGAACTGCTGCTCATGCGGGCGAAGGCGGAATTCAGCTCCCCCTGGCTCCAGAAGAACACGCCACCGATGGCCAACAGCCCGACGATGGTGAAAAGGCTCAGGGCCAGGATCCTGGCTTTGACGGACAGGTTCGAGAAAATGCGAAAAGGTGATTGAGATCTGACGGCCACCAGCGTATGTCCCCTGGATCAACGGACGAACCATCGGCATCGATGTCTACATCCACATGTTGATCGTTCTGAAAGTGTCCGCGCATCTTGTCTGCACTTCTTGCACCGCAGGGCGGGCGAACACTTATGTTTGCGCCGTAGCTTTGATTATAAATGCCAATTTACGGTTAACATGCCCGTATACCCCACCACACCCTAAGCTAACCTTTCGTCATCTTCGACTTTGTCACTGAGGCTGCAATTGAATCTTCTCGCAAGAGCCGCACCGGCCATTTTTGTTCTTCTATGGTCCACGGGCTTCGTCGGTTCGAAACTTGGCGCGCCTTACATCGATCCCATGGTGTTTCTGACGGTGCGCTTCGTTGTGGTTCTGCCGGTGCTGATTGTGCTGGCACTCGTCTTGTCGAAGTCCTGGCCGAAGGATTTCAGAGCGATCCTTCACTGCATCGTCACCGGCATGCTGGTTCACGGGATTTATCTCGGCGGCGTGTTCTGGGCGATCAAACAGGGTATGCCGGCGGGAACGTCGTCTATCATCGTCGGTCTTCAACCCGTGCTGACCGCACTGATTGCTGTCGCTTTGCTTGGTGAGAGCATTTCCCGCAGGCACTGGCTTGCAATGGCCATCGGCGCCATCGGCCTGGCATTTGTTCTCGGCCCGAAACTCGACCTCGCCGGATCGGGCATCACACCCGTGACGATTTTTGTCGTGCTCATTGCCGTCGCGGCCATCAGCCTGGGGACCGTCTACCAGAAACGGTTCGTGCAGCAGACCGACCTCATGGCGGCAACCGTCTGGCAATACGTCGGCGCGCTCTTCGTCACGATTCCCCTCAGCCTCACAGAAAGCTGGCAGATCACCTGGTCGGGTGAGCTGATCTTTGCAATGGCCTGGCTTGTGCTGGTCTTGTCGGTCGGCGCGATCCTGCTGCTGATGCTGCTGATCCGCGAGGGGGCCGTCTCCCAGGTCGCCAGCCTGTTTTATCTGGTGCCCGTGGCAACAGCGGTGGAAAGCTATTTCCTGTTCGGTGAATCGCTGACCCCGGTTCAGATCGGCGGCATGGTTCTGGTGATCAGCGCGGTTCTGACCATCCGCAAGAGACCCGCAAAGCGCTAGGGTTATGGGCCCCCCTAACCCCTGGAGCCGTTTTTCAGCAAGTCCGGTCAGCCCTCCGGCTCAAGCGCCAGCGCAAGCTGTTCCTTGCGGCGGTGCCAGTAACGCCGCTGACGAGAAATCGCGGCATTGAGCTCGCCGCCCAGAATGAACACCAACGCGCAGATATAAAGAAAGATCAGCGCGGTCATGATCCCTGCCAGACCGCCGTAGGTGGACACGTAATTGGCGAAGCTGGCGAGATAGGCCCCGAAGGCGCTGCCCGCGATGATCCACATGAACAGTGTGGCGAACACCCCCGGCCACAGGTCCCGAAAGGTGCGATGGCCGGCCGGCAGCAGCCAGTGGGTGATGAAGAGACCGATGATCAGCAGCGATCCGGCCAGCGTGTATCGGGCGACGTTGATCGACAGCAGGAAGGTCTCGACCTGAGGCACGAAAACCTTCAGGCCCTCGATGGCAAGCGGCGCCAGAACCACCAGAAACGTGTAGGCAAGCAGGATACTGGCTCCCAGCAGCACAAGCCCAATCGATTGCAGCCGCAACAACACGATGGAGCGGGTTTCGTGCTGCCGGTAGGCCCGGTTGAGCGCGGTGCGCAAAGCCTCCACCCCGTTGGAGGAAAACCACAGCGCCGCAACGGCGCCAAAGGTCACAAGGTCACCGCGGCGAATGGTCAGGACGTTCTGGATTTCCCGCACGACGGGTGACGCGACACTTCGCGGCCAGGCATCGAACAGCAGTTCCGACACCGTGTCGGCAGCCCCGGTCATGCCGAGAAAGGCTGCCAGCGAGGCGATGAAGATCAGCAGAGGAAATATCGCCAGCAACCCCGACAGCGCCACGTGACTGGCCATTGCGAAGCCGTCATCACGGGCGAAGTGACCGATGGCGTCTTTCAGGACGGCGTAGATCACGAGAACTGTCTGTCTGGCGCTCATGGTTCAAGATGTGGCCCGTGCCGGCGCAATTCGTCAAGCCTGGGTGGTGAAAACCGCATCCGCCAAAAGGTCTATAAATTCACGCTCGACAAATGACGGTGTGCAACGCAACATAGCTTCAACAAGAAGCGCTGCTGCGCAACAAATGAAAACGGAGATCGCCATGCCAACCGCAGCCCTGCCGGCCGCAGAGACACCCGCGAGCCTGAGCGAGCGCACGGAAGCCGCTGTCGCTACGCTTGACCATCTGCTCAATCTTGCAGCGCAGCGGGTGCGCGCCCGCGTAAGCGAGGACGGACGTATCTCCTCCCGGCGGATGGAAGAAGAACAACGGGCAACGCACGGTCTGGCCTGGTTTGCAACCTATGTGGAATCCCTGCGCCAACTGGACGCCTATGCGAAACGGCTCAGCGCCGAAGGCCGCTACGGCGTTCTTGAGGACCACATTGTCCAGCTCGGATTTGCGGAATACCTGGCGCAGATCTTCGGCGGCATTCCAATGAACCAGGGTGAGATCGTTCGCCTGCCGGATCTGGGCGTTTCGGGCGAGGAGGCGCTCGGCTTCCAGACAGCGGAAATCCTGTCCCTGATCGAAAGCGGCAGCCGGCCGGAGATCCGCAGCGAGATCACGCGTCTGATCCGCGACCAGGCCGGTCATTCCACCTTTGGCGACCCGGGCCTGGACGAGACCATGGAGCAGATCCGCAACGAGATGCGGCGCTTCGTGGAAGACAACGTCGTGCCAAACGCCCACGAATGGCACCTGAAGAACGACTACATCCCGCTTGAGATCATCGAGCAGATGTCCGAACTCGGCGTCTTCGGCCTCACCATTCCGGAAGAATACGGCGGCCTGGGCCTTGGCAAGGAGGCCATGTGTGTCGTCTCCGAAGAACTCTCCCGCGCCTACATCGGTGTCGGATCGCTCGGCACACGGTCGGAAATCGCGGCGGAACTCATCCTGTGCGGCGGCACCGAAGAGCAGAAGCAGCATTGGCTGCCGAAGATCGCCTCCGGCGAGATCCTGCCGACAGCCGTTTTCACCGAACCCAACACCGGCTCGGACCTTGCCTCTCTGAAGACCCGCGCCGTGAAGGACGGAGACGTCTGGAAGGTGTCCGGTAACAAGACCTGGATCACCCATCCGGTCCGCGCCGATATAATGACCTTGCTGGCGCGCACCAACCCGGACGAGCCCGGTTACAAGGGCTTGTCGATGTTCATCGCCGAAAAGCCGCGCGGCACCGACGAGGAGCCCTTTCCGGCGGAGGGCATGAGCGGCGGCGAGATCGAGGTGCTCGGCTACCGGGGCATGAAGGAATACGAAATCGCTTTCGACGGCTTCGAAGTGAAGGGCGAAAACCTTCTTGGCCAGGTTGAGGGGGAAGGCTTCAAGCAGCTCATGCAGACCTTCGAAGGCGCCCGCATCCAGACCGCCGCCCGGGCTTTGGGCGTCGCCCAGTGTGCGCTGGACCTTGGGCTGAAATACGCTGAAGAACGCGTTCAGTTCGGCAAGGAACTGGTCAAGTTCCCGCGTGTTGCCGACAAGCTGGCCATGATGACCGCCGAACTGATGATCGCACGCCAGCTCACCTACTTCTCGTCCTGGCAGAAAGATTCCGGCAAGCGCTGCGATCTGGAGGCCGGCATGGCAAAGCTGCTCGGCGCCCGCGTTGCCTGGGCGGCGGCGGACAATGCGCTGCAGATCCACGGCGGCAACGGTTTTGCGCTGGAATATGCAATCTCGCGCGTGCTGTGCGATGCCCGCATCCTGAACATTTTCGAAGGTGCGGCGGAAATTCAGGCTCAGGTCATCGCGCGCCGGTTACTTGAAACGCGCGGCAACGCCTGATCGTCATCGCATCGCCCCTCCGTCGCGAAGGCCGTGTGTCCGCGCGTGGCGAAGATTGTCAGATCCCTCGCCCGATCCCTCGTCCGGGGTGCTGTCCCGGACCTGAGGACCGAGCTTGCTTTGCAAACGCCCGACCACGGCCAACACAATCACCACCATGAGTGTTGCAAGGCCCGCCAGTCCGATCTGACCGACGCCACAAGCCGTACCGATCGCGCCTGCAAGCCACATCGATGCGCCCGTGGTGACATTCTGCACCGACCCGTTGCGGGAAAAGATCAGACCGGCGGAGAGGAACGCCACGCCTGCCGTCACGGCTTCGACCAGACGGAGCGGATCGACATTGACGTTGCTGGCTCCGGAGAAAGGAAGATCGGCAAGGGCCTGACTGATCAGAAGAAACAGGCACGAGGCAAATGCAATCAGCATGTGGGTCCTGAGCCCGGCATCCTTGCCGCGCTCTTCCCGTTCAAACCCGATGATACCGCCCAGAACGATGGCCGCCATCATCCGCAGGATCAGAACCTCCAGTGGCACGGCGCCGAAGCCGAGGTCCATCTCTGCGGCAAGCCGGTCTACCATGGTCGTTCCTTGTTGCGGGTCGGTCAGCATAACTGAGCAACGCCGCAACAACTTTTTCGTTCCGGACGGCTACCGGTACTGGGTGCCGCTTTATTCCACGGTCACCGTGATTTTCTCGGACATCACCGGCGGGTTGTGCGGAATGTGCGACCAGTCGCCCAGAACCAGTTGCAGGGTGTGCGTGCCGGCCGGCAGCTCGATGGTGGTTTCCGTCTGCCCGCCGCCGAAATGCTTGTGATTGTCATCGGCCGGAATGGCTTCGTTCAGTTCCTCACCCTCAAGGGTTTCATCGATGATCAGATGATGGTGACCGGTGTTTTCCTTTTCCGTGCCCGCCGGGGCAACGCCCATGCCGGCAAGGCCGAACTGGATGGTGACCGGATTCTTCACGGTATCGCCATCCTTCAGATTGACGAAATAGAGCTTCACGCCGTCCGGAGCCGGTGTTTCGCCAGCCTGTGCAGCAACACTGGCAAGGGCAAGCACGGCAGCTCCGAACCCGATTGCAAATTTCTTCATGGTTCTATTCCTTTCAAGAACGGATTGCTTGATTGTTCCGCACGACCTTTTTGACATAGGACATAACCGTTCCCGCGGTAAGCCCCGCTCCAAATTTCCCGCTCAGGTAGTCTTGCGAAGCGTCCAATTTGTCACAGGTATTGGGAGGAACGCTTTCGGCTGTGTGGCGTTTTATAATAACGGACCCAAACTGGAGGAGTGCGAGATGAAGGATTCGATCCGACTGAAACATGATGGCTGGGTGGTCGTTGCCGACGGTAACAAGGCACTTTTCCTGACCAATGCTGGCACGGAGCATCATCCCAACCTCACGGTCTTCCGGAAGGAAACGCAGGACAACCCTCCCAATCGCGAACAGACGTCCGACCGCCCCGGGCGCCTGAGTGACGGTCCCCAGGGCCATCGCAGCGCCGTTCAGGAAGCTGACTGGCATGCGCTTGCGGAAGACGATTTTGCCGCCGACCTTGCGGAGATGCTCTACAAGCGCGCGCACAAGGGCAAATTCGACGAGATCGTGCTGGTCGCAGCCCCTTCGGTTCTCGGACAGGTTCGCAAACACCTTCACAAGGAAGTCAGCGACCGTATCATTGCGGAAATCGACAAGGACCTGACCAACCATCCTGTCGACCGCATCGAAAAGCTCGTTTTTGGCGGGTAATCCCTTTTTACCTCGCTGAAGGTGGATACGCTGCCCGGCAAACCCAGCCCGGGCGGCGGAGGGACCGCCGCTTCCGCCACATTGCTGCTGGCCTGCCTGCGCCCTGACGGACAGCGCATTTGCATGTTTTCGCCTATGGCAGGGGTACTTGCCAGCCACAGCCACCCGAACAGGAAAGACGATGACCGCTGATCCGGATACGGACCGGCCCCTGACATCGATTATCGACCGGGTCGCAGAAATCACGAGAGAAGGACCGGTCTCGCTTGATCGCGTCGTCGGCGCATTCGAGCAGGCCGGATTTGCGGCGATGCTGATCGTGCCCGCGGCGGCGGTCGTGACCCCGCTTAGCGGCATCCCCCTGTTCTCAAGCCTGTGCGGATTGACCATTTTTCTGATCGCAGCGCAGTGGCTGCTGAAACGCGACCGGGTCTGGCTGCCGGCCTGGCTCGGCCGGCAGAGCCTTGAGGGCGACAAGATACGGCTGGCGATGGACAAGCTGCGCCCTGCCGCCCGCTGGCTGGACGATCACTCCAGAAAACGGGCCCGGTTTCTGTTCCGGCAACCGCTGCGGGCCCTGTTACCGGTTGCCTGCCTCATGTTCGGCGCTTTGATGCCGCTTCTGGAGCTCGTGCCGTTTTCATCATCGCTTCTTGGCGCGGCGGTCTGCCTGATCGCCTTCTCGCTTCTGACCCGGGACGGACTTTTTGCCCTGATTGCGCTGCTGCCCGTCGCAGCCGTCGCCTTTGCATTGACGGCCTTGCTGTAACGAGCCCGCTTCGCAGGTGGATCAGCCAATCGCCTGAAGAGCGATGGCGCCGCCATAGACCCCGAGCAGACTGACACTTTCAAAGCCGATCCCGCCTGGTCCGGATTTCTGGCGCACAAGCAGCCCCAGAAGAAGGATTGCCGTCATCACCAGCCCGATCGTCAGCCAGAAGTAATCCTGCGACGAGACGGCGTGATAAATCGAGCCGTCTCGATATGCGACGTCCGAAAGGGTCAGAAACAGTGTATCGAAAGTGTTGCCGCCAACAATGCCGCCAATGGCGAGCTGCAGGGCCCCACGATGCACGGCGGCCAGCGTCGTAACCAGCTCGGGCAATGACGTGACGACCGCCGTCATCAGGGCACCAACCAGCGACGCATTGAGATCAAAACGATCCGTCAGCTCGCCCGCGACCTCAGCCAGCACCCAGCCCATGGTCGCAAGAACAAGCATCAGGCCCGCAAAGGCCCCGATCAGCCACATGTTGCCGCGCATATCCTTCTGCGCCTCATCCGGGCTGTCCTCATGCGTCTCGGAGGTATGCACGGCCTGCCACATGGGCTGCTCGTGCACACGCCTTTGAGCCATCACGCCGCCGAAGTAGACGATAACCAAGGCATAAGAAGCCGGGTGAATGCCGAGAAACGTGATTTCCGGTGTGGTGTAGGCAACCATGGGAATCGACAGCAAAAGTACGAGCAGAGCGCATTGAAACAGGCTGGAAACATCCGCTGCGACATGCTCCAGGTTCGCCCGCCTGTAGACGATATCGGCAATAGCCAGAAAGGCTGTCTGGGCCGCAATACCGCCGACACCGTTTGAAAAAGCCAACGACGCACGACCATCCAGAGCGGCCGTGACGGAAACGACGGTGCCGGAAAGAGAGGTCGCCGCCCCTAGCAGAACACCGCCGACAAGCGCCTCGCCCAGGCCGGTCCGGTCGGCGATCCGGTCGGCCTGACCGGTAAGCCGAATGCCACAAACCAGAATGACGCCTCCCGCCGCCGCGAAGATTGCAAGCAAGAGCCAGAGCGGCAGGCTGTCAAAACTCATATGAACGGGGTCTCCTTCTGGATCCTGCGGATATCTGGTCGGTCGTCTTCAGGTAAACGGTTGCCACGGCTTGAAGTTCCCTTTGGGAACAAACTGGCGACTTGAGCGTTTACAGAGCGATGCGGCCGGTAACGCAGGCTGCCAAGTGGCAATTTCGCGAGGTAGTGAGGATGATCTATCACGGCTTTAACGACGATGCTGACAGGCACCTGGCCATCCTGCGGGAACGGATCAGGGACAGGGAAGCTTCCAGTTGGAAGCAACTGGCACTTGGCTTCGGTTTCAGCGGCGTCATTTTTTCGCTGCTCGCCCTGATTTTCCTGCTGTCTTACTGACTGGATAGAGCGTGCCGCAGGCGCAGGCGGATCGGAAGATCCGATGGAGCCGCATCACACGGTCTTCGCTGGCTGACTTAGCGGCAGCGATCTGCAGAGCTTGAACAGACCAGCCACCACGAAATCTCCGGCGAGATGCCAGGCGTCTGGCGAGGAGCCTTCGAGACGCTGAGGCACTGCGAACGCCACCTGAAACATTATCGCGGCAAAGACGCATTCGGCGGTTGCCAACCACTTCAACCTAGTGAGGAAGAGATGACTTACAGTGATCGTGCACAAGCACAGGACGAGAAAGTCGTACTGAAGGAGAAGGAAGCCAAGCAGGGCCTCGAACTGCGCGAGATGCGTTATGTCCTGGCAATCGGGACGGCCGGCGCTGTGATCGCTCTGGCGATTGTCGGATACATTCTTCTGTAAGCGGTCATTTCCAGAACCTTCATGTCCCCGACAGTGGGGACCATCGAGAAAAGGACAATCGGGCGCCCTTCGGGCAGCGGCATTCCGCGATGCGAATGCCCCGATTGCCTCATACAGCAGGAGTATCCAACATGACCGACAGCACCAGGGACGAGATTGCCCGTATTCTGAAGGACGACTCGCGCAGCAAGGATGAGCGGGTCAAAGAACTTCTCAAAATGCGTGACGACGCACGCGCCCTTCAGCGGGCTGCGACGGAAAGCCCGATGGGCGGCGACACACCTGACACCTCCGGCCTGCGGGACATCGACCGTGCACTGGAGCGCTTGGGCTATAGCGATGTGGCCGAGGCGGAAGAAAACAGCGCTGCGACCCTTTAAGAAATGCTTCTGTGAGCATGCCTGCATTTCCGGAGCAGGCATGTGCAAAGTTGAAGCGCGGGCGCACCGAACCTATCTCTAGGACAAGGACAACAGGCACAGGCGGCACGATGAACACCACCTTTGAAGACCTTGGCTTTGACCCCGAGATCCTTGGTCCGGAAGAAGAGCAGAAGAAAACGATCCGGCAGAAACTGATGTCGACAGCCCGCAAGGCTGCGCGTCAGGTGCCCTTCATGGAAGATGTGGTGGCCGGCTATTTCTGTGCGCTTGATCCCGCAACCCCAAGCAAGGTGCGCGCCACGCTGCTGGCAGCCCTGGCCTATTTCGTGCTGCCTCTGGACGCGGTTCCCGATTTTCTGATCGGCATCGGCTTCGGCGATGATGCCACCGTGCTTCTGGCCGCCTATGCGATGATTCGCAGCCACATCCGGCCGGATCACTATCAGGCGGCGCAGGAAGCTTTGAAGGACGGCGAAATCTGACGGCTGTCCAAGGCGGTCACTCTTTCCCTGACCGTCCCGTGTCCGGTCAAGCGCCGTTTGGTCCATCCCTCTGCCCAGTCGCTTTCTCGCCAAACCAGCAACCGGATGTCCTTCCCGCAATCAGCCAGTAGATTGCACCGGCAATAAACCCGGCGGCAAGCGCAACGGCGCTGCCGGGCCGGAACGCCGCGTCCGCCGCCTCGGTGCCAAGTGTCCAGACGGCGAAAGCGATCAAGCCGGCGGCACCGACATGAAACAGGAAACTGCGCAGCCGTGCCGCCTCCGCCAGAACGATTGCGGCGGCGGCCGGAGCAAGGGCCGTCGCCCCGACAACACTTGCGCCGACAAGGCCGCTGCCGACCATGGTCGCAAAGGCGACCGGATCGGTTTCAGGATGCCCGGCCCGGAAAAAGCCCCAGGCAAGGAACAGGCCGCATGCCAGAACCGAGAAGATGAAGCCGAACGCGATTCTGAGGAGTTGCAACATGAATTTCCCGCCGTCCAAACCGGTATCCTTCCTTGATATGGGCAAGCTGACTGCTTACTTGACCATCTGCCGGTGGGATTGCAACCTTTCCAAACCGGCAGGCACTTGGCTGACCCGAACCGGCCGGCCAGAGCTTCAGGCCCTGAAAATGTGACCAGGCACGGTGAAAACTGTGTTTTCGCTTGACTTTTTGCCGCTTTCGCAGGACCTTGATGGATGGTGTTAGGCCATATCCATATCAGCACCTTGGTACCAGCGTTCCGAGGTTTTTCGTGTATGGACCATAGCCAAGCCCTAACACCACGTTGAAACGAAAGAGGAGTTTGCGACCATTCGCCGTCCGTTCCGCGCCCCGCCTCCTACGAAGGAAGGCCCGCGCACAAACCATGAAATTCGCGTTCGCGAAGTCCAGTTGATTGATCATGAAGGCGCCAACCGTGGCGTCGTCCCGACAGAAGAGGCGATGGGCATCGCCATGGATGCCGGGTTGGATCTTGTTGAAATCCAGCCGAATGCAAATCCACCTGTCTGCAAGATCCTGGACTATGGCCGGTACAAGTACCAGGCCCAGAAGAAAGCAGCAGAAACCCGCAAGAAACAGAAGACCGTCGAGATCAAAGAGATCAAGATGCGTCCGAACATCGACACCCACGACTACGAGGTGAAGATGAAGAGCATGTTGCGGTTCTTTGGCGAAGGCGACAAGGTGAAGGTCACACTCCGTTTCCGGGGCCGCGAAATGGCCCACCAGGATCTGGGCATGAACCTGCTCAACAAGGTCCGTGAGGAAACCAACGAAATCGCCAAGGTCGAATCCGCGCCGAAGCTTGAAGGCCGCCAGATGGTGATGGTTCTGGCTCCAATCAAGTAAGCTTCATCGCGTTTTGAATGTCCGAAAACCCCGCTCCGGCGGGGTTTTCTCGTTTTCAGGCAGCAGTACAGTTCCTGGGTGCAAATGCCATGTTCCACCACTTGGCCAGCGCCGACTGTCGTCGCTTCGCTCCTTTCGAACCGCAGGCCTCAAAAGCTGAACTGAATACACACTGGGTAGCTGCCATGACCCGGCTTCGTAAGATCGCCTCACTGGCTTTACCCGCAGAAGGCGGCGTTATCCGATTAGCCGGTTCACGTCGACGACCGGCATCCGGGCGTTATGCGCCGCCTCAAGCCCCTGCTGGCTGTCCTCGAACACGAGACACTGTCCGGCCGCAACGCCAAGCCGGGATGCGGCTTCCAGGAAGAGATCAGGCGCAGGCTTGGCGTGGGCTACGTCATCGATGGTGACCACTGTGTCGAACAGTGGCAGAAGCCCGGTCTCCTTCAACGACGCCAGCACCACTTCCCTCGGCCCGCCGGAGGCGACCGCCATCGGCAAATTGCCATGAAACCTGCGTGCGATGGAGCTTATCATCTCGATCTCGCTGACTTCCCCGATCCGCTCCAGCACCGCCGACCGCATCTCCCGAACCGTCAGACCGCGATCCACCGTTACGCCGTGTTCGCTCTCGAAGTCGTCCAGCAGCACGTGTTCCGACATGCCCGCACGGGCGTGGTACCAGTCCGGCTCCATATGGTGACCGGCGGCCTTGAACGCATCCTGCCAGGCTCCGGCGTAGAGGGCAGGCGTTTGCACCAGTGTTCCGTCGCAATCGAAGATCAGGGCCTGAGCCCGTTGAAGAAGCGTCTCCAGCTCGTTCATGTCAGTTGGCTTTCGGTGGGGTTTGCGTGCAAGCGGTTCTTACCAAGCATGACGAACGAGTTGAAGCCACACTCACCTTGGACAGGCACCATGACGGAACCTCTTCGGAATTTCCTGTCATCCACCGAACCCCAGTGTCGACTGCCGTTTCATCAGCTCGACCGGATAATGTTTCGTATCCGGCGGCCTGATGCCGTCGACAATCCAGGCCAGCATTGCTTCGGCGGCATTGCGGCCGAACAATGCGGTGTCGCACCGGACTGAGCTCAGACGGGGGTAGGCCAGCGAACATTCCTCGATATCGTCGAAGCCGATGATCTTGAATTCCTGGCCCACCTTAATACCAAGCTCGGCAAAGCCGCTGAGCATGCCAAGTGCAACCAGATCGCTGAAGCAGATCGCAGCCTCCAGCCCATCGTGCTCTTGCAGGATCTTCAGCGCGATTTCGCGGCCGAACTGCCTTGAAGGCCGCCCGTGAAAGATGGTGGGCGCAAGGCCGTTCGCCTGCATGACGTTCCGATAGCCGGACATGCGTTCCAGCGTGATCGGCCGGTCGGCGAGACCTCCGGCGAAGGCAATCCTGCGACATCCCGTATCGATGAGGTGTTGCGCGGCCGCTTCGCCGCCAAAGGCATAGTCATGGGAGGCAAAGGGGAACAGGTCCGTGCGTTCATCCAGTTGCCGCAGCACCTGCATGGTCGGAATGCCGGCCCGCTCGATCCGGTCGAACGGGCTCTCGTCGCCGCCATAGGTCGGCGAGATCACGAAGGCCGACACGCCATGTTCGATCATACTGTCGATCACCTGAGCCTGGATCTCCGGATCCTCATCCGTGTTGGCGATGACGGTCGAATAACCTTTGCGGGCAAAGGTCATCTGCGCACTGGCGGCAAATTCGGTGAAGAAGGGGTTGCGCAGATCGTTGATGATCAGGCCGATGAGACCGGATGCGGCCCCCCGCAGGCCCGCAGCCGACCGGTTATAGACGTAACCAAGCTCATTGATGGCCTTGGTCACCTCGTCCCGTGTCGACTGTTTCACCAGCGACGAATTCTGGAGCACCAGCGAAACGGTGGATTTCGAAACCCCCGCTTGTCTCGCAACATCCAGAATTGTCGGCCGCTTCTTCATGAAAGGTCTATCCGATCCCGTGCAGTTTCAGGAGCAGCCCCATGCGCTCCTCGGCGATCTCCGGCTTTGACAACAATCGAGCCTGATCCGCAAGCCGGAAGACCTCGGCATAATGCGCAATTTCGCGCGAAGACTGGAATCCGGCCGGCATGATGAAGTGGCTCTGGGCATCGTTCAGCCAGGCAAGGAACGCGATCCCGGCCTTGTAGAACCGGGTCGGCGCCTTGAAGATTTCCCGGCTCAGCGGGACAGTAGGCGCGAACAGGGTGTGATAGGTTTCCAGATCACCTTCCGCCAGGGCCTCCAGTGCCTGGCTCGCCACCGGCGCAATCGCCGCAAAGGCTCCGAGCAAGGCATGGGAATAGTGCTTGCCGTCGCCGGCGATTAGCTCCGCATAATTGAAGTCGTCACCCGTATAAAGCCGCACACCGTCCGGCAGGCGTGCGCGGAAGGCCTCTTCATGCGCCTGGTCGAGCAGCGAGATCTTGATGCCGTCGACCTTGGCCGCGTGGCTTTCGATGATGGCAAGCACCGCATCGGACGCCGCGGCGACGTCGGTCGAGCCCCAATAGCCGGTGAGCGCTGGATCGAACATGTCGCCCAGCCAGTGCAGGATAATCGGCTCCCGTGCCTGTTCGATCAGCCGGCCATAAACGTCGGCATAATCGTCCGGCCCGGCGCCGATGGCTGGAAGCGCCCGTGACGCCATCAGGATCGCCTGACCGCCGGCCGCTTCAATGGCCTCAAGCTGCACTGAATAGGCCGCGACGATGTCGTCGTTGGTCTTGAGCTTATCAAGCGGCACCTGGTCGGTTCCCGCACCGCAGGCCACACGTGGCTTCAGGGGATGCGCCTTGGCCTCCTTCATGGTGCGTTCGATGAGTTCCTTCGCGGTCGCCCAATCGACGCCCATGCCGCGCTGCGCGGTGTCCATGGCTTCGGCCAGTCCCAGCCCCTGGTCCCAAAGCCAGTGCCGGAATTTCAGCGTATTTTCCCAGTCCACCGCCGGAGAGCCGACCCATGGATCGCGTTCGCGCAGAGGATCCGACACCACATGCGCCGCGGCGAAAGCGGTACGGGTCAGCGGCACGCGCGGTGCGCGCGGGGTCAGGGCTTCGCCTGTGAGGCTGTAGGGTTCCAGACGGTTTTCGTAAGTGGGCAGGGTCAGCATGAGACGCTCCGGAAACTTGGCGGCCGGTCAGGCCGAAACGGTAATATCGAGGACGAGAATGCCGTCGATCCCACCGATGGCATTAGCGACCAGCTTGGCGCCAAGCGCCTTGTGGTCCGGATGGGTCTGGTAGGCTTCCAGCGCCTCCCAGCTTTCGAAATCGACGGTGAAACCGTGCATGTAGCCCCGTTCGATCTGTTCCGGGCTTTCGCTGCGGCCCGAAACGATCTCGCCGATCCCGGACACCTGATCGCGGATGCTTCTGAGTTCCTGAAACAGGCTTTCGATCAGCTCTTCGGCAACATCGGGCTGGAACTTGATGAGAACGATATGGCGGATCATGACAGCTCCCCGTGATCTTGGCGGATCATGTCGGAGGCTTTCTCGCCGATCATGATGGCCGCGGCATTGGTGTTGGAAGAGATGACCGTCGGCATGATCGAGGCATCGACCACGCGCAGCCCTTTAAGGCCATTGAACTTCAGGCGTGGATCGACCACCGCCTTGTCGTCAGACCCCATGCGGCAGGTGCCTGCCGGGTGGTGAGAGGTCTTGGAGTGTTCGCAGATGAAGCGGAAGTAGTCTTCATCCGTCTTCACTCCCGGCCCCGGAAGATGTTCGGCCTTGATGAAAGGCTTCAGCGGTGTCTGCGCCAGAATTTCCTGGGTCAGCTTCAGGCCCCGGATCGACATCTCGCGGTCCTGGCTGTCCTGCAGGTAATTCGGGTCGATCAGGGGCGCATCGGCTGGATTGGAGCTCTTCAGACGCACGCTGCCGCGCGAGCGCGGGCGCAGATAACAGGAATTGAGCGTCACGCCACCATCGGGCATGGCGGCAACGCCGGATTCGATTCCCGTCCCGAGACCCAGATGAAACTGCAGGTCCGGCGAGCGCGCATCCGGGTTCGCGTACCAGAACCCGCCTGTCTCGAAGAGGCTGGAGGACACCGGTCCGCGCCGGGTAAGCAGATACTGCAGACCGGCCAACACCGACAGATGCGGCTTGGCATAGCGGTCGTAGGTGTGCGGGCCGCTGACCTCGCAAATGCAGTAGAGGTCCAGATGGTCCTGCAGGTTGGAACCGACCTCCGGCTGGTCATAGGCGATATCGATGCCGAGCTTTCTGAGGTCGTCCGCCGGGCCGATGCCGGAAAGCTGAAGCAGCCGGGGTGAGCCGATGGAGCCGGACGACAGAATGACTTCCGAGCCCGCTGTCAGCCGGGTGCCGTCAATCAGCTCGACACCGGTTGCCTTGCCCTTCTCCACCACGATGCGGCGCACCTGGGCACCGGTCTTGATGTGGAGATTGGGCCTGCCCTTGTTGGGCGCAAGATAGGCCATGGCGGCGGAAGACCGGCGGGCATTGCGCTGGGTCAGCTGGTAGTAGGCAACGCCGTCCTGCTTCTCTCCGGTCACATCCTCGTTTTTGGGAATGCCGAGCGCGGCAGCGGCTTCGAAATAGGCTTCGCAGATCGGCAGCGGGGCACAGGGTTTGGAAACGCCCAGCGGGCCACCCTTGCCGTGGTAGCGGTTGTCGTAGGTGTCGTTGTCCTCGGCCTTGCGGTAATAGGGCAGAACATCTTCATAGCCCCAGCCCTCGCAGCCCATCTGACGCCACTCGTCGTAATCAAGTGCGTTGCCGCGAGTGTAGATCTGCGCGTTGATGGCAGAGCCACCGCCGATCACCTTGGCCTGGGTATAGCGGAACACCCGGCCCTGCATGTGCTTTTGCGGCACCGTGTGCCAGCCCCAGGAGCCGATGCCCTTGGTCATTTTCGCAAAGCCTGCGGGCAGGTGATAGAACGGATGCCAGTCACGTCCGCCCGCCTCCAGCAGCAGCACGGAAACGTCCGGGTTCTCGGTCAAACGCGCGGCAACAACCGAGCCGGCGCTGCCACCACCGATGATGATGAAGTCGTAGCCTGTTTCCATCTGAAATCTCTCAGAACAACTCGCTCTAAAGCCGGGGGATCGACAGACCGCCGTCCACCGCAAAGGTCGAACCGGTTGCAAAGGCCATCCGGCCTTCGGCAATCGGCACGATGATTGAGCCGATATCGGCGGGCTGCCCCCAACGGGCAGCAGGCACCAGACCGCCTTCGATCCGGGCCGTGTATGTGTCTTTCACACCGGCGGTCATGCCGGTTTCGATGATGCCTGGCCGGAGTTCGAAAACCCCGATGCCATGCGGTGCGAGCCGGACGGCGAAAAGCTCCGCCATCATGGCGGCGCCTGCTTTCGACAGGCAGTATTCCGCCCGTTCGATCGACACCATCTCCGCGCTGACGGAAGTGATGAAGCTCATCGAGCGATAGCTGTCGGACGGCTGCTTCACCATGCGCCTCGCTACTTCCTGTGCCAGGAAGAACGCACCGCGCAGATTGACGCCCATGACGAAGTCGAAGCTGTCCGGAGCAAGATCCAGCATGTCGCCCCGGATCTTGGCCGGAACGCCCGCGTTGGAAACAAAAGCCGTCACCGGCCCAAGATCCGCCTCCACCTGGTCCAGCAAGGCCTTGCAATGGTCAATGTCCAGGAGGTCGTGCCGGAAATAGCGGCCCTTGCCGCCGAGGCTGCTCTGGGCTTCGGTCACCTCCGGTGCATCCGCTTCTTCCTGCGCGGCGATGGCAACCGTGTAGCCTGCGTCTGCGAGCGCCTGGGAAATACCGAGACCGATGCCGCGCTGGCCGCCGGTGACAAGTGCAATCCTGTTCATGCCGCCAGATCCTTCTTGATGGTTTCGGCGGCGCGCAGCGCCAGCGCAGCGACAGTGAGGGCCGGATTGACGGCAGCCGAGGTCGGCAGCGCTCCCGCATCCGTCACGAAAAGGTTCGGATGGTCCCAGGACCGGCAGTCCGGATTGAGCACCGAGGCTGCAGGATCATCCCCCATGCGCACGGTGCCACACTGATGCGACGGCACCCTGCCGTCGAACAGCCGTGACAGCACCACCGGAAAACCGGCCTCGCGCAAGGTCTTGCGGGTCTTTTCGACCAGCTTCCTGTGCGCGGTCATGTTGGACCGCCGCCAGATGAGCTGGATCTTGCCGTCCTTCAGGACGACCCGGCTTTCCGGATCGGGCAGATCTTCGGAAATCAGATAGAGATCGAGGGCGTGGCCGGAGATCCAGCGGGCGGCGAATTTCGGCAGTCGTGGCACCTGGATTTTCAGGATATCCGGCGTCACCCGGCCCAGCAGCTGGACGTTGCCCAGAGGCATGCCGTCCTCGCCGTCATCGAGATACCAGTCATTCAGACCGAAGGTCTTCTGATAGACGGAAGTATTGCGGAACCGCGGATCGATGGC
The DNA here is from genome assembly GCF_000168975.1 of Roseibium aggregatum IAM 12614. Lineage (GTDB taxonomy): Bacteria > Pseudomonadota > Alphaproteobacteria > Rhizobiales > Stappiaceae > Roseibium > Roseibium aggregatum. The sequence goes on from NZ_AAUW01000035.1 coordinate 18,726, forward strand.
GATCATCGCCGTCGCATTGTGGTTCATGAAACAGCGGCCGACATTATCCGACAGATTGGCTACGCCGGACCGTAACAGAAGCGCCGCGGATTGGACCGCACCCGCGCACAGGGCAACGACACCCGGTGTCAGGTAGCGATCCTCACCATCCCTGCGGTAGTGAACTTCCTCGATCTTGCCGAGCATTTTGCCTGTCTTGAGCGCGGTGACTTCCGCCCCGGTGACAAGGGTCACATTGTCATGGGCAAGAGCTGCCTCCAGCGCGCAGGTTTCCGCGTCCATCTTGCCGCATCTAAGGTCGGGATACCCGTCCCAGCCGGTGTGCCCGGCATCGAGCCACCGGTCGATATCGACCCCAAGCGGCAGGCTGAACGGCCGGACACCGGCCTGTTCCAGACGCCGCCTGGCAATGCGGATCGCATCTTCGTCCGGGACCGGCGGAAACGGATAGGGCTTTCCGTGCGGCGGTTCCGTCGGATCGGAGGCCGTATCGCCCCGGACCTGGAAAAGCTGCTCCGCGGCATCATACCAGGGCGACAGCTCCGCATAGGAAAGCGGCCACGCCGGAGAGACGCCGTCATAATGCTCCAGCGCGCCGAAATCCTCTTCCCGGTAGCGGATCAGCACCGCACCGTAGAGCTTCGAGTTGCCGCCGACATTGTAATAGTTTCCCGGTTCGAACGGGTTGCCCTGTCCGTCGAGCCAGGTTTCCGGTGCCCGGAAGGCGCTGTTGGTATAGATGCGCCAGGGGTCCCGGGCCGGAGCATCGTCCGGTATCCGGTATCCCCGTTCCAGAATCGTGATCCTGGCCCCGGTCGGAGCAAGGCCCGCGGCAAGGGACGCTCCGCCCATGCCGCTGCCGATGATCACGATGTCGGGCGCCGTGGTCATGGGTCAGGCAATCCGGTTTTCGGTCTTCGGGTCGAAGGCAACCGCCTTTTCCATGTTGAAGGCAAACGGGAACACGTCCCCCGCCTTAACGGCAACGTCTGCCCGGAATCGGCCAGTCACATCCTTGCCGCCGATCTGGCTGACGACGAATGTGTCGGAGCCGGCCGGCTCGGTGACTTCCACAGGCGCATCGACGATATGAACCGCCCTGGAATTGCGGTCAGCGCCATCCCTGTCGGTGATCGCTTCCGGCCGGATGCCAAGGATGATGTCCCGGCCGATGCTGGAGGACAGCGTGTCGGAGGCAAAGGGAATGGCCGCCGTCTTGCCGTCTGCCAGCGTGACTTCCGCTGCCGGTTTGCCGTCCGCCGAGACGACCTTGGCCGGGAACAGGTTCATGGAAGGCGACCCCATGAAACCCGCCACGAACATGTTGGCCGGATTGTCGTAGATCTCTTTCGGCGTGCCGAGCTGCTGGACATAGCCGCCGAACATGACCGCGATCCGGGTCGACAACGTCAAAGCCTCGATCTGGTCGTGGGTCACATATACGATTGTCGTGCCGAGCTTCTGGTGCAGCTTCTTGATTTCCGTACGCATGTCGACGCGCAGCTTGGCATCCAGGTTCGACAGCGGCTCGTCGAACAGGAACACGTCCGGCTCGCGCACCAGCGCCCGGCCCATGGCGACACGCTGGCGCTGACCACCGGAAAGCTGGCCCGGCTTGCGGTCGAGCAGATGGCTGATCTGCAGGAGATCGGCCACCTGGCTGATCCGCTTTTCGCGTTCCGGCTTGGCGATGCCGTGCATTTCCATGCCGAAGGAGATGTTCCCGGCAACGGTCATGTTCGGGTAAAGCGCGTAGGATTGGAACACCATCGCAATGTTGCGGTCCGCCGGCTTGACGCCATTCATGCTCTTGCCCTTGATGGCGATCTCGCCGGAAGAGATGCCCTCCAGGCCGGCAATCATGTTGAGCAAAGTGGACTTGCCGCAGCCGGACGGGCCGACAAGCACGAGGAACTCGCCCTCTTCGATGGAGACGTCGGTTTCATGCAGGACCCGCAAGGATCCGTAGGACTTGGTCGCCTGCTTGATGTCGAGAAAGCCCATTGTCTTATCCTTTTACCGAGCCTGCCATCAGACCACGCACGAAGTAGCGGCCCGCGACGATGTAGACGAGAAGAGTTGGAAGCGCGGCCATGATCGCGCCGGCGAAATGCACGTTATATTCCTTCACCCCGGTGGAGGATTGCACCAGGTTGTTGAGGGCAACGGTCATCGGCTGGCTGTCGAAATCGGAGAAGGACGCGCCGAACAGGAAGTCGTTCCAGATGTTGGTGAACTGCCAGATGATGCAGACCACGGCGATGGGCCCGGACGACGGCAGCAGGATGCGCCAGAAGATCCGGAAGAAACCGGCTCCGTCGATCTGCGCCGCCCGCACGAGCTCGGTCGGAAAGGCCGCGTAATAGTTGCGGAAATAGAGCGTCGAAAAGCCGATACCGTAGACGAAGTGCACGAAGATCAGCCCCGGCACCGTGCCGGCGAGTCCCATCAGACCCAGCATCCGGGCCATCGGGATCAGCACCATCTGGAACGGAATGAAGCAGCCGAACAGCAACAGGCCGAACAGGACGGTTGCGCCGCGGAACGTCCATTTGGTCAGCACATATCCATTGAGTGCACCGACGAGTGTCGACAGGGCAACCGCCGGAACCACCATGATTATGGAGTTGAGGAAGTAGGGTCGCAGACCCGTTGCCTCAACGCCCACCTGGGCACTCGACCAGGCGCTTTCCCAGGGTGCGAGCGTCCATTGCTTTGGCAGGGCCATCATGCCGCCGGACGTGATTTCGGCCAGCGGCTTCAGCGAGTTGACCACCATCACGTAGAGCGGCAGCAGGTAGTAGATGCAGAACAGCGCAAGCAGCAGGTACAGGATCACCCGGGCCGGACGCAGGGAGGAGGACTTGGACATCGTCGACATCACTTTTTCTCCCTGAGTTCGGACCAGAGGTAGGGCACGATGATCGCGGCTATCGTCATCAGCATGATCACGGCGGAGGACGCACCGATGCCCATCTGGTTTCGGGTGAAGGTGTAGGAATACATGAAGGTTGCCGGCACTTCCGTCGCCGTGCCGGGCCCGCCGCCAGTCAGGGCGATCACCAGGTCATAGGACTTGATCGCCATATGGGCGAGCACCACGAAGGCCGACATGAAGGCGGGCCGAAGCTGCGGGATCACGATCCGGCGATAAAGCGCGAAGGTGGACGCACCGTCGATCTGGGCCGCCTTCATCATCTCGCTGTCGATCCCGCGCAGGCCCGCCAGGAACATCGCCATGACGAAGCCCGAGGTCTGCCAGACCGCCGCGATCACGATGGTATAGATCGCGAAATCCCGGTCCTTGATCCAGTTGAAGGTGAAGGTTTCCCAGCCCCAGCCGCGCACGACGGCCTCGATGCCAATGCCCGGATCGAGAAACCATTTCCAGGCGATACCGGTCACGATGAAGCTGAGCGCCATCGGATAAAGGTAGATCGTGCGGATGAAGCCTTCTGCGCGGATCTTCTGGTCGAGAAGGATCGCCAGCAGCAGGCCGAGGACGCAGCAGATGGTGATGTAGAGAACGCCGAACACCACCAGGTTCGAAACGGCCGTGTCCCAGGCACGAATCTTGAAGAGGTTTTGATAGTTCTGCCAACCGACCCAACCGAAGGAGGGCAGAATGCGGCTGTCCGTGAACGACAGATAAAGCGTGAAGGCGATGAAGCCATAGACGAAGACCGCCACAATGGCGATCGTCGGGCTCAGCACAAGTTTGGGCAAAGCATCACGCAGTCTGTCAACAACGGAACCGCGCGGGTTCGCCGTTTCAGAGAGAGACATCTTGAGTTCCCCGACCTAGAGCATGGGTGCCGGCGTTCGGACGAACGCGCCTGGCAGCTCTGAGATTTTGAATCCGGCCGGCTCTTGGGCAGTTGCTCGCAACCGCGCGTCGGTCCGCCGAA
>NZ_AAUW01000034.1 GCF_000168975.1 Roseibium aggregatum IAM 12614
ACGGGCGCTGCACACGCGATCGGGATGGCCAATGGCTCGGTAACGCTGGACAAGGCGCTGCGGGTCCTCGATATTCAGCCGGGGGAGGAAGTGATCGTGACCCCGCGCAGCTTCGTTGCGTCTGCAAGCTGCGTGCTCCTGGCAGGGGGCGTTCCGGTGTTCGCCGACATCGATCCGGACAGCCAGAACATCACCCCGCAGACGATTGCTCCCCTCATCACCCCGCGAACGGTCGGCATCCTGCCTGTGCATCTGGCAGGCTGGCCCTGCGACATGGATGGTATCCTGGACCTCGCCGGCGCCAACAATTTGGCACGATGGCGCTCGAACTCCCTCGTTTTCATCCGCATGCCAACAAGGAAAGAACCACTTCTACGGTATGTCCGATGCGCAGTCATCTTCCCCCGCGCGCAGCTTCCGACGTTGGTTTCCAAGCGCAACACTGGCCGCAAATCACTGAATTCGCAACGTTAACAACGTGTCCTGGATTTGCCAGATCAAGCTTTGTTTCAAATTCTCCTTGCGAGCCATGACTGTCTGTGCTTACCTTTTTCGAAATAAATTCCAGGACTGAATTTTATTTCAGCTAGATCGAATGGGAGCGAAATGAGCAACGGTCAGGGCCTGACGCCCACGAAAAGCGATGGAGATGCCGATCTCGCGGCACGCGCCGCGTGGCTGCACTACGTCGGCGGAATGACCCAGGCCGAAGTCGCCAAGCGCCTTAACGTTCCCAACACCCGCGCCCACCGCTATATCGCCCGAGCCCAGAACGAGGGCTTGGTGCGCATCTTCGTTGACGTGGAAGCCACCGATTGCGTTCAGCTCGAAACAGATCTGATGAACCGCTATGGCCTCGGCTACTGCCGGATCGGTATGGATATTCCGGACAATAACCCGATACCGCTGAAGACGCTGTCGGCCGTCGGCGCGAATTTCTTCATGCAGGCCGCCGCCGGGCGCAAACATCAGGTTATCGGGGTCGGAAACGGCCGTACTCTCGCCGCTTCGGTAAACGCCATGGGCCGCCAGGCCACGCCGGACGTCAAATTCGTGTCGGTGCTTGGTGGCCTCACCCGATCCTTCGCCGCCAACCCTTACGATGTCATCCACCGGCTCGCGCAGAAGACAAGCGCGGCGTCGTTCCTCATGCCGGCACCTCTTTACGCGAACTCGGCTCAGGACAAGCAGGTCATGCTCAAGCAGTTCGGCATTTCAGAAACCATGGAGCTCATTGGCGAGGCCACCCTGATCGTGCTGGGTGTGGGAGATGTCGGCAGTGGCGATGGAGGCATCAGTGTGTCCCTGCTCGACGGGTCCTCCGCGGCCGCGGACCTGCGAAAAGCCGGCGCGGTCGCCGAAATGCTCGGCCAGTTCCTGGACGCTGACGGCGCCATCATGACGACCCCTTACGACGACCGCGTCATGGCTCCGCCCCTGGAAACCCTGCGAGGGCGGGAAGTGGTCGCCATCGCTGGCGGCAAAACCAAGGTTCCGGCGCTCCGCGCCACCCTTGCCAGTGGACTGCTCAGCGGATTGATAACAGACGAAGCCACAGCCCGGGCTATCGTCGAGCTTTCCACGGCATAGAGCCGGGAGCGCTTTTTCAAGTCAGGGCTTTTTGGGAGGAAAGACCATGTACGAAAAGGAAAAGGATCTCGTATCCGCGTTTTTGAACGGTGGAATGAGCCGGCGCACCTTGATCCGACGGCTCGGAGCCTTGGGGCTCACGGCCGCCTCGGCCGGAACATTGCACAACATGATGGCGACCCGCGCGCTGGCCGCGGATTTCGACTGGAAGAAACATTCCGGCAAAAGCATCAAGCTTCTCTTGAACAAGCACCCCTACACCGATGCCATGATCGCCAATCTGGATACGTTCAAGCAACTGACCGGCATGGACGTTTCCTATGACGTATTCCCGGAGGACGTTTACTTCGACAAGGTCACGGCAGCCCTGTCTTCGGGCTCTTCGGAATACGATGCTTTCATGACCGGCGCCTACATGACCTGGACCTACGGGCCGGCAGGCTGGATCGTCGATCACAACGAATGGCTGAACGACCCGGAAAAGACCAATCCGCACTACAATTGGTCCGACATGCTGGAAGGCGTGCGCAAGTCCTGTGCCTGGAACGGCGTTCCAGGCGGCAAGCTCGGTTCTGACGACGCCAAGCAATGGTGCATTCCCTGGGGCTACGAGCAGAACAACCTCACCTACAACAAGGCGATGTTTGACAAGGCCGGCGTCTCCGTTCCGACCAATTTGGACGAACTCATCGAAGCCTCAGCCAAGGTTCAGGCAGGGAACGACGGCATCTACGGCATCGGCGTGCGCGGCTCGCGCTCCTGGGCAACCATCCATCCCGGCTTCCTGTCGGCCTACGCCAACTTCGGCGAAATGGATCTGACCAACGACAACGGCAAGCTTTCCGCCGCCATGAACACCGACGGATCGAAGGCCTTCCACGCCAAGTGGGTCAAGATGATCCAGGACAGCGGCGCAAGCGACTGGTCGACCCATACCTGGTACCAGGTCGGCACGGATCTCGGCGCCGGCAAGTCGGGCATGATCTTCGACGCGGACATCCTCGGCTACTTCATGAACGGCGGCGACAACGCCATGGCAGGCCAGTTGGCCTACGCGCCCTTCGCGGCCAATCCGGATGCCAAGGGTCCGACGCCGAACATCTGGATCTGGTCGCTGGCCATGTCCAAGTTTTCCAAGGATCTGGATGCCACCTGGTATTTCATGCAGTGGGCCTCCGGACCCGAACACGCGCTCTTCGGCGCACAGAAAATGGACTTCGTGGATCCGGTCCGCAACACGGTCTGGCAGGACGAGATGTTCCAGGAGAAGCTCAACAAGAGCTATCCCGGCTACGTGGACATGTACAAGACGTCCGCACCCGGCGCTTCGATCAAGTTCACGCCTCAGCCGCTGTTCTTCGATCTGACCACGGAATGGGCCGCCATGCTGCAGCGTATGGTCGCCAAGGAAATCCCGGTCGATGAAGGTCTGGATCAGCTCGCCGACAGCATGAACGGTCAGCTTACCGAAGCGGGCCTGCGCTGATCGACATCAACGTCAACTGACATGTGCAGGGCACCTCGCCCTGCACCCCCTTCCAGCGAACCGGCATCGGCGGCGACGCCGCGTGCCATGGAGGTCTCATGTCCGCTCAAGCCGACATGCCCGTCTTGCGGCGCTCCAGCCGCCTGTCCAGGACGCTGCTGCCTTACTTGCTTAGCCTGCCGGCGCTTTTGGTCTGCATCGGGATCCTGGTTCCGTTCGTGACGGCCATTTATTACTCGCTTCAGCGCTACCGCATGTCCCAACCCTGGAACCGGGGTATGAACTGGGGCGAGAACTACCTGAATTTCTTCACAGATTCCAGTTTCTGGAACACATTGCAGGTATCGCTCGTCTACGCGGGACTGACAGTCGGCATCGAACTCGTTCTGGGGCTCGCCATCGCGTTGCTGCTTCAAAGGCGCAGCCGCGTGAACAACTTCGTGTCGATCATGCTCCTGATGCCGCTGATGACGGCACCCGCGCTCGCGGCGCTCATGTTCAAGCTTATGACCAATCCGAATTTCGGCATCCTGAGCTACTTCATGCAGTTGGCCGGGTTCCAGGACTTCCGCTGGGCGTCGTCGCCGGATACCGCGCTCTTGACCGTCATCCTCGTGGATGTCTGGGTCTACACCCCCTTCATCATGATCCTGCTGCTGGCAGGCCTGCGCTCCTTGCCGACCCAGCCGTTCGAGGCCGCCGCGCTCGACGGAGTACCCCGTTTCGAGCAGTTCTGGCGGATCACGCTGCCGATGCTGTCGCCCTATATCCTGACAGCGGCCCTGTTCCGGTTGCTCGATTCCATCCAGCAGTTCGACATCATCTACGCCATGACGCAAGGAGGACCCGGCAACCGCCTGATGGTGTTCCAGGTCGAGGCCTATCTGAACTTCTTCCAGTCCACCAACGTGGGCCGGTCGGCGGCCCTGCTTCTGATCCTGTGGGCCATCACCTACGCGCTGTCCAATGTCTTCGTGAAAAACTGGTTGCGCCTGCGCGAGCGCGCCAAGGGAGGGGCATAACCATGGATCACCGCTCTCCACTGGAGCGCGTCCTTCGCGCCCTCGCCCTCACTGCCATCGTGGTTTTCTTCATGTTCCCGATCTTCTGGATCGTCCTCATGTCGCTGCAGACCAACGAGACCATCTTGCGCTCACCGCCCAGCATGTCCTTCGTGCCGACCCTGAAGAACTATGCGGCGATCATTTCCGGTGAACTCGATTCCAATGCGGGCTCCATGAGCATCCACTTCATGAACAACTTGCTGAACTCGGTGTTGTTGTCCGTGTTCTCGGTGGCGCTGGCTCTGCTCCTGGGTGTTCCAGCCGCCTATGCCTTCGCCCGGCACAAGTTCCGCGGCTCGGAGGACATCGCCTTCACGCTGTTGTCGTTCCGCTTCGCTCCGCCCCTGCTGGTGCTGTTGCCGCTGACGCTTTATTTCCAGGCGCTTGGACTGGCGAACACCTATCTCGGGCTGGTCTGGGTCTACCAGTTGATCTGCCTGCCGCTGATCCTGTGGATCGTACGCGGCTATTTCGAGGATATTTCCCCGGACATCGAACACGCCTACCGCATCGCCGGGCACGGCTGGTTCGCCACCTTCAGGAAGATCGCCCTGCCGCTGGCCGGCCCTGGCATCGCGGCAGCAGGTCTCCTGGCATTCATTTTCGCTTGGAACAACTTCATTTTTGCGCTGGTTCTGGCCTCAGCCGACAAACAGCCGGTGACCGTGGGCGCGCTCGCCTTCGTCACGGCTTCCGGCATCCAGTACGGCCAGATCGCCGCCGCAATCGTCATGTCGATCGCCCCGACCCTGCTTCTCGCCCTGTGGGCTCAACGCTATCTGGTGGAAGGTCTTTCGCTCGGCGCGGTGAAAGGATGAACTCATGAGCCACATTAAACTTAAGAACCTCGTCAAGCGCTTCAAGGACACCGAAGTACTCTCAGGCATCGATCTTGATGTGCCCGAAGGCAGTACCCTGGTTCTGTTCGGCCCCTCTGGGGCGGGCAAAACCGTTTTGCTCCGCTGCATCGCCGGCGCGGTCGAACAGGACGACGGTGAGGTCCGCATCGGTGGAGAGGATGTGACCGACGTGCTGCCGGAACATCGCGGGATCGGCATGGCATTTCAAAACTTCGCGCTGTTTCCGCACATGGATGCCTTCGACAACATCGCAAGCCCTCTCACCGCGTGTGGCAAGACTGCCGATCAAATCCGTGCCGGCGTCGATACGGTTGCCAGACTGCTCAAGATCGACCATGTGCTCACCCACACGCCCAAGGCGCTGTCGAACGGTCAAAAGCAACGGACCGCGCTCGCGCGCGCGCTCGTGTCCCACCCCAAGGTCCTGCTGCTCGACGATCCTCTGCGCAACGTGGATGCGAAATTGCGGTTTGAGATGCGTCTGGAACTGCCCCGCCTGCTGGCGGATCAAGGCGCTACGGTCATCTATGTCACCCAGGACTACCGCGAAGCCATGGCGCTCGGAGACCGGATCGCCGTCCTCGACGGCGGCCGGATCATCCAGAACGGCACGCCGGAAGAAATCTACCGGCGCCCGGCAACGATCAACATCGCCAAACTGTTCGGCGATCCGACCATTAACCTTCTGGATGTGGTTCCGCAAAGTGATGCCTCAGGCGTTTATGCCACCCTGTCCGACTGCAGGATCCAGCTCGATCCCGGATTGTCCGGCAATGTCGGAAGGGAGTGCATGCTCGGCCTGCGCCCGGAGGCACTGAGCTTCACGACCGCGAATGAGGGCGTACCCGTCACCATCGAGGCGGAAACGCCGTTCAACGAAAAGGCGGTCACCCTGGTCACCACTCTGCGCAAACGGGAAATTCTCGTCTCCCGTCCGGCGGAGACTCCCGCGCCCGCATCGGGAACGGCGCATATCACCATCGATCCGCGTGACGCGGTGCTGTTCGATCGCCAGACCGGCGTCCGGCTCGACCCGAACGGAACCAGCCACGCAGCGGAGAAAGCGGCATGAGCGAGGTTCTGCTCGACCTTCAACGGATCAACAAGATCTACAATGAGACCTCCCGTCATCCCGTCCGGGCGGTCAAGGATCTGAACCTGAACGTAGCCCAGGGCGAAATCGTCGCGCTACTGGGATCGTCGGGCTGCGGCAAGACCTCCACCTTGCGCATGATCGCCGGGTTCGAGGCCGTGTCCTCGGGCCAGATCCTCATCAAGGGGCGCCCGGTTCACGCGCTCGCGCCGGCCAGGCGCAACGTGGCGATGGCCTTTGAGGGCTATTCGCTCTATCCGCCGCTCACCGTTGAGGAGAACATCGCCTTCGCCCTCAAGTCGGAGCGGCTGGCGAAGGACGAGATTCGGAAAAAGGTGGCGGAGATAGCCCATCTTCTGGAGATCGAGGACATTCTGGAGCGCTATCCGGGATCGATCTCCGGCGGACAGCAGCAACGGGCAAGCCTTGCCCGCGCCCTGATCCGCGATGCGGACCTGCATTTGCTCGACGAACCAATGGGCCAGTTGGAGCCGCAACTCAGGGCCTTGCTGCGCGGACGCATCAAGCACTTTATCAAGGAGCGCGGGCTGACCGCCATTCTGGTGACCCACGACCAGACGGAAGCCAACGCGCTTGCGGACCGGATCGCGGTCATGGAAGGCGGCGTCCTGCAGCAGTTCGACTCGCCGCTTCACCTCAAGGACCGCCCTGCCAATCTGTTCACCGGCACATTCATCGGCGAACCGCCCATGAATGTGTTTCCAGCCCAGGCGGAAGCGGATGGCGACAATCTGAAACTGAACCTGGCTGACGGGGTATGCCTGACCTATCCGGCGAGTGCCTTTTCCGACGACCTCAAAGCACGGCTCCTATCGTCGGACACGTTCGTCATTGGCGTACGGCCCCACGCGGTGAAAATCACGCCCGGCGGTCATCCGGCCAAGGTCTATGCCAACCAGTGGCTTGGCGACCAGACCCACGTCGCGGCTCGTTTCGCCGGCCAGACCATCGTCTCGGTTCGCCACGACAGAGCCCATCATGCGCCAGGCGAGACCATCGGCATCGATCTGGCCGCCAGTGACCTTCATATCTTCGCGGCGGACAGCGGTCGCGCCTTCTCTCATGGGGGAGCGCTTGCATGAGAAGCGATGTGCTGATCGGGGTGGACGCGGGAACGTCGGTCATCAAGGCGGTCGCCTATGACCTGTCCGGTCGTCAGCTCGCCCTCTCTCATCGACGAAACGTCTATCGGAGCCTGGCCGATGGCGGCGTGGAACAGGACATGGCATGCACGTGGCGGAACACGTCGGCTGTTCTGATGGAGCTGATCGACAGGCTTCCGGGCGACGCATCGAATGTCCTGGCCCTCGCGGTCACAGGCCAGGGGGACGGAACATGGCTGGTCGACGCCGACGGTGAGCCGGTTCACGATGGCTGGCTCTGGCTCGACGCGCGCTCGGCGGACACCGCCCGGGACCTCGCCAACTCGGAAGCGATCGACACGATCTACCAGGAGACGGCGACCGGGTTGAACGTCTGCCAGATGCGTACCCAACTGGTGCACATGGCCCGCCATCAGCCCGAGCTCTTGAAGCGCAGCGCCGCCGCCCTCCACTGCAAAGACTGGCTTTACTTCAAGCTTACTGGCGTAATTGCCTCCGATGTTTCGGAGGCCGGGTTCACTTTCTGCTCCTACAAAACCGGTGCCTATAGCGAGGCGGTCATCGATGCACTCGGGTTGGGAGCCCACAGGCACCTGCTCCCGCCGATTGTGGACGGCACCCGGCAGGCCGGTGCCCTGACAACGGAAGCGGCGGCGGTTACTGGCTTGCCGGCGGGTCTTCCGGTGTGCCTGGGAGGCGTGGATGTCATGTGCTGCGCGCTTGGGGCCGGCCTGCATGATGCCGCCGCCGACCGGGGCGTCACTATTCTGGGGTCGACAGGCATGCATATGCGTTTCGTTCCGACAGCCGATCAGGTTGTCCTCAATCCGGAACGATCAGGTTACACAATGCCGTTCCCGGGCGGCGCCTTTGCCCAGATACAGACCAACATGGCGGCGACGCTGAACATCGACTGGGCTCTCGGCCTGATGCGTGAGATGCTGCTCGACTGCGGCGTCGAGAAAACACAGGACGAGCTTCTGGCCGGACTGGACGACAAGATCCTTGCCGCACGGCCAGGAGCCGCCTTTTACCTGCCCTATATTTCCTCGGCCGGCGAACGGGGGCCTTTTGCCGATCCCTCTGCGCGAGCAGCCCTGACCGGGATGGATCAAAACACCGGTTGGTTCGACATCCTGCGCGGCATCTTCGACGGTCTGGTTCTCGCGACCCGCGACTGTTACCGGGCGCTTGGACATGTGCCCGGCGAAATTCACCTGACCGGAGCGCTGCCAGGTCCCGCGCGCTCAAGAAACTCCTGGCCGCGGCATTGCGGGCACCGATCAAGACTGTGGCACAGCCTGAAGCCGGGACGGCCGGGACAGTCATGATGGCCGCCGTGCAGCTAGGGCTTTATCCGGATCTGACATCGGCGACCCGTGCCTGGGTCGATCCTCTGGTCGAGCCGGCCGAAGAGCCGGACCCCGAGCTTGCCGACACGTTTGACACCCTGTTTTCCGCCTATCTCGCAACCCGCGAGGCCATGCCCGAGACATGGGCAGCACAGGCCCTCGCCCGGAGGAAACTGTTATGAGAACGGAAGTGGCCATTATCGGCGACCGGTTCATGCTGTCCGAAATGTTCGCCGCCGCGCTGCACGAGGCCTGCGGCGACCGCATTGTCTGCCGCAGCCTGGATCTTCCCTGGCCGGATGAACCGATGGAGCACGGCTACACGGTTCCCGGGATGGAAGGTCTGAAGGAATATATGGGAACACCGGGACAAGTCCTTGCTCATCTGGGTGACGCTCCGATCCTGGTGACCCATCTGGCGCCGGTGTCGAGGTCGGTGTTCGAAGCCGCCCCGGATCTCAAGCTTGTTGCCGTTTCCAGAGGCGGGCCAGTCAATGTAGCCATGGACGCTGCCGCCACGCACGGGGTTCTTGTCGTGAACACGCCAGGGCGCAACGCCTCCGCCGTGGCCGAGTTCACCATCGGCGCCATTCTCGCTGAAACGCGTAACATTACCCGGGGCCATGACGCCCTTCGTAAGGGGGACTATCGGGGCGATCTTTACCGCGCCGACGTCACTGGCGATGAGCTCTCCGAGATGACCGTCGGGATTATCGGCTACGGCGCCGTCGGCACGCGGGTGGTGCGCCTGCTGCGCGCCTTCGGTACCCGCATCCTGGTGTGCGATCCTTACGTTCAACTGTCGGCCGATGACGCCGATGCCGGTGTCGAACATGTGTCGCTCGAGACGGTATTGCGCCAGTCTGACGTGGTGTCGCTGCATCCCCGGGTCACCGAAGAAACCCGCGGCATGATCGGCGCCAGGGAACTGGCGGAGATGAAGCCCGGCGCTGTTCTGGTGAACACCGCCAGAGGGCCTTTGATGGATTATGACGCGCTCTATGAGAGCCTGGAAACCGGTCACCTAGGCGGTGCCATGCTGGAGACGTTCGCGATCGAGCCGACCCCGCCCGACTGGCCGCTGCTGCAACTGCCCAATGTCACGCTGACACCGCATATCGCCGGGGCGTCGCTCAAGACCGTTCGCATCGCCGCCGCAAAAGCTGCCGAAGAAGTTCGGCGCTGGCTCGACGGCGAGCCACCTGTGAGCCCATGCTGAGGACAAACCAAGAATGACTGTCAGCGGTTCTCGAACGCCGAACATCGGAAGCAAGGAAAACCCAGTCGACCTTCTCGTCGTCGGCGGGGGCATCAACGGGGTTGGGGTCGCACGCGACGCGGCGGGCCGTGGCCTGTCCGTCATTCTGTGCGAGAAGGACGACCTGTCGGAAGGCACCTCCTCCCGGTCCGGCAAATACATTCACGGCGGCCTGCGTTACCTGGAGTACTACGAATTCCGGCTGGTGCGTGAAGCGCTGATCGAGCGCGAGGTCGTCCTCAACGTGGCTCCTCACCTGTCGAAACCGCTGCGCCTCCTCCTGGTTCACAGCCCCGAACAACGACCGCGCTGGCTGATCCGTCTGGGTCTGTTTCTCTACGATCACCTGGGCGGACGCAAACGGATCCCGGGCTCCAAAGGCGTGGATCTCAAGGTTGAATGGGGAAACACGTTGCTCCGATCGACCTTCGACAAGGGCTTTGCCTACTGGGATGTGTGGATCGACGACGCCCGGCTTGTGGTCCTGAATGCGCTCGACGCCGCAAGACGGGGCGCCGAGATCCTGACCCGCACAGCCCTGAGCGCCGCCGAACGCAACGGCGATCTCTGGCGGGCGACCTTGCGCGAAACGCAAAGCGGAGCGGAGCGCACAGTCCATGCCAGGGCGATCTTCAATGGCGCCGGCCCGTGGGTGGAAAAGGTCATTACCTCCATCGATGGCGCGAACTCGAAATCCAGCGTCCGTCTGGTCAAGGGCAGCCACCTCGTCATGCGCAAGTGGTGGGACGGAGAAAACGGCTTCGTGCTGCAGGCACCGGACAAGCGCCTCATCTTCGTTAATCCCTATTTCGACGACCTCGCGCTGGTGGGCACCACCGATGTGCCGTTCAAGGGCCGGCCGGAGGACGTCCGGATCGACCGGGGCGAGATTGACTACCTGCTGGACATTCTGAACAGCTACTTCATTCGGCAGCATGGCTCGTCGGATGTGCTGCACGCCTATTCGGGCGTCCGGCCTCTGTTCGATGACGACGACGGCAAATCAGCCTCCGCAGTTACCCGCGACTACACTTTCGAGATGGATGTCGGACGCAAGGGAGCCGGCCGACAGGCACCGCTGCTCAGCGCGTTCGGCGGCAAACTGACGACCTACAGAAAGCTAGCCGAACACGCGCTTGAACGCCTTGCCCCGTTCTTTCCGAAGATGGGGCCAGCCTGGACAGACAGCGCGTCTCTGCCCGGCGGCAACATTCCGGATGGGGATATGAACGCCTGGCTCGCGTCCCTTCAGGGCTCTTTCCCGGAACTTCCGCCGGAGCTGCTTCGCCACTACGGACGCTGCTATGGCACGGCAATCTTCGACCTGCTGTCAGGCGTGCAATCCCTCGCCGACCTCGGAACGCATTTCGGCGGGCTCTTCTATGAAATCGAAGCCCGCTGGCTGACCGACAATGAATGGGCCCGGACAACCGAGGACATGCTGGTCCGCCGGACGAAACACGGGCTTTTCCTGAGCGAAGCGGAAAAGGCCTCCGTTGAGGCCTGGATGACACGCAGACGGGGGGCGGCATGACAGCTTATGAGACTTTGCGCGCGAATCCGGAATTCACGGCCTTGCGAGCGGTCTCGGCCCGATTGGGCTCGGATCCGTTGCAGGTTCAGGGACCCGGAGGCAACACGTCGATCAAATCCGAGGGCATCATGTGGGTGAAGGCCTCCGGCACCTGGCTCGCGGACGCCGAGACACAGGATATCTTCGTGCCTGTCGATCACGTCAGCCTGGCTCAGGCAATTGCGGCGGATGATGGCAGCGCGGACGACGTCGGACCATTTACTTTCGCATCCGACAACCCATCCGGTCTCAGAGCCTCCATCGAGGCAACCGTGCACGCCGGTTCGAAGGCAAAAGTCGTGCTTCATACCCATTGCGTGGCCACCATCGCGGCAGCAATCCGGGCGGACGCCTCTGCGTTTCTCGCCGAAAAACTGGCCGGTCTGCCTTATGCCTTCATCCCTTACGTCAAACCGGGCAGCAACCTGGCACGTGTCATCCGCAACGTCGCACCCGAGGGAACCGAGATCCTGATCCTCAGCAATCACGGTCTCGTTGTCTGCGGCGAGACCGTCGCCGAGGCGGACGGATTGCTGCGCGAGGTCAGCGCCCGGCTGACGCCAACGACCATGGCGGATCCAGCGGCTGCTTCCCAGATGCTTCAGGATCAACTCTCGGGGACTGGTTGGTTTCCCGTACCTCATGGGCCGACACAGCGGATCGCGCAGGATGAACGCTTGCTCGCGATCGCGAACGGGCGAACCCTTTATCCGGACCATCTGGTCTTCCTGGGACCGGGCGTCACAGTTGCCATGGCGTCCGAAACCATTGCGCAGGTCGTCGCGAGAGCCGCTCAATCCCCGATCCCCAGCAAGCTGGTGATCGTCCCCGGCGAGGGCGTCGCCATGCCGGAAACGGCGTCCCGCTCCGAGCTGGCCCTTGCCACGGCCTTCGGTGACGTGCTTGCGCGGATCGATCCGAACGCAGCCGTGACACGTCTGTCGGAGGACCAGGAAGCGGAACTCCTCGATTGGGATGCCGAAGCTTACCGGCAGTCGCTCAACATGGAACGGGGTGAGGAAAGGCGGCCCATATGACCTCTTCGCCGCTGTTTGTCGGAGTGGACATCGGAACGTCCGGAATTCGGGCGGCGGCCGTCGGTCCGGATGGAACGGTTCTGGGACTCGGCCGTGCCCGTATCGGTGCGGACGACCACATCCGGCGCGATCCCGCCATGTGGGAGCGTGCGCTCCACGCTTGCTTCCGCGACCTGGAACAGACGGTGGACGTTTCCGCAATTGCCGGAATTTGCGTGGACGGAACCTCCGGCACCGTTCTCGCGCTGGACGGAAAGGGACAGCCAAACGGGCACGCCCTGATGTACAACGACGCGGTCGAGGACCAGCGTATTCCTTCAGAGATAGCGTCTGTTGCTCCAAGCCAAAGCGCGGCCCACGGGGCCAGTTCCGCCCTGGCCCGGGCGATCGAATTGCAGGATCGGCCAGGTGTTGCCCGTATCGTGCATCAGGCTGACTGGATCGCCGAGCAGCTTGCGGGCACACCTGTGCCGAGTGATGAAAGCAATGCTCTCAAGACCGGTTACGATCCGGTTAGCCGAACCTGGCCGGACTGGCTCGGCGAGACCTCGATCCGGCGCGACCTGCTGCCGGAGGTCGTGCCGACGGGAACCGTCACCGCCCGCACCGGCGGTACATTCGGGCTGCCGGCCGGCATTCCGATCGTCGCCGGGATGAGCGACGGCTGCGCGTCGTTTCTCGCCACCGGGGCCAAGCGCCCCGGAGACGGGGTGACGGTGCTCGGAACCACCCTGACTTTGAAACTGCTGTGCGACGGCCCGTTGTTCGCGCCGGAATATGGCATCTACAGTCACAGGATCGGCGATCTCTGGCTTGCAGGCGGTGCGTCCAACAGCGGCGGCGCGGCGCTTTTGGCACACTTCGATCTCGATCAAATGGCGAACCTCACCGCCAGAATAGACCCCGAAACACCCTGCGAGCTCGACTATTATCCGCTGCCCCGTCCCGGCGAACGGTTTCCAATCAACGATCCGAAGCTGTCACCCCGCGTGACACCCCGGCCGGAGGACGATGCGGCCTTCTTCAAGGGACTGCTGACCGGAATCGCCGGGATCGAAAAGCTCGGTTATCAGCGCCTCGTGGAACTCGGCGCTCCGGCATTGACCAGCGTCAGGACCGTTGGTGGCGGCGCGGACAATCCCGCCTGGACCCGTATCCGGCTCAAGCTGATTGATGTTCCCGCCGAACCTGTTTTCTCAAAGGAAGCCGCGGTCGGATCCGCGCTCGTTGCCCGCGAGGCCCTGTCCTAACATGACGCGATCGATCACACATCTTTCGGAAGTCCTTGAGTCTGTCGATGGCTTGCTGCTCGATCAGTTCGGGGTGTTGCACGACGGCGACAAAGCCTTCCCGGGCGCGATAGAGTGCGTTCAGGCCCTTCAAGAACGTGGCATGCCGATAGTTGCCCTGTCCAATTCCGGACGACGAGCAAAACCCAACGCGGATCGCCTGGCCCGGCTCGGCTTTCCAGTGGACGCCTTCAAGGCCGTTGTCACATCAGGCGAACTCACCCGCGATCTGCTACTTCAACGCCTGGCCGACAACCGCCTTTCCAGGGGTGGATCCGTCTTGCTCCTGTCGCGGGAAAACGATCGAAGTCTGATTGACGATCTACCTTTAACAGGCGCTCGCGAGGGGGAACCTGTCGAGCTCGTGATCATAAGCGGTAACAGTCCGGAAACGCACAGCCGGGAGGACTACAGGCGCTTCCTCACCCCGCTTGCTCAGGCCGGCGTTCCCGGCATCTGCGCAAATCCGGACACCACGATCTACGCCGGAGGCCAGGCCTCGTATGGACCGGGCCTCGTGGCGAAAGATTATGCCGATGCGGGTGGCGAGGTCGTCTATCTCGGCAAGCCGGATGCGGCCATGTTCTCCGCCGGCTTGCAGGCGCTCGGGCCGGTCACGCCCGATCGATGCCTGATGATCGGCGACAGCCCCCGTCATGACATTCTCGGCGGCAACCGCGCCGGATGCCGAACCCTTCTGATCACCTCCGGCGTCCAGGCCGGCACGCCGGACGGCGAAACCGCCGCGGATTTCTCAATGGAAAAGCTGAGGTTTTAACGACACGCGACCGCCAAACGGCCGGCACACACCCGAACTCGAAACAAATAGGAGACGCTCAAAATGAAAAAGGCAGAACTTACGCTTCGTAAGGAGTTGATCACCCGATGCCGAGAAATGAACGCGAACGGAATCAATCAGGGAACGTCGGGCAACATTTCAGTCCGTTATGAAGACCGTATGCTCATTTCGCCATCCGCAACCCCCTACGACCAAATGGAACCAGACATGATTGCGTCCGTCGATCTCAACGATCTGTCGGGCGCCTGGGAGGGGCCCTTGAAACCTTCGACCGAATGGCGCTTCCACCATGCCTTGTTGCGCGAGCGCAAGGATGCCGAAGCGGTCGTGCACGCACATCCGACCTATTGCACCACGCTGGCCATCGCGAGGAAGGAGATCCCATCCTGCCACTACATGATCGCTGCTTTCGGCGGCACCAATGTGCGCTGCGCGGGCTACGCGACCTTCGGCACGGAGGAACTGTCCAAACTCGCAATCGAGGCGATGCAGGACCGAACAGCCTGCCTGCTGGCCAATCACGGCATGATCGCGGTCGGTGAAAGCCTTGCCAAGGCCATGTGGCGGGCCGTCGAACTGGAGACGATCGCCCGGCAATATTACCTGAGCCTCCAGATCGGCGGCCCGATTCTCCTGTCAGATCAGGCCATCGCCGACACGCTCAAGTCTTTTTCCGGCTACGGCCTTCAGGATCGAAAGGGTAAAAAGAAAGCGAGCGCCTGACCCAAGCCTCCTGTCCGAACCGGTGCCTATCAGCCTCTCTTCCCGGAGTTCTGCACCCCGTTCGACCGCAAGAACGCAGACCCGGGAAACCGCTTCTACAGGAATTTCAATCCACGCTTTGTCGTCAACGCCGTAAATGGCTGTCCGCAGTAGATATGCGTCCTCCATGCCATCCGCCGCGGACATGCCGACATGTTGAAACTGAACGGTGTACCCCTGAACCTGATCAAGGACTTCCGCGGCCGCGAAGGCACCAGCGAAACAGGCATTCGCTTCGCCAACCCGGCCGATCTTCCGCTCCTGACAGACCTCCAGTCAAATTACCCGATCGTAACCGGGCACCTCGCCTGGTGCCGATCTGGTTGCTCAGCTTCATCGAGGCCAACCAACCAGCGCCCTGGTTCGAAGACCCCGACAAAAAGCACGGCCGGCGCAGGAAACGAACTTATGCAATAAACTGCATCCACCTCCGCGTTGGTTGTTTGAGGATCAACAGATGCGCTCCCATTTCGGACATTCGTCAGATTGGGCAAAATCCTCATAAGTGGTCATTTTCAGTAACCTCATCGAAGGTCCAAAAGTGGGACGGGGAGCTGCCGTTCGCTTCGGAAAGAACGAATGGCGGCAGTGCGTCCGCTTCGATGCCCCGCATCTCGCCTGCAAGGTGTCTTCAAAGGCGCGTCCTTCCGCGACATCGCGGACGCCGTTCTCGAAAGCGACTGTTTTACGATTGAAATCCTTGGGGAAAGTCCATGTGACCTTTTTTGCCGGCGATGGAGGGTATCCAGACATGCCGAAACCAATCCGTTCCGTGCCTCCTGGAATTCTCATGCCGATTACACCGATGTCACTCGGACGCATTTACATGCTTTGGGACAACCTGGCCGACTACGACGTCGGCGACATCCATGTCTCCCGCCGGTTCCTGCTCGAGACGGTCTGCAGCCTGATTGGTGCGCAGAACGCGGACTGGATCGGCTGTGTGCGATTGAGCTCACCCCAGTCGCGCGATCCGATGAAAGGCTGGCGCCCGCGCACGCTCTTCACCCTCACCCCCTACGACAACACCAGTGCGGCAATTGACGCGGCTTTCGAGGAAATGGACAAGGGCGAACCGAACATAACCACCACACGCAACGTGGAGCTGGCCGGGACTTTCCGGGTCCTCAGCCTGAAGGAACTGGCCACGCCGGAGTGGTTCGAAGGACCTTCCTACAAAAATTACTACAAGGCGCTCGACCGGCAGGATTCCCTTTGGGCAGGCATCCCGATCAATGCGGGTGCGGAAATCCAGATCGGCTTTCATCGCAGCTTCGCCAGCAAGCCTTTCACTACGGATGATCAGGAAATCGTCTCACACGCTTTGCGCGGTATTCGCTGGTTCTTCAAGCATCAGATGCTGGGAGAAGGCGTTGGCGTGGCAAGCGCCCCGCTGACCCCGGTCGAGCAGCAGGTATTGCAAGGCCTGTTGCTTGGCCTGACGGAAAAACAGATCGCCGAGCAGAACAACCAGAGCCCGCATACCACCCACGACCACGTGAAGCGGATCTTCCGCAAATACGGTGTGTCCAGCCGTTCGGCGCTGATGGCGCTCTGGCTCGGCAAGGGATTGATTTCAAACCATACCCCCCCCTAAACAGGGGATACCAATTCCTTCGCTCCGAGGTCAAAAGACCATCCATGACACAATTTGTGCCTTGGACTCTCAATGCATCTGTTACTCGTACCCTGTTTTTTTAGGCAAGCCCATCGCGGTCCTTCGTACATCAAGCACCGAAATGCGCTGCAACTGGCGACGGCCAGCCTTGTCGTCTCCTCAGCTCTGACAGACCCGGCATGCGCACAGGACATTGTCGTCAACAATGGTCAGACCGCCGTCTTCGTTGCTTCGAGAACATTGAACTCCGTGACCAACAACGGCGGAGTGGTCTCGGTCGCGGCAGCCGGCGTGACACTGAACACCAACTTCGTGCAACAAGGCGGCACGACCAGGATCGCGGCAGGCGGTACGCTATCGGATAGCGACGGGGTGGTCGCTGTCAGCGGCGGCGAACTGCAGAATAATGGCGGCGGCACGATCAGCAGCGCGGTCTCGATCAGCGGCGGCACCCTGACCGCCAGCGGCGGGACCTTTGGCGGCAATGTCACCATCAGTGGCGCGGGGACGCTCAATCTCGACAGCTCTGCCATTGTCGGGACGACGACGATGACCGGCGGCAATATCGACGTGAATAATGGTTCTACGCTGCAAACCGATCTCGTACAGAGCGGCGGCACGACGACAATCAAGTCTGGCGGAACACTGACCGACAGCGGCGGTACGACGCTTTCGGGCGGCGTGATCGAGAATTCCGGAACCATCACGAATGCCGTCGCCTTGACTGGCGGAACGCTGACAAACACTACGGGCGGGACAGTCAACGGACTGACAACCGTTCAAAGTGGTACGCTGAATGCTTCGGGCGGCACGTTTGTCGGTGGCGTGACCGCGCAGGGAGGGACAGTGAATATTACCACTTCCCAGACCCTCGATCTGACCAACAATGGCTCGGTGATCAATATCAATACAGGTGTCAACCTGACCGATGACCTGGTCAACAATAGCGGTACCCTGAATATAGCCGGCACTCTCACCGGCAATTTGACCAACAGCGCAACCGTCTATGTGGCCGGAACCATCACCGGCAATGTCATCAACAACAGCTCGCTCATCTTCAACCGCAGCGATGCCCCGACCTATGGCGGCGCGATCAGCGGCACGGGGTCGCTCACCAAGTCCGGAGCGGGCACGTTGACGCTGACCGGCAGCAGCACACATACCGGGGGTACGGTTATTTCCGCCGGCACACTGCAGATCGGCGATGGCGGCACATCGGGGAACATCGGCGGTGACATCAGCAACAGCGCAGCGCTTGTCTTCAACCGCGCCGATGCCCTGACCTATGGCGGGGCGATCAGCGGCACGGGGTCGCTCACCAAGTCCGGAGCGGGCACGTTGACGCTGACCGGGAGCAGCACACATACCGGGGGTACGGTTATTTCCGCCGGCACACTGCAGATCGGCGATGGCGGCACATCGGGGAGCATCGTCGGTGACATCAGCAACAGCGCAGCGCTTGTCTTCAACCGCTCCGATGCCCTGACCTATGGCGGGGCGATCAGCGGCACGGGGTCGCTCACCAAGTCCGGAGCGGGCACGCTGACGCTGACCGGAAGCAGCACACATACCGGGGGTACGGTTATTTCCGCCGGCACGCTGCAGATCGGCGACGGCGGCACATCGGGGAGCATCGGCGGTGACATCACGAACAACGCCGACCTCATTTTCAACCGCAGCGATGCCTTGACCTATGGCAGTGTGATCAGCGGCAGCGGTTCGCTGACCAAATCGGGTGCCGGCACGTTGACGCTGACAGAAGTAAACACCCACACCGGCGGTACGACGGTTTCCGCCGGCAAGCTCGTGGTCAACGGCAGCATCGGCGCCATTACGCTGAATGGCGGCACCCTGGGCGGGTCGGGAACGGTTGGCGGTTTCACAGCCAGATCCGGCAGCAAGATCGCGCCGGGCAATTCCATCGGCACACTCAATGTCGCCGGCAATGCAATGTTTGATTCCGGTTCCGCCTATGAAGTTGAGGTCGACAGCGCAGGGAACGCGGACAGGATCGTCGCCACGGGCGGCGTCAACATCGACTCTGACGCCACAGTCAATATTCTGGCCGAGAACGGCACGGACGATGGCTCCGGCTTTGCTCCGTCCACCACATACACGATCATTACCGCGGGCACGGCCGTTACCGGCAAGTTCGGTACAGTCACCGATAACTTTGCCTTCCTCGATGCGGCTCTTGGTTATGATGACCCCAAGGCCGTGACCCTGACGCTGACCCGCAATGCCTCGTCCTTTGCCTCGGTCGGCAAGACGGCAAACCAGCGGGCGGTCGCCAATGCCGTGAGCAGCGGGGCCACCGGCAACAGGGTTTTCGACGCAGTCGTCGGGCTCAGCGCCGATGGCGCCAGGGCGGCTTTCGACAGCCTGTCCGGCGAGATCCACGCCTCGCTGCCGTCCCTGTTCCTCAACGACAGTGCCCGGCTGCGCGACACGGTGACCAGCCGCATTCACGATGCCTTCGCCGGCTTTTCGGAGGTGCCCGAGATCGCCTTCAACGGTCCGGTCGGCCCGCGGGGTCCAGGTCTGGGCACCGGTTCAGGCTTCAACCTCACCACCTGGGGCAGCGCCTACGGCGCCTATGGCAAGCTCGACGGCGATGGCAATGCAGCCACGCTCTCGCGCAGCACCGGCGGCGCCCTCGTCGGGCTTGAGGCAACCGCCTGGCCCCAGGCCCGCTTCGGGCTGCTGGCCGGTCTCGGCCAGAGCCAGGCCAGCGTTTCCGCGCGGGCTTCCTCAGCGGATGCGAACAGCTACACCCTTGGCGCCTATGGCGGGGTACGGCTTTCCGACCTCGGTCTCACCTTCGGCGCTGCCTACTGCTGGCACGATGTGACAAGCGAGCGCGCCGTTGCCGCCGGCGGTCTGAAGGACACGCTCACCGCGGACTACTGGTCCCGGACCGCGCAAGTTTTCGGCGAAGCCTCCTATGCCCTGGAAACACCCTGGCTGCAGGTCTCTCCCTTCGCCGGACTGGCGCTCCTGCATCAGCAGACCGACGCCTTCCAGGAGCAGGGCTCCGCCGCCCTGGCGCTCACCGGAGATGGCTCCAGCCAGCTTCTGGGCTCAAGCACGCTCGGCCTTCGCATGTCGAAAACGCTTGCGACCACCGACAGTGTCTCGGTGGCCCTCACCGGCGCCTTTGGCTGGCGCCACGCCATAGGTGATCTGACGCCCGATCAGCGCATGGCCCTGTCCGGTCTCGATCCCTTCACGGTTCAGGGTGTTCCTCTCGACCGGGACACAGCCCTTGTCGAGGCAGGACTTGCCCTCACCATCACCGACCGCACCACCCTCGGCCTTTCCTACCAGGGAGCCTTCGGGGAAAACGCAAGCGACCAGGGAGCAAACGCAAGGGTCAATATCAGGTTCTGACGGGAGCTTTCCTTTCGCTCGTTTGCGGGGGTTAGGAACGGCCTTTCAAGCTGTCGTTTGTTGTGCGGTGTGTGAAGGTCAACTGAGCGGACGGACCGGACGTTCGTGTCCACGGATCTGATGTCTGGTTCGGATGGCATGCGGCACCAGGGAAACCTTGGCACCGGCTTTCCGAGCACCTCACGGTCTCGCGATATCGACTCCTCGGGGTTCCGAAGTCGCCGATATCAAGCGCCGGGCCGGCCCTCCTTCTGCCAAAGGTGTCTTCGCTACATTGTTGAAGTTGAACCAGTGCCGAAGTCGCCGTGAGAGTTTCCGTGTGCCGTGGACCGTCAGCCGCCCGTCCTCGATGGCAGCGGTCAACGCGACATCTCCGCGATAGACCTGGATCAAGTCCTCCAGAGTGGCCTCCAGAAACAGGTCGGTCCCACCTCCGGGATCGGAGACGCACAAATCGAGGTTCCCGCTCTCGCACACGAACCAATAGAACCTCTTGTGCTCCGGCTGGTCGGACACATCGAGCCGAAGCACATGGCGCTCTGGCCCGAAGGCCGCCGGGTCCACCGAGTATTCAAGGCCCCAGATCAACAGCCCCAGGTCAAGCTCGCGTTCCGCAAGCTCGCGCCGCGTCCAACGTCGCCCCCAGATACCGAGCGCGCCAACCAGGGG
The DNA here is from genome assembly GCF_000168975.1 of Roseibium aggregatum IAM 12614. GTDB lineage: Bacteria > Pseudomonadota > Alphaproteobacteria > Rhizobiales > Stappiaceae > Roseibium > Roseibium aggregatum. The sequence goes on from NZ_AAUW01000034.1 coordinate 20,965, forward strand.
CATAAATTCAGCCCCGGCATCGGTCAGGTGATAGGTCCAGCTCTTGCCCGTGCCGCTGCGTCGCCGCTCGACAAGCCCTTCGGCTTCCAGTTGGCGCAGTCGCTGCGTCAGCAGCGTCGCAGACATATGCGGCACGCCCCTGTGTATGTCGCTGAATCTTTCGGCACCCGCCCCAAGGTTCCGAATGACCAGAGCCGTCCAGCGTTCGCAAAAGATTTCTGCGGCCTTGGCGATCGCGCAGAACTGACCATAGCTCTTCATGGCGACCTCCCTGCTCTTGTACAGGATATCAAAATTGTCTCCTCCGGAATACTCCAGATCGTGGAGTATCCATCACCGGCTCCAATCGGCAAGATCCATTCAAACCTGTTGAAGGGAGGTTTCAATGAACACCGACGCATTAAGCTCCGAAGCACGGATGTGGGGCCAGCCGGGCAGATCCTACGACGGTATTTCCTTCGGACTCTCCGACACCATCACACACACAGTTCAAGCCCTTTGGCCGCGACCGGGCGAACGCATACTCGACATCGGGACGGGCACAGGTTGGGCCGCCCGGCTTGCAGCCTGGCGCGGCGCCAGCGTCACGGGCGTGGACATTTCGCCCCGCATGCTCGAAGCCGCCGAGGCGCTGTCGGCCGGGCTCGATCCGCGCCCGGTCTTTCAACAGGCCGCAGCTGAAGCACTTCCGTTCGGGGACGAAAGTTTTGACGGCGTGATCTCGACCTATGGCGTCATCTTTTCAAGCGAGCCATCCGGGGCCGTGGCCGAGATGGCGCGCGTGCTAAGGCCCGCGGGACGCCTGGCGCTCGCGACATGGGCCGACGAACCCGATGGCTATATCGCGCGCTTCTTTGGACTGGTCGGAGAATGGTCGGATGCGCCCCCGCCACCTGCCTCGCCCTTCGACTGGGGGCGCTCAAGCTGGTTGAGAGAGGTCGTCGGAGAGCGTTTCGAGATCGACATTCACGAACAGGTGACGACGCTCTATGCACCGGACGTGGCGACGGTCTGGAAGGAATACGTCAATGGCTTCGGTCCCGTCATGGCCACATACGCCGCCCTGCCGCATGACCGGCGTGACGCTTTCAGAGCGGCGTTCGAGGACTTCCACCGATCGTTCACCGTCGGGTCGGGCCTGGCGATACCTCGTCTGGCGCTCGTCGTCCGCGGCGTCCGGCACTAAGCCGCGGTGCCGCTGAAAGTTTGGAAAGAGGGTGTCGGCTCGCGAGCAAAGCATTGGCGACGCTGTCTGCAACAGTCGTTTATGCACCGTGCCGCATTCGCCACCTTGGGCTCCTTTCGAGCATTTGTTGCAACCGGAACGAATGACGGCTCCGGGCCGCATGGACCTGTCGGGTTTTAGAGCTCCAACGGCGAATCTGGTCAGAATTGGCGAAGAAATGTTACGTTTCTAGTGGCGCGAGTTCATTGGGCGGCCTGGAAAGCTGTCCGCTCCAAAGCGCAATTGCCACCAGTGCCCCCCAACCAAAAAAGATCGCCTCGATGATGCGAATAATCCCGGGTGTCGAGTTGATGTTTTCTCCGGAAAGTTCGTACAGTGATGACACGCCCAATATTGCACCGGCCCCAACAATCACATGTCCGGCAACAAGCAAGATAATCGGCACAACAGCTCCGGCCGTTCCGAATGCCCCCATGATTTTCATCCTCCTGTCGCGGTGAAGGAGGGCAACCGACCACAGCAGCAACGCAATCAGCAAG
>NZ_AAUW01000033.1 GCF_000168975.1 Roseibium aggregatum IAM 12614
CGTGCGGCGCAGGCTGCCGGGCGATCAGCGGGTGCAGATCCTTGGCCCTATGGAAGCCCGGCTTCAGACCTTCGATTTCGCCATCCTGGGCGGCCTCAACGAAGGTATCTGGCCACAGCGCACGCGCAACGATCCGTGGCTGAACCGTCCGATGAAGCGCGACATGGGACTTGAACCGCCGGAACGCCGGCTTGGTGCGGCTGCGCATGATTTCGCGCAAGGTATGGGGGCGCGGCGTGTCCTTCTTTCGCGGGCCGCCCGCTCCGATGGTGCGCCCACCGTCGCATCCCGCTGGCTGCAGCGTCTGACGACGCTGGCCGGGCCGGATCTGACGAAACAACTGGAAGCGCAAGGCGCCATTTATTCCGCTCTTGCTGCCCAGCTTGACCGGCCCGAAGGTGCGGTGCGGCCCGCGTCCCGCCCCCAGCCCCGTCCACTTTTGGCAGCGCGCCCGAAGTCGCTCTCGATTACGGAAATCGAGCGCCTGATCCGCGATCCTTATGCGATCTTCGCCCGTCATGTGCTTGAATTGCAGCCGGTCGATCCGATTGGAGGCGAACCAGGCGCGGCCGACAAGGGCAATCTCATTCATGATGCGCTCGCCGACTTCCTGCTGACCTGGACCGGTCCTTTCGACGACAAGGCCGTGAAGGCCCTGACGGAGATCGGCGAGGAGCTGTTCGAACCCCTTGATGCCTTCCCGGCGATCCGGGCGCTCTGGTGGCCGCGCTTTCAGAAGATTGCAGCCGGCTTCGTTGCCTATGAAGCAAGACGGTCGCAACACGTCAGTCAGCGGTTCCTGGAAATCGGCGGTGGCGTGGAGATGAAGCTGCCCGGCTTCGATTTCCGCCTGCGTGGCCGGGCTGACCGCATCGACCTTCTGAGCGGCGGCGGGCTTTCGGTGGTCGATTACAAGACAGGGCAGGTGCCCTCGCAAAAGCAGGTCGACGCGCTGCTGTCTCCGCAGTTGCCTCTTGAGGCGGCGATGATCCGTCGGTTCGGCTTCAAGGATGTGCCGGCTGATGCCCCGATTTCCGAGCTTTTGTATCTGCAGCTGAAGGGCGGTAGCGAACCGGTGATCGAAGCGCCGCGGAACCCGAAGGAAACGCCGCTGGAAGATCTGGTGGAAGATGCCTGGAAACGCCTGGAACAGTTGATCGCCCACTATGTCAGGGAAGACACCGGCTACCTCTCCCGCGCCCGCGTGATGCGCGAACGACAGATGGGCGGTGACTATGATCATCTCGCCAGAACCCAGGAATGGGCGCTTGGATCGGAGGAGGCGTCGTGAGCTTTCAGATCCCTGAAGTCACCAGACAGCGGCAGGACCTTGCCTCCCGCCCGCGGGCCTCCGCCTGGGTGAGCGCCAATGCCGGATCGGGCAAGACCTTCGTTCTGTCCCGCCGGGTAGTGCGGCTGCTTCTGGATGGCACCGATCCTTCCCGCATTCTGGCGCTGACCTTCACCAAGGCCGCCGCAGCTGAAATGGCGACCCGTGTTTTCAAGATCCTGGGTGAATGGGTCACCAAGGATGATGAAGCACTCGCGGCCGAATTGCAGGACATCGAAGGCCGCAAGCCCGATGCCGCGCGCCTTGCCATGGCGCGCCGCCTGTTTGCCCGTGCGCTGGAAACGCCGGGCGGACTGAAGATCCAGACCATCCACGGTTTCTGCGAATCCCTGCTGCACCAGTTTCCGCTGGAAGCGAATGTCGCCGGCCATTTTGCCGTGCTCGATGACCGCGTGGCGGCCGAACTCATGGCAGCTTCGCGCGCCACCGTGCTGCATGTCGCCGAGACCGAGCCGGAAAGCGCTTTCGGCAGGGCGCTGGCATCCGTCATCGATCTGATGAGCGATGGCGGTGCGCAGAAGGCGCTGGACGAATTGATCCAGAGCCGCGACGCCTTCCGCCGCTGGACGGTCGATGCCGTCGATCTGGAAACCGCGCTTGCGGAATTGGCCGAACTTCTGGAAACGGACCCGGCCCTGCGGCTGGCGGACTTCGACGAACAGTTCCGGACCGCTTGCCCGCTCGATCTGAACACCTGTCTTGCCTATGCCGAGGCTCTGCGCACCGGCACCAAGACCGATCAGGCCCGTGCGGACGATCTCGTTGCTGCCGCAAGGTTCACGGGCAGTGCTGCCGCATTCCGCGAGGCCTGGCAGGCAATCTTTCTGACGGCCAAGCTTGAACCCCGCAAGTCGCTTGCCACCAAGAAGGTCGCCGAGGCGTTCCCTGAGATGCTTGAAGCGCTTGAGGCTGAACAGCAGCGCCTTCTGGCCTTGCTGGACCAGCGCCGCAAGGTCGCGACCTATGAGGGGACATCCTCGCTGCTGCGGCTCGCCGATGCGGTGATCGGCCATTACGAACGTGCGAAGACCGCCCGTGGCTATCTCGATTTCGAGGATCTGGTGGTCAAGACGGCAACGCTGTTGCAGAAGTCGGACGCCGCGCTCTGGGTGCAATACAAGCTCGATCAGGGGCTCGACCATATCCTTGTTGACGAGGCCCAGGACACCAGCCCGCGCCAATGGGAAGTGGTGACCTCGCTCGCCTCTGAATTTTTCGCCGGGACCGGAGCAAGGGACCGGGTGCGCACGCTGTTTGCGGTGGGTGACGAAAAACAGTCGATCTACTCGTTCCAGGGGGCTGTTCCGGCCTACTTCGACGCCATGCGCCGGGCCTTTTCCGGCAAGGCCGAGGCTGCGGAGCTGGAGTTCCACTCCGTCAATCTGCAGCTCTCCTTCCGCTCCACGCCGGATGTGCTGGGAGCGGTCGACAAGGTGTTTCACGACGAAAGCGCCCACAAGGGCCTGTCGCAGGACGTGAAGGCACCGGTTCACGAAGCCATCCGCCGCGACCCGGGGATTGTCGATCTGTGGCCTCTGGAAGCCGAAGCCGAGATCGAGGAACCGGACGACTGGCGCCAGCCGATCGATCATGTCGGCTCGGGCAGCCCGATGCTGAAGGTGGCAAGGCGCATCGCAGCGGAGATCGCCCAGTGGATGCGCGACGGCACGGCCGATCCCGGCGACGTGATGATCCTCGTGCGCAAGCGCGGACCTTTTGTCGAAGCGCTCAACCGCGAACTGAAGGAGCTGGACATTCCGGCTGCCGGTAGCGACCGCCTTGTGCTGACGGACCATATCGCTGTTCAGGATCTCGCCGCCCTCGGCCGGTTTCTGCTGCTGCCGGAAGACGACCTGTCGCTTGCCTGCGTGTTGAAGAGCCCGCTGTTCGACCTGACGGACGACGACCTTCTGGAGGTTGCCCGGGAAACGCCGGAAAAGGTGCGGCCCGGAACGCTGTGGCAGATGCTGGTGAAGCGGTCCGACACGTCTGACAAGTGGAAGGCCGTGCGCGCAAAGCTGGAAGACTGGCGCGCGCGCGCCGACTTCGTGCCGCCTTACGAATTCTATGCCCGTCTTCTGGGGGCCGATGGTGGCCGCAAGGCCTTTCGCGCCCGCCTCGGGGTGGAAGTCGATGATGTTCTGGACGAGTTCCTGGCGCTGACCATCGCCTATGAGCAATCCGGAACGCCGGGCCTGGAAGGCTTTCTCGCCTGGATGGCGGCGGCACCGACCGAGATCAAGCGCGAGCTGACCAATACCAAGGGCATGGTCCGCATCATGACCGTGCATGGCTCCAAGGGGCTGGAAGCGCGCATCGTCATCCTGGTCGATCCGGGCGCGGCACCCGTCAGCGCCATCCACGATCCGGCTTTCCTGCCGCGCAGGCGCCTGGAAAACGATCTGCTGCCACCAGCTCTGGTGTGGCTGCCGCCCAAGGCAGACCGGACGCCCTGGCACGATGCCGCTGTGGAAGCCTTGCGGGATGCACAGGAGGAGGAATACCGGCGCCTGCTCTATGTCGCCCTGACCCGTGCCGAGGACCGGCTGATCGTCTGCGGCTGGGAACCGAAACGCGGTGCCCACGAGAACTGCTGGTATTCCATGGTTTCGCGGGCGTTGAAGCCCGAGGCACGTGAATTGACCGCTAGCGACGGGGCCGTTTCGGCCTGGCGCTGGCAGAAGGAAGGAACCGCTGCCGGGCCGGAGGCAGGTGGTGCCGCGCATGTGTCTGCAGAGCCGGGCAGCGAAGAACCGCCGTTGCCGGACTGGCTCTCCACCCCTGTTCGACCACTTCCCAAGAAGAAGCGCCTTCAGCCTTCAAGGGCATTCGAGGCGATGGAGGAGAAGGAGGGCATTGATCCGGTGCCCGCGGTCTCCCGACTTCAGGCCGGCAGGGACCTTGCCTCCTGGCCGCTTGAGCGCGGCCGTTTGATCCACCGGCTTCTGGAGCTGTTGCCGGACATTGCCGAAGGCGAGCGCCTGGCAGCATCGGAGGCCTATCTCAGACAGGCCCTCAAACCGGAATTCGCCGACCGAAGTTCCCATCTTTTGCGGGAGGTAGCGGCGATTCTGGATATGCCGGAATTTGAGACCCTGTTTTGCGGTCATGCCCGCGCCGAAGTTCCGCTGGTCGGGACGATTCGGGCAAGTGATGGGACGGAAGTCGAGATATCCGGCCAGATCGACCGGCTGGTGGTTGAGGATAACCGGGTGGTGATTGTGGATTACAAGACCAATTTCCATCCGCCGGCGTCAGTTGCCGAAATCCCGCTCGAGTACCGCGCACAGCTTTGTGTTTACAGGGAAATGCTGAAGCAGATTTATCCGGGCAGGGAGATTTCCGCCCAGCTTCTGTGGACGGCCGTGCCGAGCCTGATGGAAATCCCTGAAAAGGTACTGGAAGAAACCTTCGCCGGACTGCGTCCTGACGGCACATCGGCTTGACGGCAGGCCCTCGGCTTCCTACGTTCTTGCCAACTGTCGCGCTTACATCGGGTAGGCGCGCTCCTGAGACCTACGAGATCTAGTTATGGCTACCACACAAGTTACCGACTCTTCGTTTGAAGCCGAAGTTCTGAAATCCGACGGCCCGGTCGTGGTCGATTTCTGGGCCGAATGGTGCGGTCCGTGTAAGATGATCGCTCCGGCGCTTGAGGAAATCTCCGAGGAGATGAGCGGCCAGGTGAAGATCACCAAGCTCAACATCGACGAGAACCAGGACATGGCCATGAAGTATGGTGTCCGGTCCATCCCGATGCTGATTCTGTTCAAGGATGGCGAGCCGATGGCAACCCAGATCGGTGCTGCGCCGAAGGGCAAGCTCTCCGATTGGATCAAGAGCGCCCTTTAATCGCGACAAGAGTCTGCGGCTGACCGGCTGCGGTTCATACGAGCGCATCCGGCGGGTAAGCGAAAGCCTATCCGCCGATGCTCTTTGAAAAAACCGCAACCGGTCGTATAAGCACCCGCAAACAGTCTGAGCAAACGGATCATTCATGAGCGACGAAAACAAAAACCCGGAAGAGCAGCCGGCAGAAGCAACGCCGGAAACTGCAGCAGCGGAACAGCCGGAAGCTGTCGAGGCGGCCGGTGTCGATCCGATCGAAGTTCTGAAAGCCGAAAACGCGGATCTGAAAGATCGCGCGCTTCGTGTCATGGCGGAAATGGAAAACCTGCGCCGCCGCACGGAAAAGGAAGTCAAGGACGCCCGGCAATACGCAGTGTCCGGCTTTGCCCGCGACATGCTGACGGTTTCCGACAACCTGCGCCGCGCGCTTGAGGCGTTGCCGGAAGACGACCGCAAGAACGCCGATGCGGGTGTTGCTTCGCTGATCGAAGGTGTTGAGATGATTGAACGCGATCTGCTCAACCAGCTTGAAAAGAACGGCGTCAAGAAGCTGGACCCGGAAGGCCAGAAGTTCGATCCGAACTTCCACCAGGCGATGTTCGAGGTGCCGAACACCGAAGTGCCGAACAACACGGTCGTGCAGGTGATGCAGGCCGGCTACGTCATTGGCGACCGCGTTCTGCGTCCGGCCATGGTCGGCGTTTCAAAGGGCGGTCCGAAGGATGTCGCCGCAACGGCGGAAGCCGGGCAGACGGTCGACAAGAACGCCTGAGGTCAACCGGCCTTGTAGCTTTGAAAGGGCTGCTTCCGTATTGGGCGGAGCAGCCCTTTTTCTTTGGACACGACAGATCAAACGTCTTTCAAAACCGACCAGGTCTGAATGCCTGAATGTCTTCAGCGAGACAGGGTGGTCTTCAGAGGCAAGCCGGTCACCGGTGCGATAGCCCACGGGATGACAAAGACCCGGACCTCAGGTAATGCCTTCATCAAGAACGCGAGGCCTGGGGGACGGAATGCTGCTGCAAATGCTGGATTATCTCGGAGTGGCGGTCTTTGCCATTACCGGCGGTATCGTCGCCTCGCGCAAGCAACTGGATATCGTTGCCTTGCTGTTCTTCGCCACACTGACGGGCATCGGCGGCGGAACGCTGCGGGACCTTTTGCTGGGTGTGCCGGTTTTCTGGGTGGAGAACGAATGGTATTTGTTGGTGTGCTTCGTCGTCAGCGCGCTGGTCTGGTATTTCGCCGAGTGGATCGAAAAGCTCTCCAAGCCTTTGAGGTGGGCCGATGCCGTCGGCATCGCGGCCTATTCGGTCATGGGGGCGGCCAAGGCGCTGACGGTGGGAGACACGATCCTTGTGGCAATCCTCATGGGTGTCTCGACAGCAACCTTCGGCGGCATCCTGCGGGATACCATTGCCGGTGAACCCTCTTCCATCGTGAAGCCGGAGATCTACGTCGGTGCGGCCTTTGCTGGCGCGGGCGGGTTCGTGGTGCTGGTGCAACTGGGCGCACCGCAACTTCTTGCCGCGATCCTTGCCGCAAGCTGTGCGCTGATCCTGCGCGGAGGCGCGATCCAGCGTGGCTGGACCTTGCCCGGACATCGCTCGGGAACGGGCTCGGCTGACGGGTAAGCCGGCCGGCTACCCCGGTGGAGTTGAGTGCCCTGAAACGACAAAAGCCGGTCCATGAGGAACCGGCTTTGCGTTTCTCGGTTTTGTTTTGGTACGGTCAAGAGAACATACCAGCCCTTTCCAGCGGGCCGTACCTGCGTGCCGGGGCAAGCCACCAGCATGACTTCAAGGCCTTTGAGCATGTCGCATTTTTGCGGAAACGTTTTTCACCGTCTGAAATCAGGGATTTCATCGCAAAAAGCGATAAAAGATATTTCCCGTTAAACGCGACACGCCTTAATAGACAAGCCCTGAGCAGGCTGACACATAGTAGATCAGCCCAAGTGCGATTGCCGGAAGGCTCGCCGAATAGGCAAGCGTCGTCAGCATGTTAAGCTCCTTCAAATTTAAAATTCGGAAGCGACCTCATAGGGGGTGGCCCACTGTCTGGGCAACCCTCATGGGCACACTCTTTGGTGGTTTCCCACTGCTGATCGTGGATATGGTGGCTAAGGCCACAACTTCCAGTGATTACGTTCTCAAAAAAACGTGTGCGGCCAGGGCATAGTCGGCAAGGCCTGTGCGCCGAGCGGGCAAAAACAGTGTGCGCTGGCCATAGTAACGCCGGCCGGCCTTGCTGCCCTGCGTGAGGTCCTTCAGATCGGCAGCCCATTCCAGATCCGATCGTGGCGGTTCGCTCAGGTCAGTGGTGAACAGCCGGGCTTCCTGCAACAGTTCCGTCGGCAATTGCGCTGCGGGGTCGAGCACATCGATATGACAGCCGGCGGGAGGGTCCAGATAGGTGAGGGCGTGGTAAGTGCCCGTATCCTTTTCCGGGCCGGCGATGCAGATCATGTCCGCGCCTTCCTGCGCGGCGTAGATTTCACTGGTGACGCCGACATTCACCCCCTTCAGGGCGGGCAGGGAAGCCACTCGCTTCTGGATCTCCGGAGAGACGCCTGCCAGGAGGATCGACGTCAGATTACGGACGGCGGCGTAGCCGCTCAGCAGCCGGGGCAGCCTCGGGTCGTCGCCAATAACCAGCAGCCGGGAGGTGTCTTCCCGGGAGAGGTAGCTTGCACCCAGGGCATGTAGGCCGGAGGTTCGCCAGACGGTGAGGCGCATTCCGTCCAGAAGGGCGATCGGTTGTCCGCCGGAGCCCGAAAACAGCAGATAGAGACTGGAAGAAAGCCCGGCTTGTTCTGGAAGATCCAGTGCCAGAGAGCAGCCGATGTAACCGCGCTTGACGTCGCCCTGTGCGGCGAAGTCGGTCCAGGCCGGTTGGACGGTGAGCGCGCCTTGCTGCTGGTTCAGCCGGTCAATAGGCAGGGGGGAGGCCTGAGGTGCGACGGTGCTGGAGCGATAGGCCCGGCGCAGCGTTTCAAGGACGGCCCTGTCTTCCAGGCAGGCATCGATCTCGTCGCTGGAGATAATACGCATGAGAGTGTCGGCCGGTCAGGCGGCGTTGCGGTTGCCCGGTCCTGCCAGCCCTTTGATGCCGGTTGCCGGCTGGGTTACGGTGTTCATTTCCCGCAGCTGGTCGGCTTCCTTGTGCCACTTAGCGGCCTCACGCCGCTTTACGCGGGCTTCCTTGCGCCAGCGGCCCTGTTTCGCCCATGCGCCAAGTCCGCCGATGATGATGCCGACACCCAGACTTGCGAAGATGATCCAGAACAGCGGAATGTCCGTGATCGTCAGGCGCGGATCCTGCGGGTCGAGGGGATTGAGCGACAGGGAAACCGTGTGGCGGTTTGCCACGGACAATGGGATCAGGACCACCGCGATTGCGAACAAGATCACGTTCTTGAGGAAACGGGTCACTGGGTTCTCCCGGTTTTGGCCAGATCAGACGTCGATATTAAATGGCGTGTCGTGGCGAGCGCAATCAGTCGTCGCCGTGGTCCACACCATCGTTCAACCGTATACGCATTTCCTTGCCGGTTTTGAAGAAGGGTACGAATTTTTCATCCACTTCCACCTTCTGGCCGGTGCGCGGATTGCGGCCGACGCGGGCGGGGCGGTTCTTGACGGAAAACGCGCCGAAGCCGCGCAATTCAACGCGGTCGCCACGCATGAGCGCTTCGGTGACCTCATCCAAGATGGCGTTGACGATGTTCTCAACGTCCCGCTGATAGAGATGCGGATTTTGTTCGGCGATATGCTGAACCAGCTCAGATTTGATCATGAAGTGCCCCCTCGTTTACGGATTATTGTCTGCCGCGCCAGAAGCCTGCCAAACGGATACGAGCCCGTCAAGCGTAAGCCCTCGTGGAATCAGCCCCTTAGCTTCACTAACCGGCTCCAGAAGAGCCGAGCCGATGCCTTTTCCGAACTCTCGCGACACGCGTGACGAAAACGGCAGTTCTTCCAGATTATCGTTGGTGCTCCAGGTGACGACCGGAAGATCCTTCGCAACACCCTTTTCACTTACCAGCCAGTCGATTGCGGCATCTTCGCCGCCAATGGCATCGACCAGCTTTTCTGTCAGGGCATCATGGCCCGTCAGAATACGGCCATCGGCCAATTCCTTGGCTCTGGGCGGGGCCAGGGACCGGCGCTCGGCAACCAGGGAAACGAACCAGTCGTAGGAGTTGTTGACCAGCTTTTGCAGCATGGCCCGTGCCTCGGGGCTCGTCTGGGAATAGAAGTCGGGCTCCGCCTTCAGCGGGGCACTCTTGACCGCATCCATTTCCACGCCGACCGTTTCCATCAGTTTGCTGATGTTGCCGAACTGGAACAGGACGCCGATGGAGCCGGTGATGGAATTGTATCTTGCAACGATGTGGTCGGACGCCAGGGCGATCATGTAGCCCGCAGAGGTGCCGATGGTGCGGATTTCGGCAACAACCGGCTTTTTCTCGGAAAGCTTGCGCAATGCTTCATAGAGCGCTTCGCCGCCAGTCGTGCTGCCGCCGGGGGAATTGATAGAGATCACCACACCCTTGACCGCGTCGGACTTGCCGATCTTGTCGATCATCTGCAACGTCTTGCGGCTTTCGAGGATGACGCCTTCGATCGGAATTCGCGCGATATGTGCTGTCCGCTTGGACAATTCAGAGCCGCCGGAGACATAAAGCAGCCCTCCAATCAGGGCGGCGGCGATGACGACAAAGGTCGCGATCCGCCAGAAGGTCACTTTGCGTCTGAGGCGCCGTCTGTCCACCAGCGCGTCAACATCTACCGACATGAATACGATGTCCCCGACAAGAGCTTATGAAAACCAATAACATACATAGGGTGACCGTTGTAGGAAATGCAATCGGCTTCTCTCAGTTTGGCAGCAGAATGCGGCAGATTCTGGCAAGCCGGCGCAGTTTCACGTGTTCTTGGCCCTCAATCGCCCAGTGGTTGAGGCCCGGTGCGGCCATGAAACGCAGTCAGCGAGGAGCGGATCCGGCGCAGGTTTTCGCTGGTCGTCGCGGCGCGAACCTGGGCAACCGTCATCGCGATGGCGTCGACAATCACCAGATGCGCATAGCGCGAGGCGGTCGGTTTGTAGATATCCGGGTCCTCGGGAAGATCCACCAGAATGGGGATCTTGGAAATCAGCGCCAGGCGGGAGCCTTTGGGTGCAATCGCGATGGTAGTTGCACCATACCCACCGGCGATTTCAGCCGCGCTGACCAGTTCGTCCGCTTCGCCGCTGGCGGAAACGCACAGCAGCACGTCGTCGGGGCCCAGTGTCGCCGCACGCATTTGCAGAAGGTAGCTGTCATGCAGGGCAACGGTCGGGATGCCCAGCCGGAAGAACCGGCTGGCCGCTTCTCCCGCCACCATCGTCGAGCCGCCGCCGATCCCGGCGGTGAGCAACTGCCGGCATGCGGCGATCTTTTCGACAGCCCGCTCGATAACGGCCGGATCGACCTGCTGGCGCATGACGTTCGCGGTCGCATAGAGAGCCCCCAGAACGCGGTCGATCGCGGTGTCGCTGGCGACCTGCTCGGAGGTCGAGGGCGCGGAAATATATTGCAGGCTGACGGCCAGGTTCTGGGCCAGGCGCAGCTTGAATTCCCGGAAACCGTCGCAGCCGAGCGTCCGGCAAAAGCGGACCACCGTCGGCGTGCTGACGCTGCAGGCCTTCGCGAGTTCGGCGATTGTCATGTCCGATATGGCGGACAGGTGGTTCTGCACGTAGTCCGCGACCTTCTGTTCCCGTGCCGGAAACTGGCCGGCATGGTCGCGCAGCGCCGAAATGAGATCGATAGCGGCATGGCCGTTGGTATTGTCGCCGGTCGGGGTTCTGATTTTTGCCTGCACACATGACTCCCTGGTTGCAGGATTTGTAATTTGATTACACAAAGTCGTCAATCAGCACCTGATTATAGCCTTCATCGACGCAAAAATGTAATTTAAAAACAAAATAGGCTTGACGAAACGCAATATCTGCTCTGAAAATGTAATTAAGATACATTTCGTTGGAGGGGTTATGCACGAGTGGGCTGCCAGAACCAGCGCCAGGCTGAATACGGGCGTCGAGGCTGTAATTGCTATCCTGATGGCACTTCTGGTGCTTGATGTCTGGCTGGGTGTGGTGGATCGTTACTTCTTCCACTGGCAGCTACCCTGGCCGGAGATCCTGGCCCGATATCTCATGATCTGGGCCGCCATGCTGGCAGTCTCTTCCGGCATCGCCAGGCGGGATCACATCGGTCTGACAGCCGCCATCATGCGTGTGCCGCTGCCGCTGCGCCGCATCGTTCTGGTGGCCATCGATCTCTGCGTTCTCGCGCTGTTTCTCTATGTGCTGTGGTACGGGCTCGGGTTTGCGGAGAGCGGTGCCAAGCGGCAGGCGATGATTTTCGGCATCAGTCTGCAGCCGTTCTATTCGGCAATTCCGGCCGCCGCAGCCCTGGCCTCGATACAGACTGTTCTGGCGATGATCCGGGACAGCGGAACCCATCTCGACAATCCGCCTTTTGCGGAGGCCGCAGCATGATCGTCGCGGCTGTCTTCATCGGGTTTGTCCTGCTCGGCATGCCCATCGGCTTTGCCATCGGCGCGGCAGGCGTCATTGGCCTCATTCACATGGGTGGCGATCAGTTCCTGGCCATAGGGCCAAGCCGCATCTTCAACGGTCTCAACATCTTTCCGTTCCTGGCGATGCCGTTCTTCATCCTGGCCGGCGAGATCATGAACCAGACCGGGATCACCGACCGGCTGGTGAAGCTGGCGCAGGTTCTGGTCGGCCATTTCCGTGGCGGGCTCGCCCACACCAACATGCTGGCCTCGGTGTTCTTTGCAGGGCTGACCGGGTCGGCCACGGCGGACGCCGCTGCCTTCGGCCGCACACTGGTGCCGGCCATGGTGAAGGAAGGCTACAGGCGCGATTACGCCTGTGCGGTCACGGCGGCCGGTTCAATCATCGGACCGACCATCCCGCCGTCCGGCCTGATGGTCGTCTATGGCTCGCTCATGGGCGTTTCCATCGGCGGGCTTTTCGCGGCAGGCATCCTGCCGGGCCTTGTCATCTGCGGTGTCTGCATGGTCGTCATTGCGCTGGGGGCCGCCCGCAACAGCCTGCCCAAGGCGGAGCGCCGGGCAAACCTGAAGGAAATCGGGCAGGTCTTCGTTTCCTCGATCACCGCCCTCTTGATGCCGGTGATCATCCTGGGAGGAATCCTTGGCGGTGTCGTCACACCGACGGAGGCGGCCTCCATCGCGGTTGCCTATGCACTCTTCATCGGCGCATTCGTCTACCGGACGCTTACGTTGCCTGCGCTCTACCAGATGCTTGTGCGCACGGCGCGCATCACCGGCGTGATCTTCGTCATCATCGCCTTTGCCGGCATTCTCGGCTGGTGGATGAGCTTTGAGAAGATCCCGCAGATGCTGGCCGAGACCATCCTGGGTCTCGCCGACAACCGTTATGCAGTGATTGCCATCATCATCGGGCTTTTGCTGATTGTCGGCATGGTCATGGATATCACCGCCATCCTGATCATCCTGGCGCCGGTTCTTGTGCCGCTCACCGCCCAGGTCGGCCTGGAGCCGATCCATGCGGGGATCATCTTCGTTCTGGCACTCAACATTTCGCTGATGACGCCGCCCGTCGGCGCGTGCCTGTTCGTTCTCTCATCGGTCACCGGTGAGAAGCTGGAACGGATTGCCATCAAGCTGGGGCCGTTCCTGGTCGCCGAGGTGGCTGTGCTGTTCCTGTTCGCCTTCTGGGAAAGCGCGGCGATGTTGCTGCCGCGTGCTCTCGGGTTTGCCCAATAACAAAAAACACCCTGACAGAGGAATGGAGAAAATCATGAAGACGTTTGCAAAAGGGCTTGCGGTCGGGTTGACCGCGGCACTCATGGCCGGCAGCGCGCTGGCAGATGGAAAGGTGCTGAAATTCGGCCACGACAACAAGACAGATCCGTTCGAAAACCCGGCTCACGCCTGCACGGCGGTGTTCTCCAACATCGTCAATGCAGACACGAACGGTGCCGTCGAAGTGGAGGTCTTCGGCTCCAACCAGCTCGGCTCGGCAGCCGAACACGTGCAGCATGTGCGCGACGGCATCATCCAGGCAACGCTGACGTCCACCGGCGCGCTGGCCTGCTACTATCCACGCATCGACGTCTTGAACCTGCCGTTCGCCTTCGCCGACAACGCTGCCACTTACGAGGTGTTCGACGGTGACTTCGGCAAGGCGCTGGCGGCCGATATCGAGGAAGCCCTCGGCGATGTCGTCGTGCTCGGCTTCCCGGACACGGGCGGCTTCTTCGCCGTCACCAATTCCAAGCATCCGATTGCGTCGCTGGACGATTTCGACGGTATCCGCATCCGCACCATGACGCTGCCGTCCCACCAGACCATCATCCAGGCGCTTGGCGCGCAGGCCTATCCACTGTCCTGGGGCGAGGTCTATTCCGGCCTGCAGACGGGCGTCATCGACGGGCAGATGAACCCGGTGCCGATCATTTCCTTCGCGAACTTCTCCGAGGTTCAGAAGTACATGACGCTGACCAACCACCTGTTTTCGCCCTATACGTTCATGGTCAACCGCGACTTCTTCGAGGGTTTGACCGAAGAACAGCAGAAGACCCTGCGCTATGCGGCGGAAAGCTGCGTTACCGCCAGCCGCGGCCTGTCGCGCATCATCGAGGCGTCCGACAGAGGTTTGGCCGGCCTGATGGACAAGATGGAAGTGACGGCTCTGACCGCCGACCAGCGCGCTTCCATGGCGGCAGCGGCTCAGCCGGCGTTTGAAAATCACGTTGCCGAAAATCTCGATCCGAAAGCCAACGAATTGCTCGGGCTCTTCAAGGCCGAGGTCCAGAAAGCCAACGACAGCGTTTATATGGACTGAGGCTGGTCCTGAAATTTCCGCACGACGGCTTGCAGCGTCGTCGTGCGGCTACAAAGAAGCCCCGCGGGAAGCCGCGGGGCTTTTGTTCGTTTGAGCATGCAGAGGCAGGGATGACAAGTCATCTCCACCCGCACGCGCGGCGTATTAGTTGATGGCCGTCAACTGGATTTCGAACGTCAGTGCCTGGCCGGCCAGCGGGTGGTTGGCGTCCAGAACGACTTCGTTTTCGGAAATCTCCACGACCGTCACGGTCATCATCTGGCCGTTCTCTGTCTGCGCCTGAAGCTGCAGGCCGACTTCCAGCGGGATGTTGGCCGGAATGTTGGTCCTCGGAACCGCCTGGCGTGCCCCCGGATTGTGGGCGCCATAGGCGTTGTCCGGTTCGATGCGGACCGTCTTCTCGTCGCCAACCTTCATGCCCGGAATAGCCTGGTCGAGACCCGGGATGATCTGGCCGGACCCGACGGTGAATTCCAGCGGGTCGCGCCCCTCGGAACTGTCGAAGACGGAACCGTCGTCCAGTGTGCCTTTATAGTGAAGACGAACCGTGTCGCCGCTTTTGGCTTCGGTCATGGTGCGTATCGCAATTCTGTCTGTTAGGTGAGTTTTGAGGCCGCGTTGCTTTGGCGGGTGCTCGTCGTGTCCCCAAGCCTAAAGGACGGGCTGCAAAAGTAAAGTCTGACGGTTCGTTCGCTTCTGGATAGTCTTGCGTACAAATCATGCCGGAATTGATGTGACCACGGCACCGGCCGCGTTAAACGATGGGCCTGGTGCCGTGGTTCTACTTCGCTAGAGGTTGAAGCTGCGCTTATTTCTTGCCGAAATTCGCGCCGAGCCGCATCTGAATGTAGTCATGGGCGGTCATCGGTTCATATTTGCCTTCCGGACCGGCAAGTACGGTGTCCATGTTGGCCTGGGCGAAATAGGCCATCGAATAGCGGGGGCCGAGATATTCGTCTGGCTTGGGCATGCGCACCCGGTGCAGGTTGGACAGCAGCTTGTCGTCCGACCAGCGCATCAGCATGTCGCCGATGTTGCAGGTGATCACGCCTTCCAGCGGCGGCACGTCGGTCCAGGCAATCGCCCGGCCCTGGCTGTCCTTGCCCGGGCAGAGCTGAAGCCCGCCCTGTCCAGCCTTCTGGTGCAGCAAGGTCAGGCAGTCGAAATCGGTATGGGCACCGGCCCGCCAGAACTTGAAGTCCTCGGGCTTGGCATCTTCCATGCCCAGATAGTGGATCAGCCGCAGGGTCGACTGGTATTCCGGCGTCAGCGGATCGTGGCCTTCTGTAAAGAAATCCGGCGGAAACTTCAGCTTGTCCGCAAAGCAGGACAGCACCTTCATGGCCAGCGCCCAGTTGTGTCGCTCGAATGCCAGCATGGTCGCCTTGAAGCCGGAAAGCTCTTCACCCGTCGGCCAGAGGCCATCCATGCGCGGCAGCGTGATCTGGTAGCTTTCCTTCTGATCGGCCGTGCCGGTGGAAGGGCGAACCTGCGCCTTGAACTCCCAGCCGGCGTTGGTGCCGGGCCGGAGGGGATATTTTTCCTTTGTTTCTGCCGGCAGATCAAAAAAGCCGGCGGACAGCCGGAAGGCTTCGTCGATCAGTTCCTGCGGAATGCCGTGGTTGCTGAGCTGAAAAAAGCCGATGTCCGTTGCCGCGGCCCACAGATCCTCGGTGATCTCGGCCTTGCGGGAAAAGAAGTCCGACATGTCAATCTGTGGAATCGCACGGTCGACTGTCTCGCCGACGCCACCAAAGCCTTTTTCCTTTTCCAGTTCCACGAGCCCATAGGATGCAGAGGTGCTCATATTTCCGTTCTCCTTGAGAAAGAGGTCCGGGAGCAATGACCCGTGCCGAACGGCACTGACAGCTTCTACTCCACATTAGAATGCGCCTGCCAAGGGCAGGCGATGTGCCATCAGGCCAGGGCGGCGCGGGCCCGGTTCGGCGCCAGCATGTCCTTTCTGCGTTCCATGAGTTGCCGGGTAACACGCCTTGCGTCCGCGCCAAGCCCGGCCAGATCCAGTCCGGGGATGGAACCGTCCCGGACGATCTGTCGACCGCCGACGAAGCTGTGGCGCAGGCTTGCGGCGCCTGTCAGCACCGGAGCAAGGGCCGGATCGTGCAGGCCCATGTTGCGGGGGGACGAAATGTCGAAAATGGCAATGTCGGCGGTCATGCCGGGTTGCAGCACGCCGGCCTCCTCAAAGCCGAGCACTTTGGCACCGCCTTCGGTTGCCCAGTTCAGCAGGGTTTCGGCGCGCACCGCTTGCACGCCCTTGGTGGCGCGGTGCAGGGAAAAGGCGCTGTAAAGCGCAGCGCCCATGTCGGCTGCCTCGTTCGCACCTGCGCCATCAACGGCGAGGGATATATGGCCACCTGCCTGATAAAGGCAGTCGGCCGGCGCAATGCCCGAGCCCAGCCTGGCATTTGCCTGCGGGCAATGCGCCATGCCTGTGCCGGTTTCCGCAAGAAGGCGCACCTCGTCCGGATCGCATTCCACCAGATGGGCGAACCAGACGTCCGGTCCGAGCCACTCCTGCTCCGCAAGCCAATGAACCGGACGCTTGCCGTATTTCGCCAGGGTGAAGTCGACGTAGGTCCGGTTTTCCGAGAGATGCGAATGCAGGCGCAGGCCCTTGCTGCGGGCAAAGCGGGCGATATCCGGAAGGTCTCCGGCCTCGAGATTGAATGTCGGTGTGGTCGGTGCGACGGCAACCCGCCTGCTTGAGGTGGGAGACGGGTCATGCCAGCGGCTCGCCGTCTGCTCGATGCTTGCCAGAAAGGCGTCCAGTGTCTCGCTGGGGGAAGGCGGCAGGCTTGGGTCGGGAAACGACCGGCCCTTCGTGCCACCGCCGCGGGCCAGCACGAACCGGATGCCGAGGGCTTCGGCTTCTTCAAAAAGCACGTTCGCCGGGTCGTAGTCGTAGCGGTCCGAAAAGACGTAGTGATGATCACAGACTGTCGTCGTACCCGTCAGAAGCAGTTCCGCCAGCCCGATCCGGGCCGATATCCGCAGCGTTTCCTCGTCGATCAGCGGCCAGTAGCTGTAGGGAACATTCATGAGCCAGTCGTCAAGCGGCGCATTCATGCCTTCCGGCACGGCCTTGAGGACAGACTGGAACAGGTGATGATGGGTGTTCACCAGACCAGGCGTAACCACGCATCCGCTCGCGTCGACGATCCTTTCGCCTTCCTGAGGCTGAAGGTCGCCGATGTCTGTTATCCGGCCGTCTTGAACCCGGATTGCACCGCTGAGGCGGTCGCCCTCCCGGTTACCGGTCAGGCCATAATCAATGTTGGTGATCAGGAAGCTGGTCATTTCTGTCCTTTCGGCAGCGACCAGGGGAAGAAGACCCGCTGAAGGAGGCTGACAAGCTGGAACAGGACCAGCGACATGATCACGAGGATGACCAGCCCGGCCCAGGCCTGGGGCAGTTTGAACATCGACGTGGAGAACTGGATGAAGTAGCCGATACCCTTTTCTGCCGCGACGAATTCGGACACCACAGCGCCGATGACCGAGAGCGTGATCGAAATCTTCATGCCGGAGAAGATGTAGGGCGTCGCATAGGGCAGGCGGATCTGGGTGATCTCCCGGAAGGACGGCGCGCGCAGCGATCTGGAAAGTTCGATCAGTTCCGGCGGCGTGGCGGCCAGGCCCGTCGTCATGGAAACGACCAGCGGAAAGAAGGAGATCATGAAGGTGATCACGACACGTGGCGCATCACCGGTGCCCAGCACCACGATGATGATCGGGGCAACGGCGACCACCGGAACGGACTGGATGACCACCAGCAACGGGTAGAACGCCCCGGAGAGCAGCCGCGACTTTGCCAGGCCGACAGCAATCGGCAGCGAGATGACAAACGAAACCGCATAGCCGATGAGGGCGACCCGAAGTGTTGCCCAGATATGCTCGAACCAGCGCCCCGCCGTCACGCTCTCAAATCCGCCGAGGATGCGGGACGGGGCCGGCAATACAAATGAGGGAACGGCAAACAGCCGTGTCCCGGCCTCCCAGACAATCAGGATCAGGACAAAGGTGATCAGGGGAAGAACGATCGGCATGCGGAGCAGTTTTTCGGAGATCGGCAAACGTCGCTCCTGACGGTCCTGCGTTGAAGCGGTCTTGGCCGCGGCGGTGCCTTGCGTCTCGCTGACAGTCATCAGGCGGCCTCCTTCCGGATCAGCAGCGAGCGGAGTTCTGCCGAGAAGTCTTGCATCTCGGGCGTTCTCAGCGCGCTTTCGTCTCGTGGTCGGGCGGTCGGAACCTGAAGGTCCGCAATGATCCGCCCGGGACGCTCGCTCAGCACCAGGATCCTGTCGGCCAAGAGCGCGGCTTCCGGGATCGAATGGGTGATGAAAAGGACGGTCTTCGGGCTTGCCTGCCACAACCGCAGAAGCTCAAAACCCATGGCATCGCGGGTCAGGGCATCAAGCGCTGAAAAAGGCTCGTCCATCAGAAGGATGTCCGGATTGAGAAACAGCGCCCTGGCAATGCCGACCCGCTGCTGCATGCCGCCGGAAAGCTCCGATGGCAGTCGCTTTTCGAACCCTTTCAGGCCGACGGTCTCGATGATGGTGCGCGCCTGGGCGCGGTCGTCGGCCGTCACCCGGCCGTATTTGTGGCGCACCGGGAAGACGACGTTGTCCTCGATATTGGCCCAGGGCAGCAAAGTCGGCTTCTGAAACACGATGCCGACATCGTCCCTCGGCATCGTCACCTCCTTGCCGAAGACGCTCACCGTTCCCTTCGAAGGTTTCATCAGTCCGGCGGTCAGTCTCAGCAAGGTCGATTTTCCGCAGCCCGAAGGACCGAGCACCGCAACAAATTCATGCTGTGCGATGGTGACGGTGACCCCGTCCAGGGCGGTGACGGACCCCGAGCCGGTCAGAAACGTCTGACCGACCGAGGAAAAGCTGATCGCGTTGTTGGTGAGCGCCACTTGAAGGTTACTCCGCTGCCGGCAGGAACGCTCGGTTGACGGCGTCTTCAGGCTTGAGCGAGGCCGGGTCCAGATCCTGGGCTGCGGCAACGCGGGCCCATGTCGCCGCCAACCGGTCGGCGTCGATTGAGCCGAGCGGGAATTTCTCCGTGACCTCGTTGAAGGCGAGCTTGGACGCATCCAGCCAGGATCCTTTGACGTCTTCCGCCGAAAGCTCCGGCACCTGGGCGGAAACGGCCGCTGCCGCCTTGTCCGGGTTTGCGTAGGCAAATTCGAGGGATTTCTTGAAGGCTGCGACGAAGCGCTTGGCGACGTCCGGCCGTTCTTCAAGGAACTTGTCACCCGCGACAAGCGATGCGGAATAAAGCTCAAGGCCTGCGTCAGCCCACGGCAGCACGACCAGTTCCTTACCAGCGTCGGCCGCCTGTCCGGAATAGCGCGAGACGTCGGTCAGCCAGGCGATGATGGCGTCCGACTGGCCGGTCATCAGCAACGGCCCCAGGGCGCCAGGGTCGGATTTGGTCAGGGTGATATCTTCTTCCGACAAGCCGTTGTCAGCCAGAACCAGCGGCAGGAACACGTTGGAGGAAGTGAAGGGCGAGGTTGCGATCTTCTTGCCTTTGACATCCTTGATCGACGTGATCCCGCTGTCCTTGGTGGTGTAGAAGGCATGTGGCCCCATGTTGAAGATGCTCATGACCGCGGTCACCGGCACACCCTCGGTGGCCTTGGCCGCCATCAGGGCGCCCATGCCGGCGGACCCGATGTCCGATGCGCCTGTGGCGATCTTGGTGATGGCCTCGGAAGAACCGCGCCCAGGTTCGATCTTGATCTCAAGCCCGGCTTCTTCGCAGAAGCCTTCCTGAATGCAGACATAGATCGGCGCCTTGTCACCGCCGGGCAACCAGTCGAGCTGATAGGTCACGAGATCGGCCGCAGCCGCCGGAAACGACCCAACGATTGCCGCCATGGCAACAACCAACGACTTACCGTCAAACATGCGCATCGGCACACCCTTTCGCTGTACTTTCTCTGGAAGGTTTTTGAGTGGCGGGAGCGTTTTGTTATCTCTGGCCGGCATCGTCATCCCCTGCTTCTGGATGCAGGGCGCCTTTGCCCTGAGCATCGTCGAAAACCTGAAAGATGAGCAATGTCGGAGCCGCTGAGCTCCACCGCTTCTACTCGACACTTACGGGAAACCCGCGCGCGATTTTTGTCAAGAAAGCTCCAAGATGAAACGACAGGAAACGTGCTGGCCAGTACAATATTTCAGCAATTGCCTTTTAAATCGCCAGACTTTTGATTGTTTGCTGATCAATCCGATTGGCTGTTTTCAAGGTCTTGCAGCGTGAATGGGTTCATGCTCCCTTCGGCTGGAAGAAATCAAAGGAGCCATGCGTGACCGATACTCAAAACGACAAAGATATCGCGCTGTTGCGCCGGGCTTTCGAAATCGCGCGTCAGGCGCGGGAAACGGGCGATCATCCCTTCGGATGCCTGCTGGCGGGGCCTGACGGCGACGTCCTGATGGAGCAGGGAAACGGCTATTCGGCCGAAGGGCAGGACATGACGGCGCACGCCGAAAGGCTGCTGGCAACACGGGCCAGCAAGCGCTGGCGGCCGGACTTCCTGGCGGGCTGCACCCTGTACACCTCGGCGGAACCCTGTGCCATGTGCTCGGGAGCTGTCTACTGGGCGGGCATTGGCCGGGTCGTCTTCGGCCAGACCGAAAAATCCCTCAAGGAACAGACTGGCGATCACGAAGAAAACCCGACGCTCGATCTGCCGTGCCGGACGGTGTTTGCCGCAGGCCAGCGTCAGGTCGAGGTTGTCGGCCCGCTACTGGAAGATGAGGCGGCCAGCCTGCAGGCGGATTTCTGGGCAGAGAAATAGGCGCCGTCAGATACGGTGTGACCCCTGACCGGCGACGGCCGGTTCAGTCCTTTTGCGTGGTCCTGGCAACGGGACGCAGCGGTGCACGGCTGAGGCCGTTGACCGCCTCGGTCGCCTTGTGCAGCAACCGGATGAAATCTTCAGCTTCCTGGCTGTCCAGGCCGCTCAACATCACCTGTTGCGCTTTTTCGACGGCAGGGCCGAGCCGTGAAAGCGCCTCGGTTCCCGCCTCCGTCATATGCAGCACCTTCGCCCGCCTGTCCTTTTCGCTCACGGCGCGGGACAGGAATCCTTTCTGCACCAGCCGGTCAACCACGCCGGCAATGGTGGTCCGGTCGTAGGCAATGAGGCCAGCCAGCGTTATCTGGTCGATGCCCGGGTGTTCCGACACCCGAACCAGGGCTGCAAATTGCACCGGCGTCATGTCAAAGCCGATGGCTTCCACCTCGGTGTGAAACACGGCCACAGCGATCTGCTGCAACCGCCGGATCAGGTGGCCGGGCATCTGTTCAAGGTCTTGCATGGCTGCCTCCGGAAAGCGCAAAAAGGGAGTATGCTGATTATATTTGACAGCATACTGATTATCAGTATGCTTCCTTATAAATTCGGTGTCGATGTTTGTTTGGACATCGCGGCCGGATTGTCAAATGCGAAAGCCCCAAAAGTGGCAACAGACCTGCGATTGACCATCGGCAGCTTTCGCGTGGCGTCAATAAGACGGGCACCTGTGCTGCCGACGACAGTGCGTTGGTGCCCAACAGCCATGACAGGGCGGAGGAGACGGTCCCATGCAATTTCATCTGAACGGGTTCAGAACCGGTGATCCGGTCGTTCAGGAGCCGAACCCCGACGCTGCTTTCCTGGCCGACACCGACAGCCTGCCGGAAGACGTTGACGTTCTGATTGTCGGCTGCGGCCCCGCGGGGCTGACCCTGGCCGCACAACTGGCAGCCTTCCCGGAGATCCGGACCCGGATCGTGGAGCAGAAAGCCGGTCCGTTGCAGCTTGGCCAGGCGGATGGGGTCGCCTGCCGGACAATGGAAATGTTCGAAGCCTTCGGTTTTGCCGAGCGGCTGGAAAAGGAGGCTTACTGGGTCAACGAGACGACCTTCTGGAAGCCGGATCCGGCGTCGCCGGACACGATCGCCCGCAGTGGCAGGGTCCAGGATGTCGAGGACGGGCTGTCCGAGTTTCCCCATGTCATTCTGAACCAGGCGCGGGTGCATGATTTTTATCTGGAGATCATGCGCAATTCGCCAAATAGGCTGGAACCCAACTATTCCCGCAGGCTCGTCAATCTTGAAGTGGACCATGAGGCCGGGCAGGAACGGCCAGTGACGGTCCTGCTGGAACGGACGGATCCCGGCCACGAAGGCGAGACGGAAACAGTGCGGGCCAAATATGTGGTCGGCTGCGACGGCGCCCGCAGCGTGGTGCGCAAGGCACTCGGCCGCGAGTTGAAAGGCGATAGCGCCAATCAGGCCTGGGGCGTGATGGACGTTCTTGCCGTGACGGATTTTCCCGATATCCGCTTCAAGGCATTGGTGCAGTCGGCGCGTGAAGGCAGCATCCTGATCATTCCGCGGGAAGGTGGATATCTGGTTCGCATCTATGTGGAACTCGACAAGCTGCGGCCGGACGAGCGGGTCGCAAACCGGAACATCACGGTAGAACATCTGATTGCCGCCGCCGGGCGCATTCTTCATCCATATTCCATCGACGTGAAAGAGGTCGCCTGGTGGTCGGTCTATGAGATCGGCCAGCGGCTTTGCGACAAGTTCGACGATGTTCCGGCAGAGGACGCGTCGAGCCGCTTGCCCCACGTCTTCATAGCGGGGGACGCCTGCCACACGCACAGCCCGAAAGCCGGGCAGGGAATGAATGTCTCCATGCAGGATACATTCAACCTCGGCTGGAAACTCGCTCACGTGCTGAAAGGGCTGAGCGAACCGGACCTGCTTGCCAGCTACTCGGCCGAACGCCAGGCCATTGCACAGAACCTGATCGATTTTGACCGGGAATGGGCAAAGCTCGTCAGCGCACCGGTGAAGTCGGACAGCAATCCGGATGGCGTCGATCCGGCTGAAGTTCAAAAATACTTCGTGCAGCATGGTCGCTACACAGCCGGAACAGCCTCGCGCTACCTGCCATCCGTGCTGACCGGCAGCGGTGCACATCAACACCTCGCTGAAGGCTTTCAGATCGGCATGCGGTTCCATTCAGCCCCGGTCGTACGTCTTGCCGATGCCAAGCCGCTGCAACTGGGGCATGTGGTCAAGGCCGATGGTCGCTGGCGGATCTTCGCCTTTGCCGATAGAAGCTACCCGGCGGTGGAAACGTCGGCTATGCGCCGTCTGTGCGATTTTCTTGAAAAGGATCCGTCCTCGCCGGTGTTGCGCCACACGGCGGAAGGCGAGGATATCGATGCGGTCATCGATCTGCGCGCGATCTTCCAACAGGGCCACCGCGACCTGGCCCTCGCGGACATGCCCTCCCTTCTTCTGCCCGCAAAAGGTCGCTACGGATTGGCGGACTACGAGAAGATGTTCTGCCCGGATCTCAAAAGCGGCTGCGATATTTTCGACCTGCGCGGCATCGACCGGGACAAGGGCTGTGTGGTGATCGTCCGGCCGGATCAATACGTCGCCGAGGTATTGCCTCTCGACGCCTTTGAGGCCCTTTCCGACTACTTCAACCGCATTCTCAAGCGCAGACACTGAATCCTGAATTTGCGAAGTCGTCACTAAAAATAACTCTACGTAATTAATCGGATAAAATGTCTGTGATCTGAAAAATTATCAAAAATACAACTAAAGAATGTATAGAAATATACAAATCCCTTATTGAGGGAATTGCGCGTCTACTCCTCTTTTTGGGGAGGTGCGGGCATGGGGTCGCGAGACATCGACAAAGACCGGGGAGATCGGCTGACGCAGGCAATGCGCAGCCGCGGTCACCGAAAAGCCATGGCTCTGGCAGCGGAGTTGAACATTTCGCCCGCAGCCATAACCAAATGGAAGCAGGGGCATGCAATGTCGATTGAGAATGCATGCAATCTGGCAAATTCTCTCGATATTTCATTGGATTGGCTTTTGCTTGGCCGCAACGGGCCTGATTGGCTGTTGCCGAACAACATGAGCAAGCAAGAGCTGGAACTTGTTGAAAAGCTGCGTGCCCGACCGGCACGGATCGTGAAATTTCTGCTCAGTCTTGTCACCGAGATCCCTGAACAGAATTAGCGGGAGCTGGTTCCGAAAAGCAACCACAGGTAAATATCAGGTGGATTGTGTGAACTGCCAGTAAACAACTAAAGATAGAAATTTTTTGAAATTCGCCGAAGATGGTCTTCGAGGGCGATGCAGATGCCGCAAGTGTTCAAAAGTAATATTTCTGGATATGGACAGGCATTCGCGGCCCTTTTTTAAAATAAAATATGGAGACCGAGAACATGTCTACTCTTTTGACAATCAATGTAAAGAACTTGGAAAACGCCACCCAGGGCTTTTATTTTTTCCAGCAGCCAGCGATCTATACCGGGGGTGGTCAGGTTTACAGCAACAGCCTGTATTCCCAGAGCCTTGGCAACTATGCCCAAACCGGGTCGATCCTGACGTTTCAGGTCAACATGCAGTATTACGCCGGTATTCAGGAGGCGCACAGCACACCGAAGGTCGGTCAGTCGTCCGGCTTTTCGTCTGCCAGCCGGGCAATCGACCTTGCTCCCGCATCCGGGACGGCAAACGACTGGGTCACGGCGTCCGTGAGCCCTCTGGGTCTGAGTCAGCCAACATCCGGCACGGGCGTTCAGCCAGGTGCGTTCCGCATCACGACGCCAACCTATTCGCCGCCCGCGATCTACAACGTCGGCTCCGCGGTGGAAGTAAACGGTGGCATCACGCTGTCCAACTTCGTTGTCGCCAACCCGAACAACAACACGGACTGTCAGCCGATCCTAAAATACTACGTTCAGACCGGCGACTACACACCGGGCACCGTGATGAATTTCACGGCTTCCAGTGTGGATGCGGCCGTCTGCGACTTCACCGGTGGTCATTCGATCATTGATGTCACGCTGAATGCCGACGGCACCTGGAATACATCCATCGTCAAGTAACGTCGGATCCTTTCAAGGTCCTTCAGCCTGTGAGCAGGTCATTTGCCGTCCGGCCTGCTCACACCGCTCCATGGCTGGCAGCATGGGACTTTCCCTGTGCGATTGCCCCAGCAGGTTCTGGCCTTCCCGTCGCGGCGGTCAAGATCTGTCGGTGTGGAAAACAAGCGAGGGCGCTGACCCATGACCTCTCAGCACCAGATCATCATTCAGAACCTGTCGAAACAGACGATCAGTTTCTATGCGTTCCAGCAGCAGGCCAGTTTCACCAATTCCGGCGCGAAGCTGACGGTGCAATCGAGCAGTCTGGCAACGGGGCCGCTAGCACCGCATGCGACTTCCGGGTCTCAACTCACCTTCGGGTTCGATACCCAGATCTATGCCGGCGCGATTGAGCCGGAAACCCAGGCCGCTGTGGCGAATTTCAGTGTGCGTATTTCGTTTTCGACCAACGAGATGGTGGTCAGCCAAACCTCGGCCATTCAACCGGTCGATCTGACGCCCGCGACCGGCCAGAGCAACAATCATACGGTCCTGTCGCTCAACCCGCTGGGGCTGTCGGCAGCCACCTATCAGACCGGGCCGCCACCCGGAAGCTTCGGTATCCAGGTCCCGGCCTTCAATCCGGCGCCAACGCCGAACCTCTACTGTGGCAGCGCAGCCATCAATCAGAACGGCGGTGTCACCCTGTCGAGTTTCGTTACACCGCAGCCGAACAGTCAGCTCGTGTGCGCTCCGCTCCCGGTCTACTTCGTCAAGACCGGGTCCCACGCCGTGGGCGAGGTCATCACCTACGACACGTCGCAAGCAGCCAAATGCGACTTCTCGCAAGGCTATTCGGTCTTCAGCGTTGCCTACAACGCAGACGGAACCTTCACGACAAAAGGGAGGTAGACAGCAAGCAGCACCGGAAACTTGAAATATCTCTGTCTTTCAATGTGTTACTGAAAGGAAATGCCATGTTTTCCATTCCCTTGGCCGATGCACCCCGTCCGGTTCACAACGCCGGCAGGTCTCTCCTGGCTCTTGCAGCCGCGGCCTTCTGCAGCCTTGCTGCCGCGCAAGCGGCGCAAGCGCAACTGGCCTTCTCGCCGGATTGCCGGAACCACCAGCAAATCCAGGTGAACCCGCCACAAGTTGCAATCCTGTTTTCCAAGCATCCGGTGCCGCATCCGGCTGGAACCGCCACCGTGTTCGCCATCAATGGTCTGAACAACTATGTCGTGCCCGCGGGCGTGAACTCCTGCGTGGTCGCCGCACCCGATCCTGACGACAACTATTGCTTCCAGGCCCGCAACGACGCGACAATCCTTCAGGTCGGGTTCCAGGCCATCGTTAACCCGGGCGGGCTGCCGGCGTGTCAGTAGCCGCAAAGCTGCCCGCCTGGCGTCCAGCGCGGGCACGCGTCTCTTGCCTCTTGTCCATTCGTCACAAGGGGCAGCTTTTCCTGAAGCAGCAGAGGAAAGAAGAGCAATGCCTTATATTCTGAAATCCTACGAAACCGGGACAACCTTGTCCCAGACCACGGACGCGCCTCAGGCAGCCGGGGCCTTCGAGGAATATGCGCAGGCCGGCTGGGTGCCTGCCGCAGCAGGCCTCGGGCTCAGTCGGGGCGGTGTCTACCGGCTCGATGATCCGATGCCCGGCGGCGTCAAACGCAAGATCAAGGTTGTCGCGATTGGGGCCGGCCTGAACGCCTTCACCTATGTCCGTGAGGGTGTCGCCTGAGCGGCCACAAGACTGTCCGCCTGTTTCAAGGAGAACAGACGCGAATTCAGGGTCGGTGGGCATTCCCCAAATGGGGGTATCGTAGCGGCATATTGGACGTTGCAGGCCCGTGGCAACGCAAAACAAAAGGCCCGGCATTGCTGCCGGGCCTTTCGCTTTCTGCTCTCGTGAGAGAAGCGGAAATCTTAGTCGTCGGACTGCTGCTTCAGAGCAGCACCCAGGATATCGCCGAGAGACGCACCGCTGTCGGAAGAGCCGTACTGAGCGACAGCTTCCTTCTCTTCTGCGATCTCGAGAGCCTTGATCGACACGGTGACCCGGCGGGTCTTCTTGTCGAACTGGGTGATGCGGGCATCGAACTTGTCGCCAACGGAGTAACGCTCCGGACGCTGTTCCTCGCGGTCGCGGGACAGGTCGGTGCGGCGGATGAAGGCAGTCAGGTCGCTGTCTGCGATCTTGACGTCCAGGCCACCGTCTTTGATTTCGATGACTTCACAGGTCACGACGGAGTTCTTGCGCAGTTCGCCAGCTGCACCCGATTCCATCGGATCGCCGGAAAGCTGCTTGATGCCGAGGGAGATACGCTCCTTGTCGACGTCCACATCCAGAACGACGGCCTTGACCATGTCGCCCTTCTTGAACTCTTCGATGACCTGCTCGCCCGGACGGTTCCAGTCGAGGTCGGACAGGTGGACCATGCCGTCCACGTCGCCATCGAGGCCGATGAACAGGCCGAATTCGGTCTTGTTCTTGACTTCGCCTTCGACTTCGGTGCCGATCGGGAACTGTTCAGCGAATGCATCCCACGGGTTCTGCAGGGTCTGCTTGAGGCCCAGGGAGATGCGGCGCTTGACCGGATCGACTTCCAGGATCATCACTTCGACTTCCTGAGAAGTGGAAACGATCTTGCCCGGATGGACGTTCTTCTTGGTCCAGGACATTTCGGAAACGTGGATCAGGCCTTCGATGCCCGGCTCCAGTTCCACGAATGCGCCGTAGTCGGTGATGTTGGTCACGCGGCCGGTGAACTTGGCTTCGATCGGGTACTTGGCTTCGATGCCATCCCACGGATCGGTTTCAAGCTGCTTCATGCCGAGGCTGATGCGGTGCGTTTCCTGGTTGACGCGGATGATCTGCACCTTGACGGTCTGGCCGATGGTGAGAACTTCCGACGGATGGTTGATGCGGCGCCACGCGATGTCGGTGACGTGCAGCAGGCCATCGATGCCGCCGAGGTCGACGAACGCACCGTAGTCGGTGATGTTCTTGACCACACCTTCCACGGTATGACCTTCTTCCAGGCTCTGGACCAGTTCCGAACGCTGTTCGGCGCGGGTTTCTTCCAGAACGACACGGCGGGACACGACGATGTTGCCGCGGCGCTTGTCCATCTTCAGGATCTGGAACGGCTGCGGGGTGTGCATCAGCGGGGTCACGTCGCGAACCGGACGGATATCGACCTGCGAACGCGGCAGGAAGGCAACGGCGCCATCCAGATCGACGGTGAAACCACCCTTGACCTGGTTGAAGATCTGGCCGGTGACCTTTTCGTTGGCTTCGAAAGCAACTTCCAGGCGAACCCAGCTTTCTTCGCGGCGAGCTTTTTCGCGCGACAGAACAGCTTCGCCAAGAGCGTTTTCAACGCGCTCCAGGTAAACCTCGACTTCGTCGCCGACCTTCATTTCGCCGTCACGGCCTTTAGCGCCGAATTCCTTCAGCGGCACGCGGCCTTCGACCTTCAGACCGACGTCGATGACTGCCAGGTCCTTTTCGATCGCGACGACGGTGCCCTTTACGACGGCACCTTCATACAGGTCGTTCTGAACGAAGGACTCTTCGAGAAGAGCGGAGAAATCCTCCATGGAGGGATTGTAATCAGACATATATGCTCCTGGCGCCTTCAGGCGCGCCGCCGGCGGGTTGGTGTTGCACTCCGGACCTGTCCTTCTCCCGGGATCGCGGTTTCCGCTGATCCTGCCGCTATCGAAAGCGGGCCGGCGGGGCGAGAGGCGGAAAATCCGGTCTCGTCACAGGTCGCCGCAACGGGCGCCCTGCCGAAATTCTCTGTCGTTCCATAAAAGAACCGATGGCCTGGGGCCACATGCGTTCCGGATGCACAAACAGGGGCGCACCGGTGGTGAACCCCTTGTCCTTATCAGGCATCCCTGGCGCGGGAAACGATATCCACAGCCGCCTGGAACGCGGTCTCTATATCCATTTCTGTCGTATCAAGCAAGACCGCATCGTCTGCCTGACGCATCGGAGCCACAGTTCGCTTGGAATCGCGCTCGTCCCGGCGCTTTAGATCCTCCAGAACGGCGGCAAATTGCGCGTCTTGCCCCTTGGAGACCATCTCGTCGGTCCGGCGCTTTGCGCGGGCTTCCGGAGAGGCGGTCACGAACAGCTTCACCGTCGCATCGGGGCACACAACCGTGCCGATGTCGCGCCCGTCGAGAACGGCACCGGGAGGTGTCTGCGCGAACCGGCGCTGAAGCTGGACCAGCTCCTCGCGAAGACCGCCCAGCACCGCGATGCGCGACGCCGCTTCTCCGATCTCGTGTGCCGACAGGACCGACTTGTCCATCTGGGCGAGATCGAGATTATGCGCGATCTCGATGGCAACACCCTCGTCGCCAAGCGGCAGGCCATTGGCCAGAAGCGCGGCCGCGACTGCGCGATAGGTCAGCCCGGTGTCCAGGTGGCGCAGCCCGAAATGGTCGGCCAGCCGCCGGGAAAGGGTGCCCTTGCCGGACGCGGCCGGTCCGTCGATTGCGATGATCATGCGGCCTCGCAGGTGTTTGCAGAAATCTGAGCGCCAAGGCCGTCGAAGAGGCTGGTGAACGTCGGGAAGCTGGTCGCGATCACCGCGCCGTCGTCAACCGTCACCGGGTTGTGGGCGGCCATGCCCAGCACCAGGAAGGACATGGCGATGCGGTGATCGAGATGGGTCACCACCATGCCGCCGCCGATCCCGTCGGCGCCGCCGGTCACGGTCAGCGTGTCTTCGGTTTCAACGCAAGGGATGCCGTTGGCTTCCAGTCCGCGGGCAACGGCCGCCAGGCGGTCGGATTCCTTCACGCGCAGTTCTTCAAGCCCGGGCATGAAGGTCTCGCCTTCAGCAAAGGCAGCGGCAACGGCCAGCACCGGATATTCATCGATCATCGACGGCGCGCGCTCGGCCGGCACGGTGATGCCTTTCAGCTTGCTGGCCTTCACGTGCAGATCGCCCACTTCCTCGCCGCCCGTCTCGCGCCGGTTGAGGATGGAGATGTCGCCGCCCATTTCGATCAAGGTGGTGATCAGACCGGTACGGTGCTCGTTCAACAGAACGTTTTCGATGACCACGTCAGACCCCGGCACGATCAGCGCGGCCACCAGCGGGAACGCTGCGGAGGAGGGGTCGCCAGGCACGTCGATGTCCTGCGGCTTCAGCTCCGGCTGGCCCTGAAGCTTGATCACGCGTTCGCCGGCTTCGTTCAGGGTCACGGAAATATCGGCGCCGAACCCCTTCAGCATCTTTTCCGTATGATCACGGGTCGGGATCGGCTCGATCACGGTGGTTTCGCCAGCGGCATTGAGCCCGGCCAGCAGAACCGCCGATTTCACCTGTGCCGACGGCATCGGAACCCGGTAAGTGATCGGCAATGCCTGTTCCGGGCCGCGGATGGACGCCGGCAGGCGGTCGCCGTCGCGGGCAATCACGTTGGTGCCCATGTCGCGCAGCGGGTTGAGCACGCGGCCCATCGGCCGTTTGGACAGGGACGCATCGCCCACAAACGTGGCGGCGATGTTATGGCTGCCGAAAATGCCCATGGTCAGGCGCACGCCGGTGCCGGCGTTGCCGAAATCGATGACGTGTTCCGGCTCGAGCAAGCTGCCGAGCCCGATCCCGTCCACGGTATAGCTGCCGTCTTCAAGTTTGGTGATGGTCGCACCGACGGCGCGCATGGCATCGGCCGTCGCCAGCACATCTTCCGATTCAAGCAGACCCTTCACGGTGGTCCGGCCAACGGCAAGCGCGCCGAACATCAGGGATCTGTGCGAGATGGACTTGTCGCCGGGCACGCGGATCGTGCCGGTCAAGGGGCTGCCCAGCCTGGAAGTCAGTGGCTTGGGCGCAGAATCGTGTGACATTTTCAATGTCCGCAAATTGGATCGGTTGTCAAAAGGTGACACGTCCTATCATGTGGACGCGCCTGCGTCATCCGTTCAGACCGCCCGAATCTCAACTTCGCGAGATTTCCCGGCATTGGCCGAATGGCAACGGATTCAACCGGGTGCCGGTCTGCAGGTCGTGTGGGTAACGCTGTCAGGCGCTTGAAATTTGAGTCACAACGTGCAGAACAATAATCCGAAGAATGTTTTTCGATTGATTTGCCTTTGACACCGGAACGGCTTGACGCTATGGGGCCACCCACGAATTCAAGTCGATTACATAACGAAGAAGGGTGAGCACAGTGGCAAAACCTGAACTTGGCACAAAGCGGCTTTGCCCGAGCTGCGGCGCCAAATATTACGATCTCAACCGCAACCCGATCACCTGTCCCAAATGCGGCACGGTGTTCGAGGCGGTCATGACCTCCCGTGCTGCGAAGGCTGCGAAGGTCGAAGAGACGCCGGAAGACGATGAAGACGAGGACGACGTCGCGGCTCCGGAAATCGTGACCTTGGAAGAGGCCGATGCAGAAGCCGAAGGCGGCGATGACGATGTGCCGGATCTGGAAGATACGGACGTCGATCTCGACGACGACGAAAGCAGCGACGATGACGTCTTCATCGACGATGAGGACGAAGACGAAGAATCCGTTCCGGGCATCCGCGTCGAAATCGACGAAGATCCGGATCGCTAAACTATTGTCCGGGCAGGCTTTTCCGCCTGTCCGGGCTTTTCCACAAGCGGCGAAAATGATCCTGATATTTTCTGCTTGATCTTGTGGGGAGGTGTGACTATAACCCGCCTCCATCGACGCCGGACACCCAAGCCGGTGCGCATATGGAACATGGGGCCATAGCTCAGTTGGGAGAGCGCTACAATGGCATTGTAGAGGTCAGGGGTTCGATTCCCCTTGGCTCCACCATTCCTCTTTCTCTAAGTGGCTGAAGTAATTAGAGAAAAAACTTGAGCTTGCAGGTGATGCGCCTGCATCACCCCACCAGCTACCCCACCAAAAAAATCTGAAAATTTGCCGCTGTAGTCGGGAATTTAGTGTGGTCGTACCGCGCTGTTCGTCGCTCCCCGTCCGATACAGCTTGACGTATCACGTCCTGTCAGGCAGATTTTTGCCGTTCGCAAGTCGGAGCGAACACCCTTTGATTGTTTGATTGATGACGCCGACAGTCGCCGCGCCCTCACAGGTGCTGTCTCAATCCGTGCCAGAGGCACGTACAATCAGAGGGGGCAACTATGCACTCCCAAACTAAGCATGCCCAAGAAGTCGAGCCGCCGCGCGTCTTCTCAGTAAGTGATGCCGCCAGAATGCTCGGCGTGTCTCGCTCGCACATGTACACGTTGAGATCCGAAGGTGTCATTCGGTTCGTCAAGCTTCTCAATAGAACGGTAGTACCCGCTTCTGAAATAGAGCGGGTTCTCTCCTCCGGCGATAGTGCCAGCGGGGAGGTTGCCTGATGGTTCTCCACCATATGAGATCTGAGGTCGAAGACCTCATGAAAAAACGCCTTCCAGCGGGCGCTCGGGCGAAGGCCTTGCGTCTTCAGGACAAAGCCATAGAAGCATCCGCAAATAACCGCCTTGTTGGTGAGCGGCATGTCGATGCCCTCCAAGCAAAAAATGCGGCCGAGGCGGAGCTTCGGAGATTAGCTGCAGGGTTTCAGCATGCTCATCACGCCACACCTGAGGGGCTCGTTGCACCTCAGAAGAAAAAAATCCAGGACGCAACAGAAGAACTTGACCGTCTTGAAAGTCTGAAAGCCAAGTCCGCGGAGCGCGCAAACCTTGACATGGGGCTATTCAGCCGGATTGAGCGGTTCCTGCGCGATACACCTGGTCAGTTGCGTGAGGTGTCCACCAAGGTTCCAAGGTCGGCAACTGTTGAAAGTGTCCGCAAGCAACTTGCCGAGGTCGATACCCTTGCTCACGACACTGAGCGCGCGCCGGCTCCGGTTAGCGGTCTGCGGGCTACGATGGTAGCCGCCGTGGACGCGATTGCCGAACAAGGTGCACCCGAGGTTGATCCCCGTATCCGCTTCCGCGATCCCTTCAATCTGGCGAGGAAATTTGAGTTCCGCCGGCACGGAAATATGGCGATTGGCGACTACGGCGCGCACTTTTTTGTCTGGCTACTTTCCGACGAAATTAAGCAGAAACTCTCCGCACTGATCCCGGATGATCCCGACGCATTGAGTGACGAAGAACGCACTTCCATTTTGCAGCAGTTGGCCGAGCGGCGACTGAACCTTGAGCGCATCGAGGAAGCCTTGATCGAGGCGGCGTCGGCAGAGGGCCGCGCTATCCCCCGCCGTCCGGATGCTTCGGTTGAAGCCATCCTGGGTATTGAAGTGTTGGGGATGCGGTAATGATTGCCGTGCCCCTCAACTCCAATATTGGGGTTGGTGGTCTGAAATCCCACACCATCAACCTCCGTCCGCCGGGGAGCGCCGTAGTTCGCCGGATCAGGTCCGAACTCGACAGCGATGGTCAGCTTCCTCTCTCGGCAATCCCGCGCCTCGCAGCGCGGCTCTCCGGGCGTTCCGAAAGCTCGATTTCGAAGCTATCCGAGGACGATCTCAACTCCCTCCATCAGACCATTTTGACGCTGTTTCGCAAAGAGGAACGGCGTTTGCGCGCACGCAAAGCTCAAGACATAACCCGCGCCGAAATGGCTGAGTAAACGATAGGAAAAAAAATGGGTACAACTTCTTATGTAGTTGGAACTACTTGGATCGAAGTAGCTTCAGGTGTCGAGAAAATATTTGTTCAGCGGCGTTCGGGCGTTGCTGTTCGCTTTCATGTGGGAACAACTGTTCCCGATGATGATACCGACAATTACTTAATGCTGAAAACGACCGAGATGTCTATTTCCGACATCTTAGAGGGTGAACGTGTTTTCTTGCGTTCCGATGGTAATGCAACTGAAGTTGCCGTTTTTGCGGGGTCGAGCCATGTTCAGTTCTTCGACAATCGTCTTCGTTAAACTTCGTGACCCCATAGACTTCCGGCGGCGGCGTTACGCCGCCGCCGGGAATTCGAAAGCCAACTCGCAAACTCTTGGCGAAAGCCGCAAAACGGGGAGAAAGGGCCTCCGGAACGGGATCTTGGAATGAGGCTCTCGCTTATATTTCCATCTTGACGGACCTGCCAGCAGCGGCGTGTCAGCTTCTTTCTCACGACGATGCGAAAGCGCTGATGGTCGAGATTGATAAGCTGATTGGGGGGGCTTCGATTTGAGCACTTTGACCTCCTCCCTCATCGTCCGGCTGATCGATAACGTCACGAAACCAGCCCGCAGCATGGCATCCTCCCTCCTCGGCCTTCAGAAGGCCGGGGGCAAGGGCTTCGGTGAGCGACTGAACAACGCAATCGAGCGGAACAACCGTGCGCTTGATCAGTCTCGCGGCAGGCTTGTTGACGCTGTTGCCGGGTTCTACGCGCTCAAGACCGCCATCGCTTCCCCGGTTCAGGCAGCCATGCAGTTTGAAAGTGCGATGGCAGACGTTCGCAAGGTCGTGGATTTCACTCCTGGGGCATTGAAGGCGTTTAAGGAAGGCATTGACGGTCTAGCCAGCAGTGTTCCGGTCGCCACCAACGGCCTTCTGGAAATTGCTGCCGCTGCCGGTCAGGCCGGTATTGCCGGTGAGGAACTGGTGAAGTTCACCGAAGCCGCCGCCAAGATCGGCGTTGCCTTCGATATCAGTGCCGACGAAACCGGCACGGCACTCGCCAAGATGATGACCGGTCTTGGCCTGACGATTGACCAAGTGGTTCTGCTTTCCGATAGCATGAACCACCTGTCCAACTCGCAGGCATCCAGCGCGGCGGAGATCTTGGATGTGGTCCGCCAGGTTGGCGCACAGGCAAAAGTCTACGGTTTTACCGCGGAGCAAACAGCAGCATTCGCCTCTGCAATGATTGCGGCGGGTAATTCCTCGGAAGTAGCGGCCACATCCTTCCGCAATATGGGCCTCGCCCTCACCAGAGGTGAGAGCGCGACGAACAGGCAACGAGCGGCTTTCAAGAAACTAGGTCTTGATGCGGTCAGCGTTGCCAAGCAAATGCAGGAGGACGCGGTAGGAACGACGGTGAACGTGATTGAGAAATTGCGTGAACTTCCGAAAGAACTTCAGGCATCGATTGCATCAGATCTGTTTGGTAACGAGGCCCGAGCCCTGGGGCCGCTGCTCGCAGACGCCGAACTCCTGACGCAGACGTTGGCACTCATCTCCAACAAAGCAAATTATGCCGGCTCAGCCTTCAACGAGTTTGAGGTAAGGTCGAAGACCTTTGGGGCAACACTCCAAACCTTCAAAAATTCCCTCGACGGCATTTCCCGCAGAATTGGCGAAGCGCTTATCCCGGCGCTCACCGACCTCATCGACACTTTGCGGCCAGCGGTCGGAGCTATCTCAGACTTTGTAGGAGCCCACCCAGAGCTTACCAAGAACGTCATTGCGGCAACCGCCGCCGTGATCGGTTTCAAGATTGCCGTTGCCGGTCTGAAGTTCGTCGGTCTCCTCGGGCGAGGAGGCGCGCTCTCCATGATGGCCCTCGGTTTCAATACGGTCGGTAAGGCAGCAATAGGAGCCGTCAACGGCGTTCGGGGTATGGTCGCTTATCAGGGCGCCCTTGCTGCTATGGCCGGGAAGAACTACGGCGGCTTGAGGGTCGCTGCGGACGCGCTCAAGGGCATGGCTCTGGCGGCTCCCGGTATCGGGGCTCTATCCACCGGCCTGACGGCTGTAGGAGGCGCCCTGGCCGCGATTACGGCCCCTGCGTGGGCGGCGATAGCCGCCGGTGTCGCCTTGGTCGCGGCGGCTGGCTACACCCTCTATCGGTATTGGGATCGGGTTTCCTCTGTAATCGGCGGCGTTGCCCGGCGATTGGGGGAGGAATTCAAGCCCGCGATTGACCTCATCCGGCCAACGCTGGAATACCTTTCGCCTATGGTGCAAGCCATTGGCGATGGCTTCTCGTATGCCAGCGAAAAGCTTGGTGAGTTCATCGACTGGCTTGGAACCTTCTTCGAGAAGGAGGCTCTAACCGAAGATCAAAAGGCAGCGTGGGGCCGGGTCGGTTACGATCTGGCTGATAGCATGATCCAGTCCATCAAGGACGTGATGCTCACACTGCTCGATTGGTTTGCAAACTACCCCTACAAAATCCGGGAAGCTATCGGATCGATTGACCTTGGCAGCCTGATCAGCATGCCAAGCCTTTCGGATATGTTCAGCGGCGGCGGAAGCGAGACAGATCCTTCCTACCGAGGTCGCGGATCAAAGAGCGATGCTATCGAAGGTCAATCAGGCCACCGCGCAGGCGGCGGGCCGGTTTGGTCCGGCGGTAATTATCTGGTTGGCGACGGCGGCGAGCCTGAGGTGTTTTCCCCTCGCAAGAGCGGAGACATCACGCCTCTTTCGCAAATTCAGCAGTCAATCGAAAGCGGGTTTGCGCGCTTTGCCTCTGCGGCCGGAAGTCTTTCCGGGACACCGCAACAGGTTGTCCTTGAGGTGACCGAAGGCGCCATTGTGATCAACGGGGCGACAGATCCCGTTACGACGGCACAGCTTATGATGCAGATGCTTTCGGATCAGGTTGACCGGCTGTTGAGGGCTTCAAATGCTGACATGGGAGCGAGACCATAATGGCAGAAACAATGGCTCTCCGCGACCTCCCGCGTCTCTTTGAGGAGGGATTGGCTCTTCCGCGCTTCACGATCTCAGGGGTTCTCCCTAGTGAAGGTGTGACAGTTCTATTCGGACCTTCAGGCGTCGGAAAAACCGGTCTCACCGTCGCGACCGCAATGGCGGTCGCGGCAGGGGACGATTGGGCCGGTCGTGATACGACAGCGGGCGGCGTTATGTATGTCGCTGCTGAGGATTGCATTGGCGTCCGAGCTCGGCTGCATGTCGCCGCTGCTATGCGCGGTGGGCACGGGTTGCCAATCGTGATCGCAGGCAGGCTGGACGCCAGCCTGACAAGCGACCGAGGTCTGAAAGAGCTTCATTCCATCACGGAACACCATTCCGAGGATCTTGAAGACCTAGCACTGATCATCGTGGATACGGTCGCTACCGTTTTCGGGGATGGTTCGCAAGACGATGCGCGGGATGTTTCCGCGTTCATGAACTCCATGCACGATCTCGCAGCGCAGCACGGGGCCGCGGTCCTGGTCATCCACCACACTGGAAAAACAGGACCTCAGCTTCGCGGAAGCCAAGTTTTTGAGGACCGTGCCGACGCGGTTTTGCAGGTGTCACGGTCGGCCAGAGGGCCGGTCGTAAAAGTGGCAAAGCAGCGGAACGGCGAAAGCGGAGCAATGTTCGCTTTCGACATTGCCGGCTTAGACGTGAAACTTGGAGGCGAGATCGCAAACATTCAGATCGTCAAAAACCTCCGCGAGCTTACCAGTGACAACACTCCGGTTGAGCCCAACGCAATGGAAAGTCAGGAGACTGACCGCGACCTGATGTTGAGGGTTTTAGAGGAGCTTGTCTCCGATGTTTCCGGTCATGTTTCCGGAAACATTTCCGTCAGTGTTTCCGACTGGAAAACAGCCTGCTTTGAAGCGTGGCCGCACAAGACCGAGCGAACCAAGAGTTCAACGTTCTCGAAGCACTCCAAGTTGTTGAGGTCACAGAAGAAAATCACCGTTCGCGGAAAAAATGTTTCCATTCCTGTTTCCGGAAACATCGGAAACGAAACTGGAAACATTCCTCCCGTTGTTTCCGTTTCCGTTTCCACCCCCCTCTTTAAAGAGGGGGGAACGGAAACCGGAAACGGGATTTCAGAAATTGGAAGCCCTGTTCGGAGGTCCGCAGGAGGCCGTGATGCAGTTTGAAATGTTTGATGCTGATTTGATTGCTTTTCCGTTGCGTCGGTACGCAAGGCTCACTCGGTTTACAGCCGATCAGCTTTGCGGAACCAAATTCGAGACAGGTGAAAAGATTTGGTCAGAGGTGGTCCAACTGATGGCGGGGAAGCTTGAGGGCCTGGGTTTATCGCCCGATGAGATCCGTAGAGAGATCGTTCAGTTCCGCACTGAGGTACAGCACCGCATTTACCAGATTGAGGCCGGAGAAATTGCGAAGTCCAACGTCGCAAACCGTTCAACCGAACAATCTTGCACCGTGGTTTCGCTCTCCTCGCGGCGGAAGCCTTCTCGAAACAGAAAAGACCGTCTCAATGGGGAGACGGGGAGCCAGACAAAAAAGTCTGGCTCCGCTTCGTCAGTTCCGGTGCCTCAGACGGCACAGGGCTGTGAACCTTCAAGTGATGAAAGGATCAAAAGTTGAAACAGGAATATTTTGAGAAGTTGAAGAACCCGCAGTGGAAGTCCGTTCACGACGCTGCTCTTGCGGATGCAGAGAAGGCCGGTGCAGACGGATTTGAGGCCCAAATTTTCGCGGCTGTCTCCGCGGACGTTCATTTCTCCAGGGCGAGCGAGAGGGAAGATGAACTCGAAGCTGTCCGGCTTCGTCTCGCAGCCCGCGAGACAGGACATGAAGCACCCGTAGAGCAATCTACTGAGACCGATGTGGGCGCCGGTTGGACCAAGGCCGTCGCTTCCATCAATGCCCGAAAAGGATATCCGACTGAACTGAGCAGCGATACCCGGCATGGTCACGAAGCAGTGCCGGAACCGAATGCTGAAAATTCTGCGGACGGCTGGGCTAAGGCGACAGCGAAGATCAATGCAGGGAGATAGGTGTGTCGGAAAACTTCCTCCCACTCCTCGCGGACAGGGTTTTAAATCGGCCGCTCCTGATCCATCCCGCAAAGGCGGAAACGATCTTTGCGGTTCTGGAAGGCCGGATCAACCTGGGAGGCGGGGACAATCAGTCCCCGCCTGACAACTCCCGTTTTGTCGGGACATACAAAAGGCCGAGTGGGCAGAGAACGCGGTTCACTCGCGTTTCCGGCAATACCGCCCTGATCACGGTTGATGGTTCCCTCGTTAACCGCGGTGCTTGGATCGGAACGAACTCCGGTCTGACCTCCTACGAGGGTATAGCTGCCCAGGTTGATGACATCGCGGCTGACAATGATATCCGCAATGTGATCATCGACATGAACAGCTACGGCGGCGAGGCAACAGGAATGTCAACGCTTGCCGCGAAGATCCGCAAGCTTCGTTCCACGAAGACCGTCATCGCGGTTGTGAACGATGTGGCAGCTTCAGCCGGCTACGGCATCGCCAGCGCAGCAGATGAAATCGTCGTGTCCCCAACTTCCCTTGTCGGATCAATCGGAGTGGTAATGCTTCACCTCGACCGATCCAACGAGTTGGAGGCCAAGGGCATCAAGCCGACCCTTATCCACGCAGGTGCGAAGAAAGTGGATGGCAACTCTTTCGAGCCCTTAAGCGACAACGTACGCGAGGACATGCAGAAGGACGTGATGGCCTTCTATGCGGACTTCCTCAACACAGTTGAAGCCGGGCGATCATCTTGGCGATTGAGCGCGGATAAGGCCAGGAAGACCGAGGCTGATGTCTTCATCGGTAACGAAGCAATCAGCGCGGGTTTAGCGGATCGGCTGGGTACCCTTGAAGAGGTGCTGGCGGAACTGGCGCCGACAAAGGGCGGGGCGTGAATGGGCTTGGGGGAGGATCTTGCGCTGATTGTTGTGAAACATGCCTGGGCCATGCACCCAGAGGCCGAGCAGCTTCGTGCCCTTGTGCTCGCTTTGTGCGTCCAGCGCGCCGCCATAGACGTCCCAATAGGCTTTGGAGCCTTCGACGGCGGTGTCGGCAATGAAGGAGAACTGGCCGATGCGCGAGCGCAGGAAGCGGTCATCGCGGGTAAAGGAATGCAGCCCGTAAGTGATGTCGACGATGCCTTCCGCGGCAAGGTCGAAATGCTCGGGTGGCGAGCCAACCGGCTTGGGCAGGATGCGCACGGTCACGCGGCCGTCGGTAACCTTGGCAACTTCCGCAGCCCAGGGCTCCATCACTTCGGTGACGAGCGGATGCTTCGGTGGCAGCCAGGACGACATAACCAGCTCGTCCGCGGATGCACTGGCGATGAAACCTGTCAGCGTGGAAGCGGCGACGCCTGCCAATATGGAAAGACACTTCAACTGTTTCACGATTTTCTCCT
>NZ_AAUW01000032.1 GCF_000168975.1 Roseibium aggregatum IAM 12614
CAGGTTCTTGGTGGACGGACCACCGGAACCCATGATCAGGCCGGTGCGCGGGTTGGAGACATCGGTTTCTTCCAGACCGCTGTCGGCAATGGCCTGCTGCATGGCAATGTAGTTATAGGCGGCACCGTCGCCCATGAAGCGCAGCTGGCGCTTGTCGATGAGCGAAGCAATATCGACATTCGGCATGCCGTGTACCTGGCTTCTGAAGCCGTGTTCCGCGTAATCCGGAGCGAAGCTGATGCCGGACTTGCCTTCTCGAAGGCTGGACAGCACTTCTTCGGTGTTTGCTCCGATGGACGACACGATACCCATGCCGGTGACGACAACGCGTCTCATTGCGGTCTCCTATTATCTTGACTGCACAGCAGCTCTCAGGGGGTGTGTCGAGAGCCTGCACGCACATACATAATATGCAAACCGGCGCTCCCAATGAAAAAGAAGCGCCGGTGCCATGAATTGATCCTGCGAACGGGTGTCAGGTCTTTGCCAGGCCGACGCGCAAATCGGTCGCCTTGTAGATCTGTTCGCCGTCTGCTTTCAGCCAGCCGTCCGCGATGCCGAGCACCAGGCGGCCCTTCATGATCCGCTTGAAGTCGACACCATATTCGACCAGCTTCACGTCCGGGGTAACCATGCCTTTGAATTTCACTTCGCCGGTCGACAGGGCCATGCCCTTGCCTTCAAGGCCCAGCCAGCCGAGGAAGAAACCGGTAAGCTGCCACAAGGCGTCGAGACCAAGGCAGCCCGGCATGACCGGGTTTCCCTGGAAGTGACACGGGAAGAACCAAAGGTCCGGCTTGATGTCGAATTCGGCGCGGGCGAACCCCTTGTCGAATTCGCCGCCGGTTTCGGAAAGTTCCGTGATCCGGTCAAACATCAGCATCGGGGGAAGAGGCAGTTGGGCATTGCCCGGGCCAAACAGCTCGCCGCGGCCGCAGGCGAGAAGTGCTTCGTAATCGTAGCTGGAGCGGCGATCGGTCATTCGGAATCCGTGTTTTGTCTCTTGCCTGGGTAAACCCAAGGCAGGTTCGGTTTGTTTTCGGTTCGTTTGAGGCGCCTTCCTAACACAGGGGAACAATGACCGAAAGATGTCACATGCGGGAAGTTGCCCGGTTTTTACGGGCGTTTCGCCAAGTATTGTGCGTATTCGTCCCATTCTGCACATCCGGTGCCGGGTTGCCGGTCCGCTCCCGTTTGGAATGTGTGTCCGGTCGGTCGTGAAATGCACGCCGGTTGCACCTGGAACGACCCA
The DNA here is from genome assembly GCF_000168975.1 of Roseibium aggregatum IAM 12614. Taxonomy (GTDB): domain Bacteria; phylum Pseudomonadota; class Alphaproteobacteria; order Rhizobiales; family Stappiaceae; genus Roseibium; species Roseibium aggregatum. Next base: position 1,253 of record NZ_AAUW01000032.1, read on the forward strand.
ATGGCTATCCCGTCGGTTGTCTCTCTGGTTGCTCCACGGATGCTCGCGACGTTTAAAACTTGCATCTTGGGTACAAGAAATGGCAGATATAGGCCGATGTTAGTGAAAACGGCCCGGCGCGAGGCTCGCGCACCTGACAAGAGCGCCGTTTGAAGAAGCGACCCTGGACCTGGATCGGATCGGAATGACAACACTTGTGGTGCATGAAACCGGCGACAAGAAGAATGTGACCGATATGCTGCGGTCCGCGGGGCTCCGGCCGACGCGGCAACGTGTCTCGCTCGCGGAACTTCTGTATTCGCGGGGCGATCGCCACATCTCTGCCGAACTGCTTCATGAAGAGGCGGTCGACGCAGATGTGCCCGTATCTCTCGCAACGGTTTACAACACGCTGCACCAGTTCACCGAAGCCGGTTTGCTGCGCGAAGTCGCGATCGACGGCAACAAGACCTATTTCGACACCAACGTGTCCGACCACCATCACTTCTTCATCGAAGGCGAGAACCGGGTGATCGACATTCCGGGTGAAGGCGTGGGCATCGGCACTTTGCCGAAAGCCCCCGAAGGCATGGAGATCGTCCGTGTCGATGTCGTCGTGCGGGTGCGCGAGAAACGCTGATCGCAAGTGGCGGCACTGGCCCTCAGGCCAGACCGCTCTCCACATAGCGCAATTTCCATTCGTAATAGTCGGAGGTCGTCCCGATCTCCTCCAGAAGCCGCTGGCCAACCGGTACGAAGCCCAGCTTCTTGAGCAGGTTGGCTGAGCGGACGTTTTCCGGATGAGTGATCGCACACAGGGTGCGCAGCTTCAGCTCCTTGGTGACGAAATCCAGAACGCTCTGCCCGGCCTCGTGGCCGAACCCCTTGCCACGGTATTCTTCCAGGAACGCAAATCCAAGGTCGGGGTATTTCAGTTCCTTGCGCACCACCAGTCCGCACACCCCCACCGGGATGAGGGAAGGCTTCAGATCCAAAATCCAAAGCCCGACACCATGGGCGGCAAAGCGCGCCAGCGTCTTGGTCTTGATGTAATTGGCCGCGTCTTCCTCGGTCTGGATATCGTGGTCGGCGATAAAACGGATATAGTCCGGCTCGTTCATGAGCTGGTGGTAAAAAGCGGCATCATTGCTGGATGGCAGGCGGAAGCGAAGCCTCTCGCTTACCGGAAATGGTCCAAGCGGAAAACTCACGCAATTATTTCCTTTTCAATCAGGGCTTTGGTGCGCAGGGCAATATCCGGCACCGCATCAAAATGTTCTTTTTCGGGGCTCCGGCACAGATCGTAGATCACGCAGCGCCGGCACTCGGGTTTTCGCGCCTTGCAGATGTACCGGCCGTGCAAAATGAGCCAGTGGTGTGCATGCAGCGCGAATTCTACCGGCACGACCTTCTCCATGGCTTTCTCCACGTCGAGAGGGGTCTTGCCGGGGGCAATGCCAATACGGTTGCCAAGGCGGAACAGATGTGTGTCGACGGCAATCGTCGGATGACCGAAGAAAATATTCAGAACCACATTCGCGGTCTTCCGGCCAACGCCGGGCAGTGCTTCCAGGGCCTCGCGGTCTTCGGGCACCTCGCCGCCATGGTCGCGGATCAGCTTTTCGGAAAGCAGAATGACGTTCTTGGCCTTGTTCTTGTAAAGGCCGATCGTCTTGATTTCCTCCCGCACCAGGTCTTCGCCAAGTGCCAGCATTTTCTCCGGCGTGTCGGCAATCTGGAACAGATGCTTTGTCGCCCGGTTCACACCGACGTCGGTTGCCTGGGCCGACAGCACCACCGCAACCAGAAGTGTGAACGCGTTGACATAGTCCAGTTCGCCCTTCGGCTCCGGATTGTCGGCGTGAAACCGCTGGAAGATCGCAAAGGTTTCCGCCTTGGTATAGCGGGGCCGTTTCAGCACCTTGCCGGGATTGTCCACGGAGGGTGCCTTTTTCCGGGTCTTTCTGGAGGGTGCGGGCCGCCCTTGTGCCGCCGTCTTGGAAGGGCTCTTTGCTTGCGTCATCTTCTCTCTATAATCATTCCTCATGAGCGAGAACAATCCGAAACCCGAACGGGAAGGCGAATTGCCGGAACAGGACCGGCCGTTCTTCTCTGCCGTCCTGACCCCCCACCGGTCTCTGGGGCCAAACGGGTTCCTGATCCTCATGTGTTTCTTCGGCGCGGTCAGTTTTGTCTCCGGTATTCTGTTCCTACGGATCGGCGCCTGGCCGGTCTTCGGGTTCTTTGGCCTGGATATCGCCCTGCTCTGGTTTGCCTTCCAGATGAACTACCACTCGGCGCGAACGTTCGAGGAAGTGGTCGTCTCCCGGCACGAGATCGCGATTCGAAAGGTTGGGCCGGGCAAGAAATACCAGGAGTATCGGTTCAATCCGTTCTGGGTCCGCCTCACTGTGGACCGGATCGAGGATGAAGGGGTCGTCAAGGTGACCCTCCAAAGCCGGGGCGAAAAGGTCGATCTCGGCAATTTCCTGAATCCCGATGACAGAACGAGTTTTGCCGGTGCAATGGCAAATGCCCTGTCCGTCGCCAAGGCAGGCGGTGTCTAGGCTCCTTCCTCAATCGGTTTGGGTTGAACTTTGAAGGTTGAAATCAGGACGGCCAGGGCCGCGGTTGCCGAAAGCGCAGCCGTGTACAGCACGGTCTGAAAGCTTGCCGCGCTGGCAATGAAGCCCATCGAAATGCTGCCGATCATGCCGCCCAGGAACAGGCTGTTCATGTAAACCGCCGTTGCCCGGCCCGGCCGATCCGGCGCAAAGCTCTGCACGAAGCTGATCGCGACACCGGCAAACAGGCCGTAGTAGGTCCCTTCCAGAACGGCAATGGCCAGCACCTGCCAGAGCGCCGTCACCTGGGCAAACAGCACCATGCTGACCGCCGCAAGACAGGCAGCCAGCATCAGCACTTGCCGGGTGCCGATGCGTTCGGCAAGGCGAACCGAGCCGAAGATGACAAACACCTCCAAAAGGCATTTGACCGAAAGCGCCAGACCTGGCGTTGCGCCGGGCAGGTGCGTTTCCTGAACGAAGAACAGCGGCATCGCCGAGACGAACAGCGAATTGGTGATGACAAAGCCGAGACACGTCATCCCTGCAATCTGGAGACCCCAGTTGATCGGAGCCTTTCCGCTTGTCTTTGAACGTTCTCGCGCCGACCTGAAGTCGGCCGGAACAACAATGTACCAGAGCATCAGGTAGACGATGCCTATGGCGAAAGCGCCCAGGAACGCTGTGGCAAAGCCGAAGGCCGCAACCACTGAAAAAGACACCGCCGGCCCGATCATCCAGGCCAGCGAGACCATCATGCGCAACCAGGAATTGACCCTGGCAACATCCATGCCCTGCTGTTCGGCATAGAGACGGCCAAAGGTGAAGACAATGCCCGAGCCCATGTTGGAAAGGCTCATCAGGGGCGCTACCAGGATGATCAGCATCACCAGACTGCTGACCTGGGTCAGCAGTGCGGCAAGCGTGATATAGGCAACAACGGAGATGACCAGCAGGCTCTTGACCCGGAAGCGGTTGTCCAGTCGCTCGCCTGCCCACCGGTTGACGGCAAGCGTCAGCGGCATCACCAGGCCGGAATAAAGTCCCACCTGCCAGGGCTCGGCACCAAGCCCTTCGACAATGAAAAAGCTCATCAGCGGCACCAGCGCCGAAACGCCGAGGCTGTTGGTGAACTGAAGCAGCAGGATCAGCAATGCCTGTCGAGGCAGTTGCAGGAGGGACATCATGGCAATCGCCGAAGAAGTGAAACGGGCAGGAAATACAACCTAACTGGGTTGTGCCGATACGTCACCGGTTTTTTTGCAAAGAGGCACGTGCTGGAACAACTGGCCAGGCCTTCAAGGCAGCGCTGGGCACATGTCCGAAGGAAGGCCTAACTCACAGATTTATGGCGAGAATCCGCGCTTCACAGCCTCAACCAGACAGGCCTCCGGCGGCTAGTCGTCCGGCGTCACCCGCAGTGTCTTCAGCCGGTAAAGCGCCTCCAGCGCCTCGCGCGGGGTCATGTCATCCGGATTGATCCCCTCCAGCGCCACTGCAACGGGATCGGGTTCCGAAAATCCGGCATGCGCGCTGGGCGCCGGTGCCGTCAGGCTGGCGAACAGCGGCAGCTCATCGATCAGGCTTTCGGCCGGTGAGCGGCGGTCCTGCTCTTCCAGTTGGCTGAGCACCTGTTTGGAGCGTTCGACGACCGAGACAGGCAGACCGGCCAGCTTGGCCACCTGAATGCCGTAGGACCGGTCGGCGGCGCCGGGCACGATCTCGTGCAGGAAGATGACGTCGCCCTTCCATTCCTTCACCGAGACGGTGGCATTGGAAAGCCGCTCCAGCTTGCCCGAAAGGGCGGTCAGTTCGTGATAGTGGGTCGCAAACAGGGCGCGGGACCTGTTGACCTCGTGAAGATGTTCGATGGTTGCCCAGGCAATCGACAGCCCGTCGAACGTCGCCGTTCCGCGGCCGATCTCGTCCAGGATCACCAGAGAGCGATCACCGGCCTGATTGAGGATCGCGGCGGTTTCGACCATTTCCACCATGAAGGTGGACCGACCGCGCGCAAGATCGTCTGCCGCGCCGACGCGGGAGAACAGTCTGTCGACCACACCGATATGGGCAGCGGTGGCCGGAACATATCCACCCATCTGGGCCATCACGGCAATCAGCGCGTTCTGGCGCAGGAAGGTCGACTTACCGGCCATGTTCGGACCGGTGATCAGCCAGATGTGGCCGATATCCTCGCCCGCTTCCGGACCGAGATTGGCATCATTGGCAACGAAGCTGTCACCGCCGGACTTCCTGAGTGCCTTTTCGACCACGGGATGACGCCCGCCCTTGATGTCGAAGGCGCGGCTGTCGTCAACCACGGGCCGGACATAGTTCTCTTCCTGGGCGAGTTTGGCGAGCGCTGCCGAAACATCCAGAATGCTGAGCCCGTGGGCCGCCGCCTTGATCGCTTCACCCGCATCGATGATCGCCTTGGCAAGCCGTTCGAAGATTTCCAGCTCGATGGCAAGCGAGCGTTCGCCGGCACTGGCGATCTTCGATTCCAGATCCGCCAGCTCCGTCGTGGTAAAGCGCATGGCGCCAGCCATGGTCTGGCGGTGGATGAACCGCCCGGGATCGGCGGTTAGCTTTTCCGTCTGCGCGGACGGTGCTTCGATGAACCAGCCGAGCACATTGTTGTGCTTGATCTTCAGGGAACGCAGGCCGAGTTCTTCCGAGTACTCGGCTTGAAGCTTCGCGATCACCTTCCGGCTTTCATCACGCAGCGAGCGCAATTCGTCCAGATCGGCGTTGTAGCCTGTGGCGATAAAGCCGCCGTCGCGTTTCAGAAGCGGCGGTTCGTCCTTCAGCGCTGTCGTCAATTCGCTGCCGAGGTCGTGTGGGGCCTGTTCCAGACTGGTGCGCGCGGCAGCGATTTCCGCCGGGATCGTTCCCGCCGTCGCGCTGGTCTGGTCGAGCACCGCCCGTGCGGCTTCAAGTCCCTGGGCAACCGACAGGATATCGCGCGGTCCGCCGCGGTTGAGCGCGATCCGCGACAGGGCTCGGGCCATGTCCGGGGCGCCTTTCAGCGTCTGGCGCAGGCCTTCGCGCATGATTTCGTTTTCAAGGAAGAAGGCAACGCCATCGAGCCGGTGCTGGATGGCATCGACATTGACCAGCGGTCCGGCCAGGCGGCTGGCGAGCAGACGCGAGCCGCCGCCAGTCACGGTCCGGTCTATCGTGGCCAGCAGCGAGCCCTGTTTTTCGCCCGAAAGCGTGCGGGACAGCTCCAGATTGGCCCGGGTTGCCGGATCGATCAGCATGCGCCCGGCCCCGGCCTCGCGCACGGGGGGATCCAGCGGCGGGCGTTCGCCAAGCTGGGTCTTTTCCACATAGGCAAGAATGCCGGCGGCCGCTGAAAGCTCCGCCCGGCTGAAGGTGCCGAAACCGTCGAGGGTCTTCACGCCGAAGTAATGCGCAAGCCGGTCCGTGGCGGTGGAACTGTCGAAAAAGGCACGCGGCACCGGCGACAGCGCACCGCCAGCCTGTTCGGCTGTCAGACGCAACTCGCTTTCCTGCAGCAGATTGTCCGACAGGATCAGTTCGCGCGGGGAAACCTGGGCAAGGTCGGCGGCAAGGCGCTGATGATCGGTTTCCGACACCTGAAAGGACCCTGTGGACATATCGATCCAGGCAAGACCATAGACCGCGCTGCCGTCCAGCGAGCCGCCCTTCAACCTGGTCAGCGCCATCAGGTAGTTGTTGGAACCGGCATCCAGCAGGCGTTCTTCCGTCAGCGTTCCCGGGGTGACGAGACGCACGACATCGCGCCGGACGACGGATTTGGAGCCGCGTTTCTTGGCTTCAGCCGGATCTTCCGTCTGTTCGCAGACGGACACCCGGTGCCCCTTGGCAATCAGCTTGTTGAGATAGTCGTCCGCCGCATGAACCGGCACGCCGCACATCGGAATGTCGGCACCCTGGTGCTTGCCGCGCTTGGTCAGCGTGATGCCGAGCGCGGCGGAGGCAACTTCCGCGTCCTCGAAAAACAGTTCGTAGAAATCGCCCATCCGGTAGAACAGAAGGCTGTCTGGATTGGCAGCCTTGATCTCCAGGAACTGGGCCATCATTGGCGTGACCTTGCTGTCCGCCCGGGTGATTTCTTGCGCGCTCTGTCCACTCATGCCTGATACCTAGCAAACTGTGCGGACCATTCCACCAAGGGCCTATTCCATCTTGGCTTGAGGCTTCATTTTCCAGGGGATAAGGTCATGCTCCCGCCCCGTAAAGAGAGCGCGCAAGAGGAAACGTCCAAACCATGTCCGCCGACAAGAAATCGACCAAGACCAATGTCAGCTTCACCGACCAGGAAGCGCTGCAATTCCACCAGGAAGGCCGCCCCGGCAAGCTGGAAATTGCGCCGACCAAACCGATGGCGACCCAGCGCGACCTGTCGCTGGCCTATTCGCCCGGTGTGGCGGTGCCGGTGCGGTCGATCGCGGAAGACCCGAGCCGCGCCTACGACTACACCACCAAGGGCAACATGGTTGCGGTGATTTCCAACGGCACCGCCATCCTGGGTCTTGGTAACCTGGGCGCGCTTGCCTCCAAGCCGGTGATGGAAGGCAAGGCGGTTCTGTTCAAGCGCTTCGCCGATGTCGATTCCATCGATCTTGAAATCGATACCGAAGAAGTCGATGAATTCATCAATGCCGTCCGCTATCTCGGCCCTTCGTTCGGCGGGATCAACCTGGAGGACATCAAGGCGCCGGACTGTTTCATCATCGAGCAGCGCCTGCGCGAACTGATGAATATCCCCGTCTTTCACGACGACCAGCACGGCACGGCAATCATCGCCGCAGCGGGCCTTATCAATGCCCTGCACCTGACCGGGCGCGACATGAAGGATACGAAGGTTGTCTGCAACGGCGCGGGCGCGGCAGGCATTGCATGTATCGAACTCATCAAGGCAATGGGAATTCCGCACGAGAACGTCACCCTGTGCGACACCAAGGGTGTCATCTACAAGGGTCGCGAAGAGGGCATGAACCAGTGGAAGTCCGCCCATGCGGTCGAAACCAAGGCCCGCACGCTTTATGATGCCCTCAAGGGCGCCGATGTCTTCTTCGGCGTGTCGGCAAAGGGGGCGCTGACGCCCGACATGCTGCGGGTGATGGCTCCCAACCCGATCATCTTCGCCATGGCCAACCCGGATCCGGAGATCACGCCGGAAGAGGCAGCGGAAGTGCGCGACGATGCGATTGTCGCGACCGGGCGTTCGGACTACCCGAACCAGGTCAACAACGTGCTCGGCTTTCCCTATATTTTCCGCGGCGCACTCGACGTTCAGGCCACCACCATCAACGATGCCATGAAGGTTGCCTGCGCGCATGCACTGGCGGAACTGGCGCGGGAGGAAGTGCCGGACGAAGTCGCCGCCGCCTATCGCGGCAACCGGCCGAAATTCGGCCCGGAATACATCATTCCGGTGCCGTTCGATCCGCGACTGATCCACACGATCCCGCCAGCGGTTGCCCAGGCGGCTATGGATTCCGGCGTCGCCCGCAAGCCGATCGTCGATATGGAGACCTACAAGCACCAACTCTCCGCCCGGCGCGACCCTGTTGCCGGCACCTTGCAGCGGATCTTCTCCAAGGTGCGTCAGCAGCCCAAGCGGGTTGTCTTCGCCGAGGGCGAGGAAGAACCGGTCATCCGTGCAGCGACGAGCTTCGTGTCCCAGGGCCTCGGAGAAGCCATCCTGATCGGCCGCGAGGACGAGATCAAATCCATGGCCGAGCGGGCCGGCATCGATATCGACCGGCCGGGCCTTTCCATCCAGAACGCTCGGCTGTCCAATCGCAACAGCGATTACGCGCAGTATCTCTATGGCCGTCTGCAGCGCCGGGGTTATTTGCTGCGCGACTGCCAGCGTATGGTAAACAACGACCGCAACTACTGGGGCGCGATCATGGTCGCGCGCGGCGATGCCGATGCCATGGTCACCGGCCTGACCCGGAACTATTCCGTCGCCCTCGATACGGTGAAGGCCACCATCGATCCGAAGCCCGGGCATCGGGTTATCGGCGTATCGCTGGCACTGGCCCGTGGCCGCACCGTTCTGATCGCCGATACGGCGGTAATCGACATGCCGACATCGGAAGAACTGGCGGATATCGCCGAGGAAGCGGCGCATGTCGCGCGCAAGTTCGGCTACGAGCCGCGCGTTGCCATGCTGGCCTATTCCACCTTCGGCCACCCGAAGGGCGAACGCTCCGAAAAGGTCATAGAGGCTGTCAAGATCCTCGAACGCCGCCGGGTCGATTTCGAGTACGACGGCGAAATGGCTGCCGACATCGCGCTCAACATGGACCGCATGGCCGCCTACCCGTTCTGCCGCCTGTCGGGTCCCGCCAACGTTCTGGTCATGCCGGCTTTCCACTCCGCGTCCATCTCTACCAAGATGCTGCAGGAGCTCGGCGGCGCCACGGTCATCGGCCCGCTGCTCGTCGGCTTCGACAAGTCGATCCAGATCGTGCCGCTCGGCGCCAAGGACAGCGACATCGTCAACATGGCCGCCATCGCGGCGTTCAATGTGACGTGAGATGGTTGATTATTCGGCTGGATTAGGGGCTCCCCGATCCCGGGTCGCGCTTTGCTTGCCCGGGGTGACGACTGAAAGGTTTTACCAGACCTATCGTTGTCATCCCGGACGCAGCGCAGCGGAGATCCGGGATCGGGGCACCACCCCAAACCTCTCGAAATCCAGAGTGACCATCGCTTGACCGCCTGGGTCTACATTCTTGCCTCGCGCCCATTCGAAACCCTTTACACCGGCGTGACGACGGACTTGGCCCGCCGGATTTACGAGCACCGCGAAGGTCTGATTGAGGGCTTTTCCAACCGGTACGGAACGAAATCCCTGGTCTGGTACGAACAGCATGAAGAGACCGGCGCTGCGATTGCCCGCGAAAAACAGATCAAGCGTTGGCGCCGGCAATGGAAATTCGAGCTGATCGAGAAGATGAACCCGGACTGGCAGGATCTCTATCTCGAGCTCAATCGGTAATCATTGTCCGGACACCTATCGTCGTCATCCCGGACGTAGCGCAGCGGAGATCCGGGATCGGGGAGCCCAAAGTGTTGCCGCAACGAGCATGAATAACCAAAATTCGGTACCTCATCGTCCCCAACTTGCAACTCGTTCCCCGGGGATGGCGATAAAGAAAGCTTGCGCCTTTTCGCCTCGGAACACGCAATCTTTTTTGACAAACCCTGCCCCAACGGCGATACCTCGAAACCATGTCGGATATTAAAGTCAAAATCTGCGGTCTTTCGACCGAGGACACCATGGCGGCGGCGCTGGATGCCGGTGCGGATATGGTCGGGTTGATGTTCTTCCCGAAGAGCCCGCGTCATGTGTCGCTGAGCCAGGCCTGCCGTCTGGCCGATATGGCACGCGGCCGGGCCGAGATCGTGGCGGTAACCGTCAATATGGATCTTGACGGCCTGTCGCGCATCAACGAGCTGGTGAAGCCCGACACGTTCCAGTTTCATGGCGAGGAAAAGCCGGAAGCCCTGGCGGCCGCCAAGGTAATGCAGGGCACCAAGGTCATGAAGGCGCTTTCGATATCCGACCGGACGGATCTGGAACAGGCGCATTATTATGCTGTTGTCGCTGACCGCCTGTTGTTCGATGCCAAGCCGCCGGCGGGCTCAGACCTGCCGGGTGGCAACGGCGTGTCCTACGACTGGACGATCCTGAAAGGCCTTGACCTGAAGAAGCCCTTCATGCTTTCCGGAGGGCTTGACCCGGACAACGTCACTGAAGCGATCCGTTTGAGCGGCGTCAGCGAGGTGGATGTTTCCTCCGGCGTCGAGCGGGAAAAGGGCGTCAAGGACAGTGATCTCATTCGCGCATTCTTGGCAGCGGCCAAGAGCGTCAAGGTTCCGGGCTGAACCCCGGGTGAAGGAGTAAACGCGTGAACGACATGGCAAACAGCATCCGGACCGGTCCGGACGATCGCGGGCATTTCGGTATTTTCGGCGGCCGCTATGTTGCCGAAACGCTGATGCCGCTGATCCTGGACCTGGAGCAGCACTACAAGGACGCCAAGAACGATCCGGCCTTCAAGGCCGAGATAGAGTCGCTGAACAAGCACTACACCGGCCGGCCGTCACCGCTCTATTTTGCCGAGCGCCTGACGAAGGAACTCGGTGGTGCAAAGGTCTATTTCAAGCGCGACGAGCTGAACCACACCGGATCGCACAAGATCAACAATTGCATCGGTCAGATCCTGCTCGCCAAGCGCATGGGCAAGACCCGTATCATCGCCGAAACCGGCGCCGGACAGCACGGTGTTGCAACCGCGACCGTGTGCGCCCGCTTCGGCCTGCCCTGCGTTGTCTACATGGGCAAGACCGACGTGGAACGGCAGAAGCCGAACGTGTTCCGCATGAAGCTTCTGGGCGCGGAAATCGTGCCGGTGACCGCTGGTGCGGGCACGCTGAAGGACGCCATGAACGAGGCGCTGCGCGACTGGGTGACCAATGTCGAGGACACCTACTACCTGATCGGCACCGCCGCGGGTCCGCATCCCTATCCGGAAATGGTGCGCGACTTCCAGTCGGTGATCGGCAAGGAACTGCGTGAACAGATGATGGAAGCCGAAGGCCGTCTGCCGGATGCGCTGGTGGCCGCTGTCGGTGGCGGTTCCAACGCCATCGGCCTGTTCCATCCGTTCCTCGACGACAAGGACGTCAAGATCTACGGCGTCGAAGCTGGTGGCCGTGGTCTTCAGGGCGAAGAACACTGCGCATCGCTGACCGCAGGCAAGCCGGGTGTGCTGCACGGCAACCGCACCTACCTGCTGCAGGACGATGACGGCCAGATCCTGGAAGGGCATTCCATTTCCGCCGGTCTCGACTATCCGGGCATCGGGCCGGAGCATTCGTGGCTGAAGGAAATCGGCCGCGTCGACTATGTTCCGGTGATGGATGACGAAGCTCTGGAAGCTTTCCAGATGCTGACGCGCGTTGAAGGCATCATCCCGGCTCTGGAGCCCGCCCACGCGCTGGCCCATGTGGTGAAGCTGGCCCCGCAGATGGACAAGGACCAGATCATTGTCATGAACCTGTGCGGCCGGGGCGACAAGGACGTCTTTGCCGTTGGTCAGATGCTGGGCTTCGAAATGTAACGGCCAGCGTCAAACTGACTTTTGGAAAACCGCGTGCCGCAGGGTGCGCGGTTTTTTGTTTGGTCCGAGTTTCCAGGCTGTTTGTCGTGTTTCCAGTGAGTTCCCCGGACAAGCGTCAGCGCAGTTCCGGGGCCTATTCGCCTTGCTGCCTGGCATCCAGGTGAGTTTTAGCCAACTTGGCGTCGATTGTCGCTCACTCTGGAAATGAGGAGGCCCCAGTGGGCCACGGGTCTCACTTCGTTCGCCCGGGGTGGCCATCGTTGGTGAAGACCGCATTAACCAGCCCCGCCAGTTTGGAAATGCTGCAATGCAAACTTGTACGTTGTGAATCCGCCGGGAAAGACTAAATCAGCCGCGAATGAAACAGGGCTGGCGCTTTTGCCGGCCACTTGAGGAAACCTGACATGGCCTTCGATCTTCTGACCGGCTTCGTCCGCGATTTTCGCGCCTCCCGCAGGGTTGCCGGCGAAATCACACGCATGAACCACCTGAGCGACGCACAGCTTGCCGATCTCGGCCTGGAGCGCAGCGAAATCACCAGCCGCGCCTTCGCGCGTCACTTCAAACGCCGTTAAGGCGTCGTTTGGTCAGGCGCTGCGCTTGAAAGCTGCGCGCGGCTGCACCGTTATGGGTTTTGCCGTCAGCATGGCTTCCAGCAGTTGCTGCCGGCCCCGGGCGTCCAGAGCGGTCGCCTGTTGTGCCAGCGCCGGGTCTGACTGGCCGGAAGATATTTCGGCAACGTCCCTGCGCTGGGCAAACCCCAGATGAAGATCCTTCATCCGGCGCCAGAGCTTTTCAGCGAAAGGTTCGGGAGCGGTTTCGAAGAGGGAATGGGCCATTTTCAGCTCCTTATTTGTTTGGTGGCTCAGTGGTTCCTTCTAGGATAAGTGCACGGAGTGCATATTTCTAGGCGCAATTTGTGCACATTTGGCGGATCAGCCATGCGTCCAGCGCGGGTCTGACCTGCACGCCTACGGCTTGCTGCAGTGCAAAAAAATCATAATCTACCGCCCGATTGCGATTCCCTGTCGCGACATCAATCTTTTTTGGTTTTTGAGATGAGCACCTTGCAGGCCCTTCACATCAGCGCGCCATCAGCCGCACCCCTTGCCACCGTGTTTCGTGGTTCAGGCAACCCGTTCACGCGCGCCGGCCGTGCAAAGCCCATGGGCAGCGAGCATGTTTACCGCGCGGATGCGTCCCTGCGCGCCATCGGCCTGATCGATTATCCGAGCCGGTAACCTGGCCCAGTCTGGAAGATGTCCGGAAGCCGTCCGGACACCCCGATTCTGCATCTGACAGATTGACATTGCACGCACTGCCCCCGTACATCGCTGAAACGGAAACGCCCCGGAGGGTCCCGGCTGGCGCGAACAAGGGTAGCAGTGAATGACGGATACGCGTATCGACCGCCGTTTCAAAGCTTGTGCGGATGCCGGCCGACCGGCCTTGGTCACCTTTATCACCGCAGGCGATCCGGATCTTCAGACCTCACAAGCCCTTCTGAACGCCCTTCCGGCGGCAGGTGCCGACGTCATCGAACTCGGCATGCCCTTCTCCGACCCGATGGCCGAAGGCATTCCGATCCAGCTCGGCAACCAGCGCGCTCTGGCCGCAGGCCACACCATGGACAAGACCCTGGACATGGTGCGTGAATTCCGCAAGCAGGATCAGGACACGCCGATCATCCTGATGGGCTATTACAATCCGATCTATGTGCGGGACCCGAAAGTCTTCGTTCAGGTTGCCAAGGACGCCGGTGTCGACGGTTTCATCATTGTCGACATTCCGGCTGAAGCAGATGACGAACTCTGCATCCCGGCCCTGGAAGCCGGTCTCAACTTTATCCGTCTGGCAACACCAACCACCGACGACAAGCGCCTGCCCGCGGTTCTGGCCAATACCTCCGGTTTCGTTTATTACGTGTCCGTGACCGGTATCACCGGCGCAAACATCGCCGACACCGGCCGGGTGTCGACCGCGGTGAAGCGCATCAAGGGTCATACGGACCTGCCCGTTGCCGTCGGTTTCGGCGTGAAGACGGCAGAACAGGCGGCGGAAATCGGCAAGGATGCCGACGGCGTCGTGGTTGGCTCGGTCCTGGTCAGCGCCATTCGCGACAGCCTCGATGAGGCCGGCAAGGCGACAGACAAGACCGTTCAGGCCGTGGTGGACCTGGTGTCCGACCTGGCTTCCGGTTGCGCACGGTCAAGAACAGCCTGACAGGCCAGCCCCTTGGCTGGTTTCAATTGAAGGATTTCGGGCGGACCCCATATGTCCGTCCAATGGTAACTCGAGTAGCGGGACGCGTTTGACGTGAACTGGATCAATTCTATCGTACGCCCCAAGATCCGCGATCTTTGGAAGAAGCGCGAAGTTCCGGAAAACCTTTGGATCAAGTGTCCGGAAACCGGTGAAATGGTATTTCATCGGGATCTGGAAGCCAATCTCTGGGTGATCCCGAATTCCGGTCACCACATGCGCATTCCGGCGCGCAAACGCGTTGAAGCTCTCTTCGACGGCGGCAAATACACCGAGGTGGACACACCCGACGTTCATGCCGACCCGCACAAGTTCCGCGACAGCAAGCGCTATACCGACCGCCTGAAGGAAGCCCGCACCAAGTCCGGCGAGGACGAGGCTGTGATCGTGGCCCAGGGCCAGGTCAACGGCATGCCGCTGACCATTGCCGTGCAGAACTTCGATTTCATCGCCGGCTCGCTCGGCATGGCCGCGGGCGAGGCGATCCTTGCCGGCATGCTGAAAGCGGTCGAGGACAAGACGCCCTTCGTCATGTTTGCCGCTTCCGGCGGCGCACGCATGCAGGAAGGCATTCTGTCGCTGATGCAGATGCCGCGCACCACGGTCGGCGTGCAGATGCTGCGTGAAGCTGGCCTGCCCTACATCGTTGTTCTGACAAACCCGACCACGGGCGGTGTTTCGGCCTCCTACGCCATGCTTGGCGATGTGCACATTGCCGAACCCGGCGCTCAGATCGGCTTTGCCGGCCGCCGCGTGATCGAGCAGACCGTGCGCGAAAAGCTGCCGGAGGATTTCCAGACCGCCGAATATCTTCTCGACCACGGCATGATCGACATGGTCGTGCCGCGCCAGAAGATGAAGGAAACGCTGGCCCGCATCTGCGGCATTCTGATGAAGCGCGAAGTCGAGCTGCCGAAGCTTGAAGCGCCAAAGGAACAGGTGCCGGAAGCCGAAGCCAAGCCTGCCGAGGCGGCCGCCGAGCCTGCCAAGGAAGCGGAAGCCGGCAGCTAGGCGGCTTCGTCACGAATACGTCGCGAAAGCGGCCTCACACGACATTTCCAGGCTGTCCGCTTGTCTCGCTGGCGGCCTTCCCGTAAAGGCGTTAGTCAAACGCAACCGGGAAAAAGGGACCCTGCGGAGGGCGCCTTGGATCAAATCACGAAAATTCTGGACCGTTTGCTGGCACTGCATCCCAAGGAGATAGATCTCTCTCTTGGGCGCATGTACCGGCTGCTGGAAGCGCTGGGCCACCCCGAACGGCACCTGCCACCGGTGATTCATGTTGCCGGAACCAACGGCAAGGGCTCGGTGACCGCGACCATGCGGGCCATTCTGGAAGCGTCCGGCAAGCGCTGCCACGTCTACACCTCGCCCCATCTGGTTGCCTTCAACGAGCGCATTCGCCTTGGCACGGATGGCAGGTTCGTGTCCGATCCGGTGCTCTACGAGGCGCTGCACCGCTGCGAAGAAGCCAATGGCGGTGAGGAAATCACTTTCTTCGAGATCACCACGGCGGCTGCGTTCCTCTTGTTTGCGGAACATCCGGCCGATGTACTGCTGCTGGAAGTCGGCCTTGGCGGGCGTCTCGACGCGACCAATGTCGTCGACCGGCCACTTGCCACGGTGATCACGCCGGTTTCCATGGACCACGAGAAGTTTCTGGGCGACGACCTGTCCGTGATCGCTGCCGAGAAGGCCGGCATCATCAAGCCAGGCGTGCCCGTCATCTGCGCCGCTCAGGAAGAGGGTGCCTTGGCGACCATTTCGCGCCAGGCAGCACGCAACAAGGCGCCGCTCGAAGTGTTCGGGCAGGATTTTGCCGCGCAGGAAGACCAGGGCCGCATGGCCTTTCAGGACGAGGACGAACTGATAGACCTGCCCGTGCCTGTGCTGGGTGGCCGTCATCAGTATGCCAACGCCGCCGTTGCCATCGCGGCGCTGAAAGCGGCCGGAATGCTGCCGGACGGCGACACGATCGCCCGCGGCCTGAAAACGGTCAACTGGCCTGGCAGGTTGCAGCCGATCACCGGCGGACCCTTGCATGACCTCTGCCCGCAAGGGTCTGAAGTGTGGCTGGACGGGGGCCACAATCCCGGCGCGGGTGTTTCAATCGCCCAGTTCATGGGCGAGCAGGAAGAACGCGCGCCCCGGCCGCTTTACCTCGTCTCCGGCATGCTGACGACGAAGGATCCCATCGGTTTCTTCCGGCCCTTCCACGGGCTGGCGCGTCATGTCGGCACGGTGCCGATCACCACGACGACCACCGCCAGAACACCGGAAGACCTGGCCGACCTTGCCCGCTGTGCGGGACTTGAGGCAACGCCGTTTCAATCACTGGACGCAGCGCTGGCAGATGTGGCAGCTTGTGCGGCAAAAGATGGCGAACCGCCCCGCATTCTGATTTGCGGGTCGCTTTATCTGGCTGGTGAAGTTCTGGCGCGCAGCGGTCTGGCGCCGGTCTGACGCGTCACCGGCCTCTGCCCGAGGAGGCCATGAATGTTCGGTTTTATCACCCGTCGTCCGCAGCTTGCAGGCGCTTTTCTGGGCGCCCTGTTGCTCAGCGTGCCCGCAAGCGCGCTCACCGAACAATATGAAACGCCACCGGAACAGGATCCCGCCACCATATTGAAGGGCAAGGAACTTGGCCCCGGTTACGCGGTGCTCGCGCCGGTGCGCAGCGATGGTTTCCTGCGGATCTATCAGGTTCAGACCGATCTTGGCGTTGAGCAGATCGAAGGCGACGGCATGCTCAAGTTGCGTCTTCATGAAATTCAGGTGCTCATCGCCCTCGACAGCCTGAAAAACGACGCCAGCTTCGTCGACGGTCTCAAGCAGGCGGCCATGAAGCCGGTCGAATTTGTTGAAAGCACGGTGACCGATCCGGTGGGAACCGCAAAGAACACCGTTACCGGTGTCGGCCGCATGTTCGGCCGCCTCACCAAGGGCGTCGAGGCCGCCGTCAGCGGCAAGGGCGGCTCCCCGGCGGAGCTGGCCAAGTCGATCACCGGCCAGGCCAGGGCCCGCAGGGAACTTGCAGTCAGCGTGGGCGTCGATCCCTATACCTTCTACCGGCCGCTGTCGGAAAAGCTCGATGAAACCGCCAGCGTGACAACGGCGGGCAACTGGACGGTGAGCGCGATCACCAGTCTTTTGCCCGGCGGCATCATCGTCAACGCCGCGCGTCAGGCGGATAATTTCCGCAATCTCATCGTCGACAGCACCCCGACAGAGCTGGAGGAACGCACCTCCACCGTCCTGCGCGCGGTAGGTGTGCCCGAAGCCACCAACGCCAAGCTCATGGGCAATCCCTTCTATACGGCATCCGAGAAGGCCGCGATCGCCTATCAGCTTCAGGCAATGCCCGGCGTGAAGGACAGTTACCTGATCGCGGAAAAGGCCGCCGATGCCGATAGCCGCGATCTGGCCTACTTCCAGGTTCGCCGCGTCGTCCTGATGGAAACCTACAACAGAACGGTTTCGCCTCTTGGCGACATCAAGCTGGTTTCCGGCATTCCGGTCGCCCTGCGCCGCGACGGTGTCGCCGCCATCGTCATGCCGTTTGATCAGGTCGCCTGGACCCAGACAGTGGCGCAGACCTTTTCGGCCATGCACGAAGGCCTCGGCACCTTGCCCTTCCCGCCAACAGGCGTCGATTTCCTGATCACCGGCGACGTCACCCCCATGGCCGCCGAACGCATCGCCGCCTTCGGCTGGGAAATCACCGGCAATTATCCGATGCCGAAAGGCCCGGTGTTTTAGGACGGGGTATTCTTGTCACCGACACACATCGACGCGAGCACGAGAGAGCTTGCAAGGAAGCTTCGTCGCGACCAAACCAAAGGCGAAAAGGCCTTGTGGCGTGCGCTACGAGAGCTGAAGGCCGACGGTATCCACATTCGGCGCCAGGCACCAATCGGGCCATATGTGGCCGACTTTGTCGTTTTCTCCCGCAACCTCGTCATTGAGATTGATGGCGATATTCACGCCTTGCCAGACCAGGAGCAGCATGATGAACGGCGCACCGCGTGGTTGAGTGCAGAAGGATTTCAAATCCTTCGGTATTCGTCTTTGCAGGTTCATGAGAACCTGGAGGGTGTGGTTCTCGATATCCGGAGACGGCTGGATCTGGACTGATTGAGTGCGTTTTACGGCTACGCCGTTTACCCCCATCCCTAACCCTTCCCCACAAGGGGGAAGGGAATCAGGCATTCATTTGTGCAACTTCCGAATATTCCCGGCTGGGTCTGTTCGATGCTCGCAGCAAGTCCGGTGGTATTCCCCTCCCCCTTGTGGGGAGGGGTTAGGGGTGGGGGTCTTGCCCGGTATAAACCGGGTAAGGATCTGACCGTTGGTTTTCCAAAAGCACGATTACTCTAGCCCCCTCAAACACACTCCAGCACCGGCCCGGACAAGCCGCTTTCCCAGCCGAGGATCGCGCGTTTGCGGGTGAGGCCCCAGTGGTAGCCGCCCAGTTTGCCGCCCTTGGCAAGCACCCTGTGGCAGGGCACCACGAAGGAGAGCGGGTTGCGGCCGACGGCGGTGCCGACGGCGCGGGAGGCTTTCGGATTGCCGAGGCAGGCGGCGATATCGGAGTAGGTGGTGGCTCTGCCCATCGGGATCTTCAGAAGGGTTTGCCAGACCCTTATTTCAAAATCGGTACCAATCATAACGATGTTGAGCGGCTGGTCCTCTTGCCACTTTTTCGGATCGAAGACACGCCTTGCATAATTGGCCGTTGCCTCCTGATCCCGAACGAACGTGGCTGCAGGCCAGCGCTTGCACATGTCTTCCAGGGCAGAAGTTTCTTCACCCGGGTCAGCAAAGCCGAGACCGGCCAGGCCTTTGCCGGTGGCCATCACCAGAACCTGGCCGAAGGGCGAGGGGTGGAAGCCGTAGGCGATCGAAAGCCCCGCTCCGCGGTTTCGATAGTCGCCCGGTGTCATGGCTTCATGGGTGACGAACAGATCATGCAGGCGGCCGGATCCTGACAGGCCGACCTCGTAGGTGGCGTCCAGAACGCTGGCAGAATCGCGCAAAAGGGCCTTGGCATGGTCCAGTGTGATGGCCTGCAGGAACTGCTTCGGGGTGAGCCCGGCCCAGCGCGAAAACACCCGTTGAAGCTGGATCGGCTGAAGGCCGGCCTCTTTGGCCAGTTGCTCCAGCGTTGGCTGCTCACGCCAGTCTTCGGTGATCCGCTTCAAGGTGCGGCGAACGACGTCATAATTCCGGGCCGCTTCCTCGCCGATGGAGATCGGCGTCGGTTCGGACGTCAGGCTGGTCAGGTCGAGCGCTTTGGTCATGGCCGTTTCTTCGTTCTGATCTTGAAGTCTGATCCGATTTTAGTCGGCGAACAACAGGGGATCGACCCGATTTGCGATCCGCAGCAAGATCTCTGACCACACGGAGGGAGCGCAGACCAAACCGGCGCGACTTAAGAAACGCTGGGGCGCCCGAGCCTGCCTTCTAACCGAGAACATCCTTGAACTCGCTGGCGGAAACCGCCGGCCCCTTGCGGGTCGTCAGAAGCAGGCTCGTCTCGGTGCCGGTAATGCCCTCGATCAGGCGGATGCGGTTGAGCGCATCGTCAAAGGCAGCGAGGTCACGCGTCGCGACCTCCAGCACCAGGTCCCACTTGCCGTTTGTCGAATGGATCGCACGAACCTCGGTCATTGCACCAAGCGAGCGGATCACCGGTTCGGTGTTGTGGCCGTCGACCACCACAAGCGTTACCGCGCGAATGGGCAGGTCGCGCCAGTCATCCCGCAGGACCGCGGTAAACCCGAGGATTTCTCCCGTGTCGACCAGCTTTTCCATACGTGAGCGCACGGTGGCACGCGAGACCTTCAAATCACCTGCCAATTCGGACACTGATCTTCGCCCATCGTGGCGCAGAAGCGAGATCAACCGAAGATCCAGATCGTCCATCAATCCATTCCGATAAATTGAGCTTTCCAAAATGATAAATTTGACTGCTCTTTTGATCAAGTGTCCGGATTTACTCCGCCGCGGCGTTTCAGCACACTTTTGATAGTCGGATCTTGAGGCGGAGCTGGGTGTGAACGTCGTTGAAAAACAGATTGTGCTGGTGGGCGCACCGGTGGACGAAGGTGCTGGCCAGCGCGGCTGCCTCATGGGGCCGGACGCCTACCGGACAGCAGGCCTGCAGGACACGCTGCGGGCGCTCGGCCATTCCGTCTCGGACCATGGCAATCTGAGCCCGGCGGATGTCGGCAGCCTCACACCTCCCAACCCGGTCTTGCGCAATTACGGGGCCTATGTCGCCTGGACCCGCGCCCTTCACCAGAAAGCGGCGGATCTTGGCGAAGGTCCGGTTGTTCCGATTTATCTCGGCGGCGACCATGCCATGGCGGCCGGCACCGTGTCCGGCCAGGCAAAGGCGGCCGCCGCGCTCGGTCGTCCGCTTTTTGTGCTCTGGCTCGATGCACACTCCGACTTCCACACGTTCGACAGCACCGCCAGCGGCAATCTGCACGGCACGCCGCTTGCGTTTCTGTGCGGCCTTCCCGGCTTTGACGATCTGCTCGGCGCGCCGCTGGAGCACACGGTTAACCCCCGGAATGTCGAAATTCTGGGCGTCCGCTCCATCGATGATGCGGAGCGCAGCCTGCTCGTCAGCCACGGTGTCGGCGTCAGCGACATGCGCCGGATCGACGAGGAAGGCATTGGTGCGCTTTTGACACCTTTCCTGGAGCGCGTGCGGGCGGAAAACGGCCTGCTGCACGTCAGTCTGGATGTCGATTTTCTCGATCCGTCGATTGCACCGGCCGTCGGTACCACGGTGCCGGGCGGCGCGACCTTCCGCGAGGCCCATCTGGTGATGGAGATGCTCCATGACAGCGGCCTCGTCACCTCGCTCGACCTGGTCGAGCTCAACCCCTTCCTGGACGAACGCGGAAAAACCGTGCGTCTGATGGTCGAACTGACCGGCAGCCTGTTTGGCCGCCGGGTCTTCGACCGGCCGACAAGAAGCTTCTAGAGGACCAGAACATGTCAGTGAAACCCATCAATCTTCTGCCGTCGGACTTGGCCTATGTGCCGTTCGTCAGTGTCGACAACATGATGCGCAATGTCCGCGCCGTTGGCGTCGAAACCTTCATGCGCGGCATTGCCGACTACATCGAACAGGATTTCCTGCGCTGGGAAAGCTTCGACAAGAAGCCGCGCATCCCCGCACATGCGCCCCAGGGGGTGATCGAGCTGATGCCGACCAGCGACGGCAAGACCTTCGGCTTCAAATATGTCAACGGTCACCCGGGCAACACCCGCGATGGTCTGCAGACCGTCACCGGTTTCGGTGTTCTGTCGAACCTGATGACCGGCTATCCGGTGCTGTTCACCGAGATGACCATCCTGACAGCCCTGCGCACGGCGGCCAATTCGGCGCTTGCAGCCAAATACCTGGCGCCCAAGGGCTCCACCACGATGGCGATCATCGGCAACGGTGCGCAGTCCGACTTCCAGTGCCTTGCCTTCAAGGACATGCTCGGCATCACCGAAATCCGTGCCTACGACATCGACTGCGGCGCCAGTTTGCGCCTTGCCCGCAATCTTGCCAATTCCGGCGTGAACGTGACCATCTGCAAGACGCCGGAAGATGCCATCGAAGGCGCGCAGATCATCACCACGGTCACCGCGGACAAGAAATCGGCGACGATCCTGACCGACAACATGGTCGGCACCGGCGTTCACATCAACGCGGTCGGCGGCGACTGCCCGGGCAAGACCGAGCTGCACCGCGACATCCTTCTGCGGTCGGATATTTTTGTCGAATTCCCGGACCAGACCCACATCGAAGGCGAATTCCAGCAGCTCGACCGCGATCATCCGGTCACCGAACTCTGGCAGGTCTATGCCGGCAAGGCGGAAGGCCGTACCTCACAGGACCAGATCACCCTGTTCGACAGTGTCGGCTTCGCCATCGAGGACTTTGCCGCCCTGCGTTACGTCCGCGATCTTCTGCCCAGAACCGGCCACTTCGAGAAGCTCGACCTGTTGGCCGATCCTGACGATCCGCGCGATCTCTACGGCATGGTTCTCCGGTCTGCGGTCAATGGAGACAACCAGGCAGCGTGAGCCGATATCACGTGATCGTAGCAAACTGGACCACCGCTTCGGCGGTGGTTTTTTGGGCCGGCAAGGCGATTGACCCCCACCCCAACCTTTTCTCACCAGGGGCAAGGCAATTGCCTACGGAAAGGACTGGCAGAAAGCACAGGTGTCGCCCCGGGCGAGCATCGCGAGACCCGGGACTCACTCGTTTCCAGAGCACTGGAGTGGATAGATCTTCTTCAAGATACCTTGCGCGCTTCGGCAAGCGGCCCTGCGAGTAGGCCCCGGATCGGCGCTTCGCTTGTCCGGAGTGACATCGGGGAGGTGATAAGGAGCGACCACGGGAATTGCTTAAAAAATCGAGACGCACCAGTGGCTTATCTTAAGGATTTCAGTATTGAGTAACCCCCTGCTACCTAACGGGGACTTCTTGATGACATTCAGAATTTTGACCGGCCTTGGCCTCGGCCTGCTTGCCGCTTCTACTGCTCAGGCCGAACAGCAATATTTTTCCTATAAAGACTGGAACGTCCAGATCGAGGCGGTCGATACCGGCGAGGATCTGCGGATCACCTGTTCCATGTGGACCGGTGGCGACGGCCTGCCCACCTTAGGCCTTTCCGTTTCCAACGGAGATGCATTGCCGCCGGACTTCTTCCCCGGTGTCCAGTTGACGGAACGCGCCGTTCGCGGCCATGCCACGGTTCTTCAGAACGACCAGAAGGTCAATTTTGTCTTTGATGACGGTGACAGCGCGCAGGCAACGGTCTACGCGGACTTCGACGAAGACGGATTCGCCTTCGCGCAGACCAATTTCCCGTTGGAGGACAATCAGCGTGTGCTTCAGGCCATGCAACGAAACGGGCAGATCGAAATCGTCGGGACGGAAGGGACGGTCTACACCGCGTCCCTGAGCGGATTTACCGCGTCATATCGAAAAGTTGCCGAAGGATGCGGTTTTCCGGTGACCGGTGTTATCGATTAGCGGCGGAACGTTCAGCGCCGCTTCTATCTCGGCCACCACGGCGTCGGCCGCCGCACCCGGGTCTTCGGCCCGGCTGATCGGGCGGCCGACTACCAGGTAGTCGCTGCCGGCCTGAATGGCATCGGCCGGGGTCATGACCCGGCGCTGGTCGCCGGCGTCACTGCCGGAAGGGCGGATGCCGGGGGTGACGATCACAAGTTCGTCGCCAAGGATCGTGCGCAACTTCAAGGCTTCCGTGGCCGCGCAGACAATGCCGCCCATGCCGGCGTCACGGGCATCTTTTGCCCGGGCTTCGACCACATCGGCAATCGGGCCGCGATACCCTGCGTCGACCAGATCCTGCTCGTCCATGGAGGTCAGCACCGTCACGCCCAGCAGGCACAGGTCGGGATTGCCCTCTTCCCGCAGGCCCTTCACGGCGGCGCGCATGGTTTTCGGGTAGCCATGCAGGGTCATGAAGGTCATGCCCATCTTGGCGACATTGCGCACGGCTTTCTCGATGGTGTTGTCGATGTCGTGCAGTTTCACGTCGAGAAAGATCTTCTTGCCGTCGCGTGCCAGATCCCGGGCAAACTCCAGCCCGCCGGCAAATTGCAGTTCCATGCCGATCTTGTAGATACCGACCTTGCCTTCGGTTTGCTTCACCAGTTTCTCGGCATCGGCAACCGTTGGCACGTCTACGGGCAGCATCAAACGGTCCAGAGCGGTTTTCGGGGCGAACGGGCTGGTCGGCATGGGCAGATCCTCGGTTTTGGGGCAGGTGCCAGTGCATAGCACCAAGGATCGCCCAGCGCCACAACTACCCGGAACTACACCTTGCCCGACCGTTCGAATTCCGCGAAGGCGTCCTTGTAGTCGTCATGCCAGCGCGACAACGCCGGCCGGTTCTCGATGATATCGCCGATGGCCCATTCTGCCCGGCGCCTGTCCCTGGTGCTGTCGACATCATTGTCCGGGCACAGAATGTAGAAATCGCCAGCCGACATCCGCTCGATGAAATAATCGACGGTCTGCTCGCTGGTCCAGGCCGCAGCCGGTTTTTCCGGAAAATGGCTCGCGGTCATGCCGGTGTAGGTAAAGCCCGGTACGAACAGATGCACGGAAATGGGCGCTCCCGCCTGGCGCAGCTCGTGGGCCAGTTGCTCGCTGAGCACCTTCACCGCCGCCTTGGTGGTGTTGTAGCCGGGGTTGCCCGGCGGTGTCGTGATGCCCTGTTTGGAGCCGGTGTTGATGATGACTGCCGGGCGGGCGGCCTCGATCAGGTGCGGCGTAAAGGCATGAACACCGCGCAGCACGCCGTAGAAATTGATGTCCATCAGCCGGACCCAGTTGTCGAAGTCTTCCCAGGCGGACGTCGGCAGGCTGATGCCGGCGTTGTTCATCAAGACCGCGACAGGCCCGGTCTGAAAGGCCTTGTCGGCAAGGGATTCCACCTGCGCCATGTCGCCGACATCGGTCGGAACCGCGAAAATATCAACGCCGACCGTACCGGCAGCGCGAACCTTTTCCGTTGCCGCGTCGAGAGCAGCACCTGGAAGATCGGCCAGGATCACGCCCAGTCCTGCCTGCGCGAAACGTATGGCGGCGGCCAGTCCGACACCGCTGGCTGCGCCGGTCACGACGGCAATTCCGCCTTCTGAAATGGCTTTTTCGTACATGATGGATCTCCCCCAAAGTGAATTTCAGGAACCTGCAGGCAGGCTGACGCCGATTTGCTTGTCCGCACGATAGACCGGCCGCAGAACCCTTTCACTATGAAACCGCTATTTTCTTAGGCGGTTCAGGCTGCTACAACACCGCGGTTCTTCTCTCCCACTGCACGGGGCATCAGCACATGCGCACAGCGAGTGTATCGCGCGACACCAAGGAAACCCGCATCTCGGTCGAGATCAACCTGGACGGCACAGGCGCTTACGACGTCAAGACCGGTGTCGGGTTCTTCGACCATATGCTGGAGCAACTGTCGCGACATTCGCTGATCGATATCAAGGCGCGTGCCGATGGCGACACCCATATCGACTTTCACCATACGGTCGAGGACACCGGCATCGCGCTGGGCCAGACGATTTCCAAGGCCCTGGGCGACATGGCGGGCATCACCCGCTATGCCGACACCCATCTTGCCATGGACGAAGCGCTGACCCGCTGCGCGCTGGATGTGTCCGGCCGTCCGTTTCTGGTCTGGGATGTCACCTTCGATAGGGACAAGATCGGTGAATTCGACACGGAGCTGTTCGAGGAGTTCTTCCGGGCCTTCGCGATGAATGCCGGGATCACGCTTCATATCGCCAATCTTTACGGCTCCAATTGCCATCACATCGCCGAAACCTGCTTCAAGGCGGTTGCGCGCTCGTTGCGCAAGGCGGTGGAGATCGACCCGCGGCAGGCAGACCGCATTCCCACCACCAAGGGCCAGCTCGGCGGCTAGGGCAGGATTCGGCGCATGAGCACATATGTTGTGATGGCTCCGCCAGAATTTGACGATGTGGCTGGTGATCCCCGCCAGACCGACCGGCTTGCCTTCATTCCGGATGGCTTTTCGGTGCTTGCGTTCCTGTTTGCCGTCATCTGGCTGCTGGTCAACCGCATGTGGCTGGTGTTGCTCGGCTATCTCGCCGCAACGCTGGTGATCGAAGTCTTGGCGCTGTCCGTCAGCCAGGAAGCCATGGCGGTGGTCGCTCTTTTCACCTCTATCCTGTTCGGCCTGGAAGCCCAGGCTCTGCGCCGTTGGTCGCTGGAGCGCAAGGGCTGGCGCGTTGTCGGCATCGTCGATGCGCTCAACAAGTCCGAAGCCGAACTTCGTTTTCTCCATAAGGCGGCAGGCCAAGTGTCGCCGCCCAGACCTCAAATCGACCGGCAACAGCGCCCCGCCTCCCAACCGATCATCCCGAGGATCGGCAGTGAGCAGGTGGTGGGCCTGACCCTCGGTCCGGAGACCCGTCAATGACCATTGCGATTATCGATTATGGCTCGGGCAATTTGCGCTCGGCCGAAAAGGCGTTCGAGCGCGCGGCCCGCGCCCACGCCCACATGCCGGATGTCATCGTCACGTCCGACCCGGAAAGGGTTCTGAAGGCCGACCGTGTCGTGCTGCCGGGTGTCGGCGCCTTTGCCGACTGCAAGCGCGGCCTGTGGGCCGTTGAAGGCATGCCCGAAGCACTCGAGCAGGCCGTGCGCAAGGACGGCAAACCGTTCTTCGGCATCTGCGTCGGCATGCAGCTTATGGCGAGCCGGGGGCTGGAATTCGAAACAGTTGAAGGTCTTGGCTGGGTCGACGGCGACGTCACCGCCATGGAACCGGCCGACAAGACGTTGAAGATCCCGCACATGGGCTGGAACACCATCAATGTCCGCGCGGAAGGCCACCCGGTGTTCAAGGGCATCGAATCGGGGCCGGATGGCTTGCACGCCTATTTCGTGCACTCGTTCCACTTTGCCTGCGCCAGGGCCGAGGATCGTCTGGCGACATTCGACTACGCCGGTACCTTCACTGCCGTGGTGGCGAAGGACAACATGATCGGCACCCAGTTCCACCCGGAAAAGAGCCAGCGGCTTGGTCTTGAACTGATTGCCAATTTCCTGGACTGGACCCCTTAATCTAAAAGCGCCTGGGAGGCCAATATGAGCAAAGGTTACTGGATCGCCCGTGTCGACGTGCGCGACGCTGACGGATATCCGGCATATGTGGAAACGGCAAAACCCGCTTTTGAGCGGTTCGGCGCCAACTTTCTGGCCCGTGGCGGCAAGACCAACGCCATCGAGGGAACCGGCCGGGCCCGCAATGTCATCATCGAATTTCCGAGCTTCCAGCACGCGGTGGATTGCTATAATTCGCCGGAATATCAGGAAGCGGTGAAAATCCGCCAGAAAGTAGCCGATGGCGAAATCGTCATCGTTGAAGGAATTTAAAACGACATGATCCTCTTTCCCGCCATCGATCTGAAGGATGGCCAGTGCGTTCGCCTGAAACTGGGCGACATGGACCAGGCAACCGTGTTCAACGATAACCCGGGTGCGCAAGCCCGGGCTTTCGAGGATCAGGGCTTCGAATGGCTCCATGTGGTCGATCTCAACGGCGCCTTTGCCGGAGAGAGCGTCAACGGTGCGGCTGTCGATGCCATTCTGGGGGCAACGAAGAACCCGGTGCAGCTGGGTGGCGGGATCAGGACGCTGGACCATATCGAGACCTGGCTGGACAAGGGCATCAGCCGCGTCATTCTGGGCACGGTGGCCGTGCGCGATCCCGATCTGGTGAAGGAAGCCTGCCGCAAGTTTCCGGGCAAGGTTGCCGTCGGCATCGACGCCAAGGGCGGTTATGTCGCCGTCGAGGGCTGGGCGGAAACGTCCGAACTGACCGCCGTCGATCTCGCCAGGCAGTTCGAGGACGCAGGCGTCGCGGCAATCATCTACACCGATATCGACCGGGATGGCGTCCTGAAGGGTCTCAACATTCCCTCGACGCTGGAACTTGCCCGCGCCGTCTCCATTCCGGTCATCGCCTCGGGTGGCCTTGCATCAATTGACGACATCCACCGCCTTCTGGAGCCGGACTGCGCCATCCTGGAAGGCGCGATCTCGGGCCGGGCGCTTTACGATGGCCGTCTCGATCCGAAAGAAGCCATGGAGCTGATCCAGGCCGCGCGGAGCAAAGCATCATGACCTTGAAAGCCCGTGTCATTCCCTGTCTCGACGTCAAGGACGGCCGTGTCGTCAAGGGCGTCAACTTCGTCGATCTGGTCGATGCCGGTGACCCGGTGGAAGCCGCCAAGGCCTATGACGCGGCCGGGGCGGACGAACTCTGCTTTCTGGACATCACCGCCAGCCACGAGGGCCGGGACACGATCTACGATGTGGTCCGGCGTACGGCCGAGGCCTGTTTCATGCCGGTGACCGTCGGTGGCGGCGTGCGCACGGTGGAAGACATCCGCAAGCTGCTGATCGCCGGGGCCGACAAGGTGTCGATCAACACAGCGGCCGTCACCAATCCGGATTTCGTGCGCGAAGCGGCGGAAAAATTCGGCGCGCAGTGCATTGTCGTTTCCATCGACGCCAAGCAGGTCAACGCTCCGGGTGAACCGGACCGGTTCGAGATCTTCACCCACGGCGGCCGCAATGCCACCGGCATCGACGCGGTCGAATTTGCCAGAAAGGTGGTCGATCTCGGCGCTGGTGAGCTGCTGGTCACTTCCATGGACAGGGACGGCACCAAGTCCGGATACAACATTGCCCTCACCCGGGCGATTGCCGATGCGGTGCCGGTGCCCGTGATCGCCTCGGGCGGTGTCGGCAACCTGGACCACATGGTGGAAGGCATCCGTGATGGCCACGCAACCGCCGTCCTGGCCGCTTCCATCTTCCACTTTGGCGAACACACCATTCAGGAAGCCAAACATTACATGAACGACGCCGGCGTACCGATGCGCCTCGACGCCTGAAACGGGCTCAAGGGAAATAGCCGAATGACCGACTTCACTTTGGAAGATCTGAACGCCATTATTGCTGCACGTGCGAATAGCGCGGACGAAAAGTCCTACACGCGCAAGCTCGTCAACAAGGGCGTTGCCAAATGCGCCCAGAAGCTGGGAGAGGAAGCGGTTGAGGCGGCGATAGCCGCCGTTCAGAAGGACCGGCAGGAATTGACGGCCGAGGCCGCCGATGTGCTTTATCACTTGTTGGTGGTTCTCAATGTCTCCAATGTCCCCCTCGGGGATGTTATGAAGGAGCTTGCGAGCCGTACGGGACAAACCGGACTGGAAGAAAAGGCGTCCCGGCCTCAGGAATGACCAGGGTCTTCTTTTAGCCCTGTCCCGGATCCGGTGTTCAGCCGCGCAGCAGGAACTGCGAAGTTATGGATCAGAAAGTCGCCACGGCCCTGGACATGGATCTGTCCCCTTACCAGGTGTTCACCGAGCGCGAGTGGGCAAGACTGCGTGCGGACACGCCCATGACGCTCGATGCGCATGAAGTGGCACAGTTGCAGGGCCTCAACGCGCCGGTGTCGATCGAACAGGTCGAGACAATCTATCTGCCGCTCTCCCGCCTGCTCGCGTTTTACGCCGAGGCGACGATCAGCATCTTTCAGGCAACGCAGAACTTCCTCGGCACCCGCGACGGCAAGACGCCCTTCATCATCGGCGTGGCCGGGTCTGTGTCCGTCGGCAAGTCGACCACTTCGCGCGTGCTGCGTGAGCTTCTGGCGCGCTGGCCGGCCAGCCCGAAGGTCGATCTCATCACCACCGATGGCTTCCTGTATCCCAATGCGGTGCTGGAAGCCGAAGGGCTGATGTCCAAGAAGGGCTTTCCGGAAAGCTTCGACAGGCCGCGGCTGCTGAAATTCCTGTCCGATATCAAGGCAGGCAAGCGTTTCGTACGCGCGCCGGTCTATTCGCATTTCTATTACGACGTCATGCCCGGGCACACGGTAACGGTCGACCGGCCCGATATTCTGATTGTCGAGGGCCTCAACGTGCTTCAGACGCGCGAACTGCCTAAGGACGGGCGCGCGGTGCCGTTCGTGTCGGATTTCTTCGATTTCTCGGTCTATATCGACGCCGACGAGACCCTGCTGCTGAACTGGTATGTCGACCGTTTCATGCGCCTTCGCGAGACGGCCTTCCGAGATCCGGGATCCTATTTCCATAAGTACTCGCGGATTACGGATCAGGAAGCGATCACCACCGCCAACCGGATCTGGAACGACATCAACCTGGTCAACCTGCGCGAAAACATCCTGCCCACTCGGCCGCGCGCCGACCTGATCCTGACCAAGGATTCCAGCCACAAGATTGCCAAGGTCGCCCTGCGCAAGATCTGAGTTGCGGCTGGCAACGTCCCTTCAGAGGAAGGCAGCCAACTTCTCCAGAACCAGATCCGGCACCTCGAGTTGAGGCAGATGGCCCGCCTTCGGCAGCGTTTCGAAGGTCGACTGCGGAATGGCGGAATGCAGCGCCCGGCCCCGGTCGATGGGGATCCACGGATCGTCTTCACCCCACAGGATTTTCACCGGGCAACGGATATCACCGTATAGCGGTTCGATCTCGTCGGTATAGGCTTCGTCCGCCTGGGCGAACTGGCGGTAGAAGCTGCCATGGCCGTCTTCGCTCAGCCAGGGAGCTGCCAGTGCCTCGCGCGCCTCGGCTCCGATTTCGGTCACAAGCGCACCACCGATATAGGCTTCGACGACTGCGCGGTGAATATGCGGCGGCAGCCCGGCAAAGGCCTCCACATGGCGGCCGACATGATCGAAGAACTCCGATCCCCAGGGGCTGAGCGCAACGACGTTCATCAAGACGTATTTCTCGAAATCGCAGCCGTGCAGCAGATGCGCTCGCAACGTCGTTGCCCCACCGAAGTCATGGGCGACAACCGAGGGTCGCGCGAGCTGCCAGTGATCGAGCATCTCGGCAAAGACCTTGCCCTGAACATCGAGGGACGTCCGTTGATCAGGTGATTTCTCCGACTGGCCGTATCCCGGCATGTCGTACCAGTGAACGCGGAAATTTCTGGAGAGTTCTGGAATGAGCCGATGCCAGGACCACGACGACCACGGCCAGCCGTGGGCAAGCACCAGCACTGGCCCTTCCCCGGACCGGCCTGCCATGACGACACCGGCCGATGTGCGGACTTCTTCGGAAAGGTGCCAGTTCGAGGCGGCGCTCATGGTCTGGTCTCCATCGTTCAGGCGTTGGTGGACATGCGCGGGAAACGGCCAGTCGACTATCTCCTTGCGCTTTCCGCACGTGGTGCGCCACCTCGCAGCTTGCAACCGTTGAAGGGTTCAGTTTCGGTCCGGCCTGCCTTCAGGCTCGATGGAACCAGAAGGCACGTCTGCAGAATGGTGTCAGGCGGTGTCGGGGATACGCGCGATGACCTTGATTTCAAAATCGAAACCGGCCAGCCAGTTGACACCGACAGCCGTCCAGTTCGGATAAGGGGCTTTGTCGAAAACCTCGTCCTTCACCTTCATCAGGCTCTCGAACTGGTTTTCCGGGTCTGTGTGGAAGGTCGTGACGTCGACGATATCGTCCAGCCCGCAGCCTGCCGCTTTCAGCACGGCTTGCAGGTTTGCAAAGGCAAGGCGCACCTGATTTTCGTAGTTCGGTTCCGGCGTGCCGTCCGCACGGCTGCCGACCTGACCGGATACAAAAAGAAGGTCGCCGGAGCGAAGGGCGGCCGAGTATTTATGCGTGTCATAAAGGGCGTGACGGCCTGCCGGGAAAACGGGTTGGCTTTTGGTCATGTGCTGTCCTTTGAGGGCTTGGCTTCTCTGGGAAACCGGGCTTAACGGGGAGCGATTATTGAGATACGTTGCGTATGTGAATAGCTCACATACATGGCGTATGTCAATCGGCATACGCAGCGTATGTGAATCTGCGAGGTAAGGATGGCGCCTGGAAAACGAGCCGAAATGATGGAAGAAACGCGGGCAAAGCTGATTGCGGCAGGGCGAAAAGCCTTTGCCGAACAAGGCTATGCAGCTGCGTCCATGGATGAGCTGACCGCCTCGGTCGGCCTGACGCGCGGCGCGCTTTATCACAATTTCGGAGACAAGAAAGGCCTGCTACAGGCGGTCGTCAATCAGCTCGATGGCGAAATCGCAGCCGAGGCCAAAGAAGCCGCCAGCCGGCTTGGTGGGAGCGTATGGGAGTCGCTCATGGCCGAGGGTATCGCCTATATCGAGATGGCCCTGAAACCGGAGGTTCAGCGCATCGTGTTGCTTGACGGTCCGGCCGTGCTTGGCGATCCATCCCAGTGGCCAAGCCAGAACGTATGCCTGCAGACAACAACCGCTGCGCTTGAACGTTTGATCGCCGAAGGCCTTGTTAAACCCGTTGATGCGGTAGCTGCTGCGCGGCTTCTGAACGGCGCTGCCTTCAATGCCGCCCTCTGGATCGCGGCAAGCGATGACCCGGAAGCGGACCTGAAGAAGGCAATTGAGGCTTTCAAGGTGCTGGGGGAAGGCCTTCTGACGAGACCACCGACCTGACCGGTTCATCTGAAAACAGACACGCAAAAGCCCGCAGCCTTTGAGGGACTGCGGGCTTTTGCGTCTGATATACGGGCGTTAGGCCACGGAGCGCTTGCGCACTTCCTGAAGGAAGGTGGCAACCTGATTGCGCAGCATCGAGGCGTTTTCCTTCAGTTGCTGGGCGGAACTGTCGACCTTTTCCGCTGTATCGCGGGTGTTTTCGGCAGCCGCTGCAACGGTCTCGATGTTTGTCGTCACTTCAACCGTGCTGCGCGAGGCTTCGGTCGCGTTGCTGGCGATTTCCTGCGTCGCGACACCCTGTTCCTCCACGGAGGACGCGATGGACGACGCGATTTCGTTCATGTTGTTGATGATCTCGGTGACCGAGGAGATGGCGCTGGCCGCATGGCCGGTCTCGTCCTGGATCGCGGTGATCTGGCTGGAGATTTCTTCGGTCGCCTTGGAGGTCTGGGTGGCCAGTTCCTTCACTTCCGCCGCAACGACCGCGAAGCCTTTGCCGGCTTCGCCGGCACGTGCCGCTTCGATGGTGGCGTTCAGCGCCAGAAGGTTGGTCTGCTCGGCAATCGCCTGGATCAGGGTCACGACCTCACCAATGCGGCTGGCGCTTTCGGAAAGACCATGCATGCGCTGGTTGGTGGCCTGGGCTTCCCCTGCGGCGCGTGCCGCGATCTCGCTGGAAGACTGAACCTGACGGCGGATTTCGTTGACCGATGCCGACAGTTCTTCCGCTGCCGCGGCAACGGTTTCCACGTTGTGGGCTGCCTGGGAGGACGCGTTTGAGACGCGGCCGCTCTGTTCCGTGGTTCGCGCGGCCACGCCGGTCATGTCGGCGGAGGCAGCCTGCAGGTTCTGCACGGAACTGTCGATGATGTTGAGCATCTCCATGATCTGGCGGTCGAAATCGCCGCTGAGCTGCTGGATTTCAGCTCCCTTGCGGGCAGCATCTTCCTGGCTGGAATTCTGCTGCTCTTCAAGCTGGCGCCTTGCGGCTTCGTTCCTGACGAAAATCTCCATGGCGGTTGCCATCTGGCCGATTTCATCGCCGCGGTCGGTGCCGTCGATGGTGATGCTGGTGTTGCCGTCGGCCAGAAGGCTCATGTTGCCGGTCAGTGCGCGCAATGGGCGAACCGTATTGCGGACGGCGACAACGGCAATGCCGGTCGCAATCAGGGCACCAACAAGGGCCAGAGCGATGATCGAAGTGGCAGCGCTCCAGTAGGCAGCGGCGAGATCGTCAACGTAAACCCCGGTGCCGATCATCCAGCCCCACGGTTCGAAACCGGAACCCCAGCTATATTTTTCAATCGGTTCTTCGCCCGCCGAGCGCGGCCAGTAATAGAGCAGCGAACCGCCGCCGGCCTTGGCGTCCTTGATCAGTTCGGCAACGATCTTCACACCCGTCTTGTCGGTGAAGCCGATCATGTCGGTACCGACGAGCTTTGCATTCGGATGGACCAGGTTCGTGCCCTGGTAATCATAGGCGAAGACATAGTTGTCGCCTTCGAAGCGGATGGCGCCGATGGCTTCCCGGGCGGAGGCCTGGGCCTCTTCGCGGGTCATCTTCCCGCTTGTTTCCAGGCCATGGTAATAGGCGGCGATCGAAACCGCGCCTTCGGTGATTTCCTCAATCTTCTTGAGGCGTTCCGCGAACATCGCTGAATAAAGACTGTTCAGACTGACCACACAGATCGCGGCTGTGAACAGCAGAATGGTCGCGATCGGGAGGCTGATTTTCCAGGTGATGGGCCAACGGGCGAAGGACATGGTTAAGTGATTCCTATCGAACTCTGTTCGACAAGGTTTCCTCTTAATCATTCACCAAATGCTTAAAGTGATGAGGGTTTTCTACCGTAAAAACAAATTATTATCCTGAAACTGTCCGGCAGTCCGGATTTCTACCAAGGATATAACCTGTTATTTTTTACAGTATAGCCCGATATCTATCTGCGTGCGCAGAAGACATCCCTCAATCCGGGGCGTGACCACGTGGCGTTCTGAAGTTGCCCCTTCAGCACATGCCCCTGGGATTCGTAATAGAATGTATTGGCGCTACCCTGGCGTTGAAGAGTGACTGCGCCATACCCCATTTCGGCAACGGTTGCGGACTGCATGTCCGGCGAGAAAACGACATTCAGGTCAATGCCGGCGGTGCACAGGTAGTCGGACACGTTGGCCTGGGCCGTTTGCTGTTGCTGGAATGTCGGCTGGTTCGAGCCTTCGATGGACCCGGGTGGTACGGGACCGGCCGGGAAATCGGCACCGGGCTGACTGTCGAAGCCGCCGCTGCTGGGAGCGCCCCAGGTGCCACCGTTGCTGTCGAACCCGTTATTGCCAAAGCCATTGTTTCCGGGGGCTCCAAAATTGGCCGGACCGTTGATCACGACTTCCCGGTACGGGGTCTTTGTCACGTAAATGCCCCGGCATTCGCCGCTCGCGCCGCGCACAGTCCAGGCGTGGGACACATAAGTCTGCTGTTCCAGGATCTGTCCGGGCTCAAGCCGCGCATAAGGCCGCTCGCCGCCGCGATAATCCACCCAGTTGACCTCGATGGGCTGACGGCTGGCATTGCGGAACACGATCTGGCCGGGCCGGACAGCTTCGACGGACCGCACGCGGCCAGCCTCGGCGCAGGAAAGATCCGAGTTGGCTTCCTCGGCGCCGCTGCCGTAGGCATCGTCCGAAACGATCTGCTGGGGCTGGGAACAGGTGGCGACGAAGAGGCGCACCGGGTTGGCGCTGCCTCTCAGGGAAACGTCGTGTGCAGGCAGGCCTTCGACCGAAATCGACAGGGCGGACTCTTTGATCATAGCCTCCCACAGCGGGTCGGTCATTTCGATGTTGACTTCCGGCAGCGAAATGCCGGCTTCATTGGCGCTGGACGACCCGAAAGCATTGTAAACGCTATCGAATTCACCTGCCGTAATTCGCACGGCCTGCGGCATGCCCTCCAGAAGACCGGCCGGGGCCTGCTGGAACGTGATCTTGGCAAACCCGGACTGCGTGGTGCAATCGGCGCGGAAGTCCCGGTCGTCCGTCTGCGGAACGGTATGCTGAAGCAACGTAGGCGTTCCGGGCTGCGTGCCGGGCTCGGCCAGCCACTCGCGTGCTTCGTTCGGGCTCACCAGAACCGGTTCGGAATTCGCCGCACCGGGATAACCGTCGCCGGTACCCGCGTTGATGTCGTCGGGCAGAGAGGCGATTTCCGTGCCAGGCGCGGAAATGGGCGTATCGACCTGGTCGAGTGGAGGCAGGCCGCCCTCCTCGGCAGGCGGTTCGATGTCTTCAACGGACGGGCTTGGCGATCCGGCCGCGTTGGAGGCGGTCTGCTGTCCGGACGCAGGCCGGTCCTGCTGGGAAGATTGAGTTGCCTCCGAAGCATTGGAAACGGGGCCGGCCGCGGTGCCGGAATTCGTGCCGACGACGCGGGCCACCGCGCCCGGCTTGCCGTCGTTCGAAACGTCGACCACCAGCGTGCCGCCCGAGCAGAAGCTGGCGTCGCGATGCAGGACGCGGCTGTTTTCCAGGGTGACTTCAAGCTTGACGTCACAGGGCGGCAGCTTGTTGTCGCTGCCCATGGTGTCGATGACCACACCCTGGTCGTCACGGCTGATGATCGGCCGGTACTTCTTGTTGACGGTGATCGAGCGGATGCCGGGCTGCGGCGGTTCCACGTTGATGCGCATGGTTTCGGGAACCGATTGAGCCTGTGAAGGCAAGACGGACATCATGAAAACCACGCTGCAGGCGGCAAGAAGGCCGGATTTCAGCGCAGGGGCAACAAGGGCATTGGCAGCATCAAGCCGCATAAGCGATCTCCGTGGGAGCGCAGGTTATCACCGTTTGGGAATACTTAGGCAAAGTGGCGGTCTAAGGGCAAGCCCGCAATGGCGGAAAACCCTGCCTTTCTCAGCGTGGCGCGCGCTTTGCCAGGATCCGTTGCAGGGTGCGGCGGTGCATGTTCAGCCTGCGGGCGGTTTCCGAAACATTGCGGTCGCAAAGCTCGTAAACCCGCTGGATATGCTCCCAGCGGACCCGGTCCGCCGACATCGGATTTTCCGGTGGCTGGGCCTTGTCTTCCGGTTTGCGGGCCAGTGCAGCGACGATATCGTCCGGATCGGCGGGTTTGGCCAGATAGTCGATGGCCCCCAGTTTGACCGCCGTAACGGCGGTTGCAATGTTGCCGTATCCGGTCAGCACGATCGCGCGGGCATCCGGGCGGCGCTGGCGAAGCTGCTCGATCACGTCGAGGCCGTTGCCGTCCTCAAGCCGCATGTCGACAATGGCGAAGGCCGGTGCGTTCTGGGCGATCTTGCCCGTCGCGTCTTGAACACTGTCGGCGGTTTCCGTCGTAAATCCGCGTTTTTCCATGGCGCGCGCAAGGCGCTGCTGAAACGGCTTGTCGTCGTCAACGATCAGGAGGGTCATGTCCTCCGAAGTGTTCAAGGCAGGTGTCTGGTCCGTCATTGGCTCTACCGGTCTTATTCTTCCGTCTTCTCCTGCACCGCGGATGAAGTCACGGGCACAGCATGCATTGTTTGCGCTTTATTGCCGTTATGGGGTGTAAAAGCCGTTTCGTCCACTCTGCCGTCCTGTTCAAACACCTGGCGCGGCCAGCTCACCCGGATGTGAGCCCCTGTCTGGGGCGGGGCAGAGTTTTCAAGATGCAGCTTGGCACCCGTGCGTTCCAGCAGGGTTTTGGCGATGAAAATGCCCAGGCCAAGTCCGCCGCCCGTGCCGCGTTGCGGCGACTTTCCGCCGCGCACGGAAACGTAGGGGTCGCCGATCTTGCCCAGAATTTCGACCGAAAATCCCGGCCCGTCGTCCAGGATCGATATCGAAAGCGTCGTTTCATCCCAGGTGGCGGACACATCGACGCGGGTCTTGGCGAAGTCGACGGCATTTTCCAGAAGATTGCCCAAGCCGTAGCGGATCGCCGCGTTGCGTGTGCCCACCGGTTCGGCGCCGGTGCCGGTTCCGGTGGAGTGGATCGCAACGCCCGTGCCCCGGTGCGGATCGACCACATCTTCCAGCAATTGTGACACCGGCATGCGCTGGTAGGTCCGGTCTTCCTCGCTCGAAAGGCTGGTGAGCTGTCGCAGGATCGACCGGCAGCGCTCCGCCTGGGAGCGGATCAGGGCCACGTCTTCACCTCTGGGGTCGCCTGCCTCGAATTCGTCCGACAGTTCCTTGGCCACCAGATAAATGGTGGCAAGCGGTGTGCCGAGTTCATGCGCGGCAGCGGTCGCCAGACCGTCCAGCGCGTTGAGGTGCTGTTCGCGAGCAAGCACGAGCTCGGTTGCCGCGAGCGCGTCTGCCATCTGGCGAGCTTCTTCGGCCACGCGGAAGGCATAGATCGCCATGAAGCCGA
Organism: Roseibium aggregatum IAM 12614; assembly: GCF_000168975.1. Classification (GTDB taxonomy): domain Bacteria; phylum Pseudomonadota; class Alphaproteobacteria; order Rhizobiales; family Stappiaceae; genus Roseibium; species Roseibium aggregatum. The sequence goes on from NZ_AAUW01000032.1 coordinate 38,604, forward strand.
GCGTGGAGACAAGCGCGATCCAGATGCCGACCGAATAGACGATCGGAAGCGAGAAATCGGCACCCACCGGCCAGGGCAGAGGCAGATGGAAGATCGCAACCAGGCTGGCGCAGACAGTGGCCAGAATGCCAAGCAGGATGGTGTAGCGGGCCGACAGACCCGTGGCGGACACCATGACCGGCGCCATCAGAAGAAACGCAAAGGGATTGCCGAGGCCGCCGGTCAGGAACAGAAGCCCGCTCATCTGCAGGATGTCATAGGCAAGTTGCAGGGCCGCTGCGCGTTCCGACAGGCGCATGGCCGAGGGCCAGCGGATCTTCAGGAAGATGTTGAGCCAGGCCGAAAGGGCCACCATTGCGAACGCAGGCCCGGCCGGCATGGGATAGCCGAGACCGACATGCACCACCAGAAGCGCCGCCGACTGACCGCCAACGGCCAGCCAGCGCAGGCGGACCAGCGTATCGAGTTTCAGGCGCCGGTGCGGCAGGGTGATATTGGACGTCGGTTGTTCTTGCATCTGGGCTTCTTGGAGAACGGGAACACACCCCTTTTGAAGCGGATTCCGGCGGCTGGCAAGGCCGGGGCTCTTGTGCCGACAAGGCGTAAGTGGTAGCCACCCGCTAACACGGTTGTCCGGATCACGCGGGCCGGCGGCCAGCCGGAGGGATTTAATAGCTCTTCATTTCAGATCAGCACCGCGCAACGGAATGAGATGATGACCGACACCAATGACGGCGGCGCGCAGCCGCAGGCGGAGAGCGCAGCAGCGCCGGGCATGCACATCCTTGGCCAGTACATCAAGGACCTGTCTTTTGAAAACCCGAATGCGCCGCGCGCCCTGGGGCCGGGCGATCAGCCGAAGCTCGACATCAACGTCAACGTCGGTGCCCAGCAGATCAGCGACGATCAGTTTGAAGTCGTCCTGACCCTGAACGCCAAGGCCGAGCGCCCGGACATGGTGATGTTCAACGTCGAACTGGTCTACGCAGGCCTCTTCAAGATCACCGGCGTGCCGAAAGAGCACATGCATCCGTTCGTGATGATCGAGTGCCCGCGCATGATTTTCCCGTTCGCACGCAACATCCTTTCCGAAGCGACCCGCAACGGCGGCTTCCCGCCGCTGATGCTCGACCCGATCGACTTCGCCCAGCTCTACCGCCAGAACATGGCCCAGCAGGCCGCCGCCCAGCAGGCGAGCGAGCAGAAGCCGAATTAAGGTCAGTCGATCCCAGTTTCACAGAACCCGTCCCGGGCAACCGGGTCGGGTTTTTGTTTGCCCGCAAGACTTTCCAGTCAGACTTGAGGGAAGCGGCCAAAGGCAGGATTCTTACTCCCTGCGGGAGGGCAATCTTGTGTGGCAGGAACACACTGCAGGCACAATCGTCACCCCGGGCGAGCACCGCGAGACCCGGGGCCTACTCGTTTCCAGAGAGTTGGTGTGGGCAGACAGTCGTCAAAAAGCGTCGGGGCTTAGGCGAGTAGGCCCCGGCTCCGCGCTGACGCTTGCCCGGGGCGACACCGTGGAAGGCTCGGCAAGTGCACGCATTGAGGATGTCGCTCACAAGCGCTTGCCTATACGTCAAGATGCGAACGGGTCGAGGCGGGAAACCCCTCACGCCTCCTCCAGCAGCTCCACCCAGGTTTTCGGAGTGTCGCCGTTGAGTGGGTTCTTCGCGGAACGCTTGTAGCGAATGGTTTCCAGGCGCACGGTTCTGGCGTCGAACAGGATCATCCGGCCGACCAACCCCTCGCCCGTTCCGGTCAGTTCCTTCAGCACTTCCATGGCCTGCATCGCGCCGATGATGCCCGTCAGCGCACCAAGGATGCCGGCCTGGGCGCAGGTCGGCAGCAGGCCGTCGCGCGGCTTCTGCGGGAACAGGCACCGATAGGTCGGATTGGCTGTGCCGTCCAGGCCGGTTTCATAGGGCTTCAAGGTGGTCAGCGAGCCGTCGAACTGGCCGACGGCGGCCGTTACCAGCGGCTTTTGCGCAAAGAAGCAGGCATCGGACACCAGGTAGCGGGTGTCGAAATTGTCCGATCCGTCCACCACCAGATCGTAGCGGGAAACGAGCTGCATGGCATTGTGGCCGGCAAGGCGGGTGGGGTGCGGCTCGACCTTCACATTGGGGTTCAGCCGCGCGATCGCTTCCGCCGCACTGGCGACCTTCGGCTCGCCGAGCTGCTCGGTATCGTGGATCACCTGCCGCTGCAGATTGGACAGCGAGACCGTGTCGTCGTCGGCAATGCCGAGCGTGCCGACACCGGCGGCGGCCAGATATTGCAGCACCGGCGCACCGAGGCCACCTGCACCGATCACCAGCACGCGGGCATTCTTCAGCTTCTGCTGACCGGCGCCGCCGATTTCCTGCAGCACGATGTGGCGGGCGTAGCGTTCCAGTTCGGCGGGCGAAAGCATGTCGGGTCCTGTCTGGCTGGTCTCGGGTACAGATGGGGGTGGAGCGGGCGGCTGGTCAAGCCCGTGCCCGTTTGGGAAAACCGGTATAGGCAGGCTTATCCCAGTATCCGGCTCACCAGCCGGGCGGTGTAGTCAACCATCGGGATCACCCTGGCATAATTCAGACGGGTCGGCCCGATGACGCCGAGAACGCCGACGATGCGCTGGTTGCTGTCCCTGTAGGGCGACACCACAAGGGAGGAACCGGACAGCGAGAACAGGTTGTTCTCCGAGCCGATGAAGATGCGCACGCCGTCGCCCTTTTCGGCAAGGCCGAGAAGCTGGATCAGGTCCTTCTTGCTTTCCAGATCGTCGAACAGCAGGCGGATACGCTCCAGGTCCTCAACCGCGTCCAGATCGGTCAACAGGTTCGACCGCCCCCGGACGATCAGCGTGCCCGGATCGGTGGCGCTTTCGCCGCCCCAGACCGCAAGACCCGCGTCGATGACCTTCTGGCTCAGAAGATCGAGTTCGGCCTGGTCCGCGTCGCGCACTCTTTCCAGTTCGGACCGGATTTCCGACAGAGTCCGGCCCTTGATCTGGGCATTCAGATAGTTGCTGGCCTCCACCAGTGCCGATGACGGCAGGTCGCCCGGCAGATCGACAACGCGGTTTTCGACGGACCCGTCTTCGCTGACGAGGATCGCCAGGGCTTTCAGCGGTTCGATGCGCACGAATTCGATGTGTTTCAGCCGCATGTCCGACTTGTGCGTCAACACCACACCTGCGCCCATCGACAGCCCGGACAGCATCTGGCTGGCTTCCGTCAGCACCTGCTCGGCGGAGTTCGCCTTTTGCGAGGCCCGAACCTGCGCATCGATTGCCCGGCGTTCGTCCTGGGTCAGGTCGCCCACTTCCAGAAGGGCATCGACGAAGAAACGCAGGCCGATTTCGGTCGGCAGTCGCCCTGCACTGGTGTGGGGCGAATGCAGGAGACCCAGATGTTCCAGATCGGACATCACGTTGCGGACCGAGGCAGGCGACAGCGAAATGCCGAGCTTGCGCGAAACGTTCCGGGACCCGACGGGTTCGCCGGTCTCCAGATAGGTTTCCACGATCGAACGGAAGATTTCACGGGATCTCTTGTCGAGGTCGCTGAGGCTCAAGGCTTGTTCTCCGAATGTGACCACTCACCGGGGCCGGCCGGGATTCCATGAAAGATATAGGCGCAAATGGGGGCTTGCGTGAAGTATCACAACGCAAGGCCTTTACGGCGGAGGAAGTTGGGGTCTACAAGGCCTCAACGAATACACTGGAGAAACGGCGGTTTTTCCGGAGCGATAGTCGAAAGGGATATGCATGCGTCCGTCAAAACGCGCAGCCGATGAACTCCGTGCGGTCACGCTGGAGCGTGGGGTCTCCAAACACGCCGAGGGCTCTTGCCTCGTCAAGTTCGGCGACACGCACGTCTTGTGCACCGCCAGCCTGGAAGAGCGGGTTCCGCCGTGGTTGCGCGGCCAGAACCGTGGCTGGGTGACTGCCGAGTACGGCATGCTGCCGCGTGCCACGGGCGACCGCATGCGCCGCGAAGCCAGCGCCGGCAAGCAATCCGGCCGGACCCAGGAAATCCAGCGTCTCATCGGCCGGTCGCTGCGCGCCGTCGTCAATCTGGAAGCGCTCGGCGAGAACCAGATCACGGTGGATTGCGACGTCATCCAGGCCGACGGCGGCACCCGCACCGCCTCCATCACCGGTGCCTGGGTTGCCCTGCGCGACTGCATCGAGTGGATGAAAGCCCGCGACATGGTCTCCGGCGAGGTTCTGAAGGATCATATCGCCGCCATTTCCTGCGGTATCTACGAAGGCACGCCGGTGCTCGATCTCGACTACGCCGAAGACAGCACCGCCGAAACCGACGCCAATTTCGTTCTGACCGGGGCCGGCGGCATCGTCGAAATCCAGGGAACGGCGGAGGGTGCGCCTTTCTCCGAAGAGGAATTCGGCAAGCTTATGGGCCTTGCCAAGCTGGGCATCGGCAAGCTGGTCGATCTTCAGAAAATGGCCATTCTCTAAGGGCATCGAAGCATGAGCCACCGCAAGCTGGAACCGGGTAAACTTGTTGTCGCGAGCCACAACAAGGGCAAAATCCGCGAGATCAACGAACTGCTTCAGCCTTACGGTTTCGAAGTGATCTCCGCCGGAGAGCTGGACCTGCCGGAACCGGACGAGACGGGTGTCACGTTCGAGGAAAACGCAGCCATAAAGGCCCATGCGGCGGCCAAGGCTTCGGGCCTGCCGGCGCTGGCCGACGACAGCGGGTTCTGCGTTGCGGCGCTGAACGGCGATCCGGGCATCTATTCCGCGCGCTGGGCAGGGCCGGACAAGGACTTTGCGATGGCCATGCGCACGGTCGAGGAAAAGCTGCAGTCGCTGGGCGCAACCACTGACGACCAGCGCCGCGGCTCCTTCGTCGCCGTGCTGTGCCTGGCCTGGCCGGACGGCAGCGAGGAATATTTCCGCGGCGAAGTCGACGGACAGATCGTCTGGCCGCCGCGCGGCACGCAGGGCTTCGGCTACGATCCGATTTTCCAGCCGGACGGCCATGAGCGGACTTTCGGCGAAATGACGTCGGAAGAAAAACACGGCTGGTCGAAGGATGGATCCGCCCTGTCACACAGGGCGCGGGCATTCCAGCTCTTTTCCGCCGGCTGCCTGGAAGGATAAAAAGACGTGACTGGTGTGGGGGCAGCTGAAGGCGGCTTCGGTATTTATATTCATTGGCCGTTCTGCGCGGCCAAATGCCCTTATTGCGACTTCAATTCCCACGTCCGTCATCAGCCGGTCGACCAGGCCCGCTTTGCGGCCGCTTTCGAGCGCGAACTGTCTCATTTTGCCGATCTGACGAAGAACAAAAAGGTTCAGTCCGTGTTTCTGGGCGGCGGCACGCCTTCGCTCATGGAACCGGCGACGGTCGACCGCATCCTGAAAGCGGTTTCCGATCGCTGGTCGATGGATGAAAATGTCGAGATTTCGCTGGAGGCCAATCCCTCGTCTGTCGAGGCCGAACGCTTTCGCGGCTACCGCTCCGCGGGTGTCAACCGGGTGTCGCTGGGTGTGCAGTCGCTCATCGATACGGATCTGAGGCTGCTTGGCCGCCTGCATGATGCACGCACGGCCCGCACCGCCATCGAAACCGCGCGTGCCACCTTCCCGCGCCTGTCTTTCGACCTCATCTATGCCCGCCCGGGCCAGACGCTGGCCGGCTGGGAGCAGGAACTGAACGAGGCCATCGCGCTTGCAGCCGATCATCTGTCGCTGTATCAGCTCACGATCGAGGAAGGCACGCCCTTCCATACGCTGTTTCATGCGGGCAAGCTGAAGGTACCGGATCCGGATTTGGGCGCTGAATTCTATGAACTCACGCAGAATGTGACCGCCGCTGCCGGCCTGCCGGCCTATGAAGTCTCCAACCATGCCCGCCCAGGCGCCGAATGCCGGCACAATCTGGTCTATTGGCGCTATGGCGACTATGTGGGCGTCGGCCCCGGTGCTCACGGCCGTATCACGGTTGGTGCCAGCCGTCTGGCGACTTCAACCGAGCGCCATCCGGAAACCTGGCTGGAAAACGTCGAGAGCCATGGCCAGGCATTGGTCGAAAACGCCGGTCTTTCCGAGGAGGAGCAGGGCGATGAGTTTCTCCTCATGGGCCTGCGCCTGACCGAGGGCATCGACCTGAAACGCTATGAGCGCTACGCAAGCCGCTCTGTCGATCCTGCCCGTCTGGCCGCGTTAATCGAGCATGGAATGGTCGAAGAAATAGGGGAAAACCGGATTCGGGCCACTCGTGAAGGTTTTTTCGTTCTCGATGCGGTGGTTGCAGATCTGGCTGCCTGAGCAGCTTTGGAACGTGGTTTGTATAAAGCTACCAAATTGATTTAAATGTTCTATTGTGTCTTTTGCATTGCACAGTGATTTGGTGCGAAAATGTCTTTTGCCGCGATCCTCAGCACTTAGGCGCGTATTCAAATACCAATTAGAAGTATTGCGGGCTGCAACAGGCATAGCTATCCTGCTGCAATGCAATACAGTGCGTAAGAACACACGGGCCGAAAAATGTTCATGAACAATGCTAATAGGGCCGGCACCAGTTGGTTCAGCAAAGGAGAGACGTCTTTGCCGTTTTACCACCTTTACGAACTGAACCACGCCGCGATGGCGCCTTTCAGAGCTTTGGCCGACATGACCCGGCTCTACTTCCAGAACCCGCTCAATCCGCTGACTCACACCAGTTACGGCCGGTCTATTGCCGCCGGTTGCGAAGTGCTTGAACGCACCACGCGCCGCTATGGCAAACCGGAATTCGGGCTGAAGGAAACCACCGTCAGCGGTGTGCGCGTTCCTGTACGTGAAGTCAGCGTCTGGAGCCGTCCGTTCTGCGACCTGATCCACTTCGAGCGCGGCGTGACCACGCACCGTAACGATCCCAAGATCCTGATCGTCGCGCCGATGTCCGGCCACTATGCCACACTGTTGCGCGGCACCGTGGAAGCGCTGATGCCGAATGCGGATGTCTATATCACCGACTGGATCGACGCCCGCATGGTGCCGATACAGGAAGGCAAGTTCGATCTGGACGATTACATCGATTACATCATCTCGATGCTGCACTTCCTGGGTCCGGACACGCATATTCTCGGCGTCTGTCAGCCTTCCGTGCCGGTGCTGGCGGCCGTGGCGGTCATGGAAGACCGTGAAGACCCCTATGTTCCCTCCACGATGACGCTGATGGGCGGGCCCATCGACACACGCGTTGCTCCGACCGCCGTCAACGATCTGGCGGTTTCCAAGGGCATCGACTGGTTCAAGAACAACGTCATCATGAAGGTGCCCTTCCCGCATCCGGGCTTCATGCGGGATGTTTATCCCGGCTTTCTGCAGCTTTCCGGCTTCATGAGCATGAACCTCGACCGGCACGTGACCGCGCACCGGGACTTCTTCCAGCATCTGGTGGAAGGTGATGGCGACAATGCGGAAAAACACCGCGACTTCTATGACGAATATCTTGCCGTCATGGACCTGACCGCCGAATTCTATCTGCAGACCGTCGAGACGGTCTTCATCGAGCATGCGCTGCCGAACGGCACCATGAAGCACAACGGCCGTCTGGTCGATTGCGGCAAGATCACACGCACCGCCCTCCTGACTGTCGAAGGCGAGAAGGACGACATCACCGGCCGCGGTCAGACCAGGGCGGCCCATGCGCTCTGCACCAGTCTGGACGACGACATGAAAGCGCATTACGAGCAGCCGAACGTCGGTCACTACGGTGTCTTCAACGGATCGCGCTGGCGGTCGGAAATCGCGCCACGGGTGATGGACTTCATCCGCTCCAACCGCACGGACCTGCGCAAACCCGCCGCAAAGGCACCGGTTGCCAAACCTGCGGCCCCCGCACCGGCGTCTGCGGTCACGCCGGCCGCAGAAGCGACAGCCGAACCGGCCGTAAAGGCCGCTCCCGCACCTGCCAAAGCCAACCCGGCCGCAAAAAGCACCGGCAATTCTCTGGAGAGCATCCTCCTGACCCAGCCGGACGGTGCGGCAGACGATCTGAAGTCGATCAGCGGTGTTGGCCCCAAACTGGAATCCGCGCTCAACGAAGCGGGGATCTTCCACTTCTGGCAGATCGCCGGTCTGACGGAAGAACAGATCGAAGCCCTGGACACCAAGCTCGATTTCCGTGGCCGTATTGCCCGGGACAACTGGATCGAGCAGGCTCGCCAGCTTTCCGAAACGGTGAGCTGAACGTCGCATCGGTAAAGGCACCCACCCGGGTGCCTTTCGCCGTGTGGCGATAACTTGTCCCAAAAAGTCCGGTTTCTGGTGGCAGCCCCTCCGCTGCTATTGATTCTGGCCTTTCGGCCAAATACAAGTGCCGGTCAGACAGCGAGGCCGGAGGTTTCTGTAGTGCTCAATATCTTTATTGGTTTCGATCCGCGTGAAGCGATTGCCTATCATGTTTGCGCCAACAGCCTGACCCGGCTTTCAAGCGACGTGCTGGCGATAACACCGCTGTCGCTACACAACCTGAAGACCTACAACGAGACTCATACCGATGGGTCCAATCACTTCATCTACACCCGTTTTCTGATTCCGAGCCTGATGAACTACAACGGCTGGGCGCTGTTCATGGACGGCGACATGATCGTTCGGGACGACATTGCCAAGCTGTTCGCCATGCGCGACGAAAGCAAGGCGGTGATGTGTGTCCATCACGACTATCAGACCCGCCAGACCACCAAATACCTCGGTTCGAAGAACGAGAACTACCCGCGCAAGAACTGGTCCAGCGTGGTGCTGTGGAACTGCGGCCACCCGGCCAACAAGGTGGTGACGCCCGACTTCGTGATGAATGCAACCGGCGCCCAGCTGCACCGGTTCACCTGGCTGGACGACGACCTCATCGGCGAACTGCCGAAGGAATGGAACTGGCTGCCGGATGAATTCGGCCCCAACCCGGATGCAAAACTTCTGCATTTCACGCTCGGCACGCCCTGCTTCCACGAATATGCCAACGCCCCGATGGCGGCCGAATGGCACCGCGAGAAGCTTCTGGCGAATTATTCGGCGCAACATGTGATTGACGGACCGTTCGACTGATCCGTTCCTCCTTTTACTTATGAATCAATGAATTAAACCCGGTCTGCATCTTCGCAGGCCGGGTTTTTTGGTGCCGGTCATCTGTGATCCCGGTCACAAATCCTTGAAGGCGAATGCGATCATCCCCACTTGGAATGACGTGGATGTCTGAAATGGATAGGACGATGACAACAGCTAAAAGTTGCATGATCAAACCTGCCTGGACGCCGGTAACTATCGGCCTGATGGTGCTGGGGTTCGTGGCATTCTGGCCGCTTGGCCTTGCCATGCTTGCCTACATTCTGTGGGGCGACCGCTTTGAAGGCATGCTCCGCGATGCAAAAGATCAGTGGCGGGGCAGCCCGCTGAAGGGAGCCTTCGAGCAGATGAACACGACCACCCATGCCCGC
>NZ_AAUW01000031.1 GCF_000168975.1 Roseibium aggregatum IAM 12614
CACACGCACCGTCATCTTGCCCCCGCTTCAGACCAAGACCAACGAGTCCACATCCGCCCCGAACGACGGTCCGTGGGAAACCAGCAACCTCAGGAAGCGACCGCTGCAGAGGCTCCGCCGTGCACCATGCCGCTCGGAATGTCGCCGTCGTTCAACAGCGCGACGAGGAGCCGCGCGGGATCGACGGGACCGGGCAGCGTGATCCGCCCGAAAGGCACCTGCTGAAAGCCGAAAGGGCCGTAATAAGGCGCATCGCCCACGAGCAGCACGACCTTGTCTCCAGCCGCAGCCGCGGCCTCCATTGCGGTACGCATCAACGCCTTGCCGAGACCCCGGTTCTTGAAATCGGGTGAGACGGTCAGCGGACCGAGCAACAGGGCGTCACTCTCGCCGATCCTGATCGGTGTCAGTCTGATGGACCCTGCGACCTGGTCGCCCGCGAGACCGACGAAAGAGACATCCGCACGGTGCGGCACGCCTTCACGAATACGGAAAGCGGTTCGCGCAAACCGGCCGGGCCCGAAAGCTTCGGCCTGCAGATTTTCAATTGCGGAAGTGTCGGTCGCGTTTTCGGGCCGGATGACCCATGTGGTCTGTTTCATTTGGCTGGTTCCAGCAAGCAGGCAATCTTTGGAGAAAGTCGCGCCTGCCAGGGCCTGGATGAAACGTGAGGGAAATCCAGGATCAGGTCAGCCGCGACGGTGCGGACGAGAGCTATCTCGTCGGCTGGTTCGTCGTCGAAGCGTAAGACCTGCGGTCATCTATCCCAGTCTCGTTGCGGCACCGGCCCGTTCTGGAGCCGGTATTTGCTGAAAGAGGAGAAGCGGTTACCACGCAACGGCTGCTTTGGTCCAGCGTTTTTTGCCTGTTTTTGACAACGGGCCGGATTGTTCACCAAGAGGGAACAGAGCATTCAATTGATTGATTTTTCGCTCCTGTGCACAACGTATCGACGAGAAGCAAAGCGAAGGAGCACATTATGGGACTGCTGGTCGACGGCGTCTGGAAAGACAAATGGTATGACACGAAATCCACCGGCGGCAGGTTCGTCCGCAATGAATCCTCTTTCCGGAACTGGGTCACGGCGGACGGATCAGCAGGCCCGACCGGTGACAGCGGTTTCAAGGCAGAGGCCGATCGCTATCACCTGTTTGTTTCCTACGCCTGTCCCTGGGCGCACCGCACCCTCGTGTTCCGCAAGCTCAAGAAGCTGGAAGACCTGATCCCCGTAACCGCCGTGCAGGCCTTGATGTTGGAAAACGGCTGGGAGTTCCCGGAAATCGAACCGCTGACGGGCGCCAAATACGCCTGGCACGTTTATACCAAGGCTGATCCCAACTACAGCGGCCGTGCGACCGTGCCGATCCTCTGGGACAAGAAGCAGAACACGATCGTCAGCAACGAGTCCTCCGAGATCATCCGGATGTTCAATTCGGCATTCGACGAGCTGACAGGGTCAAAACTGGATTTCTACCCGTCCGCCCTGCGCAGCGAGATCGACAGCATCAACGAGCGCGTCTATCACGCCATAAACAATGGCGTTTACAAATCCGGTTTCGCGACCACTCAGGAAGCCTATGAGGAAGCCGTGACGGAACTGTTCACGGCGCTCGACGAGGTGGAAGAGCGCCTCTCCCAACACCGTTATCTGGTTGGCGACCGCATGACCGAGGCCGACTGGCGGCTGTTCACGACGCTGTTGCGCTTTGATGCCGTTTATTTCGGGCATTTCAAATGCAACATTCGCCGGATTGAAGACTATCCGAACCTGTCGAACTACCTGCGGGAGCTGTACCAGGTGCCCAAGGTTTCCGAAACGGTCGATATGGAAACCATCAAGCAGCATTATTACGGCTCTCATGAGACCGTGAACCCCACCCGGATCGTTCCGGTCGGGCCTGAGCTGGACTTCACACGCCCCCACGATCGCGAGCGGTTCAAGGCAGCCGCCTGATCATTTGCGAAACATCAGTCTCGGCAGGATCCGCCCCACCTCGGCAGGGTCCCGCCGGAACAGCCATGCGCAGATTTCACCACCTGCCACCTTCCGGTGGCTGCCCGGAGCGAAATTCCTCAAGCCTGCGGGCGGTGGACCGGGTCAGCCCCTCCGGCAAATCTTCCAGCGCAAAAAACGCTGCTTCCTCAATCTCCGCATTGGGCTGAAGGAAGCTGTCGGCCTCTCGCCACTCGGACAAGTGATAAAGGCCGACATGGTCTCGGCCCGTCGCCTCTTCGTTCAGGAATACGTTGAGGAGCTGTGGCCGGGTGGCCGAGACGACACCCGCCTCTTCCAGAACTTCCCTGCAGGCGGCCTCCTCCATGGTCTCGCCCTTGTCCACGCCGCCGCCCGGCAAGTACCAACCGGCGACATAACTGTGCCGCACGAGCAGCACCCGGTTGCCCTCGTCTTCGACGATCACCCGCACACCGAGCGTGAACGGGTTCCGAACCAATCCAATTCCCTGGATCAGACGTGTGGTTACCGGCGTCGGCAGAATTGACAATATCTTCAACATTTTCAGTATCTTATTCGATCCGAACGGGAAGTAAAACTTTTTTAACCCATGCAATCCCCGCAGGGCTGACCCGTGAGAATAACGCTCCTCCTTTGTGCACTGCATGCATATATATCGGGCAACTTGATGAATTCGAGGGCAGGTCCTCCGACCGCCCGAACCTGAAGGACAAACCAATGTTCAACGCTCTGTTTGGAAAACGCCGCCGCAACCGCACTCACTACCAGTGGAAGCCGGCCATCGATCTGACCAACCCGCGCATCGTCGCAACCCTGACCACCTTCCCGACCAACTAAGTCCGGTCGAAGGAACCTGTACGGAGAAGTCCCATGTTCGGATTTTTGAATGTTGTTGGCGCGACGCTGCGCGAAACCACGCGCTCCGCAGACAATAACACCGGGAAGGCACCGAAAGCCGTAAAGGCAATCAAACCGGTCAAGTAACCGGATTTCCGGCAGTTCCGAAGCTCATATGAAGGCGCCGCGTCATTTCTCCTTGACGCGGCGCTTTTCGTTTTGAAGATGCGCGACCATGTCCACATTCAGACTCGCCCATCTTTCCGACCCCCATCTGGGCCCGCTTCCGGACCCGAAGCTGCTACAGCTCTTTTCCAAGCGCATCCTCGGATACCTCAACTGGCGCCGCAACCGGTCCAGGATCATGGGAGGCAGCTATCTGGAACAACTCGTCGACGACATGAAGCGGCAGGCACCCGACCATATTGCCGTCACCGGCGATCTGGTGAACATCGCCCTGCCTCTCGAAATCAGCGGCGCACGCACCTGGCTTGAAGAAATCGGCGCGCCGGAGAATGTCTCCGTCGTTCCGGGAAATCACGATGCCTATGTGCCGGGGGCCGTGCGCCGGGCCCGTGCGGCCTGGTGGCCGTACATGCGCGGAGACGGCGCGGGCGATGTACCGCCCAACGGCACCAAGTCGCAAGCGACCTTTCCCTATGTGCGCAAACGGGACGGCATTGCCCTTGTAGGCGTGACGACCGGCCGTGCCAGCGGCCCCTGGTTTGCGACCGGACGTGCCGGCAGCAAGCAGAGCAAACGCCTGCGTGCAACCCTGGACGACCTTGGCCGGGACGGTTTCTTTCGCGTGGTGATGCTCCATCACCCCCCGTTCCCACACGCCACCCATTGGCACAAGCGCCTGTCCGATGCCTCCAGAGTCCGCGCCGTGGTCAAGAGGGCCGGCGCGGAGCTGATCCTGCATGGCCACACCCATATTGATAGCTTCGAGCATATCGAGGGTCCGGATGGCCGCGTCCCCGTGGTTGGCGTGCCTTCGGCCACCAGCGCACCCGGCGGCAAGAAGCCTGCCGCCCGTTACAATCTGTTCCGGATCGAAAAGACAAACGAAGGCTGGACTTGCCAGATGGAAGAGCACGGCTTTTCCGCGCCGAACGAACCGGTGAAGCTGTTGAGTGAGCGGCAGGTGGACATACCGACCCACAGACCATGAGGTCACAGGGCGAGGCTGCCTATCTGCTTGAGGAAAAACGTCAACGCGCGCGAATGCGACTGCCCGCCGCCATAGCCTTACGATCCCAATTGGGAAAACCGGTTGGCTTGGGTGGAGGCACCGTCAAACGGGCGTCCTGAAACACCCCTTGCTTGATGAGGGTACCGCCTTCATGGGCGGCACATTCGTGAGCTTCCAGACAGCACCTCAGGTACCCCGTCGGAAGTCCGCCCTAGAGCGGATTGGCAAACCAGGCAAAGACGATCAGTCCGACCACACCGGCAGCAAGACCGATACCGAATGCACCGGCAACGGCCATCCAGGGTGTGCGGCTTTCCTTGACGCGCACGACCTTGCTTTCGAGCGCCACCTGCCGAAGCCGGTTGTTGAGCCAGTCGCCTTCCAGTGCCTTTTCCCGTTCCAGCACGCGCTCAGCAATATACTCGGTCAGGCAATCGGCCATGTCATCGATATTGGACGTTTCCAGAATGACCACCCGGCCCAGACGCGTATCCTTCAGGAACCGGTAGGTGCGCCGGTCTCCACCAACGGCCACATGGCTGGTCGCATCGATCCACAGCCGCGGTGTCGAGCCGGAAATGATCTGAAGGGAAAACTGGTCATCGTCTTCGGGTATTTCCCTGAAAACGTCCTTCAGCTCGTCTGCGAGCATGTCCAGCCGGGCACGCTCGGTCTCCTGCAGCTCAACCACCACGTCCGAACGTTCGACTTCGCCAAGCTGAACCTTACGGATTGCATCGCGCAAGGACCGCATGCGCGTATGTGGGACGACGTTATCCTGCATTTCAGACATGGGGTACACGTGACTCCGTTGTACAGCCGTTGGTGAATCAAGTCTTAACTGACTCTATCGCGAGTGAAACAGCCACACGGGCCTCACCTGCGAGCTATCCACTGGCAATGCTCCAAACATGGTTAACAGAGATTAAGGTATTTTTGGGTTTCGCGCCAGCAACGGACCGCTGGCCTGACAGCTATTCATGGGGTAAGCAGAAGCATACTGCGATTGTGGAGTTTCGCTCATGAACGTGGACGGCAAGAAATATCGCACGATCTGGTTGGCGGAAGAGGACGGCCCGGTCGAAATCATCGATCAGACAAAGTTTCCCCACACGTTCGAAACTGCCCTGCTCCACACCATGGAAGACGCCGCCCGCGCAATCCGGATCATGCAGGTGCGCGGGGCACCGCTGATCGGGGCAACGGCCGCCTATGGCGTCGCGCTGGCCATGCGGGCAGATCCCTCAGACGACAATCTCCACGCCGCCTGTTCCTCCCTGCTGGAAACCCGGCCGACGGCCGTCAACCTTCAATGGGCGCTCGACAAGGCCCGCCGGACACTGGTCCGGATCGCGCCCGAAATACGCGAGGAAGCAGCCTTCAAGCTGGCGAACGACATCTGCGATGAGGACATCGCCATCAACATGGCCATCGGCATGCACGGCATGGAGTTGATCGCTGCCATCTCCAGGCTCAAGAGAGCCGGTGAGCCGGTCAACATCCTCACCCATTGCAATGCCGGCTGGCTGGCAACCGTCGACTGGGGCACTGCGACGGCGCCGATCTACATGTCCCACGACGGCGGTATCCCCGTCCATGTCTGGGTCGATGAAACCCGGCCGCGCAATCAGGGAGCGTTCCTGACCGCCTGGGAACTCGGCCATCACGGCGTCCCGCATACCGTGATTGTCGACAATGCCGGCGGTCACCTGATGCAGCATGGCGAAGTTGATATCGTCATCACCGGAACGGACCGCACCACCGCCACCGGCGATGTCTGCAACAAGATCGGCACCTATCTGAAGGCCCTGGCGGCAAAGGACAACAGCGTGCCCTTCTATGTCGCGCTGCCATCGCCAACCATCGACTTTTCCCTGTCAGACGGCATCCGGCAGATCCCGATCGAGGAGCGCGGAGGCGACGAGGTCAGCCACATCACCGGGCGCACAAGCGCCGGTGAGATCGAAACAGTGGAGATCGTCGCGGACGGCTCCCCCGTCGGCAATCCGGCTTTCGACGTGACACCCGCCCGCCTCGTCACCGGCCTCATCACCGAGCGCGGCGTTCTGGAAGCAAACCGCAAGGCCATCGCAGATGCCTTTCCCGAACGGGTGCGTGCGATCGCCTGAACGTCCACTCTCGAAAATCAGCGGCATCCGCTAAGAGCAAGGGGCCATCCTTCGAGACAGCACTTCGCGCGTCCTCAGGACAAGGGGGAGTTTGCGTTGCTGATTAGCGGTTTTGGCGTGCTTTCAAAGGCCCTTTGAGCTCGCAGTCCCCTTGCCCTTTTCAGGGTCTCGCAGATCCCAGCGTCACCCTATCACCGGTACATGCGGCGCGCGTTCTTGGCCGAGCAGCCCAAGCAGGCGCGGGTCTTCGGCAACTTCGATGGCCCGCTTGTAGGGTTTGAAGCCGCAGGCCTGGTAAAAGAGCAGCGCCTGAGGGCTGTCACCGGTGCAGGTGTGCACCCAGAGGCGTTTCGTTTCCGGGCGGGACCATACGATATCCAGCGCCTGGGCCATCAACCACCGCCCAAGCCCGCCACCTATGGCGCCCGGCACCAGGCCGAAATAGGCAAGTTCCGGCTCTTGTGGGTTGGCAAAATCCAGTTCCAAAGTTCCAACAGGCTTGCCGTCGATCATCGGCAGATAGTTCTCACGCCCCGGCTCGGCGAGCAGTTGTGTCAGCGTCGCATCGTCATGGACCAGCCGGCCGAACCAGATCCAGTCCTCGCCCACTTCGCGGAAGAGCTGGCGATAGCTGTCTGGATCCGGCGTCTCCCACCTCTTCAGCGTCACATCGCTGCGCGGCGGGGCAAGCGGCATTTCCGGCGCCTGAAGCATTTCCAGAAACGTCACCACGAAGGCAACCTTGCCCTCCGGGATATCCGTATATCCATCGAGATTGAGCGCTTGCGTCGACATGAAAACTCCAGATTGCCGTGTCGTTGGCAGGACTTACCAAATGACAGGATCATCGCCAAGCACCCTGGGCAGAATGCGTCTGATTAAGGGCTTGTTAACCATCTTCGCACACAGTCTGTTCAGATCTCCAGGAAGGAGCTGCCATGGCAAAGGTCGGAAACTACGTCCAGCGGGACTACCACAAAACTTTCAGCACGAAGCGGAAGTCGACTTGGTCTGACTACAACAAGGCCTGGAACGGACGCCGACAGGGGTCGTCCCAGAAAATGCAGCAGCTTCGTAATCTGGCATCCACTTTCGCGTCCATCAATACACAGGCCTCTCAGACAAACACACTGTTTGTCATGCAGAACCAGGGCCGGCTGGGTGGCTATGCAAACCAGACAGCCGCGATGGCCCGCATCAACGTGCTCGTCTAGTTTTGCGAGCCGATAGCCAGGTGGCTGCTCTGCCGGAAGACCCTTCTCCAGACAAAACTTACGTAGCGTTTTCCGGGAATATGACCCGTTAAGACTTTGTTCATCCTTTCGGGAGCTATGCTGATTCAGTCTTTTGAAAAGGCAATCGCATGGCCAAGGTCAGCAGCTACTTCCAACGGGATTATTCCAGACGTTTCAGCTCCAGCAAGAAGCTCTCGCTGGCTGACTTCAACAAGGCATGGGCAAAGCGGCGTCAGACGGCCGCAAAGCGCATCGACCAGTTGAACAACCTCGCTTACGTGATGCAATCGATCAACACGCAGGCCTCGCAGGCCAATACGCTGTTCGTCATGCAGAACCAGGGGCGGCTCGGTACATACGCCAGCCAGACCGCTGCCATGGCGCGGATCAACGTGGTGGTTTGAAGCGCGGCGCGAGAAGTTCGCAGGCTTTCAACAGAGGCTTGTTGAACGCTCCGGCGAATGCACCCCTCAGATGGAACCGATTGTCTTCAGCTTGATCCGCGGATGCACCTCCGCCTGGCTCATGATCGTCGTATGGGCGCGGAAGCGCTCGACGATGGAGCGTACAAACGGACGGGTCTGCGGTGAGGTCAGCAGCACGGGAACCTCGCCCTGCTGGGCAGCGTGCTCGAACGCATCGCGGACACTGCCGACGAATTCCTGCAGCTTGCTCGGCTGCATGGCGAGCTGACGGTCGTCACCCTCGCCGATGATGGATTCCAGGAAAGCCTGTTCCCATTTCGGCGACAGGGCGATCAGCGGCAGATAGCCGCCTGGCGCCAGATTGGCGGCGCAGATCTGCCTGCCGAGCCGGGTGCGCACGTGTTCGGCAATGGTGTCCGTGTTACGGGTCATCCCGGTCGCTTCGGAAACGCCCTCCAGAATGGTACCGAGATCGCGAACCGAAATCCGCTCGCCCAGCAGCGTCTGCAACACCCGCTGGACACCGGAAACGGTGATCTGGGACGGGATCAGGTCTTCGACCAGTTTGGCCTGCTCGCCCTTCAGCTCCTTCAGCAGCTTCTGAACGTCGCCATAAGTCAACAGCTCGCTGATGTTGCCCTTGATCGTCTCGGTCAGGTGGGTGGAGAGAACGGTTGCCGGATCCACCACCGTGTAACCACGCAAGGATGCGTCCTCGCGGTATTGGGCTTCCACCCAGGTCGCGGGCAACCCGAAAGTCGGCTCGGTGGTATGTGTGCCCGGCAGCTTGACCTGCCCTCCGGCGGGATCCATCACCATGAAGTGGTTCGGGTAAAGCACGCCGCGGCCGGCTTCGACCTCCTTCACCTTGATGACGTAGTCGTTCGCGCCGAGCTGAATGTTGTCGAGGATGCGCACCGGCGGCATGATCACGCCCATGTCGCCCGCAATCTGGCGGCGCAGGGCCTTGATCTGCTCGGTCAGAACGTCGTTATCGCCCGTCGCCTTGCCGTTGATCAGCGGCAGCAGGGCATAGCCAAGTTCGATGCGCAGTTCGTCCATCTTCAGGGCATCGGTAATCGGCGGCTCGGGCGGTGGCTTCGGCGCGGCTTCGACGGCCTTGACCATTTCGGCCTTGGCGGCTTCCTTCTTCTTTTTCGAGCCGACGGAAAAGGCCAGATAGCCAGCAAGACCGGCAAGGCCGAAGAACGGGACCATCGGCATTCCGGGAAGCAGCGCCAGGATCATCATCACCGCCGCAGACATGCCCAGTGCCTTCGGATAGCCGGTGAACTGGCTGGTCAGCGCCTTGTCGGCGGCGCCATGAACGCCGGCCTTGGAAACGAGAAGACCTGCGGCTGTCGAGACGATCAGCGCCGGGATCTGAGAGACAAGACCATCACCGATGGTCAGCAGCGTGTAGTTGTTGGCCGCCTCGGTGAAGGTAAGCTCCATCTGGGCAACGCCGATGAAGATCCCGCCGAGAATGTTGATGAAGGTGATCAGAAGGCCGGCGATGGCATCGCCGCGCACGAATTTGGACGCACCGTCCATGGCGCCGAAGAAGGCGCTTTCGTCCTCCAGCGCCTTGCGGCGAGACTTTGCTTCCGCCTCGTCGATGAGACCTGCGGAAAGATCCGCGTCGATCGCCATCTGCTTGCCAGGCATGGCATCCAGGGTGAAGCGCGCGGCGACTTCCGCGATACGGCCGGAACCCTTGGTGATGACGACGAAGTTCACGATCACCAGGATCGCGAACACGATGATCCCGATGACAAAGTTCCCGCCCATGACAAGATTGCCGAAGGACTGGATGACGTTGCCAGCCGCCGCCGTTCCTTCATGGCCATTTGCCAGGATCAGCCGTGTGGAGGAAATGTTCAGACCAAGCCGCAGCATGGTCGCGATCAGCAACACTGTCGGGAAAGACGAGAATTCGAGTGGCCGCTGGATGAACAGGCCCGTCATGAGGATCATGACCGAAAAGATGATGGATACCGCCAGGAACGCGTCCAGCATCATGGGCGGCATCGGCAGGATCAGGAGCGTCAGGATGACGAGAATGCCGGTGGCAAGACCGACGTCACCTCGGCGCAGGGTGTCAAACACCTCCTGAAGGAAGGGGAAGGCGGCAAGACCGGTAGCCGCGGCGGGCGCAGCCGTCTGCTGCTCCGCTGAGGGGCCTTCCGTTCTGCGCTGTTCGCCTGCCGCCGTGTCCGACATTTCTGTTCTGGTATCCTGTGACCGCCGCCCGGATCACCGGGCATTCTCAGTCTTTGTTATGGTTCCTGCCGGTCCGATCAGGCCCGGGCTTCGCCCGGTCCGGGAACGCTTATTCCCTCATCGGTATATTGATTCAGCTTGTTGCGCAGCGTCCGGATTGAAATACCCAGTATTTTTGCAGCATGGGTGCGGTTGCCCAGGCAGTGATCGAGCGTGTCGAGAATGAGGTCACGCTCGACATCGGCAACGGTTCGCCCGACGAACGACCGCGTGACGGCCTCGGCCGTCTGTGCGGCGCGCTCCGCGGCCCCCTTGGACACAGTCAGCGGCGTGCCGTCCGGCATGCGGATCGCTTCCACGCCGATTTCGCCGCCGGACGCCAGCAGCACCGACCGGTGCATGGTGTTTTCCAGTTCCCGAACGTTGCCCGGCCACGGATTGGACATCAGCGCCTGGCGGGCTTCCACGGACAGCGGCCGCACCGGCATGCCGTTGGCTTCCGAGTAGTGCTTTATGAAGAACTGGGCGAGTTCCATGATGTCCGCCGGCCGTTCACGCAGTGCCGGCAGCTTCAGGTTCACCACATTGAGGCGGAACAGCAGGTCTTCCCGGAAATGCCCCTGCCGCACGCTTTCGGCAAGATCCCGGTTGGAGGTTGCCAGAATACGGATGTTGACCGGAACCGGGCGCGTGCCGCCAACGCGGTCGATCACCCTCTCCTGGATCGCGCGCAAGAGTTTGGCCTGCAGGCGAACGTCCATTTCCGAGATTTCATCCAGCAGCAGCGTGCCGCCGTCCGCTTCCTCGAACTTGCCGATCCGCCGGGCAACCGCACCGGTGAAGGCCCCCTTCTCGTGGCCGAAGAGCTCGGATTCCAGAAGATGTTCGGGGATCGCCGCACAGTTGATCGAGATAAACGGCTTGGACGCCCGGTTCGAACACTTGTGCACATGGCGGGCGATGACTTCCTTACCCGTACCGCTTTCACCGGTGATCAGCACCGAGGCATCCGACGGCGCGACCTGTTCGGCAAGCTTGACCACCGATGCCATGGCATCGTCCCGGTAGATCAGATCGCCCCGCTCCTGGGCGACAGCCGCCAGCACTGCGGCGATCAACTCCGGATCGGGCGGCAGCGGAATATATTCCTTCGCGCCGGCCCGGATGGCGGAGACCGCTGCCTGGGCATCCGTTTCCACGCCGCAGGCCACCACTGGCACGTGAACACGTTCGTTCTGAAGTTTCTGGATCAGCCCGGCAATGTCGAGATGAACCTCGACCATCAGGAGGTCCGCGCCGCGACCGGAGCGAAGCACCTTCAGGGCCCCTTCGATATCGTCCGCATGGGTGACCTGAGCCCCGCCCTGCATCGCGATCTTGGAAGCCGTCGTCAGCTGACCGCCGAGCGTTCCGACAATTAACAGCCGCATCCGTTACTTTCCCTATCGATCCGTCTTGATGATTTCAGTCATGGTCACACCCAGCTTGTCTTCCACCAGGACGACTTCGCCACGGGCGACCAACCGGTCGTTCACATAGATATCGATGGCTTCCCCCACCTTCCGGTCGAGTTCCAGAACCGTTCCGGATGCCAGTTTCAACAGGTCCGACACATGCATTCTGGAGTGTCCCAGGACAGCGGAAATTCGCACGGGAACGTCGAACACGGCTTCAAGGTCGGCCGCGGATTGCGGTACATGCGTTTCGCTATCGTCGAGCCGGCGCTCCGGCGCCTCGAGCTCGTCGAGCGGAATGTTATGGTCTTGCTCGTCGCTCATGCGTCAGTTTCCTTTTCCGCCGACGTGTCGGAGGTCTTGCTGCGTCTTTCCGCGCTTCGCCCGCGCAGGTAGGAACGAATGCTGGCATCGATTTCGGCTTCGATCGCCTTGCGATCGCGTCTGATACCGCCGTCGGCCCACTCGATGTGGCAATCACCACGGCCGATGTCCGGTTCGCCGAGGATGACCAGCCGCCCCTCGAAGCCCTTCTCGTGAATGATCGGATCCACCTGGGCCTTCAGCGCCTCGACATCCTTCTCCGCGATCCGGATGACAAGATGTGGCGCCTTGCGCAACGGTCCGAGGCATTCTGACACCAAAGCCACCGTCTCTGCCAGCGGCTGGCGCGCAATCAGATGGGCACACAGGCGTCTGGCCACAAGAAAAGCGAGGCTGATGGCATCTTTCTCGCGATCCGTCACCTGACCGTCCAGGGTTTCCAGAACGCGGGCAACGGAATCGGCAAGATGGCTGACTTCGGCCGTGAGCAGGGTTTCCTGCTTGGTCTGCAGGTCCTGAAGCGCTTTCACGCGGCCTTCCTCGAAAGCCTGAGCCTTTGCCTTCTTCAGGATTTCCTCATGCTGGGCAACCGGAATCATCGGTATCTCCGGCTCGACGGGTGCGACCTCTTCCGGCACTTCAGGCTCGGAAAAGTCGACGTTGAACAGAAATTTCGATGGGTTGGTCATGCGTCCCATTTTGCTGTAAGTGCCTGCCGTTTGCCGCATCAGTAGATGATTTCATCCTCGCCCTTGGACTTGGAGATCATGATCTCGCCTTTTGCCGCCAGGTCCTTGGCCTTGTTCACCATGCCGGTCTGCGCTTCGTCCACGTCGCGCAACCGCACGGGTCCGAGCGCATCCATATCGTCCTGCAGCAGCTTTGCAGCGCGCGACGACATGTTGCCGAAGAAGAATTCCCTTGCCGTGTCCGTGGACCCCTTGAGCGCAATGGCCAGGGCGTCCTTTTCGACGTGCCGCAGCAGCGTCTGTGCGCTGGCCGCGTCGAGCTTCAACAGGTCGTCGAAGGTGAACATCAGCGTCTTGATGCGGTCTGCCGCTTCCCGGTTGTCCTCTTCCAGGGCTGCCAGGAAGCGGGCCTCGGTCTGCCGGTCGAAATTGTTGAAGATCTCCGCCATCATCTCGTGACTGTCGCGCCGCGAGGTATTCGTGAGGTTCGACATGAATTCCACGCGAAGCGTCTGTTCCACCTTCTCCAGAACTTCCTTCTGGACGGCGTCCATGCGCAGCATACGGCTGACCACTTCAAGCGCCAGTTCCTCCGGCAGGATGCCCAGCACCCGCGCAGCATGGTCGGAATTGATCTTCGAGAGTACCACCGCGACGGTCTGCGGATATTCGTTCTTGAGGTAGTTGGCGAGAACGTTTTCCTGCACGTTGGAGAGCTTCTCCCACATGTTACGTCCAGCAGGCCCCCGGATTTCCTCCATGATGATGGAGACCTTGTCGCCCGGCAGAAAACTGGCGAGCAGCCGCTCGGTCGCATCGACGTTGCCCGTCAGCGAGCCCTTGGAACTTACACGGCGCACGAAGTCCTTGAAGAGGTTCTCCAGCATGGTCGGCGTGACCGGGCCAAGGTTTGCCATGGCGGCAGACACCTGGCGAACCTCGATCTCGTCAAGCTTGGCCCAGATCGGCGCACCGTGGGACTCGCCAAGCGCGAGAAGCAGAACGGCTGCCCGTTCCGCTCCCTTCAGCTCGCGCTCTTCCTCGTCAGCGCTGACCTTGAGCTGTTTCTGGAGTTGATCGTTCACTGTCAGGCCGCCTGTTCATCCAGCCAACCGCGGACGATGGTCACCGCTTCGGTCGGGTGGTCCTTGATCATGTCGCCCACTTTGGCAATCGAGCTTGCCTGCATCGCCCCTTCCTGTTTGGCCTGTTCCAGCCATTCGATCACGAATTCGTCTTCCACGGCTTCTTCCTGCGGGACTTCCGTTTCTATCACCAGCGTACCATCCGGACCGATCATCAGTTCCTGCGGCTGCTTTTCTTCCGGTGTCACGATGCGGCGCAGCAGCGGGCGAACCACGAACAGCAGCAGCATAACCGCGATCAGGAACAGCACACCCAGTTCGGCAAAGCGGATGATGTCGTTGCGGGTGAAGTCGAACAGGCTGTCGCTTTCTGCAAGCAGGTCGTCCTGCGGCGGAAGCGCGAACTGCAGGTTCACGACTTCAACGACGTCGCCCCGTTCAGAATCGAACCCGACGGCGGAGCGTACCAGAACGGCGATCCGGTCCAGCGTTTCCTGAGACCGCGGCGTGTAGGTGCTGCCGCCATTGCCATCCGGCTGATAGGTGCCGTCGACCAGAACGGCAACGGACAGCCGCTTGATCTTGCCGGCCTCGACAACCTCGGTCCGGGTCGAATGGGAAATCTCGTAATTGACGATTTCCTCGGTGACGGACGAGGTGTCCCGCTCCGCACCGCCCTGACCGGCATCCGCATTCGGCAACTGGTTGGCAACGGTAACCTGCCCGTTCCGGGACACGGCGGAAGAAGCCTCTTCCTTGGACTGGGTGGAACGTACCACCTGTCCGTCCGGATCGAAGGTCTCGGTGGTTTCCGTCAGGCGATTGTAGTCGACTTCCGCGTTGACGCGCACCCGCGCCCGGCCCGGCCCGACGACGGAGTTGAGAATTTCCTCGATCTGGTTGCGCAGCCGGCCTTCAACCTCGACAGTCCGCTCCTGCAGCGAATTCGTCAAAAGGCCGTCTTCGTCGTTGCCCACGCCGGAAGCCAGCAGGCGGCCGCTTTCATCGACGATGGAGACCCGGTCCGGCTCGAGGCCGTCAACGGCTGTGGCAACAAGGTGCTGGACCGCACGGATCTCACCCGGACCAAGCGCGCCGCGAACGTTCAGCACGATGGAGGCCGACGGCGGACGGCGGTCTTTCTGGAAAAGCTGGCGCTCGGGGATCACCAGATGAACGCGGGCCGCGCGGATACGGTCGAGAGACCCGATCGTGCGGGACAGCTCGCCTTCCATGGCGCGCAGGTGGTTGATGTTCTGGACGAAGCTTGTGGCGCCGAGCGTGTCTGACCGGTCGAAAATCTCGTAACCGATCGAACCGCCGGTCGGCAGCCCTTCGGCGGCCAGTTGCATGCGCAAACGGGCAACCTGTTCGTTCGGAACGAGAATCGAGGCCCCCTGCCGGGCGATCTCGAACTGCACGCCCTGACTTTCGAGCTGCGAAACGATGGCCGCCGAATCTTCCAGCGTCAGCTCATTATAGAGCGTCGTCATCTGGGGTGCCGTCACCCGGAAGATGATGAACGCGAAGACGCCGACAAGGATGGCAGCGACTGCCCCCATTGCAGCAATGCGCGCCGCCCCCAGGGTTTTTATGAATTCAACAAGTCCGTTCACGAATGCCCGCCCGCATCTGAAACATGTCCTTGCCGTTATTATTGGAGTCGGCCGGACACGCCACACCTTCGATGGGCAAAATTTGCCGCCCAGGTGGTTAACAAGTGGTTAACAAAACCTTTCCAATAAAGGCGGATCGGCCGATTTCTGCCATTTCCATTAATGCAAACTGCAACTGAGGTGGGGAAAAACTGCCTACTTCATTAATATTTGGATAAGTTTCTCACAGAGGGCAAGCCAAATAAAAAGGCCGGCAGAGCCGACCCTTTGATTGCGCCTTTGAGCGCGTTGCAGAAACTTTGTTCCGGATCAATTTCGATATTGCTGGATCCGGGTCGCTCGAAGCCCGGCAAGGCCGTGCTTTTCAATCGAGCTTTGCCAGGAGAGAAACTCCTCAACTGTCAGAGTGTACCTCTGGCAAGCTTCTTCAAGGGACAACAGGCCACCGCGAACTGCGGCAACCACCTCTGCCTTGCGGCGGATGACCCACCGCTTTGTCGAAGTCGGAGGCAGGTCCGCGATGGTTAGCGGGCTCCCGTCCGGTCCGATGACATATTTTACACGCGAACGAATGTGTTCGGTCATTGTACTCTCACACTAACCATGACCAAGGCTGATTTTGAGACTACAAGATGACGCTTAACAAACGCCTAAAGCAAAATTGTGTTTTTATTAACTATAAAATCGAAATTTAATGAATGATATTTAGGATTTGGGAAAGATAAACCGTCCAATTCTAAATAGTATTATATGAAAGCGTTAACCATATTTACCTGCTCGTGCAATTTGCAAGGCAATTCGGTTAACTGGAAAATTGCAGCACGCCCCCGCCGCACCTCAATCGCACATTTTATATGCCGGCAAATGTCCATCGTCCGCCGCAGCGCCTCGGAAACGCCCGCAAAGCGCAGAAAACCGCCCCGGATTGCTCCGGCGCGGCTTTCAAAAAAAATAGTTTGACGGGACGATCAGGACGGACGGGCGACCGACACCACGGAACTGACCGGGAATTCCTGACTGCCAACCTTCAGCACCGCCTCGCCGCTCGACCAGTCCACGCTGTCGACGACGCCGGATACGGTCGTTTTGACGGTTTCCGGGCGGCTGGAGGCGTCCTTCATGTCAAAGGAGATGGTGTAGAGCCCGTCGACGGCCTGCTGACCGGAGTCCGTCTGCCCGCCCCAGTAGAAGGTGCCATCCCCGGCAGCCAGTTCGATTTCGCCGCTGTAGACGATGGAACCGGCGCTGTTGCGGATCTCGAACTCGCCTGTCGCGTCTTCTTCCAGACTGTAGCTCCAGCTTGCCTTGCTGCCGGAAAGGGTCGTGGTGGACGCATCGGCGGTGACTTCATTGCCGATGTAGCTGACGTAGCCCATGCTCTGGTTGCTGGTCAGCGAGGCGATGATTTCTTCCAGGTTCTGGTTCTGCTTGATGGCCTGTTCGACACTCGAATACTGCACAAGCTGATTGGTGTATTCCGCCGAGTCCAGCGGATCCAGCGGATCCTGGTTCTGGATCTGGGTCGTCAGGATGCTGAGGAACAGTTCGTAATCGGCGATCAGGCCTGCCTGGCTGGTTGCCGAGCCGCTCTGCGACGATGCTGCGGAAGTTGGAGAAACAGTTGTCATTTTTCACTCCTGAGACGGCAACCCGCCCCGTTAAACTTTCATGTCCAGACCGCCGCGTTGTTCGGCGATAGTCATTCTGACAATGTCTTCAAGCATCGGATCAGCTTCTGCGGAAACCGTCCCTCCGCCACCGTTCATGGCCGGCCCTTGATCCCCCTCGCCCTGCTGGGAGCCGAACTGCTGCCCCCCGTCCTGCCTCAGGGAGAATTGCAGGTTGTCCGAATCCGTATTGAGACCCGCGGCCTCCAGCGCCCGTTCCAGGCCACGCTGGTCGCGCAGGAACATGTCCAGCGTCTCCGGCCGGTCGACACGCAGATGGGCCTGAACCTTGCCGTCGTGAGAAACCTTCATCTCAACTTCGACCCGGCCGAGTTCCGGCGGATCGAAACGCATCTGGAAGCGGGTATGGCCGTTCTTCAGATTGCGGGCGATCTCGGCCGCCACCTGGGTGGCCACATGGCCAGACTGGCTCTGGCTGGGCGCTTGCAGACTCTCGGTCCGCATTGCACCGGCCAGGTCGCCGCCGCGCACCGTTGCCGTGCCCATTTCACCGGAAATGCTCGTTTGCGGCAGATCTGCGGGCAGATCCGTTTCTTCAAATGCGATGTTCGAAAGCGCCGCCGCCGAAACAGCGACCGATGCGGCTCCGCGAGGCTCCGGCCCTGTCTGGTCCGCCGCGTTGGCGGCAGGGCCAGCCGCAGCCGTCTTGGCAGCGCCCGCGGCTTGCGGGCCGGCTTCAGCCTCAACAGCAGGCTTGACCAGACCGGCACCTTCCCCGGCAGCAGTTTCTCCGGCTGGTGGCTGGTCAGTCAGCACCGGCTGCGCCGCCGGCTGAACTGGCTGCGGCACCGGCGCGGCACCCGCATTCACGGTGGCAGCAACCTGGCTGGCCGCAGCGCCTGTGGTGCTTCCTGCCTTCGGTGCCGCTTCACCTGTTTCCGCAGTCACCGCCGCTACCTGGGCAGCCTCCCCACCCACTACGAGCGTGGCAGGCACTGCGGCAGCCGTCGAGCCCTCAATAGTGGCTGCGGCCTGAGCAACGGCCGAAACGGAAGCCGCATGAGTTCCTGCGGGTGTCGCAGCCGCGACCTGAAGACCAGGAGCCTCAGCCCCTTTCTGGCTCGCCACCTTTCCCGCCGCGTCAACAGCAGCCCCGATAGCTGCAGACGACTGCGGACTTGACGGCTGAACGGCGGGTGTTGCCGACGCTCTAAGTTCTTTCGGCAGCTCGCTTTGCCAGCGGCGCTCTGCCGTGACAGCGGCCGGCCGTGAAACGGCGGCCTGAGCCTCTGCACCCAAGGCAGCCCCCGGCCGCTCGGGCGTTGCAGGTTGTGTGGCGCTCGCCTCGGCATCCGCCGGTGCGCCGGTGAAATTCGGCGCTGTGGCCGCTGAAGCAGCACCTGTATTGGCCTTGCCTCCTGCATCGGCCGCAGGCAGAGGTGCTGTGCCATTTGCGGGACCATCCAGAGGCGTCGAAGATCCATTGCCTGAAAGCGGCGCGGAGCCGGACGGCGCTGCACCGGGAGCCGCTGTGCCAGCACCCCCTGCACCCGAAACCCCAGCCTCTGGAACACCGCGCCCAAAACCGCCTTCGCCCGAAACACCGGCGTTGGCGCTTATAGAAGCAGCAGCAGGGTTATCACCCGTTGCTTGCGACACTGGCTGCACAATCGGCGTGGCCGGCGCAAAATCAGCAGCCAGGGCAACCTCGCCAGACTGCACCCCGTCATCGCCCTCGGAAGAAAGCAGATCTTCCCCGGTTTTCACCGGCTGCGCGATACCGGACAGCGGCGCTGCGGCGCTGATATCTCCGGAGACAGCCGGATCGGCCACAGGCACTGCCGGGTCCACTGCGCCGGCGGGAGCAAGTTCGCCGGTGGCCATATTGGCCTGGATCTGCGTGGCAACCGCGCCAGGTACAAGCTGATCGGCCGTCCGGCCACCCTTGCCGGTGACAGCCGCGCTTGCCTGCGTCTTTGCTTGCTCTTTGCCCTGCCCGGCAATCGAGTTCAACTCGTCGGCAAATCCGTTTGCCTTCCCCTCAAGAGAGGAGGCTGCAGCAGAACCGGCAGACGCCTGTCCGCCAGCAAGCGCGCTGCCCGCGCCTGCTGCCAGCGCCCCGGCAGAAACATCCGTTGTCAGTCCAAATGGCAGCACGTTTGCCCCCAGATCCCGGCCCGCATCGGCGGGCACATTACGTCACCGAGATTGGAAGCAAACATCGGGCCAAGTACGAAACGCGGAAAGACCCTTTGATTTCACTCATGTTTTTCAAGATCAGCCCCGCCCTGCACCGGCCTGCGGGCGGCAAGCTTTGCCGGTCAGGCAAAGCGTGCCTGCCATGCGGGGGAAGCAATTGGCAGCCGCTCTCCTTATCTGTATAGTGCCGCCAACTTTGAATTGGGCCCTTGATCGCCGCCCGCCCGACAGGGCGCGGATGGCCGGGACGGACAACCGCCCGCCTGTGCGATCGGCCGAAAACTTCTGGAAGTAAACTGGATGCGAAACAGTCTGGATCTGCCCGGCCGCCCGGAAGACACACGCGTTGTCGTCGCCATGTCCGGCGGGGTCGACAGCTCCGTCGTGGCCGCCCTGATGAAGGCCGAAGGCTACGACGTCATCGGCGTCACCCTGCAGCTTTACGATCATGGCGCCGCCGTCAGCAAGGCAAAGTCCTGCTGCGCGGGCGTCGACATTCACGATGCCCGCCGCGCGGCCGAAACCATCGGCATTCCCCACTACGTGCTGGATTATGAAAGCCGGTTCAAGGAACAGGTCATGGACCGTTTCGCCGACAGCTACATCGCCGGCGAAACCCCGATCCCATGCGTGTCCTGCAACCAGACGGTCAAGTTCACCGACCTTCTGAAGACCGCGAAGGATCTTGGCGCCGATGCACTGGCAACCGGCCACTATGTCCGCTCCACCCAGCAGGGCAACAAGCGCGCGCTTTTCCGCCCGGCTGATCTCGACCGCGACCAGAGCTATTTCCTGTTCGCCACCACGCAGGACCAGCTCGATTTCATCCGCTTTCCGCTTGGCGGCATGCCCAAGTCGAAGGTGCGTGAGCTTGCAGCCGAATTCGGCCTGACCGTCGCCAACAAGCCGGACAGCCAGGACATCTGCTTCGTGCCCAACGGCGATTATGCCGAGGTCATCCGCAAGCTGCGCCCCAATGCGGCCGAACCGGGCGAGATCGTCCATATGGACGGCCGCGTTCTGGGTGAGCACGACGGCATCATCCATTACACCATCGGCCAGCGCCGCGGCCTTGGCGTTGCCACGGGCGACCCGCTCTATGTGGTGCGCCTCGACCCGGACGAGCGCCGTGTCGTCGTCGGCCCTCGCGAGGCACTGGCGACCCGCACCATCCTGCTGCGCGAAATGAACTGGATCGGCGATCAGCCGCTGGACGAAGGCGACGAGATCGAGCTCTTCGCCAAGGTCCGCTCCACCCGCCCGCCGGCACCTGCCACCTTGCGCATCCTGAACGGCAAGGGCTTCGTCGATCTCGCCAACGGCGAAACCGGCGTTGCCCCGGGCCAGGCCTGCGTCTTCTTTGATACGGATGACGAAACAGCCCGCGTTCTGGGCGGCGGCTGGATCCACAAGACCGAACGCACGGGCGACTGGGCGATCGATTTTCCACAGGCCAAAGCCCCCGTTTCCGCGGCCTGAGGCCAGACAAAAAACTTTGCGGCCGGACGCCAATTCAACGCTTGACGCCCGCCCGCCGCCTCACTATAAGCACCCCACGTCGCGCGGGCCACCCAGGCCCGGATCGCACGGGATGGCGGAGTAGCTCAGCCGGTTAGAGCAGCGGAATCATAATCCGCGTGTCGGGGGTTCGAGTCCCTCCTCCGCTACCAAATTTTCAACGAAATCCCCGTATCGCAATCGCAGGCTAACTCTGCTTGCGGCCAGCAAGAGCGCGAAAGCAATTTCTTAGCTACTTGTAGCCAGGCACGCAGCTGTTGTAGCGCGCAAGTTCGTTTGGCAAATCGCGCAACTTCGTTTGGCACCCATTTTTTCGTGAATTGAAGCTTTTTCGACGTTTGCATTCGCTGTGATTGGGCACCTACCCTGATAGTTCGACCGCAGACTCAGCGCCTCTGTCAAACTAATACCCATTGCGCCGCATTCTCGTTTAGGTCTCATCCCGACGTCGCACCGAGACCGGGCTTTGCACTCGCAGCAGATGCCTGGAACAGTCGACCGCATTGGCGCGCCTGTTCATCATGGCTACATGCTTTTCTTCAACCACTCACGCACAAATAGTCCGTTTCTCCACCGAGCTTGCATTGCCGGAACGAAAGCCCGCACCGGTAGTCAATCCGGCCCATTACTTTCGTCCTCACGATCAGCTTGCCCCTGCCCGAACATAGCGGCAAGCTTTGAAATGTCCGCTCGGAACGACTGCGTGACACGGCCATAGCCGAGGACGCCGGCAACTGTCTCAGCGAGATCCTCGGGGGCCTGATCAAGTATTTTCCGGATTAGCCCAAGTTTCTCTGGGAGAGGCACCTCTTTCCACTGACGCAAGCGACCGTTGATCTCAAGCCCGCGAAACGACAGAGCATCGACCGGCTCCGTAGCGTCAGACCAGAAAATCCAATGCTCGTCCGCCGACCGCGTCCGAGGTGCAACGCGTTCAACCGCGTGCCAGATCGTCGACGATATCTTGCCGCCAGTGCGCTGGAACCCATGATCTCGCGCGATCAGGTCGCTCAGGCGTTTGAAAGTGATCGGTGCTTCTTCCTGAATGTGAAACCGCGCCAGTCGTTGCAAAGTTGGCTTGTAACCCGGTGCGTGGAAAGAATCCGGATCGAGGGTGATTTGAGGCTGCGCAACGATCCCGAGGTCGAGTTCAAGGGCATCTGGCACGTCCGTCTTTGCCATTCGTGCAGCGAGCGGTCGGTCCCGCTCCGCGAGAGGCTGTGTCGGTTCGGAAGGTAATGGATCAGTCTCGGGTAACAGCTCTAACGTCGTTTCGGTTTCAACGGCCTCCTCATCTTTAAACTCTTGATCGCGTGTCGCGTCCTGTTGTGATTCGGGCTCCGCGTCCTCGATGGATCCTTCATTGGATAGGGCTGCGGCCTCAACGGCAAGCCGATCTTCCTCGCGGACCGTTTCGAGCAACACTTCCAAATCGTGATGCAGCTGCTCCAGCCGTGAACGCGGATCGATAAACCAGTCAGTCGACCAAACTCGGAGTAGTCGCCAACCGAGTCGCTCAAGGATAATGTGGCGCACGCGGTCTCGGTCCCGAGCAGAGGCCGAACTGTGGTAAGCAGCGCCGTCGCATTCGATCCCAGCCAGGAATTCACCGGGCTTGTCGGGATGCACGACACCGAGGTCGATGCGAAACTTGGAGACGCCAATCTGTGTGCGTATCGTCCAGCCCTTTGCGCGAAGGCGTTCGGCGACGGCCATCTCGAAATCGGAGTCGTAATCGCTGTTGCCATAGGACCGTACGGCACGCCCGAGTGCGGCCGGCCCCTGCGCTGCGAACTCCAGGTAGTTTTTCAGGTCTCGTACAGCATCAGAGTTTGTGCGCGTTAGGTCGATCATCGTCGGATCGAAGCTACAGAAGATCACAACCTCGCTGGTCGCGCGGGTGATTGCCACGTTCAGACGCCGCTCACCTCCCTTCTGGTTCAGCGGGCCGAAATT
Source organism: Roseibium aggregatum IAM 12614 (assembly GCF_000168975.1). GTDB lineage: Bacteria > Pseudomonadota > Alphaproteobacteria > Rhizobiales > Stappiaceae > Roseibium > Roseibium aggregatum. The sequence continues at coordinate 22,489 of NZ_AAUW01000031.1, forward strand.
CATTGAGATGGTCTGCGCCCCGGGCTCCGTTGGTCCATAGCAGATGGATATCAGTATGACGTCGCGCTGGTCGCCCTGCACTGTCTCGAGGTTCTTCACGAATACCGGCTCCTGCACATTCGGACCAAAGAACCTTTCAAGCGACGGATCAGCACGGCGGGCTTCATCCAGCAAGTTTTCGACCAGGCGTTGCTGTTCCGTGTTTAGCGTTACGACACCGATGGAGAGATGCCTGCGTGCAGGATCTTTCAGATGAGCGACAACTTCTGCAACGACAGCTCGCGCCTCTTGCGGATTGTTGCGCCCTTTGCCGCGCGCATAGACGCCGTCGACCCGTTCCAGCCGCACCGCGGTTTCGCGCGTGTCTGCCGAAGGATAGGTAACCAGTTGCCCCTCGTAATAGGCATGATTCGAAAAGGCGATCAGGCTTTCGTGCCGACTGCGATAGTGGCCGGTCAATCGGTGCAGAGGCACGCGTGCGGCCAGGGCTTCATCGAGAATACTCTCGAGATCGGCCATGATCATGCCATCGCCATCATCGTCGCCCGCATCGCGGGAGAAGAAATTTGTTGGCGGCATCTGCTTAGGGTCGCCAACGATGATGCTTCGCCGCCCGCGGGCGATCGCGCCAATGGCATCGGGAACGGTGATTTGGCTTGCTTCGTCGAAGACCACCAGGTCGAACAGTTCAGATTCCGCAGGCAGAAACTGCGCTACGGAAAGTGGGCTCATCATCAAGCAAGGCGTCAGGCGCGTCAGCGATGCCCCCATGTCCTTGACCAACTGCCGCACTGGAGCCGAGCGGGTGCCGCGTTGTAACTGACGCGCCAGCACGCCCAGCCCGGGGTCGGCGGTAGTCTGCCGGTCCGGGATCTCTCCGGAAAGCCGAGCGCGGACGTAAGATGCTGTCAACCCAGAAAAGGCGGCGTCCATTATGCGGAAATCAGCGATGTCTGCAGTATGTGTCGTCGCTGAGAAGCGGCGCAGCAGCGGGTTTGCGTCGATCAGTTCAGGCGCGGCCCAGCGGCAATAAGCTGTCCGGAAGGCTTCAACGGTTTGCTCATGGTCTAGCGTGCCTCGTTCGAGGGCCGTAGCGAAGGCACCTAAACCCTTTTCTTCGGCCTCTCGGCGAACAGAGACCCAGCCACACCAAGCATTCAATCTGCGCTCTCGGTCAGCAATCGCTCCAGTTGTCTCTATCAACCGGTGTAGTGATTGCGGCTCCGGCGATTGACCTGCCGGGACTGTCAGCCCATGCCACTCGGCTTCGACGGCCGTAAAGGCGTCCAGCGCAGCACGCAGGTCGGCCCCCGCCTTGTCGGTCGCCCCACCCTGCTCCAGCAGATCCCGGCCTTCGCAAAGACGCAAGCGTAAGGCCGCACGCAGGGCGACGATATCGTGTCCGGCATCGCCGAGCCGCAACGTAGCCGCTCTCAGGGCCTCTCCACCGGTTATCGCGGCTCGCAGTGATTGCGCCGAGGTGGCCAGTCCCTTCCACGGTGTGCCGTTGGGCAAGGTTCCGGCGATCTGGGTCATCTTCTGCTTGAGTTCCGCCAGGTCCGCCAGTTTTTCGAGGTCATTTTCGGGCCTCTCGCCACCAGGGCCGATCTGGTCAGTGATGGCTGTGCGCAGCTTCTTCAAAGCGCCGCCTCGGGTCAAAAAACTGCGCCCTAGCGCCTCAGTGCGCTCCGCGATCCAAGCCGTAACAGGTGCAGAGGCAATGGCTTCGTCACGGTATCCCCGCGGCAGCTGCTTGCGCGTTTCCTGCCAGCGTTCAAACAGGAGCAAAAGCGCGGAAAGACTTTCCAATGCGTTTCGCCCTTCGGATGTCATGGCGAAGCCTAGGTCCGTCGCGAAGCAATGGGAAAAACACCGGGTAACCTCGGCGAGAGCATCAACTTCCTCTCGCGTGGTGTTCACATCGGACAAATCGAGACGCTGCACAAGCGCTGCCCGCGCCGTCAGCAATCCCTTCGCAGCTTGCCCGAGCCGCCGAGCGACATCGACAATTTGGCCTTGCCAGGCAAAGTTCCATTCCTCGGTATCGATCCCAACAAAGGTTTCGAAATCTTCGGCTTCCGTTTCACTGAACCGCTGACCCAGCCTGCGTGCCGCGGTGCAAAGATCCTCGAAGGCTTCCGGAGTCGGTGCAAAACCGAGCGGTCCCTGCCGCTTTGGCCAGTCGAGGTCCACGCGATGCAGATCGCCATGGCGCAGGGTCCGTCCCATGGCGTCACGCGCACTAATACCTGCCGGTCCAGGCGCATGCAGAGCATCCACTAACCCGTTAAGACGGTCGCGTAGCTCTGCCAGTCGATTAGCCTCGCGGGTCCACTCCTCCTGGTCGAGCGTTTCATGGCTGGACCACGCCGTATCGAGCTGATCCAATACAGCTTTCTTGCTTGCCTTGTTTGAATGCAATTCGAGGCAAAAGTCGCCAAGGCCAACCTGTTTCAGCCGCCGATAGACAACATCCAGCGCAGCCATCTTCTCTGACACGAACAAGACCCTGTTCCCAAGCGCAAGGTTGTGGGCGATGATGTTACCGATGGTCTCGGACTTACCAGTGCCGGGCGGTCCTTCCAGAACAAAGTCCCCTTCTTGACCGGACGCGTGCACGGCGACCAGTTGGCTGCTGTCGGCGTTGAGTGGAGCAAACACATCCGAAGGCGCGATGCGACGATCAATCTCACGCGGCTCGACGAACAATGAAGGTGTGGCGAAAGGTTCACGCGGCGTGTCGATCAGGTGACGCACGAGCGGCGCTTCTTTCAACCGCTCCGTACGATCCGCAAGGTCCTTCCACATCAGGTACTTGGCGAACGAGAACGTCCCGAGGATCACGTCCTCGGTCACTTCGAAACCGGGTACGTCGCGTACGCGGTGTCGTACGATGTCCCAAATCCTGGCCACGTCAACGCCGCTCTCATCACGCGGCAACTCTCCAACAAGTTCGGGCATCTCGATCCCGAAATCCTGTTTCAACATCTGCAGTAGGGTTAGGTTAAAAACCGTGTCATCATCGTGCCGCACCAGAACTGGCTTCGACCGCGCGCTTGCACGCTCCAACCGTACTGGAACAAGGATCATGGGCGCCCGGCTGTCGCTACTAGTCCCTGACGGCGTCCAGCGAAGCATACCAAGCGCGAGGAAAAGCGTGTTGCTCCCCCCCTCCTCGATATCCGCGCGCGCCTTGCGGTACAGGTTTATCCCGGCTTTTTCGAGCGTCTTTGGATCGGTGTTCGCGATGACTTCCTTGCGCTCCAGCGCGTCGAGCGCGTGGTTGTGCGCCCAATCATCCCCTGTGCGCAAGGTGAACTGCGCGCGGTCGCTATCGCTTCCTTTGGCACCTTTTTCCGGCGGCGACGTCAGACGCAGCTTTGCCCCTCCCGCCAATAAGTCCTCAAGCCTGCCGGGATCGGGGCAGAAAATCGGTAGCGCCGTCGAAGAGGGTTTTATGTTCAGCAGACGGTTGCGGCGGGACAGATCCAGCAGGCTACGCTTCCAGGTAGCCAGCCTTTCCTCAGGGGTTTTCTCGGAGAGGTCGACATCATCTTGCTGCTCGAAAGGCGGTAAATCATCCGGTGGGATGTCCAGCGGCGGGGCGCTGGTTGGCTCAGTAGCATCTCCGCCTACGGATGCCTCTGTCACTGAGGACAAAGGTTGGATGCCACGTTTGCGCGCTTGATAGACGTCCAGCGCGTAGATGAAGTTTGGATCATGCTCCTCGGCAATTTGCCGGTTGGCCTCGTTGATCGCCTTGGTGAAGGGCAGCGGGTGTCCGGCGGTCGCCATCGTTGTCTCGAACAGTACGAGTTCGCGCAGGTCTTTGGCTTTGCGGACAACCAACGGGTCATCGACCGTCAATGTCGGGAACCATGCGGGCTGCAACCATGCGCCCGCGAAAGCGTGTTCCTTTGTGAATACCAAGACAGGGTGCAGCCCGGCCTGCTCGAATGCCGCGGCAAACAGAAGCGCCGTGTCAAGGCAGGTCGACAGCCCTGTATGTCTGATATCCGATGGTAAGCGGATCTTCTGCCCCGTAGTTTCGAAACTGGCAGGTGGCACCGCATAGGTCAGCCCCTGCGCGCTGACGGCAGCCCAGATTGAGGACATCAACTCCCAAGACCTTTGAGTCGACTTCGTCTGATAGCCGTTGATCGATCCGTCTCGACCACCTTCGACTAGAATCCGCGATGCATCTTTCAAGACCTTCTGAACGAAGCCGTCGTTCGGTGTCACAAAAGCTGCCAGTAGCTCAGGCATATAGCGCGAGCCGCCCCACTCGTTGCGAGCCAGGGCTTCGACATTGTCAGTCGCCTCCACAAGGACATCATCGCCCTTGTGCAAGGTCAAATGGATATCCACTCGCAGTCGATCGGTGAGTTTATCAAGCATTCCCCCGGCAAGCGGCAAACGCCGATCCTCGATGCGCAGTTTTGCCCCGGCATCGAGCCGGTCGATGGGCCACTCCCGTGCACCGAAGACAACCGGATCGGCCGATATCGACAGCCGAAGGTCTTCGAGTGGTATTTCCGAAGCATTCTCCACTGTCAGCTCCAGAAGCACGGGTACATCGTTCTGATGCGACGCAAAGGTCACCTTGCGCGCGAACTCCGCATGCAGGATCAACTCCGGAGTTGTGGGCGTGTCGTTAAGCAAACCCTCGGCGGCAATTGAATCCGACACAATAAATAACCTCACGACTAAAACAGCTTTTAAGTGTAGTTTATCGCGGCATATGATGCATGCAAGCAGGCTACACCCAAGCGTTGTTAGAGGGCGCGAACTGGACCGAATACTCCAACCAAAATAACGGCCAAATGGCGAATCAGGGCTACCAAGCCAACAGGCTGCAACCAATCTCCCACCACCTCGCTCAATCGTTCTCCTCGTCGAGCCACCCCTCCTTTTTCGCCTGCTCAACGATTTCCCATCTGTGCTGACGGAACACGGCCGCCCGGCTGACCTTTGACAGTTTCACCATGCTGTCGCTGACTGTTATTAAAAGGCGCTCGGAAGCTGTTAACGGTCTTCGACCTTCGGTGATAATCAATGCATCCGCGACCGATTTAGCCTTCGGCATTTCTCCCAGAATGAGATCAAGAACTCTTGACTGAACATCAGCGTCGAGGTCGGCAAGGGCCTTGAGATCGGATTGCTTTTCTGCGAACAGTGTCCCCTTCAAACGCTCGCGTGATTGCGGGCTCAGACCGCGAAAAATCTGAATTGCCAGTTCAACCGTGCGGCGGGAAAGACCAGTGGTTTCAGCTGCGTTTTGGCAAAACGCAAAAATTGCGATTTGATTTTCACGTTTGTTTTTAGTGGCTTGGCTCTTGCGATCTCCGCCATGTTTCGTTTCCGGATGCAGAGCCTCATACACCCGCTTCAGTTCACTCAGCGCCTCGCACCTCTCCAACGCGTTGAAGTTCTTGCGGCCGAGGTTTTCCAAGATCTCGTGAAGCCGCATTTCGTCGGCGGAGTGCTCGGATGATGGTTCCAGCACCCTGGCGTTGATCTCTCGCCACCTGGCAAGCTTTGCCGCTGTCAGGCGATGGGCTCCCGCGACCAGGGTATAGCGCTTCCCATTCTGAACCACGTCGATCGGCGTCTTCTGGCCCATCTCCTTGAACATGTCTCGAAGGCACTCGGCCCACTCCTGATCCACGTCCCGAATTCGGTCCTCGGGGGTTTCGATAATGGATAGTTTAATGGACTGATAAACGCTCAAATCGTGCCTCGTTTGTTGAGAACGGCAGCTCGTATCGGCCAAGCGAGTGCCGCTGGTTTTCTGGTCGTGGACCGGGGAAAGGGTTTGTGCTCTTCCTGTCCGGAGTGGTTTAAGGAAACAGCTATCAGGGATTGAGATTTCAGGTCTTCGTTTTGGGAAACAGCAATTGATCAGGATTTTGCATACTGCCGACGTCCATCTCGATTCGCCACTCAAGTCACTCGCGCTTCGCGATGAAGGTCTGCAAAGCACCGTTCACACGGCGACCAGGACGGCATTCACGCGGCTGGTCGACTTTGCATTGGCCGAGGATGTCTCGGCGCTGCTGATCGCAGGCGATCTCTTCGACGGCGCTGAGCGAAGCGCCAAGACGGCCGCATTCTTGACCGGCCAGCTGGATCGGCTGAAACAAGCCGGTATTCCTGTTTTTTACATCAAGGGGAACCACGACGCGGAAAACCCGCTGACCGGCGAAGTCAGCCTGCCGGAGAATGTCCATGTCTTCGACGGCCGTGGCGGCCGGCAGCAACTCGGTGAGACGGACGTCTGGATCCACGGGGTGAGCTTCAGCGGAAGGCAGGCACCCGACAGTCTGTTGCCGAAATTCGGCTCTCCGGAACCCGATGCGGTCAACATCGCCATGTTGCACACTTCCCTGGCCGGAAGCCAGGGACACGATACCTATGCCCCCTGCTCTGTCGCGGAACTCTCGGCGATGGGGTTTGACTACTGGGCACTCGGCCATGTGCACAAACGACAAGTCCATGCCACCGCCCCCTGGATTGTCATGCCGGGCATTCCGCAAGGCCGTGACATTGGCGAGGCCGGACCGAAGTCCGCCACTCTGCTTACGATCGAAGACAAGACAATCTCGATCTCCGAGGTCCCGACATCTGCGGCGGAATTCCTGGAGCTCACGGTCGATATCGGCAGCCTTGAGACAGATGACGAAATCCGAGGCCACATCCGCCGGCACTTGCAGGAGATGGCGGAAGGCCTGTCTGCCGGCGCTGGACTTGTCCGGCTCACAGTCGCAGGTCAGACAGGCCGCAAATGGCAGGTGTTGCGGGATCAGGACAGCTGGGCGGAAATCATCGCGGAACTCGCCCGGGGCACCGAGCGACTCTGGATCGAGAAGGTCAAATTCTATCTGACCGGGAAAGCGGAGGGAGCTGACAGCAAGTCAGCTGTTGGCGAGCTTGAACAGTTGATGGCTGAAATCCGCGATGAGCCGGCCATTGTCGCGGAGATGCGTGAATTGCTAGAAACCGTGGCCAGCGAAATCCCAACCACTCGGAGAGCTCGGCTGTTGCCAAGTGAAGAGGCTGCCGAACAGCTCATGCGTTCTCTGTCTGACGCCGGCGCGGAAGGCATCCTTGCCGCCATGAAGGGCGCAAGTGAATGATGCGCCTGCAGAAACTCAACCTCGATCTCTTCGGCCACTTCACCGGCAAGTCCTATGACTTCGGGGCCAAAGCGGGAGCCTCCGATTTCCATGTGATCTACGGGCCGAACGAAGCCGGCAAGACCACGACAATGGAAGCCTTCCTGCGCCTGCTCTACGGGTTTCCTCACCAGGACCAATACGACTTTCTGCACCAACGCAAAAATCTACGCGTGTCAGGTGTCCTGGATGTCGACGGCTCGCGGCTCCATCTCTCCCGGCTGTCCACCCGCGATCCGTCACTGCGAGATCTCAACGACACGCCCTTGCCGGAAACGGCTCTGGCCGCACACCTGGGCGGCCTGTCAGAAACAGACTATAGGCAGCTGCTTTGCCTTGATGATGGAACCATCGAAAAGGGCGGCGAAGAAATTGTCAGCAGCAAGGGCGATATCGGCCGGCTCCTGTTCTCGGCAGCGGCGGGCGTCAGTGACCTCACCAGGGTGCTCGAGCAGTTCCGCGACAAGGCCGACGGCATCTACCGCAAGCGTGCCACCTCCACCCGGATCGCGCAGCTGAAGCGCGACCTGGCAGACGTCGAGCGCCAGATCAGGGAAACGGACGTTCCCGTCAGCGCCTATAAGAAACTGAAACAGGCGCTGGAAGCCGCCCAGGTCCAAGAGGCAAGCGCGCGAAAAGAACGAAGCGCATTGCTGACTTCAAAGGCGGATTTAGAGGCCTTTAAAGCGGCTTTACCGAAGCTCGCCGAGATCGACGCCCTGGAAGCCGAACTGACCGAGTACTCCGGCTATCCGACGTACCTGGATGTCAATCCGGAAGCGTTGGTGACGCTCCTGACAGAGCAGAACAGACATCTCGCCGACAAAGACCGGATTGACCAGGAGACAGCGAATTTGCGTGACCGGCTGGCTCAGTTGCAGCGCCACCCGGAACACTTATCGGTCTCGGACGATCTGGAGCGGCTCGACGTTTTGCGCAGTCGTTATACGACGGCAGACCTGGATCTCGACAAACGGCGCAGAGCACTCGCTGACATTCATCACGACATGCTCCGGGCAGCGAAGGATCTGAACGCCGCTGAAAACATCGACCCAAAAGCCTTGGTGCTTTCGCCCGGTCAGATGGGGCAGCTGGAAACGGCCAGGGATAGTCTGCGAACCTACACCCGCGACCTCGCCAATGTGGAAAAGGAAATTGAAGCGCTGCTGGAACGTATTGAGATCGCTGAACAGGAACTGGCCAAGTTCCAAAACAACGATCCGGCCACCATCCTCGTGGGCCCGATCTTGTCCCGCTATTCTATCGACAGCCTTGCCCCGCGTTACGCCACGGCTTGCCAGGCAGTTCGCATAGCCACGACTGCCCGTGAAGATGCTCTCTCCGCGCTGACGGTCTCCGGCCAGGTCTTTGAAGCGGTTCCGCCAGTGGCAATCTCTTCCTTTGAAGCCGAGGAGCTCGCGGAGAAACATCGCACCCTCCAGGATCAACGCTCCAAACTCTCCGACCGGTGCGAAGATCTGAATGCCGACCTGAGCGCAGCGGCACACCGCATCACCGCTCTTAAGGCGGGAACAGGCGTCGTGGATGACGCGGCAGCTGAGGCAGCAAAGACGGAACGCGATCAACTGTGGGCCGCCCATAAATCCGCCCTTGATCCCTCCTCTGCCGGCACCTTCGAAACCGCCATGCAGAAGGTCGACCAGGTATCGGAGACCCGGCTTGATCATGCGGCCGAGCTCGGCCGGCTGCGAGCCGAGGAGCATAGGCAAAGCGAAGTCGAAACTGAGCTGTCTTCCGCAAAGGAACGCCTTGCGAAGCTGGATGAAGAGCTGGCCGCCGTCAGCGATACCGTTGACGGCTACGCCCGCCGCTGTGGCTTAAACAGCTCAATCAGCCCGACGACATTCTCGGTGTGGGTTGGAAAGCTCGAGATAGCGACACAGGCTGACACGAACTGCAAACGCCTGGAGACGGAACACGAGACCACGCTCTCGGACGCCCAGCGCGCAATCGTAGAGTTGCGGGCGGCATTGCACCTCGAGACCGAAGACTTCGACACCTTGATCACCGAGGCGCGTGGGCGTCGGGACGAAGAGCGGGCACAGGAAGACAAGCGTAAGGCGGCGATCGAGACATGCAAGAACCTGAAAGCCGAGCTCGTGCGCCAACAGCAAGCCATCAGCAACCTGCAAAAGAGCCACAAAGCACATCAGGAAACCTGGACCTCACTGATCTCTGAATTCTTCGGCTCTGCCCTCGACCCGGGAGGGGTAATCCAATCTCTCGAGCCACTGCGTGAGCTCCGGGAAATGGATGGTCGCCGCGCGGGTGCGGAGCGCCAGGTCGAGGCGATGGAAAAAGATCAGGAGGATTTTGCGCGGGAAGTTGCGCGCCTGGCAAAGGCCGTGGGCATCGACGCCTCCACGCCTCCGATGGAGGCCTACAAAGCCCTTCTGGATATTGCCCAAGCCGCCGGCGAAGCAGAGCAACAGTTTGAGACGCTGTCCAAGGATCTCCAGGCGGCCGAAGACGCATTGAGCGAGACCCAGACAGCCCTTGAAGACATCGAGAGGAAAACGGCCGATTTGGCTGCGCTGTTCCCGGATCGCGTTCCGAGAGGCTCACTACAAGACTTGCGCAAAGCGCTTGGCAAGGCCCAGGCCGTGATCGATAAGCGAGCGCGGTTGACGGAATTCTCCGGCTCGATCCGAACGGACCTGGCGGTGACAGACCTGGAAGCCGCCAGGACAAAGCTCGAAGGAACAACAGCGACGAACCTGGCAGCTTCGTTGATGGGCCTCGAGGAAGATCTGACCACCATTGAAACGCGTCTTGAAACCTCGATTGAAGAACGCACGGCCGCACAAAAGGACCTTGCCGCCGTGACGGGAGAAGCTGACGTCGCCGCATTGATCGAGCAAAAGGCCACGTTGGAAATCGAGCTGGAAGAGGCCGCGTTGTCCTATCTGGAAGCGGCATTCGGGCTGCGACTGGCCGAAGAAGCCATTCGCCGCTACCGGGACAGTCATCGCAGCGGCATGATGGAGGCCACCGAAAAGGCCTTCGCGGATCTCACCAACGGAGCTTACGCTCGATTGCAGACGCGGCCGGAAGGCTCCTCGGAAATCCTGCAGGCAATCGATGCGTCCGGTACGGCCAAACAGGCAAGCGACCTGTCAAAGGGCACACGCTTCCAGCTGTTCCTCGCTCTTCGGGCCGCAGCCTATGAGCAGCTCGCCAGCCAGGGCGTGTGCCTGCCGTTTTTCTGCGATGATATTTTCGAGACCTTTGATGAGGACAGAACCCGGTCCGCCTGCAAGGTCATGGAACAAATCGGACGAACTGGACAGGCGATCTATCTGACCCACCATCGGCATGTCGTGGATATTGCCAGAGAGGTTTGTGGGGATGGTGTGGCGGTGCATGAGCTGTGAAACACTGTCTGCACCCGAAACCCGCAAAGCCGTTTGTTCACGCCTTCGGACATGCTTCCCTATCGGATACTTGCAGCTTTTCGTTTGCCAATCGAAGGGGCGCACAGAGGTCTTTTCGTGGCGCTCCGCTCGAATGACCAGAACCGACTTTCCTTGCGACATCAACGAGTATCAGGAACGTGACAAAAGCTGATGTAATTGGCAATCGAGTAACAGCAACTTCAACGTCGCCAAACCCGCAAAACTCGCCTAGGTTGAAGGCAAGACTAAGACGCGAGTGGATCTTTGCGGGGCGGGAAAATGGCAAGCGAAATAGGTAAACTTGCAAGAGGGGTCGTCGGCGGGTGGCTTCTCCACCACGACCAGAAATTACTAAACAGCAAGACGGTTGAGTTTGAAAACATCGCGACCGCTGGGCGGTCGGCTCGCCTGCTATCGGCCATATCAAAGGAAGACACTTGGACCGTAGACAACGATAGGGTCGTGGAGCTCGGCCGCCAGCTAGGCATTCGAAAGCACGAACTGCGCGGGCTTCTTGAGGTTCTGGTATCCGAGGGGTTGGTTCAATCTGGGGGCCAAGGGGTCACAGTCCTAGGCGTCACACAGGCCCGGCTGCTGGACCACGCTGCGAACATCTTCGACGCACATAGGCCGGAAGGAATTGAATATGCGGCAATCGAGCTTGCTGAACGCGGAAGCACCACCCCCGTAAGACAAGCTGATTGTGCAGAAGAGCTGTCGGACAGGTACAAGTTATCACAGGTGGAACTACAGGATCTCTTCACCCAGTCCGAACACATCGGTTTCGTGGACTACGAAGGAAAAGGAGAAGACCGCCTTTATTTTAACGGATCGCTCTTCAAACGGGATCACGCAGACAAAGCTCGCAAAATACTCGATTCACTTACTAATACCGAGCGAGTGAACCTCCTGGAAGCCGATGAACGCTTGCGCACGAGCGGTTGTTTGCCTGCTGGAAGCGTGCGGAAGGTCGTTGGCGAAGTACTCTGGAGCAAGCTTCACCAGATCGGATATTTCGAAGTTAGCATAGTCTCCAACGAATACGGCAGCACCGAGTTCGTAACCAAGCCCGAAGCGCTTACCAAATTCGTGCCTTCGGGCCTTGCTGACATGCTCGACGACGCAAAGGCCCTGTCAAGCAGCCTAACTTTCGGAACCTTAGCGAGCCCGGCCGCGCGCGGCAGAATAAGATCGCCGGCAGTGTTAATGGACGCATTCATCGGTCGCGGCTACGTCGAAGGGTGGGCAAGTGCGATTAAGCGGGATTATACCGCACTGGAGCGTAAGGGGGTTGTACAAGTGAGTTCGTCTTCGAGCGGGCATAAACTGACGCTGCTCAAACCTGAGGTAGGCAAGATGGCACGGGAACTTGTTCTGAAGGGCAACGCCTCCAGCATTGCGGCCGAGCTTTTAATTGGAGATCGAAGAACCGACTTTGCGGGCCCGGAAACAGCGCGTAGAGATGAACGCCGCAAGGATGTACCCGAAGCAAAAGCTGCGGCTGCCCGTTCACTGAACATATTGAGGAAGCGCTGATGGCGAAAAGTACCGAAGGCATCGACAAAGGCGGTGTGGCCGAGGAAGCTCTCCGCGAGTATTTCAAGGGCCTTGGTTCGTTTGTCCTGCGCGGAGTTCCGGTCAAGGAAGGTTCGGAGACGGTGACGGACATTGATCTATGGGTCTACACGCGATCAAGTCCACTTTCTCGCCACGTCACCATCGTCGACATCAAGAACAAAAAGCGAGGGAAGGCTTTCGAGCGAGCGATTTGGCTAAAAGGGCTGCAAGCCGCAGTGGGTGCCGACGATGCAGTCATCGCCACGCAGGGAGCTCGAGACAGTGCATTCAAATTTGCAAATCGGCTGCAAATCAAGGTCCTCTCAAGCGGTGTCTTCGATGCGATCGTCAAACGCTACTCGAATGACGACCAACGCTTGTCCCTGGAAGACGTCGAAGGTCAGTGGAAGAAAGTCACACTCGGCGCATCCAACGTGGCGGCTCTAATGGAAGTCGCTAGGCTCGAGGTCTCGAGAGGAATCGACTTTGCAGCTCTCAATCACTGGGTTGACGACGCTGTGCATCTGCTAAAGGAAGCACGGGATCGCGAACGTCCGATGACAGGTCCGATAACGCGTGCCTTTTACTATTGCTGCGCCCTCGTTGCGGTTGCTGCAGACTACCTCGGTCGTGAGCATGTTCTTTCCGACCCCAATGCTCGAAAAGAACATTTCCGTTCGGGCATGATCTTCGGACAGAACGACGACGCAGCTGCAAAGAGATACTTGGACTTCGCCGAAAGCGTCGCGACTGAGTTCCTGGATCAAAGCGGTGCCGCTGCTGCCCAGATTCGGAGTGGCTTCGAGCGTGCGGCGTCGGAATTGCCAGTGGAAAGCTTGGTGGAATTTTTCTCAAAAGCCAATTCCGGTCAGGAGCTCTTCAAAGCCGCTAAGGCTTTCGAGGAAGCTGCTTTTGGAAGAACCTGCGAGCGACCGTTCGAACTGAAAAGCATCGAGGCCAAGGTTGTCATCGGACTGCTAACTGACTATGGCGGGGTTCGTCGATCGGAGGTCCTCGGCGGCTCCGAAGTTCCAGAAACAGCAAAGGCTAACAAAAGCGCGCCCCAAGGATCGTTACCTATTTAACAACCTCGATTGTGACCAAGGCAGCGATTTCGCGGCAATCGTTCTAATATTATTCTGACGTTTCTTTTCCGCTTTGTCCCACTCACGAGGGAATGCTCGCTTAGGCGATCCAATCGTGACGCCACATTGGTGGACTGCTGATTGGCGCTGCGGCCCATGGGACAACTAAGGGTCGAAAATTCTAGACTCGCTTGACGAATTGATGCCAGATGAAAGCATATGACATGCTGAGGGGGCATGGGCATGCGGCGATGGCTAGTCGTATTGGCGGTGATATTGGTGACAGTGGTCGGTGGGGCATACCTTGCAGACGTCAGGGTGTTTGTAGTCCAGCCAATTGGCGCTGTGCCTGAGGGCGTTACTGTCGTCGTGACCGGATCACCAGGCTTACGCTTCATCGATAGCCCTGATGCCTTCTGCCAGCGGGAGCAGGGCTACATAAACTTGCTGTGTCGCGGCATGATCGCCGGCCGTGTTGCTCAGAATGGCACTGTTCTTCTGCGTCTACCCTATAGCAGCTTCCTTTATAGTCTCAGCGGCGCTCCTCAGGTGGATCGCTAGGATGAGCCGAAACTTCAAGGGCAGCAAAGACACTGGACGTAAGCTCAATGCGCTGCGCCAGTATCTACAGGCCTATTCGATCGCATTGCAGGACCAGGGATTTGCCACGATCTACATCGACGCGTTTGCCGGCTCGGGTACGCGTACGGAAACGGTTCCTGCCCTACCGTTGTTTGGGCGCGATAGCCCCGAGGAGTTGAAAACGCCTGGGTCTGCACGCATTGCGCTCGAGGTCAACCCGCCTTTCCACACACTGGCTCTCTTTGAAGCCGACCCTGACCGATTCAAACAGTTGAGCCAGCTGCGCGCTGAACATCCAGACCGCAAAGTTGTTCTACGGCACGGCGACGCAAATGACTTCGTTCGGAGGCTCTGCAAAGGCGTACCATGGCACGCCAAGCAAAGCGGCCTAAAGGGCATGCGTGGCGTGGTTTTCCTTGACCCCTATGGAATGGAAGTCGAGTGGAAGACTGCGGAAGCCATAGCCGCCACCGAAGCCCTTGATTGCTGGTATTTCTTCCCCCTGTCTGGCCTATATAGGAATGCTCCTCACAACCCGACCAAGCTAGATGCGTCAAAGCAGGCATCCCTCGATAGAGTGCTGGGAACCACCGACTGGAGGCAGTGCTGGTACGATCACTCAATTGCACCGGAGACATTATTCGAAACAGAAAATGAGGCGATTGTCAGAGCCGACGTCGACGCGATCGAGGTCTATGTCGCTGAGCGACTCAGATCAATATTCAAGGGTGTCGTGTTGCCTCCTATGAGACTTCGGCACAACAGTGGGGCGCCATTGGCGTCGCTGTTTTTTGCTATGTCAAATCAAAGCAAAAACGCCGTCGACTTGGGGACGAGGATCGCCGGTCATATCCTCAACTCAGCTAAAGTCGGCATCTCGTCATAAGTTCTGCCGCGCAGTTCGCGTCCAGTCGCCTTCTTATTGATGCCACCCCACTGCTTGAAGAAGAACGCAGTGTCGGTCTTGCGGCAAGCGGCTTCGACCTCATCCACCCACGCCGGTTTCATCGGACGCGAGCCCGGGCCAGACTCACCGCCGACGATTGCCCAGTGGATGTCCCGGAGGTCAGCGCCGACAACGGAGTCGATCAACGGCTCAAATGATACGAAGCGTAACACCGCCGGCACCCGGCGTAGGTCATCGAGCCGGCCAAGCGCTCGGCCATCTTCCACACTCGTGCCCAGCCAAACGTTCGGTAGAACGGGGAAATCACCTTCACAAAGCACTTCGGCCATGCGCTCCGGCCGTTTCGTCAGGATCTGATAGGTGTGCCGCGGCGTCTGTTGCATCGTCGACCACAGCTCGCGGATGAAATCGGTCGGCACATCTACATGGAAGAGGTCCGACATCGAATTCACGAAAACTCGGCGGGGCTTTGTCCAAGTGTGCGGAACCGAAAGAGCCTTGCGGTCAAGCACGATGTTCCCGGTCCATTTCGCGCGGCCACCGCTCTTCTGTGTGGTGCCGGCATATTTTTCGACACCCATGGCCTCAAGACGGGCGGCCATGCGCATAGCGTAGCAATTAGTACAGCCGGCGGTGAGGATGGTGCAGCCCGCCACCGGGTTCCACGTCGAGTCCGTCCATTCGATTGCAGTGTCTGCCATCCGCACGCTCCTATCTGCGAAATATGGTAATAAAAAGCGCTTAACGTTAGATGGACGATCCAAGGGGTGAGACAGTTTGAACGTTTGCAATTAGCTTAATTGAAAAAGATCGTGTGCCCCCTCCTGCCCCCTAGCCGATGAGCCGGCTCCAACGTGAGCGGTCGGTAAACATGTGCGCCCCCATTTCGGCCGTTTGCGATCCGATCTCAAAAGCAGTCGTTCGCATTATGCAAGCTACCTCGAAATATCGCGGATATGCGAGCGTCAGCCTTTAGGAAATCGTGATGCCGCAGTTTATCCGACCCAACGACCGCTCAGAACCGCCTTCGCCAAGAGCATGACCCGTCCTATAGAGATAAACCACCGATTGAATGCAGCGCTGAAGGAAGCGTTACGCGGGGTTGGTATTATTATGCCTGATCCGTTTAAGGCATCGAGAATAAAACCTAATGCGATGAGGTGACGATGCAACTAATGATGGGCGGCATAAACGGCAACTATCTCACCAACATCACGCTGCAGGCGACAGCTGAAACGCAAGAAGTATTGGCAGCGGTCGCCTATTCAACAGAAATGGACCTCTTGTTTGACTGGTGTTGGGATAATGGCATTCCTCTCAAGTACTACGGTCGCCTCGACGAAGGCGTAGCCGTCAGGCCATCTATTCTTTCGGCGTTCCTCTCCCGACAGTCGGCACGTTTCCAGTGTCGTCTTGTTCAGCATCACCATGCAAAGGTCATCTGGTGGAGAGAATACGGCCTCTACATCGGTTCTGCGAACCTGACTGCGAGCGCTTGGTATAAGAATGTTGAGGTCGGATGTTTCTTTCCGGAAGCCGAGATCAACGAGGATATGGCTGCAGATATCCTCGACCTGTTCGATGTCCTCGACCGCAATTCCAGCCCACTGACGGACGAGCTGCTAGCGGTGATGCTGAAACGCGCAAAACAGATAGCTAACTCGAAACCGGTGTCCGACGAATTCTGGAAGAGCCCTAGTTTCAATACGTGGTCAGGCCTCGTTCAGACCGGAAAGAAAAAGGCAAGTGACCGCCGACGTGAATCGTTCCTCAAGGAGTGGCATTCAACCCTGCAACAGCTTCGGGACATTGGAAATGTAGTCAGCGCGCCGGAGAATAAGCCGTCCTGGATCAACGCTGACGCCCCCGCTGGCGCCCAGGGTGACCAGTTCCTGCATGCTCATTATTACCAGCGCACCTTTGATGGACGCAGAGCCAATTACGCGGACTTCTTCGAACAAAACAAGCAAGATCGCGACGCCGCACTTCGCGAAGCTATCAATTGGTGGCGCGACCTGGCTACGGCTCCTTCAGACGAAGACATCATGTTGAACACCACGGCGCCTATGCTTCGTGCCGCGCTCACCTCAGAGGCAATCGACGAGATGGGCTATGATGGCTTCCGTGAGATTTGCATGGGTACACATGCCATCAAGGACTATGCGCGACGCGTGCCCAATAAAGCGGTGGGCCTCCTGGAAGACGGCACGAAGTATAAAATCCCCGAAAAGGTAGATGCACTTTCGAAGCGCATATGGAACGACAAGTCCGCAGGTGGTCGAAGCGTGCAGCAGCTGCTTTTGTTCATTCTTTATGGCGGGCCGGAGGCGCAGTTACCGGAGCGACTCTGGACCTCTGTTTATGACCCAAAGTGGAAGATCGAAGGATTAGGCGTCAGTGCCTTGGGCGAACTCGTCGGCTGGGCGCTGCCTGATCGTTTCCCACCTCGAAATGGTCGGACGTCGAAGTCGCTCAAATCGCTAGGATATGACGTCACAGTCCATGTCGGCGGATAGCCAAAACGAACGTTCAATCCGCTTCAGATGATACCCAGATTGCTTGACCACAGCTGAGAGAACGCTGCGGTGCAGATACACGAGAGCATTTGAAGGTTAGCTTATGGTCGAGGGTTACCCTCAAGCTGTGTAAGTGTGATGTCGCTTAAGTAGCTTGCTCGTCCGCAAGCTGCCAGTCTCCGTACGCCACCCGACACGTACATACAATGCTGCGCAGGCCGTTTGGCTGCCGTCAGAGTGTGATGCAGCATTTTGCAACTGCATCGCCTACTTTTCCTCAACGTTCAGACTGGCTACAGGTTGCTCATGGCATATTTTTTCTTGGACGATAGCAAGCATCACACTCGAGGATTTTCCCTTGCGGCCTTCGCCATCTGCGAAACCGACCCACAGGCCGAACTAACCTCTGTTTTGCGTGAAAACGGGTTTGACCCATCTGTTTACGAGTTCAAGTCGTCTGCGCCGATTAAAGACAATCCCGGCCAACAGAGACTCCGTAATCACCTAAAATGGTTTATTCGGAGAAACTGCAAGATCGCTGTCTGCGTCGTCGAAGGGGACAGAAACATTGGTCCCGCTTCCCTACGTTTGCTTCAAAAAGCTATCGCGCACAAACGATTCAAAGGGCAGCGACACGAGGTCTATTTTGACCAAGGACTGTTTTCTTCAAGGCAAACGGCGCAGAGAATTGCAAGCGAGTGCGTGGGCCTGGAAAAATGCAGTTTTAATTTCGAGCAGGATTCAAGGTCCGTTGCGGGCATTCAAGTTGCTGATCTGGTAGCCCACTTATGCGGGACACTGCTATTGGATGCGCTGGGGCATATCGATAAGAAGGTGAAGATCAAGAATTCAGGCTATCCGCAAGACCTGGATATCGAGTTGGGTTTCGAACTTTGGGCCGACTTACGCTATGAATTTTTGAGCGTAGCCAAGCCAAATCCTGACGATGAGTTTGATATGTCAGTTGTCGCTGTAGAGCCTCATGGCCTGTTCATTCACGAGAGCGTTAGTGAACCGGTTGCGGAAGCTGCGCGCAAGCGATTTGGCGAAATGTATCTCGGCTGCATCCACTGAGTTTGGCAGCGGCCGCCCGGTCGGGTGATCACGCGTAACGCAAATCCGCCAATCGGATCACGGCCAGCGCGCTATCACCATAAGGCGGCTCGCACTGACCTTGTCCGGAGAAACTTCGCACCAATGGTCTTACGCCGCCCTCTTCCCCTCCCTCAACTTCGCCCGCATCCGGAACGCCGTCCTCTCCGACACCCCGGCCTTCCGCGCCGCCTGCCTGGCACTCACCCCATTTTCCAGCTCGGTGATCAGAACCCGACGCGCCTGCGCCATCGGCCCGCTCGCCCCCAGCGGGATCACGATATGCCGCGCGCCGGCTTCGCGGTGCTCTGCCGAGAGCGTCCGGAAATACTCGCAGATCAGATCCGCCGCCTCGCGGCCGACCGTTTGCACCAACCAGTGATCATCCTCAGCGCGTGCCGGTATGTTGATCCTGGTCCCGCCCACCTGATCGGCTATGGCGAGCGCTGCCGGGATACCGGCAACGTCTGCGATTTCACCAAGGACACCAGGAAGAAGGTCATCGTGCATCGGACGGGCTCCGTTCTGACTGAGGAAAGCCGCAAACGGGGCGGTCCCGATTGCGATGCCAGAACGTTAGCGGACGGATGACAGGTGTCAGGGCTGACGATCGTCAGCCATAGCCGATGAATTCACGAATTTGGGAGTGACTTGACCGTATCAGACCGGATTTCAGGGCGCCAGATGACAATTGCAGTTGAGGTTGGGGAGCAGGATCAAAATTAAACGGGCATTAAACAGCACAGAGCGCCTTCAATAAATTTCATAGGGCGTTGAACGTCTGCACTCTCAAGCGGCCTCCTCGGCGATTTTTTCGGGGGTGTTTGTCTGCAGGCACAGTGCTGCCTTTTAGCCGGCATTTGCCAGATCCAGAAAATCAAGGCATCTTTGTTGAGTGACGGCGCAAAGTCGATGGTGCCGGTCAAATGCGACCGCGAGGGGTCACGTCCTCCCGTCACTTACCTTCCCCCTCACCTGCAGGAACAACTCGCCCTGGCCATCATCGGCGGCGCGTCGGCGCGCGCGCATACGGAATGCCGCCCGCTCTGAGACCCCGGCACGCCGGGCAGCTTCTCTGGCACTGGTGCCAGCTTCCAGTTCCCGGGCCAGGCGCTGACGGGCCTTAGCCAGGCAGCCGGTGGGGCCGCGGGGAATGATCACATGACTGGCGCCGCTCTCCTGGCCATCTGGCCTCAGAATACGGAAGTGGTCGCAGATCCTGTCAGCTGCGTCCCGGCCAACCGTCTCCACCAGCCAATGCTGATCATGTGCCCGTGCTGGGATAGAGACCCGCGTGCCGCCGACCCGCTCGGCAATGGCCAGGGCAGCCGACAGCCCGACGATCCTGGCGAGATCGCCGAGCAGGCCCGGGAGCTCATCATTCACCGCTTACATGTCCTGAGCAAAGTGCCCAGGGCGTTCATCGCAGATATCCAGTCGGCAGATGTCTGCTGAGACACGTCTGTGTGCCCGCTGCGCTCAAGAAGATAGGCCGTCAGAGTGCTGACTGGCGTGCGATCCCGTTTGACCAGTTCCGACCAGATGTGACGGCACACCTGGAAACGATGGTCGTTGTGAAGAGCCGGCTGGTTATGATCCCTGGTGAAGAGATCAGGGTTGCCGGTTTCCCTGCGGATCCAGAGTTTCAGGGCATCGAGTGCCTTGTTGGCGTCCGCCGGGTCCTGCAGGAACCGGTGATGGTCCAGTCCGGTCTGCCGGCGCAGGAACGCGACCATCGCCTTGTCGGACCGCTCATTGACGACCCCGAGATTATAGCCGGCAATCCAGAGCGCCTGCAGCTTCTTGGCAAAGGTCCCGGCGACCGTCTGACTGACTTGCCTGGGAGCAATCGCTTCAAGCGCGGAGATCACCTTGAGCTGTTCAACCTCGCTCATGCCTTTCGATGACCGCTTGCCGGTCTCCCGTTCCAGGATGTCCCGATAGGTGTCATCGTCGAGCCGGGCTTTGGATTTCAGGACATGGATCTTGGCGAGTGCGGTCATCGGCTCTCTCCCTGGCGTTTGGCATCGGCTTCAGTGGCGATCGCGTCGAGTTCCAGCAGGGCAGCATCGGCACGCTTGAGATAGCGATGGCGCTTCTTCTCCCAGTCGAGCCGTGTGTCGACTTCCTGAACCAGGTGATCGTCGATCGGCGTTCGCGTGACCGGCATATGCTCCAGCGTCATGGTCGTGGCGATGTCCTCGGGATAGGAGGTTTTGAACAGCGCAAAGGCTATGCGTTCGCGGTAACTCATGGGCTCAATCCTTGTAGGGCAATGGAACCCGGTGGGGCTGACCGGCGGCACCGGCATCGCCGAGCGGCTCAGGTCTGCGCCGGGCTTGAAGTTCATGTTTCAGAAGATTGGTGGTCGCCTGCTTCAATTCCTTGGTCAGATCGGGCCGGCAGTGCAGGCGGTAGCGGGCCCGATTGGCTTTGCGCAAAAGATGATCACGCCGTTCGCGCAAAGCCTTGGTCTCACCCAACTCAGAAGCTTCCGGATTGGCGAGGCGAGACATTTCTATGCGGCCTTGGCCAGATCGATGGTGATCGCCTGCCAGTCCGCATCCGGCTGGTCCCGCCGATAAAACCGCACATAGCTCTTGGAACCAGTGATCCGCATGGCATCCTTCAGCGCCGTCATCGCCCGCTGCCAGCGCTCGTCCTCGATCTCCAGGCGCATCAGCATGAAGATCTCTGATTTGTTGATCTGACCTTCTTTGTCGGTGTTGAAGGCGCGGGTGACGATGGAGCGGATTTCCGGGCGGCTGTCAGCGGCCCATTCATTCAGGCATTCGTCGATCAGGCTCTTGGCGATCTGGATCTCCGGGCCGAAGTCGATGAAGTCGGAGACCTGCACCTGGACCTTCCGGCAACCGTCGACAGTCTGGAAGGTGGTGTTGCCTTTCTTGCCACCCTTCTGGGAGTCGTATTCCTGGGCAAGCAGTGCGGTCAGGCTCAGGAGATCGGCAAAGGTGTGATTGCGGAAGCGGCTGATCTGCGCGGATAGCTCTTCAGCAAAGCCGACAATCTTGCGCACGGTCTCGTCTTCGAGCTTGTGTTGAGGTTTGACGTTTTCCAGCGGCACCAGGTTGCCCTTGGCATCGCGCATATAGGACTGGCCGTTGATCATCTCGACACCGTCAACCGGCTCAGACATCGCCTTGTTCGGAGAAACTTCCATGTTCAATGTCCTTTTGCAGTCTCGTTAAACGCAGAACAAAAAGGCTTAAGCCGCGCCGTCGTCGTCGAAACAGCTCCGCGGAATAGGGGCGGCCGTCTCAGGGGCTTCGGCCGGAATGGGCCGGCGGGCGATCGGGAACAGCGCGATCTTTGGATCGGACAGATCGATGACCACCGGCCGCTGGACGCGGGAGTTCTCCAGGTGCCAGGCAATGGAAACGCAATCGTCGAGGACTTTCTCGACCTTTGCGGTGGTTTGTGCCGAGAGGGTCAAGACGCCCTTTGCATCTTTCCACTCGTTCAGCTGGCGCGAGAGCATGCGCAGGTCAGTGCTAAGCATCATGAGATCCTTTCAGGCGGGAGTGCGGGCAGCCGTCTCGGCAGGCGCGGTAGACTTTGGATCGGGTCGAGTTGGTGACGGCGCGGGGTTTGGCTTGCCAGTCGAGGCATATGTGCCGGCCGATCCCACCAAGGACCGGACAGTCGACGGTTGAACCCATCAAGGCTCCCCTCACCTTCTCCTCAACCTTGGTGAGATCCCCCGGATATTTGTTGCCGAGAGTCTGGCTGATCGTGGTCGGCGAATAACCAAGCCGCTGCGCGCAGGCATTCAGCCCCTTGGCCGATGCCAGCCGGGCAAGCTCGGCGATCCAATCGGGCGGCGTGCCGCCCCATGCAGCTTCCGCCTTTTGAACCATGGTCGAGGAAGCACTCATGCGGCGCACTCCTCTGCCAAAGGAGCGCCCATGATCTCCTTGCGGTTCGGGTCGTAGACCATTTTGGTCTTCAGGATTTTTGGCGGGTTCGGACCGGTGTTCATGGAGGGCTTCAGCCGACATATGCCCTGCACCTTGTTGCTGCTCTCCCGCAGCACGTGCAGGTATCCGGCTCGGTTCAGATGGGTCACATACCGCTTTGCTGTCTCGCGCGGGATCTCGACGTCCGGCGTTGAGGCGGTGACAGCCAGCTCAATGAGCGAGAAGCTGGGAAGTGCCCGCATCGCGTTCCAGATCTGAAGCTGGGCGAGCCCCTGCCTGCCGAGCGTGCCATCCCGGTTGACGATCGGCGCCAGGGCCTGGCGTTTGAGCAGCCGATAGACGTTGTAGAGCGAGTGTCCGGCACCACGATTGACCTGGACCCGCTGCTCAAGCATTTCCAGAAAGCCAGCTGCATGGAGCCGCTTGATGTAGTCGGCGACCGCGTAGTCGTCCCTGTCGTTCGATCGCAGGGCCACTTCATGCATGGTGAAATGCTTGTTGTCCTTGCCCAGATCCTTGATCACGCTCCAATAGTGATCGTGGCCGCGGTAGATCGGTTTGCCGCTCGTGACCTTCAGTTCCATCTGGATCGACATCACGCAGCCCTCCGAATGCGGCGTGGCGGCTCACCGGTGAAAAACCAGCCCTGTTCAAAGGAGCCTGCGGAAAAGCTGTCTTCGCCAGTGCTGCGGGCGTGTTCGATGATCCGGTTCAGGTTGACGTGAATGCGCCGGGCCTTGCCGGCAGACTTCTCGACAAGCAGGTCAACCAGGTCATCGGAGATGGAAAGCGCAGGACAGAACAGGTTCGCCAGGGCGCGCGCATCCTCATGGTCGCAGGGCTCTGCCGGCACCCAGTCCAGGACCCGATTGTGAACCCGTTCCACCTGGAGGATTTTCCCCGGCAACTGCTCTTCGCCAATCAGCACGATCGGTGCCTGGCTGTGCTCGTGGATTTCCCGGACGAGCTCCAGCATCCCCTTGTCGGCCAGCTTGTCGGCTTCATCGATGATCAAGGGGCGGTTGAAGTCATCACCGAGTGCCATGATGGCGCATTCGCTCATGTGGGCGATCGTGCCGCGCGGTTCCTGGTTGGCTTCCCGCAGAATGTTTTGCAGCAGGGATTTCTTGGTCCAGCTGTCGCCAACCTCGACCCGAAGCGCTCCAGTGATGTTCTGGACATAGAGCGCGGCATAGGTCTTGCCGTAGCCGGAATAGCCATGGAAGACGCCAAGGCCCGGCAAATGCGGTCCGCGGGAGCGCAGGGTTTCGACAAGGGTCAAACATCGGGCAACGTTCTTGAGCGCGGCCAGCCCGCCGGCGCTCGGCGCACGATTGACTGCAGGGTCTGCATTCGTCATTCTTCAGTCCTTCAAACTTGAATGTCGGGCCTCGGAAGTTGCAGCTTTCGGGGCCTTTCTCTTGCCCAGGCTTACGCGGGCGGTACACGGCCTTCGCGCTTTTGCCCCTCCTGCCAGAGAAGTTCCGCGCTCGGTATTCGGGGCCGGCCTGATAGCCGGTGAGCCAGAGAGCGTCCTGATTACTCAGGGCCTCCCCCTTGGCGATCCGCGCTTGGAAGCGCTTGGCGCGAGCGAAGCGATCTTCTGCGGTTTCTTTTTGTCGGATGGGCTGCACTTTGGCTGAGCGAGCGGATGAAGTGCCAAGCTGAGCCATCATCTTCTGCTCGGCTTCAGACAGCGGCTTGGGTGTGCGCTTTGCCTTCACGGCCGCAGCAGCCTGTGTTTTTGCCGTCTCGTGTTTTTCGGTGAGTTTGGGAAAACTCAGAATGTCGGCATTGGACTGATAGGCAGCGCGCTGTGCTTCAGCGACGGTGCGCGGCGTAATCAATCGTTTCTGTTTGCGAATGTCGGCGAGCGCGCCGTCTTCAAGCGCCTTTTGTTTGGCGCGGACCTGGGCGATTGTTGCGGCCGGGTCCAGACCGGCAAGCATCGGATTGACCGCCTGGCCGAGATAGGTTTCTCCATCGGGCTCAAAGAGCCAGACCCGGCCGAGATCTTCAGGGTCGTGGCGGACAAGAACATCCCGGCCAGGCATGACATCGCCGGTGTAATAGAACTCACCGTCGATCCGGATGCCCTGATTGGTGACACGGCGCTTGCCATCCTGGCCGGCAACGGGCGCCAGCAGAACATCGAGTGCTGCCAGATCACCGACAGCCCGGATTGGGCCGGACCAGCGGGCAGCGACTTCAAACGGTGTCTTGCGCTTCAGGCCTTCGTGCGGTGTGTGAGCATATTGCTCCTCAGTCCATCGATCCGCTTCGCGTTGGAGCTCAAGGGCGGAAAGCGTGACGTTGAAGAGCTTGGCATCGTCCGTGCCGAGCCGCGCTGAGAACGCCTTGCGCGCTTCAATGATCTTGCGATCGGCAACCGAGTGGCCAACAAACCCCGGCAGGGTCGCGGCGCAATCGCGCTGGAAGGTGCCGATCACCCGCTCGACCGTTCCCTTTTGCTCAGGCGAATAGGGCGCCGAAAAATCCTGCTCGATGCCAAGGGCGTCCAGCAAACGAATCGTTGCATGGGCTGAAAAATCCGAGCCGTTGTCGGTCTTGATCAGTTCCGGCACGCCCCAGGCAATGAGGCATTTGCGGATCAAGAGGCCAACGGCGGAGGCGCGCGGTGTGCTGGTAACGAGAATGATGGTGCGCCGGGAATAAAGATCAATCGCAACATAGATGTTCATGCGCCCGTCCGTGGTCATGACATCCGACGGCGAGGCATCGATCTCCCAGCGCTCGTTGAGCCGATCGACACGGTTGGCGCCGGAAGCCGCAAACCGGACCTTAGACTTGTAGGCATCCGGATCGGTGATTTTGAGAAGCGCGTTCCTATCCTGCTCTTTCCACGTTTTAAGAGCGTTTTGAAACGTCCTTAAAGGCGGCATTTTCTTGCGGACCTGGCCCTTGGCGGTTTCCACCAGAACCGTTTCGCCGAACTTCGCGATCGCCGTGGTTCGGATGTGTTTGGCGGAGAGAAACTGATTGGAGACATAGAGCGCCAGACAATAGGCCCGCAGCTCTCCACCCTCGGCCGTGTCGAGAACCCCTGTGCCCTTCCGGGCTTTTGAGGGATCGTGCGCTAGGCGGTTGATGTCTGTGCGCATGTCCTTGCGCCAGCGGGCAAGCGTGCGACCAGAAAGGCGTTTAACCAGGTGCCTGACCCATTCGGGAACCGGAACCTTGCCGTCCTCATAAAGCTCGGCGAAGAGATCATCAGACGGGCTGGTGGTCAGCTCGCAGCTTTTCTTGAAGCGATCGGCGATTTTCAGGACAACCAGCTTGGCGTCGCGCGTGTTGCGCTCGCGCGTCGTCAGATCCCGGCTCGTTTCTGTCCGATAGTCTTTTTGCTCGATCCGCACAAAGGTGGCGGCATAATCGAGCCGCTGCGTATGGGGCAGAAGGTTCATGTGGTACTCGAGCCCACCGCCCCCTTCCCTGCCCTCGCGCTTGCGGGCAAGCCGGCTGTCCGCCCAGTGTTCGCGCGCGGCTATCAACTGCACACCACGCTTGGATGTCGGAAAGCCTTCAAGCCTGAGATCAGCGATTTCCTGGGCGGTCAGCCAGAGTTTCATTTGGCACTCCGGATCTGCATCTGGAGCGTTTTCTTGCGTGTGGCGACCATGCGCTCATGGTCTTCGATCAAGGCCAGCTCAATGACGTTCTCGTATTTGCGCGGAACAACCGCCATGTCGAAGTCTTCGGCGATGAACCCGAGAAGCTCGGTTTTGCCTGTGGCATGGATCAGCGCCAGAAAGCGTTCGACCGTGATGTTGTTTCCGGTCTTTGCTTCCGAGGCATAGGCCTCCAGCATGTCTTTTGTGACCTTGTGCCCAAGCCGCTCGCTCATCAGCCCGGCAACCGTCACCCGGTCCTTGCCGCATTCTTTGAGCGCTTTGGCGATCGCACGGCTGATCCGCGACGCAAGCCGGTTACCGGAGATCGTTCCCGGCTCAAAACCCACCGACACTTTTGGTGGCTTCCACCCGGTGAACATGTCGATGGTGAAATCGTCGCGCGGCGTTTTCCTAGCCATCGAGCCAGCCCTCCCGCTTGACCAGTTCGACGATCTCCTTGCGGTGGAGCTTGAAGACCACCATCCGGCTTGCTCTCGGGAGCTTGCTGAGATTGTCGCAAGCGGACCGCAACACCCGATCGGTGGCAGTTTCCGGGTCGCGACCATCGAGCAACAGCAAAGCGTCCGAGATTGATTTGGCCTTGGGCAATTCACCCAGGATGAGGTCCAGGACCTTGCATTGGACTTCGGCGTCAAGGTCCGCGAGCGCTTTCAGGTCGGATTGTTTTTCGGCGAAGGGCGTGCCTTTGAGGCGTTCGCGGGTTTGCGGGGAAAGGCCTTTGAAGATGGCGACCGCAATTTGAATAGAACGTGGTGTGAGCCCGGTGGTTTCTGCGGCATTCTGGCAGAACGAAAAAACTTCGTTCTGCCTCTTTTGGCCACCGGTGTGCTGATTTCCGCGCCTGCCGCCATTCTTAGTTTCCGGGTGGAGTACCTCATAAACCCGCTTCAACTCGCTCAGCGCTTCGCACCGCTCAAGAGCGTTGAGATCCTTGCGCCCGAGGTTCTCCAGGATCTCGTG
>NZ_AAUW01000030.1 GCF_000168975.1 Roseibium aggregatum IAM 12614
AGGGATCTCGTCACACGAGATCCCTTTTTTGTTGCGGACACACCTTTGCCGGCGGGTCAGAAACCGGATTGCAGTTCGTCAGTGGATTGAAACATCCGGTTACAGGGTGTGAATCGCGTTGTCACAAGACTGACTTATTATACGCCTTATGGTCTGGCGGCGAAGTAATTTGCCGGCGAACCGGTCGCCGCTGATCAGGCAAAGTGGCGGCAAATCGAGATGCCGGGGCCTTGCCTTTCGTTTCCCGGAATTCACTACCGCAGGCCGGTTTCGGTCCCCAGCAGGAATGTCGCTCAATGGCCGTCACTCGCACTCTCGAAACGCTCTTCGATCTGAGGAAGCCCGCCGTCAAGACCAACAAGGTGCTTGTGGTCGGGGTCAGTTCCAAGCGCTCGCTTGGCCTGGCAATCGGTGAGCACATGCATCAAAACGGCTGGGAAACCGTTCTGACGTCGCGCCGGCCTGAAAAGCTGGCTGCGAAGACACCGCATCACGACATCCGTTTTCTGGACTATCCGCACTCCATCGATGCGATCGACGATCTGACCGACCTCACGGGAATGGTCTTCTGCCTTGCCAAGACCGACGTGACCGAGGCCGGGCAGGGCGGGCTTCTGGGCACGAGCGAAGAGAATTTTCTGAAGACGATCAGCACCAGTTGTTATGCCTTCATTGCCCTTGTACGCGAGGTGCAGCGGCGCAACCCGAATCTCCGGTCTGTTGTCGCGCTGACCTTTCTGGGCGGTGAGCGGGTGGTTCCCGGTTATGAGGTTCTTGGCGTCGCCAAGGCAGCCCTTGAGCATTCCGTCCGGGCGCTGGCTTCGGAGCTGGGGCATGAGAACGTGCGTGTGAACGGGGTTTCCGCCGGCGCTGTCCCGACCACGTCGTCGCGAGTGCTGCCCGATTTTCGCAAGGTCCATGAGGTTCTGTCGCGCCAGTCGTTCCTGCGCCGGGGCGTTACCGCAGAGGAAGTCGCCGGAGCGACAGCTTATCTGCTCAGCGACGTGTCCGGCGGCATGACGGGTGAAATCCTGCAGGTCAACGGCGGATTGCGTCACACGGTGCTGTAACGGCCCCGTCCCGTTTCGCGCTGTGTGCAGCAGTCGCGGACCGGGGTTGCTTCTTCCTTGTAACCTTCATGAGATTACGGCCGCCACCGCGTGCGGAGCGGCCTTGTCACGCCCAAATACTCTCCAGGACCGACGGTCAGACCAAAAGACCAGGGCATATAAACCCGCAGCGCACAAAATTAATGCATACTTTCTTGTACGTTTTTATTAGATCTTTAGACTAACACCGTCATTACACGGTCCATGGTTCGGCGGGCTCGACGACCGGAACCTTCCAAAACAAAAAGCGCATTTCAGGAAGTGTGGAACGCTCGGCAGCGAATGCCTGAACTATTTTTATTCGCTCTGCCGGAGATGGAGAATGCTGTGGTCGCAAATTTATGCAGAAAGGGTGGTATCCTGGACCGCATCGCACGGTTCGACCTCTGCGTACCGCTGTTGCTGGGCCTTGTCGTTTTCCTGATCTGCCTCTTTGGTATTCTGACGCGACCTGTAGGCTTTCTCGCTGCGATCTGGCCAGCCAACGCGGTTCTCCTCGGCCTGATGATACGCCTGCCGAATTCGGCCGGATGGCAGGGCTGGTTTGCCGCTGCCGCCGCCTATCTGGCTGCGGACCTGTTGGCCGGGTCGACGCTGGAAAAGTCGGTTCTCCTGAATGCCGCCAACATGGCTGGGGTGGTTGCCGGATATCAGGTCTACAAGTGTTTGCCCGCTGCTTCCAGCCGGCTGCAACACCCGGTTTCTCTCATTCATCTTGCGATGGCCTCGGCAATAGCTTCATCCGTCGCAGGGATCGTCGGAGGCATTGCAAATCCGGTCCTGTTCGGTGGGAGTGTCTTTCGGGATGGATCTTCTGGTCGACCACCGAGTTGGTCAATTACATCTCTTTCCTGCCGGTCGTGCTCTCCGCTCCGAAACTGGATGGGACTCATACCGATTTTCCCGCGCGGATCAGGCAGTTCTGGCAGGAAAAATGGGCGCCTCTGATTTTGCTTCTGGTGTCCTGCATCGCAGGAACGCTTGTCGGCGGACCTGGCGCCATCGCCTTTCCGGTCCCGGCGCTATTGTGGTGCGGTCTCGTCTATCCGGTGTTCCCGACCACCATCCTTACGCTCTGCATCGGCGTCTGGGGGCTGGTCATCCTTTCAAATGGGCTCGGCGACAGCGCATCGCTTCAGCTCGACGTGATGACGCTGGTCTCGATCCGTCTCGGCATTTCCCTCGTTGCGCTGGCCCCAATCATGCTGTCCTGTGTGACGCAAAACCGGAATGCCCTGGTGGGCCGTCTGCAATACCTTGCCACCCACGATCAGCTTACGAACGTGCTGAACCGGAACGCCTTCCGGGAAGAGGCCGCCCGCAGGCTTGCTCTCGGGACAAGCGGCTTTGCCCTGCTGATGGTCGATCTCGATGATTTCAAGGCGGTCAACGACACCCACGGACATGCCACCGGTGACACCGTGCTGGTCAATTTCGTCCACCGGGTGAAAAACACCCTGCCGCCTGGAAGTCTTCTTGGCCGCATGGGCGGTGAGGAATTTGCCGTCTTGATCCCGGACTGCCGGCAGGTGGATGCCGTGGCCGAAGCGGAAAATATCCGTCAAAGCGTCGGGACTGAGCCGGTTCCGGCTGGAGACGGCAAGGAAGTTCGGGTCACCGCAAGCCTCGGCGTTGTTGCTGTCGAGCACGGTGACGCAGACAGTCTGGACACACTGCTGGCCGAGGCAGACCGGCTTTGTTATCTGGCAAAGAAACGCGGCCGCAACCGCGTGGAAGCCATTGAAGAGACGTGAAGCTTCCAGCCTGGCTGCGTCAATCTTCTTTCTTTCCGGTCAGATAGCGCAACTGCGGAAAGATCTCTTCCAGCGCCGGGTCCCGTCCGGTTTCCGCATTGGCGGTGTAGAACTGCCGATTGGCCTTCAGGTTGGCATAGCCGTGGATGAAGGCCCACAGCATGGTTTCAACGGACGTCCGGTGCACCGGATTTTCGCAATTGTCCGCAAAGAGCCCTTCCGAGACTTCCCTTAGAACCGCATAGGCTTCCTGGCTGGCCGGTTGAAGGTCCGGATAGATATCGATCCGGCGTTCCATGGAAAACATCAGCCGGAACAGATGCGGGTTTTCTTCCACGAAAGCGATGTAACCGCGTGCGCTGGCAAGGATCTGCGAGCGGGCGTCTTTCTCCGCGTCCGCCATGTGGCGGCGCATCGTCCCGGCAAACTGCCTGAAGCCTTCCGTTGCGATGGCAGCCTGGAGAACGGCGAGATTGGCGAAGTGGTTCTTCGGCGCTCCGTGCGACACGCCGGCACGCGCAGCACAGGCCCGAAGCGACAGGGCTTCCAGACCATCTTCACGCAGAATGTCCAGTCCAGCCTGGATCAGAGCCTCTTTCAGGTTGCCGTGATGATATTTCGGGTCGCTCAGCTTCTTACTCCAAAGTAGACACTGTCAACATTTTCGTTGACGGCACGGAATTCGATATATAGACAGTGACAACATTGCTGGGGTCGCAATGCAGAAGGGTTGTCTTATGTCGTCTAAGTGTTATGTGCGGGCTAGCCTCCTTGCAAGTCTCGCCCTTGCCGCAGCTCCGGCCAGGGGGGAGGAGCAGACGGACTGGAGCGTCCTGGTCGGCGCCGGCCCCTTCTTTGGTCCGGAGTATCTGGGCTCAAAGGATTATGGGTTTGTACCCGGCATCATCGCGTCGGTGCAAAAAGGGCCGTATTTCGTCAAGTTCAACGGCTTGACGGCAACCGCCAACGTGCTGCCGTTCGAGAGCGTTTATGCCGGTCCCCTGATTGGCTACGGCAGCGGCCGTAAGGATGTGTCCGACAAGGTCGTCGACAAACTTCCGGATGTGGACGAGGAACTTTGGGTCGGGGCCTCGGTTGGCGGCGGCTACGCCGGTCTGCTGCTGGATCGCGACTCGCTCGGGGCCAGTGTCGACATCGCCCACGACGTCATCGGCGACAGCGGCACCACGGCAACCTTCAGTCTGGGCTATGAAATCAATGCCACACAGCGGTTGGCTTTTGGCCTCGATGTGTCGACGACCTTCGTCGACGGGGCCTATGCCGATGCCTATTATTCCGTGACCGCAAAGGGCGCGGCCGCAAGCGGCCTGAAGGAATACAAGGCCGACGCCGGTTTCCGTGACGTGAGCGTGGATGTGTCCTCAAGGTTCGCGGTTACCGAACATTGGGGCGTCGGCGGTCTTGTTGGCGGCTCGGTGCTTCTCGGCAGCATGGCCGACAGCCCGATTGTCGAAGACCGGGGCGAAGCACTGAGCGGCCATGGCGGCCTGTTTCTCTGGTACAAGTTCTGACCGCCAGCGGGCAGGGCTCACCGTTCACTGACGGAAAAGCTGTGCCAGCACAAACCCCGGAAAGATCAGCAGCGGTGCCAGCGTCAGGATCATGCCGATGGCGCGGCCGATGCCGAAACCGGACGTGACAAGCGTGCCGTAATGCAGAATACGGCCGACCAGCAAGGCGCCGCCGACGGACCAGAGCAACACCCCTGGTGCTCCGGCAAGTTCCGCGGCGCCCATGGCCAGCAGGCACATCGGCGCGGTTTCCGTAAAATTGCCATGCGCCCGCATGCGCTTCAGCAGGGTTCCATCACCTCCATCCATAAACTGGATACCGCTTTTGGCTCGCCGGAGGCCGACGGCCACGGTCATAGGCACCTGCAGCAAGGCAAACACAGCAACAAAGAGAGCCGTCACCGGCAGAAAAATCATCGCTTGCATAAGGGAATTCCTTCGAGAAAGTCCTGTCGAAAGACGGACGCGGGTTGCTCGCCTCAGGCGAGCCCCGGCGTAAGGCCGGGGCGGCTGAGGGGTTGAACGTCATGTGCCAATCGCCAGGCGCTTTCACGCGTTGGCGGGCTCACTGTATTTGATCATCGCGATGACACCGCCGAGCGGGTCGATGATTGTCGCCATGCGGCCGACGTTC
This sequence comes from Roseibium aggregatum IAM 12614, assembly GCF_000168975.1. Taxonomy (GTDB): domain Bacteria; phylum Pseudomonadota; class Alphaproteobacteria; order Rhizobiales; family Stappiaceae; genus Roseibium; species Roseibium aggregatum. The sequence goes on from NZ_AAUW01000030.1 coordinate 5,030, forward strand.
GGAATGTCCATCGGTTCCATCGCCACCGTTGCTCCGAGCCCGCGCGCCTTTTCGACACGCGCATCGACATTGTCGACCGTCACGTAGGGCAGCCAGCGCGGGCTGTCGGTTTCCATCGCAGGAAAGCCGCCAATCATCTCGTCATTGTTCAGGATCATCGTGTAGGGGCCGACACCCACATCCACGGTTTTCGTTTCCCAGCCGAGCAGGTCGGAATAGAAGGCCTGCGCCTTGGCGCCGTCAGCGCAGTGAAGTTCCATCCAGCTGAATGCGCCATGGGTTTGCGACGGAGTGCTCATGTCTTTCGTCCTCATCGTTGAACAGTTCACCTGGTCGAGCCAGGTGATCAGAGGACGGTGGGGAAGGGAGAGATCCGACAGGAGCTGGAAAAAAATCTTCTGGGCATATTGGGTCTCAGGCTTCGATAGCTGGAGACGTGGTCACTTTCGTGAAAGACCGCTCATCTTCTCGAGGATGTGGGCGCGGTCGACATCGGTTCCGGCAAAGTCCAGCGCGGTCCGAAAGGCCACCTGAGCCTCTTCATATCGGCCGAGGTCTTCCAGAAACGTGGCGCGCACAACATGGAAATTCGGGTAGCGCTCCAGAGAGCTGGAAAGCTTTTCCAGGCTGCCCAATGCCTCCTGCGAACCTTTCAGCTTCGCCTGGACCACGGCGCGGTTGAGTGCGACAACAGGCGAAGGTCGGATGTGTTGCAGTGCCCTGTAAAGCCGGTCGATCTCCGCCCAGTCGGTCTGAGCATAGGTGGCCGCCTGGGTGTGCGTGGCGGCGATGGCCGCCTCGATCTGAAAGGGTCCGGGCCGGGCCTTGCGCAGGGCGGCTTCAAGAAGAACGTTGCCCTCCGCGATCAGTGTCTGGTCCCAGAGCGAACGGTCCTGATCTTCCAGCGTGATGGCGCTGCCGCTCTCGCTGAGCCGCGCGCTGCGGCGGGAATGCTGGATCAGGCACAGGGCAAGCAACCCGCGCAGTTCCGGCTCTTCGGGAAAAAGCCGGACGATCAGTCGGGCAAGACGGATCGTTTCCTCGCACAGCGGCTCACGGATCAGGTGCTCACCCTGCGAAGCGCAATAGCCTTCGTTGAAGATCAGATAGATGGCATTGGCAACCGCTGAAAGCCGTTCGGAACGGGCGGTCCTGTCCGGCTCTTCATAGGTGAGGTTCGCCGCCTGCAGCCGCTTCTTGGCCCGCGTGATGCGCTGTTCCATGGTCTTGGGCTGGACAAGGAACGCACGGGCAATTTCCTCTACCGTGAGACCGGCAACGACTTTCAGCGAAAGGGCAATCTGCTGGTCCCGGCGCAGCACCGGGTGACAGCAGGTAAACAGAAGGCGCAGAATGTCGTCCCGGTAGACAGCATGATCCAGCGACTGGGTCAGGTCATCTTCCGGATGAGGGCCCTTTGAAAGCGGGGCGAGATCGTCCGGTGCCGTGAGCGTTTCCCTCTTGCGTTTGCGCAAGGCGTCGACACCGGCATTGCGTCCTGCGACGATCAGCCAGGAAACGGGATCGCCCGGCATATGGTCGGGTGACCAGGCCTTGAGGGCTCTGAGCGAGGCCTCCTGAAACGCGTCCTCGGCAAGGTCGATGTCGCCGAAGACGCGGTTGAGAGCCGCCAGCACACGCGGGCGGGCCGCCCTAAGATGCGTTGATAACCAGGCGCTCGGCATTCTTGAAATCAGCTCCCTCGAAGAACTCCACCGGGCGGATTTCAATGCGGCCATGATCGAGCGGCAGGATCTTCACCGCCTCGATGGCCTCTTCCAGCGTCGGGCAGTCGATCAGGTAAAAGCCCATGAACTGCTCTTTCGTCTCCGCAAACGGGCCATCGGTAACAACAAAGTCGTCGTTGTTCTTGTTGACGGTGACGGACGTTCCCGTCGACATCAGTTTGGTGGCAGCGGCGAAGGACTTGTTTGTCTTGGTGTGTTCGTGAAAGGCGCCGTGTTTCTGATAGATGGTGGCAAGCTCTTCCGGTGGCAGAGCATCGATGAAATCTTCACTGGCATAAATCAATACGGAAAACAGCATGTCGGTCCCTCCGGTTCCTTGGATTGATACCCGAGGAACGTTCAGGTGAGAGCTTAGCCGACAGCCGGACCAAAAAAAGAGAAAACTTGTCCGCCAGCCTCACCCCTGCTGCCCAAAAAAGGGGCAGGCGCTTGTCTCGTCAACGGACAGCTTTCAGCCAACGCCTATGCGTTGCCGATGAGAACACCTGCGGCAAAAACCAGTGAACCGCCAAGGACAACCTGAAAGGCGGCCCGCAGAAACGGTGTTTCCATGTAGCGGTTCTGGATCCAGGCAATCGCCCACAGTTCGATGAAAACGATGACGGCCGCGACGCTTGTTGCCGTCCAGAATTCGGGAATGAGATAGGGCAAAGCGTGGCCGAGACCGCCGAGCGCGGTCATGATGCCGGAGGCTAGGCCGCGCTTCAGCGGCGACCCGCGCCCGGACAACACGCCATCGTCATGGGCAGCTTCCGTAAAGCCCATGGAAATACCCGCCCCGACGGAGGCCGACAGGCCGACAAGGAAGGTCTGCCAGGTATCCTGCGTTGCAAACGCGGCGGCAAAGATCGGGGCCAGCGTCGACACGGACCCGTCCATCAGGCCGGCGAGGCCCGGTTGGACATAGGTCAGGATGAATTGCCGGCGTTCCGTCTGGCGCTCTTGCTCCTGTACGTCCTCAGGCGTGTGTTTTGCACCCAGGCGCTGGGCAAGGCTTTCGTGCCCCTTTTCGGCCATTGCAAGATCGCCGAGAAGCTTGCGGGTTCCCGCGTCCGTCGTGCGCTTGGCAGCTTCGATGTAGAAACGGTAGGCCTGCGCCTCCATGTCTTCTGCCATCGCCCGGACCTTTTCCAGCCCAAGCGGGCGCACGAGCCAGTCGGGCTTGCGGTCGTAGTAGCCACTGACGTGCTCGCGGCGAATGAGCGGAATCGTTTCGCCAAACCGGGCTCGGTGCTGTTCGATCAGCCGCCGCCTGTGCTGGTTTTCCTCTGCCGCCATGTCGTCGAAGACTTTGGCAGACTGCGGAAACTGCTCGCGCAGACCATCGGCATAAGCCTTGTAGATGCGGGCATCGTCTTCTTCGGAGGAAATCGCAAGCGCCAGGATTTCCTGTTCGGAAAGGGAGGAGAAATCCCGCTTTCCAAATCTGAAAACACGTCCGAACATCAATGCCTCTCACGATGGAATGCCATGGTGCGGGAGTTCCGCAATCGGCGCAGCAGAAATGGCCTGCCCTCAGTTGGACTGGCCGCTGGCAGGTTATGTTCGGATGTTAGCAAATAAAGCAATGCCGAACCGGTGCCAAGATGACGCATGTTCCATCGTCATGGCAACCGGTCCGGCAAGAGTGGTTAGCCGATCCAGCCGTCGCGCTTCAGCACCTGATAGGTCTCGTCGAGGGTCTTCTCGGCGGTCTTCACCAGAATGTCGGCTTCTTCATGGGTCAGCACCAGCGGCGGCGAGATGATCAGGCTGTCGCGCACCGCGCGCATGACCATGCCGTTGCCGAAGGATATATCACGGCAGATGGTGCCCGCGGTGCCCACGTCCTTGAACGGCCGATGCGGGTTCTTCTTGTCCGGAACCAGTTCCAGCGCCCCGACAAGGCCTGCCATGCGGGCTTCGCCGATCAATGGATGGTCGGCCAGCTTCAGCCAGCGTTCCTTGAGGTACGGACCGATGTCGGTCTTTACGCGATCGACAAGGCTTTCCCGCTCGATGATCTCCAGATTGGCGAGCGCAGCCGCGGCACACGCCGGGTGACCGGAATAGGTGTAGCCGTGATAGAACTCCTCGCCGGACATCATCAGCCCCTCGGTCACGCGGTCGGACACCATGACGCCGCCCATCGGCAGATAGCCGGAGGTCAGGCCCTTGGCGATCGGCATCAGGTCCGGCTTCATGCCGTAATGGGTCGAACCGAACCATTCGCCGAGACGGCCGAAGCCGCAGATGACCTCGTCGGAAACGAACAGGATATCGCGCTCGTCGAGGATGCGGCGGATTTCCGGCCAGTAGGTCTCCGGCGGAATGATGACACCACCCGCGCCCTGGATCGGTTCGGCGATGAAGGCCGCGACCTTGTCCTCGCCAAGTTCGTCGATGGCTTCTTCGAGCTTGCGGGCTGCAAAGACACCGAACTCTTCCGGGCTCATCTCGTGGCCTTCACCGAACCAGTACGGCTGGTCGATATGATGGACACCGGGAACCGGAAGATCGCCCTGCTGGTGCATGCCCTTCATGCCGCCCAGACTGGTACCGGCAAGCGTGGAGCCGTGGTAACCGTTCCAGCGGCCGATGATCACCTTCTTGTCCGGTTTGCCCATCTTGTCCCAATAGGTGCGGACCATGCGGAACACGGTGTCGTTGGCCTCGGAGCCGGACGAGCAGTAGAACACCCTGTTGATGTGATCGGGCGCAAGTTTCGCCAGCTTTTCCGACAGGGCGATCGCGGGCGGATGGGTTGTCTTGAAGAACGTGTTGTAATAGGACAGCTCGTTCATCTGCTTGTAGACCGCGTCCGCAATTTCCTTGCGGCCATGGCCCACCTGCACGCACCAAAGACCGGCCATGCCGTCCAGGATCCGGTTGCCTTCCGAATCCGTCAGCCAGATGCCGTCGGCATGGGTAATCACCCGGCTGCCTTCCTGATTCAGCGACTTCATGTCGGAAAACGGATGCCAGTGATGGGCGGCATCGAGTTCCTGAAGGGCCTTGGTCGGATAGATGTTGGAATGGGCCGTCATTGGCGAACGCTCCGGATAGTGACAGGCGGGATCAGACGTTGAGCAGCAGGTATTCCCGCTCCCAGGGGCTGATCACGGACATGAAGGTTTCAAATTCCTCGTATTTGATCGCTCGGTAGGTGGCGACGAATTGCTCGCCGAACACCTCGATCATCTCTTCGGATTTTTCGAACTTGGCGAGAGCCTCGGGCAGGCCGCGCGGCAGGGACTTGGACCGTTCCGAGCAGTCGTCGGACTTCGGAGAATCCGGCTTCAGCCCGTGGACCATGCCCAGATAGCCGCAGGCAAGGCTGGCGGCGATGGCGAGATAGGGATTGACGTCGGAGCCCGGCACCCGGTTTTCCAGACGCCGCGCCTGGGCGTTGGAATAAGGCACGCGCAGGCCAACCGTACGGTTGTCGTATCCCCAATAGACGTTCACCGGCGCGGTCGAGGTCTTGGAGAACCGGCGGTAGGAATTGACGAAGGGCGCCATGATGCAGGTGACCCGCGGCAGGAACCGCTGATGACCGGCGATGAACGACAGGAATGCCGGGGTTTCATCGCCGTTTTCATCGGCAAAGATGTTGAGCCCGGTTTCCTTGTCGACCACCGACTGGTGAATGTGCATGGCCGAACCGGGCTGGTTCGACATCGGCTTCGACATGAAGGTGGCATACATTTCGTGACGCAGCGCGGCTTCGCGAATGGTGCGCTTGAACAGGAACACCTGGTCGGCCAGGGCCAGCGGGTGGCCGTGGCGCAGGTTGATCTCCATCTGCGCAGCACCTTCCTCATGGATCATGGTGTCGATCTCGAGGCCCTGCTGTTCCGACAGGTCGTAGATGTCGTCGATCAGGTCGTCGAATTCGTTCAGCGCGGAAATCGAATAGGACTGGCGGCCGACTTCAGGACGGCCGGACCGGCCCCGGGGCGGTTCCAGCGGATAGTCGGGATCGGTATTCGGGCGGACGAGGTAAAATTCGATCTCCGGGGCCACCACCGGCTCCCAGCCCTTGTCCTCGTAGAGCTTCAGAACGCGTTTCAGTACGTTGCGCGGCGCGGTTTCTACCGGATCGCCCTGGCGCGTAACGGCATCGTGGATGAGCTGCGCGGTCGGATCGCTTTCCCAGGGCACCGTGGTCAGGGTGCTGTAGTCCGGCTTGAAATAGAGATCGCCGTCAATCGGATTGTGCTGAAACCAGTCGTCGTCGTCCGGATAGTCGCCCGAAATCGTCTGCGCGAAGATCGAGGCGGGCATGGTCATGACGGGCCCGGAGAAGAATTTCCCCGTCGGCATCATCTTGCCGCGGGCAACACCGGCAAGGTCCGGCACGATACATTCTATGTCCTGGATGTTGCGCGCGTTGAGCCAGTCACGGGCGGCGTCGACGTCCGGGACGCCGCGCAGGCTGTCGAGCGGGTTTTCGCTTTCGCTGGCAGGCGTTTCAGCAGTCACAAGAAGCTCCAATGGTTTGGCACTCTGGCCGGGGCAGGGAAGGCCATTTGGACGGTAAACAGGCATGTGATCAAGTACCTGTCTGCGAAGGGCTGCCCCGGGTCGGAGAAATCATTTTGTGATCACAAAATGACACGACTTGAGAAAAGGATCAACCGCCTGATGCGTTCGACAGGATTTCCTTGCCCAAAAGTCCCATTCCGTCGGTGATATCGGCCTCGATCGCAGCGCGCAGTGCAGCGCTGTCCTGCTCTTCAATGGCGCGGATGGCTTCCTTGTGCCGGTCTTCCAGGCTGGCGGTGCCGACCCGTCCATAGACCGTGCGCATGAACGGCGCGAACTGCAGCCACAGACTGTCGATCAGAGGCAGAAGAACCTTGGACCCGGACGCCCTGTAGATGCGGAAGTGAAAGGCATGGTTCAGCCGCATATAGGCTTCGGCATCACCGCTGATCAGGCGTTGGTCGATGTCGTCATCGATCGACCGAAGATCCTTCGCGTCCCGGGATGTCAGGTGCGGAAGGGCCAATTCCGCCAGTTCCGGTTCCAGCAGCCGTCTTGCTTTCAACACCTCGTCGAATCGCGCCGGCGTCATGTCCGGCACCTGCACCCGCCCGTTGGGTTTGACTTCGAGAGCGTTCTCCGCCGCAAGCCTTTGCAGCACTTCGCGCACCGGCATCGGGCTGACACCCAGTTCCGCCGCAAGCCCCCGTATCGTCACGGCTTTTCCGGGAATGAAGCGGCCCGAGAGCAGACCGGATCGCACGGCGGCATCGACCTGTCCGCGGGTCGCGCCGCGAGACGTCGAGGGACCGGTGGCCTCCTTCACAGGGCCGGATTGCAAAGCGGATCGCCGTAGGGCCAAAGACATCCTCCCGGGCAAGTCAAACGGTCAATTTATGCGTTCCCGCTTGACAGGGTTTTCCGAAAGTGATCACATTTTTAAAAAGGACGCAAACAAAAGCTGCCGGCTACCGCAGGAATGCGGACGGTCCAGTCCAGCAAGACGCAGGGGCGTAAAACTCTAAATGAACGAGCTTCCCCACCAGATCCTCGAGCATCCGGCGCTGCCCGGTTGGAAGACGGATTTCGAGGCCTTCATGGCCGCTCATCCAGATCTTGATACGCTCGAGGTCATTCTGCCCGATACCAACGGCGTGCTGCGCGGAAAGTGGCTGCCGGGCAAGGCGCTGGAAAAGGTATTCGAGGGCGGCGTTGCCTTTCCCTATTCGCTCTACGGGCTGGATGTGTGGGGTCGCGAGGTCGAGTCCACCGGCATGCATCTGGAAACGGGCGACAAGGACGGCGTCTGCTGGCCTATCCCCGAAACGCTGAAACTGGTTCCCTGGGCCGACCGCAAGACTGCCCAGGTGCTGCTGTCCATGTACGACCGGGACGGCGAACCGTTCCTGGCCGACCCGCGCCACGTTCTGGAGAACATGGTCGACCGCCTGAAGGATGAATTCGGCGTGACGGCCACCTGCGCCTTCGAGCTGGAGTTCTACCTGTTCGAGGAGAGCGACGGCGACTGGACCGAGCAGCCGAAACCGCTGTTCTCCACCCATCTCGGTCCAGCACGGCAGAACATGTATGCCCTGTCGGATCTGGAAGCCCTGCTGCCGGTGGTCGATGATCTGCGCCGGGCCTGCGAAGTTCAGGGCATTCCGGCCGATGCGGCGGTGTCCGAAGCCGCGCCCGGCCAGTTCGAACTCAACCTGCACCATCGCCGCAACCCGTTGCTGGCCGCCGACGACGTCGTCATGCTGCGCCGCCTCGTGGCGGGGGTCGCCCGCAAGCACGAACTCAAGGCATCCTTCATGGCCAAGCCCTTCGTGGAATGGCCCGGCAACGGCATGCATGTGCATGTGTCCATGGAAGACGATAACGGCAATTTGTTCGCGGACCCGAAAACCGGCGCCGACAGGCTCGGTTATGCCATCAACGGTCTGTTGAAGACGATGCCGGAGGCCCTGCTTCTGTTCATCTCGACCTTCAACGGCTTCCGCCGGATGCAGCCGGGGTCCTATGCTCCGGCTTCCATCTGCTGGGGCTACGACAACCGGTCCGTTGCCTTGCGGGTTCCGGCCTCGACACCGGAGGCGGCCCGTGTCGAACACCGGATCGCCGGAGCCGACGCCAATCCCTATCTTGTGCTCACCGGCGTTCTTGCCGGTATGATGGAAGGCCTCAGGCTGAAAAAGGATCCGCCTGCTCCCGTGACCGGCAACGCCTACGAGAAGCGCAAGAAGCGCCTGACGCCCTGGATGGACGAGGCCATTGATGCCTTTGAAGCCTCGAAGCTGATGAAACAGGCAGTCGGCAAGGAAATGCACAAGGTGCTTACGGAGATCAAACGGGAGGAACTGAACGAATTTGGGCGGGAGATCTCGTCGCTTGAGCGACAGACGTATTTGTGATCGGCTGTTGCCCAAAATCGACGCTGGACAAAAACCGGCACCATAGCCAATCTGCGGGACAGACAAGACGCAAAAGCGCAAATGTCCATTTGCATTCAGGCACTAGGCCACCAGAAGGCCGCAAACAAAACTCTGAGGGGAGTTCTCAAATGACGTTGAAATCCATGTTGACCGGAGTCGCCGTTCTCAGCCTGATGAGCGGTGCCGCATTCGCCCAGGACAAGGTGGTGAATGTCTACAACTGGTCCGATTATATCGACGAAACCATTCTGGAAGACTTCACCAAGGAAACCGGCATCAAGGTCGTCTACGACGTGTTCGACAGCAACGAAGTGCTGGAAACCAAGCTGCTGGCTGGCGGCACGGGCTACGACGTCGTCGTCCCCACCGGAACCTTCCTGGCCCGCCAGATCCAGGCAGGCGTCTTCTCCGAACTCGACAAGTCCAAGTTGCCGAACCTGTCCAACATGTGGAAGGACATCGAGGCGCGCGTCGACAAGTACGATCCGGGCAACAAGCACTCCATCAACTACATGTGGGGCACGACCGGCTTCGGCTACAATGTCGAGAAGGTGAAAGCCGCCCTCGGCGACAACCCGCCGGTGGATAGCTGGGATCTCCTGTTCAAGAAGGAGAACATCGAGAAGCTGAAGGATTGCGGCGTGTTCATTCTGGACGCTCCGACCGAGCTGATCCCGGCGGCGCTCAACTATCTGGGTCTTGATCCGGACAGCAAGGATCCGGCGGAAATCGAAAAGGCCGGCGAGCTGCTGATGTCGGTACGTCCGTACATCCAGAAGTTCCACTCTTCCGAATATATCAACGCGCTCGCCAACGGCGATATCTGCCTGGCGGTCGGCTGGTCCGGCGATGTTCTGCAGGCCCGCGACCGTGCGGCGGAAGCCGACAATGGTGTGACCGTCGAGTATTCGATCCCGAAAGAGGGGGCGCTGATGTGGTTCGACCAGATGGCGATCCCGGCGGATGCTCCGCACAAGGAAGAAGCGCACGAGTTCCTGAACTACATCATGCGCCCTGAAGTCATGGCGAAGGCCTCCAACGTGGTCTACTACGCCAACGGCAACAAGGCTTCGCAGGAATTCCTCAACGAAGACGTGATCGGCGATCCGGCGATCTACCCGACCGAGGAAGCGGTGAAGAACCTCTACACCGTCACCCCTTATCCGCCGAAGGTGAACCGGGTCGTGACCCGCACCTGGACCGCGGTCAAGAGCGGGCAGTAAGCGAACGCGAACCGCCGGGCCCTTCCAAGGGTCCGGCGTTTTTGGTTTTGTGCGGGTCTCTTAGGGGTGGGAGATTGTTTTGGCGAAGAAATCGATTGGACCGGTTCGTCGGGCGTACAGCCCATGGGACGATCCGGAAAAAGCACCGTTTATCGAATTCCGGAATGTCACAAAGAAATTTGGTGATTTCACCGCGGTCAACAACCTGTCTCTGAAGATCTACGAGCGCGAGTTTTTCGCGCTGCTTGGTGGCTCGGGTTGTGGCAAGACCACCTTGATGCGCATGCTGGCGGGTTTCGAGACGCCGACATCCGGGCAGATCTTTCTGGATGGTCAGGACCTTGCCGGAATTCCGCCTTTCAAGCGTCCCTCCAACATGATGTTCCAGTCCTATGCGCTGTTTCCGCATATGAGCGTTGAAAAGAACATCGCTTTCGGCCTGAAGCAGGACAAGCTGCCGGCGTCCGAGGTCGATGCGCGCGTTGCCGAAATGCTGCGGCTGACCAAGCTGGAACAATTTGCCAAACGCCGGCCACATCAGCTCTCGGGCGGCCAGCGCCAGCGCGTCGCGCTGGCCCGTTCGCTTGCCAAGCGCCCGAAGGTGCTGCTGCTCGACGAGCCGCTCGGCGCGCTCGACCGCAAACTTCGCGAGGAAACCCAGTTCGAACTGATGAACATTCAGGAAGAACTGAAGATGACCTTCCTGATCGTCACCCACGACCAGGAAGAAGCCATGACCGTTGCGGACCGGATCGCAGTCATGGACAAGGGCGAACTGGTGCAGGTCGCCACTCCGGCCGAAATCTACGAAGCCCCCAACTCCAAGTTCGTGGCCGACTTCATCGGCGACATCAATCTGATCGAAGCCAACGTCATCGAGAAATCGGACGACGGCACCAGGCTTCGCTCGGTTGCGGATAATTTCTCCATCGATAGCGATCAGGTGACCGATGCCGCCGTGGGCGACCGGGTCTGGTATGCCATTCGTCCGGAGAAGGTGCGCATTGCGCAAGGTCGCCGCGAAAAGGGTGTTCCCAACAGGATCGACGGCGTCGTCTGGGACATCGCCTACCTCGGGGACATGTCCATCATCCATTCGAAAGTCGGCGACGACGACGGCGATACGCTGCGAGCCACATTCGCCAATGTCTCGCGCATGGTCGAAAACCCGATCACCTGGGATGACGAGGTCGTCATGTCCTTCGACCGGGATGCCGGCGTAATACTCAAAGGGTAGGAGGAAACGATGTCCGACGTACACGTTCCCGCCCAACCCAAACGATCGCTTGGCGGCTGGCTGCTGATCGCGGTGCCCTATGTCTGGCTGCTGATCTTCTTTCTGGCGCCGTTTCTGATCGTCTTCAAGATTTCCCTGTCGCAGGTGGCGGTTGCCATTCCGCCCTATGTGCCAACCTTCGATCTGGCGGAAGGCTGGAACGGCATCTGGGACAGTGTTTCGGAGTTCTCCTTCGAGAACTATGTCTGGCTGACGGAAGACGATCTCTACTGGAAATCCTATCTGTCCTCGGTGGTTATCGCAGCCATCTCAACGCTGCTGACGCTCATCATCGGCTATCCCATCGCCTATGGCATGGCACGCAGTCCGCAATCGTTGCGCCCGACGCTGCTGATGCTGGTGATCCTGCCGTTCTGGACCAGCTTCCTGATCCGCGTCTATGCCTGGATCGGCATCCTGAAAAACGAAGGACTTCTCAACCAGCTCCTGCTGACGCTCGGCGTCATCAACGAACCGCTGGTGATCATGAACACCAACATCGCGGTCTTCATCGGCATCGTCTATTCCTACCTGCCGTTCCTGGTCCTGCCTCTCTACGCCAGCCTGGAGCGGCTGGACGGAAGCCTGCTGGAAGCGGCCGAGGATCTCGGGTGCCCACCCTGGAAGGCCTTCTGGAAAATCACGGTGCCCCTGTCGCTGCCTGGTGTCATAGCGGGGTGTTTCCTGGTGTTCATTCCCGCGGTCGGTGAATTTGTCATCCCGGATCTTCTCGGCGGCTCCAACACGCTGATGATCGGCAAGACGCTCTGGGTGGAATTTTTCAACAACCGCGACTGGCCCGTGTCGTCGGCAGTCGCCGTGATCCTCCTGATGATCCTGGTGGTTCCCATCGTGCTCTTCCAGAACCAGCAGCAGAAAATGTCGGAGAGAGAAGGATGACGCGCGGTCCGACCTGGTTCAACATCACTTCACTCGTGGCAGGCTTTTCGTTCCTGTATCTGCCCATCTTGCTGCTGGTGATCTATTCGTTCAACGAAAGCCGGCTGGTGACCGTCTGGGGTGGCTTCTCCACCAAATGGTACGCCTCGCTGCTGCAGAACGATCAACTGCTCGACGCGGCCTGGGTGACCCTGCGTGTTGCTTTTGCCTCGGCCACCCTTGCAACGATCATCGGCACCATTGCCGCGCTTGTTCTTGTCCGCTCCGGACGATTTGTCGGCCGGTCGCTGTTTTCCGGCATGATCTTCGCACCGCTGGTGATGCCCGAAGTGATCCTTGGCCTGTCGCTGCTTCTGCTCTTCGTGGCCATGGATTATTCCCGTGGTTTCTGGACCGTGATGCTGGCACACACGACCTTTGCAAGCTGCTATGTGGCTGTCGTGGTGCAGTCACGCCTGGTCGGTTTCGACAAATCGATCGAAGAAGCGGCGGAAGATCTTGGCTGCCCGCCGGTCAAGACCTTCTTCCTGATCACCTTGCCGATCATTCTGCCCGGCGTCATCGCCGGCTGGATGCTGGCCTTCACACTGTCGCTGGACGATCTGGTGATCGCCAGCTTCACCACGGGCCCGGGGGCAACCACGCTGCCGATGAAGATCTATTCCCAGGTGCGGCTCGGCGTGACACCGGAAATCAACGCGGTCTGCACCATCCTTGTTGTTCTTGTCACCATGGGCGTCATCGCAGCCTCCATCGCGACCAAACGCCAGCAGGTGCAAAAGGAACGGGATGAACGAGCCGCTTTCGGCGCGGAAGGCTGAAAGAGAAACACAGCAGAGCAGGCCCTGATCGGTTAGACGGGTCTGCCTGCAATACTGAATTTTAACAAAACCATGCCTATATTGCAGGCAGGCGCTGCACCTATTAGGTGTGTTCAGGCCAGTGGTTTCGTATTGGGGTATTGCGAGTGATGGCATTGCGTGAAACAGAGCATCTGCTGGCTCTGGAAAGCCGCGCTGTATCTCGTATCAGGGTTCGTGAGATCAAGGCCCCGTCGCTGTCGCAAATGAACAGTCTTTGGGCTTCCCTGAAAGGCGGCGTGGTATCGACGCCATTCCAGACACCGGAATTTCTCGCAGCATTTCAGGACAGCGGTCAGAAGACGGGGGCAGGCGGATTTTCCGTCGGTGTTTTCGCAGAGCCCGGCGAAAGCGAACATCCCCTGATGCTGTTGCCGCTGGCGCGTTATCAGCGAGGCCCGATCCGTGTCGTCGGCATGCCGGACTTCGGACTGGCCGATCAGAATGCGCCGGTCATTGCAGCAGGATGCCGGCTCTCCGGCGATTGCCGGGCTGAAATGATCCAGGCGTTTCTGCAGCGTATCGCCGATGCAGACGTTGTCGACATTCACAAGCTGCACGAGCAGGTCGGCAGCCTGGAAAATCCTCTGAGTTTTCTGCCTGCAACGATCTCGCACAACAGCTCGCTTGTGCTTGATCTTCGAAGCGCGAATGCCTCCGGCAACTGGTGCGGAAAGTCCATTTACAAGAAGACCCGCTCCAAGTTCCGCAGGCTCGTGAGCGAAGGCGTCACGCTGGTCGAGGCGGTAACGCCTGAAGAGCGTGTCGGCCTGTTCAGAACCCTGGCCGCACAGCGCAGGGAACGGTTCCGCCAGCTCGGGCGGGTCGACAGCCTTGGTCGGGAAGACCGCTCGGCCTTCTATCTCCGCCTGGCGGCGATGGAAGCGTCGCCAACCCCTATCAAGGCCCTTGCGCTGAAGCAGGGCGAAGAGACCGTGGCTGCCATGGTGTTGATGATGACGGGTGCGCAGGCGACCGCTGTCCTCGTCTCCATCGGGGATCAGAAATGGCACGCCTTTTCGCCGGGTATGGTGTTGTTTTCCAAGGCGATAGAGCGGTCTTACGAGGCAGGCGTGCGCTGGTTCAGCTTTGGCACGGGTCAGCAGGAATACAAGCAGCGCTTCGGGGGGGAGGAACACCCCTCCCGCCGCTTGCTTATGCCCCTCAGCACACGCGGACGCCTGTTTGTCGGTGCCCGGGAAGCGCATCGCGCCGCACAGAACGTGCTTCAGATCGCGCTGCGCAGGAACGGAGTGGACTCGTGACCGAAATGCTGGCGATGGCTGAAAACGAGCCGTTCTGCGGGCAGTTGGCTGGGCAGGATCTTCATGTTGTCTGGCATGAGCAACCCGGTGCAGACCTTTTGCGTTCGCTCTGGGCGTCTCTTCCCGGCGGGGCGGTCTGTTCGGCTTTTCAGACCCGGCAATTCGTCGAGTGCTTTTTTCAGGAAATGGCACCTGCTGCCTGCGACACCTTCGGGGTCCTTGCCGCCTATCGAGCTGGCTTGCCGGACCCGTTTGCATTGCTGCCGCTGATCCGCCTCCGGAAAGGCCCGGTTCGCATCGCATCCACGCCCGACCTTGGCGTCGCGGACCAGAACGGCCCGGTTTTGAGCAAGGCGCTCGCAAGCGAAGGCGAAGAAACGGTGCAGGCGGTCATGGCCGCCATGATCGACGCCATTCCCGATGCTGATGTGGTGGACATCAAGAAACTGCACGCCTCGATTGGCAGCGCACATAATCCTTTCTTCCTGCATCCAAAGGCGAGTGCGGAAAGCTGCACCCTCTACCTTGATGCCGACGCGCTGCTTGCGGCCGGAGCGAGCTCCGGGAAAGGGATTTACAAGAAGACAAGTGGCACCTTTCGCAAGCTTCAAAATGAAGGCGTGCAGTTAGTCGAGGCGACGACCCCTGAAGAGCGCTTGCAAATTCTCGAGGCCCTGATGGTCTGCAGGGCGCAGCGGTTCAAAGCTCTCGGCCGCGCGAATTCCCTCAAACAGGACAACCGCGAGAATTTTTATCGCGCCCTTGCGGCCCAGGCGGGAGGTGGAAATCCGCTCAAGGTTCTGGCGCTGACGTCCGACGGTGACATTGTCGCCGTGGTTGCCATGTTGGTGGAAAATGGATGCGCGACCGGTATCTTGATTTCAATCGGGCCGGAGCAATGGCACCGGTTTTCACCTGGAATTGTGGTGCTCGTTCAATCCATTTATTGGGCGCGGGACAATAACATTCGGATCTACAGTTTCGGCACTGGTCTGCAGGCGTACAAAAGCAGGTTCGGCGCCATGGAGCAGTCAACGCGTCGCTTGCTTCTGCCGCTTACGGTCAAAGGCCATGCAGCGATCACGGCCCTGAAGGCCAAACAGGGTCTCCGGGAAACCGTTGATCGCTGGAAACAGCAGAAAACCAGTCAGACAGCCTGATCGGGACCTGTCATCCCGCCCGGGGTGGCCGGATCAGGTAGATGACCAGCCAGATCGGCACGACGATGAATGCGCCGAGGATCATGTTGGGAATGGCCCAGTCCCGAAACTCCAGCAGATAGATCCACAGCTCCAGCGGGCTCATGCCGACAGACCCCAGAATGTCCTGTGCGGTGATATTCACGAAGGAAAGACCCGCGCCGACGAGCAGCGAGATGACCGCGATCTTGAAGAATGTCGACAGAAACGGGAACACGGTGCGTGGTGTCTCTCAGTAGGCTCAAGGTATCCGGTGTGCTGGAGAGTGGTGATAACACCCCGCAGCCGGTGCTCAATTCTTGCCATTAAGAATTTACAAACCATAAACAACTTGCCGGAAACCGCCTAAAACCGCGCCGCAACGGCAGTTTGGCGTCGGGCATTGCGGGGCAAATCGATTAAGTGACGGGTCATTCATGTTTTTCGCTGCAACGCGGGAAAGAGCTCTTGACCCGGTCGAACCAAGCGGCGAATGTGCGCCTCACGCATGTAGCGGTCTTAAACGGGAGTGAAACATGAACAAAATTTATCCGGACGCAAAGGCCGCCCTTGAGGGGCTGACCTTTGACGGCATGACGGTGATGGCCGGCGGGTTCGGCCTCTGCGGCATTCCGGAAAATCTGATCGTGGCGCTCCGGGATTCCGGAGCCAAAGACATCACCGCCATTTCCAACAATGCCGGTGTCGATGACTTTGGCCTCGGTCTTCTGCTGCAGACACGCCAGATCAAGAAGATGGTTTCATCCTACGTCGGTGAAAACGCGACTTTCGAAAAGCAGTATCTGAACGGTGAACTTGAGCTGGAGTTCAACCCGCAGGGCACGCTGGCCGAGCGCATCCGTGCCGGTGGCGCAGGCATTCCGGGCTTCTACACCAAGACAGGTGTCGGCACGCTGATTGCCGAGGGCAAGGAGCACAAGGACTTCAACGGCGAGACCTACATCATGGAAACCGGCCTGGTGGCCGATGTGTCGCTGGTCAAGGCCTGGAAGGCCGACAAGGAAGGCAACCTGATCTACCGCAAGACCGCGCGCAACTTCAATCCGATGATGGCAACCGCCGGTAAGACCTGTGTGGTGGAAGTGGAGGAGCTTGTCGAGATCGGTGAACTCGATCCGGACAACATCCACACCGCCGGCATCTTCGTCGACCGCATCATCGTCGGCAGCCACGAAAAACTCATCGAAAAGCGCACCACGCGCGCAGCCTGAGGGAGATAACATCATGGCATGGACTCGTGATGACATGGCAAAGCGTGCCGCGCAGGAACTGGAAGACGGCTTCTATGTGAACCTGGGTATCGGCATTCCGACGCTTGTATCCAATTACATTCCGGAAGGTGTCCACGTGACCCTCCAGTCGGAAAACGGCATGCTGGGCATGGGCCCGTTCCCGACCGACGACGAGGTTGACGCAGACCTCATCAACGCCGGCAAGCAGACCATCACCGAACTGCCGCAGACCAGCTATTTCTCGTCTGCCGACAGCTTCGGCATGATCCGCGGCGGCCACATCGACCTGTCGATCCTGGGCGCAATGGAAGTGTCCGAAGAGGGCGATCTCGCCAACTGGATGATCCCGGGCAAGATGGTCAAGGGCATGGGCGGCGCGATGGATCTCGTCGCCGGCGTCAAGCGCGTGGTCGTGATCATGGATCACACCTCGAAAGCCGGCGATCCCAAGCTTCTGAAAGAATGCTCGCTGCCGCTCACCGGCGTGAAATGCGTTGACCGGATCATCACCAATTTCGGTGTCTTCGACGTCGTCGAGGGCGGCCTGAAGGTGGTTGAGCTCGCTGACGGTGTGACGCTGGACGAGGTCAAGGAAAAGACACAGGCAACGCTTCTGTCGTAAGGCAGGAAACAACCGACAGTGTCGTTACAAGCAAGGGTGCTTGCGGTCTCGCAGGCACCTTTTTTATGTCCGACTGGTCATTTCCGGCGATCTGATTTCAATAAAAACTATTTTGTTGAAGCTGCTTATGCGCAGAATGTCCCGAATTGGAACCAATTCGTAGAATTGAGGAGGAAATATCCGAATTCGTTAATGGATGGCATTGCGATTAATGCGTGTAAACAAAGCATTGACAGCCCGTTATCCTTTAAAAGCCGGGAAAGTCGATTTCCCGGCTAAGAAACAGGTCAGTGTTTACACGTTTTGAAGACCTGCCTTTACCCTCTTCAATCCACCTTCAAGACTTGTTCTGTATGGTTTTCAGGTAATCGCAAGGGGTGTTAGGCGTGCCTGGAACGCATGGGGCTGTCTCAAAGCTGATCAAAGTCCTGTCGACCTGGCTTCCCAGCCTGCGCACCCGTTTCGTGCTGCTGGTTGCCGGGCTGTTTCTGGTCCTCTCGGTCGTGATGATCATGGTGGCAAGCTACCTGGATCTGCGCGACGAGGAGCAAAGGGTGGTTTCCGATGCGCGGGCCATCGGGGCGACCGTCAGCCGTCTGGCCGTGCCCCATCTGACCAACCACCACTACCTGATCCTGGAACAGGAACTTGAGAGCATTGCAGGCAGCGGTGTTGTCGAGCTGGCGCAGGTGCACGATCCCGCTCGCGCAGTCACCATCGACAGCGATCCGGACACCAGTTACTTCGACGAACAGGACCTGCACCCGCTGATCAAACTGTCCTTGGAAACCGGTCTCGACCAGATCCGCCAGACAGGCGACAGGATCGAAATCGCCTTGCCAGTGCGTGAGACGGACGGCAGCCCGGTTCTTGGCGCTGCGCTGGTGTCGGTGAAGCGGCTTCAGGCCAATGGCATGCTGTTCGCCATCTGGAGCCGGAACATCTTCATCACACTCGTCCTCCTGATATTCTGCGTTCCGGTGACGTTTCACTTTGCGGAGAACTTCGTCCGGCCGATCAAGGCCCTGACCCAGACTGCCCACACGGTCAGTGCCGGGAATTTCGATGCGCCGTTCCCGGTGCAGCGGACCGACGAAATCGGCGTTCTGGCCCGCGCCTATCGCGACATGGTCGGGACCATCCGCAGCAACATGGCCCGCATTCACGAACTGGCCTATCTGGACCCTGTAACGCGCCTGCCGAACCGGGAGAGCTTCCGGCTGCACTTCAATTCAAACATGCAGACCGCTGACGGCACGCCTGTGCGCATGTCCGTCCTCTTCATCGATCTCGACCGGTTCAAACGGGTCAATGACAGTTACGGCCACGACCATGGCGACGCGTTGTTGAAGGAAGTGGCGTCGCGGCTGCGACGCCTGTTGAACAGCGCGGACAGGGCCGGTGAGGCACCGCCCGCTTTCCCGCCGCTTGTTGCCAGGCTTGGCGGCGACGAATTCGCCATCGTCATTCCCGCGGAAAAGCCGATGGCCAATGTCTACACGCTTGCCGATGAGCTGGTGCAATGTGTGGAGCAACCTCTGGAAATCAACGGCCTGACCATGGCCGTCGGCGCCAGCATCGGAGTTTCGACCTATCCCGATGACGGTGAGGATTATACGGCCATCCTGAAGAACGCGGACATTGCCATGTATGCGGCCAAGCGGACCGGCGGCAACCGGGCGTGTTTCTTCAACGAAATCGAACGTGACTCGCGGTCTCACGAACGCATTCGCCTGGAAGCGGAACTGAAGCGGGCTCTTCTGGCGGATGAGATCACCATCGCCTTCCAGCCCAAGATCGATTGTGCCACGCTGAAGGTGGCCGGTGCCGAAGTGCTTGCCCGCTGGGATCATCCCGAACGCGGCCTGCTGACGCCGGGCTGTTTTATCGATGTCGCCGAGGAAAGCGACCTGATCACCCGGTTGGGCGACAGGGTTCTGGAGCAGGCGTGCCGTCAGGGGCGGGTCTGGCTCGATCATGGCCAGCGCCTTCCCCTGGCGGTCAACGTTTCCATTCGGCAACTCGAAAAGCCGGGGTTTACGGCGCGCGTGCTTGACGTTCTGGAGGTCACGGGGTTTCCGGCCAGCCTGCTGCAGCTCGAAGTGACGGAGACCGTTGCCATGAGAGATCCTGATCGGGTTTCGGAGGCGGCCAAGCCTCTTCTGGAGGCAGGCATCACCTTTGCCATCGATGATTTCGGCACCGGCTATTCCAGTCTGGCGCATCTTCAGCGTCTGCCGTTCAATACCTTCAAGATCGACCGCAGTTTCATCAGCGGCCTTGCCGCGGACCATCACAGCCGCTCAATCGTCCAGACCATTCTGGCAATGGCCAAAAGCCTCCACTATGAAGTCGTCGCCGAAGGTGTTGAAACGGAAGAGCAGTATCTTTTCCTGGCCGAGAACGGCTGCACGACCGCGCAAGGCTTCCTGTTTGCCCGGCCGATGACAGCGGAGCATTTCGAAGCCTGGTCGAAAGCTTTCCAGCGCGAGGGTTGGCAACGCAACCCGGCCGCCGGGACGCGGCCGGAAAATGGCAACACTTTCGCCGCCTGACGCTGCAAGCGGCAGAGCCCCGCAGCTTATTCCGCCGCTTCGCTTTTCCGCCGTTCGCCAATCGGGCGGATTGCGGGAAAGTCCTTGTCGGTCAAGGTTTCCTTTGCGAGCAGCATCGTGGCCCCTTCGTCAAGCTCACTGCGATGGCTGTTCAAGAGGTCCTTGGCGCGCTGCAGTGCGGCTTCCACCCGTTGCTTGATAGCAAGATCGATTTCCCGCTGCGTCTCTTCGGAAACCTCGGCAATGTCTCCGGCGGGTTGCCCGAGAAAGTTCTGACGCTGGGTGGAATAGGCACGATTGCCGAGATCGGTATCCATCCCGTAGCGCATGACCATGTCGCGGGCAACTTCGGTCACCTTCTGCAGGTCGTCCGAAGCACCCGTGGAGATTTCGTTGAACACAATCTCCTCCGCCGCCCGGCCGCCCATCAGGACAGCCATTCGGTTTTCCAGATCCTTTGATGACAGGAGGAAACGGTCTTCGGTCGGCCGCTGCATCGTGTAGCCGAGCGCGCCTATGCCGCGCGGGATGATCGAGATCTTGTGCACCGGGTCGCAGCCGTCCAGATTGGCGGCCACCAGGGCATGGCCCATTTCGTGGAAGGCGACGGTCTTGCGTTCCTTGTCGGACAGGATCCGGCTGCGTTTTTCCAGTCCCGCAATCACCCGCTCCACCGCCTCGTTGAAGTCCAGAAGGGTGACGGCATCGGCCTGCCGCCGTGTTGCCAGGAGGGCGGCCTCATTGACCAGCGTCGCAAGATCGGCGCCCGAGAAGCCTGCAGTGAGCTGTGCCACCTGGTCGAGATCGATATCGGCGGCCAGTTTGATCTTCTTCACATGAACGTCGAGGATCGCACGCCGGCCGATCTTGTCCGGCCGGTCTACCAGCACCTGCCGGTCGAAACGCCCGGCACGCAGGAGGGCAGGGTCCAGGATCTCGGGTCGGTTGGTCGCCGCCAGAAGAATGATGCCGCTGGACGGATCGAAGCCGTCGAGTTCGGTCAGGAGCTGGTTGAGGGTCTGTTCCTTCTCGTCGTTGCTGCCCATGGGGCCAGCCGCGCGTGCCCGGCCGAGAGCGTCCAGCTCGTCGATGAAGATGATGGCGGGGGCGGCCTTGCGGGCCTGCTCGAACAGGTCGCGCACACGCGCCGCGCCGACACCGACGAACATTTCCACGAATTCGGAACCGGAAATCGAAAAGAACGGTACACCGGCCTCACCGGCAACCGCCCGGGCGAGCAGCGTCTTGCCTGTGCCCGGAGGGCCGACCAGAAGGATGCCCTTGGGCACATGCGCCCCGAGGCGGCCATAGGAGGCCGGCTCCTTCAGAAAGTCGACGATTTCCTTCAGCTCCCGTTTGGCTTCGTCGACGCCGGCGACATTTTGAAAACTGACCTTCACGTCCTTTTCGACGAACACCTTCGCCTTGGACTTGCCCACCGTCATCATGCCGCCGAAGCCCTGTTTCTCGGCAAAACGGCGGATGAAGAACATCCACAGACCGAACAGAAGCAGCACCGGCAGCACCCAGGAGAGGATGTCGCGAATGAAGGTGTTCTGGACGACACCGGTGTATTTCACGTCATATTTGCTGAGCTCGTCGGCGAGAGGCACCTCGACCCGGGTGGTGATGAAATACTGCTTTCCGTCCTTGAGCTCCGCCTTGAACTTGCCTTCGATAAAATTCTCCCTGATGGCGATCTCCTCGATCTTTCCATCCTTGAGATACTGCTCGAACTGGCTGTAGGGAATCTGCTCGACAGTCTTGTAGGTGGTCCACCAGCTTTGGAACATCAGCACCAGCATCATGGCGATGAAGGCGTACCAAAGGTTTATCTGGTGTTTCTTTTCCATTGAGGAATCGTCCCGGTAAATATCTGAACTATGTTGCCATTGACGCGGTTCGCCCGGAGGCTGTCAAGGCGCGAAGTGGGGCTTGAAGTGGGGCGCGACACGGCATGGCTGGTCGGGTTCAGACGACCGGCTCTACCTGCCGTCTGGAGGTTTGCGTCCGGAATGATGACGCGCTGGAGCGGGCAAGGTAGATCACCGGGATCAGACCGACCAGGACGATCGCTAGCGAGGGCAAGGCGGCCTCGCCGAACGCCTCGCGCGAGGCCGCCTCGAACACTGTCGTTGCCAGGGTTTCGAAGTTGAACGGGCGCAGGAGCACCGTTGCCGGCAGTTCTTTCATGCAATCGACGAAGCTGAGCAGGGCCGCGGAGAGCAGCACCGGCTTCAGGATAGGCAGGTGGATCTGTGTCAGGGTTTGTCCGCTGTTGCGGCCGAGCGTGCGCGCGGCCATGTCGAGATGCGGCGTGATCCGGCCGAAGCCGCCTTCCACCTGGCCATAGGAGACGGCAAGGAAGCGGACCACATAGGCAAAAACCAGGCCGGTGCCGCTGCCCAGCAACAGAAGACCGGTACTGATGCCGAACCAGGCTTCCATGCGGGCGTCGAGAAAATTGTCGAAGCCTGCCAGCGGCACAAGAATGCCGATGGCCAGAACGGTGCCCGGAATGGCGTAGCCGATGGAGGCGAGCCGGACGGCGACTTTCAGCGGGCCCCTGGGATTGAGGCGCAGGGCATAGGCCAGGGCAACGGAAATGAGTACGGTGATCAATGCCGCAATGGCGGCAAGGCTAAGGCTGTTCCAGATTGCATCCAGAAATCGGCCGTCCCAGAAGCTCTCCAGCCGCCGGCTGGCAAGGTCTGCAAGCAACAGGCCGGGCACAACGAAGCCGACAAAGACAGGTGTCAGGCACAACAGCAGCGCCAGTGCAGCCTGCCAACGGCCCAGTTCGAACCGCGTTGGCGGGCGGTGCTTGGAACCGCCGCCACTGTCGAAGCGCTGTTTCCGCCGGCCGAACCGTTCCAGCCAGAGCAGGAGGAACACCATCACCAGCATGGCCAGCGCAAGCTGGGCGGCGCCGCCAAGGCTGGAGCGGTGCAGCCAGGTGTCATAGACGGAAAAGGTCAGCGTCTTTACGCCGAAGAACGTCACAGCGCCGATATCGTTGAGGCATTCCATCAAGGCAAGCGATATGCCGATGACGATGGCGGGCCGTGCCAGGGGCAGGGCGACGCGGAAGAAAAGCCCGTAAGGTGAAGCACCAAGCGTGCGCGAGACATCCAGCGTCGAAGCGGACTGGATCAGGAAGCTCGCCCGGGTTATCAGATAGACGTAAGGGTAGAGCACCGCGCCCATGACGAAGATGGCGCCGCCGAGCGAGCGGATCTCGGGAAACCAGTAGTCTCTGGAAGTCTTGAAGCCGAAGAGTGTGCGGATCAGGCTCTGCACCGGTCCGGTATAATCGAGCACTTCGACATAGGCGAAGGCGACAATGTAGGTCGGCACGGCCAGAGGTACGAGAAGGGCCCAGTCGAGAACCTTCCTTCCCGGGAAATTGCACATCGTTACCAGCCAGGCGGTGGCCACGCCGGTAATGCCCGTGGTCAGCCCGACGCCCAGCATCAGCAGGACCGTGGTTTGCAGGGAGCCGGGCAGAACCGTCGTCAGAAGATGGCCCCAGACCTCGCCCGTGGGCGTCACTGCAATCCAGACAATCGCAGCCATCGGCAACAGCACCAGCGCGGCAATCGCCAGCGATGCAATTTGCCAGAAACGGTCAGCAACAGTGAGGGAGGGCGTGCGCAGCAAGGCCTGTCATTTCTTTGAGAATGGTTCGCAGGAAGCTCTATAGGCAATTGCTGGAAAATGCAAAAGCCAAGAGATCCCGAGGCGTGACCTGAATTTTTGCGGTGGTTTTCTTTTCGTCATGCCATGGCTCGACCATGGCATCCATGCCGTTGAGGATCGGATCGACGTCACCTCTGAATTTTGTCGACAGGGAACGGCATGCATTGCCGGATCAAGTCCGGCAATGACGGGCCCCATAATAGTTTGAAAGTCCGCCTTCCTTGCTCTCAACAGAAAAGCGCCGCAAAATGCGGCGCCAGTCTTTCTTGTCGATCTAGGCTCAGGAGGCCGGGCCGTCGTCGAAGCCGACCTTGTCGATCAGCTCGCTTGCCGTCTTGCGGTTCTTGGCAATGTCGGCCAGCGGCAGGGTGTCCTTCTTGAAGTCGCCCCAGCTTGCAACGCGTTCGGAAACCGCAACACCTGGCTTGACCGGATATTCATGGTTGGTCTCGGCGTAGATTTCCTGGGCTTCACCGGAGGACAGGAATTCGATCAGCTTGACCGCATTGTCCTTGTGCGGAGCGTTTTTCGCCAGGATGACGCCTGCAATGTTCACGTGGCTGCCGCGGTCGTCGGTGTTCGGGAACAGGATGCGCACGCTCTCGGCCCAGGTCTGCTGTTCCGGCTCCTTATCGTTGGTCTGCATCAGACCCATGTAATAGGTGTTGCCAAGCGCGATGTCGCATTCACCGGCGAAGATTGCCTTCACCTGGGCGCGGTCGTTGCCGGCCGGTTTGCGGGCAAGGTTGTCGCGAACGCCTTCAAGCCACTTTTCGGTTTCTTCCGGGCCATGATGGGCGACCATCGAGGCGACCAGCCCGACGGTGTAGACATGCTGTCCGGAACGGGTGCACAGGCGGCCCTTCCACTTCGGATCGGCAAGTTCCTCATAGGTGATGCTGTCCTGCTCGACCCGCTCCTTGGAGGCGTAGATCACGCGGGCGCGGTTGGTCAGGCCGATCCAGTGGCCTTCCGGATCGCGAAATTCGGCCGGTACGTTGGCGTTGACGATGTCGGATTCAACCGGCTGCGAAATGCCGAGCTGTTTGGCGCCGTCCAGGCGGCCGATGTCGACGGTCAGGAGAACGTCGGCAGGTGAGTTGGCGCCTTCCGCTGCAATGCGCTCGCCCAGGCCTTCAGCGGCAAAGACCACGTTGGTCTTGATGCCGGTTTCCTTGGTGAAGGCGTCCAGCAGCGGCTCGATCAGGTAAGGCTGGCGGTAGGAGTAGATGTTCACTTCCCCGTCGGCAAATGCGGGTACGGCAGAAAGGGTTGCCGAAGACAGCAGGGCGGCGCCTGCCAGGATACGGAAAGTGGAGTTCATGTAACTCTCCCGGTGAAAAGGTTCTTGTTGGCCGGATTTTGGGTCCGACGCTTGCCGGGAATATGTCGTCGGAGTGGTCCGAAGTCAATAAATCAAGCAAAATCAATACTTTAGAATTATTCAAAACTAACTGGAGGATTGCATTCCACTATTTTCCCGAAAACCGGTGAGAATACAGGAGTTTAAGACTCTACTTTATGGGTGCAGAGCTGGCAAAGCCCGTCTCTGTGGCTGATCACGAACGCGTTACCGGTGGCGTGAAAAACTGTCACACCCAGGTAAATGCCTGCCGCAGGAAGGCTGTGCCGTTGCTTTGCTGCCAGACGCCATGGGCCATGATCACCTTTTCCGGCGCCCATGCCAGGATCCTGTCCCGGCAGGCACGGGCCTTCCGGCGGTCGAAAAAGCTCAACCGCCATTCCAGGGGCGCATACCCCTTGCCTTCGACAATGCCCCAGAGGCCGGCGATCCAGCGCTGCCAGGGCTTCCAGAACCGCTCCAGGAACCCTTGCGAAAAATGTTCGCTGAGATCGGCCAGGATGACCGTTCTGGATGGCCTGTGCAGGAACACGACTTCGTCCATCACGGGCGAGCCGGAAAAGCGGACCATGTCGAAGGCGCCTTCAAAGGCGTCAGGCACGGTCTCGTCCAGCGCGGCTTCGAAGACAAGATCGGAGCGTTTGGAAATCGTGCTTTGAGGTCCCCAGAGCTTTGCCTCCGGCCAGGCAGCCTTCCAGTCCTGCAGAAACAGGTGATGGATCTTGTTGGGGCTGACGAGATGTGCCGGGGTGCCCAGGTCATCGATCTTTCGGCGGATCTCCGGCGTCAGGGCGATGGGCGACCAGACCCAAAGCCTGCCGGACGGCAAGCGGACGATCACACAGCGGGTTGGATAAGCGAGGCCGTAGAAGGAGACATTGCCCCCTTCCAGGATCCAGATATTGCTGTCGACTTCAATCAAGAACCGCTCCTGACGGGGCCCGGCATTATTCCGAAAGCACCCGCTGCGTCGGGAAGATGATTTCCACCAGCGTGCCCTGGTCAGGCGTGGAATCGATGTGGAAGCTGGCCCGGTTGGCCTCGACCAGCGCCTTTGTCAGCGGCAGGCCAAGCCCGGTACCGCCTCCGCGGCTGGATGTATGAAGTTGCCGGAACGGTTCAAGGGCGGCGGCCAGTTGCTTTGATGTCATGCCGGTGCCGGTGTCGCGGACACGCAGCGCAACCTCGCCGTTGCTCTCCAGCGCGGTCGACAGGATCACCTGGCCACCCGACTTGTTGTATTTGATGGCGTTGGACAGAAGGTTCAGCACGATCTGGCGCAGCGAGCGCGGGTCGGCCACGACATCAGGCACGGATTCCGGAAGGCTTGCGCGGATGATCACCCGCTCCCGGTTGGCCTGCGGCTGCATCAGGGCAACGCACTCGTTGATGACGTCGTTGGTCGAGACTGCGGAGAACTTCAGATCCAGCTTGCCCGCCTCGATCTTGGAAAGGTCCAGAAGATCGTTGATCAGGCTCATGATGTGCGAGCCGGATGTGCGAATGTCCTTGAGGTAGTCCTTGTAGCGGTCGTTTCCGATCGGGCCGAAGCGTTCTTCCATCATCACTTCCGAAAAGCCGATGATGGCGTTCAGAGGCGTGCGGATCTCATGGCTGATCTTGGCCAGGAAATCGGACTTCTGCGAACTTGCGTTTTCCGCCTGGCGCTTGGCCTGGGTCAGTTCCTCTTCAGCCGTCTTCCACTGGGTGATGTCTCGCAGCACCGCGCAGTATTTGACATCGTCCTTGGTGCCGCTGATCCGGCCGATGGTCATGAACAGCGGGATGAGCCCGCCGGTCGGAACCTTGCCCAGCACTTCGCGGCCATCGTTGAGGATGGAGGCTACGCCGTTACGCGACAGCCCATCCAGATAGTCGGCGGCGGCGCGGTGGCTTTCCGGCGCCAGGAATTCGGTCAGCGGCGCTCCGATCATGTCGGACCGGTTGGCGCTGAACAGGGCTTCCGCCGAACCGTTCACCTTCAAGATGGTGCCGTTCTGATCGAGCACCAGAACACCATCGGTAGCCGTTTCCAGGATGGTGTCCATCTCGGCGATCTGGTTGCGTGCGCTGTCGAGTTCCGCGCGCACCTCCGCAAAGAAGTTCGGCGAGGATGGAGCCGCAGCCGCAGGTGCCGGTTTTACCTTGCGTTCGGTGATCGAAATCATCAGCCCCCGGCTGCCGTTCCATGGCACCGAATGCATATGCGCATCGACATTCAGAACACCGCCGTCGGACAGGCGCATCTTCATGGTCTCGTCGACCTCGCCGTCCATGCCTTCATCCGGCAACTCTTCCGCGTCATCGATGAACAGCGCCTCAAGACCGCCTGCTTCGGACAGGGCGGCAATCGATCTGTAACCAAGCATCCTCAACAGCGCCTTGTTGGCGTAGAGAACCTCGCGATCGTGGGCGATGGCGATGCCGATGGGCAAGCGGTCCAGCAGACTGGGGTCGATCGGCCCGGCTTCCGGAACCTCCGGCGGCAGGTCGTCGACCGGCTCTTCCGGATCGGGGGCGTCGAAATCTTCAAGATCGCCCTCAAGCCGTGCTCCGAGTGCTTCGGCAATCTTGCGGAAAGCTTGCCGCTCGGGCCGGGAAAGGCCAGAGGTATCCACCGGAACGAGACGCGGCTTGACAGTCGCAAGCGGGATGACCTGTCCGGTCTTCTTCGGTTCGTCCGCCACTTCGGCGGCCTTGTCTTCGCTTTCGAAGGCAGCGGTTTCCTCAAAGAACTCGCGCTCGTCGGCGGCATCATCCGTTTCGAGCGATGCGGCCACAGCTTCGATCTCACGGTCTTCTTCCTCGACGAGATCGAAATGCGTGTCTTCAAAAGCGGGTTCTGGCTCGAACGGATCCTCGTCCCGTGTCGAGGTATCTTCTTTCCCCGTTTGAAGGACTTCGTCCGCCTCGGTAAGCCGGTCGTCAGTATCGTCGGCTTCCACCGCTATGGTCGGCATGTCGTCGTCTTCCTCAAAGAGGTCACGCGGCTTCTTGGCAGCTTCCTTGTAGGCCTTGGCCAGCGACTTGACCGCGCTTTCGATTTCGGCCGGCTTCAGCGCCGCGGGTCCGGAAATGCCGGTCGGCTCGACGGCTGAAGGTTTGGGCTTAACCACGGCAGTGCCGGTCTCTTCAACGGTCGGTTCGTCGCTTGCCTCATCGCTCTCGTCCGTCAGATCAGCATCGTCCTGGTCAGACGCGGCAGCCTCTGTCGCGGCGTCGCTGGTGTCGACTTCAGGATCGTCTGCGCCAGGATCGCCTGCGTCAGGGTCGAGGTCTTCGGCTGCCGCTTCCAGCGTGTCTTCCGTCTCG
The DNA here is from genome assembly GCF_000168975.1 of Roseibium aggregatum IAM 12614. Taxonomy (GTDB): domain Bacteria; phylum Pseudomonadota; class Alphaproteobacteria; order Rhizobiales; family Stappiaceae; genus Roseibium; species Roseibium aggregatum. The sequence continues at coordinate 33,186 of NZ_AAUW01000030.1, forward strand.
TCGTCGCCAGTTTCTTCGCTCAACGTTCCTGCATCTTCAGTGTGAGCGTCGAAGCCGGATGCATCACCGGTCTCTTCAGCAGGTTCATCATCGCTGGAGACAGACGCCTCTTCGGTCGCCTCCGCAACGGCGCTTTCTTCCGGTGAAACCACGCTTTCCGGAGCGTCTTGCAGGCCCGATTCCAGGGCCTTGAACTTGCTGTCGAGCGCCGCACCCGGCAGATCGTCGAAATCCTGGTCAGCTTCCGGACGGGCATCATCAGCCGCTTTGTCAGCCTCACGAGCTGCGGTGTCTGCCTTTGCAGGCTGATCTGGCTTTGCAGGCGGTTCGGCAGGGCGCTGCGGGGTCTTGCCGGTAAACTTCGCCAGCGACCCGACCAGAGCCGCTGCGCTTGCACCCAGAAATGTCTTGCCCGCAAAAGAGTCCGGTTTTGCCGGTTTCAACTCCGCAAGCTTCGCTGCTGCGTCAGCCGTTGCCTGTTGCTGTGCTGCGTCCAGCGCTTCAACGTCGCGGCTGGGCGTCTCCGTGCTTTTGTCGGCTGTTTCAGAGACGGCGTCATCATCGTCCCGTGCGACTTCGGCCTTGTTGTCATCGCCGTCGGCGGCACGGTCATCGTCCATGTCCGCCACTGCGGTGGGGGCACTGGCTTCTGCACCGGCGACAGCGTCCGGCTGCGTGTCAGCGCTGCGCGCGATGTCTTCCTCCGAAAGCTGGTCGGCTCCGGCCTCGGTCTCCTGAGAGACTGTCTCACCTGCCCCGACAACGGCGAGCACCGGTCCGGTGGGCAGGTCGCCGCGCTCCGGCACCGCGTCGGCGGTCCGGCACACGCCGAAGCCCCGATAGCCTTCGAACTTCCTGTTCCGGTCAAAGGCGGGCAGGGCAGCCATATCGACGGGCACGCGCAGGGCTGCGCCCGAGACAGGCCAGTCTATGGTCTTGCCGCTCCAGGTATCGCGCCGGTCGAGCGCCCGCGCAATGTGTCCGCGCGGGTCGAGGTCGAATGCCTCAGCTACCTCCTGCCAGGTCAGGCCGACGATGTCTGTCGACGACGGGCCGAGAACTTCGGCAAATTCGTCGGACAGAAACGTGAAGCGCTGGTCGATATCCATCTTCCAGGCAAAACGCACAGGCCTGCGCCGCGGCTGGAAGACGAAGTCATCGTTTTGGTCCGTATCCGTATCCCCGGCTGTGTCTTCGGCGGTTGCTTCTTCAACAGCAGCAGCTTCGGGCTCAGACCTTTCGGAGCCGGCGTCCTCGCCGTCAGCATCCGCGGCAATGTCTTCAGCCGTCTCTGCGCTGCCCTCTTCAATTTCGTCAGGCGTCTCTAGAATAGAGGCGTCGAGGTCGACCTCGCCGGGATCCATCGAAGAGAGCTCGTCAGACATGACAGGGCTGGCGGCAATCGATTGCTCGTCATCGGTCTGGCTGTCGAGATCTTCCTCAAAGGGCTCATCTTCGGCTGGCGCCTCCGCGGTCGGCGTTTGAGCTACGTCCTCGGAGGTTTCAAGCTCGTCTTCATCGGCTCGCACCCAGCCGGCATCGTCCATGGCGGTTTCGGTCGCCCTGTCCTCGTCGGAGGAAGTTGTCTCTGCCGCAACACCAGTGGCGGCACCGGCGGCGAGAAGCCCGGCCCCAGTCGCGGATGTCTCTTGCGCGGGCGTGCTTTCGGAAGCGCTGTCCCCGGCGTCCGTTTCGCCGTCTGCCAGAGGCTGGTTTTCGAGCACCACCAGCTTCTGACGGTCAGTCAGCTTCAGCACGACGCCTTCGTGAAAGGCACCTTCCAGCTCCAGCGGTCCGAACAGCGCCGTCTGGCCGTCCGGTATGTCGAGGTCTTCCGGCGTTCCGCCGAGCTCGCCGACACGGCTCTCCACCGAACCGGCATTCGTCACGAACACGGTGGCATCGCTGCCGCGCAGCAAATGTGCAAATGCCGGTAGCGGGTCCTTCGTCATCGAAAGCCCCTTGTCGCCGCATACGATCAGGGCGGCGGCATCGCCAGTTTCCAGCTCGATGCGCATGCACTGGCAGGTCAGCAGCATGACGCGCAGGCCGCGGTAAAAGCGGAGCCTGTCGATGCTGAATTTGTCGGTGAGACCGGATTCGGCAATGCGCGCGATATGCGGACGGGCCGGCGAGCGCTCGAGCGACGTCAGGCTGGCCAGATCGGAAACGGTCTGCGCGGAAAAGAAAGCCGCACCGGCAGCATTCGCCCAAAGAATGCGGGCGCCGTCCGCCGACCAGAGCCAGGCTGCCCTTTTGTCGTCGACAAGCTGAACCAGATCATCCATGGCGGTCAGTTCCAGGAATGATAGGGTCTGTTCGTCCATGGCTCTGCTCCAAACTGGTCCGCAATACCGGTTGACGGGTGCGTGGCGGCCGGGTTTGCCTAAAGTGGTAAACACTCCGTTAATACAAGCAATCTCCAACTCAGTCCACGTAAAGCAAGGTTGCTAAAGGGGTTACATGAAGGCGTGGTTAATCCAACTGGACAAGTTTGCCGGAATGCCATCGCCGTGTTACGAATTTTTGGCATGGAAGGATTTCAGGATACCCGCCTGACATCTTTCGTCGACCTGAGGAGTGCCGACATGAGTACAGACAAACCCGGTTTTGAAATTCCCGACCAGATGCGCGATTTCGCGGAAAAGAGTGTCGACCAGGCCCGCAAGGCCTTCGACGACTTCATGGGCGCGACCCACAAGGCTGTCAGCAATGTGGAAGATAGCGCGAATGCAGTTCAGGCCGGAGCCGCGGATGTAAACAAGAAGGCACTGTCCTATGCTGAAGAGCATGTCGACGCGGCCTTCAAATTCGCACAGGAACTGGTCAAGGCAGAAAATGTCGAGGACATGATGAAGCTGCAGCAGGACTATCTGCGCAGGCAGATGGAATCCCTCGGCGAACAGGCGCGCGAGTTTTCCAACTCGGCGACCAAGGCCGTTCAGGACGCCGCCAAGGCGACCCAGAAAAAATAAGCCCCCCGGCTTTTTTCCTTGCGCAGGGCGGCACAACCCCGCGCAAGGCGTCAAAAGTGTTTCATTGAACTTCTCCAGTTTTGGTTGTATTTTTCATCAGGTGCATTCACCCGATTTCATCTTCTCTTGTCAGGCCAATGACTTGGCATGCCACGCGTTCTTTCCGACAGGTTTGTTGCAGAACGGAACAGCGGAAACACGAGAGATCCCCGACGGTAATTTAATTGTGCAGTGCAAAAAATGTTGCAATGCAGCACGACATGCACTATGTAAGGGATGCGGATGACGACAGGGTCCGCCGGCAAACGTATCGGCGGAAAGAAATGACACCAATGATCGCATCCGGACTCAAGGAGATGAGATCATGACTGACACCACAACCACTGGCCCGGCAAAAACGGCCCCGAAAGCCCGCACCACCAAAGCGAAAACCGCTGCTCCTGGTGTAGCTTTCCCGGACTTTGAAGCCTTTGCCATGCCGAAAATGGAAGTTCCTGCCATGTTCCGTGAAGCCACGGAAAAAGGCATCGAGAACGCCCGCGAAGCTTATGCAAAAGTGAAAAACGCTGCTGAAGACGCGACTGACCTGATGGAAGACACCTTCGAAACGTCCCGTCAGGGTGTTGTCGAATTCAACCACAAGGCTGTTGATGCTGCAAAAGCCAACACCGACGCTGCTTTCACTTTCGTCAAGGACATCATGTCTGCAAAGAGCCTGGCTGAAGCTATCGAGCTGCAGTCCACGTTTGCTCGCCAGCAGTTTGACGCTCTGAGCGCCCAGTCCAAGGAAATGCAGGAGCTGGCTACCAAGCTCGGCACCGACGTTTCCGCTCCGGTCAAGGAAGCGTTCGAGAAGTCCTTCAAGGACATGAAGCTCAACTAATCGGCTTATCGGGCGGCCGCACTCACACGAGTGCGGATTGCCCAGGCCATGCCGAGACCCTCGGCAAGCAGTTGATATGCCCGGAGCATCGCTCCGGGCATTTGCTTTTCAACAGCTCGAAAATTTCCGCAAATTCCCGCTTGCGGGTTGGAAAAAACGAGTTTAGAAGACGCCCTTGCAAATGGCGGCACGGGTCAGTATGGTCCGCGTCACCTCACGCCTTTAAGCAGACGTAGCTCAGTTGGTTAGAGCGTCGGATTGTGGCTCCGAAGGTCGGTGGTTCGAATCCACTCGTCTGTACCATCCCCCTCTTCTTAAACTCTAAGATTTATTTTTTGGAACGCGAGACATTCTTGCTGCCATTGCTTTGGCTGAGCGCTGCAGTATGGTGCTCCAAGAATGCTGCTACTGCACTGCAGAATGCGCACCTACAGGCAATCAAAGGCCGGCGAACCCGCAGTGGCTGCCTGATATTCCTTCAAAATACCAATGATCTTTCTTCGCACAATCTGGATCGCTTCATAGTCTGTAACCTTAACTTGGAAACAGACTTACCTCAAAACACTGAAATTTGGGCTGAGCAGATCAACCATATGGCGTGAAGTCTGGTTGCAATACCTTAAGTCGCTCGAATACACTGAATTGCGGTGTCAATGAATTGTACCTGAGTGTGTGATTACCCATGATCATCCGAATCCTCATGATCTTTTTGGTCACCATCCTTCCTTCTGTGGGAAAAGCCGAACTTAGCTACAATTCGGGGGAGGGGGACGATGGTCTGAGGTTTGTTGTTGTCGAGGGTACCTTCACACCCAGTGATGACCTGTCCGAATTCGAGAAAGTCATTCGTTCTTTCAATCCCAACGTGATCGGCTTTGACAGTGACGGCGGGAACATTTTCAAGGCGATGGAACTTGGTCGGATCATCAGATCACACGGGTTAGCCACGATCCAACTCCGCCAGCTGGAATGCGCTTCCGCTTGCGCCCTGGCATTTATGGGTGGCCGATCACGATATGCTGAACCGGGCTCCATCGGCGTGCACAAGTCTTCGTTCTCGCCAACAACTCCTTTCAACAAGGAGGAGGCTGTTTCTGCTGTTCAGGACGTCACTGCGGACATTATTGGGTACATGGTGGAGATGGGAGTGAACCCCGCACTCTTGCAGCTCGCATTCAAGACTGAAGCGAATGACATTAGATATCTCTCTGGGCAGGAGATGGCTAACTTTGGAGTTACCTTGTCTGAGGGTGCCACGGACACGGCCGCAATCTCCAAGCCATCAAGCGAAACAAAGCCGTATGTCGCATCACGACCTTCCGTATCGACAAATCCGAAGCAAGTTGAGCCGAGCAGGGTTACCATTCCCGTTGCTCGTTCTGGACGTGTCCGGCACCCCAAGGGTTCAGTTTTAATGAAGGCGGCACCTGACGGGAAATCTCATAGCCTGCGTCGCTTTACAAATGGCGTAGCTGTACAAATCACTGGTGAGGAAGACCGCTGGTATCGTGTGAATGTTGCAGGCGTAACCGGGTATATGCATCATACATGGATACGAGTGGATCAATTCGATGCCACACCTGGCGAGCTTAGACTCATCCAGGTCAAAAGTTTCGACAACATCGATGAAGCGGTTGGCTACGCTATGGCCAGAGATCTTCCTTTGGCGGTCTACCTTGCGACCAATGGATGGTATGCGGTGACGATTGCTAAGCCATTCGACAAGGAAGAAGCTCTCTATTTCACCAAGGGGTTGAAAAAGGAAGGTGCCATCCCGAGCGACAGTTTTGTGACTATGGGAAATACCTATGTAATGAAAATCTGTTGCGGGACAGGTTCGACATACGGGGAAGCCTCGAGTGCATCCGGTTACGGTCAGTAAACGTACGGTCACCTCTGAAGCTGCCTGTCGTCACCCCTAAAGTCCACTCGCACATTGATCGATAGAGGACGTTGGCCTCCTTGAGCGCGCCAACGATGTTTGAAGGTGGCGTGAGCTGGTGCCCCCTTGGCCTGGCCATAGTTGTCAAATGCCGCTTATGGATTTCAAGACAAGAAACGGATAGTTCGGTTCGGCTCGATCATGACACCTGTCACGCGGACCCTGGCTCAGGCCGGGGCCAATGACAGACAGGAGAAAACGTCATGGAACTCGAAAACAAGTCGATCATCATCACCGGGGCAAGCAGTGGGATCGGCGCTGCTGCAGCGGCATTGTTTGCTGCCGAAGGAGCGAATGTCGTGCTCGGTGCGCGGCGTTCCGAGGAGCTTGAGGCTGTTGCTTCCAAAATTCTTAAGGCCAACGGCACTGCCGTGTTCCTGGACGGTGACGTCAAGGACGAGGGCTATGCTGACGCGCTCGTCGACCTTGCCCTGAAGGAGTTTGGCCGGCTGGATGGTGCCTTCAACAATGCGGGCATCGTCGGCGCGATGGAGCCGATCCCGGACATGGAGATTGGCAACTGGAAAGAAGTCCTCACGGTCAACCTGACCGCGGCTTTTCTAGCTGCAAAGGTGCAGATACCGGCCATGAAGAAAACCGGTGGTGGATCGATCGTCTTCACATCGTCATTCGTTGGGTTCAGCAACGCAGGCATGCCTGGCATGGGCGCTTATGCAGCCTCCAAAGCCGGTCTTAACGGGCTTGTGCAATCACTTGCTGCCGACCATGCCGCAGAAGGTATTCGCGCCCATGCCCTGATGCCCGGTGGCACGATTACGCCGGCCGGTGGGGAAGGCAATCCCGACGTCATGGCGTTCATTGCCGGACTGCATCCCATGAAGCGTATGGCTGACGCGAGGGAGATCGCCCAGGCGGCGCTCTTCCTGCTGTCTGATCGGGCGAGCTTCATGACGGGAAGCCCGACGATTGTCGATGGCGGCATGTCCATTCGGCTGACATAAGCACACGACTTTGCCACAAGGCGGTCGGCCGCCTTGTGGCAAGATTTATGGGGCCACACCCAAAAAGGTCTCCGCAGCGAAATGACAATGTGGTCGAAATTCAAGAGACCGGTCGCCCAACTCAAGGGGTCAGAAGTGTTGCCGCCACATGCGCGGCAACAGTCTCCAGATCGGCATCGTGGATGCCATGTTGGCGCAGGGCATTGACTGTGCGGAACAGATAGTTTGCCGCCGAGCCCCAACTGCCGGTCGCAGTCGCCAGGTGCCGAACGATGGCTGCTCGCGGCAAAGCGCCGGCATAGTGCCGGTGCTGCCTGTCGATCGTGAAGGCGATTGCCGCTCCGAAGGTTCCTCCCCCTTTATCCTGGATCCCCACCCATTGCGGAATGTATCCGCCAAACAGCATCTCGCGGCTCCACAGAAGCGGAAGCTCCGTGCTGATTTGGTCTTCGTTGAGGCGATAGGCCAACCCGGTACATGCCCTCCCGCGATCAAGCCCCAACGCCAGACCCGGTTGCGCTTTTGTCCCTCGGCCCGCTGTCATTGAAAGGCAGAAGGCCCGGTGCCAGCCTTCGACGCGTGCGTATCTGCGCTCCACCACGTTCATGGCCGGGTTCCAGATGAGAGACCCATAGGCAAATACCCAGACGTCACCTGCAGGCCGGTGTGCCATGAAGGCCTCCAGCGACGCTGCTCGCTCTGTCTCGGACATGAGACGGATGCCTGGGTCGTCTTCTGCTGCGAGCGAAGCGGCATGGCCAGAGGCAAGGCCGGCCCGCGTAAGAGCGGGCGCCGGGACAGGATCTTCAGAAGCCTGACCATCAGTACCGGCAACGTGACGGCGTTCGAAGCTGGCGGCTCCTGAAGGCAAAGCATGTTGGACGGATGCTGACATGGGGGCTCCTGAATTGGCGTTGATAGCGCCAATTTAGAAAGACCGAATGCTGCGCCCACTCCGTTCTCTGCCTTGATATTCGAATTCGCCCGTGGCTCGGGAACCGGGTCGCAGAGGGGTCTGATTTGAAGGTAAGGACCGGAGTGCGCGGCCGTAATGCCGGTGGCAGGATCAGCGAAGTTGAAGACAACAAGTCCGGGAAGACGCACCAATGGAAGCCGTACACACCAATGAGATAAAGCTGCCCGTTGCCGAGGATCCCCGGTGGGCACGCATCGCTGCCCGCGACAAGACCGCAGACGGCCAGTTCTGGTATTCCGTTTCAACGACCGGGGTTTACTGTCGCCCTTCGTGCCCGTCGCGCCTGGCCAATCCGAAGAACGTGCAGCTCCACAAAACGCTTGAAAGCGCGCGGGCAACCGGTTTCAGGGCATGTAAACGATGCAAGCCGGAGGGCCTGCCTCCCGGCGCCGAGAATGCCGCTGTCGTTGCCAGGGCTTGCCGCCTCATTGAACAAAGCGAGGAAGAGCCGTCGCTGGACGACCTCGCGCGCTCCGTAGGTCGCAGCCCGAGCTACTTTCACCGTATATTCAAGGCGGCGACAGGCCTTACACCGAAGGACTATGCCTCGGCCCACCGGGCCAACAAGGTTCGCGACGGACTTGGTTCCGGAATTACGGTGACCGAGGCCATCTACGACGCAGGCTTCAACTCCAGCGGACGCTTTTACGAAAAGTCCACTGGAATGCTGGGCATGACACCGTCGCAATATCGCGCCGGCGGGGCGGATGAGGAAATCAGATTCGCGGTCGGCCAGACGTCTCTTGGTGCAATCCTGGTCGCATCCAGCAGGAAAGGCGTTGTTTCGATTCTCCTTGGACATGATCCGGGCGAATTGGTCAGGGACCTGCAGGATCGGTTCCCGAAGGCAAGACTGGTTGGTGCGGACCACGACTATGAAGTGCTGGTCGCACGGGTGGTCGGGTTCGTCGAGTGTCCGAGGATCGGCCTGGATCTTCCTCTTGATGTCCGCGGCACCGTTTTTCAGCAAAGGGTATGGCAAGCCCTTCAGGAAATCCCTGCCGGCGAAACGGTCTCCTACGCGGAAGTTGCCCGGCGCATCAAGGCACCAAAAGCAACCCGCGCCGTCGCACGGGCCTGTGCCGCAAACAACCTCGCGGTGGCCATTCCCTGCCACCGTGTGGTGCGCAATGACGGTTCACTTTCGGGCTATGCATGGGGTGTCGACCGTAAGCGCGATCTGATCGAGCGGGAGAAGCTGGCATGAAGACCACCTCCACCGTCCCGGAACGTTCGGGCGTCACCAAGACCTCCGTTGAAGCGCGGGTCGCCGGCTATGATTGGACCGCTGTCAGCGAAGAATTGAACGGTCATGGCTGTGCCGCGCTGCCAGGACTTTTGTCGCCCGAGGAGTGTCGTGCCCTCTCGTCTCTCTATTCCGATGAGACCCATTTCAGAAGCCATGTCGTCATGGCGCGGCACGGGTTCGGCAAGGGGGAGTACCGTTATTTCAATTATCCGCTGCCGGATCTTCTCGGTGGATTGCGGACCGCGCTTTATCCGCGTTTCGCTGGTCTCGCCAACAGGTGGAACGCGACAATGGGGTTCGACCAGCGATATCCCGATACCCACGCTGACTATCTGGTACTCTGCCATGGGGCGGGCCAGAACCGGCCGACGCCACTTTTGCTGCAGTACAGTCCCGGCGACTTCAACTGCCTTCACCAGGACCTTTATGGCGAGCTTGTTTTTCCGATCCAGGTCGCGATTTTGCTGTCGGAACCAGACAAGGATTTCACAGGCGGTGAGTTCTGCATGACCGAACAACGCCCCCGCATGCAGAGCCGCGTTGAGGTCGTGAGCCTGCGTCAAGGCGATGCGGTTGCCTTTGCCGTTCACAGCCGTCCGGTTCAGGGAACGAAGGGGACCTACCGTGTGAACATGAGGCACGGCGTGAGCCGCGTCCGCTCCGGCATTCGGCATACCGCAGGAATTATCTTTCATGACGCGAAATGAGGGGCATCCCTTCGCACCATTGCTCGTTTTCAGGACTGTCACCTCAACTCTCAATCCGCAGGAGGTGCGCAAGAACTCCCGGCTGGATTGCAGAGGCCACGGCCCGTTCTCCCAAGAAATTAAGTGTTTCTGCCGGTTGAGGGGTGCTTAGGCCGTTGTGCGTCATGCGGGACTCAGTCTGAATGAGATCACCTGATCTCAAAGGAACGCAGAATGTCCTATCACGATGCCCCCGGTCTTGGCCGCCGTCTGGTCCGCTTGCCCGGTCAGCTTCTGCTGGCGCTTGTGAATGCGACGGCGCTGCTCGTCATTGCGGCCTGCGTGCTGTCGCTTGTCGTGCTGAACAGGGTCGACAGTGCAGGCGAACGCATCGCCGGTAATGTGACCGAAGCCGCGCTCGCCCGGTTGCAGGTCTCTCCGGCTGACTTCAAGGCCCGGATCGAAGCCCTCGACGAAAAGATATCCGCTCTCATGGCAGAGCTTACCGATCCGGATCTGAAGGACCACTGGGAAGTGGCGCAGCAATTGAAGGATCTGAACCGGAACCTTGCCGACATCAAGCTGGCGGCCGCCGGGCTGAGCGCGGCGGGTCCGGAAATCACCGACACAGCCTTTAAGCAGGCCGGCGACATGCTGACCCGTGCGCTCTACACCCTCAGGGGCTGCGAGACTGTCGTGGAAGGCTCTGGGCCGTCGAGCTGAGCCTTTGACGCTCGGCGGAGCAGGGGATGATGCAAGGCGCGTTCTGGCCGAAGATGAGAGGGCGTTCGGTTCGGCGGGAGTGCTCCCGCGTCAGACCTGCCCTTCCTCCTGCGAAATCAGCCAGTCCTTGACCGTCTCAAGCTTGTTCTTGAGGTGGTCCTTGAGGATTTCGGCAAGCCGGGCGCCATCGCGTGCTTCCAGGCAATTCAGGATGAGTTCGTGCTCTTCCGTTGCCTGTTTCCAGCGTTCGGCGGTCATATTCGCGACATAGCGCGCCCTGCGCACCCGTGTTGCCAGCGACATGTATTGCGTGCTCAGCGTCTTGTTGCGGGCCGCGGCCAGGATGGCTTCGTGAATTTCCTGGTTGATATGGAAATAGTCGGCCAGGTTACCGGCCTCATATTCGCGAACCATCTTCTCGTGCAGGCTGCGGACATGGGCGATTTCCGCGTCAGTGATGTTCTGACAGGCAAGTTCGCCCGACAGGGCCTCCAGCGCGCCCATGACCGGGAACACCTCCTCGATGTCTTCCACGGTGATCGGCGTCACCCAGGCGCCCCGGTTGGGCTCCAGATACACCAGGCCGTCGGCAGCCATCACCTTCAGCGCCTCCCGCAAGGGAGTGCGGGAAACGCTGAACATCTCGCACAGGTCCTTTTCGGGAACCTTCTCGCCGGGTTTCAGCTCTCCGCTGACGATCAGCTCGCGCAGCGACTCGGCCAGTTCCTCGTGAAGCGATTTCCGGCGCAGGGACGTGACGGTCGCGATGGGGCGGTTCATGCCGGGGAGCTCCCGTCCAGGGCAAGCTCGAGCAGGCGCGCCACGTGAATGGCATTCCGCGAGGTGCCGTCATGAATCTGGTGGCGGCAGGAAGTTCCGTCGGCGACGACGATTGCCTCAGCGCTTTCTGCCCGGACAGCCGGGAACAGACTGATCTCGCCCATACGCCGTGATACCTCTTCCGTTTCAACTCCATAGCCGAATGATCCGGCCATGCCACAGCAACTTGTTTCAACCATTTCAATACTCGTTTCCGGCAGAAGATCCAAGGTTTTCCGGATTGCGGGCACCACGTTGAAGGCCTTCTGGTGACAATGGCCGTGGAGCAGCACCTTCGGTGCGGGCGAGCGCAGGGACAGGTTGAACGTGCCGGTGTCGATTTCCTCCGCGATATATTCCTCGAACATGCGCGCCGCCCTTGCGACACGTGCAGCGTCATCGCCGGGAAGCAGTGAGGGGATCTCGTCGCGCAGGGTCAGGAGGCAGCTCGGCTCAAGACCGACGATCCGGCGGCCGGCTTCCACATGAGGCAGCAGCGCCGATACCAGCCGCTTTGCCTCGGTTCTTGCGCGGTCGACCAGGCCGGCGGACAGGAACGTGCGGCCACAGCACAGCGGCCGGCCGGACTGCGGCTGGGCCAGGGTGACGGACCGGCCCCCCGCTTCCAGCACCTTCAGCGCAGCGCGCAGATTTTCCGGTTCGAAGTAACGGTTAAATGTATCGGCAAACAGCACGACGTCGGCATCGCCCGTTTGAGGTTTTACTTCTGCGTCGCGGATCGGCCGGGACGACCAGTGCGGCAGCTTGCGGTTGGCGGAAAAGCCGGTTGGCTTTTCCAGGAGCTTTGCCAGGCCGGGAACGGTATTGCGCATGTTGGCAAGCCAGGGAAGCCGTGAGGCGAGACCGGCATAATGCGGCAAATACCCCACCAGACGGTCGTGCAGCGAAATGCCTTTCTCTTCCGCTCTGGCGGCCAGGACTTCGATCTTCATCTTGGCCATGTCGACGCCAGTCGGGCATTCCCGCTTGCAGCCCTTGCACGAAACGCAAAGCTTCAAGGTCTCCATCATTTCGTCGGACGTCAGAGCATCCGGGCCAAGCTGGCCGGAAAGGGCAAGCCGCAGCGAGTTGGCACGGCCACGGGTCAGGTCGCGTTCGTTGCGGGTTGCGCGGTAGGACGGGCACATGGTCCCGCCGGCAAGCTTGCGGCACGCGCCATTGTTGTTGCACATCTCGACCGCGCCCTGGAAACCGCCGCCGGCACCCGGATAGGCCGACCAGTCGAAATGAGTCTTCAGTTCCTTGACCTTGTAGTCCGGCTTGAAGCGGAACAGGCTGCGGTCGTCCATCTTTGGCGCGTCAACGATCTTGCCGGGGTTGAAGCGCAGGTCCGGATCGAAGCTCCGCTTGACCTCCTTGAAGGCGGCCATGATCTGGGAACCAAACATGCGTTCGTGAAACTCGGACCGGACGATGCCGTCGCCATGTTCTCCCGAATGTGAGCCCTTGTATTTTGCAACCAGTTCGAATGCATCCTCGGCGATGGCGCGCATGCGGCGGACATCGCTGTCAAGTTTCAGGTTCAGGACCGGCCGCACGTGCAGGCAGCCGACAGACGCATGGGCATACCAGGTGCCGCGGGTGCCGTGCTTTTCGAACACATCCGTCAGTTCACGGGTGTATTCGGCAAGGTCTTTCAGCTCAACGGCGCAATCCTCGACGAAGGAAACGGGTTTGCCCTCCTGTTTCATCGACATCATGATGTTGAGACCGGACTTGCGCACCTCGGCGATCTGGCCCTGAAGCTGCTGGTCGGTCACGGTCAGCACGCCGCCCCAGCCCTTGCCTTCGTTACTCCAGGCAAAGCCGAGATCGCCCATCCGTTCTTCCAGCAGGCGCAGCTTTTCAAGATTGGCGTCCTGCGAGCCTTCATCGAACTCGACAAGAAGCAGGGCGTCGGGCGTGCCTTGCACGAATTGCTCGATGGTGCTGCGGAACATGGGGATCTCGCGCGACAGCGCGATCATGGTCGAATCCACCAGCTCGACCGACAGCGGTCCAAGTTCCACCAGATGCTGGGTCGCATCCATCGCCTGGTAGAAGGTGGGGAAGTGGCAGACGCCGAGCACCCGCTTGCCGACAAGCGGCCACAGCTTCAGTTCGATCTTGGTGAAATAGGCGAGGGTGCCTTCTGACCCGACGAGGAGGTGGGCAAGGTTCGCTGGTTTGCCGTTCGGCACAAGGGCATCGATGTTGTAGCCACCAACCCGCCGGGTGAGTTTGGGAATGCGCTCGTCGATCAGGTCGGCATGTTTCTCGCCGAGCGTGATGACGTCCCTTGCGATCCGGGAAAACGTGTCGTTGCCCGGAAAGTCCTCAAACACCGGTCCGAAGCGTGCGGTCGACCCGTCATGCAGGACAGCTTCGATCGACAGCACATTGTCCCGCATCGTGCCATAGCGCAGGGACCGCCCGCCGCAAGAATTGTTCGCCGTCATTCCACCGATCGTCGCGCGCGAGGCGGTGGAGACGTCAACGGGAAACCAGAGGCCGTGCTGTTTGAGGGCGCGGTTCAAGTCGTCCAGCACGATGCCGGGTTCCACGATGCAGCGCCGGTTCTCGACATCCAGTTCCAGAATGCGGTTGAAGTGCCGGGAATTGTCCAGGATCAGACCCGTGTTGACGGTCTGTCCGCACTGGGAGGTGCCGCCCCCGCGCCCGGTGATGGCAATGCCGGCTTCCCTGGCTGCATCAAGCGCAAGCTCGATGTCTTCCTTGCCACGGGGGATGGCCACCGCCCTGGGCATGATCTGGTAGAACGACGCGTCCGTCGCATAACGTCCGCGCGTGAAGCGGTCGAAGTAGACCTCGCCCGAGAAGCCGTTTTTCAGGGCTTTTTCTAGCACGTTTTCCTCCCGAAAGAATTCCTGTTGACACACCGATACTCGAATGTAATTCATAATGCAAAATTAAAAATGCAAAATACATAATTCAATTATGCCGCCAAAATCGGGGGCGCACCACCAAGGGAGAGAACTGAATGTCTCGAAAAGCCGGCCGACATTTTTTGCAGATTCCGGGGCCGAGTGCCGTGCCGGACAGGATTCTTCGGGCCATCTCCGCACAGACGATCGACCACCGGGGTCCTGATTTCGCTCAGGTCGGGCTGGACGCGCTCAGCGGCATGAAAACGATCTTCAAGACAACCCAGGACGTCTTCATTTTTCCGGCGTCCGGAACCGGCGCCTGGGAGGCGGCCCTGGTCAACACGCTGTCGGAGGGCGACCGGGTTCTGATGTATGAGACCGGCCACTTCGCAACGCTCTGGATGAAGATGGCAACACGCCTCGGCCTGAAGCCGGAATTTATCGAGGGCGACTGGCGCGGCGGGGCCGATCCGGACAGCATCGAGCAGCGGCTCCGGGCCGATACCGCTCACGAGATCAAGGCGGTCTGCGTCGTTCACAACGAAACGTCGACCGGTTCGGTTTCACCGGTCGCGGCTGTTCGCCATGCCATCGATGCAGCCGGTCATCCGGCGCTGCTGATGGTCGACACCATTTCCGGCCTCGCCTCCATCGATTTCCGTTTCGACGATTGGGGTGTCGATGTTGCGGTATCGGGTTCGCAAAAGGGCCTGATGCTGCCGCCGGGGCTTTCCTTCAATGCCGCCAGCGCCAAAGCGATGGAGGTTGCCAAAACCGGCGGCATGCGCCGGTCCTATTGGGACTGGCATGACATGAAGGCCCTGAACGCGACCGGATACTTCCCCTACACCCCTGCCACCAACCTGCTTTATGGCCTGAACGAAGCCATCCGCATGTTGCACGAGGAAGGGCTCGACAACGTCTTTGCCCGCCATCAGCGGCATGGGGCGGCGACGCGCGCCGCGGTGCGCGCCTGGGGGCTGGAAGTTCTCTGCAAGCAGCAAGGCCAGGAAAGCGGTGTGCTGACGGCAGTGATGATGCCGAACGGACATAGCGCGGATGCCTTCCGCGCCACCGCGCTTTCGAATTTCGATATCTCGCTCGGGAACGGTTTGTCGAAAGTCGCCGATCGCGTGTTCCGCATCGGGCACCTGGGCGATTTCAACGATCTGATGCTGATCGGAACCTTGTCCGGCGTCGAACTGGGCCTGCGCAAGGCAGGCGTGCCCCACCGCTCGGGAGGCGTGGAGGTGGCGATGCAGTTTCTGGAGGCAGCCGGACAGGAACAGGAGGCCTCGCAGGTCGCATGACGTGACGCTGTCTTGAGGGCAGCCATGCAGTCCGGGCGGAAAACTCTGCCCGGACAGGAGGAGCCAGGCTGGGGTTTCCAGCCGAAACTTAGGGAGGTTTGAAATGTTTCCAATTCAGTCAATGCGTGCGGCCATGATGATGGCCGCAGTCGGATCCGTGCTTGCGGCAATGCCCGCACGGGCCGACGACTATCCGTCGCGCACCGTCGAGGCGATCCATCAGTTCGGTCCGGGCGGAGGGACGGACCGCTTCATCCGCGCAATCGGCGAACCGTTCCAGGAGATCACCGGCCAGGCACTGGTTCCGATTTCGGTGCAAGGCGGAGGCGGTGTGCCGGCGGCGGTCACTTTCATGCAGCGTCCGAGCGACGGCTATAGCATGATGGCGGTTGGCCCGGAACAGGTGATCAATCATGTCCTTGGCCGGATGAATATCGACGAGCTTAGGCCGATTGCACGTATCCAGTACGACCAGGGTCTGTTTCTCGTCTCCAAGGACAGCCCGATCAAGTCCGTCGACGATCTGATCAAGACGGCGCGTGAAAATCCCGGTTCGCTCAAGGTTGCCGTCACCGGCACAGCGGGCTTCGACGATACGCTGGTCGGTCTCTGGAACATCAAGAGTGGAGCAGAACTGACCACGGTGCCGTTCTCCGCATCGGAAATGGTGTCGAACACGCTCGGCGGTCATGTCGACCTCATGTACGAGGAATACGGCCCGGCACGGGGTCTGATCGAATCCGGAGATCTTCGGCCGCTCGTGCTTTTCTCTGAATTCCGCCTGCCGGTACTCGGCGACGTTCCGACCGCAACTGAACTGGGCTTTGATGTCAGCCTTGGCCGGTGGCGCGGTTTCGCCATGCATGCGTCCGATGACGAAGCCAATGCCAACACCATGTTCAGCATTCTCGACAGGGCGGCGGTCTCGGAAAGCTACAAGACCATCGAAACGCAAAGCGGTCTCCAGTTCCGTTCCAAGGTTCTCGGCCCGACCCAGTTCAAGGAGTTCATGGAGCACGAGGTGGAGATCTACACCGACGTGCTCAAGCAGCTCGGTTACGTCGAGTAGACCGATCGCGATGACCGGTCCAGGAGATGTTCGGGGCCGGTTATTTGCAACTAGCCTTGGGAGGGGTCTGAAATGCGTTCCAGAATTATGGAAATGGTCGTTGTATTCGCCATTCTGGTTTTAGCGGTCGCGATGTGGTTCGTTGCCGACAAATTTCCGAACTCGATGAAATACGCGAAGATCGATTCCGACTACTGGCCGAAGCTGGTGTGCGGCGCTCTCGCGGTTGTGTCGTTCCTGCAGTTGCTGCAACAGGCCGTGGGGTTGCGAGCGAGTCTGCAGTCGGCCTCCGGAGGAACCCGGTCGTCCGTAGACCCGGCTTATGTGGTGCGTCTTGTTCTGATCGGCGGTCTCATCCTGGCCTATTTCTTTGCCCTGCAGTGGCTGGGCTTCGTCGTCGCGACCATGCTGTTCCTGTGGGCGGCATCCTTTGCCACGCCCTACAGCAACCTGACTGCGAAACTGCTGTTTTCACCCTTGTTCACGTTCGGTCTGTGCCTGTTCTTCACGCGCGGGCTGTCACTGCCGCTGCCGCGCGGCCAGGGTATCTTCTACGACCTCAGCCTGCTGCTTTACTAGGAAACAGTCGCCGCCAGAAATCGACCGCAGGCTGAAAAGCCTCCAGATTTCAGCGTGTTGGAGCATCGTTTCTGCATTCAGCCGAATGCAGCCTGCTCCGGGCAGACCCATAAACGGAGCTTTCCGAAAATGCTGGACTCTTACCTGTCCGCGCTCGGCTACATGGCCAGCAACCCTTTCACGTTCCTGCTCATCATCTTCAGTGTTGTGTGGGGCATCGCGTTCGGTTCCATCCCCGGTCTCACCGGGATCGTCGGTGTCGCGCTGCTCATCCCGTTCACGTTCGCCTTCGACCCGATCGAAGGACTGCTGCTGCTGGGCGGGGTGTATGTCGGCTCGACGTTC
The DNA here is from genome assembly GCF_000168975.1 of Roseibium aggregatum IAM 12614. GTDB lineage: Bacteria > Pseudomonadota > Alphaproteobacteria > Rhizobiales > Stappiaceae > Roseibium > Roseibium aggregatum. The sequence goes on from NZ_AAUW01000030.1 coordinate 50,592, forward strand.
GGTGGATCCATTTCCGCCATCTTGTTCAACACGCCAGGCTCACCCGAAGCGGCCTGCACTGCGCTGGATGGGTATCCGATGGCCCGCCAGGGACAGGCGGGCAAGGCGCTGGGCATCGCGTTGGCGGCATCGGCCATCGGCGGTATCTTCGGCACGGTGGTGCTGATGGTCGCGGCACCGCCGCTTGCCAGACTGGCGCTTGAATTCGGCCCGCCGGAGTATTTTGCGCTCGCTGTCCTCGGGATCACGGCCATTGCGTCCATCGGCCACGGTTCGGTACTGAAAGCGCTGATGGCCGGACTGCTCGGGCTGGGCGTTGCCACCATCGGTATCGACCCTCTGACGGGGATGCCCCGCTTCACCTTTGGCAGCATGATGCTTCTGACCGGTGTCGGCTTCGTGCCGGCAATCATCGGCATCTTCGCACTTGCCGAGGTTCTGCAGCGGTTCGGGGAAGGCCCGCAAAAAGGCTATGTGATCGATGATGTTTCGACGGAACTGCCGACCATAAGCGAATTCATCCAGACCCGGGTCACCTTGCTTCGCTCTTCCGTCATCGGCACGGTCATCGGCGCGCTGCCGGGTGTCGGGGCAACAACGGCGGCCTTCATCTCCTATTCGGAAGCCTCGCGTTGGTCCAAGCATCCGGAAAAATTCGGCACCGGCGTTCCGGAAGGCATCGCGGCGCCGGAATCTGCCAACAATGCAGCCGTCGGCGGGTCGATGATCCCGCTGCTCGCTCTCGGTATCCCCGGTAGCGCCACCACCGCGGTTATGATCGGCGGTTTGACGATCCACGGCATCATCCCAGGTCCGCAGCTTATGCAGACAAATTCCGATTTGGTTTATTCGGTGTTCATCGGCATGATGCTGGCCAACCTGCTGATGCTGATCGTCGGCGTGCGCATGGCGCGTTATTTCGCCCTCGTGCTGAAGGCGCCTTACGCCCTTGTCGGCCCGGCCATCGTGGTTCTGTGCATGACAGGTGTCTACGCCCTCCAGAACAATGTGGTCGATCTCGCGGTCATGCTGGTCTTCGGCGTCGTCGGTTTCGCCATGCGCCGGTTCGGCTTTCCCGTTGCCAGTTTCATCATCGGTCTTGTGCTTGGCCCGATCGCCGAACTCAGCCTGCGCCAGGGCCTGATGCTGAGCGACTACGATGTCACCGCCTTTGTCACCCGCCCGATTGCCGGAACGTTGCTGCTCTTCAGTGCGGTTTCGCTGATCTACGGCCTTGCAGGCCAGTTCTTGCGCACGCGCCGCAAGCTGAACGGTGACACGGGGCCGGAGACGTCCGAAGAAGCAAAGGCCTAGGTGGTTCATTGCCAACCGGGCTCATATCGTGACGTCCGGCATGATATCAAGCGGACTGCTTAAAATCGGGTGCGGCTGGAATGGAGGTGTTCTCCTACTCCTGACCACCGGCATCGCCTAAGCCTGAAACACGTCCGCCCATTCGGGGTGCTTGCGCCGCTGGGCATTCACGTAAGGACACAGCGGTACGATCTTCACCTGCTTGCGGCGGGCGTCGTCGACAAGCCGTTCCACCAGAGCCTTGCCGACTCCCATGCCGCGCATGCTGTCCGGCACGCCGGTGTGGTCGGCGATGATGAGGTGCTCGTTGACGATGGAAAAGGTGAGCTCGGCGGGCTCAGTGATCCCGTCTACCCTGGCCTCATAGCGGCCCTTGCTGCCGTCCTGTTCCAGCGTGATCAAAGGGGAAGTTGTTTCGGGCATTGTCGGTCTCCTGAATGGGATGAGAACGATTGCTCGGCTCATCTGTTCCGTTTCTTGGTCCTTGTGCGAAGAGGCGAATGCCGCTCCGGTCCTTCATCCCTCCCCATCAACGCAGGGCTCGGCACTGTCAGGAGCGGGAAGGGCGGGAATGATCCCGCCCCAACATGGTCTAGGCTGCCAGATCGAACAGCAGGAACTCGGCATTCTCACTGGCCGCCAGCGAGATCGCTCCAGCCTCAAGCAGGCCGAGACCGTCGCCGGCGGAAAGCGGCTGGTCGTTGACGCTGATCTTGCCTTTCACAAGTTGCAGCCAGACCTTCCGGCCGGGCCGGATGTCGAAGGCAAGGCTCTGGTCGGCAGACAGCAGCGACGCATAGAGATCGACGTCCTGGTGGATGGTGACGGACCCGTCCCGCCCGTCGCGCGATCCGATCAGGCGCAGGGCGTCGCGGCGGCCATCTTCCGGGAAAGCCTTCTGCTCGTAGCTCGGCGCAAGTCCTTCGGCCTCCGGTATGATCCAGATCTGCAGGAAGTGGACCGGATCCGTGTCCGAATGATTGTACTCGCTGTGACGGACACCGGTGCCGGCACTCATGCGCTGCAGTTCACCCGGACGGATCACCGAACCGGTGCCGAGCGAATCCTTGTGTTCCAGACCGCCGGAAACGACGTAGGAGATGATCTCCATGTTCTGGTGCGGGTGTGTCGGGAAGCCCGCGCTGGGGGCAACACGGTCCTCGTTGATCACCCGCAAGGCACCGAAGCCGAGGTGGTTCGGATCGAAGTAGGAGCCGAAGGAAAAAGAGTGTTTGCTTTTCAGCCAGCCGAAATCGGCATCACCTCTGGCATCCGACGGACGCAGTATCTGGTTCATGGATCAATCCTTTCCCAATCTCTGGCACGAAAAGGCTCGTGCGTTGTTGAGCTTTAGATTGCCATTGACCGGTCGTTTTACAATTCAGCCGAAACTGGACAATTAGTCATCGATTTTTGAACAATAACCTATTGAACCGCCTTGGGAGCTTCAGCTCGGGTGCGGTTGCGTTCGGCGATCTGTTTCGAAACGCCGCCATTCACTGTTGTCGGCTTTCCCGCAGGGTCGAACGCAGACTTGAATGTGAAGGCTTCAGGTGTGGGGCCCGCGTCGCCCAGACGCTCGAAGCTCTCGACCGCTTCCACCCAGTCCGGCTGATGGCTTTCGGGCACCCACCACAATACGTAGGCAGGGTAGGCATGGTCGTCCCGCATGAACTCGGGGCCCTTCTTCAGGATCGCGGCGTGTGGCCCGCGATAGACGGCAGCCAGCGCTGATTCCAGGTCTTGCCAAAGCGAGATGGTGGAAGGGGCCCAGCCGTCGCCATTGTCCTGCCAGTATTTTGGAAACACCTGCTCGCCCCAACTCTCCGGCCCCGGCTCGTCCTCGTAGCCGGATCGGGCAACGAACCCTTCGGCCCGTTCCATTGCCGCCCACACAAAGGGTTCGGACTGATGGAAGGGGTCCACATCCGGGTGGTCTGACCGGGTACGGAATTGGCCGAATGTGTAGAGCGCAAGCCAGTGACCGCTCATGTTTCCTCGCTACCCGATGAAGCTGGGCCAATTGAACCTGGCCCGAATGAATATGGCCCGAATGAACCAGTGCCGAGACTGGCCGCAAAAGGCGCTTGCCGCAAGCACCACCTGTGGCTGCAAGACAGATAGTCCGCGGATGCGGCTGGAAAAATTCGCGCAGCTGGTCTAAGCGCAGGGGAACGACTTTGGCGGCCGGCACTGGCGGCCGTCGGCAACGAGGATAATCGCGTGGAAGATCTTAGCCTTTTCTCCCTTGGCTTACTGGCTGTTGCACTGCTGGCAACCGGGCTTGTGGCCGGGATCATTGCCGGCCTGCTTGGTGTCGGCGGCGGCATCGTCATCGTGCCGGTGCTCTATTACATGTTCACCGCGCTTAAGATCGACCCGTCCGTCCTCATGCATGTGGCCGTTGGAACATCGCTCGCAACCATTCTGGCAACCGGCACATCCTCGGCGCGCGCCCATTATAACCGTGGCAGCGTCGACATGGATCTCCTGAAACGCTGGTGGTGGGCGATCGCCCTCGGTGTCATTGCAGGCGGAACGCTTGCAGGAAACATTTCCGGCGGCGCGCTGACACTGGTCTTCGGGATCGTGGCGCTCGCCGTGTCGGCCAACATGATGTTCCGCAAGGATGGCTCGCATCTGGCCGACAAGCTGCCCGGATCTCCGATCAAGGAAGCACTGGGTTTTCTGATTGGCGGGATCTCCGTGATGATGGGCATCGGCGGCGGCACGCTTGGTGTCCCGACATTGACTCTCTTCAATTACCCCATCCGCAAGGCGGTTGGCACGGCGGCGGCCATCGGCCTCATCATTGCCGTTCCGGGCACCTTGCTGTCGATATTCTTCGGCAGGGGCGAGGAAGGTCGCCCGCCGTTCTCGCTTGGCTATGTCAACCTCATCGGCTTCTTCCTGATCATTCCGGCCAGCACTTTTGCCGCGCCATGGGGCGCCAAGATCGCCCATGCCATCGACCCGTCGAAGCTCAAGCTGGTGTTCGCGCTGTTCCTCGGGTTCACCGGCCTGCGCATGATCTATGGTGTCCTGTTCTGACGATTGGTCAGTTCCCTCGAAGGTTTCAATGGTTCTTAGGCGATTTATCAGCAATACTGACCTTTCTTCGCGGGGTCTTCCCGCCGCCTGAAACTCTTGGACAGACATGTTGAACAAAAATGTGACCCTCAGCCTGCAAGGCTGTGTGCGGGGAGCCACGATCTGCATTCCGGTGTCGCCGGGCATCATCGCGCTTGGCCTGGTCTTCGGAACGGTGGCCGCGCAAAAGGGGCTGACCTTCCTGGAGACCATATTGCTCAACTCGCTGGTTTTTGCCGGGGCCAGCCAGTTCGTTGCAATGGAAGTTTACAACGATCCGCTGACCTACGGTCTCGTGGTGGCGATGATCGGGGTCACGGCCGCGGTCAACATGCGCATGCTCCTGATTGGTGCAAGTTTGCGGCCCTGGCTCGGCCAGGTGCCGGCCTGGCAGACCTATCCGTCCCTGTTCCTGCTGACCGACCTCAACTGGTTGCTCGCCTTGTCGGAATACAACAAGGGCACGCGGGACTGGGGGATCTATCTGGGCAGCGGCCTGTTCACCTGGGCGGTCTGGTCATTGGCGGTCATTCCGGGCTATTTCGCCGGCAGCCTGGTGTCGGACCCGAAAGTCTACGGGCTCGATGTGGTTCTGCCGGCTTTCTTTGCCGCGCTGCTGGTGCCGCTCTGGAAAGGCAAACGCCAGACGGTGAGCTGGTTGTTTGCCGGCGGTATTGCCGCGCTGACCTGGTATCTGGTCGGCGGCTACTGGAGCATTTTCACCGGTGCCATCGCCGGTGCGTTCGCGGGGGCCTACCTTGATGACTGAGGGAGCATTGACCGCCGATCCGATTTTCCTTCTGGCCGTGCTTGGCATGGCCCTTGTCACCTACGCGCTCAGGGCGGGCGGATACTGGGTCATGGGCAGGCTTCCGATCACGCCGAGGGTACGCCGGGGGCTGGAGGCCTTGCCGGGAGCGATCATCGTGTCCACCATCCTGCCAATCGTGCTGAAAGGCGGGCTGGCGGTGGCGCTGTGCCTTGTCGTTGCCGCCGTAGCACAGGTGACATTGCGCAAGGAATATGTCGCCGTCTTTTGCGCTGCCGGTGCCGCTGCCGCCCTCAGGGCTGCCGGGCTGTAAGCTGCTAGCCGTTCAAGACGCGCCGAACCTGGGCCGCTGTTTCGTCAACGTTGTGTCCCGCGTCGATCTCCGCCCAGGTCATCCGGCCGAGATCATAGCCAAGCTGGGTATCGATGATGGCGGGCGTTGCATCAGAGGCGTCGTCCTCGCGCGCAGACACGCGGGCTTTCAGTACTTTTTCAGGCGCCGACAGCCACAGGCCACAGAAGCCGCATTCGACCTTGGCCGCGATGCTTTCGATGCGCTCCCGCTCGCTCTCTGCTGCAAAAACGGCATCGATAATTGCCGAGTGCCCGGCGGCAAGGACGGTCTGAATTGTCTCGTCCAGTGCGTGGTACACCTTCTGCGAGGCTTCCCGTGTATAGGCTTCGGCCGGTGCCTGCTCCGTTTCCGCGATGCCGAGCAGCCGTTTGCGCATCACGTCCGTGCGCAGCACGCGTGCTCCCGGTGCCCGGCCGATCTCCGGCGCGATTTCATAGGCGAGCGTGGTCTTTCCGGTGCCGGACAGTCCGCCGATGGCAACCAGGTGCGGCCGCGAGGGCTCCAGAAAGGCCAGGGCATGGCGGAAATAGGCTTGCGCCTGATCGCGCTCACGTTGTTTCTGGTCCGGGTCCGACTGGTTGAGAGCGGCACTGGCCGCGATCTTGGAGCGGATTGCAGCGCGCATCATCAGATAGAAGGGCAGGGCCGCCAGACCTTCCGAATGTGTGTCCAGGCGGCTCTTGTCCAGATAGCGGTTGAACACACGGTTGGCCGCCCGCTGTTGCCCGCGGTCCCACAGGTCCATCAGCAGAAACGCAAGATCATAAAGAACGTCGCCGGTGGCGATCGCATCTGAAAATTCAACCGCATCGAAGAGCACAGGCGCGCCGTCGACCAGCACGATATTGCGAAGATGCGCATCGCCGTGGCAACGGCGGACGAGACCCTGCTCGCCGCGCTGCAGGATGAGTTCGTGCAGCGAAGTCAGGACGGTGCGGGATGTTTCGGTCAGATGGCGGACCGATTCTGCATCAAACAGATCGGGATGCTCACGAAAGGCATCGTCGTTCTGCTCCACGTAGCTTGCAAGCTCGGAGTAGAACCCGCTGCCCTGGCGCAGGGGCGCGGTCTCGTGGGCGCTTACCATCATGTCTGCAAGCCGGTCGGACAGGCTGTCGGGAAGCGGGCCTTCTTCGGCGATGATGTCCAGTTCGTGCTGGTGTTCGAACCGGTTCATTTCAATCGCCCATTCAATGGCCTCACCCGAGCCTCCAAGGGTCAGGCTGCCGTCCGCTTCTCGCGTGATCGCCAGTGCCTGCCGGTAGATCTGCGGCGCATTTGGCTGGTTATAGGTGATTTCCGCCTTGCAGGCCTCTTCCCGAAGGGCCAGCGTCGAATAGTCGAGAAAGGGGAATTTGACCGACCGCTTGACCTTGTAGGCCTTGCTTCCCACCAGAAACACGATATTGGCGTGAGTGTCGATCCGCTTGACCTTGGGCCGTTGAGGATCGTCGGAAGGCAGGCTGCTCAGGTAGGCAAGCGCCTGGTTCTGGGTTTCGGCCTGATCCATCTTCCGTCCCTTTTGCTGACACACTGCAAAACATGCCTCACATGCAACCCGCCGGGTTTGATCCTTCTCAATGTGAGGTGACCCGGATGTGGCACAAATAAACCGGATTGTCAGTAAAGGAGGGCCCCATGAACGACTATCCGGCTTTAAAAAGGATCAGGTTGAACCTGGCCAGAACAAAGGAATTTCCGCAAGGTTCGGCGAACCACGGTTACGAATTCACCGCTCCGCTTGACGAATCCGGCCACATCGACGCCGGCCTTTGGAAGAAGGAGCGCGACCATTGCCGCGTCCGCCGATTCTGGGGCTCCGAGGAAGAGGAAATTGGCCACCTCATTCACCGCCCGGGCGGTTCCTGGGCTTTCCATTACGATATCGACGGCGAGGATGACGACGAGGCGGGCTACCGTTTCGGCGCACATGCTTTCAACCCGGGTGAATATGTCTCCATCAAGGACGAGGATGGTGAGATGCACACCTTCCAGGTGGTGACGGTTCAGCCGGCCTGAGATCAGCTTCCCATAATCAAGTGACAAAAAAGAATGGGGGCAGGGGTACCGGGAAACCGGTGCCCCTTTTTTGTTTGCAGCGCCGATGCTTACCGGCAAGGCTGGCCATGACATGAGGCCCATCCTTCGAGACAGCGCTTCGCGCTTCCTCAGGATGAGGACTGTGTGTGGCACAATCAGGCGGCCTTTCAACACATTCAACCTCATCCTGAGGAGCGCGTTTGCGCGCGTCTCGAAGCAACCATGTTTTTAGGTGCTCATCGGCTGCCATTCCTTATTGTCCCTGACCATTGCGTTGAGGATGGTCAGGAGTTTCCTGGAGCAGGCGATGATTGCCTGTTTCTTGCCTGTTCCACCTTTGATGAGGCGTTCGTAGAAGGTTTTGATGATGGGGTTGTGGCGTGCCGCTGACAGGCTTGCCATGAACAGCATCTTGCGCACCTTGGCCCTGCCGCCGGCGATCCTGCGTTGCCCCCGCATCATGCCACTGTCTCTGGCGAAGGGCGCGACGCCAACCAGGGCAGCAATGGCCCGCCGCGAGACCTGCCCCAGTTCGGGCAGGAACGCCAGGAGGCTGACGGCGGCGACCGGCCCGATGCCCGGAACGGCCCTGAGCTGGTCATAGCGCTGGCTCAACTCGGCCTTTTCGCGAATGCAGCTCTGGATCATGCGGTCCAATTCCGCAAGCTTGGCCTCTATCGTCTCCAGTATATCCCGGTGCATGCGCTCCAGATCAGCATCGTCATTGAGGCCGAGCTGATTGCGCAGCCGGGTCTTCTCGGCAACAAAGCTGTCCCGAGCAGAGGCATAGCGCGCAAGCTTCGCCTCGACGTCGCCCGGACGAGGAGCCGACGGCGGATCAAACACCTGCGCATAGTGGGCCAGAACGGCTGCATCCAGCCGGTCGGTCTTGGCCAACCGACTACCGGCCTTGGCAAAGTCCCGGGGGCGGGCCGGATTGACCACACAAACATGGTATCCCTGCTGCTGCAGCGCCTGCACCGCCTTGCGTTCATAGCCACCCGTCGCCTCAAGGACCACGCGCTCGACTGGATGGGATGACAACCATCCCTCAAGAGCCGCATGGCCGTCACCATCATTGGGAAACCGCTGGCTTTTGCCGACTGGCAGAACATGCACATCCAGCGCTGCCTTCGACACGTCAATTCCGACAAAGTGCTTGGTCTCGTCCATCTGTCCCTGCCTTATCTACGCACTCTTGCGCGAGCAACCATTCGGGATAAGTTGGAAAGTGGACCGGGAACCTGGCTTCGAACGGACTTGCCGAGTACCCAGGATGGTACGGTCTCCGGCCCACTTGGGAGGGCAGCAACCGGCCCTCCCAAGACCAATCTAATCAAATCTCAACAGATAAGGATGGGCTGCAAGTCCGTTGTCGGAGATATATTATTCTAAATCGGAATGATCCCATTGCCAATTAATCTGATTTTCGCCCCTAACAGGGCGGGTTTTCATACGCTATAGAATGAACAGATCTTCTTTCTCGTAAGGACCCGGAACATGGACCAGAAGACCGGTGGCGAATTGTTGGTAGAGGCGCTGGAGCGCCACGGGGCGGAGCGCGTGTTCTGTGTGCCCGGCGAAAGCTATCTTGCCGTGCTCGACGCCCTTTATGACGCTTCGATCCCGGTCACGGTCTGCCGCCAGGAAGGCGGGGCTGCCATGATGGCCGATGCCTGGGGCAAGCTCACCGGCAAGCCGGGTATCTGCATGGTGACCCGCGGTCCGGGTGCGACCAACGCCTCGGCAGGCGTTCATGTGGCAGCGCAGGATTCAACGCCGATGATCCTGTTCATCGGTCAGATCGAGCGTGGCATGCGCGAGCGTGAAGCCTTCCAGGAAATCGACTATCGCCAGATGTTCGGAGGCATAGCCAAATGGGTGGCCGAAATCGATCACGCGGATCGTGTGCCGGAGTTCATTTCGCGGGCCTATCATGTCGCCACCTCCGGCCGTCCGGGCCCGGTGGTGCTGGCCCTGCCGGAGGATATGCTGGTCGAAAAGGCCGCTGCCGTGCAGCCGCCTGCGTGGACCCAGGTCGAGACCCATCCCGGCCTCACCCAGATGGCCGAACTGCAGAAGCGTCTGTGGGCAGCCGAGCGGCCGATTGCCATTCTGGGCGGCAGCCGCTGGTCGGAGGAGGCTGTTGCCGCCTTCACCCGCTTTGCCGAGCGGTTCGACCTGCCGGTCGCCTGCTCCTTCCGCCGTCAGATGCTGTTCGACAATCTGCATCCGAATTACGCCGGCGATGTCGGCATCGGCATCAATCCGAAACTGCTGGCGCGGATCAAAGCCTCGGATCTCATTCTGCTCGTCGGCGGCCGCCTGTCCGAAATGCCGAGCCAGTCCTATTCGCTGCTCGACATTCCCTCTCCTGCGCAGCAACTGGTGCATATCCATCCGGACGCCGAGGAACTCGGCCGGGTCTACCGGCCGGCGCAGGCCATTCATGCCTCCCCGACTGCCTTCTGCAAGGCCGCCGAAGGCCTTCAGCCCCCGGCAGAACTGAAAGGCGCAGGCGAAGCAGCCAAGGCCCATCAGGACTATCTGGACTGGTCCGGCGCCCGGCCGCAGGTGCCAGGCAACCTCCAGATGTCAGGTGTCATGGATTGGCTGGAAGCCAACCTGCCGGACGATGCTGTCTGCACCAATGGCGCCGGCAATTACGCCACCTGGCTGCACCGTTTCCACCGCTTCCGCCGCTACGCCACCCAGGCAGCGCCGACGAGCGGTTCCATGGGCTACGGCCTGCCGGCGGCTGTTGCTGCCAAGCTTGCCTTTCCGGAGCGCGAAGTCGTCTGTTTTGCCGGCGACGGCTGCCTGCAGATGACCATGCAGGAATTCGGCACCGCCTGTCAGGATGGCGCCAACATCATCGTTCTGGTGATCGACAACGGCATGTACGGCACCATCCGCATGCATCAGGAACGCACCTATCCGGGCCGTCCGTCCGCGACCAAGCTGGTCAATCCGGATTTTGCGGCGCTTGCCCGCAGCTACGGCGCCTTTGGCGAGACTGTCGAAAGCACGGAGGCTTTTGGTCCTGCATACGAGCGAGCCCGCAAAGCCGGCACACCCGCGCTCCTGCATCTGAAGCTCGACCCGGAAGCCATCACTCCGGCTGCAAGCCTCAGCCAGATCCGGGCCGCGGCTCAGGGCAAGTAAGGACCCTGCCGCGAGCAAACGGTTGTTCCGGCCTGCCTCGTCAGCGGCATGGCCGGAACCGACGTAACCAGCCGCGCCTTCACCGGGGCGGCAACGCGCTGTCATACTCTGCCGTCGGGGCTGCGGTGGATTGATCGGAAGACTAGGAAAATCAAGAGATGATTATCTTGTTTTTCCGATAGGTGCTCTTCGGACATGCCCCGTGGTCCGGTCCCGCAAGGCAGGTCATAGTTTACGGCAACTGGTTTTGTTGAAGAAGAAGGTTGGCCGTGCCCCAGTCCAAGCCCCCGAGATCCTACTATGCGCCGACCGGCGGTCATCCCGGTCAGGAAACGCTCCTGACCGACCGGGCCGTCTTTACCGATGCCTATGCGGTCATCCCGAAAGGCACCATGCGTGACATCGTCACCAGCTATCTGCCTTTCTGGGAAAAGACCCGTCTGTGGGTGCTGTCGCGGCCCCTGTCGGGTTTTGCCGAAACCTTCTCGCAATATATCGTTGAAGTGTCGCCGGGTGGCGGGTCCGACCGGCCAGAGACCGACCCTTCCGCTGAAGGCGTTCTGTTCGTTGTCGAAGGCGAGGCCGTTCTGACGGCCGAAGGTCAGCAGTACGACCTGAAGCCCGGAAGCTACGCCTTCCTGCCGCCGCAAACCGACTGGAGCCTGAAGAACACAAGCAGCGAGCCGGTGCGGTTTCACTGGGTGCGCAAGGCGTTCGAGCCTGTTGAAGGTCTGGAGCGGCCGACACTTTTCGTCACTCACGAAAACGATGTCGAACCGAACGCCATGCCCGGTACCGACGGAAAATGGGCAACCACCCGCTTTGTCGATCCGGAAGACGTTCGCCACGACATGCATGTCAACATCGTCACCTTTCAGCCGGGCGCGGTCATTCCCTTTGCCGAAACTCATGTGATGGAACACGGGCTTTATGTTCTGGAAGGCAAGGCGGTCTATCGCCTTAACCAGGACTGGGTCGAGGTCGAGGCCGGCGACTACATGTGGCTGCGCGCCTTCTGCCCGCAAGCTGCTAT
>NZ_AAUW01000029.1 GCF_000168975.1 Roseibium aggregatum IAM 12614
GCAAAAAGCGTTTGCCGTTCGCAACAACGTCGATAGGCGTCTTCTGGCCGACCTCATCGAACATACCGGAAAGGCAGTCGGCCCAATCCGAGTCCACGTTCCGAAGCCGTCCTTCCGGGATATCGATCAAGGAGATTTTGATGGACTGATACGCGCTCACGTCAGACCTCTAAAATTGCTGAGAATAGAAACCGGGCGCAGGCGCCTCCGCGGCCTCATGGACCGCCCGGCAAGGTGGCGTAGAAGAAGGATGTCAGGAGTGCGGCGGCTTTCTGTGCCCGTCGATTGGTCGATCTTGGACATCGAGCCCAAGCTCAGGCCGCTTTCTTGTCCGGCGCCGCCTGCCCTTTCTGGCTAGCGCGCAAGTTCTCGTATTTGCTAGAAAGGATTCGAGCGGTCCTAATGGGATACCGATCAGGCCACAGGTCTTTCAGCGGCGTTTCCAGAAATTCTGAAATCGACGCTTCAGCCTTGCGCACTGGACGGGTCCACACGTGGGAAAAGCTATTCGGGGTCATCCTGGCCAGCTCGGCCAGCTTTGCCAGGGTCATACCCTGGCGATGAAGCTCGGCCTTGATGGAATGCTTGTCCCATCCGTTCGGGGGAACCTGATCCGGCTTTGCCATGAGGTGCCTCTCTTAAGCTGAAAGCGGCGTGTTGCAGCAGGCCGTTTTCTTGGGATTTGTTGTGACAACTCGGCGCGAAGGTTCGAGCCGATAAGATAGGTTTATACCCGTTCGGTGTTTTTGTAAACGCCCATTTGGGTATTTATAGGTGATGCCTTGGCGAGACCTGAAAGCGAGCCGCAAACGCCTCTAGCTATGCGACTGCGTGAGATAAGGCGTTCAGTTGGTGATCTTGAACGTGACGCATTTGCAAAAAAGCTAGGCATGAGCGCCAATAGCCTTGCGCGGTATGAACGCGGCGAAAGAGAGCCTTCCGCATCCGTTGTAGCCGCCTATGGCTCAAACTTCGGCGTGAACGTTTCGTGGCTTCTAACAGGTGAAGGCGAAATATTCAGCGAACCGTTGAAACCGCAGAGCGGCTCAATAATCAGGAAAATCGATCAAGCGCTTTTCAAGCAAGTCGGCCGCCTGGTCATCAAAGTGCACCGAGACGAAGGCGTAAAACTTCCAGCCGACGCGCTATTGGACCAACAATCCAGCGCATACAACGCCCTGATTGAGCGAGCTGATAACCCGTCGGACACTGAAGAATTGCTTAGCCTAATTCCCTGGCTAGAAGCTCGCCTCAGAAAATCCCTCAAGGCCACGACCGTCGCACCAGGAATCGGAAAAAATCAGGCTTGATAGCTGGGTTCTCAGGCATTCTTGCGCCTTTGGTGCTAACTCAGGAAATCCGATAATTCTGAGTCATCCGAACTATGGATCCATCTGAACGTAAGCGTCCGGTTTGGGCGCGTTTCTTCAACTTTTGGCTTTGGATAACGGATTTGATGAAGTTTGTTTTTCGGGCCGCATATTGACCACGCCCAGCATCTCCCAGACTTTCAACGAGGCTTTGCTTGAGTTCGGTGTACTGCTCTCGGAGTTTCTGGTCAGCGCGCAGCGCGTCGCGGAATGCGATCTGATCAAGGCAATCTGTATCGTTTGGAGGATATAGATGGAGGTTGTGGGTTCTTACATCGCCGTCGCGCAGGCGTATGAAGAGACGACCACTTCGAATGCCGCGATCAATATAACCTAAGCCGGTGAGTGCAGCGGCTATTTGGGTCTCATTGGTTGAACGTACCGCGATGTCCAGAATGGGTTTGGCAGACAGACCCGGCACGGCGGTACTTCCGATATGGTCAATTTCAAATGCCACACCAGGCAATGCTTCAGCGATTAGCGTGACCTCGGATTCGTATAGGTCAGCCCATCTGGGGTCGTGTTCGACAAGACTAAGGGTTGCCTGCCGGAGACCCAAGGCTGGGATCTCTGACATCACTTGTCGTCTCTCTTATTTTCCACGGTAACAGATCACCAATTTGGTTGATGGGATGATCGGCGATGCGGGTCAGCACGTCCCGCAAATAGGCTTCCGGATCGAACCCGTTAAGCTTGGCGGTCTCGATCAGCGACAGGATGCCGGCGGCCCGGTCCCCGCCCTTGTCCGATCCGGCGAACAGCCAGTTCTTGCGCCCAAGAGCAATCGGGCGGATGGAACGCTCAGCCGCATTGTTGTCGATCTCGATGGTGCCGTCCTCAAGGAACCGCCCGAGGGCCTGCCTGCGGTTCAGGGCATAGCGGATTGCCTCCGCTGTGCCGGACTTCCCGGACACTTCGGCAAGGCGCGTCTTCAGCCATTTCTGTAGAGCCTCAAACATCGGTTTGCTCTTGGTCTGACGGAGTTTCAGCCGCTCATCAGGTGGTGATCCCCGAATGGCCTTTTCGATATCATAGAGAGCGCCGATGCGTTGCAAGGCTTCCTCGGCAATCGGCGCTGGCCCATTTCCCGTCAGATCGAAGAACTTTCGCCGGACATGCGCCATGCAGGCCGCTTCGAGAACCTTCGGCGGCTTCGCCTCATAGAGCTCCTTGAACCCGGCGTAGCCATCGGCATGAAGAATGCCCTGGAAGTCCTTCAAATGGGCTTGAGGATGTTCGCCCCTCCGGTCCGGACTGTAGAAGTTACAGACTGCCGGCGGCGTTTCGGATCCATACGGCCGGCCCTCGCGGACATAGGTCCACAATCTACCGGTCTTCGTCTTGCCCTTGCCGGGCGCCAGCACCGGAACCGGTGTATCGTCCCCATGCAAACGATCACCGGCAAAAACATGACCGCGCAGAGCCTCGATCAACGGTGCCATCAGCGAATTCGCTCTACCAACCCAATCCGCCATGGTTGAGCGGGCAAGCTCAACGCCCTCGCGGGCGTAAATCTCTGACTGGCGATAGAGCGGCAGGTGATCGCAATATTTGGCTGTCAGCACATGCGCAACCAGGCCCGGGCCGGGCTTGCCGCGCTCAATCGGCAACGACGGCATTGCCGCGGTGACCTCGGCGTCGCAACCCTTGCACACAAAGCGTGGCTGGACATGACGCACAACACGGAAGGACGCGGGGACGTAGTCCAACACTTCGGTGATGCCCACGCCGCTTTTGAGGAACTCACACCCGCCACAGCATGGACAGGAACGCTCACCCAGGTCGTGGACGATCTCGTGACGCGGTAGATGGTCCGGCAGCGGCTGACGCGCAGGTTTGATCTTCGGAGCTTCGACGCGACCGGGCGTAGCCGCCAGCGGCGCTTCCGCTTCCGCCGCCTCGATCTCCTCCAGTGCCAGTTCCAACTGCGCGATGTCGCGCTCGATCTTCTCCGAAGACTTGCCAAAGCGTGCCCGGCGCAAAACCGCCAGTTGCTCTTTCAGCCTGTCGATCAGACTGTCGCGCGCCTGAAGTTGCCCGCTCTGTCTGGCCAATTCCTCAGCCTGCCGGGCACACAGCGCACGCAAGGCATCAATGTCGTCGGGAAGGCTGGCAACAGCGGAACTCATGCCCAATTTCTTAGCTGATTTGCTTGAGTTCAGCCAACCTTATCCTCATTGAAAAGCTGGCTTTATCCGGCCCGCATCGGTGGGGCCGTCCAGGCCGGGCGCCGCCAGTCAATGCCTTCCCACAACATCGCCAGTTGCGCTGCCGTCAACCGCGCAACGCCATCGGTAACCGACGGCCAAGGAAAGCGGCCACGTTCCAGAACCTTGTAATAAAGACAAAAGCCCTGCCCATCCCAATAAAGCAGTTTGACCCGATCGCCGCGCCGCCCCCGGAAGGCGAACACCGCGCCGGACGCTGGCTTTTGACGCAGAACCTCCTGGACGAGCACAGACAGACCGGAAATCCCCTTCCGCATGTCTGTCGCCCCGCAGGCCAGATACACTCGCACGTTCGATCCGGGCGCAATCATGCCTCTTCCACCGAACGGATCAGTCCTTGCAGCATCAAAGGGTCCATCCCGGCATCCACCTTCAGAACCCGGCCGCCCTTGCAGCGGATCTCGATCCGCCCGATCTGCGCAGCCTTCTTCGGAGCCGATTTCCGCACGGCCTCTTCTTCTGATGCCTTACCAGGTGTCGCTGACTCGCTCTCCACCAGTGTCACAGGCAGAAAACACGGTTCCTGCAAAAGCTTGCCCCGGTCTTCAGCAAATTTCCGGCGCCAGGCGTAAATCTGCTGTGGCAGAACATCATGTCGCCGCGCCACATCCGCAACCGTCAGACCGATTGTCGCAACCTCCTCAAGAATGGCAAGCTTCTGATCATCCGACCAAATGCGCCGCCGCTCCCGGCCCGTCAAAATCTCAACCCGACCCATCGATCACCTTCGCTACGGAATTAATGACGTATCTAATTCCGTAACTTCAACCGAAGACCCAAAATCGAAAAGGGAGCGTCACCGGACGATTACACCTGAACCAGTGTATCTGCACAATCAATCGCGGCGATCAGTGAACTATCAGAACCATGGTATAGATCTCCGTAGTGGCGATACTCGCATGACCTGAGACACAGGTTTCTTACAAATAGTCGGGTTGGGATCTATTACTCCTAACTACCAACCTCCTGAAACTGTTTGAGAATTGCCATGTTACGAGGTTGGGCTCAGTTACCTGAGACCACGACGACCTGCTACCTATGTAGACCGATGAGCGCATCCAGGTCTCAGGTGACCCGCGGGCCAATCAAAAACACCAAGCTCTCACGAACTGATCAACTAGTTTAGTCGCCGCCGTCTGCATCCCAAAGCAACCAGCTACCGCCTAATGCCAAGTCGCTTTATCAAATCTAAATATCGCTCTTCGCTTTTGCCGCGTGTATAGTCCAAAAGCGAACGTCGCTGCGCAACCATCTTCAGCAAACCTCGTCGGGATTGGTTGTCATTTCGAACGTCTTTGAAATGCTTAGTCAGGCTGTTAATGCGCTCAGTTAAAATCGCGACCTGAACTTCCACAGACCCTTCGTCCAAATTTGCTTGTCTATAAAAATCCCTTTCTTGAGCTTTTACTTCGTCTTCGATTTTTCCCAGTCGCTCAATCACCGAAGTTTTATTGAAAGGCCGACACAACGCACTGACAAGGTCCGTCAAGATACTTGCGTTTTTCCTAAGTCCCATTTCAACCATTGAGCGCACTTCAGGGATTTGGCTCGGCAAATGGTAGGTATCTCTTCCATCTGGGAGTTTCGCATGCAAACGAACTGAGTCTTTGATAAACGGTTTGAATACGCGATCTATTCGCGCAAGTTTTTCTGTGGTCGCATCAAAATAAGCATGGCTAGTAACACTGCTTTTGCTCGGTAGTTTTGTTTTCGTCGATCGACTCAATGCAGTCATGATAAACCTCAAGCCAAGTCCAGAACGTAAACGCTCTCGTCACCTAGGGGTGTGCTTCTCGTACCTTTCGTAATGCGTGTCACGGACTTTGTCAGATCAAGTCGAATGATCTCTTGTTCCCATTCGTCTATGAACAATCCTTGTTCCGACAATTGACATTTTTCGCGCATAACCAGTTTATGCTGACCAAGCTGCACCTTTGCCAATCCGAGCGCAACATTAGGGTAGAGTGACCAGCCGCTAATCCCCTTTAATGATAGCACACTTCCCTTGATGGGAACCTCGTCAACCGAAATTCCACGATAGACGACTAGATTTGAAGAATCGGAAAATTTTTTGGCCAAACCAATCAATTTTTCAAGATTCTGCGAAGGTTTTTCTCCATCTCTATGCGCCTGAATGTCAACCTGGAGTCCTCCCATTTGATATAACTCTATTAGTTCTTGTTCTGGTGCACTAAATCCCCTTGAGGTGTAATTAGGCAACGCAGCGAAACCACTAGACTTTTCCTCAAAGTATTTAAATATATCTAATATTGGATCAAGTTTCCCAGTCAAATGGCGCAACTCATTGTGTCTATACGCGAACTAGAACCGCAATCGAATGCATTTCTTTCTAATATCTATACCATCTTGGACAAGACAAACATAAGCGAACTTGTGCTGTCGCCTTGCAACATAATTGGCGCAACTACCAACACATTTCTGCTTTTAGGCTTCAGAAGTAAAGTTAGAAAGCGATTATTCACTGATATAGAGAGAGGTGTAGGTACCGAGCCTATTGTCATTTCTGACATAATTGACCTGCTTCCCATAATTCCCAGTTATCGTAACTTTGCCGCCAGGAACCGTTTGAACGATGCCTGGAGCACTTCAACACTGACGTGCCTCCCACAATTCGGTTCGTTCTGAGCTGGAATTTTCCAATTATGATCCCGTTGACGGGAGATGGAGAGTTCCATGAAGAAGTCGAAGTTTTCCGAAGCGCAGATGGCCTTCATCCTGCGCCAGGCGGATGAAGGCACCCCGGTCTTGGAAGTGTGCCGCAAGGCCGGCATCAGCGACGCGACGTTCTATAATTGGCGCAAGCGCTATGGTGGCATGACGCCGTCCGAGGTGAAGCGGATGCGACAGCTCGAGGACGAGAACAACAGGCTGAAGAAGATCGTTGCCGACCTGACGCTTGACAAGGCCATGTTGCAGGACGTGCTGTCAAAAAAGCTTTGAAGCCTGTTCGCCGCCGCCGTCTTGTCGATGAGGTCCGTGAGGACTGGAAGGTATCCATCCGCCGTGCCTGTTCGTGCCTGCGGATCGACACCTCACTCTATCACTACAAGTCGAAGCGGGGCGATCAGGCAGCGTTGAGGCCCGGATCAAGGAGATCGCGGCAACGCGGGTGCGATACGGCTACCGGCGTGTCCATGTGCTGCTACGCCGGGAGGGGTGGCCCGTGAACGCCAAGCAGACCTATCGCCTCTACAAGGAGTTGGGCCTTCAGATCCGCAACAAGACGCCGAAGCGGCGGGTAAAGGCGAAGCTGCGCGAGGACCGGGCAGAGGCCGTGCATGCCGATGACGTCTGGGCGATGGACTTCGTTCATGATCAGCTCGCCACAGGCCGCAAGATCCGCGTACTGAAAGTCGTCGATACCTTCTCGCGCTTCTCGCCGGTGGTCAATCCGCGCTTCAGCTATCGCGGTGAGGATGTCGTGGCGACGCTGGAACAAGCGTGCCGGTTCGTCGGCTACCCGAAGACGATCAGGGTCGACCAGGGATCGGAGTTCATCTCCCGCGATCTGGACCTGTTGGCCTATCAGAGAGATGTTGAGCTGGACTTCTCCCGGCCGTACGCCTTCATCGAGTCGTTCAACGGCAAGTTCAGAACAGAGTGTCTCAACGCGCACTGGTTCCTGACGTTTGAGGACGCCCGTTCAAAAATGGAGGAATGGCGTAAAGACTACAGCACCGTCCGTCCCCATATCGCCATCGGTAACAAACCGCCGATATCGCTCATGAAAGGCTCATCGGAGGTTTCCGCCCTCTGAGCCGACACCCCCGGAAACTCCGGCCCGGGGCGATCCAAAGACGGAGAGCACTTCAAAGGTTATGAGCAAAGCAATTTAGACTTCACATCGAGATTACCAATCATGACGTACGAGAGTTGACCATCTTTAGAGCCTCAGCTTCGGTCTTACGGGTGCGGGATTGCCAACCGGCACCGAAGGTGTCCCAATTCTTTAGACTTCGATAATAGTCCATCCGCAATTGGCTAAAGCGGCGCACGATATGCTCGGGAGAAACCACTTCGAGCGCTTTGAGGCTTATTGGTCCGATAATACCGTCTTGCCCAACACCAATAACTTTTTGCAAAATCTTGGCGGATCTTCCTGGGCCGGCATTTACACCGAAATCAAACACCACCAAATCAACACCAAGTGGAAGTTGATCGCATTTCAAGGCGTTCCAATAGTTTGCTTGATAAATTTGCTTCGCTTCCAGGGTAGTTAGATCTTTGACGTCTTGGTCGGTGACGTCATCGTTCCGCCAATTCTGGAGTGTATGTATCGTGATGCCTAAGTTTGTTGCACCGCCTGGGTCTTTTGGATGTTTCACATAGCCGCCTTCGTATTGAAGAACGAGATCGACACATTTGGAAAAATTGCTCTCATCAGCATATGCAGTTCTTTGCTTGTTAATAATCGTCGTTGAAGATTTCTCGCTAATACCCGTGCCTCTGGTATCGGCTTGATACTTTTGCGTCTCTCTGAGCAACTTGTTCTGCTGAGTTTGCATCTCAAAATTTACGACATCCTTTTGACGTGATCCTTGAGAAGAACCCAACCAAAAGCTTACCACCGTAGCAAATGCGGCGGTCAGCGCTCCAATTACGATATTTACAATCTGGGAAACCTGATCATTCTCAGAAGGATCGTAAGTATTTGATAGAAGGACTAATATTGTAATGAAAAACCCAAAGACAATTATAGCTGAGACGATTACAGGCGCCCAAGCTATGGCATTTCCAGTTTTCACTAAGTCCCGGAATGATTGTCTCGCGTCCTGAACATCCCCGAGTCTCGCCTTGAATTCTTCAAACTCGTGCTGACGCGTCTTGTCGACTTCCTCAATTTTTGTATTGATCAGCGTTATTTCATGCAATTGTCGTTTTTCTAAATCCTCCTGCTCAAGCTTTTTGAGTTCTATTTCCTGTTGCCTGAGTTTGTATTTCTCCTCAGCCTCAATTTTCTTTAGTTCAATTCGCAGTTCATCAGACATTGCCGCATTTTCAGAAACTCTTTTGCGAACCTCCTCCGGATCGGTAGTTCCAACCACCGCATTTATTGTGTTCGCGATACTCTCTGATATTTGTTCAGATTTTTTCTTATCCTTCTCCGAAAGAAGTACATCAATGATACCTGGAACAATCGATGCTGCCACTGCAACGATTGGCGCAATAGCTACTGGCATAATGACCTCCGTTCAGAAAACTAGGGCGACTTGTTCAGAAAAAATCAAATAAGGCGCTCAAAATGACTTAAATTTACCCATAAAACCAGAAAAATAATCTATAAAGATGCGCGCGAGGGCTTCACACACCACCTTCTATTCACGCGAATGAATTAATCTACACGATATCTTAATTCAATTTCTTGATTCGTGATTAATCAATCTTCAAAAAATTAGACCGAAAAGTGATTTCCACCATCAAAATAAGTATAAACAAAAGCGAATACACAGATATTCTCACACACAATTAATGCATTAATGAAATAAATTTACAAATATTACATGCACTAATGTTTAAACATTCACTATGGGCTAACTTCTTTTTCGACTATTCTCTTGCAACTTGAACGCCGCGCATCGTCACATGTGGCATTTAATCGCGCAATAACAACGGCGACCAAATTAGCTGCAACGTCTGAATACTCTACGCTTAACGTTTTTGCCAATCGACTAAACAGTTCTTCATATTGCTCGGGAGAATTTAAACTGTACATAAACGATCTTGGGATCTGCATAGACAATTCTATCTTTCCCTGATTGGAAAGCTGTTGCGGCAATATGTATCGGTTGTTCTCAAAGAACAAATGCGCCTGTCGAATGTAGCTCGGCTCAGCATCTCCATAGATCGAGCGAGTGCATGCCACTATGGATATCAAAACGGCATACTGATAGTCGCTACTGGGGTCGTTGCGATCACGATAAGCAAAAACAGTGAAATCTATGGCCGACTGATAGCTGTCATTTTGCTCGCCCACAGCCTTGGTAACATCATGTATTCTCGAGCTAATCTCAACTGAAGAGACCCCCTCCACTTCCTCGAAATGACTACCAACGAACAGGTGAGCGGCCTTGACAGACCATTGAGTCGCATTCTGGTCCCAAGTAGCAGGACTCCGTCCGTAAGCCTGCCGATCGACAGTAAAAGTCGTTCCAGTCGGATGCTCTCCACCACATCCCAGCGATAGCTCCTTTGCGTACCCCTCGCGAATATCCCAGCGAGGAACAATTCGCCCCTTCATTTGCGTCAAAATACCGCGTCGCTCAAGCGTATTAAAATACTCAGTTCTGTAGTAGTAATCTTTCTCATCCTGGGGATGTGTCAGATGGACAAGTTCGTCGTTTGCAGCCTCAATCTTGTACGACGACCCTTCGGCAACTGGGCGAGCTTCGGTTTCAAATTTGCAGTACGGCTTCGTGCAGGCATGGTGTTTACGGTGTATGACCACATCATGCGTATCATATGTCCCAAACTTCTGCTTAGACAGTTCCGAGCCCAGAACGACCACAGGAGTTCCAGTCTGAGTAATGCCAGCGACATAACCATCCGGGACAGAGTAACCCGCACTCAACCTTATGAAGTCCGGAAAAACGATTGTCATTGCTGGCAGATAGGACAACAAGCGAGCACGCTCGTTGCCAGAGCCTTTATAAGTTCGCGCTCTGTCTGGGTTAGCGGCAAATCCTGAGAGCGCATATGTTCCTTCCCTGACCCAACGTCCGGCTGGGACATTTTCGTCGTCCAGAGACTTCGCCTTTGAGTTATATCCCGTGACAATAATCAACACGAACAAAGCAAAAAAAACTCTCATTATCGAATCTCCTGAGAAAGACTTTCTATAGAAGTTTTCAAGGATTCCTTAACTGATGAAGCGTGTTTTTCTAATTCCTTTTGAGTTAAATTGGTCTTATGAAGCTCAACCAGATTATCAATTCCTGCAGAAAGCGCATTTAAGGCGATCAATTCCTTACCCAAAATGCCTTGAACCAGGTTTGCCTGGACATCCAGATCAACCCGAAATTCCTTCAAGAACGTTGCGCAATCTTCGTTTTCAAATCGGGCCACAGAAGCCACGCATTGAAAGTTTTCCGTATATTCGGTCTGCAGCCCGGCAATAGCATCCTGCACAATTCGGTTCTGGAAATTGACCAGCGCGCGACGCTTGTCATACAGCTCAACTAAACTTTTCGAGTACTCCAAGACGAAAAAGGCTATAGTTGCAATCAACGCAGACTTGATGAATGCAGACGTCAGCTCTTGAGCCAAAGACTCCTTCCTACCAAGCCAAAAAGATCGCCGAAAAAAGAATAGTGGCTTCGATCGAAATGAATCTGCTTCGTGGTCTGCACGCCCTTTTCTTTGAATGTAGCCTGACCGAACCGACTTTAGCACGTCTGAACAGCAGGATTACATGGACCTGCACTTGCCGAAGTAATGAAACCCATTGAACCCTGAAGGAAAGCAACACACAGAATAATGCAAAGTGGTTTCTTGATCATAACTCACTCCAACAATCTCACAAGAGTTAATAAGGTGAGTATACAACCAAAGAACACACTTTTCAACCAATACGACAAAACTGACGCAGATGCACCTTATAACACCTCTAAGATATTGTTTTTATCAGCTCGACAGACTTTTCAGAAATGGCGGTGATGTTAGAGCTTAGAGCGTTGCCAGGTTAGTGCTCCACATATACCCCCTCTAACTTTGCGTAAACGAAAGCCCAGAGTTCACGCCCGCAAATGGCGACCGCGCACGAGTTCTGATGGAAGAGTGGTATATCACGCCCCTTCATTGCTTCGAAAGATCAATGAGTTGGGTTGAGATCGAAGCCTCTGAAACGAGACTGCTGGTAAAGCCCCGGAAACTTGCAAGCAAACCGGTCGTTATGCACAGCGGTGTCGCTTCCACCCCTTTTTTCGTCAAACGACTCCCTGTAGGCCGAGCGTGCTCAGTCTCTGGAAGTTATTCTATGAAATCAAGAAGATCCGCCCTAACCCCACGGATGATCGCAGCTTATTGCGAGAAACGCCTGCAGCCATTCTTTTCTTCGCACGAAGTCGAAAGTTTGCAGCGCCATCTGATGGCTCTATTGGAACGCTGCGAATACCCAACATACAAAGGTAGCCGCCTCGACATACATGCGTTGGCGGATGACTTGGGACTGGACGCTCATCGACTTGCGACAGAAAGGTCAAATCTCCAGCCCATATTTGACGCTGTTTCGAGATCGATTGCTGATACTTCGATGCATCCCGATACAATGGGGCGCCGAGCATCGCGACCGCAAGAAGCTCGTCCCGATGAACAGGTGCCCGAACGTTCTTCGGAACGTCTTCCCGAAGATCGCAAGCGGCGAGGCAAACAACATCGACCGGTTGTCGAGTTTCCAGATCCATTGCAATCGAAATGGGATCAGCCATCAGACTTTGGAGCAGCTCTTCGTTTGCATTCCAAACGACACGGGGAGTCGATCTATCACCTGTACAATGCTGTGGTCGGCAATGACGACGGCATCAAGCGCAGTACTTTTCTAGGGTGGGGCCGTAGGAAAACCGCGCCGGCAGCACCGATATGCCTTGATATTCTTGGCCGCATCGAACGTCGATATCGGCTACCAGCAGGATATTTCTCCAGTGTTCCCGCAGTTGCTGGACGAAGCAGCGGAAGCTGCGAATTGGACGATATGACTGCCGCGGAACGGCGGCGCCTGGTCTGGCATCTGCCGGACGATTTTCGACGACGATCAAAGACAGAGAAAAGGCCGAGATTATCTCCTGGGTTCGCAACGTCATCATAAGTGGGTCGACCGAATATCGCCGATATCAGGCAGCTGCCACGCGCCAACGCTACGCTGTACGCTTCAATTGCGATGCTGGCCCACAGCGAAAAAACTCGGGTTCTCGCTCAACAGCACCCGGCGGGGTCGTGGCTGCCCCAAAGCGATTGAACGATGAAATGGAGGAGATCCTCCGCTTCAAGACATCAACTTTTGCGGCATTCGGCCAACAACGCAATGGTGTTTGGGGGGCCGAGACCGCCTCTCAGAAAGTCGAACACTTCGGCTTATGGTTCGGCGCTTTCACCGCCCCCTCTGAAGGTGAAGTCCAAGGCTTTGGTGCAAAACCTGAAACTCTGACCTTCGCAATGATGGTCTTCCCTCAAGTTTGGGATTGGTACTTGCAATGGCGAGAGCGCCGCCGCGGCTTCTATACCCGCTGGGAGATCGATATGCTGGTAATTGCTGCCGCGCTGTGCCGAGAGGAGACTGGATGGTTGCGTCAGTCACCAAAAATAGCTGCCAACCTTCAGAAATCGAAGGTTTGATCTCTCAACAGGATATCATAGCGGCACAAGACGATTGGCCAGGCTTCTGCGACACAATGTTTAAGCACGCGCTTCGCCGCAAAAAGGAGATTGAACGCGTCGCGAAAATCCATCGGGATCCATTTGAGCCGATCATGCCTGTCCTAGAAGCCGCGAGCCCAGTTGGCGAATATCGCAAGATTACCGAGGAAATCTTGCTCCGCATGCCTGATGAAAAGCGTCAACCGCGCGCAGCAGCCGAGGCAACCCGTTCATTTCTGCTTCTTCGTATCGGCCTCCATACGGGATTGCGCCAGAAGAACCTGCGAGAACTGCTTCTCTGCCGACCTGGCGACTTGCCGACACCAGAACGGAAATTGGAAGACCTGAAGCGAGGCGAACTGCGCTGGAGCACTCGCGAAAAAGGTTGGGAGATTCTCATCCCATCGGTTGCCTTCAAGAACGCAAACTCTTCCTTTTTTGGGTCGAAACCTTTCCGCTTGATCCTGCCTGATCTGGGAAGACTCTACGAGCTCATTGATGCCTGGATCGATCGACACAGATGTCGTCTAATTGGCCCTGCAGCAGATCCGGGTACATTCTTCGTCAAGACGGCCAAGATAACCAGCACCAATGCCGCCTATTCACAGACCACCTTCTTCGAGGCTTGGCGAGCCGCAATTCCGCGGTACGGGATATATAACCCATGGACAGGACGTGGTGCCATTGAGGGCTTGCTGCCGCACGGTCCACATAACGTACGAGACGTATTGGCGACGCATATCCTCAAGCAGACTGGATCATATGAGCAAGCCAGTTATGCCATCCAGGACACTCCGGATATGGTGGCCAAACACTACGGACGATTTCTGCCACAGGACAAGGCTGAGATCGCAGCTAGAATTCTCAACCAGGTCTGGGAGGCTGCGTAACAGCGTGCGCTCTCAGATTGTCCAAGTGACCTCAACCGACAACCCGTTTGCCTGCTCAAAACGGCGGATGGAGAGGAAGCTTTGAAGAGCTTCTCTCATGCCTTGAAAACCGAATTTAAAGGGCAAACGTATAGGGTTTCATAGTTCCTACCTCAAAGTGCATATTTCTGGCTCAAAAAACCAGATAACCGCAGAAAATCGAGAATGTTGTCAAGGTCGGAAGCGGTTTCCGAAAAATGGATTCTGTTCCGACCTTGATCTTGCACGACAATTGTTTTTGTTGCGTTTTTTCGTTTGGCTCAATTTGCAAATTCAAATCGCGCTTGGTCTCGCGCCAAGTGAACTTGCGCGATCAATTAATATGAAAATCCTGAACGCCGCGGAATACCGCCAGTTATCGGCTATTCTCACCTAATCCCAGCTCACCCTTTGGGCCAGACGTTCTTGCGCGTTACAGCAGCCAAAAGTTTGGTTTCAGCACCCGCCGAATTGATCACGACCAATTTTTGCACCAGACACCACAATCGTCCTGGTTGGGGCTGGGAGGGGACAGTCTGCTCGTAAAGGTCGATCCGAGCGAAGCAATCATTCAACTGTATCGGCCCCGCTGGCGCTTCCGGCCCTGATGTATGTACCGGCTGCTGTTCGCAAATGATTTATATGAGGCCGTTTCTGTCAATAGGGTTGCAAAGCACCATCACCCGCAGAGCGCGAGTGCTAATACGTTATAGTTCGGACGGTTCGATCGTTGCGCGACGGTCATGCGGATATGCCCGCATCAACTTATATCCGGTAGCTCCATGACGGCTGACCACAATCTTGCATTCACGCGGACGGATCGGGGACGGGTTCACACTTTTTGCCGGCGCTCCGAGGGTGCGCCAATCGTTGACACGACGCCCGTCATCCCGCCCTCAGACCTCTGGCCGGAGGTCTGAAGCTCTTTCGTTCTTCAGTTTATGCCATGGTTGGTGACAGTCGTGCCCTCTCTGGCAGAACGCCTGTTTCCACGTAGCGCCACAGCACAATGGCAAGCTTGCGGGCCAGTGCGATCAGCATAATCCGGCGCATGCGGCCGCCCTGGCCTTGTGTTCGAGTCAGATACCAGCGCGAAAGGGGACTGTCTGGCTGATATTTGATCCAGAGCCAGGCGATCTCAATCAGAATGCGCCGTGCCCACGCGTTGCCAGCCTTGGAAATGCCTTGGCATTTGGTCACAGTTCCGCTGTCGTATGCGCTCGGTGTCAGGCCAAGATACGACGCCAAATGGCGGCGCGATGCGAACGTTCGTGCAAAGACTTCGCGGGCAAGAATGGCGGAGGCTGTTCCGCCGATACCATGAAGCTGCTCAAGATCCAGTCGCTTCTGTTCGACTGCTGGGGACTGCGCATCGGCTGTGTCGCGCTCCTTCTCGACCTCACGCAGTTGATCTTCGACCATGATCAGGCGGGCATATTCGCGCTTTAATTCCGCGAGAAGACGTCGTGGGAGCCTGTGTCCCTCCGCTGTCTGGAGTTGGGTGAAGTCAATGCGGTTTCGGCGCTGCCTTGGTTCAACGTCACGAATGCCCTGGGCAAAGAGCAGCCCCTTGATCCGGTTGACGTGGGCTGTGCGCTCATGGATGAGCCTGTCCCGCTCGCGATGTGACCTGCGTGCGTCTTCTTCTTCGACGCTCAATATGCGCACTTGCGCGCAGACATGACGTTCCCCGCGATCAAGTGCTGCCAGCGCCCTGAGCATCGCCAAAGCATCGATACGATCCGTCTTGACCCGTCGCGCCCGGCGATTGACCTGCAGGCTTGCTGGATCGAGCACGCGAACATCAAAGCCTTGGGCGATCAGAAAGCGGGCAAGCCAGAAACCGTCATGCCCGGCCTCAAAGCAAATGATCATACGCCCACTGCTGTGTGTAGCGGCCAGTCGTCGAAGAAGCCCCTTCGTGTCACCACCAGAAAGTCGATGTATCGACGGCTTGTCGCGGTCCGGATGGGCGATGCCGACGATCCAGCTGCGCTTGCTGAGCTCAATCGCTACGTAGGCCGTCGAGTTTGCGTCGTGATACTGATCCATAGTGTGCCTCCCGTATCAAATTAACGCGGTCAGCCTATCCGAGAGCCAGAGCCGCTCTCATAGGATCTTTTTAGCATGTTCTCGGAAGTCGCTCATATGTATCCGGCCTATTGATCGACACGCGGGTCGTGGCCTTGTTGGGGTTACGCACGCGCCTTGATCTAATTAGCGGCAAGGTCCAAGTTGACCGAAAGGGCCGTCAGACTCTGGGGGCGTAATTATTCCGTTCCATGCTTTCTATCTATCGCGAACTCCTTTGGGCCGATCCGGCCTAAACGCCGATGGCGACCTCGTCTCTTGGCGCATCAAACGCCGATTTGTGTCTCAGGATGCTCCAAGCCATTCTGGCCAGCTTATTCGCCAGAGCGACCGCGAGCTTGTTTCGGTTCATCCTCTCCGCCGCTTTGGTCAACCACCCGCCGAAACTGAAATCCGGCCACCTGTTTGTTCTCATCAGAATGACCTTGGCGGCTTGGACGAAGAGCATTCGAAGGTATCGGCTGCCTCGTTTGGTGATACGTCCGAGGACCGTTCGCCCACCGGTACTGTATTGACGAGGCACTAGCCCAACCCAGGCCGCAAAGTCGCGACCTCGCTCAAATGCTTCACCTGTGCCGACAGCTGCAACCATAGCCGTCGAGATCATTGGGCCAATGCCGGGGATGGTCATGACGTTGACGCAGTTCTCTTCGGTTCGGCTGATTTGTTCGATCTCCTTCGAAACCGTGTCGATCCGCTCGTCCAGCCATAGCCAATCGCCATAGAGCCCGATTAAAATCGTGCGCATGCGCGGTGAAATCTCGTCCTCGCGTTCCTTCAGGATCGCTTCGAAGGAGTTTTTCAGGGCGCGCAAACCCTTGCGCACCGTGATGCCCTGCTCGATCAAAAAGGCGCGGATCTGGTTGATCGTTGCCGTCCGGCGCGACACCAGACGCGAACGAACGCGATGGAGCGCCTGCAAGTCGAGCTGCTCCTGACTCTTCTCAGGAACGACGGTCAAGTTGGGACGCAATGCTGCTTCGGCAATCGCTTCCGCATCGTTGTAATCGTTCTTCTGCCCTTTGATGAAAGGCTTCACGTAGATCGCAGGAATGATCCGAGGTTCGAAGCCCATCTTACGCAGAGACCGGCTCACGAAATGGGCGCTCAGGCACGCCTCCATCCCGACGATACATCGCGGCAGCTTCTCGAATACCGCAATTAACGCCAGGCGTTTGATCTGCCTTCGCAAAACAAGCTGCCCGTCCGTATCGAAACCAACGACGTGAAACGTGTCTTTGCCAATATCGATGCCAATCGACATCAGCTCATCAAAGTCTGTCTTCGCCATGCTACTTCTCCATCATGCAGAAATAGGCCAAGCCTAACCTGCTGGGTGAAGCAGCCGGTACATCCCATTAGCTGCCATCCAAAACCATCAAAAACGCTGCGGCGCAGATTACCCAAAGCGAACCTCCAAATGCGGGCGCTGACAAAGCCCTATTGAACCCGTGCGTCCTTGGCGGGCCCTTCACAATTTACATTGTTTCGAGGCTGATGTTGTTGACATAAGTCTTCAACTCGAAGGGTCCGTAGCTGCTTGGACGATGTTCCGCACTTCGTCTTCAAAGCGAACAGAATTCTTGAAGTCGTCAGGCATCCGGTCATAGCCTCGTTCGGACACTATCTTGAAAACGTCGTCTGGCATCGCATGGTGAAGCTGGTTCGCTGATTGTAGCCCCGAGACAAGGTGTAGGCATCCTTTCTGCCGTAAAGATAGCATCAGGTGATTGCTGAACGATCCCTTGATTGTTTTCGTGCCGGAGCGCGTCATTGCCCACAGCACGCACAACTCTTGAAGGTTCAGGGACAGGAAGGTTTCTTCGACCCGCTTTTTACGTTTCCGTGCGTAGTACAGACGTAGGGCCAGCCGCCATCCCTTTGATAACAATTCAACGACCAGGATGGCCGCGGACAGGAAGAGTATGATGACAAAGAAACTCTCATACTCGGTTGTGAAGGCTGGGCGGGTCAACCCAAGCCGATCAAACGGAGCAAAGAGCAAGGCGGCGCTAAATATGAAGACCGCAAGAGCGGCCTTCGGGGATTTCAAAGGTGCAAGGAGAGCGGAAAGATCGGGCACTAATTTTCCGCTCCTACTTTTTCCACACTGTCGGCAATTGGAATGGCGCCTTGCGAACTCTGCGGGACCGGATTGGGGCGCAAGATTCGCGCAATCTCGGCGACTCTACCGAAACGCGGGAACATCGACATTTCTACGATTTCAATGAAAGCCTCTTGTGCCACTCGACTTCGGCTTTCCAGCAGGAGGCCCTGCTCGACCAAATCATCCTCTCTCCTTGAAATTAGGTCCTTCAAAGCGGTGCCACGCCGCGAAAGTGGTACGATAAACTCTGGCACCATTTCCCGAAGCTCAAGGTCAATAAGCAAGTCAGAATAGTTGGCGTGAACCAAGTTCTGACTGACGAGGAAGCGGATATACGATTCGAGAAAATCGTATTCCGAATGCCCCAATCCTACGCCAAACTCGGACTCTGCTGCTGCAAGTTTATGCTCGGCAATCTTCAAGGCGAGGTCCATACCAAAGTAAAGGCTCCGGCATATGTTCGTCATGCCGAGGCAGAAAAGATCAAAAAACGATAAATCGAAACCTGCGTTCCGGGTTGACTGGGTCAGCATGTATTCGAGCAAAGCGGAGATGTCTTTAACATACTCCGTCTGGGTCAAACCGGCATTCTTGAAGAGATCGTCCACTTGGGCAGTCATGAAGTTGTTTGACTTTGGTATGACGATCTTGTTCCCAAGGGCTTTGCCTGTTCGAAACTCCTGACGAGCATCCGTCCAGAACGTTTCCTTGCGATCAGGATGGTGAAGGATGAGGAGCACGGGCACGGGATAGTGTTCCCAATACTTCTGATGTTTCTCGTTTGCGGTGTAGGACACGGTGTAGTCAGTTTCGCCAAGGAAATACGACTGTCCTGATTTGACTTGAACACCAACCATCATGCCGGTCGGTTCGCTGTTCTCGTCGAGGAACTCGATGTGCCCGTCGATACCAAAATCTCCGGTCGAAGTTTCTCGCCAGATCAGTTCAAGGTCGGCCAACTTAGCCTGAACAGCGGCGATGCCCTTTCGTTCGGTCGAGTAATTCCCTGGCATGGTTCATGTGTCCAGTGTTTGCTGGCCTTTCACAATGATCACCGTTTCGAGGGTGTAGGTGATGGTGCGGCGCAGGAGGTCGAAAGTGTAGGATCTGCCCAGTTTTGCAGCCGTGATTCTACTAAGGTTTTGGGTAGCATTACACACTGCCAAATTGGATGTGATAGCATTCATCGAAATTCACTTTTTACTTACATCACACGAGCTTACGCTGAAAGGAAATTGATTGGAATAGCTCTGGCTGGGATGGGGCGGCCGATCTTTGAAGGTTAAGCATCGTGTTTTGTTATCGCAGCGAAGTTCTGCTTCCCGCTCACCCGTTGAACATGGGCAAAGAACACTCTGGTTGCTCTGAATGTCAGCTTCTGCAAAGGGCACCCTGCGATTTCGCGTCCGTAGAGAATGTCCGGAATCCACCCTTTCAGGGTATTCGATCAGTATGCAGCGAATGGCAGCTCTTCAGGCCGAGCTGAAATCCTGTGAACGTCCTACTTGGGGACGCAAAGCTGTCGAGCCCCTCCCGAGGCAACCCCGAGGCACGCTCTCTCACCTCGTTCCCGGAACGCCTGATTGGCTCGCCTCGCGAAAGCCGAAATGCTGCCTCTATAGTGACTGCCCCCACCATCCAATTGGACTCTGAAAATTGTCAAATTGGATATGTTGGCCAGACCAATTCCTTTCTAGCGTTCACGCAACAGCCGACTGTTCTCCTGATGCTCCTGGATCCTTCAGGCAGCGCCCCCTTTTCAATGGACCGAACATGCAAGTGCTTGACCGCGTTGAACTCTACCTTGTGAAAACACCCCTGCCCGCACCACATGCGCCCTCGTGGATACCTGGAACGATCCGGACCCATGTCTCCATGTGCATCGTCCGGTTCATCACCGATGACGGTGTTGAAGGATGGAGCGGGTTTCCGGCCGCGGGGCGCGAGCGCGCCGGGCTGGGGGACCTCTTGGCGGGTCTGTTTCTCGGCCAGGAAGCAGGCGATATCGATAAGCTTTCCGAGCGCATCCAGATCATGGCGGCGGGCGGCAATTTCAACTGGTGGCTTGAGCCTGCCTTCTGGGACATCAAGGCCAAGAGTGCGGGCCTGCCGCTTTACAAGTTGCTTGGCGGAACGGATGACCGCATCAGGCTTTATGCCTCATCCGGCGAGCTTCGGGACCCGGGCGCGCGGCGCGAGGAAGCCGAAGCCCGGCTTGCCGAAGGGTTCGACACGATGAAAATTCGTGTCCATGACTTCGATGAGGCCGTTGATATCGACCATATTTCCGATATCGCCCGTCATATGCAGGGACGGATGAGGATTTCGGTCGACTGCAATCAGGCCTTCCGCCTGACCCAGAACGGCGATGCGCCGCTCTGGTCGCTGGACAGGGCCAAACGCTTTGTCGATGCCGCCGCGGATGTCGGCCTTGCCTGGGTGGAAGAACCGCTGTTTGGCGAATGGCACGAGGAAATCGCCAGACTGACCACCTATTCGCGCGTTCCTGTCGCCGGTGGCGAACTTCATGTCATGGGCTACAGGGAACTGGCGCGGATGATGAAGATGGGGTGCTACAATATCTTCCAGCCCGATGCCATGTGGGCCGGCGGGATTACCCAGTGCCTCAAGGTGGCCGCGCTGTGCTGGCAAGAAGGTATCAGGTTCACGCCGCATTGCTGGTCGAACGGCTTCGGTTTCATCGCAAATGCGCATGTCTTTGCCGCCAGCGGCTTTGCCGGTGAGGAGCTGTTTGAATATCCGCTCTCACCGCCGGGCTGGACACCGGAAGGCCGCGACCAGATCTTCTCAGAGCCATTCCTGCACGAAAACGGCTGGTTCGCCATGCCGCAGACACCTGGCCTCGGCTTCGAGATCAATCAGGAAACCCTCGAGAAACACGGGCAGTGCTTCTTCAGGGCCAGCCGCAACTCAACGCACTGGATGCCTGAAGCACTGCCTGCTCCTTAAAGGTCTCCCCCACGTCTGGCGTGCGCCGTTCACGCGATCTTCGCCCCGAAGGCACAGGACAGGTTTCTGCCATCCCGGTGTTGGAAACCTCCTGCGCCGAAGCTTCAAGCCGAACCGTGCGTCTTTGCATGTCATGTCCTGAGGCGCTCATGAAAAAGAAGCACCGCACGGCAGGTGCTGGAGCGCGCCTGTCAATCTGCACAATGGACCGGCGTGCAGGCATGAAGTAACAATTCTGGGTAGAGTTTGCCGATAGCCCCGGTCCTTGCCTCAGTCACCAAGGTCGATCCTTGACGCCGGGCGGGAACGCGGGGCCCCTTGGCAACCTGTGCCTGTCATGCGGGGAACGATGCGAAGCTGGGCCTGCCTTCGCTGTCTTGCAACGCTGCTTCTGGCAGCCTGTTCGACGTTGAACACGGACTATCCGCGCGTCGAGACGACCGCCTTTACGGCCTATCGCAGCACCTATCTGGGCCGCCTTTTCCGGACAGCCGAAAAAAGTCATCCGGGCAAATCCGATGTCTCGCTTGTCACGACAGGGCGCAACGCGTTCGCCATCAGGGTAGCGATGACAGAGCTCGCCGAGCACAGCCTCGATCTGCAATACTACATCTGAGACGCGGACCAGAGCGGACG
The DNA here is from genome assembly GCF_000168975.1 of Roseibium aggregatum IAM 12614. GTDB lineage: Bacteria > Pseudomonadota > Alphaproteobacteria > Rhizobiales > Stappiaceae > Roseibium > Roseibium aggregatum. The sequence continues at coordinate 21,680 of NZ_AAUW01000029.1, forward strand.
CATCCTCACGCAGGCCCCGTTACGCAGCGCGGATCGCGGTGCGCGCGTGCGCCTTCTCATTGACGATATCAACGTCAACGGACGCGATGAAAACCTCGCAAGTCTGGATGCCCATCCGAACATCGAGATCCGGTTGTTCAACCCCTTCGTGAACCGGTCCTCACGGGTCTTCAATCTGATCGGTGACTTCGACCGCCTGAACCACCGCATGCACAACAAGCTGATGATCGCCGACAACGCGGTTGCGCTTCTCGGCGGGCGCAATATCGGCGACCACTATTTCGAAGTCTCCGAGGACTCCAACTATCGCGACCTGGACATCGCGGCGGTCGGCCCGGTGGTGCGGGATGCCTCGAGCGTCTTCGACTATTTCTGGAACAAGGACTGGTCGGTGCCTGTCGGGGCCAGCGTCGACCGGACCTTTGGCGAAACCGACCTGGAAGTGGCCCGGGTGAAACTGGAAGAGACCATCGATACCGAAGGATATCCCTATCCTTTCCGCCAGAGGGTCACTGCCGTCCGCCAGTCGATGTCGGCGCTCACAAGGCAACTGGTCTGGGCACCGGCCTTTGTCGTCTGGGACGATCCGGCCGATTTCATCGCGGGAAAAGCGGCGGCAAGATCCTCAAGGCACTTGCCGGCAAGGTGGACGGGCTTAAACGCGAACTCCTGATGGAAAACGCCTATTTCGTTCCGACACAGGCAGGTGCGGACAAGCTGAAGGAGCTCACGGCGCGCGGCGTGAAGGTCCGTGTTCTCACCAACTCGCGCAGCTCAAACGACGTGATCGCCGTTCACGCCGGCTATTCGAAATACCGCGTGGAACGTCTGGAAGCCGGTGTCGAGTTGCACGAAGTCAGGGCGGATTCCGCCAGGGTCCAGCAAACGCTCTTTTCAACGGACTCGAAGGCCGGACTGCATACCAAGGCCGCGGTGTTTGACGGCGCGGCGATTTTCGTCGGCAGTTTCAATCTGGATCCGCGGTCTGCCAACCTCAACCCGGAAATCGGCCTCTACGTGGAAAGCCCCGAACTTGCCCGCCGGCTGACAGCCTTCCTGAACGAAGGCGTTTCGCTCAAAAACAGCTACGGGCTCGAACTGGACGACAACGGCAGTATCCTCTGGAAGAGCGAAGAGAATGGCGAGATCGTGACCTTCACTTCGGATCCGGGATCGACATTGGGTCAGCGCTTTACCACCGGCATCATCGCAACACTCCCTGTCGAAGGGCAGTTGTGACCGGTCTTGCCGGGGTGTTGAGTTCCCTGCCTGTGCTCGATGCTGCGCCGGCACAGGCTGCAAACCGTGCACACGGCATATGGTGCATGCAAAGACATCCAGTCGGCACACGCTATTGACCTTGTGTTATTCCAAGGGATCGAATAAGCGCCAATCAAACAACATCGGGAATGCACCATTGAGCGAACTGACCGTAGCGGATGCAACAAACCGCGTTTATGAATCCCTTCAGGCGGACAATGAAGACATTGATCTGCACATCGCAGCCCTGAAGGCCGCGTTGAAACGTGAGGGTCTGAAAGAAGCTGTCTTTGATCCGAACAAGCTCGTCCAGAACAACCGGTCCGGCCGAAAGCTGCTGCAGGCCTATTTCCGCCAGCGCGGCGTGAAGGTCACATTCGCAGCTTCGTAATCCGAAGCTGCCCTGCCTCCCCGTTTGCCGAGTCTTATCCTGCTGGTGACAGAGCCGTGTGGCGTCTCCGGCCGGGTTCCGAAGTCACTCGAAAACGGTGCTGCTCTTTTCCAGTTTTTTGAGGTGAGCCTTCTCGGCGTGCCGAGCGCTGCTCCTGAACACGTAGCGCTTGGCAACCCAGGAGACCGCGAACATGAAGATCAACAACGGCACGATGATCATCATCAACGAGGAGAGCTGTAGGCCGGACTCGCTTTGCGACAACTGGCTCCAGAGAAACACCCCGCCAATGAACACGGAAATAACGGTTTCCACGAGCGTCATCTGAAAGGACGCCCTCCAGGCGAAACCGCTGTCCGGGGTGGCTTCATATCTCTTGAAGAACTGTCGCCCTGCGTCCGTCGCAGCTCCCATGACTGCAGCAATCTGGTTCACCGAACCACTCACAGTAATTCCGGTAAGAGTCTCCAGAAGAGCAGTTACGATCGCCAATGCGATCAACAATCCGGTGAATACGAGCCCAAATCTGACCAATCCAACTTTTTTCTGCACAACAGCCCCCAAGAGACACAAACATTTTCTGGCAGGCACAAAGGCAAGCGCACTGGCCCGACCGGTCGGGGCACGGCAAGCTCGCACGGAATGTCCTGCGACAACCAGCAGGCTTATAGAAGCTAAATCTTAAGTTGTAATTTCAAAGGTCGCTTGCATTGATGACAACGCCACGAACAAACGCTTCAAAACGCCCCTAAAATATGTTCATTTTGCCTCGATCTTGAGGCCTTATTTCAGCCCAACAAATACTGATGACTGAATGAAATCAAAGAACAATAATCATCTTATACTCAGGGCTGTATTTCCTTTTCGTTTTCACCGTCGAACCCGAAAGAGGTTTGGATGACTGTACTCATTACCGGCGGCGCCGGTTATATCGGCTCGCACTGCTGCGTGGCCTTTCTTCAGGCCGGGCATGACATCGTCGTGGTGGACAATCTGTCCAACGCGAGCCAGGTCAGTCTCGAGCGGGTAGCGGCCATCACCGGTGCGAAGGTGTCTCTGGAAACAGCCGATATCCGGGACCAGTCGCGGATGGAGGAGATCCTCAAGAAGTACCGCTGCACGGCGGTCGTGCATTTTGCCGGCCTGAAGGCGGTCGGCGAATCCACCAGGATCCCCCTCGCCTATTACGACAACAACGTCGTGGGCACCCACCGCCTGCTGTCGGCCATGGCCAATTGCGGCGTGAAGCAGATGATCTTCTCGTCCTCGGCGACCGTCTACGGCGACCCGCAATTCCTGCCTCTGACCGAGGATCACCCGACAAGCGCCGTCAACCCTTACGGCCGCACCAAGCTGATGATCGAGGAAATGCTGCGCGACGTTGCTGCCAGCGATCCCTCCTGGCGCTTCGGCATCCTGCGCTATTTCAACCCGGTCGGGGCGCATGAAAGCGGGCTGGTGGGCGAAGATCCGCAAGGCATCCCGAACAATCTCATGCCCTTCATCACCCAGGTTGCCGACGGCCGCCGGGAAGAGCTTTCCGTCTTCGGCAATGACTACGACACACCGGACGGAACCGGTATTCGCGACTATATCCACGTCATCGATCTGGTCGAAGGCCATCTGAGGGCCCATGAAGTGCTCGGATCAGGCGCCGCCCCGTCGAATTGCTTTGCGGTCAACCTTGGCACCGGCAACGGCTACAGCGTGCTGGAGATGGTCAAGGCGTTCGAGCGGGCCTCCAACAGACAGATCCGCTACTCCATCGCACCTCGCCGCGAAGGCGATGTGGCACAGTGTTACGCAAATACGGAATTTGCGGAAAAACTACTCAACTGGAAAGCAGAGCGCGGCCTTGAGGACATGTGCCGCGACACCTGGAACTGGGTCTGCAAAAATCCGCGCGGCTACGAAACCGTCGCCTGACCAAATCTGACGCCTTACAAGTTTGAGCCGGCAAGCACTCTTGCCGGCTCAATTCATGGCAGACGCCACCGGTTTCTAGGCTGAAGCGTTCTGGAACACTCTTACGGTGCGGACGCTGGTCGCAGCCCCTGCAACGTCGCCGTCATTCTTGCCGGCAAAGGGCGCGACGGCATTGCTGAGAAGCAGCAGCGCCGGTGTGTGAGCAAAATCGTTGGGTGCGTCGAAGACCTCCATGTCGTCGACGTAGAACCGAAACCCCTGCCGGGTCCAGAGCATCCCATAGCGATGAAAGGTGTCGTCCAGCCGAATATGCGCCCGGTAGCTGGCGGCCAACACCTTCTTTTCCGGGCGCCACCGGCGGGCTGAAACCTGAACGATGTTCGGATATTTGACCTCGGCCACATCCAGTTCGAAATGGGTGTCCCCCTCCGTCGCGCGGTCGGATATCAGCCAGAACGCGTTGTTGACACCGGCCTCGCGCGCAATGCGCATCTCGCATTCGAAATAGCCATAGGTCTGACGGAAGCTCCGGGTCCGCACGTAGCCGCCCGTGAAGGGTCGTTTCGGGTCGGCCTGATGGCCGAGCTTGAGGTCGAGTTCTCCGTCCCGCATCACCACGTTTTTCGGGTAGCGCATGGTCGGATGACCATCCCCACCGATCCGCATGCGCTCCCAGGTCTGCTGAAACCGGTTGAGGTCGTCGAAGTCATCCTGGAAGGTCAGCCGCCAGTCCCCTTCCATCCGCTGCAGGGGTGCAGGCAGATCGTTCGAGGTCAGCGCCAACAGGCGCCGGGGCGACGCAACAAGCGCCGCCCCCGCAAGTCCGCCAGCCGCCGCACCGGTCAGAAACCGGCGGCGGCTCAGAACAGGATTTTGTCGTGGCATGATCACGCGAACCGGTCAGCTCGCCAGTTTCGTACCGGCCTCCGGCGACGTTTTCTCACGCAGCTTCAGCTCCAGGTTCCACGCCCGGCTGCGCAGGGTTTCGATCTCACCGGTCATGAAATCGACCTCCCCCCGGAACCAGTCAGTCACTTCCTCGGTCGACTGGTCGATCTTAACGAGGTTCGGCTTGACCAGCGGCTGTTCAGGCGGCGAGGCCACCGGTTTTGCCAGCACATGGTTGAGGCCGTTTTCCGTCAGGAAACGATGATATTCGGCGTAATTCAGCCGGTAGACATGCTGAACCTTGGAGAAGTCGGCACTCTCGAAGATCTTTTCCAGATTGATCGGCATATAGTCTTCGATCTCGACGGACGGGATTGCGAACAACGTCGACAATTCGCGAATGCGGGAATCATAGGTGAAGAACACGGCAGGGATGCCCTGGTGCAGGCCGATGACGTTGCCGTGCAGGCGGAAGCCGACCAGAACGTCGACATTGTCCCGTGCATCTGCCGCCCATTCGTCGACGTCGAAGAATGCCTGCATCCGCTCGCTCATCAGCGCCTCGACATCCTTGTCGCCCTCCAGATTGTATTTCCCGAGGATCGACCGGATGTGCTTCTGCTTGGCCTCGCCGGTCTCGAAGATCGCCAGCGTTTCCTCGCGCTCGCCCTGCGAATAGAGACGATTGGCCGGACGCTTGGCGACGGCTTCGATAAGCGCACGCTGCATGCGGTTCGTCTTGGTCGCGTTGGACGCATAGTCGGCGGACAGATACTTGTTCAGCGTCAGGCCGACACGCGCATTCGCCGGGTCCAGCGGCTTGATCTCGATGGAGGGTCTGAGATTGCGATAGAAGCTGGGGCAGCCGATGATCCGGATGTTCTTTATGCCGATGTCGTTGAAGACCTCGGCGCTGTAGACACCGCGCACGCCGATTGTCTCGCATTTGTCGGCGATGATCTTCCATGCCTCGATGCTGCCCTTGGGCATTTCCAGCTTCTTGTACTTCGCCGCCTGGGCACCGACCCCCACCGGGACAATCGGCCCCTTGAGCTTCTTCAGGAGCGGAATGACATTGCCGATATCAACCGTTTCGGTGAGGTAGTTGGACCCGCGGATGACGGTGGCGTCGTAATCGCCGGTCGGCCACAGTTTCTCGTCGGCCGCATGGGCAAACTGCACGTTGGTGATCTGGTCGTAGGCCAGCGCCTTCAGCATGGCGTCATAGACGAGAACGTCGCCCGTGTTGATCCCGCCACGCGCAAAGGTCGACAGCGGATCGTCGATTTTCAGGAATGCCGACTTGTTGCCCGGCTTGACGGCAGCGCCGCCGTTGAGAACGAAGAGCTTCTTCATGTGAACTGCACCTTTCAAAAATGTGGGCTCAGGCCCTTCGATTACCGGACGGACGTCTGCCGTCCCCGTTGCTGAAAGAGCGGCGCCCCGTCAGCTTTTCCGCGCCTGCCCGGCGTTTCGGATGAACTGGAAATCTGCGCGACCGGCGCCTTGGTCCGGCGGATGCTTTGCAGACGGTCCGGGAACCAGTTGTGCAACTGTCTCAGGAACGGCTGCAGGCTCTTGTCCCAACTGCGCTCGGCACTGTGCTGCGCGGCATTTGCCGAAAGGGACCGAAGCAGCCTTTCCGACTTTGCCAATGTCTCCAGAGCAGTGATCAGGTCGTGGGTCACCACGCCGTCATCGGTGGAGCGCAGCAGCAACCCGTCGACCTTGTTCTCGATCAGCTCGCCCACGGCCCCGACATCGGTGGCAACCGGCACGCAGCCGAGACGTTGCGCCTCGATGATCGTGAGCGGAGCGCCTTCCCATCTTGATGGCAGCACGAAGGCATCCGCCCAGGCCAGCAAGCGGCTGAGCCGGCGGCTGTCATAGATCGGCGGATCGACCCGGATACCGAGTTCGGCGAACCGCTCCTTCCAGGAGCCGCCTGCCCCGGTGTCCATGACGTCCGATCCGACGATGCGCCAGTCGATGTCGACACCCTTGCGTTTCAGGGCGCGCGCTGCGGCAAAGATCCGCTCAATGCCTTTCTGCCTGTCCAGCCGGCCCAGGAACACCGCCCGCAAGCGGCCATCGCGGTCCTGCTGGCGGTTATTCGCCAGGCGTTTGACCTCTTCCGCGGCCATCGGGTAACCGGCGGCATTCGGGATGTGAAGCAGCTTGGCAACCGGCACGCCCATGCCGTGCAGCCATTCGGCCATATCCCGCGAGCAGGTCAGCACGCTGTCGTAGATGTGCTCATAGGCGAGCGTCAGATAAGGGTGACCTGCCGGACGGCCGAGTTCTGAACTGTCCAGCACATGCACATAGTTGACGACCTTGACCCCGCGCCGACGCAGCTCACCGAAAATGGCGTTGGCCGGGGCAAGCTGGTTGTTGATCACCACGTCGAGACCGGACAGGAACCCGAGAACCTCTTCGGCCCGCGCGTTTTCGTCATGCCCCATCAGCAACTCATGGCCCGAGAACATGTTGGGACCACCCCACAAAGGATAGTCGTCGGCCAGAAAGTTGATGGTGTCGAACACCCCGTCGTTGTCGGCAATGTGGTTGTAGACAGGCTTGCCGAACACATAGAGATGGACTTCGCAGCCGGCCTTTTTCAGAACCCGTGCGGCCGCATAGGCAACCTTCTCAACCCCGCCGAACGTCGCGATCGGCAACAGCAGACCGACCCTGAGCGGCGCCCCCTCCCGGCCGAGACGCGGCATGACCGGCGATGCCCCCGCACTGTGGCGCAGCAGCTCGAAATACTTGCTGCGGTCCGGGAAATAGGCCGACCGCCAGATCCAGCGTTTACCGGGTCCATGCCGGTAACCGGATTCGCGCAAGGCCCCCAGCGTCGCCAGCAGGCTGTTAGTGGCGGACAGGGCCGTGCCCTGAATGTCTTCCGCCGAGAACGGCCCGCGCACGACGACTTCGGCAATCTTGGGTGCCGGGTTGGCGCCGCGCAAAGTCCGGATCCAGTCGTCGGACTTGTCCTCGACGCATTGCTTCATGATGTCGAGGGAGCACATCCATCCAAGCGGCTTCTTGGCAAGTTCCTTGCCTTCGCCCAGTTTATTCACCTCGATCGCGAGCCGGTCCTTGTCGCTTTCGAACCGGAGCGCGACAAAGTGATGGGACGCCGACAGGCGCTCGGTCAGCCACAAAACGTTGTGCAGCAGACCGCAGCTTTTCAGTGCATCCCTGTGTGCAGGCGACATCCACAGCCAGAACGGCGGCACGCCATAGGTTTCCGGTTCGGCTTGCGCTGCCCAGAAGGTCTTCACGAACTCTTCGATGCTGCGTTTCTTGTGCGCAACCGCCGGGTCCGTGAAGAGGTCGACCAGATAGGTGTCCGCTCCGAAAGCGACGAACCGCGGCGCTTCCTCGTGCTCCCAGCCAAGCAGCGTCTCGGTGGAGAACAGCTTCTTGTGCTTGTCCTTGATGTAGCCAAGGATGCTGTCCCGGGTGCGGTTGGAATCCCGCAACATGCTTTCGGCGCGCTGGCGGTACTCGAAGCCGAAGAAGGGATAGTTCGATCCCTTGAAGCCATGAGAGATCGCCTGCAGCCAGAAATCCCAATCCTCGAAGCCGGACTTCATGCTCTCGTCGAAACGAACCCCGGCGTCGAGGAGGGATCTGGAGACCAGGCTGCCGGCCTCGCAGATATTGTCGAAAGTCACGTGCAGAAGGCGCGAATAGTCCGCCGTGTAGTTGCCGTTCCATTCGATCCCGAACTTGTCGATATTGGGATAGACCCAATCCACGCCGTCGCTGGACCGCATGAAGTCCAGCAGCACCCGGATCGCCGACGGTGTGATCCGGTTGTCGGCATCCAGGAAGTAGACCGCCTCCAGATCGGAGAAGCTGCGCAGGGCAAAGTCGATGCCGTAGTTGCGCGCCGAACTCAGCCCGCCGTTGGCTTTCCTGAGGTAATAGACATTGTCATAGGCAAGCGCATAGGCACGGCCGGTCTGCGCCGTCTCGGGAAAGGGGCAGCCGTCGTCAACGATGACAACCGCGATATTGAACGGGGCCTGCTGGGCCAGCGCCGCATCAATGGCCTCGGTCAGAAGGACCGAGTGCTTGTAGACCGGAATGACGATGGCAACCGTGGCCGATGGCATGCCGGAACCGCCGAACTGTGCGTAGCGCACATTCGGCAGGCCCGGTCTTGAGCCAGTGTGCTGGAGCATGCCCACCTACCCGCTCACGACGGCGCGGAAATTGGCAAATTTCGCCCAGGCAAAATCATTGCCGGTCGCTTCGCTCATCCGGGTGGCGAAATAGACGTTCTGCCAGACCCCGATCCGCTCGCCGGCAAAGGCACTCAGATGCGCCGTCTCGCCGAAGCTGACGGTCTTCCAGCCAGAGAACGCTTCGCCAACCGCCGGTTCCCGCTCGCCTTTGAAGAGCGCCTTGGCTGCGCCAAGATCCTTGGCAACCACAATGGCGAAATCGATGTCGGCCGCCCGGCTGTTGTCGATGAACGCTTTGGCCGACATACGGATCACCTGCGGCGGACAGGCCGCCGGCAGTTGTCCGATTGTCATGCCTTCCGCAGGCGGATGACAGCCGATGGCCCGTTCCGTCGGCAACGGCATGATGGCTTCGAAATCGAAGGACACCTCGTCGGAATTGGCAAGGCTCGCATGCTCCAGGATGCCGGGGGCAATCGGCATGTCGCGGAAGCCTTCGTCCTGGTTCACCTGCTGAGACTGCGCCGGAATGTAATTGGCATGCGGCGGCATGGAAACGCCAGGAATGCCGCCCCAGACCTGAAGCGCAAGACTGTTCTTGAGAACCGGCAAGCCATTGGCCGCGTCCCGCACCTGGAACATCTCGACCGGCTGCAGGCCACCCACGGACAGTAGCGGCACTTCGTCTTCCGTCTCTTCAACCTGCAGACGGAATTCCAGCGTTCTGCGCAGACCCGCCGTCGAGCGCGACAGGCCGAAGATGTTCCAGCCGGTGGAAAGATCGCCGCTGGAGAAATGCCAGGTATCGACGATCCTCTGGTCCTCCAGCGTCATCAACTGGGCGCGCAGCTTGATGTCGGGGCGGCTGCCGGTCTGTTCCACATGCACCGCCACGCCGCTGACACCGGAACTCGGCACCGGCAGGATCTGGCTGACACCGTCGATGGACGCACTTGCCAGCACATTCGGATTGAGCGGATTTTCCGCCGGTTCGTTGCTGAACAGGAGATCCAGCGGCTGCAGACCATGCCGGTTGAGAAATGCCTCAAGAGCGGCGAACCGGTTCTGCAAATCGTCGTTCAGGCTGCGCAGCGTCTTCAGCTCCTTGCTGGACAGAACCAGGCGCCGCGCTCCCGACTTCACGTGGTCGGCCACCAGCCCGACCATTGAGGACACCGCCTCCACTTCACCACCCCGGCCCCAGCCGATGACCGGCGGCAACTGAGCGGCACCGCGCTGCTGCAGCCACTTCAAAAGCTCGTCCTTGGCCTCTGTGGCGGCCGGATCCACGATCACGGCCAGCGGCAGAAGGGGGGCTTCCGACACCTGGTAGCGACCGGCGCTCTCGTCGGAAAACAGGGCGAAATCGTCCTCGACGCCTTCAAACCAGACCGTCTTGACCGCCTCGAGCAACGATCCTGGAATGTCCTGCCTTGAAACGCCGACGACGATCAACGTCATCTCTTTCAGCAACACCATCTCGCGCGCAGCGTTGTGAACGGGAAACGTGTCTTGTGTGGCCACGACTGTCATGCAAGCCCCCATCTGAACTGTGAAGCGTCTCCCTGCCGGAGTCCGCCTGCCTAATTAATATACATGCACATTATTTGCGTTTTATTATGACAATAATGCGGCGCACAAAGAATTATGTAAATACATTTATCTATTTTCCGCCTACAATATAACTATGACTGCGTAAATAATGATATTTTACGTTAATTATACAAGTAATATACTTCGATATTCGAAATGATTTCATTGGAAAATCACACAAGAGCAACCACTCTCCGCTGCTGAGCTGGCATACGCTCCTGCATTACATGCGGCACGCCGTTTTCGCTAAGGAAGTCGCTCATGGCGTAATAGGTGGCCTCATACGCCCGGTTGAACCGGTCGAAGAGGCCTTGATCCCAGTAGTCGCTCAGGCGGAACACCTTCTCGCTGAAGACATCGAAACTCGGAATCCGGAAGGTCTCGGCAAATTCGCGCGTGCGGCTGTCATAGGTGAAGTAAAGCGCCGGCACCCCGTTGGCCAAAGCCATCAGATTGCCGTGCAGGCGATAGCCGAGCACCAGGTCGCAGGCTTTGACGCAGGCGTCGTAGTCGGCAACCACGTCCGAATAGAACATGGCGTTCCGGTAGAGGCACTCGATGTCGTCATCCAGATACCACTCGCCAACCCAGGCGTTTTCCCGCAGCGATGCAATCGCCTGGTCCTTTTGCCCGGGCGTTCCGAGCACCATCTTCTTTTCCTCAAGCTCCCCCTGCGCCATCAGAACCGTATCGAAGCGCGCCGCGACCGACTTGATCAGGTCGCGGTGAAACGTGAGATACTGCCGGATATCCTTGGCATAGGCAGGCGACACTTCGCGCCGCACGGTCAGGCCGACTTTCTTGATCCGGTCGATCTCGGGCAGCGTGATCCTGAGGCCCGGATCGTTGTGGCGAAACGCCGTCGGGCAGCCGATGATCCGCGTATTGGAAATGCCGATGTCTGCCAGCACCTCGGCGGTGTAGGCACCGCGAACGCCGACCGATGTCGTCGAAGCTGCGATCAGGCGCAGGACGTTCTTCGTCGCCTCCGACAGCACCAGCTTGCCATCCACCGGCGCCTGGGCTCCGATGCCGAAGGCCAGCACCGGCAGCCCGAGCCGGCGCAACACCTGCTCGGCCATTTCCCAGTCCATGTCGCCGTGAATGTAATTGGAGCCGCGCAGAACGACATAGTCGAATTCATCCCGCAGACGGTCCACTTCCACCGGGTCGAATTCCCGGATCGTCAGGGTTTCCAGCCGGTCGTATTTCAGCAGCTTCAGGGATGAATCGAAAACGAAGGCATCGCCGATGTTGTGATAGTGGTCCAGGTTCCGCTGAATGTCCTGATGGCTGTACCAGCGGACATTGTTGTGATCATAGACTTCGCCGGACGGTATCATCACCAGAACGCGTGTCATTCCATATTCCTTTGTCTTCTCAGGCGCTTTGCTTGAGGGCACCGGGACGAGACGCGAGGCCGCCATCAAGAACCTCGCGATAAAGGGTCACGTGCTCACCGGCACTTTCCAGATGTGTTTTCGGGGGGCGGATTCCCGCCCGCAGACGCTGCCACAAACCGGGATCGCTCAAAGCTTCGGCCATGCGATCGGCCAGGTCTTCCGGGCTTGCCGGACGGGCATGCAGCCCGTCGGCGCCGTCGCGTACCTTTTCAGCCATCCCGCCGATGCCGCTGCAGATAACCGGACGCCCGTGGAAGAACGCTTCCTGGATGATCACCGGCGAGTTCTCCCACCACACCGACGGCATCATCACCCAGTCGGTCTGCCGGATCAGCGAAGGCATGTCCTTGTTCTGGTAGCTGCCGGCGAACCGCACGCGCGGTCCTGCCGCCTCCAGAAGCTCTGCAATGCGGCTTCGAAACGCTTCGGGCTGACGCTCCAGGTTTCCGCCATGAATGGTCAGCGTGGCATCGTCTCCCCAGACGCTTTCGGGAATGCGCTGAACCGCATCCAGGAGCACGTCCACGCCTTTGTAAGGCGTCATCTGGCCGAAGAACCCGAAACGGTTCCGGCGCCCATCAGCCGCCAGTGGGCGCGGCGTTGCGGGCTCACCCACGTTGAGGCCGTTTTCGATAACGGTCATCTTGTCCGCAGGCAGACCCCAGGCGACATAGCGATCGGCCAGGAAACGGCTGGGCGAAATATAGCCATCGGCAAGACCCAGCATGGACTTGATGAACTGTCGGCGGCGCAGGAAGCTGGCCGGTGAAATCTCCGGAAAGCAGCCGTTGCAGGCAATCGGCGAGGCTGCATCGCAGAGCTTGTGGCCACCTGCTTTGACCATCTGTCCGTGATGATGGCAGATGGACAGAAACTCGTGAAAGGTCACCAGAATGACCGCATCGGGCAAGGCGTCCCGCACCGTATAGAGCGCCTCGAGGCCTAAGCCGATGAAATGATGGAAGTGCACCACGTCCGGACGCAGGGTACGCACGAACCGGCGCAGGTCCCTGGAAAGGTCTCCGGTGTTGCGGTTGGAGACAAGAAACGGGTCGTAATCGTCGGCATGAAAGAGCAGCTCGTCGTCGGCATCGTCCACGCCCATCAGCGCGGATTGGCCATGCCGGGGGTAACCGTCTCCCACCCTTGCCAGGAAGAACGATTGCGTTCCCGGCAGGGATTTCAGGCCCTGATGAAGATTGTAGGACGCCACTTCCGCCCCGCCCAGCGACAGCGACGGGTGGCCGTGAGAGATGACGAGCACCCGCAGCGTGTCGCCGCCCGCCGATGTTCTTTCCCGAGAAGAAGCCGTCATGCGATGTCCTCCGCCAGATCGGGAAGAACCGGAGACCAGATCCGCTCGAAACTGCGGCGGTCAAGTTCGCCAACCAGCTTCTTCCAGGACCGCTCGCCCGGGCGGCCGTCCTCAGCATGGATCATTTCCACCTGGGGCACCCACAGCGAGCCGATGCCCGATAGCTTCAGCCGCAGGGCGGCATCGAGCCCCTTCTCGTCCGTGCCGAGATATTTCCGGGAAAAGCCGCCGGCTTCCGTGAGAGCCGATTTCGGCAGGACGCAGCAATCGAACGGGGCAGCGGCAACCGGACTGACCTCCGCACCATGAAGGGTCCGGCGCGGATAACCGAGATAATGCTGCTTCAGCAGATGGCGGCCATCTTCCGGCTCGATCCAGGCACCGCCCCATCTGATGGTATCGTCTTCGTAGAGCAGCGTGGGCGCCACGATGCATGCCTCGTCGTGGGCCTGAAACGCGGCGAGCAAGGGTTCCAGCCACCCCGCCGCGCGCGGCAGCACGCCGGACGACAGGCACACGACCGTCTCCGACGGAGAGGCCTCGACGCCCGCCTGAAGCGCATCGAGCGCGTCCTCGACGTGGTCCGCCAGCACCAGGCGGACGGCGAGACCATAAAAACCGGCAAGCTGTCTGAAGTCCTCAATCTGCTCCACCGCATCTGCCTGGGAAGCAACCAGGACGACAGGCGCCCCGCGCAGCACCGGATCGAGAGCACACAGGGACAACAGCACGCGCGATGTCTCGAAATTTCCGTCGAGCCCGATCACGAGAGCAAAAACAGCGCCGTCCGCAACAGGCCCGAAGTCGATCGTTTCGACGACTACGGGATCGGGTGCATCGCTTGCCTGGAGGACCGGCAGGAGATGGCGTTCCAGAAAGTCGGGACGGAAGGCGGTTGCCGGGTCAAGCCCGGACAAGAGCCGGCGGAGCGCGGAACGCGGCGAGGCCCTGCCGAGTGCCAACGGCGCAAAGGCGGTGCGGCCGTCTTTCAGCACGATCTCCAGATAGGTCCCGTCGGAACCCGACATTTCCTCCGCTGGCACGTGAACCAGGAACCCGTGCCGCTGAAGGGCGTCCGGCCCGCTGAGAAAGGGCGATAGGGTTTCAAAGGCACTGGTCACGTCCGGCCGTGGCTGCGTCGTCCAGCGCGTGTCGAGTCGGCAGCTCTTGCAGCCCGAGCGCAAGAGCACCGCATCGACCCGGTCTTCCGGATTAAGCAGCCAGCCCGACAACAGGACGCCAGCCCGATCCAGCGAAGCGCTGAAATCGATACCGACCCTGACGGGGACGTCGAGCTCGCTAACCGTTTCCCGGCCGTCGAACCGCCGGCCCGCCAGCTCCAGCCGGGCCCTGCCGTCACCCGCGGGGGAGAGCTTCGGCAACAGGGCCCGTATGTGGGAGGGAAGAGCCCGGGCCGGCGGCATCGTCCTGTGTTCATGAACCACGACCGCGCTCCAGCCCGCGCGACCGCGAAAGAAAACCTTGCGCAGCAGCCCGGCATCGAGCCCGCCCTCGACCTCCAGCAAACCGGCAAAACCATAGGCCTTGCCGCCAGTGTCCTTGCGCTCGAACAGACTTCCCGACAGCTCTCCAAGCTTCAGCGCCCCGTCGAAGACAAACACCCGATTGGTGCCTGCCGGCATGCCCTTGGCCCACCCCTGAAGATAGATGTCTCCGGCATCGAAGACGCCCAGAACCTCAATGAAACCGTCACGGCCCGCGACCGCGTCGACAATCCGCGCGGCCGTCTGCATGGCCTGAGGCCCCGCGCCGGCAAGCAGCAGTGCCTGGACCAGGCCGTCGACAATGTCGGACACCGATTGCGGCGTCAGGTCACCGACGCTCTGCAGGAAGCTCTTCAGATCCGCAGCCTGCTGCCGGACACCAAACGGATAAGCGTGGCCCTGGCTTCGAATGGTCACCCGCTCGGGCCGGGAAACCGGACTGTTGGCGAGCGAAAGGATCGCGACGAAGGGGCGTTTCTTGCCTGAAAGCCGGCTGCCCGCCGGCAAGACGGAAACCGTGCAAGGCACCGTCAACTTTGGATCTTCGTTGAGGATGGCCGGCAGCCCGCCTGCAAAGGCTTCTCCCACACCGGCAATCAACAGCGTTTCGCGGTCGAGGCTGACATGGAGAACCGAATGACCGTCAAGCGGAACCTGAGGAACCACAGCCCCCTGTCCCTTGAACGCGGAGGCCTGCCGCTCTGCACCTGCGGGCAGCTTCTTCACGCCTTCCAGGGTGACGACAGGCTCCATCGGTCCTTACCTCCACAGACCGCCGGCAGCGGCGAACAGCATGCCGCCGACAAACCCGAGAAGGATCGCCAGCACCAGCATATGAACCTTGAGATTGTTGCGGCTCTGCTCCCCCAGAGCCTTCAGGCGATCATCGAAGCCCTTCAGCGTGGTATCGAAGCGCAGCAGAAAAACTTCCAGCTCCTTGACCCGCTGAGAAAGGTCGCCCTGACCGCTCTTGAGAATGGACATGGCCTCGCCGAGCTCGCCCTCATTGGAGGCCAGAGCATCGATCCGCTGCACAGTCTCGCGCAACACCGCGGTCGCATCCCGCTGGCCGATGGCGCTTTGGCGCTGCGCCACGATCAAGCGGTCGACCTTCTCCATCACCACTGCCAGAGGCATCGCAACGGCCGCTTCCGCTGCGCGTTCCTCGGCGCTAGGGCGCGGCAACTTCAGCTGCGCTTCCCCCTTGGGAGTTTCCGCCACCACAGTCAGGCCGCCGGGCGCAGCGGCAACCGCCTGAGGCAACTCGATGTCGAACGCATAATTGCCGTCACCGATGCCGTTGCGCTTGAGGTCGATGCGCTGGGTTTCCGCAACCTTGCTGAGCACCCGCTCGCCGTCGTGGAAGACGTGGATGGTCATACGGTCGCTGGGGCTCGATGCATCCCAGGCCCAACCGAGCAACCGTCCGTTTTCGAACGCATCGACACGCCCCTGCAACCTTGCGGTCACGGCTTGTTCCTTGCCTTCCGCACCGGCTTGCTGCGGCTTTGCGTCCGTTCCGGGTTTCACCTGTTCGAGAGGGGTTACGCTCATACCGGTCTCCTCAGGCTGCTGGTTCGCGCGCCGCGTTCTGCCTGTCGGCAAAAAGGCGCAGATACTGTTCGGCAACAGCGCCGACGGAAGGCGGTTTGCGGGTGTTGGCGGCAAGCTTGCGGTACTGCGCGGCGTCTCCGGCAGCCGTTGCCATGGCAATGGCAAGGCCAACCGGATCGTTCTTGCGCACATGCAGCCCATCGACACCGTCCTGGACGGCCTCGGCCATGCCGCCAATGCCACTGGCGATCACCGGCCGCCCGTGCTGCTGCGCCTCGGCGATGACAAGCGGTGCGTTTTCCCACCAGAGCGATGGCACCACCACCCAGTCGACGGGCTCCATGAGGCTGGCAACATCCTCAGGCTTGTAAGGTCCCAGACGCGACACCCTGGGCGCGGTTTCCTCAAACAGCGTGTCGATGCGCTTGACGAATTCCTGGTTCTGGAACGGCGCACCGCCATGGACCCGCAGTTCGAAATCCATGTCCTTTTCCACCAGCAGCTTTGCCGCCTGCAGCAGCACCTCGACACCCTTCCAGGGGGTCAGATTGCCGAAATAGCCGAACACGGTCTTCGGCGTGTCGGTGTCCGCGCGGCCGGCAGCCGGCGTCACCTCCGGCCGGCCATTGCGGATGATCCGGATCTTTTCCGGCGGCAAGCCCCAGCGCACATAGACGTCGCGCAGAAACGCACTTGGAGACACGAACTCGTCAACCGCCTCCAGATGCGTCTTGATGAACCGCTCGCGCAGGCGCATGTCGTTGGGCGTCGCCTCCGGCAGGCACCTGCACAAGCCGCCAGGCCCGAGAGCCGCGCAGGTCTCGTCCGCCGTTTTCATCAGGACGCCGTCATTGGCGCAGATGGCGTAATAGTCGTGCAGCGTCATCACGATGCGCACATCGGGCAAGACCCTGCGGATAAGAACCGGCAACTCGACGCCGAACAGCAGCAGGTGGTGGATATGCACCACGTCAGGCCGGAAATTTTCCAGGAGCGTGCGCATGTCCGGCACGAAGGCTTGCAGGTCGATCTGGCTCATGTTGAAGCGGTCGAAATGACCCGCCCACATCAGCAACTCGTCACCACTGTCGCTGATCGCCTGAAAGCTCGTGCCCGGATGTGGGTCGCGGTGCAGGTGATTGGTCGCGCCGACGAACAGCGACTGGTGTCCGGCCTTGCGGTAGGCCCTGGCCAGTTCGAGCGCGACGGTTTCCGTGCCGCCCGGGTGAAGGTCCGGATGATTGTGCGCAAAGACGAGGATCCGCATTACGACACCCCCCGGGAGGTTTTCACGGCAACGAAAAAGTCCTGATAATGCGGAGCCCCGTTGCTGCCCCGCCAGTGTCCGAACCGCTTCAGGGCGATTTCGAACCCGGCGACCTCCAGTGCCTTGTCGAGGAAACCGTCGTCGAAGGCGACGGCTGCGAGCGGTGCTCGCGGATTGCCATACCAGGCAGGGCCCTCGCCATCCCGGGCGAATTCGACACGCGGGCTCAAACCTGCCCCCCGGTCCGGCGCGATCACGAAGGCGGACAGGAACAGCCTGCCCCCCAGTTCCATGAGCCGAGAGATTTCGCGGAAATAGGGCAGGATTTCCTCGGACGGCAGATGCGTGACCACCGAGGTCATGATGGCAAAATCGAACGAGCCGTTGGCAAACGGCAGGGCGATCTCCGTACCGCGGATATAACCGTCGGGATTGTAGAGTGCGTTGGCGATATCGAGATGCATGAAGCGGAAATTGGGATAGACCGACCCGATATTGCGCGTGCACCACTGAATGCCTGCGGAGGCAGGATCTATGCCTACATATCTGGCAGCTTCTGGATCGAGATATTGCGTCAACGGCACGGCCATGCGGCCGATCCCGCAACCGACATCTAGCACCCGTTCGTGCGTGTTGAGACCGCCAAGTTCGATAAAATGGCCCAGGAACTCCGTTCCGATGGCAAGATAATCACCGTCGCCGACGAAGTTGTCCTCGCTCGGGGGAACCGGCAGGAACCGGTTACGGCCGATGTGGCTCTGAAGGTCGGCAAGACGCTCGCTGTTGAGCGGCGACGAAACCACGCTGGCAGCATCCTTGATGAGAACCGGCGAATTCATGCTGTCAGCCCCTGTTCACGCCGCTCCGCAGCTTCCATAAGGGCAATGATGTCGTCCTGCCATCGGGATTGGTGGAGCCAGCGATTGTATTGAGAGGCGACGCCGCGCGTGTAGTCTTCGTTCTTGCGAATGGAGACGCGCTCGAAATGATAAAGTTCGACGTCGCCCAGATAGTAGATCTTGCGGTTCAGCTTGCGCAGCTTCAGACACAGGTCGCTGTCTTCGTAGTCACCGACGATGAAGTCCGTCGTGAAGCCATTGACCGCCTCGAAATCAGCCTTCGACAGCACCAGGCACGCACCGGTGACCCCCGGCACCTCGCGCGAGGAACTGGCCTCGGGAAACTGGCGCGGAAACCCCTTGAAGTAGTGATGGTTGAACCAGCGGCCCTTGTCGTCCTGAATGAACTTCAGGCCGGCATGCTGAATGGCGTTGTCTGCATAAAGCAGCTTGCCGCCGACGGCCGCCACCTGCTCGTCCATCATCAGACTGGCGCAGAGCTGCTCCAGCCAGCCGGCGTCCACCGGCACGACATCGGAATTGATCATCGCCAGATAGCGTCCGCGCGCCGCCTCAGCACCGGCATTGCACGCGAGCGCGTAACCGCCGTTGCGCTCCATGACGACGAGGCGAATGGGAAGGCCGTAAAGAAGGTGGAACCCGGCCAGCAGATCCTCGACATGGGTCACCTGCTCGGGAGAATCGAGCACGTAGATCACCTCGGCATTCCCGGCCAGCCAAGCGTCGGCGGAAAACGCGGCGAGCTGCGCCTTGATGAACTCGAACACCTTGTAGAGCGGGATCACGATGGACACCGTGGGCTCGGCCAGCGGTTTGCCGAACCGGACTTCGGACGGTGCGCCGACCGACTGTCGGAAGCGCGACTGAATATCGGCCAGAACATGCGACAGGCAGCCAGAGAGAACATCGTCGCTCGCATGGCGCGGCGTCACCACTGAGAGCGCCTTTGCCCTTATGCCGGGAACGTCACCCGGCTGCGGCGGGGGCACAAGTGCTTCCCGTTCGCCCGATGCCAGGCGGACCTCGAACCTGGGCTGCAGATTGTGCTGCAGCGCCCTGCCGACCGGCGCAAACGCGACAAAGCGCCGGATGGCGTAGCCACCCTGCGTTTCCGGCAGAACGCCGTCGAAGGTATGCAGCTTGAGCGGAACCGGCGCGGAACTGCCGGCGAGAATATCGATGCCCTGGTAGACATGGCCGGGATCGCGCAACCAGCCACCGACCAGGACACCGGCTTCGCAGGCAACAGCCGTCTCCACCGCGCAGAAGGAACCTGTTTCCGACAGCGTACCGTGCCGCCGCGCGGGCAAGGGATCATTCATCTGCAGGTCGCGAATGGCCGCGCGGGCCGCATCGGACTTCGTGCCTACGTCCGCCACCAGATAGTCGCGGACCTCCGGCAACTTGCGGGAATTGGCGGCCCACCAAAGGCCCACCGTGCGCTTCACGTTGTCCGTTGCCAGCCTGCGGATCGCCAGCCCCCAGTTTCCGGACAGCACCAGGAAAGCATTTGCCGGTGTCTGCGGCATGTCGACGGTGCCCAGAAACAACCTGCTCTTTCCGCTGTTATAAGGGGTGTTGCACACCGCGCTGTCGAGGCGCACCACACCGGCATCGCCGATCAGCACCGCCGTCTTGATGTCCGTGCTGTCGCTGTTGATGAGGGTTTCCAGCAACCGGACGGAGCCGATGCTGGCGACGGCCTCCACAACAGGCGGCGTATCGTTGACGGAGCGCAGCAGGTCCCGTGCGAAATTGACGAAGCTGCGGGACCGCCCCAGCCGGAACATGCCGGACCAGGCGCTCAGGAAAGTGGTGACGAAAACTGCGCAAGCGGCCTGACTGAGACCGTTGGTGATGGCAAAGGCGTCGGCTTGAGGGCCTGGCTGCGTGGCATCGACGGCAAGCGTTGCCTCCGACCCGACCGCGCCAGCGCTCAGCTTCAGGCTGAGCCGGGCTTTTTCCTTCAGGGAAACAGCCCACACCACACGAGACCCGCCATCCAGTCGGGCCAGCCTGACACTCGCGATGGAGCCGAAGGGCAGACCGTTCTGCTCCACCAGCCGGGGCGCTGCATTGACCTGATGGGCCGGGTCCCAGACCAGCAGAAGAACCTCCGGCGTAAGCTGGAAGAAATGCGGCGACTCAAACTTCGCCTCGGCGTATTTGCCCAGGGTCTCGAGCATCTTTGTCCATCACTGTTGACGACCTGAGTTACAAACGGCCCCCAGATCAAAGGCCGGTCAAAGGCCGGTACCCGGGCACACGGAAAGCCGCGTGCCCGGGTGCGGGATCATCAGGAAACGACGATGTAGCCGTCGGGATTGTCCTGAAGATCGTCGGCATCGACGTTGTTGAGCGTGACGGTATCGCCGTTGCCGAGATCGATGACGGTGTTGTTGCCAACCTGTGTCGCCCGCGCGGCGACATCGGCGGCTGAGGAGACACCGGTATCGTTGATGTTGGTGGAAATCTGCACCAGATCGCCGACCTGGAAATCCATGACGATGTCGTTGCCGCCACCGCCTGTGAACACGAAGACATCGTGATCGCCGCCGCCGAACATCAGATCGTTGCCGGCACCGCCGTCAATGATATCCGTTCCTTCGCCGCCGAAAATGATGTCGCCGCCTGCACCGCCTTCGATGTAGTCGGAACCGGCACCACCGAAGATGGTGTCGCTGCCTTCACCACCCAGAATGACGTCTTCGCCACCCTGCCCGAAAAGCTTGTCGGCACCCTCTCCACCGACGATCAGATCACTGCCGCGACCACCGAAGAGGAAGTCGTCCCCTTCATTGCCGAGCAGAATGTCCGATGAACCCAGTCCGAATATAAAATCCTGAGCATTTGTACCTTGCAGGAAATCCTGGAAAGCACTGCCTTCAATCGTGGCCATGTAGCTAACTCCTGAAGTTCGCCTCGTTAAATTGACGCCCCGCGAACCGCGGCACACCGCACTGCACAAACCCCGTATTTTTGCAGCGCAAGAAGTACAATACACAATTACTAATCTCTTCAAAGGGACGAATAGTGAAAAAAATAAGGCAATATTTTGAATAACATAAAACAATTCTACTTTTTATTGAATTGTAATTCGAAAATACAAATCCTTTGCTTGCACTTTATATCGAAATTCAAAATAAAATCGATGAAACCGTCTGATCTCCCATAGATTGAAATCCAATTCCTACGCTTTTTCAGAGGCTTGAAACTGGCAGAAGTTTGCGGAGAAACAGCACTCAACCGGAAAACCGAGAAAACAAACGACATGGTCGTTTTGCAACGCAACATTCGCGCTAAAAGTGCATTTTTTGAAAAGCTACAGGCGCGCGCACCGGGGGCTGGAGTCGACCGCGAGCCCGGCGAGGCGCCGGCTGGCCACCAACGCCACGCCTTAAAAAAATTTGGCTGACTGCAAAAAAAGCGCGTCAATCTTCCCTGAAAGCGCGATCGAGGCTTTCGGTGATGGGTTCGAGCAGGTACTCCATCGCCTTGCGGGCGCGCCTCACGATCAAGACTTCCGCCGGCATGCCCGGATAGAGGGACAGGGCTGGCTTGCCCTCAAGCTCGCCGGAGAGAACCTGCGCACGCACGATATAATAGGCGGCCTGCGTCTGAGGGTCGACTGTCTGGTCAGCAGCGACATAGGTCACTTCGCCGCCCAGCGGGCTGGTGGTCTGCCGGTCGTAGGCTGTCAGCCGGATGCGCGCTTCGGAACCGACCCGAACGGAATCGATATCGTTGAGGTTCATCCGGACCTCGACAAGCATCTTTTCGTCGCGCGGGACGATATCCATGATCGCCTTGCCGGGCTCGACCACGCCACCGGGCGTTCTCATCTCGATGTTGGAGACGGTACCCGCCTGGGGAGAATGAACCACCAGCCGGTCGAGCACATCCTTTGAGGAGATGATCTGCTCGTTGGTGACATTGAGCTCAAGCTGCGCTTCAAGGATCTCCCCGGCGATATCGCTCTGCCATTCCTGCTCGGCCTGCAACAGGGCCACTTCGGCGCCCTGCCGCGCTTTTTCTGCGCGCGCCTTCTGGGCCGCAAATTCGCCTCCATCGCCGATCATCTCGCTCAGTTCCAGCTGAACCTCGCTGAGCATGGCTTTTGACGTGAACCCTTTTTTCTCCAGACCGCTGAGTGCGCTGACCCGCTCCTCCAGCAACTGGCGCCGGTGGCCAGTGGCCTCGATCTGGGCCTGATTGGCCTCGATCTGGGCGACATATTGCTCGATCTCTTTCTGTTGAAGGGCGATCTTGCCTTCATAGACCTGGCGGCGTTTTTCGAACACGCCCTTCTCGGCCGCAACCACTTCGGCAATCAGCGGTTCATCGCTGCTCCTGATCTCTTCCGGAAAAACGATCTCCTCCGCCAGATCCCGCTCTGCCCTCAGGCGGGCGAGCCTCGCCAGAAGGCTGACGCGTTTGCCGTTAAGCTGCGCCAGTTCGGCGCGCGCCCTTGTGTCATCCAGTTCCACCAGCGGCTGGCCGGCGTCGACGAAATCGCCCTCCTGAACCAGCAAGCGGCGCAGGATCCCCCCTTCCAGGTGGCTGATGGTCTTGCGCTTGCTGTCGACAATGACCTTGCCGGTGGCGACCGCAGCACTGTCGAGATCGGCGGTAAAGCCCCACAGCAGAAATCCGCCGAACCCGATCGAGACAGTCAGCACCGCCGCCATCAGCGGTTTGCGCAAGCTGGGTGGGCGGCTGTCGTCCGCCTTCAGGGCGGCCATCCAGTACGCCTGCCCGGATACGGAAGCTGCGCCGGAAGAAGACGAGGCAGTCGGAGGGTTTGTCCGCTCGGATCGCCTGGTCATGCCACTTCTCCACTTGCCGGCAAGGCACGGGGGGCGGCAGGCGCCGGCAGACACCTGGAAATGCTGCTGACGACATCCGTGCGGTCGCCGAACTGGCCGATCCGGCCATCTTCCAGCACCAGGATCTTGTCCGCCGCTTCCATGATCGCGGGCCGGTGCGCGATGACGATGACGATGGCATCGTCCGCCTTCGCCTGAGAAATGGCACGCAGCAGGGCAACCTCCCCTTCCGTATCCAGATTGGCATTGGGTTCGTCGAGCACCAGCAGGCGCGGACGGCCGAACAGGGCCCGCGCAAGAGCGACCCGCTGCTTCTGTCCGCCCGACAGGGTGTAGCGGTTGTCACCGACGGGAGTGTCGTATCCGAGCGGCATCCGGCCGATCATCTCATGGACACCGGCGGACCGCGCCGCGTCGATGACCATCTGCGGATCGGCGTCATACATGCGCGAGATGTTGTCGCGGACCGTACCGTCGAGAAGTGAAACCGATTGCGGCAGATAGCCGACCATCGCCCCGAAGGACGCCCGCTCCCAGAGATAGACATTGTGCCCATCCAGGAAGACGCCACCGGTGGTTGGCTGAAGAACGCCCACAAGCAGGCGGGCAAGCGTCGATTTGCCGGCCGCCGACGGTCCGACAATCCCCAGAACATCGCCGGGTTCGAGCGTGAACGAGATCCCCTTGATGACCGGCACCGGCGCATTGGGCGGCGCATAGACCAGCTTGTCCACCTTGAGCGTCCCCTGGCTGGGCGGGGTCGGTACGGTCTGGCGAATGGACGAATGGTTCTCCAGAACCTCGCGCACCCGGCCCCAGGCCGTTGAGGCGAACACCCACTGGCGCCAGTTCTCGGTCAGATTATCGAAGGGGGTCAGCAGGCGCCCCGTCAGAATGCTGGCGGCAATCATCGTGCCGGCGGTCACCTCTCCCTTGATGACGAGGTCGGCGCCAAGCGCCAGAACCGCGATCTGCATGCCGAACCGGAGGCTTCGAGTCATTGCATGGATCGCCTTGCCGCGCCGGCTCCCCATGGCCATCAGCTCCGTGGCGTGCAATTGCCCCTTGCGCCACCGGCGTGTCAGTGCCGGCATCAATCCCATTGCCTCGATGGTCTCGGCATGGCGAAGCGTGGAGGCAATCGTGGCGACATTCTGAATGTTGGCGTTGCTCGCTTCCTTCAGGAGCGACCGCGTCAGCATGTCGGACAAGAGATTGAGGCCGATCAGGGTGATCGCGGAAACAACCGCCAGCAGCCCGTAGAGCGGATGCAGGGCGAACAGCACGAGCAGGAACAACGGCACCCACATGGCCTCGAGCGGTGCGCTGATGGCATTGCTGGTGACGAAGGTGCGCAGGTCGTTCAGATCCCGCAGCACTTCGGACGCCATACCGCCACCCTTTTCCAGTGACGACTTCACCCCCGCCTCGATTGCCGTCAGGTTGAGGCGCCGAACCAGTTCGCTCCCCATCACCTGAAAGATCTGACTGCGGATGTATTCCAGAATCGCAAACAGGATCAGCCCGCCACAGGCAATGATCAGCAACATTGTCAGGGTATCGAGGCTCTGGCTGTTCAGAACCCGATCATGCACCTGCAGCATGAACAGCGGCACGATCATCTGCAGCAGCGTGATAAAGCCGCTCAGGGCCGCCGCCGCGGCGAGACCGGTTGCAAAGGTGACACGCGCCTCCCGGATGAGGCGGAACGGATCGATTGCATCCGGTGTTGTCTTGTCAATCATTCAAGATTCTCCGAATCCTCAACCGATGAGTGTGTTCGCACGTGCGAAAAAAAGCGAATTTGCCCAGAAAACGACACATCTTTTCCATAGGAATGACGAAAGCTTATAGACTAACTTGGGGTATCTAGTGACTTTAATTATGGCATTCGATTGACGAAGAGAAGAAATGAAAAAACAAAACTAATGAATGCATCAATATGCATAAAAAGGGAGCAGAACAGCGATGAGATTATTTCGAATTTAGTTCGAAATTAGGTGGGAGTTTGGGGCAAATGCACAAAGTCTTGGAAGACGTAGCAAGTGAAATGAACGGGCACGTATCACGGGTTGAACCTATGGTTGAAGAAACTCTCAATCATTCAGGATACGGAGAAAGAGAAAGAAGCACGGACCCGGCCTCTCAGGCGAACCATTTCGAACTCGTCAGGGTCATCGAAAGAATGTACCGCCGCTATCTGGATCGCCTGCGCGTCGACCTGATCCGGATCGGTGCGGACGACATCTCCCCCGCCCACGCCATGCTGCTGTTCACCATCGGCGACGACGATCTGTCGGTGAGAGACCTGATGGACCGCGGCCACTACCTTGGGTCGAACGCATCCTACAGCCTCAAGCAACTTGTCCAGTCAGGCTATGTCGACCGGACAGCCTCGGCGCGGGACCGGCGATCCGCACGCA
The DNA here is from genome assembly GCF_000168975.1 of Roseibium aggregatum IAM 12614. Classification (GTDB taxonomy): domain Bacteria; phylum Pseudomonadota; class Alphaproteobacteria; order Rhizobiales; family Stappiaceae; genus Roseibium; species Roseibium aggregatum. The sequence goes on from NZ_AAUW01000029.1 coordinate 47,093, forward strand.
TCCGGCTCACGGACAAGGGCAAGATGCTTTGCAGGGCCATCAAGGCTGCCGACGAGGTCAATCAGAACCAGATCGTCCGCTCCGAAAAGGACCTGAGGGCTCTTGAGGATACATTCGCTTTACTGCGCAAGCTGGAGGTTCTTTGGGCGACGGACCTTCAACAATCTCCCTTGCGTCTGGACGGCTCCCGTTTTTGAGCGAAGGGTAGGCGCATGCATATCGTGTTCGTGCACCGGCATGGCCCCGGTCAGTTCGTTCATCTTGCACGGCGCCTGATCGCCGATGGCTGGACCGCCACGCTCATTTGCGAAACCCTGGACCGGCCGGTGCCAGGCCTGCGCGTGCTTCGCTATCAGGCCAGCCATCATCAGGCGGGTGGCGCAGGCGGACGGCCTTCGGTGCCCTATATCGAGGCAGGCCGCAAAGTCGCCGACATCCTTCACCGCCTGAGCCTGGCCGGGCGCAAGCCCGACATGGTTATGGGACATATCGGTTGGGGTGGCATGATGTTCGTCAAGGATGCCTTGCCGGACGTGCCCGCGATCGGATTCTGCGAATATTATTTCCAACCCCAGGGGGGCGATGCCGGCTTTGCTCCATCCGACGAGACGACACTGCAGCAACGCCAGATCATGAGGCTGCGCAATGCCATTCAGCTCTCCACCCTGGAGCAGCTCGATGCAGGCATCAGCCCGACCGCCTGGCAAAGAAGCCGTTATCCCGCCGAATATCAGTCAAAAATCATCGTTCAGCACGAAGGCATCGACACGACCCGTGCCCGCCCTGATGCAATGGCCGGTTTCCGTCTGTCCGACGGCAGATACCTGAGTGCGGGCGATCCCGTGGTGACCTTCGCGGCGCGGGACCTGGAGCCCTACCGCGGCTTTCCGCAATTCATGGAGGCCGCAGCCCAGGTTGCGCGCAACAACCCGGACGCCACTTTCGTCGTTGCCGGCGGTGACGGTGTCAGCTACGGCCGCGCTCCGTCGCGCGGCGAGACCTGGCGCGCAAGGCTCCTTCAGGAAACCGGGCTGCCGCCGGACCGGATCCACTTTCTGGGCCAGATCCCGCACAAGGATCTCCTGTCTCTGTTTCAGGTGTCGGCGGCCCATGTTTATCTGACCTACCCGTTCGTCCTCTCGTGGTCGTTCCTGGAAGCCATGGCGTGCGAAGCACCGGTCATCGCTTCCAAAACCGCTCCCGTCCAGGAGGTGGTCCGCGACGGCGTCAACGGCAGACTGGTCGATTTCTGGGATACCGGAGCCATCGCGGCGGAGGTTTGCTCGGCGTTGCAGGCGCCGGCAGACCGGCAAGCCATGCGCCGGGCGGCTCGCCGCACCGTTGTTTCAAGATATGAACTGTCTGGCTGCGTCCTGCGTCTTCAGGCGCTGCTGACCAAGCTGTCGAGCCGGTCGGCACAGCCGCATACGGCTCACGGGCCAATCAGAACAGGGCCAATCAAAACAGGGTCAGCCACCAGCAGGCACACGCCAGGCCCGCACTGGAGCCGCGTCTAGGCGGATAGCTTCCCGGCGCAAAGCCTCCCCTTCCGAACGCAAAACCGGTGATCTTCGCCGACATCCAGATGACGTCCGGCGGACAACCTGCGGCGGGTTGCCCCTTCCCAAAAACTGAAACTGATTGCCACTTTTCACCTTGCAGCCAAGGTCCAGAATTTTGAACAACAAACGGGCTCAGGACACTCTATCAGTCCTCCCGGATCATATCTGAAAGAATTACCATAGTTAAAAAACACGATGGAAATATTCACGAATAACAATAAAGAAATACTATTTGTTAATCCGTTTTATTCTGTGAAATTAATAACTTCTTTGTCGATTTAACAGAAGATTGGAGCAACTGAAGCTTGGGAAACACGGAGATATTTCAACAGCTCCATGGCCTACACCTTGGTCAAATTCAACAGAACCAGGTTCTTCCTAACCAGGTTTCTGCTTGCCGCTGCGCTCCTGTTTGTCATTCTCCAGACCTCCTTTTACGTGTCGGAGACGTCGAACTTCGAGGAGCGCCGGGCGTCAATACTGGCCGCATTGGAGCGCGCGGAAACCATCATCCAATCCGAACTGTCGGCATTCGCGACGGATCTTCACATTCTGTCTCACGACGACAGGCTGCTCGATTTCGCCCTCGGAAATGAGGACATGTATCAACCCACCTTGCGGGGGTTCATGTCCTTTACGGAACACAAATCTTCCATCACACAACTTCGTATCATCAGCGGCGAAGGCAAGGAAATCATTCGAGTCAACCGGAAAAACGGGCTCGCGCATGAAGTTCCGCAAGAAAAACTGCAGAAGAAATCTGGCAGATACTATTTCACCGAGGCTTTGAAGCTGAAGACGGGGCAAATCTATTTTTCCCCTATCGACCTGAACGTAGAAAACGGAAAGATCGAAAGACCCTGGCGGCCGGTGCTGCGTCTGGCGACCCCTCTTCGGGCTGAGGGGAATGGCAAGCGCAGCGTTCTCATCATGAATATCAACGCGGAAAGATGGCTGAACAATGTGATCCATACGCAAGCGGACACAGCGAGCCCGATTCAACTGGCAAACAGGGATGGATACTGGCTGCTGGGGGCTCCTGAAACCGAACTTTGGGGCTTCATGTTCGGACGGGAAACCCGTTTGGGCACGGAAAACCCACGGCTCTGGTCGTGGATCACGCAGCACGGCGACGGCGAATTTGATCAGGACGGCGTCCATTACGTTTTCCGCACGATCTTGAGAGGAAGTTTTGCGCCTTACCTGACCGAGCACATATCCCCGTCGAGCGGGAATGTTGCCCTGGTCGCTTTCTCCGAACTCCCGTCGCCGACAATTCCAGGGAGCTGGAACGTCGCATCCGCACTGCTCACGGCAGTGCTGATGGCTGCTCTCGCCGTGATCTGCTTCGGCTGGGCGCGGGCAGCCGAAGCACGTCACCTTGCGATGCAAGGCAAGGAGGCAGCACAGGCGGAAATGATCCGCCGGGAACGCCTGGCAAGCCTTGGTAGCCTCGTGGCCGGGATAGCCCACGAACTGAACACTCCGATCGGCAGCGCTGTCCTGGTTGGCAGCACACTCTCCAGCCGCTTCCAGGAATTTCTGGAGATGATCAAGTCCGGCAAGATCCTCCGGTCCGATTTGGAGGTCTTTGAAAGAGATCTCGGTTTCGGCATGACAATTCTGCTGCGCAACCTCGAAAGGGCTGCCGATCTCATCGGCCACTTCAAGCAGATGGCCATGGATCAGACCAGTGAACGGCGGCGCAAATTCGAACTCAGCGACTGTGTTCAGGACGTTCTGGCAAGCATCTCGCCGCAAATTCGCGGCAAGAAGATCGTCATCGTCCGGAAGATAGACCCCGGCCTCACGCTCGTTTCCTTTCCGGGCGCCTTGGCACAGGTGCTCATCAATCTCATCACCAATGCACAGATGCATGCCTTTGGCGACGACCAGTCAGGCCAGATCACGATCACCGGCAAGGCCGCCGGCAGTGACGAGATCGAGCTTGTTGTTGCCGACAACGGCCACGGCATTCCTGAAGATCTGAGACAGCAGGTGTTCGAACGATTCTTCACCACCAAGCTCGCTTCCGGCGGCAACGGACTCGGCTTGAGTATCGTTCGCAATATCGTCGAATCCGTTCTGGGAGGAACAGTCTCGGCCTCCAATGCGCAGGGCGGTGGCGCGACGCTGACAATCCGTTTCCCGAGAGTCTCCCCAGATGGCGCGACAGACTACGCACAGGAAAAAGTAGATGCCCAACCTCAGCAAGCAGCCTGACAGCCTTCTGGTCGAAGTGGTGGAGGATTGCTCCTCAGTCCACTCGCGCCACGCTGCAAAACCCTGGAAGATCCTCGTCATTGACGACGACCGGGACGTGCATGAGGCAACCTTCTATGCGTTGAAGGAAGAAACCTTTTTCGGTCGTCCGATCCAGTTGATACATGTCTATTCCGCATCTGAAGCGCGCGCCAGAATGGCCGAGTTCAGAGATGTTGCGGTGGCGATCATAGATGTGGTCATGGAAACTCAGACAGCCGGCCTGGATCTGATCCACGATATTCGGAAAGCCGGTCTCGAGGAGATGCGCATCGTCCTGCGAACCGGGCAGCCAGGCTTAGCGCCCGAGCTTTCCGTTATTGCCCGATACGAGATCGACGACTATCGCACCAAGACGGAACTGAACCGTACCCGTCTGATCACGGTCGTCACCTCCTGCCTGCGCATCTACAATCAATATCACGCGATCAATTCAAGCCGCAAAGGCCTGGAAATGATCATCAAGAGCGCCCGGGAACTGTTCAGGCCGACCAATCTGGAAATGTTCGCCTGGGGCATCTTGCTCCAGGTCGCCGCGCTGGTGAACTCCAGCCCGAAGGGCCTCGTCTGCGTCCGGCGAAGCGAAAGCTGCGTTCTTGAAAGTGAGGTGGTTTGCGCCGCAGGCCGGTTCCTGCATTTTACCGGCCGGCGCGTCAGCGACGTTCCCGAACAGGAGATCGTCAAGATCCTGAGCTCGCTTCCCGACCTGGAAGAGCCTGTGCTGTCCGGAAACTACCTGTTCCTCACGATCAGCAACAGGTCGCACCGCAAGCTCGCCGCGGTGATCGAGCTTGACGTTCCGGTCACGGAAACCGAAATGGCGCTGGTGAAACTCTACTGCGGAAACATCAAGATTGCCTTCGACAACATCTCGCTTGTCGAACGTCTGGACGAACTGGCCTTTCTCGACACCACGCTTCAGGTTCCAAATCTCAACGCCTTCTACCGGTCCTTCGAAGCCTGCCTGAAACACACGAAAAGGCCTTTGAGCCTGGGACTGATCCAGATCGACCGCTTCGACGAATTGATCGCCGATCATGGCCTGCACCTGGCACTGGAGTGCCTGCGGCAGATGCATGCCGCACTGTCGCGACTCAAGGGGCTGGAAATCGTCGCCCGGGTTGGGGATGGCACCCTTGCCATTCTGGGCGATCCAGATCAGCTCTCCAGTGAAGATATCCAGGCATTCCTCCAACAAAGCTACATGATCGAAGGGATGGAAATCGCTCCCTGTTGCCGGATGCTGTTCCGGAACCTCGACAAGAGCGAAACCTTCCCGCTCGAAATCCTTCGTGAGGCGGTGGCCGCCTTGCTTCATGAACGGGCTGCTGGCGTCGGCAAGGTCACCCACTACGATCAGAAACTAAGGTCCGATATCGAACGAAGGAACGTCCTGAAGGGCGCTTTGAAAAAAGCTGTCGAACAGCATGACGGCATCCTCGTCTACATGCAGCCCAAGATCGACCTCGAAAGCAAGACCTGCATTGGTGCGGAAGCCCTCGTCCGCTGGCAGTATGGCGACGAACTGATCATGCCGGGGGAATTCATCCCCATCTCGGAATCAATCGGCGCGACTGCCGCCCTGACCGAGATCGTGCTTCAGAAATCGGCTGAATGGCTCAAGGAAACGCCGCGAGAAAAAGGGTTCAAGATCTCGATCAACCTGTCCATGTACGACCTCAACCTGCCTGGATTTGCCAGGAAGCTTTTGCGAACGATCGAGAAGGCAGGCATGCCTGTGGAGACCTTCGAATTCGAAGTGACCGAGGGAATAGCCATGAAGAACCAGAGCACCGCGATCTCGCAGCTTCAGATGTTGCGCGAGGCGGGCAGCACCATCGCGCTCGATGATTTCGGAACCGGCTATTCCTCGTTGTCCCAGCTCCAGGCCCTGCCCGTTGATGTTCTGAAAATTGACCGCAGTTTTGTCGGCGATCTGACCGCGGACAACGCCCGGCACAGCATGGCGGCAATCATTTTGTCGACCACCAAGGCGCTGGACCTGCAATGCGTCGCCGAAGGCATCGAAACGCCCGAACAGGAACAGGCGCTGGCATCTCTCGGATGCACAATCGGGCAGGGTTACCTTTATGGAAAACCATGCCCCTTCGAAGTCTTTTCCTTCTGAAAGGCAAGGCAATGACCGGCTGGTCCTCTCTGGTGGCTCCGGTACGGCCAAGCGGCAAATTGCCTTGCCCGGAAATCCATGCCGGACGACGCGCAGGCAGGCGTTTTGTCCGGCCGTTCCCCCTCCTGGTGAAACCGTGATTTGAGCCGGCGTGTCGTGGCGATAATGCCCCATGACGCAATTACGCTATTTTGCCTTTCGATCAGTCGCGATACTGCCGCCACAAAACGGAGATCCGGTGCAGGCGCACGGACCGGAAGCAGACCGATTGCGTTCGGTCGATGAAAAAGGAATGAGACATGTCAGCGTTTCCTGACAAGGCACAGATCGTCATCGTCGGCCTCGGCGGTATTGTCGGAGCGTCGATCGCCCATCACCTCATCGAACGCGGCTGGACGGACATTGTCGGCATCGACAAGTCCGGCATCCCGACCGACATCGGCTCGACGGCTCACGCGTCCGACTTCTGCTACACCACCAGCCACGACTATCTGTCCGTCTGGACCACTCAGTATTCCATCGATTTCTTCGACAAGATGGGCCACTACGCCCGCGTCGGCGGTCTGGAAGTCGCGCGTACCGGCGACGACACCTGGATGGAGGAAATCAAGCGCAAGGTCACTTCTGGCAAGGCCTTCGGCACCAACGTGCGCCTGGTGACACCGGCCGAGATCAAGGAAAAATTCCCGCTGATCGAGGAGGACATGGTCCAGGGCGGCATGTGGGATCCGGATGCAGGCCTTGTCATTCCACGCTCGCAGACCGTTGCCGGCAAGCTGGTCGATGAAGGCGAGAAATCCGGCAAGCTGAAAGCCTTTGCCAACACCCCGGCCCAATCCCTCATCGTCGAGGACGGCCATATCAAGGGCGTGAAGACCCATCGCGGCACGATCATGGCCGATCATGTCATCGTCTGCGCCGGTCTCTGGGGCCGCCTGATTGCCGAAATGGTCGGCGAAGACCTGCCGGTGATGCCGGTCGACCACCCGCTGACCTTCTTCGGTCCGTACAACGAATTCGAGGGCACCGGCAAGGACATCGGCTATCCGCTGCTGCGCGACCAGGGCAACTCGGCCTACATGCGTGACACGGGCGATCCAAAGACCGCAGAAGGCGGCCAGATCGAGTGGGGGTACTACGAACCGACCCACCCGCGCATGTGCCACCCGCGAGATCTCCTGGAAAAGGATCAGGCTCGCCTGTCTCCTTCCCAGCGCGACCTGGAAATGGAACAGGTCATGGAGCCGCTCGAGCGTGCCATGGAACTGACGCCGATCCTGGGCGAAATCGGCTACAATGAAGGCCATTCCTTCAACGGCCTCTTGCAGGTCTCCGCCGCCGGCGGCCCGTCCTGCGGCGAAAGCCAGAAAGTGCGCGGCCTTTGGTACTGCGTTGCCATCTGGGTCAAGGACGGACCGGGCTACGGCAAGCTGCTGGCTGACTGGATCACCGATGGGCGGACCGAAATCGACCACGCGTCCATCGACTATTCGCGCTTCTATTCCCATCAGCTGACCGAGAAATACATCGAGGACCGCTGCTACGAAGCCGCGCAGAAGATCTATTTCCCGGCGATCCATCCGCGTGAGCCCTATCTGACGAGCCGCAGCGTCAAGCGGTCTCCGTTCTACGACCGTGAGGTCGAACTCGGCGGCTACTTCATGGAACTGGGCGGCTGGGAACGCGCGCATGGCTATGCCGCCAACGAGCACCTGCTGGAAAAATACGGCGACCGGGTTCCGGTTCGTGAAAACGAATGGGACAACCGCCATTTCTGGCGGGTCTCCAACGCCGAACAGCTCGAACTCAGCGAAAACTGCGGCATCATCAACCTGTCGCACTTCTACATGTTCGACGTCGAAGGCCCGGACCACGTGGAACTGCTGGAATGGTTGTGTGCCGCGAAGATCGGCGGCGATGCCAACATCGGCAAGGGTATCTACACCCACTTCCTCGATGACGAAGGCAATGTCCGTGCCGACCTCACGGTCTTCCGCATGGCCGACCGCTGCCGCATCGTCGACGGCGCAGACGCCGGCCCGCGCGACTACCACTATGTGAAACGCATCGCCGAGGACAAAGGCTTTGACGTCACGGTGACCGATGTCAGCGAACAATACACCACCATCGGCATCTGGGGCCCGAACGCCCGCGAGAACCTGAAGAAAGTGGTTGCCGACCCGGCAGCGCTCGATCCGGAAAACTTCCCCTTCGCGGGCATCCGCCAGATCGAGATCGCCGGCAAGTCCGTAATGGCCCTGCGCCTGTCCTACGTCGGTGAACAGGGCTGGGAACTGCACATGAAGTACGAAGACGGCCTGGCCGTCTGGGACGCGCTGCGGTCCACAGGCGTCATCGCCGTCGGTGTCGAGACCTACGCCAACTCGCGCCGCATGGAAAAATCCCTGCGCCTGCAGAACGCCGACCTCCTGACCCAGTACAACCTCTATGAGGCTGATCTCGCCCGTCCGAAGGTCAAGGAAGCCGATTTCCGCGGCAAGGCAAAGCACGTCGAATATCGGGAGCGCGACAAGCAGCCGGCCATGCTCTGCACGCTGGTGATGCTTGAAAACACCGATGCGAAGGGCGTCAAACGGTATCCGGTCGGCGCGATGCCGGTTCAGGATCCGGACACCGGCAAGACGCTGGTCGACAGCCTGGGCCGTATTTCCTACACAACCTCTGTTGCCTACGGCCCGACCATCGGCAAGAACATCGCTCTTGCCTACCTGCCGCAGGAATACTGCCAGGTCGGCCGCAAACTGAATGTCGAGTATTTTTCGGAAACCTACCCGGTCGAGGTCGCCGGTGTCGGCTATCAGCCGCTCTACGATCCGGAAAACCTGAAACCGCGGTCCTGATGACCAAGGCCCGTGGCAGGCAACGGCTTGCCACGGGCTGACGTCAGATCACAACAACAAGCAAAAGCCCCATCTCACGACCATAAAAAGCGCCGCCAGAGCAAATCGCGTCTTATCGGAATCGTTTTTTGCTACCTGAAATCACAGATTTCACCGCAAAACGCGATGCAGGGTTTTCCGGTAAACGCGACACGCTCTGACCGACGCTTTTTGCATTTTGAGCCCGTCGCGGCGGCCTCAGCCGCCCCGGACGACAATCCCCTCGTCAACCCATCTGTCGAAAACGCCAAGCGCTGCATCCGCGAAGGCCTGGTCGTTGATGTGGGCCGACACCTCGCTCATATCGACACGGCGGCCGGGAAAGACCGTCCTGACTTCATCGATGAAGGCCGCCAGCCCGTCCGGATCGTGGGCCTCCTCGCCTTCCCTGTCCCAGGCCTCAATGCCGCCAAGGGGCAGCAGGAAATGGGTCGGCCCTTTTGCCGCCTCCAGCCGGTCGGCGAGTGCATTCGCCCATTGGCGCCGCTCCCGCGGGTTGAAGACGGAACTCTTGATCAGCCGGTTATGTTCGTGGAACGGCCGGTCGGCATATTGCGCCGGGATCTCCTGCCAGCCGGCAAAGTCCACCAGATCGAGCGCGCCCGGCGCCACGATCTGCGGCGTGCCCTGCCTGCCCGCATTCTGCAGCCGATCCGGCCCACTGCTGACCAGTGACCCGGCCAGAAGGTTGCCGAATTCCTGCAGGCAGAAATCCATGACGCAGCAAAAGGCCCCTTCCCGCGCAAGGCTCTCGAAAGCCATGCCGCCCATGCCGGTGGAATGGAAGACGGCCACTTCGTAACCGCGTTCTTCGAGCGCCGGTTTCAGCAGTTTCATGTAGGACAGGCAACTGGAGCCGAGCGATGTCATCCCGACCAGTGGCTTTGAGCGATCCGGCATCTGCGCGGCTTTGGCAGCACCCAGCACGGCGCCCGCAGCCTGCGCAAGCGACGACTTGCAGATTTCATTGAGACCGTAAAGACCACCGGCCCACAGGATCATCTGGATATCCGGGGCCAGCCGTTCCGGCGGGATCAGCGGCGAGAAGCTGACCGTGGAGACAATGAATTTCGGCACACCCATCGGCAGCGCCTGCGCACAATCGAGTGCCAGATCCGTTCCCATGGTTCCGCCAAGCGCGATCATGCCGTCAATCCGGCCCTGCGCATAAAGGTCGGCAACAAGCTTCGCCGCGCCCTGCGCCATCACTTGAAACGCCTTGTTCTCATCGCCTTGCGCGATCACGTCCTCGATGGACATGCCGCCTGCGCGGGCAACCTCACGCTTGGAAATGCCGGTCGGTCTGGCCGGATCGCCCAGCACGCTGACATCCATCGTCAGCACCTCACCGCCCTGATCGCGAATGGTCCGCTCGATGAATTCCAGTTCGGCATTCTTGGTGTCGTAGGTCCCGATGGACAGGATCGTCTTGGTCATGTCTATCCTCAGAGCTGGATCCAGGCGGTCTTCAGGTCGACATACTTGTCGAGTGCGTGCAGCGACTTGTCGTGACCATTGCCGGACTGCTTCATGCCGCCAAGCGGCACGGTCATGTCCGAACCGCCGTAGGTGTTCACATGAATGACGCCAGACCGAACACCGGCAATCATCCGGTGCGCCCGGCCGAGATCGGATGTCCAGATGCCGGCTGCAAGACCATAGTCAGTACCATTGGCGATCCGGATGGCGTCTTCCTCATCCTTGAAGGCAGTCACGGCCAGCACGGGCCCGAACACTTCCTTTTGCGCAATCGTGTCCTGCGGCTTGACCCCGGTCATGACGGTGGGCGCCATGTAGTAGCCGCCGGTCTCCGTCAGTATTCGCCTTCCCCCGGTGTGGCGCTCCGCACCTTCGGCTTCAGCGGTTTCCACAAACCTCAGGTCGGCTTCCAGCTGGCTCAGCGAATGCACTGCGCCGATCTGGCTGGAGAGATCCAGAGGATCGCCTACCTTGAGCGATTCCGCTTCCTTGCAGATCGCGGCAACAAAATCGTCGTGAATGTCCTCCTGCACCAGAAGGCGCGAACCGGCGACGCAGACCTGCCCGGAATTGCGGAAGATCCCAGCTGCCGAGACCTTGGCTGCCTTGGCGAGATCCGGCGCGTCACTGAAGACAATGTTCGGCGACTTGCCGCCCAGTTCCAGATAGCAGCGCTTCAGGTTGGATCTGGCGGAATATTCAAGCAGCCGCCGCCCGGTCGCTCCGGATCCGGTAAAGACCAGAATGTCAACGTCCATCGACAGAGCCAGCGCCTCGCCGACAACAGCGCCTGGTCCGGTCACGACGTTGAAGACACCGTCCGGAACCCCTGCCTCCGACGCCAGTTCGGCAATTCTGAGCAGGCTGAGCGAGGCTGTTTCCGCCGGTTTCAGCACGATGGAATTTCCCATGGCGAGCGCCGGAGCAATCTTCCAGGCACCGATCATCAGCGGAAAGTTCCAGGGAACAATTGCCCCAACCACCCCCACAGGAGCCCGGTGGATGAGCCCCAGCACATTATCCGCAGTCGGTGCGATCTCGCCATAGATCTTGTCGAGCGCTTCCGCGTAATACCGGAAGGTTCCGGCGGCTGACAAAGCCTCGGCCTTGAAGGCCATGTTGATCTCGGTGCCGTTGTCGCGCACGCCGAGAACGGCAAGCTCAAGCGCTTTCGCTTCAATCAGATCGGCGAGCTTCAGCAGCACCTTCTTGCGGTGGGCCGGAGCGGCTTTCGACCAGCGGCCATCCTCGAACGCCTTGCGTGCGCCCTCGACGGCAAGCGTCACATCGGCGGCCGTTCCGCTTGCGATCTTCGTCAGCGGCTTGCCGTCGATAGGCGAAAGCACCTCCAGCGTTGCCCCGTCCCGGGACGCGGCAAAGGCCCCGTTTATAAAATGCCCCTGTTCGGCAACGGGTTGGTTGCGGAAGGCATCGATTCCGGCCTGATCAAGCATCTTGGTTGTTACCCTTGCTGGGTTGAAGTTTCGGAAGTGCCCTCTTCACGCTCCAGCCGCACCTTGTGTTCGCGGATGACCGCACGCACGTGCAGGACGAGAATGAGAATGATGACTATGAAGAGGATGGCGGCGATCGGACGGTCGATGAAGTCGAGCGGGGAATTCACCCGCGCCATGGCGCTGCGCAGCTTCACCTCCATGATGCCGCCAAGAACCATACCGAGGATGATCGGCACGATGGGCAGGTTGAGCCGTTTCAGCACCAGACCAAAGACGCCGAACCCGGCGGCAATCGCACAGTCGGTCACCGAGTTGCGCAGAGAGAACACGCCGACAAAGGACAGCGTCATGATCATTACCCCCAGGAACCGCGTCGGGATCTGGATGATCTTGAGCAGTAGCCCGGTGGACGACAGCAGGAAGATCAGCACGATGATGTTCAGCAGGATCAGCGCCAGATAGAGCGCAATGACGAAATCGAGCTGCCCCTGAAACAGTTGCGGTCCGGGAATGACATTGTGGACATAGAACACCGACAGCATCATTGCCGTCAGCGCTTCTCCCGGAATGCCGAGAGCAAGCAGCGGGATCATCGCCGCACCGGGCACTGCGTTGTTGGCAGCTTCCGACGCGATCAGACCTTCCGGTGAGCCCTTGCCGAAGAGGTCCGGATCCTTCGAGGTTTTCTGCGCATAGGTGTAGGACAGGAACTGGGCCGTGAATTCACCAACGCCCGGGATCATGCCCATGAGCACGCCGAAGCTGGAAGAAACGGTTGCCACCCGCTTGAAGGCGAACAGCTCCTTGAGCCCGGTGAAGAGATTGCCCTCGACCTTGGCTGATCCCGGGTGATGCTCCTTGTCGACCAGCAGCAAGAGCGCTTGCGAGATTGCAAAGAGACCGAGCACCACCACGATGAGATCGACACCGGAGGTCAGCCAGCTCTGGTCGAAGGTGAAGCGCTTGGTGTATTTGGCCGGCTCCAGACCGATGGTGCTCAGGAAGATGCCGAAACAGGCCAGCATGCCGGCGGCAAAGACCTGCCCGCGATGCGCGACCACCACCAGGATGATGCCCATCAACGCGGCCAGGAAGATCTCCCGGCTGCCGAAATGCGGTGCGATCATCGCCAGGATCGGCGACAGCACGATCAGGCACAGGATCGAGAACATGCCGCCGAAGAAAGACGCCGAATAGGCAAGCGACAGCGCCCGGTGCCCTTGCCCCTTCTTGGTCATGGGGTAGCCGTCATAGGTGGTCAGAGCATTGACCGCCGTACCCGGCGTATTGATCAGCACCGCCGGAATGGCCCCGCCGTACATGGAAGAGCCATAGACGCCGAGCAGCAGCGTCAAGCCGACAATTGGCTCGAAGGAAAAGGTTGCCGGCAGCAGGATTGCGATGGCGACCGCCGCACCGACACCAGGAATTGCGCCAATGATGACACCACCGACGGAGCCGATCACCAGGGCCGCAAGAACGTCCCATTGGGCAAGCATGGACAGGCTGGAGAGGATCAGTTCCATTCTTGCCTCACAGATAGGTCAAAGCGAAGGCGCGGATGCCGTCCGGCAGCGCCTCGTAGATGTGGCCGGCGGGAACCTTGACCTGCAAAAAGGCGCGGAAAATCACCACCACTGAAATACTGAAGACAACTGCCGCGCCCAGGTTGAGCGGCGTCGCCTCGCCGATCCGCACACACAGGAACAAGGTGAAGGCGAGTGTCGCCGGCAGATAGCCGATTTGCGGCACCAGGAGCACGTAGATCAGGAAATAGGCCACGAACTCGAACGACTGCAGCCAGAAGCCGACTTCGCGCCAGCGGCCCGGAATGCGTTTGGAGCAGAGCGAGCCGATGAAATGCAGGCTGGCGAACAGCACCATGCCGCCGATGGCAACGGACGGCCAGAGCCTCGGCTGGGCAAACCACTTGGTGCGATTGGCCCAGACCGTCTCGCCCGGGATCTGCGTCAGAAGAAACACGGAAAATGCCAGAAACAGGGTCGCAAACACGATGTCGCCGGGCCGGCGATAGCGTTTGAACAGTTCCTGCAGCGTCTTGATGCGGGCCAAGCCGAACCCTCCCTGGAACCTCAAGGCAACCGGCCGGCACAAGAAGCGCCGACCGGAAAGAGCGCATTACTGTTCGATCAGCTCGGAGATTTTCTGCAGAGCAGCAGCATCGGCCTCGATCTGCTGTTCGGACTGAACCGGGTCCTGCCAGTAGATCAAAACACCCGTCTGGCCGATCAGTTCGAGCGCCTGCGGCGACTTGAGCGCGGCCTGCGCGGCTTCGGAAATCTTGATCCGCGCCTCTTCGGGAACGTCCTTGTGCACGAACAGCCCGTTCCACAAGGCCACCGACAGATCCGGATTGATTTCCTGCATGGTCTGAACGTTCGGCGTCAGGGACGTCCGTTCCTTGCCGATGCTGGCCAGGATCTTCACTTCGCCGAGGCACGGCTGGATCTGCTGCAGTGTCGTGTTGATGACATCGACATCGCCGGAGGCCAGCGTGTTGCAGTTCAATTCGTCAAACGCCGCCTCGCTGGCAAAGTCGAAGCCGGAGGTCTTGGCGGCTGCGAAGGTAATCTGGGTGGGCGGCAGGAACGAGCCGAAATGGCCGAGAGCGACCTCATTGTCCTTGGCATAGTCCGCCAGCTCCGCCCAGGTGCCATAAGGCGCGTCTGCGCCGGCGGCAATCACGAACGGATAGGTCATGAAAATGCCGATCGGCTCGAACGGGTTCGGCGACAGTTCGGGGATGCCGATCTGCGGACCGCCAATCGGCACGTCGGTCACGAAGGAGCCGACCGTATAGCCGTCAGCCGGAGCCGTTGCGACTTCCACGGCCCCGGGGAACGGGCCACCGCCGCCGCCCGGCTTGTTCACCACAGCAGCCGGCACGCCGTACATTTCCTGAAACTTGTCCGCGATCAGGCGGGTCAGGACATCTTCCAGGTCTCCCGGAGGCCACGGAACAATGAACGATACAGGCTTTTCCGGATATTCAGCCAGAGCGGCCGTTGCCGACATCAACGTCGCGGCCGTCAGGGCGATCACATGTTTCTTCATTTCTACAGTCCCTCTTCTGGTCAGGTGACAGCCGGTCTTTACGCCGGTCTTGGTCATTTTTTATTTGCTTTGTTAATTATTGTGATCTTAAATAACTCGATGTCAACCTTCAATTGGAGTGCCGACGCTTTTGTTTGCCTTGCCGAAAGGTTCAAATAACAAACCGTCGGTTTAAAAATATATTGTTTCAAATGAAACTACATGTCAACATTATCCCGTCGAATGCTGGAATCTCCCTCCGGCACCTCCGTAAAGGGACAAGCTGAAAGATGGGCACGATCACAAAAGCGCTAAGCCTGCTGAACCACTTTTCGGCGAGCCGCTCGGAAATCGGCCTGACCGAATTCCGCAACCTGTCGGGCCAGGACAAGGCAACCGTTCACCGGCACCTGAGCGAACTCACGGCGAACGGTTTTCTGGAGCAGAACCCCGGCACCAAAGGCTATCGCCTCGGCCCCGCCATCCTGCGCCTAGCCGCTGTCCGCGAACGTCTGTTTCCGGCACGCCGGCTGGTGGCACCGCTGGTGGAAAAGCTGGCAGGCGAACTTGGAGAGCTGGTGCATGTTTCTTTGAGGGAAGGCGACCACCTGTCGCCACTCTACCATTTTGACGCCCTCATTCACGGGACGCGGGTCTATTTCGACGAAGCCGAACTGCTGCCGCTGCACGCCACCGCCTCCGGCCTTGCCATGCTGGCCTTTGGTCCGGTCGATCTGCTGCCGAAGCTGTTGAAGACGAAGCTCAAGCCCTCCACCGGCTACACCATTACCGACACCGAGCTGCTGAAACAGGCGGTCGAACAGGTTCGAAACGACGGCATCGCCTTTGTCGATCAGGGCTTTGAGGAACACGTCTCTTCCTTCGCTTCCCCGGTCTTCGGCGACTTGCCCGAAGCCGTCGGCACCATTGCGGTCGCCGCCCCCACCGTCCGCATGACCGAAGAACTGAAAGCGAAAATCCGCTCTGCCCTGCCGCTTGCGGCGACGGAAGTCACCGAAAAACTCGGCGGCGTTGTTCCTGTCGACTTGAGAAGGATCTGGCGCAATGCCGCATGACACGAAGGCACTTGTGCTCGACTTCGGCGGGGTCGTTACCCGCACGATGTTCGAGACCCACGACCTGACCGAACAGGCCCTCGGCCTTGCCCCCGGCACCCTCACCTGGCGAGGGCCGTTCGAGCCGGAAACGGACAGTCTCTGGCAGGCAATGCAGCGGGACGAGATTTCCGAACGCGACTACTGGCACCGGCGCACACAGGAAATTGCCAGACTAACCGGCAACGACTGGACGGAAATGGCCCAGTTCGTGAAGGCAGCGCGCGGCGCTGATCCCGATGCCGTCATGCGACCGGAAGCCCTGGCCGCAATCGACATTGCCCGTCAGGCGGGCTGCAAGCTTGCGGTCCTGTCCAACGAGCTTGACCTTTTCTACGGTGCGGACTTCAGGAAAAAACTCGCTTTTCTGGACGATT
>NZ_AAUW01000028.1 GCF_000168975.1 Roseibium aggregatum IAM 12614
GCCGTCTGGAGCTCGTCCCCATCGGCCACTGGTCCGCACGGTTTTCGGAAGGTGCCCGCACGACGATCTTTTCCGAAAGCGGTGCCTACACAGGCACCATTTTACCGCTGAAGGCTTCAGGCCACACCTACAACACCGGTGTCGATGAACTGCCGGTCGGCTGGCCCTATGTCGAGCTTCGGGTCGACGCCTATTCCAAGTCGGTGGATGATCTGCGCCGGCTGGGTATCGATGTCGGCGATTTCGTTTCCATCGACCCGGCGCCGGAATTCCTGGACAACGGCTTTATCGTCTCCCGTCACCTAGACAACAAGGCCGGGGTCGCGGTGATGCTGGCGGCCATCAAGGCACTGGTGGAATCCGGGATCGAGCCGACGGTCGACGTGTTCTGGCTGTTCACCATCGCGGAAGAAACCGGCCATGGCGCGCAATCGATCCTGACGCCCGACATCGCTTCCCTGGTCGCCATCGACAATGGCACCACTGCCCCGGGACAGAATTCGGACGAATTTGGCGTCACCATCGCGATGGCAGATCAGACAGGTCCGTTCGACTTTCATCTCACCCGCAAGATGGTTCAGCTCTGCCGGGACAATGACATCAAGTTCCAGAAGGACGTCTTCCGCTTTTACCGCTCAGATGCGGCGACCGCCATCGAAGCGGGCGCGGACGTGCGCACGGCGCTGATCACCTTCGGTGTTGATGCCAGCCACGGCTATGAACGCATCCACATGCATGCGCTGCGGTCGCTTGCAGAGCTGGCGACCGGTTACGCCCTGAGCCCGGTGGAAATCCAGCGCGATGCCCGCGAATTTGCAGACCTCAAGGGCTTCACACGCCAGCCGACCGCTGACGCCGACCAGACACTCAATCCGGACATCGATGAACCGGTGCCGGAACCGGCGGGCGAATAACGCCCGCCGCCGCGTTTCGCTGCGTCAGCGGTTGAGGTCGGCAATCATGTGCCAGTGCCACGATCCCGGTTTTGTGTGCACCTTGTCTTCCAGGTAGCTCAGCTCGAAACGGTCGAACAGCGCCACCAGCTCACTCGCGTTGCAGTAAAAATGCGGGTGATCCTTGTCATCGTCACCATCCCGGATCCACGTGTCTGTGGCAACTTCCGTCCCGATGCTGAAGTTGGCATTGCGCTTCGACAGCATGGTCCCCTGATAGATCCCGCCAGGTTTCAACACCCGGGCGATCTCCGCGATCGCAGTGTGAACGATCGACGGATCGCCGTGATAGATCACGTTGAACGACAGAACGTAGTCGAAACTGTCGTCGTCGAACGGCAGCGCGGTCATCGGGGCCAGGTGGGTTTCAATCTCCAGGCCATCCGCCGCAGCGCTCTTTTTCAGCTCCGCCAGACCGGCTTCGGAAAGATCCATCGCATGCGTCTCGAAACCGGCGCGGGCGAAAGACAAGGCATGACGGCCGACACCGCAGCCAAGATCCAGAGCTCTGACGTTGCCCTGCTTTTTCAGTCTTTCAATCAGACCGGCAACGTCCGGGTCCGCACGCAGCCAGTCGGCCCGGCCTTCTTCCGTCTGCCAGCGCTTGTCCCAGGCCAGATGGGCCGTGTCGGTTTTTTGTGAGGCTTGTGCGTTGCTCATTGAGACGATCCTTCCAGTATGCGGCTGCGGGCAAGGGTGCCGAGCCGTTCAACACAAAGAACCAGCACGAAGATCATCAGAATGATGGTCATCGCGAGCTGGTAATCGAAAAAGTCCATGGCCACCTTCAGCTCGATGCCGATGCCCCCTGCCCCGACAAGGCCGAGCACAACGGAAGACCGCGTCGCCTTTTCCAGCGCAAACAGCGATGTGGTGATGAAGGAGGGCATGGCGGCGGGCACCACCGCACAGAAGATCGTATCGAAACGGCTCGCACCGGCGGCCGTCAGCGCCTCGGCCGGCCCCTTCTCCACATCTTCCATGGCTTCGGCGAAGAAACGCCCGCAGAAACCCACGGTATCGACAGCGATGGCAAGCGTGCCCGCAAAGGGACCAAGCCCCACCGCAATGACGAAAACCAGCGCCCACACGAGATCCGGCACCGTCCTGAAGAGCGCGATCAGCAATCGCGAGGACGTATAGACTGCCCTTGAGAGCAAGGAGGGCCGCGTCAGGCCCTTTGCGGCCAGAACCGCCAGCGGCAGGCTCAGAACAATGCCGATGAGCGTGCCCGCCAGCGCCATCTGGAATGTTTCCAGCAGCGCCTTCGACAATTGCGGCAGCCGCTCCAGCGATGGCGGCCACGAGCGCGACAGGAAGTCGGCCAAAGCCGGACCGCCCGAGACCAGGGCGGAGAATGACCAGCCGGCCCCCTGAAACGACCAGACCACGAATGCCAGCAGCGCCACATAGGCAACAAAATGCAGGGCCCCGGGCCGTTCGAACCTCTCCGGCAGGCGGGAGCGATTGAATGTCAGGAGATCAGCCATAATGCTTTCCCAGATCCGCAGCGCTCAGTCCGCTGCTGTTCTCGTCCAGAACGACTTCCCCCTGCCGGATCGCCAGAACCCTGTCGGAATAGGCAAGCGCCTGTTGCACGTTGTGCGAGGTGAACAGCAGCGTGATCCCCTCTTCCCGGGTCAGTTGGCGGAAGAGGTCCATCACTTCCTGACCGGCAACCGGGTCCAGGCTGGCAACCGGCTCGTCCGCGACAATCATTCTGGGCTGCTGCATCAAAGCCCTGGCAATCGCCACCCGCTGGGACTGGCCGCCGGAGAGTTGATCAGCCCGCTTCAAGGCCTGGTCCGCAAGCCCGACTCTGTCGAGGCAGGCCATTGCTCGGTCCCGCAGGGCCGTTGCGGCCAGAAGCTGAGACCAGCCACGCATGCCGCCGGCGCGGCCAAGATTGCCATGGATCACGTTGGTCAGTGCCGAAACGCGCGGCACCAGATTGTGCTTTTGAAAGACAAAGCCAACTTCGGCGCGGACCCGTCTGAGTTGACGCTGACGCGCGGAGGAAATGTCTTCACCGAACAGCAGCACCGAACCGGCTTCCGGCTCGATCAGCCGAAGGGCACAGCGCAAGGCGGTCGATTTGCCCGCACCGTTGGAACCGATCAGGGCAACCGCCTCCTCGCGGCCCACGGAAAAGGACACACCGTGCAACACGCTCCGGTCCTTGCCGAACGACTTGCATAGTCCCTCGACCTTGAGGTCGCAGAGTGGGTTCGTCCCCGCGTGTGCGGCTGGAACCGCCGGCGCAACCGCGCCGGCGGACTGGAGCAGAGGCTGCGCCATTATTCGCCGATGAACTTGTCGTATTGCGGGAAGCCGGCCGTGGTGTACATGGACCGGACGAGGTCATAGGCACCATCCTCGATCGCCACCAGATCCATGCCCGAATACTTGTCGTTTTCCTCGTGCTGTAGGATCGCGGCGATGATCGCTTTATTGTTGTCGAGGATCGCCTCGCGCAGGCTCTGCGCAACCGCAGGATCGACATGGGCGCCGACCATGATCATGTCGTTCGGCAGGTCGCCGGAACGGGCGATCACCCGGAAGAAACCGTTGGGGACGCTGTCGTCCTTGTTGCGGGTGCCCAGCCAGGAATTGTGGTTGATACCGATGGCCGCGACATCGCCCTTCTTCAAAGCCTCGTGGGCAATGTTGCGCGAGGTGTGCAGCTTGTCGATGTCCTTGACCGGATCGACACCATAGTCTGCCATCAACTGCATCGGGCACAGCATGTTGGAAGTGGAACCGATGTCGCCGAAGGCCACATTCTTGCCCTTGAGATCGGCCGGGCGCGTGAAGCCGCTGTCGGCGCGCACCACGATGGCGCAGAAGTAATCCGGACGGCCGAGCCCGATCAGCGGGCGGGCTTCGGTCAGTTTGTTGATCACGATGTATTCTGCCGGCCCGGTCACGACGAAATCGACGCGTTTGGCGCGAAGGGCTTCAGCGGCGGCTGTCCGGCTGGTGACCGGAAAGAACTCGAAGGTGTGGTCTGTTGCCGTTTCCAGGGCCTCCTTGAACGGACCCCATTCGACCTGCAGCCGCTCCAGGCCTTCCACATCGGTTACGGCCAGTTTGAACGTATCGGCCAGGGATGAAGTCAGGGAAACGGCGAGAACGGCAGCCGCAAGGGCGGCGGATTTCAAAAAACGCATGACGGGAACTCCTCAGAAAACCGAAACAAAGCCGGCAAGGCAAAAGGAGCGTAACGACAAGCGCCCTGTTGAACGTGACCGTATTATGTAAATTTTACGAAATTTACATTCTGAAAATTTCGAACTTCAACAGGGGTAATTTCTTTTTCTTAGATATATCAATAAATTCTTTAACTTAATTGTTCTCCGGCAAACCTTAAGTGCATCATTGTCGTAAAACTTCATAAAAGTATAATCGTATAGACATCTGAACTCGGCACATGTCTGCTAGTTCGCTCTCCGTTTTTCGGAGGGCCCGATGCTGGTCATTGAGCAATTATCTAAAGTCTTTGGAGACCTGACCGCAGTGGACAGTATCTCCCTTGCCATCCCCAAGGGGCAGATGGTGGGCGTGATCGGCCGGTCTGGCGCCGGCAAGTCCACCTTCCTGCGTATGGTCAACCGGCTGACCGACCCCAGCCGGGGCACGATCCTGAACGAGGGTCAGAACATCACGGCCCTGAAGGGCCGCGATCTGCGTCTTTGGCGGGCGTCCTGCGCCATGATCTTTCAACAGTTCAATCTTGTTGAGCGCATGGATGTGCTGACCAATGTCATGCTCGGCCGCATAGCCCACACAGGCTTCCTGCGGTCCATGACGCGCTCCTTCACCGACGAAGACCGCGCCCGCGCCATCGAAGCGCTGGACCGGCTGGATCTGGTCCCTCAGGCGCTGCAACGTGCCGGAACCCTTTCCGGTGGCCAGCAACAGCGTGTCGCCATCGCCAAGGCCCTGGTGCAGAACCCGCGGATCATGCTGGCCGACGAGCCGATTGCCTCGCTCGATCCGGCCAATGCCAGCCGTGTGATGGACGCCCTGCGTGAAATCAACCGGACGGACGGTCTCACGGTGCTGGTCAACCTGCACACGCTCGACACCGCCCGCGCCTATTGCGACCGGATCGTCGCGATGAAGGACGGACGGGTCCAGTTCGACGGCACGCCCGAAGCGCTGACAAGTGAAAAGGTGCGGCAGATCTACGGCACCGACGATCTTTCGGCCGAGATCAACGAAGCGGTGACCTCAACCTCCCTCGCAACACCCTCTTCCCGCTCGCCCCTCAAGGCCTTCGGGACCTGACCTTCGCGAAGCGGTTTTCCGCTCGCGCAGCCTGAAGCGGCCTCTGCCGCCAAACCGCCGGACCTACCGGCACCAAAGGAGACTTAAGATGAAGGCCTTATTTGCAGCAGCCGTATCCGTTGCCGTTCTTGCAGCCTCCCCGGCCCTGGCGGAAAGCTGGAAGGACCAGTACAAGACGGTCAAGTTCGGCATCCTGTCCGGTGAAAACGAAAAGGACCGGATCGCCCGCTACACACCTTTCGAGAAATACCTGGAAAATGAACTCGGCGTCGATGTCGAGATCTTCACGGCCGGTTCTTACGACGGCGTGATCCAGGCAATGGCAGCCGACCAGATCGAGTTCGCCTTCTTCGGATCGTCCTCCTATGCCGCCGCCTACACTGAAACCAACGGCGGCGTCGTTCCGCTGGTCTCTCGCCTGCAGAAAGACGGCTCCACCGGCTATTTCTCTGTCGTCGCCGTGCGTTGCGACAGCGGCTACAAGACCCTGGACGACCTCAAGGGCAAGACCCTCGCCTTTGCTGATCCGGACAGCACCTCCGGCTATGCGGTGCCTTTCTTCAACTTGAGCAAACAGGGCTACGAGCCGAAGACCTTTTTCGGTGCGATCCCCTTCTCCGGTGCCCATGAGACCGGTGTGCTCGGCGTCTACAACAAGCAGTATGACGCTGCCGCCACCTACATCACCAACGAAGAAGACGGCATTCCCCAGCGTATGGTCACCAAGGGCATGATCGAGAAGGACTCGATCTGCACCATCTGGAAATCGCCGGAAATCACCTCCGGCCCGCTGGCTGCCCGCGCAAACCTGCCCCAGGGCCTGATCGATGCCATGCGCACCGCGGTCATGGAGATCCCGGAAAAGGATACGCTGGCCTTCATCGAGATGACCGGTGGTGAAGACAGCACCCAGGAAGGCTGGATCGAGGTTGATCACGACCGCTACCAGTGGATCGTCGAAATGCGCGACTGGCTGAAGAAACAGCGCCGCGGCGGCTGAGATCGACGCAACCGCCGCTTCAGGCAGCGCCTTCGGCCAAGCCTGAAGCGGCACCCGGTTAAAATGCATGGGCGGCAGTTTCTGAACTCGCCGCCCCTGTTTGCGGCGATCCATCGGCGCTTTCATTTCAATTGCGAAGAACGGCAGTGGCCATGACAGCCCTTACCCCCGCCATCGATCAGTTCGAAAACGACTACGCCACCGCCCGCCGGTCAGCCCTGCGGCTGAACCTGGTGACGACCCTGCTCTTTGCTCTCTGCTTCTTTGCCACGGCTTGGATCGGCGGCTTCTTCGACATGACCGACGTCACCCTACCGGGTGGCGAGCGCGTGTCCATGTGGAAGATCTGGGCAGGCCTGCCGCGGCTGGGAGAATATCTCTACAAGACCTTGCCGGAGTTTCACCGCGTGTCACTCGGGGCGGATCTTGCCGACTGGTTCTGGCGCTGGAAGGTCTGGCTCTGGCTGCTCCTGGAAACGATCCTGATCGCCTATATGGCAACGCTGCTCGGCATCGTCGGGGCCTTTGTGTTGAGTTTCCCGGCGTCGCGCAATCTCTCGCCCAACAGATGGGTGTTGAACGTCACCCGGCGCTTCCTGGAAATCATCCGGACCGTTCCGGATCTGGTCTGGGCCCTCATCTTCGTTTTCTGCTTCGGCGTCGGCCCGCTGGCCGGTGTTCTCGCCATCGGTCTTCATGCCACCGGTGCCCTTGGCAAGCTTTACTCCGAGGCCAACGAGAATGCCGACATGCGCCCGCTGGAAGGGATCAAGGCCTCGGGCGGTTCCTGGTTCGACCAGATCCGCTACGGCATCGTGCCCCAGGTTGTCCCGAACATCATCAGCTACACACTGCTGCGTTTCGAGATCAACGTCCGCTCCTCCTCCATCATCGGCTTCGTCGGTGCAGGCGGCCTGGGCCAGGAGATCCGCGTGGCCATGTCACTGCAGGAGTATACCGACCTCTCGGCCCTGTTCCTGATTGTCTTCGTCACCGTGATCGTCATCGACATGCTGAGCGAAAAGGTGCGCCACCGCATCATCGGCCTGACCGGGAAAGGCATCTGAAAATGACCGCTCCAACACCTGACATCGCCCGCGCCAGGGCTCTGGTTCCAGATGCCTTCACGACGCCGCGCCGGACACGTTTTATCCAGCTTGCCAGCTGGACAGCTTTCCTTCTCTTGACGGGCTGGTGCCTGTGGGATTTCGGCTTTGCTCCGGACAGGCTCCTTCAGGGCGCGACCCGCTTCGGCGATGTGCTCGCCTTCATGTTTCCGCCCCATATCTGGACGAGCTGGGCGGAATGGAAGGAAATCCTGAAGGGCCTTGGGGAAACCGTCGCCATGGCCTTCATGGGTACGCTTCTGGGGGCCGTGATTGCGTTTCCGCTGGCGTTTCTGGGGGCCAAGAACATCCTGCCACTCTCCTGGCTGCGGCTTGGCGTTCGGCGTGGGTTCGATGCCCTGCGCGCTATCGAGCAGTTGATCCTTGCCCTCATCTTCATCCGCGCCTTCGGCCTCGGCCCGCTCGCCGGCATTCTGGCCATCGCCGTGTCAGAAATCGGCACTTTCTCCAAGCTCTTTTCGGAAGCCATCGAGAACACCTCCCAGAAGCCGGCAGAAGGCGTGCGCGCGTCCGGCGGCGGTAACCTCCAGACGATCCGCTTCGCAGTTCTGCCGCAGGCGTTGCCGGTGATCCTGTCGATCATTCTCTACAACTTCGAATCCAACACGCGCACCGGCACCATCCTGGGCATTGTCGGCGCTGGCGGCATCGGCTTCCTCCTCGCCGACCGCATCCAGGCCTATCGCTGGCCGGAAGCCTGGACGATCATTTTCCTCATCATCGTCGTGGTCTACCTGATCGACGGCTTCTCCGGCTTCCTGCGCCGGAAGATCATCGGCGGGGAATCCGGTCGGGCGTGATTTTTGCGGAAAGAGAAAACCATCGAGAGCGTGACGCGTTCAACCGGAAAAATCCTGCATCGCTTTTTGCGTTGCTGTCTCTGATTTCAGAAAGCGAATAGCGATGCCGATAAGACGCGATTTGCTCTAATTCAATCGCTGGGTCACTTTTCCACTGCCTTGCCTCCAGACCCGCAAACCTTCCGCAAATAACGATCAGCGCCTCATGCTCTGCTCGGACAACGGCATGGATGCCATGGTCAAGCCATGGCATGACGGAGTGTGTGTTGATACTGGTTGGTTATCGCCTACCCCCGTCATTGCAGGGCTTGACCCGGCAATCCATGCCGTCTCCTATCCAGTCATGAAGCGATTTTGGGTTTACATGCTCGCCAGTCGCAAAAATGGAACACTCTATACGGGTGTAACCAATGACCTGACGAGACGCATTTATGAGCATGAAACAGGACAAGGCTCGAAGTTTGCCGCTCGCTACGGTGCAGTTCGGCTTGTCTGGTACGAAGAGCATCCTGTTGCGCCACAGGCAATCGCCCGGGAAAAGGCAATCAAGACCTGGCCCCGCAAATGGAAGATCGAATTGATCGAAGAAACGAACCCGGAATGGTTTGACCTTAAACGCTTGCTGAATTCCTGATGATTTTCGACAGTCGCGGCTTTGATGAAAAGCCTTGGCATGGATTGCAGGGTCAAGCCCTGCAATGACGGAAGGAGATTTTTCCAGATCAAAACCAACAATCTCCCGTCGTGCCACGGCCTCGAAGCTCAATCAGTTTCAACAAGAGGCTCGAGACTTCCGCCCCAGGAAAGCTGATCGGAAAAACACGCCTTGGCCAGGGTTACATCTCACAACACGCCTCATCCGTCATGCCATGGCTCGACCATGGCATCCATGCCGCGACCTCACCCACACGATCCGTCCCGAAAAGAACAACGCACTTGTCGTACCGCTGAACGATCAAAGCACCCGTTGTCCGTTCCGCCAGGCCTGTTTGATGAAAGGATGTCCGTTGAGGACGCCGACGTGAAGCAGGTCGGCGCGTTTGCCCTGTGCGATCTCGCCCCTGTCCGACAGCCCTGCAACTTCGGCCGGGGTTTTCGAAACCATCCGGATTGCCGCCGGCAGGTCGGCATGGAAGGCGTCTCCCGTCCCGACAAGGAAAGCGCAGTCCAGCAGCGAGCGCGGGACGTAGTCCGACGCCAGGATATCGACCAGATCTTCCGCCAACAGCGCACTCACAGCGATGTTGCCGGATTGGGATCCGCCGCGAATGACATTGGGTGCGCCGCCGACAACATGCATGGCGTGGCTCTTGGCCTTGCGGGCCGCTTCCAGCGTGCAGGGAAATTCCGAAACGCTGATGCCCTCGCCAAGGGCCTCATCGATATGCTCAAGTTCCGTGTCGTCGTGGCTGAGCAAGGGCAGCCTGTGCGCATGCGCCAGCGCGACCACCGCCGGCCGCACCTTCGAGCTGATTTCGTCGGAAAAATTCAAAAGTTCCTGCGTTTCCCGCTCGGCAACGGCGCGTGTCTCGCCCGTGTCGGCCATACGCCGGTGGAGATAAGCCTCAACGTCCTTGCTCTGGCGCCTTCCCGGCAGGTGTTCCATCACCGACACCATGCGCACGATGTCCTTGCCGATGTTTTCTTCCGTCAGACGCGTGGTCTCGCCATCTGTGATCTCGCAGCGCAGGTGCACCAGATGCTCCGACTTCAGCATACCCGAGGCCTGAAGCGTTTCGAGCGCATCGATCATCGGCGCCAGGATTTCGCGACGTTCCGGGTTCTTGATCGTCGCACCGACGCACAGGCTGTCGAACACGGTGGTGATGCCGCTGCCGATGATCTGCGCATCATGTGCCATCGCCGCCCTGAGCGGGTCCCAGCGCACGTGAGCGCGCGGAAAGACGTGCTTTTCGAAATGGTCGGTGTGAATGTCGACCAGCCCCGGCAGCAGATAATCGCCCTGAAGATCGTCCCCGGCTTGCGGCGCGCTGCCCTGATCAAGCGAAACGATCCCGGCGTCAGAAAACGCAATGTGACCGCTGACGACTTCATCGGCGAGCACCAGCCGGGCGTTTTTGAGAACTGTCAGGGCACTGCCGGAAGGCACGCGATTGTCGGCATAAGTCATGGAAACTCCTTCCGGCGAATTGGGCGAGCGAACGAAAGAATAGTCCGAAGGTGGACCACCAGGAAACATGGCTCCGCGAGACCGGGAGCGAACCAGACCGGAAGCAAACGCGTTCCCGGTCGATCGCCTGATGATCTAGCGCTCTTTCAGGCGCAAATTGTGACAGTCGTTCAACGGATCCATGACAATCCGGAAAAATCTGCGGATTGCAGGCGAAGAGATGGATGATCCGGGCCAAACCTGAAACCGGCGCTCAAGCGTGCCAAAGGCAAGAGCACGCGAAACGAAGTGAAAAGTGAGAAAGGAAACTTCGAACCAAGTCGGCGCTCAAGCAGGCCATAGGCCGATAGCGAAAGACACTTTGGTGCGGGCGACGGGACTCGAACCCGTACAGCCTAGGGCCGAGGGATTTTAAGTCCCTTGTGTCTACCAATTCCACCACGCCCGCTTTTCTCTTCCCCTAGCTCTCCTGCCGGAAAAGCGCAAGAAGGCACCGCAGCTTTTCAGCGCGCAAGCGGGAAGTTTCCACGTCAGCCTGATTTTGCCTGAACAGAAGCTGGAAATTGGGCGCTCGGGGCGGTATGTGAACAGGCAACGGATAATTGGTGCCGAACCGAGCCTAGACGGCTTACAATGCACCGGAAAATTGTGAGACACGGTAAACCCCATGGTCAGCTATATCGACGCTTCGGAAGCTCCCTTGAAAAACACGGGCCAGATACGATTGTACGGTCCAGAGGATTTCGAAGGCATGATGCGTGCCGGGCAGTTGACCGCAGCGTGTCTCGATGAGCTGGCGGACATGGTCAAACCGGGTACCACGACCCAGGAAATCGATGACTTCGTCTACCAGTACGGCATGGACCACAATGCCATTCCGGCAACGCTGAACTATCGTGGCTACACCAAGTCCTCCTGCACGTCGATCAACCATGTCGTCTGTCACGGCATTCCCAACGACAAGGCGCTGCGTGAAGGCGATATCGTCAACATCGACGTCACCTTCATCGTGGACGGTTGGCACGGCGACTCCAGCCGCATGTATCCCGTCGGCCCGTTGAAGCGTGCTGCCGAACGCCTGATCGATGTGACCTATGAATCGCTGATGCGCGGCATCGAAGCTGCCAAACCGGGCAACACCACGGGCGACATCGGCGCTGCCATTCAGACGTACGTCGAAGCGGAACGTTGCTCCGTGGTGCGCGATTTCTGCGGTCACGGCGTAGGTCTGCTGTTTCACGACACCCCGAACATCCTGCACTATGGCCGCCCCGGTGAAGGTGTGGAACTGAAGCCCGGCATGATTTTCACCATCGAACCGATGGTCAATCTGGGCCGCCCGCATGTGAAGGTTCTGAGCGACGGCTGGACTGCCGTGACGCGCGACAGGTCCCTGTCGGCCCAGTTCGAACATTCCATCGGTATCACACCGGAAGGCTGCCAGATCTTCACCACCTCCCCCAAAGGCATTCACAAGCCCGGCCTTCAGACGGACTGAGGCTGCCGGCTGCCTTGAAATCAGCGGCGATGTGCCGTCATCTGACAGCGGCTGACGCAGGAGCTCATGAAAGAGACGACCACCGCCAGTGAAACACCGGCCACCGCCGGCGGCGACCACAAGGGGCACCGCCAGCGGCTGCGGGAACGATTTCGGAAAACCGGCGAGCAAGGTCTCGCCGATTACGAGCTTCTGGAATTTCTGTTATTTTCCGCCCTGCCCCGTCAGGACACCAAGCCGATCGCCAAGGCCTTGCTGCAGCGCTTCGGGTCTTTCCCGGCGGCTCTTGCCGCGCCAAGGGAAAGGCTGAAGGAAATCCCGGGCCTCTCCGACATCAGTATCGATGCGCTTCAGGCCGTGCATGCATCCGTCATCCGGTTTCACAAGGCCGGCCTGGAAAAACGCCAGGTTCTCGACAGCTGGCAGAAAGTCATGGATTACCTGCAGGTCTCCATGGGGCTCGCTCCCGTCGAGCAATTCAGGATCCTGTTTCTCGACAAGAAAAACGCGCTGATCGCCGATGAAGTTCAGCAGACAGGCACGGTCGATCACACGCCCGTCTATCCGCGCGAAGTCATCCGGCGCGCGCTGGAGCTTTCGGCGACGGCGCTGATCCTGGTTCATAATCACCCGTCGGGGGACCCGACGCCCTCCAGAGCCGACATACAGATGACCAAGAAGATCGTCGATATCGCCGGCCCGCTCGGCATCGAGGTACATGACCACATCATCGTTGGCCTGCGATCCAACGTCAGCTTCCGCAGCCTGCAACTGATCTGAGTTTTCCAGGTGACGGCGGGCGAAGTTTGCGCGCCTGTGCAGCAGAAAACCTTTTGACGGTTTGCAGAACCGGATCGGGTATTTTGCGGCTTTACCCTTAATTTACTTAGAATTTTGGGGCATTCCTTAACCCCCACCGACAATACTCGGCCCAAAGAAACCGGGCTCTTGTATGTTCAATTCGTCTAAAATTTCCGGCGGCCAGATAGCAAACGCGATCATCATTCCGATGGTTGTCATCGTCATGATATCCGTTTTCGGTATCTTCGGCCTGTTGCACTGGTCTGCCCGCCTGTCGGACGAAACTGCCGTTGAATCCCAGAACAAGCTGATTTCCGGCGCCCTGCAGCTCACCCAGAACTACATGGTCAAGCAGCAGAACGGTGTCGTGATCTGGGACGAAGCTTATCACCGGGTCAACCAGATCAATCCGGACGAAGGCTGGATCTACAACAATCTGATGCACTGGTTGTTTCAGAATCACGGTTTCACCAAGTCGATCCTGATCAATCGCGATTTTGACGTGCAATATATCTACGCTCAGGACCACACCAACAGGTGGATGACGCAGGACCTGTTCGCCGAGCTGAAGCCCGCAATCGCCAAGGTACGCGCCCGCTACATCATCTCCTTCCGCCGCACGCCGTCCGGGCTCTACAGTTTCGTGCCGCAAAGCAGCGACGCCCGCCGGTCGATCGCCGAAACCGGCGTCGTTTCCCTGGCCGGTGAACCTTATCTCTTCAGCGCAGCCGCCGTCATGCCGCAGATACAGTCGATCTCCCGGGTGCGTTTTCCGCCAACGGTTCTGGTGAGCCTGGTGCCGCTACGCGGTGAAAAGCTGAAGGAAATCTCCGACATGTCGCGCCTGGACGGCTTCGTCCTTTCCGCGACCCAGACCGAACGCGACGGTGTCGGCCGGTTTCAGCTCAAGTCGCCACTTGGCGACCCTATCGGCCTGATCGCCTGGCAGACCACGGAACCCGGAAGCCAGATGATGCGCCGCATCAATCCGTTCCTGGCATTGGCTGCCTTCATGATCGCCGCCGTGGTCATCGCGGTGACCATCTTCACCCACCAGATGACCAAGCGGCTGGCGCACAGTGAAGCCAGGGCCGTGCATGCCTCGCGCCACGATGCCCTGTCCGGCCTGCCGAACCGCGCCCGCTTCCATACGCTGTTGACGGAGACACTGGAGGAAAGCGCTGCCGAGGGAACGAATACCGCCGTTGTCTACATCGACCTCGATCATTTCAAGGACATCAACGACACCCTTGGTCATTCCGCCGGAGACAAGGTGATCACCGCCGTTGCCCAGAGGCTGCATCGCGTCATTCCCGATACCGGGATCGTCGCCCGCATCAGCGGCGACGAATTCGCGATGGTCATCAGGAATTGCGAAGACGATGTCTGGCTGGAATATATTCTGGATCAGGTTCAGGACGAAATCGGCCGCCCGATCATGATTGGACGCCGTGAACTTCATGCAAGCCTTTCCATGGGGGCGGCCGTGGCCCCGCGCGACGGGAACGACCCGGACGAACTGCTGCGCAAGGCAGATATCGCCCTCTACGATGCCAAGGCGAACGGCCGGAACCGCCGGTCCTTCTTCGAACCCAACATGGAGCATCACGTCCAGTCCAAGGACCGGCTGTCACGCGAATTGCGCCTGGCGCTGAAGAACGACGAACTCGACCTTGCCTATCAGCCGCAATCCGATACCTCCGCAAAACGGATCGTCAGCGTCGAAGCTCTTGCGCGCTGGACCAAGGAAGACGGCACCGTCATTTCCCCGGCACAGTTCATTCCGGTGGCCGAGGAAACCGGCCTGATCAACGATCTGGGCATCTGGGTGCTCAACAAGGCCTGCGCCAAGGCGCATGAGTGGCCCGGCATCACCGTGTCGGTCAATGTGTCGCCGAACCAGTTCAAGCATCCGCGGTTTGTCGAGAAGGTCATGGCAATCCTTGCCACCAACAATCTACCGCCGCAGCGCCTTGAAATCGAAGTGACGGAAAGCGTCTTTGCCGGCCGGAACGACTCGGTGCTGAAAGCCTTGCGGAGGCTGAAGAACCTGGGTGTGAAGGTCGCGCTCGATGATTTCGGCTCAGGCTATTCCAGCCTCAGCTATCTGCGCCGGTTCCCCTTCGACACGCTGAAGATCGATCGGGACTTCGTTTCCGACATGAACGGCAACGCGGAGGCCGAGGCCATCCTCGTGTCGATCATTCAGCTCGGCAAAGCGCTCGGCATGACCATCGTTGCGGAAGGCATCGAGACCCAGGAACAGATCCGGTTCCTGCAGGCACACGATTGCAACCGGATGCAGGGCTTCTATATCTCCCGCCCGTTGACGGACACGGCTCTAACGAAGTTTCTGGACGAGTTCCACAACGTCAGCGCCACCGGCTTCGGCACCGACCTCAGCTACCAGGCACGCGCATTAGAAGCATGATGCCGTTGCGGGTGGGCTGAATTTTCAGGCCGTCAGATCCTGAGATACCCCGGAAACACCTCTGTGGTTCCGGGCTCAAACACCAAGCAGCGGCCTGAGTTTGGCGGCAAAGCCATGAAAGCTTGCGAAAGGGGCCGTCTCGGCCGATGTCAGCCAGTCCTGCCCTGCATCAGCGGCCAGCTTCAGTCCCGCATGGCCGAACTCGGTGCGCACCATATCCTTGAACCAGGCGACATGCTGGGTTTTCCGTTTCCTCTGCAAGGCATCGCCTGACGCGATATGGGCATGATGGCGCTCCCAATGCCCGGTCAGTTCGTCAACACCGCGGAGGGTTTGCGCGGAGACTTCGCACACCGGGACCGTCCACCCGTTCGTGCCGCCTGTGTCGCTGAGCGACAAGGCGCCGGCAACGTCAGAGGCGGCCCGACGCGCAAGCGGGCCCATATCGGCCTTGGTGACGGCCACGATGTCCGGCAACTCCATGATGCCGGCCTTCATGAACTGAAGACTGTCGCCCGATCCCGGCTGAATACACAGCACAACCGTATCGACAGCCTGTTTCAGATCGCCTTCCGACTGGCCAATGCCGACTGTTTCAACGATCACGCAATCGCACACGCACCTGAGAACGGCAATCGCCGCAACGGCATGATCTGACAGGCCGCCAAGGCGGTCACGCGCAGCCATGGAGCGCACGAAGACACCGTCATCGGCAGGGTCGGTTTTCAATCGGGTGCGGTCGCCCAGAAGCGCACCACCTGTCACCGTGGATGACGGATCGATGGCGAGCACCGCCACGGTTTGCCCCGCCGCCCGGCACGCCTTGATGAGAGCATCCGTCAGACTGGATTTTCCCACCCCGGGAGGACCGGTGAGGCCAAGCACCTTTGCGGTGGCTTCACCGGCTGCCTTATCGAGAAAAGCTGCGGTTTCCGCATCTTCGGCCTGGCTTTCCAGCCGGCTGAGCACACGTGAGAGCTGCCTCTTGCCACCCGCACGCAAGGCGTCCAGCTTGGGGTAGGCATCGCTCACAGTGCACTCCCTGTCTTCCCGACGGGCCTTCCCCGCCTCATTCAGCTTCCGGACTTGAACTTCAAGGCTGCCTGCGCGGCCGCCAGCCGGGCAATCGGCACGCGGAACGGCGAACAGGAGACATAGTCCAGACCGACGCTTTCGCAGAAGGAAATGGACGCCGGATCGCCGCCATGTTCACCGCAGATGCCAAGCTTGATATCGGGACGGGTGGACCGGCCACGTTCGACGCCGATCTTGATGAGTTCGCCCACGCCTTCCTGATCGAGCGAGACGAACGGGTCCTGCTCCAGAAGACCGCGCGCCTGATAGGTTCCGAGGAACGAAGCAGCATCGTCGCGCGAGATACCGAAGGTGGTCTGCGTCAGGTCGTTGGTGCCGAAGGAGAAGAACTCGGCGGACTGGGCGATTTCCGCCGCCTTCAGCGCGGCGCGCGGCAGTTCCACCATGGTGCCGATCTGATAGGTGAGTTCCTCGCCCGTTTCGCTCATTACCGCTTTTGCCATGGCCTCGATGCTCTGGCGCACGAGGTCGAGTTCTCCCTTGAGGCCAACCAGCGGAACCATGATTTCCGGAACCACAGGAGCGCCGGTCTTCTTCGCCGCTTCGATAGCTGCCTCGAAGATCGCCCGTGCCTGCATTTCAGCGATTTCCGGATAGGAAACCAGCAGGCGGCAGCCGCGATGGCCAAGCATGGGGTTGAATTCCTCCAGCGCCAGCGCGCGGTCGCGCAGCAGCTCCGGATCGGCGCCCATGGCTTTCGCGACGTCCGCCAGTTCCTCTTCCGATTTCGGCAGGAACTCATGCAGCGGCGGGTCCAGGAGGCGGATCGTCACCGGCAGCCCGTGCATGATCTCGAAGAGCTCGGTAAAGTCCTGCCGCTGCATGGGCAGCAGTTTGGCAAGTGCTGTGCGGCGTCCGGCTTCCGTGTCTGCCAGGATCATCTCGCGCACGGCAACGATTCGCTCGCCCTCGAAGAACATGTGCTCGGTGCGGCAAAGGCCAATGCCCTCGGCGCCGAACTCGCGGGCCACCTTGGCATCCTGCGGGGTTTCTGCGTTGGTGCGCACGCGCATGCGCCGCCCCTTGTCGGCCCAGCCCATCAGCGTTCCGAAATCGCCCGACAGGGTCGGCTGCAGCATCTCGACTTCGCCGACGAGAACCTGACCGGTGGCACCATCAATGGTGATGATGTCCCCTTCCCTGAGCTGCCGGCCGGCAGCGTTGATCAGGCCGTTGCGGTAGTCGATGCGCAGCATCCCTGCCCCGGCGACGCAAGGCTTGCCCATGCCGCGGGCAACCACGGCCGCGTGGCTGGTCATGCCGCCTCGGCTGGTCAGGATGCCTTCGGCCGCATGCATGCCGTGAATGTCCTCCGGGCTGGTCTCGACCCGCACGAGGATGACCTTCCGGCCTTCCGACTTGGCCTTTTCCGCTTCGTCAGAGGAAAAGACGATGGCACCGGACGCAGCGCCGGGCGATGCCGGCAGGCCCGTGGTGATCACGTCGCGCTTTGCTTTCGGGTCGATGGTCGGGTGCAGGAGCTGATCGAGCGCGGCCGGTTCAACACGGCCAATGGCCTCTTCCTCACCCAGCAGCCCTTCCGCCACCATGTCGACCGCGATCTTCAGCGCCGCCTTGGCGGTGCGCTTGCCAGACCGGGTCTGCAGCATCCAGAGCTTGCCCTTTTCGATGGTGAATTCCAGATCCTGCATGTCCCGGTAATGTGCTTCCAGTCTGGCGCAGTAGGTCTGGAATTCGGCAAAGGCCTCCGGCATCAGCGCTTCCAGCGACGGGCTGGAAGAGCCTGCCTCGATGCGGGCCTTCTCGGTAATGTCCTGCGGCGTGCGGATACCGGCAACCACGTCCTCGCCCTGGGCGTTGACCAGGAACTCGCCATAAAGGGCGTTTTCGCCGGTGGACGGATTGCGCGTGAAGGCAACACCGGTGGCAGAGCTTTCGCCCATGTTGCCGAAGACCATGGCCTGAACGTTGACAGCCGTGCCCCAGGACGACGGCAGATCATGCAGGCGGCGATAGGTCACGGCACGCGGCACCATCCAGGAACTGAACACGGCGCCGATGGCGCCCCAGAGCTGCTCCTGCGGATCCTGTGGGAACGGCTTTTCCAGCTCTTCTTCCACCAGAGCCTTGAATTTTTCGATGATGCCTAGCCAGGCATCCGCATCGATTTGCGTATCGAGCGTCAGTTCGTTGCGTTCCTTGTACTCTTCCAGAATTTCTTCGAACTCGTGATGATCGAGCCCCAGAACCACGTCGGAGTACATCTGGATGAAGCGGCGGTAGCTGTCGTAGGCAAAGCGCCGGTCGCCCGCTTCGCGCGCGATGGCTTCCACCGTCTGGTCGTTGAGGCCAAGGTTGAGGACAGTATCCATCATGCCGGGCATGGAAACACGGGCGCCGGAGCGCACCGAAACCAGCAGCGGCCGCTGCGGATCGCCAAACTTGCGATTGGTTGCCTCGCCAACTTTCTCCAGCGCTTCGGCAACCTGGGCCGTCAGCGTGTCCGGATAGGATTTCTCATGCTCGTAGTACCAGGTGCAGACTTCCGTGGTGATGGTGAAGCCGGGCGGCACGGGCAGACCCAGGCTGCTCATTTCAGCAAGGTTCGCGCCCTTCCCACCGAGAAGATTACGCATCTCCGCAGCACCTTCTGCAGCACCATTGCCGAAACTGTAGACCCACTTGGTCATCTGACACTCTCCTCGCCTAGTTCGATCTGCGGCTCATCTCACGCAGCCAACTCGCATTATCATTCCGGCATTGACCGGAACGCACTTGCCCGATCTTTTTGCACTGCACATTCCTGCTACGGCAACTGCTTGTCTTCAAGCCCTTTTTCCGCGAAAGCGATTATGATTGGTCGTAAGTCTTAGCATTTTTGACGTTGGGCAAAATCAAATGGATTTAAACCCGCAGAAAGTTATCCCGGCCGCCTTGCCGGTCAGCCTTAAAGACGCCATTGTCAAAAGCAATAAGCAGTAAATCCATCAGATTCAGGGATAGAAGTGCGAACAATGATGACAAATCCGACCGGTGCCGTTTCGACCAGGGCTCGCAATCCGCTCCGCCAGAAACTGCTTGCGCTGGTCAGTGTACTCGCCCTTCTTCCTGCGACGGCTCTTGCTGAAACAAGCACCGAGGTGGAAACCCTTGGCACACCGTCCGATCTGCCATTCACCCTGTCCGGCAGCTATCTGTCGGGACGGCTTGCTGGTTTTCAGAAAGACTACGCACAGGCTGCTGCATTCTATGAAGAAACCCTGGCGGCCGATCCCAGCAACACCATGCTGCTGGAGCGCACCTTTCTCCTGAAGCTGGCGAATGGCGACGTCGAACAGGCCGTCGTCTATTCCAAGGAACTGGAAAGCGCCGGCCTGCAGAATTTCCTCGCCCAGCTCACGCTCGGCGCACAGGAAATGCTGGACGGCCGCTATGACAAAGCCAACGAAGAGTTGGAACGCGGCCGCAACGGCCCGCTCGCCCAGCTTTCCATCGGCATTTCCCGCGCCTGGACCCTTTACGGCAGCGGCAAGATCGACGAAGCCGTCGCCTTGATTGACGGGCTTGAAGGACCGGACTGGTTCGAGGTGTTCAAGTCGACCC
Source organism: Roseibium aggregatum IAM 12614 (assembly GCF_000168975.1). Taxonomy (GTDB): domain Bacteria; phylum Pseudomonadota; class Alphaproteobacteria; order Rhizobiales; family Stappiaceae; genus Roseibium; species Roseibium aggregatum. The sequence goes on from NZ_AAUW01000028.1 coordinate 19,691, forward strand.
ACAAGGCGCATCTGCTGTTTGCCGCGGGCCGCAACAAGGAAGCGCTGGAAGCCGCCGAAAGTGCCTATGCCGTCGACCAGGGCGCCCTGCGCGTGGTGGACGCCTATACCCGTCTTCTGGCTGCAAACGGACGCCAGAAAGAAGCGCTTGATGTGCTCGATCAATACGACGAGCAGTTCCGCGGTCATCCCAAGCTCGACCAGACCCGCGAGGCCATCACCAGCGGCGAGATCATCCCGCCGATGGTCACCGACCCGGCCGCGGGCATGGCGGAAATCCTTTATGGCCTTGGCGCGGTGATCGGCCGTGACGGCGGTGAAGAACTCTCCACCTCTTATCTTCAACTCGCGCTTTATCTGGATCCCAAGGCCGAATTCGCGGCCATTGCCCTTGGCAGCGTCTTCGAACGTATGGAACAGCCGGATCGGGCAATCGAAGCCCTGATGATGGTGCCGGAAGACAGCGTGCTCAAGCGTGAGGCCGAAATTCAGGTCGGCATGAACTACAACGCCCTGGACATGTTGGACGAAGCCCGCAGCCATCTGGAAGAGCTGATCAAACAGGATCCGTCGGATCTTGAAGCCGTGATTGCGCTTGGCAACATCCTGCGCGCGCACGAGATCTATGACGAAGCGGAGACGGCCTACACCAAGGGCCTCGACACCATTTCCGACCTGGAAAGCCAGCACTGGCTGCTGCTGTACTTCCGCGGCATCGCCCGCGAAAGACTGGGGAAATGGGAACTGGCGGAGGCCGATTTCCGCAAGGCGCTTGAACTCAACGAAGATCAGCCGCTTGTACTGAACTATCTCGGCTATTCCCTGGTCGATCAGGGCCTCAAGCTCGATGAAGCCCTGGGCATGATCCAGAAGGCGGTCGAACTGCGGCCGACGGACGGCTATATCGTCGACAGCCTTGGCTGGGTTTATTTCCGCCTCGGACGGTACGAGGAAGCGGTGAAGGAACTGGAGCGGGCTATCGAGCTGCGCCCGGCCGATCCGGTCATAAACGATCACCTGGGCGATGCCTATTGGATGGTCGGCCGCCGCAACGAGGCGCGTTTCCAGTGGAACCACGCCCGTGACCTCGGACCGACCGCGGAAGAACTGCCGAAGATCCTCGAAAAGATTGCAGATGGGCTGCAGGAGGTTCCAGGCACAGACGCTGCCAAAGCCGAAAACGGCAAGAACGGCGGCTAACCGGACAACTGCCATGGCCCTCGCCTCAAAGTCTTCCTCCCGGGTGGAACTGGCCCGGGCCAAGGTCAATTTGGCACTGCATATCACGGGCCGGCAACCAGACGGCTATCACCTGCTGGATTCGCTCGTGGTCTTCCCGCAGATCGGCGACAGGCTTGCCATCGAAGCTGCCGACGAGCTTGATCTGCGCGTTGAAGGCCCGTTCGCACGGGATCTGACCGGTCCGGTCGAAGACAACCTCATCCTGAAAGCGGTGCGAAGCTTTGCGGAAAAGGCCGGTATCGATGTTCCGAAGGTCCGCCTGACCCTGACCAAACGCCTGCCCGTCGCTTCCGGCATCGGCGGCGGCTCTACCGATGCGGCAACAACCTTGCGGCTCCTGGAAGACCTCACCGGAACCTACCTTGCCGACGAAGACCTGCACGCTCTGGCGCTGACACTCGGCGCGGATGTTCCGGTTTGCCTGTTCCCGGAACCCCAGATCATGCGCGGCATTGGCGGTGATCTCAGCACCGGTCCCGACCTTCCGGCTTGCGGTATCGTTCTTGTGAACCCTCGGGTCGGTGTTTCAACACCGGAAGTCTTCAAGGCCATGGAGCGTCGGGACAATGCCCCCATGGATCTCATGCCGGAAAAGTTCGAGACGCTCGCCTCCCTGGTCGCTTATCTGGAGACTTGCCGCAACGACCTGCAGGACGCAGCCAAGAGCCTGTGTCCGGAAATCGGTCAGGTACTGTCCGAACTGGAAGCCGAGCCTCGCATCGACCTTGCAAGGATGTCGGGCTCCGGCGCGACCTGTTTCGGCCTGTGCGAACTGAAGGACGCCATGGAGATCGAACGCACGTTGCGCTCCGCCCATCCAGACTGGTGGATCGCCTCCGGGCCACTTTCTTGAAGCCACACTGTTTCAACCGGTAAAGGTCAGGAAAAAAGCCGCCATTTCGAAAAATGGCGGCTCTTTATTTTCACAAGGAAACAAGGGCTTGTAAGCGTCAGCTCACACGGGAAATGCAGAAGGCAACAGCATCGCCCAGGGCGTCGCTATGTGCGCCTGACGGCAGCGTATCCAGAGCCGCAAGGGCTTTGTTGCCATAGTCCTTGGCCCGTTCGATCGTTTCGGACAGGGCGTCGTATTTGTTCAAAAGCTCGATGGCCTGTTCCAGATCGCCATCCTGGATTTCCTCGCCTTCCAGGCAACGTCTCCAGAAATCGCGATCGGCATCCGTTCCACGGGCAACGGCCAGCACCACCGGCAAGGTGATCTTGCCTTCGCGGAAATCGTCACCGACGTCCTTGCCGAGGTCCGCCGAGGACCCGCCATAATCAAGCGCATCATCAACGAGCTGGAACGCGTAGCCGAGTTCCATACCATAGGTTCTCGCGGCACGCTTCATTTCGGCCGACTGTCCGGCAATCACCGGGCCGACTTCAGCGGCGGCAGCAAACAGGGCCGCTGTCTTTGCCTCGATCACCCGCAGATAGTCTGCTTCGGTGGTGGCGATATTTTTGGCAGCGCCAAGCTGCAGCACTTCGCCTTCCGCAATGACGGCGGACGCCGTGGACAGAATGCGCAACGCTTCCAGCGAACCGACATCGACCATCATCTTGAAGGCCTGACCAAGCAGATAATCGCCCACAAGCACGCTGGCCTGGTTGCCCCAGAGCTTGCGCGCGGCAAGCTTGCCCCGGCGCATATCGCTCTCGTCGACAACATCGTCATGCAGCAGCGTGGCGGTGTGCATGAATTCCACACTGGCGGCCAGCGTTACATGGCCATCGCCCTGGTAGCCGAACATGTCCGCGCAGGCGAGCGTCAGCATGGGCCGGAGCCTCTTGCCGCCGGAGGAGATCAGGTGCTTGGCGATTTCGGGGATCAATTCAACATTCGATCCTGCCTTCGACAGGATCAGCTCGTTGACCTCGCCCATGCCGCCGGACACCAGATCGACGAGCGGCTGAATGCTCGGACGGCGCGGCAGATCGTCTGTATATGTTGCAACAACGGCCACTAATGGCACTCCCTGAATATTTGTGCGGACAATATGGTGCGAACGCCTCCGGGGCAAGCCGCCAATCCATTGACAAACTGTTGAAATGCCGCAATCAGCAGGTTTTGCTGTAAACCGTTCGGGCAGGACACTTCGTCCAGCCGCTGGACATGGACCGCTAACGCCGGGAATCTTATGGAAGAACTTGTCAGAACCAACGATCCCGTCCTGATTTCGTTTCTGGAATCGATTCTCGAAGAAGCCGGCATCAAACATTTTGTCGCAGACGGCAACATGAGCATTCTCGAAGGCTCTCTGGCCATGATCCCGCGCCGCATCCTGGTCGATTCAGACCAGATCCAGGTCGCGCGCAAGCTGGTACGGGACGCCGGTCTGGAACATGAGCTGCGCCCGGAAAGCGGCCAGACCTGACATGAACGCCCCAACGGACAGCGCCGGCAGCCCCTCTCAGGAAACGACCCATGACGCCTTTCTCGGCGGCAAGGTCTATGTGCATCAGCCCAAACGCGGCCGCCACCGGGCGGGTCTCGACGCGGTCTATCTGGCAGCAGCCCTGCCGGATGGCACCAGGGGACATGTCGTCGACCTTGGTGCAGGCGTCGGCACAGCCGGGTTTTGCGCCGCAGCGCGCTTGCCGGAGATTAAAGTAACGCTGGTCGACATCGACGAGACCGTGCTCGCCCTCGCCCGCCGTGGGCTGGAAGACCCTGCCAACCGGGCCTTTTCGGACCGCGTCTCTCTTCTGGAGGCCGACATTACGGCCAAGGGAAGCGTGCGCCACGCTGCCGGTCTCACGCCTGCGCTCGCAGACCACGCCATCATGAACCCGCCTTACTACGAGGCGGACCGCTTCCGGGCATCGCCCAATTCGGCCCGCGCAGGCGCGCATATGCTGGACGACCGGGGACTGGAGCCCTGGGCGAAAACCGCAACGGATATTGTCAAGGAAGGTGGCAGCCTGACCGTGATCTTCCGGGCCGACGGGCTGCAGGAGCTGTTGAGCGTTCTCAAGGGCCGGTTCGGCGCAATTGAAGTCATTCCGCTGCGTCCGAGGCCGGAAGCGGCGGCAACACGCGTTCTGCTGCGCGCCATCCGCGCGAGCAAGGCCCCCTTGCGGCTGATGCCGGGGTTCGTTTTGCATGAGGGGGACGGATCCGATTTCACCCCTCAGTCAAAAGCTGTCATGCGTGATGGCGAAGGACTTGGTCTCAGCGCGCGCTGATCCCTTCACCACCGCACTCAGTGCACCACGATCTCCCCGTCCGCATAGCGGAAATCCACCGGCGAGATCAGGGTCTGATGTGCAACGCGCACGGAGTGGATGCGGCCTTCTATTTCCCGTTCCCAGAACACCAGAAACCGGGTCAGTTCGGGAAATTTGGGGGCCAGATCTTCCGTTTGCCACAAGAAGCTTTGCAGCAACTTGGGATGATCGGGCAGACGGTAGAGGATTTCCGCCGTCATCAGTCCATAGCCAAGCAGGCGCTTTTCAAAGTCAGAGCTGGTTTTCATGCCAATCCTTTCTTCTGTGCAAAGAAAGATTGTCACGGAAATCAGGTTAACCAAACCCAACTTTTGGATATTTACTGTTTAAAAACAGAACTTTAGCAGCACTCACGCGAGCCTGCTAACAACAGGTTCGGCACGCTGCAATTCCGGTCATTTCTTCTGGATGGAGGTCAGATACCCCAGAAAGGCGTCAATGTCATCCGGTTCGAAGGCAATTTCCGGCATGTTGTCATGCGCTGTGACGATGCCTTCTGCCAAAGGTTCTTCAAGACTTTCCAGCGGATAACGGCTGGCAAGGTCGCGAAAGGCGGGTGCGCCGGCCTGTGCACTCTGGTCGTCCTTGCCGACCGCGTGGCACATCGCACAATGGATCTCGGCCAGTTCCCGGCCGGTTGCAACGCTTACCGGATCAGTCGGATAAGCTCCGTCAGATGCCAGAACCGACGATGTTGCGAACAGGACAACGGCGAGACCCAAAAACGGCTTGCAGCGCGACACTCTTCTTCCCTCCCTTGAATCAGTTTCGCTTTTATAGAAGGTTCGGAAACAGAAACCCATTAGGGGGAACACGGTGACCGGGGATAATCTGCCTCCAGAACCAATGTTCTTCACCCCTGTCTCCCTATATAACCGGGGTAATCACCCGTTCACCGGAGGAAACATGAAACAGCTGCCGGCTTCCATTGACGAAACTCTCGCCTTGATGGATCAGGCGGGCTATGTGGCCGACCGGTCGCTTGCCACCGTTCTGCATCTGGCCCTGAAGATGAAACGCCCGCTGTTTCTGGAAGGCGAAGCCGGTGTCGGCAAGACGGAAATAGCCAAGGTCCTTTCCGCCACTCTCGGTCGCGACCTGATCCGTCTGCAATGCTACGAAGGCCTTGATGTCGCCTCTGCCGTCTATGAATGGAACTATCCTGCGCAGATGGTGGAAATCCGTGTCGCGGAAGCGGCCGGCGACACCGAACATTCCGAGCTTTCCAAGTCGATCTTCGACGAGCGCTTCCTGATCAAGCGTCCCGTGCTGCAGGCACTGGAACCCTCCTTGTCCGGTGCGCCAGTGTTCCTTATCGACGAACTCGACCGGGCGGATGAAGCCTTCGAGGCCTTCCTTCTGGAAGTTCTGGCGGACAACCAGGTAACCATTCCCGAGCTCGGCACCATCAAGGCGGCCGAACCGCCCATCGTCATCATCACGACCAACCGCACGCGGGAAATCCACGACGCCCTGAAGCGGCGCTGTCTCTACCACTGGGTCGACTACCCCGATGCCGAGCGCGAACTGGAGATTGTCCGCCGCAAGGTTCCCGGCGCCGCCCAGCGCCTTGCCAGCGAAGTGGTGGCCTTCGTGCAGAAACTGCGGGCTGACGAGGATCTCTTCAAGCAGCCGGGTGTCGCCGAAACGCTGGACTGGGCGACAGCCCTTTCCGAACTCAACGAAATGGCGCTAGATCCGGACATGGCATCCGACACGCTTGGTGTCCTGCTGAAATACCAGGACGACATCGAACGTGTCCGCGGCTCGAAAGTGCGTCAGATGATCGATGAGATCCGCAAGGACGCCCCGCACCAGCAATCCATGCCGGCGGTTTGAAACGGTGACACACATGCAAGGGTTCCATCGCACGCTGACGGGAGGTCGCTATGCCAACCTCTCCTGAGCTGCGGTCACGGATCACGGACAACATCGTCTATTTCGCGCGAACACTGCGCAAGGCAGGTGTTCCCGTCGGCCCCGCCTCCGTTGTTGATGCGGTGGCGGCCGTGGAAGTCTCCGGTATCGAAAGCCGGGAAGATCTCTACTGGACACTGCATGCCGTATTCGTGCGCAAGCGCGAACAGAAGGTCCTGTTCGACGAGGCTTTCCGGATCTACTGGCAAAGCCGCGGCCTGATTGAAAAGATGCTGGCGATCCTGTCTCCGGTCGCGCCGCCGAGGGGAGCTCCTGAAAAACCCAAGGCCGGGCAGACGCGCGTTTCCCAGGCGTTTCAGGCAGCGCAGGAACGGGTTACCGAGGAAACCGTACCGCAGATCGAGATCGATGCAAAGTTCACGGTTTCCGGCAAGGAATTGCTGCAGTCCAAGGACTTTGCGCAGATGACCTCGGATGAAATTACCGAAGCCAAGCGAGCGCTTCGGGCCATGACGATGCCGATGGACAAGATCCGGCTTCGCCGCCTGAAGCCGGCCGCCAGAGGCAAGGTCGATCCGCGCCGCACCTTGCGCGCCTCCATGCGAGCGGGGGGTGACATCATCGACCTGAAATTCCGCAAGCCGGCGGAAAAACGCCCGCCTCTTGTCGCCCTTTGCGATATTTCCGGATCGATGAGCCAATACTCCCGGCTGTTGCTGCATTTTCTCCACGGCCTGACGGTGGAGCGGCGCGACGTGCACACATTCCTGTTTGGCACACGCCTGACGAACGTCACAAGGCAACTGCGCATGAAGGATCCTGACGAGGCCCTGGAAGCCTGCTCGTCGGGCGTGGAAGACTGGTCGGGCGGTACGCGCATCGCCTCTGCGCTGCACGATTTCAACCGGCATTGGTCGCGCCGCGTTCTGACCGGTCAACCGACCGTGCTTCTGATAACCGATGGATTGGAGCGGGATACCGACGAGGACCTGGAACGCGAGATCGACCGCCTGCACCGCTCCTGCCGCCGCCTCATCTGGCTCAATCCCCTGCTCCGTTTCGAAGGTTTCGAGGCAAAGGCGAAGGGTATCCGCGCCATGCTGCCGAATGTGGATGAATTCAGAGCGGTTCATTCGCTCGACGCGGTCGCCGACCTTGTCGCCGCCTTGTCCGGATCCGGTGGCCGCGACAGCAGCGCCAATCCGAGGCGTTGGCTGAAATCGTGAGACCTACGACACAGTACCGCTCGAGCGGAAACCATCGCGCGATCTGTTCCATTGGATAAAGCGGCCAGAAAGGAAACCCCGCCAGCATCGTGTTGGGGCACTTGATGCTGGCGGGGTCTCGAGAGAGGTCGTTTGCAGGCCTCGGATCGATCATATATTCAATTTTTTGAAACTAAATGCGTCATGCTGTCCCTGCGGAACGGTGCACCTATGCTCATGACCGGATTATCGGGCGAAATTCTCTGATCTTTTAACGCAATCTTCCTCGCACCAGGTGATGGAGCCACACGCACAGGCGGATCGCAGGTACGGCGATCTTGCCGTTTCTCACCCCTGGCACGACGGCCAAAGACGTCAGCAGGTCAAGCAGGCCCGCGCGTGATTGATCCCTTGCAGCAGCAAACAACTCAGAGTTTTCTTGTCATTTTCGCCCTCTCGAAAATGTGACAAAACTACGCTACCCTCTCGGCACCGGACAAAGACCAAACCTTGAAACCGGTGCTGCTGTATGACTGGGAACAATCATCTGGATCTCGATAAAACAGTCTACCATCAGGTGATTGGCTGTTCGCTCGTGCTCGTCATGCTGTTCGGTCTCGGCCACAATATCTATCTGTCTGCCGGAGATCCGTTTTCCGGCCGGACGCCGTCGACCCATCCGGCCACGGCGCTTGGATTTCTGATCCTGGCGGGCGCTATTTTCTTCCGGCCGCAGTGGGACAACTCCATCTGGCTCAAGAACATCCTGTGCTGGTTAATGGTTCTGCTGTCGGGCCTGCGCATCGCCGAAGCCTTGTTCCCGGATCAAATCACGGTTTACACGGACAGTTGGCTCCCCCAGTCCCTGGAAGCGGTAGGCATGTACGGCCGTTTTTCCATTGAAACCGCACTCTTTCTTGTCTGCTGCTTCGGTTTCGAGCTCTCCCAGGAACGGCATACATTTGTCAGACTGCTACTCGTGTCCGTCTGCCTCGCGGTCCTGTCCCTCGGCTTTGCCGAGACTGTCTACTCGCTCTTCCTTTGGGGCAACGAACTGTCGATGATCACCCAGATCGGCATGGGTCTGGTCTCGCTGGACCTCCTGGTCCGGATGCGCAATCAGCAGCCGTTCAAAAGCGTGCTGCAGCCAGGCCGGTCGAACTTCTACCTTCAGTTCACAGCGCTTGCGCTCTACCTGCTGCCCATGATCATAGGCACAGTCGCGCTGCACAAATTGCAGGTCTCCCCCTCCGAAAAAGCTCCGTTCGAACTTTTCTTCGCAGGCACAAGCTGTGTACTGCTTGCGATTGTTCTTCTGCTGGGAACTTATCTGGACCGGAAAAAGCCACCGGAAAATGCCTGGTCATCAAGCACATCCGGATCTGGTCGCAACAAGGACGACTGATGCCCGCGTTGTCGGCTCGTAGCTGCGTGTAAATCCACCTGCGGGATCAGGGCAATGCCACGACCAGCGTACGGACCGTCACCCTTTGAAATAGATCCTGAATGTCATGATTGGCCATCCGGATGCAGCCATAGGAAACGGCACGACCGATGGAGCCCGGCCGGTTGGTTCCGTGAATGGCGTAGTTTCCGTTCGAGAGGGTCATGGCGGCAACGCCCATAGGGTTGTTGGGCGCTCCACCGCGAATGACCGTGGGGAGATGTGGAAAATCACGCCGGACTTCTTCTGACGGAGCCCAGTCGGGCTTTACGTATTTCGCCGTGATGAAAGCTTGACCGGTCCAGGACTTCTGCCGTTTGCCGACGGCCACCTTGTAGCGAATTGCCCGATTTCCACCGAGAACCAGATAAAGCCGTTTTTCCGAGTTTCTGATAACGATGGTGCCGGCACGAAATCGTGCATCGGAAAAGCCGACCACTTCAGCGGCACTTGCAGAACCTGGTGTGATGCCGTTGGCAAAAAGCATTGCCAAGGGTATGAGAAAGCGGAACAGGGAGATCAGACGCATTACAAACTCCGTGCAGTTGTGCGCAGATTACCTTGCCGCATCCCTTGAAAGAACCGGGGCGCGCCTAATTTCTTACTGAAAGGTTAATTGACGCCACGGCTCCGTAGGCGAATACGGCCTCCCGGTCTGTTTTCGCCGCGCAGTGGTGCGAGCTGGCCGGCGATCCTCGGGTTTTGCCTGTGACGACCGTCACCATGCCTGACGCCGCCGCATGACATACTGCACCCCTGGCTCTGAAGGGCCAAAGTCGAGACATCTGCGGACCGTCGCCGCACAAGTCGCATTGCTGAACTTTTTCAAGGACCTTTGGAATGACCCAAACTTCTGCCACTTCGCGCGGCTTAACGCGTCCAATTCGAAAAACCGTCGCAACCTTCGTCTGTCTGGTCGCGCTCGCGTCCTCCCCGCTGCCGGCTTTTGCCGGGACACTGACGGGCACCTACATGCTGACACCGGCTCGACTTGCCACCGGCTTTTCTGTCCGGGTGCTGGGCGGCAGTCCGGTTACGGGAGAATTCAAAACCGTTTCCGGCAAGATGACACTTGACCAGAACCACCCGGAAAAGAGCCGCGTGGTTGTGAATGTCGATTTGACAAGCGTTCACACGAACAACGACAAGGTCACCGGTTTTCTGAAGAGTTCGGCCATGTTCGATGTCGCCAAATACCCGGTCGCGACGTTCCAGAGCACCCGGGTGCAGATTACCGGCCAGAACACGGCAGATGTTGAAGGTGTATTGAACCTGCGCGGACAGCAGAAACGCACCAAGCTTTCGGTGACGATTACCGACGGCAAGGCCAACGGTCAGGTCGGTTTCGAAGTGTCAGGTGGCTTTTTCCGCAGCCTTTACGGCATGGAGGCCGGTCTTCCGATCTATGCCGACAAGGTCAACCTGACGATCAGCGGCACCGGATCACGCACCTGAGCACGGATGTTTGCCGAGGATGTGGAGAAGCACGCGCGCCTGAACGGCCGCGTGCTCTTCATTTTTGGCAAATCTCACCGTTGCTGCGGCACACCGCCCTGCCACTCGTAAACGATGTAATCCGGCAAATTGCTGTCGCCGTTGCCATTGAAGGTGACGTCACCGATCACCGTATCGAAGGTTCCGCCGTGAAGGGCGCCCGCAACGTCCGGCAAGGCCGTGCTCCCGGCTTCCTCCACTGCCTCGGCCCAGGCTTGAACAGCGGCATATGTCGTCAGGGTGAAACGGTCGGCGGAAAGCCCGGCCTCTTCCAGAGCGGACACAAGGTCCTGCGCCTCCGGCCGGTCCCGGGGGATCTCCGGATAGGTCAACAAGGTTCCGTTACCCGCCGCGCCGGTCACGGACCAATAGTCCTCCGTCATCAGCGCATCCCCGGCCATCAGAACCGCATCCAGCCCCTGACGTTGCATTTCCAGTTTTATCAGCCCTGCTTCCGGGTGATACCCACCCAGATAGACGACATCGACGGCCTGCAGCTTGAGCTGCGACACGAGCGTGCGAAAGTCATCCCCGCCAGCGTCAAAACCGAGCGCCATGCTTTCACTGGTACCAAGCTCGTTGAGGACAGCCTTCACCGCATCGGTCAGACCTTTGCCATAGGCTGTCTTGTCATGCAGCAGGGCAATCCGCTTGCTGCCGAATTCGTTGAAAAGAAAGCCAGCCGCTACCTCCGCTTGCCGGTCATCTCTGGGAGCAAGACGAAACACGCCCTCGCCTGGCCGCTCATCGGTGAATTTCGGCAGCGTTGTTGCCGGTGACATCTGGACGATGCCTGCACCGGCATAGACTTCACTGGCGGCAATCGAACTGTTGAAACAAAGATGACCGGCAACGAAGACCACGCCTTTGCCGATAAGCTGGTTGGCAACGGCAACAGCCTGGTCCGCATCGCAGCCGTCGTCGGCGACTTCCAGCACCAAGCTCTCGCCATTCACGCCACCGACTGCATTCAGATCGGCAACGGCCCTTTCCGCGCCGATGCGCATCTCCTCACCGAAAGCTGCAAACTGTCCCTTCATCGGCCCGGCGACCGCGATCCGGATGTCGGCAACAGCAGGTGTCGCAACAACGACAAAAGTCAGGAGGCCAATGCTGGCCAGAAACTGCTGATAGGTCATTCGTTTCCCCGAGGTCCGATGATCGCTTCCCTACCCCTAGCGCGGGCCGGGCCGCAGCTCAATCCGGACTTGCGGCGTAGGTGGCAAATGTCAGTCCCTGCTCCATATGAAAATGCAAGTGCCTGGCACCAGGCTTCAGATCTCCAGATGTGCAATTGTTCTCGAACGCACGATCAGAAGGCGATAAACCTTGAAGTATCAGAACAACTTGCCTGAGTTCGGTTCGCAACAACATGGTCTGGGTGTGGACCCGTAAATGAAGACGAACTGGCATGAGAAAGACAGAAACCAGGCCAGGAAGAGTGCGGGGAGCGGGCTTTCTGCCCGGTCAAGCAGACTGACGAAATGCCGTGAAGCCATTTTCATGTCCTTCGGATTTAACCGGATTGGTCCTCCTCAAGCCATTTCAACTTCATTCATGTGTCCACACCTAGGCATCCCATCCATGGCCGCCTAAACTCCGGTCCGCGTCCGTTAGACGAATGATTCCCCGCTGAGCCACTCAGGAACCGACTTGATGTCTCCAACCTCTTCAGGCCCCGATGATCAGGACAGGCTTCCGCTGGAGACCGCGATTTTTCGCGAAGCCATGAGCCGGATTGCAACGGCCGTTCATGTGGTCACCACAGATGGCCCGGGCGGCCGGGTTGGTGCGACCGTTTCGGCGGCCTGTTCGGTCAGCGACGATCCGGCCAGTATCCTGATCTGCCTGAACAGAAAAACACGCATTCACAGCGCGGTTCTTGAAAATCGCTGCTTCTGCCTCAACACGCTCAGCGATGATCACGAGGAAATATCAGACACCTTTGCCGGACGCGACAAGCTGGAGATGCCCCAGCGGTTCGAAAAGGGCGAGTGGACAAGCCTCGCCACCGGATGTCCGGCACTCGACAGCGCCCGTCTCAGCGTCGATTGCGAGGTCTATTCCGTCACCGAAATGGGGACGCATTCGATCATTGTCGGCACCGTGACCGACCTTCGGATGACCGACCCTGGCAAATCTCTCCTTTACGTTCGCCGGGGTTACAAAAGCCTCGACACCTGACGTTCAGCCCATCAAACTCCTCATTGTCCACCTTCAACCAAGGACCGCCAGCTCATGCCCGGTTTACGCAATCTGATCACCGATGTCCCGGGCCTCAAGGTCGGCAATGCCACCGATCTCGAGCTGAAATCCGGGGCTACCGTGCTCGTTCCCGACGAACCGGCGGTCACTTCCGTTGCCATTCACGGCGGTGCGCCGGGCACCCGTGAAATCGCCCTGCTGGAGCCGGAACAGACCGTCGAGAAGATCGATGCTATCGTTCTCGCAGGCGGCTCCGCCTTCGGCCTGGATGCAGGCGCCGGTGTGCAAGGGCGCCTTGCCGAACTCGGCTACGGGTTTCAGGTCGGCCCGGTCCGTGTGCCCATCGTTCCAACGGCCATCCTGTTCGATCTTCTGAACGGCGGTGACAAAAGCTGGGGCCAGGCAGCCCCCTACCGGGACCTCGGCCGCTCGGCGCTCGATGCCATCGGCCACGATTTTGCCCTTGGCTCCGTCGGAGCCGGAACCGGTGCCACCACTGCCAATCTGAAAGGCGGCCTCGGCTCTGCCTCCCATGTTCTGGACAACGGCATCACGGTAGGTGCCATTGTCGGCGTGAACGCGCTCGGGCGGGCAACTGTCGGCGACAATGCCCACTTCTGGGCGGCACCGTTTGAAATCGGCGATGAATTCGGCGGCCTGGGCATGGCCCACCCGCTGCCGCAGGACGCAATTACCGTCCGCACCAAGCTGGATGGCCTCAAGGCCGGCGCCAACACCACGATTGCCGCGGTGGCGACCGATGCCATCCTGACGAAGGGCGAAGCCAAACGCCTTGCGGTCATGGCGCATGACGGACTGGCCCGCGCTCTGTGGCCGGCGCACACGCCCCTGGATGGCGATCTTGTCTTTGCGCTGTCCACCGGCCAGCGCCGTATGGAAAACGGACTGGAGGACATGGTTCAGCTCGGAGCTGCCGCCGCCTCGTGCCTGGCCCGCGCAATCGCCCGCGGGGTCTATAACGCCTCCCCGGCCCCCGGTGATCCTGTCCCAACCTGGAAAGAGCGCTTCGCGAGCTAAAGCGTGTCGTGTTTAACCGCAAGAATCCCGCGTCGCGGTTTGCGTTAGAAGCTCGTCATCAGATCCAAAGGGCCCCAATCCAAATGACAGCGACCTGCGTAAGCTGGGCAGATTTTCCTGAAGGAGGCTCTGCCCGTTATGACCCGTGCCCGCCGATATCTGCTGCTGTTCGTCATTGCCATTGCCGCCGCCGCCTCTGTCCCTGCGCATGCCAAATCCCTGGTGCTGGAAGAGTTCTTTCGCGGAAAAACAATCGGCAAGGGCGTCTTTGAAAGCAAGATCGCCGGTGTCTATCGTCCGTTCACCGTCAAGCTGACCGGAACCTGGAACCAGCGTACGTTCACGCTCAAGCTTCGCGAAGATTTCGTCTATGACGATGGTGAACGGGACACGAAGACCTGGTTCTTCCAGAAGGTCGCCGAAGACCGCTACATAGGCCAGAGAGCCGATGTGCTTGGCCTGACCAATGTGCGGACCGATGACACTGGTGTCCTTCGTTTTTCCTATGTCGCAAGCCTCGACACTGAAAACGGCCCCTTGCTGCTCCGGTTCGACGACACCTTGAAGCAGGTGGATCGCAACACGGTTGAAAACACCGCCAAGGTCATGAAGGCGGGGATTACCGTTGGAACGGTTTCGCTGACTTTCAAGAAGTGAGATCCCCCGCAGGCAGTCTCTGATTAGTGTCTTGCCTGCGTGATATCGGGACTTTCAACGGCTTCCGACTGGCAGGAAGCGGATAGAACGACCTTCACGCAGCCTTGCGCCCAAGCGCAGCAGCCCGTGCCAGCATCTTCCGTTTGGCCTCGTCGCGCGATCCGCGGATCGGTGAGAACATGTGGTAGCCCTTGGGCTTGAGGCCGCAGAAATCGAGGATCTGCTTCTCCGTCTGTTTTTTGACGCCCGCACCATAGATCCAGGTGAAGTACCAGCCCGGCGTATCGGAAGTCACCAGAACCTGCGCGGTCCGTCCCTTCAGCAGCTTTTGCGGCAGGGGTTTGCCCTTCACATATTGAAAGGACATGCCCGGCAGCAGGATGCGGTCAAACAAGCCCTTCAACTTGCCCGGCATCCCACCCCACCACAGCGGATGTGTCAGCACGAAATGCTCGCACCAAAGGATGTCCTGCCACACTGCTTCCAGGTCAGGTTCCAGCGGTTTTGCATCCTTGAAGGACGAAAATCCGAAATCCGCGTCAAAGTTCAGATCCGCCAGATGTCGGACGCGCACGTCGTTGCCGCCCGTGCGCGCCTGATCCGCATATTCCGCAGCAAGGGCACCGCAAAACGTGTCCTTTGCCGGGTGCCCTTCCAAAACCAGTATCCGTGTCATGTGTCACCTTGTGAGTTTGCGGCGCCGAACGCCAAAATTGACCGTGGTCATTTTTTGACATTCGACGACGCATCCGTCAAGATATTTTTTGACCTCGGTCAATTTAACGGAAAATCATGACAAGAAAACCTCAGCAGAGAAGCATCGCCACACGCGCGCGGGTTCTGGCCGCCGCACGGGATCTCAGCCAGAAACACGGGTTGGATCTGGTCACCGCAGAAGCGGTTGCCCACGAGGCGGGCGTTGCCAAGGGAACGGTCTTCTCGCACTTTGGCGATATGGATGGGCTTCTGTCCTACGTCCTGCTGGACCGGTTGAACGCGTTGCGCGCGGCAGCGGAAACCGAGGGGGAGCAGGCAGAGCCATTGTCCGATCCGGTCGGTCTTCTGATGCAGCGCATGATGGCGTTGATCGCAGTCATCACCGACAGTCCGGCAATCCTTCGGCTCTTTCTGGACAATATCGGTGTCACCAAACCCAATTGCGCCGCCGAATTTGTCGAGACGCTGGACGCACTGGATGCGGAACTGGAAAGCTTTCTCACGATGTGGCAGCAGGAACTCGGCGTGAAGCCTGCCCTGCGGCAGGACCGGTCACCCAAGGAAATGGTCGATGGGCTGATTGCCTTAATGATCCATGGGGCCATTCTGGTCAAAAGCCATCAGTTGACCGACAGATCGGAACTGGAACACCGGCTTCGCCGCCATGTCGAGGCGTTCCTGCTCAGGCAATGAGACAGTTTGAGACCGGACAGGACGGCCTCAGTCCTCGGAGCTGAAATTGGCTAGTCCTGCGCCGCTTCCGGCACTTCCCCCGGCCAGAACACGACGTGGTGCTCGTAATCCTCCAGAGCCATGCCGTCTTCGGGGACCGTCCTCCCGCGAACGGAAATACCTGCCTGATGGACCGTTTCCGGATCCCCCGAAACCAGCGGATGCCACCAGTAGAGATCCTTGCCCTCGCGAACCAGCCGGTAGGCACAGGTGGGCGGCAGCCAGGTCAGCGTCCGCACCTCGCCGGGGGTGAGCTGAATGCAGTCCGGCACGATTGACGCCCTGTTTTCATAGTCCTTGCAGCGACAACTGGTGCCATCAAGCAGCGTACAGGCGACGTCCGTCCAGACGATCTCACCGGTATCCCAGTCTTCCAGCTTGTTGAGGCAGCAGCGCGCGCAGCCGTCGCAAAGCGACTCCCACTGCGACTGCGTCATGTCTTCCAGCGTCCGGGTTTTCCAGAACGGAAGTTCGAGTGAGGTATCGTCCGCAATCATGAAGTCGTGCACGCCTTTCTTGGGCAGGGACCACCGGCGCCTATCATGCTACAGCCCTCCGGGCAACCCGGGCGGAAATTCGGGCTGTTTTTCCTCAATGAATTTGCAACAAATATCGGTAAACTGGCCCGCTGAAAGGGCCACCCAGGTGACCTGTTTGCACGGCCCCGAAAAACGGCTAGCTTGGGCCGTCCCATTTTGATCCGGAGACCTTGTTCGCGTGACGGACAAACCGCAGTCAGAAGACGTCGAGACCGGCAGCACGCCGGAGCAGAAACCGCCGAAAAAGCGCAATCGGATCCGCCGCTTTTTCCTGGCGATCGATGCCCTTATCGACACGGCCTTGTGGAAGAGCGGAACAGCCATCCGCCGGACGTTCGAAGGCTACGACGCCTTTTTGCGCCGGTTCCGAGCCAAGGGCATTTGGCGGGTTCTTGCCGAACTGTCGTCAGACGGACTGACCTATGGCCTTGCCGGTTTCATCGTGGTGCTGGCCTTTGCCCAGCCCGCCTTCGAGGCAACACGCTATGCCGACTGGAAAACCACTGACGATTTCGCGGTCACATTCCTGGACCGCTTCGGCAAGGAAATCGGCCGACGCGGCATCGTGCTCAACGACAGCGTTCCGCTTGAGGAAATTCCCGATTCTCTGATCAAGGCCACCCTCTCCACCGAGGACCGCCGTTTCTTCAGCCATTTCGGCATCGACTTCTTCGGTACTTTCCGCGCCATGGTGGAAAACGCACGGGCCGGAGGTGTCGTCCAGGGCGGTTCGACGCTGACACAGCAGCTCGCCAAGAACCTCTTCCTGACCAATGAACGCAGCCTCAGCCGCAAGATCAAGGAAGCCTATCTGGCACTGTGGCTGGAGGCGAACCTGTCCAAGCAGGAAATCCTGAAGCTCTATCTCGACCGCGCCTACATGGGCGGCGGCGTGTTCGGGGTAACGGCAGCGTCAGAATTCTATTTCAACAAGAATGTGCGTGAACTGACGCTTGCCGAAAGCGCCATGCTCGCCGGCCTTTACAAGGCGCCGACCAAATACGCTCCCCACATCAACCTGCCGGCAGCCCGTGCCAGGGCCAACGAGGTTCTGTCCAACATGGTGCAGGCGAATTTCCTGACCGAGGGACAGGTCATCGGCGCGCGCCGTAATCCGGCCCTTGCCGTCGACAGATCCCAGGAACAGTTGCCGGAGTATTTTCTCGACTGGGCTCTGGAAGAGGTAAAGAAACTCGCACGCCGCTATCCGGCCCTCGCGCGCGACCGCATCGTCACCGTGCGCACCACGCTGGACCCGGCTCTGCAGCGCCAGGCGGACCTGGCGGTCGAGACCGTCCTTCGGGAAAACGGCAAGCTGCGCGATGCAAGCGAGGCCGCGATGGTTTCCATGATCCCCGACGGGGCCGTGGTGGCCATGGTCGGTGGCAGTTCCTATGGCGAAAGCCAGTTCAACCGCGCGGTCAACGCGCTGCGGCAGCCCGGGTCCTCGTTCAAGCCCTTCGTCTACATGACGGCTTTCATGAACGGCTATTCCGCAGACAGCGTCGTCTCCGACCGACCGGTCTGGATCGGCAACTGGTCGCCGAAGAACTATTCGAGAAGTTACCGGGGCGCTGTCACGCTGAAAACCGCGCTCACCAAATCCATCAACACCATCCCGGTGATCCTGTCGCTGGATTTCGGCCGTCAGAAGATCATCGACACGGCCTATCGCATGGGTCTGACTCATGAGTTGGAAAACTCCGTTTCGCTGCCCATCGGCTCGTCCGAAGTCTCTGTCATCGACATGGCCTCGTCCTACTCCGTGTTTGCAAACGGCGGCATGAAGGCACCGGCCTATGCGGTTCTTGAAATCAAGAACAGCGCCGGCGAGGTTCTCTACCGCCGTGAACGCGACGAACCGCCTGCCGAACGCGTCCTGCCCGAGGACAAGGTTGAAGAGATGAACGAAATCCTGGTCAATGTGGTCGAGGCCGGCACAGCCCGCCGGGCGCAGATCGACGGAGTGGTGGCCGCCGGAAAGACCGGCACGACCAACGCCTACCGCGATGCCTGGTTCGTCGGCTACACCGGCAACTTTGCCACGGCCGTCTGGTTCGGCAATGACGACTTCACCTCGACCCGCCGGGTGACAGGCGGCAGCCTGCCGGCCATGGCCTGGCAGAAATACAACGCCTTTGCCCACAACGGCATCGAACTTGCCCGTATGCCCGGGGTCGATCCGGAAAGCCTGCCCCGCCTCACCCGGTCCGCTCCGGCGAAACTCGCAACAGACACCGGCGATACCGCTCAGCCACGGGTGCTGAAACGGCGCACGCAGGATATCCTCCTGCAGATCGGCCAGGAACTGCGCCTGCTGCTTGAGCGCAAGAGCGCCGAAGCCGCGCCAGTTCCGGGAAATACCAACACCGATGTTGCGGCGGTGCAATGAGCGATACAGGTTTCCGGCCCGCTCACGGCGAGGCAGACTGGTATGACGAGAGGCTCCCCCGTGCCATTCGCTCGCATCGGTTCAACCCCATCCGCACACTGGCCACGATAACGCTTGTCGTCGTCCTCGCCTCGCTTCTGGGCATCAGCTCGGCCTATCTGATCATCGAGCGGGAACAGCCGCTCAATGCCGTCACCCTTGGCCCCTGGCACGCCTATCCGAAAGCCGGAACCTCCGAGGCCGATCCCTATTCTGTTGCGATCTATACAAGGGGTGCCGTCATTCCACTGGCGTCGGGCGAAGGTCTGGCGCTGGTCGCGCGTGAGGACAGCAACGGCCACCAGCTTGATCCGACCTGCGTCTACCGTATCGCGGGACAGACGCCGTCAGCCCGGCTCTGGACCTTGACCGCAGTTGATGGCCATGGCCGCCTGGTGAAGACGATGTCCGGCCGGGTGAACCTGGCGAGCGACACCTTGCTGCGAAATCCGGACGGCACCTTCGAGATCACCGCCGCTACCTGGCCCCACTCCGGCAACTGGCTGCCGCTGGCAGTTGGAGCACGGGCTGCCGACGGTCTGCGCTTTGTGCTGAGGGTCTATGACGCACCAGTCACGACGGGCGCCGCCCTCGATGGCGTCACCATGCCCACCATTGACAGGATGGGCTGCCCGTGACCCTTTCTTCCCGCTTTTCCCTGTCCGTCGGCTTGCTGGCCACGCTCTGTCTGGCAGCCATCATTCATATCCTGGTGGTGCTGAGCATTCCGCACAACGTGCTGCACAGCGCCTATGACAATATCGGAACCTACGGACCCGACAGGCAATTCAACCTGCTTCCGGATGTCCGCCCCGGTGAGGAAGCCCTGCCCGATCTTGATCCAGCCATGAAACACGCCGCGTGCCGGTTTCAGCTTGCTGACGGGCCGGTTCTCTTCGACGCCAGCATTCCGGTGCCCTTCTGGTCAATCGGCTTGTTCAACGCGGCGGGAGAAGCCGTCTACAGCCTCAACAACCGCACCGCAGGCGCGGAGCGTCTGTCGATGCTGGTACTGACCACCGAACAATTGTCGATCCTGCGGGAGAACCCGCCGGAAAACCTGGAAGATCTCATTGTCATTGAAACGGAAGAACCGTTGAGCGGCTTCGCGTTGCTGCGGGCCTATGTCCCGCACCCGACCCGCGAAGACAGTATCGACCGTGCGCTTCAGGCCGCAAGCTGCGGCTCCATTCGCTAAGCGTCCCTGGCAGCAGGATTATCCAGGGTGTGGACCCGTAAACGAAGACGAAATGGCATGAGAAATGGCTTCACCGCGTATCGTCAGCATGCTTGACCGGTAGGCTGCCAGAACGCCGGCTAGGTCTACCGGGGAGAGTTCAGGAAACCGGCGAACTCACGCTCCGGAATTGCGACGTGTCGTTATCCGGCACCCCGGCCGAAAGCGATTGTTGCTGACCGTACCCTGTTCCGTTGCCGTCCTCCTGTCCTTCTTCGAGGGGCGACAAAGGCCCCAGCGCGTCGAACAGGTCCCCCAAAAGATTCTTGTGACGTTTCCAGCGCCCGATCGAAGATCGGAACATCGGCTTTCGGACCTGCAGATTGGAGAACGTGGTCACGGGACTGTCGCCGTTGTAAAACTCCAGACACTCCTCTTCCCAGTCCATGCCCGTGCAGGCCAGAAGGGCTTTGCTTTCCTCCTCCTGGTTGTAAACAAGGTCTTCGTAGGAAAGCGTGTGGATGCGGACCGGAAGAACTTTCTCCCAGTGTTTCATCAGGCCGTCGTAGGTCACGAAATAGCTGCCCAGAGACTTCTGGTTCAGCGCGTAATTGTGTGCGGGCGAAAGTGAATGCGACAGCAGCGAGACGCATGTGTCCGCAGGGCAGCGGACGCAATGGATGAATGCGGCCTTTGGAAACAGAAGGCTCATCAGCCAGAGCATTTCGAAATTATGCGGCATCTTGTCGGTGACCCGGTCTGCCCGCCGGTCGATTGCACTCAGTTCCGCCAGATAGTGCCGGGCAAATTGCTTGAACTCACGCGGGCCAAGGCTTTTCAACCGGTTTTCCAGGGCAGTGCTTGGTGGCGCCTGCAGGCCGAGATCCTGCTGTAGCAAGCGGAAATAAGGAATTTCCGAACCGCTGCTGATGCGTGAATGCCGGCTGACGATCTGCTCGGCCAGAGTGGTTCCGGAGCGAGGCATGCCGAAAATGAAGACAGGCCTCTGCGAACTGTCTCCCAGTTCCGTCCGTTCCGCAAAAAACGCTTCATCAAACACTTCCTTCATGAAGGAAATGCGTTCTTCGTGGGCCTTCTGATCAAAGGACTTGTAGCGCAGCCGGCGCGCGGCGCGATAGTGTTGCGCTGCACTCGGCGTATCGCCGAGGTCGTAATGGATCTTGCCGGCGGCCCAGTGCAGGTGAGCAAGTTCCGGCTCAGGCAATGTGCTTGCCTCTTCGAGCAGGTTCTCGATCTTCTCCAGTTCGGCCGGGACCTGCCTGTAGGTGCGCGTCATTGTCAGGCTATGAAGCGCCGAAGGAAGCTCCTTGCCCAAGGCTATGGCCTTTTCGAACCAGCCAATCGCATCGTCTACCCGGCCAACGGTGACATCCAGCTTCCCCATTCCCACGATGGCATAGCCGTTTTCCGGATCAACCGCCAATGCACGCTGAAAGCTCTGGCGCGCGAGCTGCGGTTGGCGCTTGAGCGTGTAAAGATCGCCGAGATGGGCGTGAAAATCCGCCACATTGGGCGCAAGCACCACGGCCTTCTTCAATGACTTCATCGCACCGGCCAAATCGCCGGCGTTCATCAGTGCCAATCCGAGCAATTGATGCACCTGGGGGTGCTTTCCGGCTTTGCGCTCTGCCTTGCGAAGCATCTCTATGGCCAGACCGACATCACCATTCTGATAGGCAGCGATGCCCAGCGAAAAATTTGCCTGCGGGTTCTTGGGATCGAGCTTCAAAATCTCCTCGAACATACCAAGTGCAATTCCGATGCGCCCGGCATGTTGGTGGACGAGCGCTTCTTTGACGAGAAGCGTGATGTTCCGGCTCATTCGACAACCTTCAGGTTCGGGGATTTGGTCACGCTGTAAACTGAACGGTTTAGTTCGATGCCTGAGCGAGGGCAAGTGTCAAAACCTTCGAAAGGCCATTCCTTTGCCGGAAAAACGACCAAAATTAGGCTAAAAGCTTGTGATCACGTATCTTTTTCAGGTGTTCACTTTTTTTTGCATTGCAATAAATAAAACTTATGCGCGCATACCGTTAAGGCAGGTCAATTTAACTAAAACTCTGATGCAAGAAGTAAAATACGGTTGAGCGCAGAGAGGATCGCAAAAAAGACCGTGAGGGTCGCGATCGTATTAATTTTTCAAAAACGACCAAACTGAAAAATAATAACTAGCCGGCTTCTTCCGGAATACTGCGGCCACAAGGTTAGTCAAAGGTGTCGCAACAGAGGGTCTGGGCACACGCATGCTGGCTGTGGAAAAGCAGCACCGGATTCCACGCCAAAGTGGCTTTCTGCCATTGGTATTTCTGACGTGGGAAGATTAAATCTCTGAAAAACTGCCTGAATCCGGGCCGCAGATTCGCTCTGGTGTTATTTCACCACCGGAGCGCGTTCGGTGCCCCAGCCTGTATAGATCCGGGACCTGCGAACGGGTTTGTCGTCTCCATAACGCTTTTCCGGGTCGCAACCGGCCTCGGCAATGCGAACCTGGCCTTCAAGTTCCCGGATCGCGTTGTTGACCTTCCAGACGCGGTCGCGCGTCGGCGTTTCGATTTCCAGCCCGTCGAGCGCCTTCTTGTAAGCGATGATCCGGTAGCGCAGCGCCTGACCGACCCATTTTATCATCACGCGGTTTTCCCAGACACGCGCCTTCGCACCGTCATAGGTTTCTTCGGACTTTACCGGCTTGTTCTGCAGGACACGCAAGCGCTCATCGTCCGCCGCCCTCACACGCAGGGCAACTTCGCAAAAGGGCATTACCAGTTCCGCGTCCCCGGACGCATCGGCGGCAATCTTGTCGTAGCGGGCATCGGAAGACTGGAACTTGTCCGATCTCAGATAGATCAGATAGAGGTCCGGTGGCACGCGCCCCTCCACCTCCGGCAGAACGCGTGTGCGCGACAGCTCAACCATGGTTCCGCCGATCCAGTCCTTCGTCCAGGGCGGACGTATCAACGTCCAGCCGCGATTGCGCATCAGCTTTTCGTCGTTGGTGTAGTTGAATTTGGAAACCGGGTCGCCGCGCAGGCGTGCTGCTTCGTCGCCTGCAGCCGGCATCACCCTGTCATGAATGACGGATGGCTTGGCACGATCAAAGTCCCCTGTCGGGCGCGTGCAGGCGGCAAGGCTGACGGCAATCAGCATGGCAGCGGCGGCGATAGCCCCCTGCCCTGGTCTGCGACCGCTTTCCACAAGGGATGCGGTGGCGGAACGATCCGCTTTGCCTTTGCCCATCGGGCGCTTCTCCAGGCCGCTAAAAAGAATGGTCTCCTGCGCGGCTGGAGAGGCAGGGACCGTCAGTCCTTGTCGGAGCCAGCAGGTCCGGCCGCTTTTCCGATGGTCGCGATTCGTGCGGCAAGATCAAGGTCGTGGCGCTCATACCGGACACCTGGAAAGAGGATAACTTCTCCAAAGGTCTCCGGACTTGACATTCGGCGATGATTGGAACGGCAGCCCACGCGTGCCGTGGGGCGTTGAGCTGATGAAAAGTCCAACAAGGTGCCCATCGTCTCCTCCTTCGGTTCCGATCTCCCCTGACGGTGTATTACCGGCCGGGAACGGTCAAACGGGCGACGCATTACTTCCTGCTCTTCATTAAGAAGCCGTCAGGGTTAACAGCATGCTAACGCTTTTCCTGCAATTTGAACGAAGCAAGTTCCTCCGGTGGTCCGGTCTTTTGTATTTTGTAGACGGGTGTCATGCGCCAAACCCAACATTTCAGTCAGCCTGTGCCGAATTCCACTTCTCCCGGCAGATCCGCGTCCTCCAAGGGCGACGATCGAGGTGTGCTTCTGGCCGCAAGTGAGCTGTTTGCCGGACGTTCCCGGCATGATGTTGAAGAAAAACGTATTTTTCTGGAGCTGGCGTCCAATTTCCTGCCCAAGACCTCCCTCCCGGACAGACGCCGGATCTCAAGTCTGCTGGCCGCGCATCCGGAAATACCGGACGACCTCCTGTCCCAGCTCGCCTCCGATGAGGACGAACTGACAGCCTATCCCGCACTTCGTTACAGCCCGAGGCTTTCTGTGGATCTCCTTTTGAAGGTTGCGGAAGCCGGGCCGGATTCCCTGCGCAAGGCCGTCGCCAACCGGCCGTCCTTGCGCGAATCGGTCATCACGAAATTGTGCGAACACGCCGGAGCCTCGGTAATCCGTATCCTTCTCGACCGGGAAGACGTCACCCTGACACCCGCTCACCAGGCAAAACTGAGTTGTCGCAGTGACATCGTTGCCACTCTTGGTTTAGAATTGGCAGGTCAGGACGCTCTAAACCCGGATGGACTCATGGGACAATTCCTGCATCTACCGGCTCCATTGAAGTCGAAAGCGATCGCCGCGGCGGAGATGACCAGTCTGGTCAAACAGGCTCAGAATCCCGGATCTTCGACAGACAGACGCGCGGACACTGCGCGCCTCAAGTTGCGGGACGCTCTGGTAAGCGAAGCTCTTTTGCAGCATCGCTCCCGTTTTGCCGATCTTCTGGGCCAGGGGCTCGGACTGCCGCAGTCGACTTGCGATCTTCTGATGCATGATGATCAGGCCGAAGGTCTGACCGTCGCGCTGAAAGCGCTCGGAATGCCGGCATCCGGGATCGCGACGGTGATGATCCGGATGCTGGGGGAAAACCTGTCCCTGGAAAGACTGCGCGGCCTGTTGCGCCTTTATCGCACGCTCAGCCAGGGCGCTGCAGAGGTGCTTGTGGGACAATGGATCCTGCACGATCAGGGCACGCAGCCGGCGGCAGTGCGGCACAGCACACAGTATCAGGACAGCGCGCGCCGCAACGCTGCGGCATCAGACGTGCAGATATCCGGTTCCGCTCAAACGGATACCGCGATCCGCAAATCGACCCATTCCTGATTGCAGCCGCACCAGCTCGGCCCTGCGGAAGGGCTGAAAGCCCATCACTGAACCCGCTTCAATAGCGGAAAACGTCTGAACCGGGTTCTGGCTTGTCCTCTGCCAGTGGCAGCTCGATCTGCCCGTCACGCGCCTCGATGTCCACCAGCCAATAGTCAGGATCCATCCGCGCCTCGCCTGCCAGCCGCGTATCGATCGTCTCCCTGTCGGCCTGTTCGAAGATCCTTTCGAAAAGGCGTCCATCCGGCAAACTGCTGAACATGGCCTGGGGAGCGGGACCGTAGAAGTCGAAGCTGCCATCCAGGCGGTCGACGCAGATAAAGACAGCTCCGGCTTCCGGAGCGCCCCGCCTGGAGACAGCGGCAAAGCCGCCTTCCCCAAACACGCGCCGGACCAATGCGCTGACAAAAAAATCTGATGTAACCCGCATTCAGCCCGCCTCTGCCGTAAACGCCGACACTCTCAAATCAAAAGAAAGGTGCCCTTGCTCTACGCCAGATGCCGGCAGACGGCAACGTATTGCCCGTCGCTAACCGGACAGCGACCGGCCGCTGACCATTTCCAGCCGCTCGATCACCTTGGGGCCGGGTTCGCCCGTCATTGGCAATCCCCTGTCAAATTCGAAACGCCTGATGGCAGCGGTCGTATTGGCACCCATGACACCGTCAGCTTTCAGCGGACCGTATCCGAGTTCAGACAATGCCTGCTGGATCTTCTTCAGCTTCGGGTCCACATCAATCGCTGCGCCGCCATCCGCATCAAGCGGCTGCGCGCTTGCCTGGCTCGCCATGCCGGAGACCCCGGGTTTCGGGCGCGGCACGGGACCGTGAACCGTCGCCATGGGGTTTTCCCCCTGCATCAGCACAAGGGCAAGCAGGGCTTCCGTTGCTTCGCCAGTCTCGATCTGCCCGGCCTGGCGCTCGAAGCCCCGGATCGCGCGCTCTGTCGCCGGGCCGTTCAATCCGTCCAGTGGCCCTTCGTAAAGGCCGATCTTGCGCAGGGAAATCTGCAGGTCGAGCACCAGAGTGGAAATTTCCTGCACCTGCAGACCCGGGCTCCTGCCATCCGGCTCCGGAAGCTGCATGGAATCCGGCCGGTCTCGCGTCGTGAACAGGGGCGCCGGGTGCCGGCCAGGCTGCAGGCCAACCGCATTGGCCACGATCAGACACGCCGTCAGCCCCATCACCACGGTTCCACCCGCCGCGACAGGATTGTCGAGCGCCATATGCCCGGCCTTGGCCATCAGAGATTCGGACGGCTTCACCTGCTGCGCCTTGGCCTGCCTTGTTGTTTTTTTTGCTCTTGCCATTCCGGTGCCTATGCCGATCTCGCCAATCGTTCGGCCGTGGTTTCCTTGACGGATTGACCGGTGTCTTGCTGCGCCTGCGTCTTGAGCGGCAAGGTAACAATCACGCTTTCGCCCTGCCCAAGAACAGTGTGCACCGTGAGGTTGCCGCCCATGCGTTCCAGAAGAGCCCTGGAGAGACCGAGCACGGTCGCGGAGGCTTCGGTACTCCAGCACAGGCTCGATTGCCGGTTCTTTGTCGAGAACACAAAGTCCGCACTCCCCGCACCTGACTGGACATCAACACTCAACACGGCGCCAGCCTCGGAGGTTTCCACCATATCCGCCAGCAGGAAACACAGCGCTTGGCGCAACAGTTTTCTGTCGGCCGCCACCGGCGGACATTCCTGGGCACTCGCCATCTGCACGGAGACCCCGCGCCGCAACGCGGCTGTGGCCACCATGTCCATGCATTGATTGAGACAGGTCTCGACGTCGACACCGGCGATGTCCGGCTGACTGGCAGTTGATTCCGCTGGTACCAGATCCAGTGCCGCCGTCAGTGATGCCAGACCGCGTTCGCCGCTTTGACGCAGGGCTTCCACGGCCTGCCTCAGCGCGGGATCGGAGTTTTCGCGGCCAAGACGATCCAGCCGCTCTGAATGCGCCAGAATATCGGCAAGCGCCCGCGAGGCCTCGACACCCGCGGTTTCCAGCATGTCGCGGGAGATACGGTCCGCGCGGGCACTCCCCAGCGCGGACATGCCTGCGCCGGCCGCTGCCAGCGGCTCAATGGTTTCAACAGGCCGAAGGGTCAGCAAAAGGTCTGCCACCTGTGCAGAAACAGACCCGCTCTGACGGCCAGGGCGCAAATGCACCTCCATCCGCCTGTAGTCGGCCTGCCCGGCTTCTCCCGGGCGATTTGCCCCGACCCTCAGCCGCGCCTCGAAGGTTCTGGCAACACCATTCAAACGGGCTTCGGAAAGGCAGGTCAGATAAAGCGGTCGGTCCGCAACGTGGAGGCGCGGAAACAGCCAGTCCTCGTCACTTTCTGCGGGCAGATGCCCGAGCACTTCCTTGACCGGACCGCCAATGACCTTGAGCGTCCCGCTCGGGGCAAGTTCACAATAGATGTCGGCAACGCTTTGGCTGATCTGAAGGCGTTTTTCTTCCGTTGAGCGAACTACTTTCTGCGCAAGCGCACGGTCGAAGGCGATACGGAGCGACAGCAACCCTACGTAAAGAACAGCGGCCAGTGCCGCGAGCGGTGTGGCCAGCCCAGGAAGACCGGAGACCGGTGATAAAGGCAAGGGAACAAAGGTCAGGCCAAGAACCAGTGCGCCGCAAAGCCCGGTGACCGCAAGAGCTGTCCGCCGGCTTGCGGCAAGTGCAGCTTCCACTGGCGGCACCAGCAGCCAGGCAAGCGCGAAGGACTGCGCACCGCCGGTAACCGCACAGACACCGGCAACGAACATCGCAAACAGGGAGGCGGAAAGACCGGCTGCCTTGGAAAGCGCGCCTGACTGGGAAAGATAGAGCGCCAGAGGCCATTGGCTCAGCATCCAAGCCAGAGCCAGCAGGGTTGCCACCTGAGGTGCCCCGGCGAGTGCCAGGTGCAACGGCAGCACCACAAGCGCTGCGGCACCGCTGGCAAAACAACTGAACAGAAACGAGCGATGCAACGGTGCAAGAAAAGGATCGGAAGCCGCATCGGGATGAATCATTCCATCCACGCGAGCCACCCAATGCCCCCAGATATTTTGTATGTTTTTCAGAAGGTTACGCACTCTACTCTACCACACAACAATCACGGAATTATCCGCTCGCACCTTTTGTAAGGCCATTGTCGGTTGCAGCACTTAAGGAACGATAAAGGATGAATCCAAATTGCGCTTTTTTCCAAAAAGCTCATTTCCTTCAACAGGTTGACTGCCATTGGCTAAAATTTGAATCAATATTTCAGAAAATACGATTTAAATACCTGATTTATTTTATGAAAATTGGCTTTTCCCGCTCAACCGGGGATTCTCATGTCGCTGCTAGTGTGCCTCCATAACAAGCGTGCCAACGGCACAAAGGCACGCAAGACTGAACAGACTATGGGTAGCGACATGTTCTTTCTCTTGAGGACGGCCTTTTGGCTCACCTTGGTGCTCGTCCTGATTCCCCTCGGGTCAGATCGGGAAGACACTTCGGCAGAAAACATCGATCCGGTGTCCGCCTTCCTGGCGGCTCAGGCAACGATGTCGGACATTGGCGGCTTTTGCGGACGCAATCCGCAGGCCTGCGAAACGGGAGGCGATGCA
The DNA here is from genome assembly GCF_000168975.1 of Roseibium aggregatum IAM 12614. GTDB lineage: Bacteria > Pseudomonadota > Alphaproteobacteria > Rhizobiales > Stappiaceae > Roseibium > Roseibium aggregatum. The sequence continues at coordinate 48,151 of NZ_AAUW01000028.1, forward strand.
TTGACGGCAATCGGCAGCCGCGCACGTGACGGCGCCCGGATCGTCTACGAATTCCTTGACACGCAGATCACAGATAAACCGGGAAGCGAACTGCTGGTAACCGGGTCGACACCCGTGCCGAGTGCGAGTGAACGCTCCACTCAGCCGAGCGGTCAGGCCACTGAGATTTTCGCCGGCAGCCCGTCGTGGCAACCGGTTTTCGACAACGTCTCTGCCAGAGAGACAGTCCTTGGGCCGGTGCCACGGCCCAAACCACGCTCAGGCCAAAAGACCTGAGCGGACTGGTCGTTCACGATCCTACGACCTCCTGGATCCGAAAACGACCGATTGCGCCCCGCTGGAGCGCTGCTGCCCGGCAGCATCGCAAAGACGGCTTCACTTCAGCGGCTTGTTCCGCTGCGCCGCAGATGGAAAGCTGCCCATTTCATCTGCGGCGTATCTTTATTCTTCTCTTCCAGCGCACCTGCCGGCATTTGCACTTTGCCGCTCACGAGTTATATGAAGGCGAACAAGACCTTCAAAGATCGGTGCCATGACCACAACCTTGAGCGATATCCTTGAGACGTTTGATTTTCTCGACGACTGGGAAGACCGCTACAAATACCTCATCGACCTCGGCAAGGAGATGCCGGATCTCTCCGAAGCTGAAAAGACCGATGCCAACAAGGTACGCGGTTGTGTGTCGCAGGTCTGGCTGATCACCACCATCGACAAAAATAGCGAGGGCGAGCCTGTTCTCAGCTTCCGCGGAGATAGCGACGCGCTGATCGTGCAAGGGCTTGTCGCCATCGTCACGTGTCTGTTCAGCGGCAAAACCGCACAGGACATCCTGGACACCGACGTCGAAGGCATTTTCGCCAAACTGGGTTTGCAGGAACACCTGACGCCGCAGCGTTCAAACGGTCTGAAATCCATGGTCGGCCGCATCCGCAGCGATGCCCAGGGCGCGCTTGCAGCAGCTTGAGTGCCTTTGCTTGGACTGCGTCCGGCAGGTGATGAATTGACCTGACGGCGAAAGCCATTCCCAAGCCCGTAAAGATCTCTCGTTCAAAAAACACCAGCATAAAAACAAAAAGAGCTGCCCGAAGGCAGCTCTTTTTATTCTCAGCCGAAACTGAAAGTTTTACTTGGAGCGCTTGCGCTGCTGGCCGAGGCCCATTTTCTTGGCCAGTTCCGAACGAGCAGCCGCATAGTTCGGCGCAACCATCGGGTAATCGGCACCCAGGTCCCACTTCTCGCGGTACTCTTCCGGGGTCATGTTGTAGTGCGTACGCAGGTGACGCTTCAGCGACTTGAACTTCTTGCCGTCTTCCAGGCAGATGATGTAGTCCGGCATGACCGACTTCTTGACCGGCACAGCAGGCTTCAGCGGCTCCGGCTCCGGCTCGGTAGACGTGCTGGCAGTTCTCTGCAGCGCGCCATACACTTCGTTGATCAGGCCTGGCAGATCTGTTGACGCTACGGTATTGTTGCTCACGTAGGCTGAGACGATGTCTGCCGTAAGATCAATCAGATTCGCATCCACCGGACTGTCAGTCATATTTCACCCGTTCTCTACTGATTTCAAAATTAGCTTTGTGGTTTACCTGCAAAAAATATGTGCCGAAAGCGGAATGAGAGATTCAGTTACTTGCGGGCCCAGAAATCAAAAAGATTCTACTTTGCAGGCAATCGTCACAGCCTTATATCGCCGCTTTCGTTGGACGACAACCCCGAAATTCAAATAAAAATCGATCAGAAGCAATAAAAATCAAATTGTATAAATATTGGCTTCCGCTAACGCATCAAGTTTGACAATGGACCGATAGTATTGTCGGAAAAACTGTCTTTCATGACCATTGCTGCTCACCATGTCTCAGCTTTTCGGCCGGACAATCTTCTCCAGGGCATCTACCTTGGTATCGGCGCAGGGGCGGTAACCGGCTGCATACGCAGCTTTTGCCAATAAATGAGCCGAAATTGGGGCAGTGAGCAGGAAGAACACCACACCGGCGATTGCACGCGTGACAACAGCCAGATCGCTCGCATGGACTGCCAGCGCCAGCAACATGACGCCGGAGCCAAGTGTACCGGCTTTGGAAGCCGCATGCATGCGCATGTAAACGTCTTTCAGCCGGATGATGCCGATCGAGGCGACCAACGCAAAAGATGCGCCGATGATCAGCATGATACCGGTGATGATTTCTACCGCTGCATTCATTGTCCCGCCTCCCTGCGCTTAATGCTTTCCTCGACTTCGTCCATGATCGTCTTGTCGCCGGCAAGGCCGCGGTTCAGGACGAAGCGTGCGAAGGCGACCGTCGCCAGGAAGCCGACGAGGCCGAGCGTAATCGCAATGTCGATGTAAAGATAAAAGCCGGTGGACACGCCGATGACGGCGATGAAGCCGATGCCGACGGCCACCAGCATATCCAGGGCGACAATCCGGTCCGGAAGACTGGGGCCCTTGACCGTCCTGACGACGATGATGATGAAGGAAACCGTCAGCAGAGCCAGCGCAACAGAGACGCAGACATCCAGGAACTGGGCGGAGAAGGTCTCAAGCGGTGTCATCTGAACACTTCCAGGATCTTGCGTTCGAAACCGTTCTTGATGTCGTCGATCGTGGCTTGCGGGTCCGGAACGTCGATACAGTGCACATAAAGCGTCTTCCGGTCTTCGGACACATCAACGGACAATGTGCCCGGCGTCAGGGTGATCAGGTTGGCCAGCATCGTGATTTCAAAATCCCTGTCTACAGTCAGGGGAAACGCGATGATGCCAGGCTGCAGCTCGATCTTCGGTTTCAGAACGATGATCGCAACCCGCCAGGCCGACAGCACCAGTTCGTAGACGAACAGCACCGCCAGACCGAAGCCTTTGGAGACACGCTGAAAATAAGCTGCCGTGCCAACCTGTTCGCGGATGAGATAAAGCGCACCGAAGCTCAGCACGAAGCCGAAGGCCAGATTGATTTCAGTAAAACTGCCCGTGACCGCGCCCCAGGCAAGCATCAGAAGAATGTTTATGAGAAAGAGACTGGTCATCCCTGGCCTCCAAAGACTGAACGCAGGTAGCCAAGCGGTTCAACAATGCCGCTTGCCCCTTGCGTTGAAAGCTCCAGCATCCACTCCGGCTGCAGACCGAAATAGACAACAAGCGCGGTCAGAATTCCAAGCGGCAGCCAGACCGCAGCTCCGGAAAGCTGCGTGCCGGTCTCGCCCGTTACGGCAACCGTTTCTCCGTCCGCCGTGCCTTCAGGACCGCCCCGCCAGAAGGCAAAGATCCAGACCCGGCCCATCGCCAGGGTTGTCAGGAAACCGCTGAAGAGGATGGCGGCCCCCAGCCAGGCCCTGCCATCGGCGAAGGCTGCATCCACGAGGATGACCTTGGGCCAGAAGCCGCTAAACGGCGGCAGCCCGGAAACGGCAAACCCCAGTACCAGAAAGACGGCCGCGAAAGCGGCGCTTTTCTGATAGAGGCCGCCAAGCTGCCTGAGGTCGTAGGAGCCGCCCATCATGTTCATGATGCCCGCGGCAAAATAGAGCGCCGTCATGACGATGATCGAATGAACCGCGTAGAAAATGGCGCCCGAGACCGCCAGCGTCGAACCGACAGCAACGCCGGCGAGCATCGATCCGATACCGGCGATGACCACATAGCCGAGCAGCCGTCTTACCTCGCTCTGCGCCAGCGCGCCGATAGCCCCCGTCAGCAAGGTGGCGATGGCAACCAGCGCGATGACGTCCGCCATATAGCCGCGGGAAGCCGGCAGGATCAGCACGAAGATGCGGATCAGCGCATAAACGCCAACCTTGGTCAGCAGACCGGCGAAGACCGCCGACACGACCACATTGGGCGTATGATAGGATGCCGGCAGCCAGAAATTGACCGGGAAAGCAGCCGCCTTCATGGCAAAGGCCAGGAAGTAGAGTGCGGCGACCGTCGCCAGCGTACCGGACGCCGGATTTTCCAGGGCAGCCACCTTCATGGCGAGATCCGCCATGTTGAGCGTGCCGAAAATGCCATAGAGCATGCCGGTTGCGATCAGGAAGAGGTTCGTGCCGATCAGGTTCAGGACGCCGTATTTGACCGCACCGTCAAGCTGGATCCGGTCGTTGCCGAGGACCAGAAGACCATAGGACGAAATCAGCAGAACCTCGAACCAGACATAGAGGTTGAAGATATCGCCAGTCAGGAACGCGCCGCAGACACCTGTCATCAACAGCAGGAGAAACGGATAAAAGCCGTATCTGCGGCCGGTGCTGTCGACGGTCGCAGCCCCGAAAACGCCGCCGCAGAAGGCGACGATGGAGCCGATCAGCGACAGGGTTACGCCAAGGGAATCCACTGTGAAGGCAATGCCGAATGGCGGCAGCCAGCTACCCATGACCATGGTGATCACACCTTGGTCGAGCACCCGGATCAGAAGCGCCAGGTTTGCCACCACCAGCAATGCCAGGAACCCGATGCCGAGTTTGGGCTGCAAATCTGTATTCTTGCGCAGCATCAGGCACAGCGCACCGCCCAGGATGGTGATCAGCGAAGGCGCGACCACCAGCCAGTCACCCAACGCAACGGGCGCGGTGATCATGGCCTGGGAAAGATCGACGGAAACGGAAGAACCGGCCATGTAGCTTAGTACCCTTGCGGCGGAGTTTGGTCGTGTTCGGGTTCGGCGATTCGCATCTCGTTCACTTCATCGGTGCCAAGTTCCTGGTAGGCCCGGAAGGCCAGAACCAGAAGAAAGGCAAAGAACGAGAAAGAAATCACGATCGCCGTCAGCACCAGCGCCTGCGGCAGTGGATTGGCCGTCGCCGTTTCCGGAGCATAGAGATGATCGGGAATGAGCGGCGGCACCTCGCGCGTCAGGCGACCGTTGGTAAAGATGAGCATGTTCACGGCATTGCCCAGAATGGCGATGCCGAGAAGGATGCGCACGAGTTGCTTGGACAGCATCAGGTAGACGGCCACTGTAAAGAACAGGCCAATCAGGATGACGACACCACTTTCCATCAGTCGACCTCCCTTTCTTCAAGCGCTAGTGCAATGGAACCGATTGCCCCGACCACCACCAGATAAACGCCGATGTCGAAGAACAGCGGTGTGGACAGAGCGATCTCCACGCCGAAGAGATGAACGTCCAGCCACTGGCTGGTCATGAATGCCTGCGCCTTGAAGATCGACGGCAGCCCGGCCAGGGCCGACAGGAACAGGCCGAAACCGGAAACCCCCATCGGGTGGAAGACAATGGCACGGCGCACGGAAGCAACGCCGCAGGCAATACCGAAGATCGCGAGCGCTGACGCGGCGATCAGACCGCCGATAAACCCGCCACCCGGCTCGTTATGGCCCCGCAAAAGCACGAAGATCGAGAACAGGACCATCAGCGCGGACAGATAGGGCGCAATGGTGCGGAAGATGATCGTACGCATCAGCGAACCTCCCCTGTCTGGGCGGATGTGGGTTGGGAGACCGTCTCGGGCTTCTCGATCGGTTTTTCAGGCTTGGTGCGCACCCGGATCAAGGCCAGCACACACAGACCGGCCAGAACCACCACAGCGATCTCGCCCAGCGTATCGAAGCCGCGGAAGTCGACGATGATCACGTTGACGATATTGCGCCCATGGGCGATGGAGCGACTGAACTGTGCGAAGAAGTCGGACAGCCGGCTATCGAAGGGCTGCTGCGTTATCGCAAGGAGCGTCAAGGTCAGCCCGAGACCGACACCGATGGCGACAATGCCGGTGCCAATGGCGGCAAGGCCGTGCCGATGATCGCTGGGTGACAGGTTCAGCCTCGTCATGACCAGCGCCAGGATGACGACCGACAGGGTTTCCACCATGAACTGGGTGAACGACAGATCCGGCGCCCCGAACATCATGAAGATCAGGGCAACGGCAAAGCCCTGGATGCCCAGAGACACGATGGCCGTCAGGCGGGTATTGGCGACGAGTACCGCGATCAGACCGAAGAAGGCGATCAGCAGGATACCCCATTCATAGAAGCGATAGTCCGGCATCTTCGGCATTGCCGGCAGGCTGCCCGTCAGGAAGCCGGGCACCAGCACCGCAACGCCCGTGAAAATGAACGTCAGGATCATGTAGGTCTGCATCTTGCCCGATTGCAGCAGACGGGTGATCCGCCAGGACAATCCGACGATACCGGCCACGAACTGGTCGAACCCCTTGTCCGGTCCCCAGCCGATTGCCGTAAGAATGCTGCCGATCAGGCCGCGCAGACGGTCGATCTGGGTGAACAGCACAATACCAAGGCCAATGGTGACCAGAGACAGCAGAAGCGGTGCATTGATCGACGTCGGCCACAGGTGAAGTTCGATTTCCGTGGTCTGGCCAACCAGCGAAGACAGGGTTGGCCCGATCAGAAGCTCACCGGTCGTATGCGCGATCAAGGCCAGCCCAAGACCGGTGACCGAAAGGAACACGGGACCGGCAAACAGCAGTACAGGCCCCTCATGCGCATGTTTCGGCGTTTCCACCTTGGGACCGAGGAACGGCTTGATGGCGACCGCGGCTGCAATCACCAGCATCAGGGCATTGCCGACAACAGCCGTGACGGTGATCGGCAGGCCAAGTTCCAGCCAACCCCAGGTGCCATAGTAAAGCACTTCCTTGGCGATGAAGCCGATGAACGGCGGCAGTCCGGCCATGGAAAGCGCGGCCAGACAGGCGGCGACAAAAGTGATCGGCATGGCCGAACGCAAGCCGCCCAGCTTCGTGATGTCACGGGTTCCGGCTTCGTGATCGATCGTGCCCGCCACCATGAAGAGCGCGCCCTTGAAGAGAGAATGCGCAAGCAGATAGAGAACCGCGCCTTCCAGCGCCTTTTCCTGGCTGGTGCCGGTCAACATCACCAGAAGCCCGAGCGAGGCCACCGTCGTATAGGCAAGCATCAGCTTCAGGTCGGTCTGGCGCACCGCCAGGATCGTGCCGACCAGCAAGGTCACGCCGCCGAACAGCGGCAGGACCGTCGTCCACAGTTCCGTTCCGCCCAGCAGCGGGTGCATACGCATCAAAAGGTAGACACCGGCCTTCACCATCGTCGCCGAATGCAGATAGGCAGAAACGGGCGTCGGCGCTTCCATGGCGTTGGGCAGCCAGAAATGGAACGGGAACTGCGCAGACTTGGTGAAGGCACCGCCCAGAACAAGGAAAAAGATCGGGACGTAGAGCGCAGTGTCCTTGATGATATCCGGCGACGACAGCAGCACCGACATCTCGATCTCGCCCGTGGCGGAGATGATCAGGATGAACCCGGCCAGCAAAGCGAGGCCACCACCGCCTGTGACCACCAGCGCCTGGAGCGCGGCCCGGCGGGATGCAGCGCGCAGGTGATCGAAACCGATCAGGAGGAACGACGTGATCGAGGTCAGCTCCCAGAAGATGAACAGGGAGATCAGGTTGTTACCAAGCACAAGGCCGAGCATCGACCCCATGAACATGAACAGGAACGAAAAGAACCTGCCCTGCTGCGGATGGCCTTTGAGGTAGCCTCCGGCGTACAGGATGATGAACGTTCCGATGCCCGAGATCAGCAGGGCAAACAGCGTCGACAATCCGTCGACATAGACAGAGAAGTTCACGCCATAACTGGGAGCCCAGGCCTTTGCCGCAACAAAGCTTTCCCCTTTCGACACGGGTTCGACGAACCCTGTGAAATGGAGGAAGATCAGCGCCGGCACGATTGCCAGCAGCCAGGCCGCATTGTGTTTGAACCAGCGGGTCAGAAAGGGCGCAACCACAGCCGCAGCAAAGGGCGCGAGGACGGCATAGAGAGTGGTGTCGTCGATCAATGCTGGCGTCATGCTGATCTTTCGTCACGGTTGTAAAGAAACGACGGAAACGGGCTTTCTCGAATCAGCCCCGATCCGCCGGATAATAACGGGCCCGAAGGTTTATGACATGTCTTAGGCAGTTGAAATTACGTGTTCAAGCGTGTGCTTGTCGTTTTTCGGTGAATTCACCCGCGTCACATTCGCTCTTTTGTCAGGGGCAGGACCGACGAGCCGACATAGCGCGCAATTTGTCTGTGCTGAAAACGGCTCAACATTAAAAGCTCCGGGCTCCACGCGCGCAATACAACACGCTCTGGAGATCATCCGAGCGTTTCACTTTCGGCAAGACCGAGGAACGGCAGCTTGCCACTTGATTTCAAAGCGTGAATGCCGTTCAGTTTCAGAACAGGTATGCGTTGCACGGAAATCGAGCGAGGCAGGGAAAGATGGTGTCGGGCAGCAATCGGGACACGCCTTCGGGAACGGATCTCCTCCGCCCGTCCGGTATCGACTTTGAAACGCTCGTCAAACTGGGCAATGAAGCCATTGTCATGATTGGCCTCGACGGTGCCCCCGCTTACATCTCCCCGGCCGCCGAGCGGCTGTTCGGGTGGAGTGCCGAGAAACTGGCCGACCATCTGAGCGATCTTGTTTACCTGGCCAGTCCGGATGCAGATGCGGACCATTTGCACCAGATCCTGTGCGGCAGCGCCAACGCACAGTCTCCCCTTCCCCATGCAGACCTTCAACTTCGCTCCGCCTTCGGTCCATTGGTCTGGGCGGAGGTCAGCACGCATTTACTGCGAGATGGCAGCGGAACGGCTTACGCTTTCGCGGTCTATTTCCGCAGCATTTCCAAACGCAAGGAACTGGAAAGCCTGCTGGATGCAGCAACGCAGACCGACCCGCTGACCGGACTGCTGAACAGGCGTGCCTTTGAAGAAGGCCTGAAACGGGAATGGGCGATCGCCCTTCGCGAAAAGACCCACACCAGCCTGATCAAGGTCTCTCTCGACAGGTTCGAAGCACTTGCGGAACATTTCGGGCCAGACGCCGCCGAAGACTGCCTGACCAAGGTCGCGGAAACCTTGAAGGAAACCGCGCGCCGCCCGGCGGATATCGCTGCGCGAACCGCAACGGCGGAGTTTTCTCTTCTTCTGCCGAGAACGCACCAGATGGGTGCAGAGACCATCAGCGCCTATCTTCATGTAGCAATCCAGGACCTCGGCATACCCAATCCGGACAACACCGCCGGTAATGGCATCATGACCGCATCTGTTGGAGCAGCTTGCGCGGTTGTCGAACAGACCGGCATTTCGGAAAGTTGCGAAATGATCCTTGCCGCCGCGGAGAACTGCGTTTTCCAGGCACGCCAGGAAGGCGGCAATCGCGTGAAGACTGTTTTGAACCACCTCACCCGTTAGAAGCCGAGTCCACACCTAGCCACCAGTAACCATTGACGAAACCGTTATCTGCTGCCGCTTGCAGCCATCGGTGCACGCGCCTATTTCTCGGAACAACACAATACAAGGAATGCAGAATGAGCGACGACACCACCCGCCAATACCAAGCATCTCCAAAAGTCAAGAAAACCACTGCGGAATGGATGGAGCAGCTCACACCGGAGCAGTTCTACGTGACACGGCAATCCGGCACCGAGCGCCCTTTCACCGGCCCCTATTGGGACAACAAGCTCATCGGCCGCTATGACTGTGTGTGCTGCGGGGCGCCACTGTTCATGTCGGACACCAAATTCGATTCCGGTTGCGGATGGCCAAGCTTCTTCGAAGCGGTCGACCAGGATGCGATACGGGAACTCGAAGACCAGTCACACGGCATGATCCGAACCGAAATTCGCTGCAGCAACTGTGACGCGCACCTGGGTCACGTCTTCCCGGACGGGCCGCCACCCACGGGCCTGCGCTATTGCCTCAACGGCCATGCAATGAATTTCGTTCACGGCGGCAGGCTGCCCACAAAAGCCGAATAGCCATGTCAAGTCCTGCCCGCCTTTGAAGGGTTGGCCCGAAATGATAGCGCGGCGGGCAGGATTAATACATGCATTAAGCACTAGTTTTAAGAACAGTGGCAGATTTTACAATTCAGTTACACCCCACTGATAATAACAGCAGCACAAGTTTAAGAACACCGGGGTGGATCTTGTCTGTATTACGAATTTTTTCCGGCACATTTTCTCGCGCTCTGGTTGTCTTTCTGGGATTGGGACCTCTGAGCCAGCCGACATTGTCCTCTGCAGCGAATGCAGAGGAAATTGTCGCGTTTACAGGCTACCTGCCTCCGCTTTCCATCAATGAAGAGGAAAAAGGGATCGCAGTCGAGCTGATGGAACTCGTTGCCGAAGAAGCCGGTCTTGATATCAAGATCATGTTCGCCCCGTGGAGCCGTGCACAGCTTCTTGCAGAAAACACGCCTGGCTCCCTTCTCTTCACTGCCGCCTATTCCAATAAACGCAAGGAAAAATTCCAGTTTATCGCGCCTCTCCTCTATACGGAGAGCGCCTTCGTCACACTGGATGAACCCTTGGACACTTTTGAGAAGGCAGTCCAAAGCGGCAAGGTGATCGGCGTCCATCTTGGCAGCCACCGCAGCCAGATCCTGCGGCGTTTCGGGGTCCGCAACGTCGAGGAAATTCCGAGTGCCGAACAGATGAGCGTCATGCTCAAAACCGGCCGGATCGATGCCTGGTACACCATGTCTGTCCGGGCGAGCTACATGTTCCGGCAGCAGGGTTTTGATCCGTCGACCCTGGTGATCGGAGCCCCGGTCACCCACGGAATACAGTGGCTCGCGGCCAACAACGACCTCGATCCGCAGGTCAAGGGCCGGCTGTCCGCTGCCGTCTCCAAAGTGTGGCGGGATCCGAGATACTGGCAGATCGTCGATCGGTACTCACACTGACGGCGATCCTATGGCTGCAAGTTGCGGCGCAGGACCTCTGCCAGATTGCTATTCCGCTGCCTCGGCTTCACTCTGGCCTGGCTTGGCGGTCAGTATCCTGGCGGTATTAACTTCTATCCAGTCGGCAAAGTCGCGCACCTTCAAGGCTGCTTCCCTGCCGATGGGCGACAGGCTGTAATCGACATGAGGCGGCACCACCGGATGGGAATACCGGTTGACGAAACCGTCTGCCTCCAGGGTCTGCAGCGTCTGCGCCAGCATCTTTTCACTGACGCCACCGACAGTGCGGCGAAGCTCTGAAAACCGCCGGTCCTTCTCCAGCAGCGCGATCAGCACAAGAACGCCCCAGCGGCTCGTCAGATGGCGCAAGATCTCGCGCGACGGACAATTCTGGTTCAGCAATTGCCCCTGCTGCATCAATTCGGACAAGGGCGCTCCACTGTTCAATGCACATCCGGGCGCGATTTCAGCCGTGTCGGTCATCCTGATTTCCATTTTTGTCCGAGATCGAAAATATCTCAAAACTAACCTTTTTGTACGTACTAACAAAAAGTAAGTTAGTCATCTACATAGGCAGCATCCGATGCATTTCAAACGATCAACCCTCAAGGAGAAATACGATGATCGCAGTCACGGGTGCCAACGGCCAGCTCGGCCGTCTCGTCCTCAAACATCTGGCTAAGCTGACCGCGCAGCCGGTTCGCGCCCTTGTCAGGTCACCGGAAAAGGCCGCAGACCTTGCCAGCGGCCAGGTTGCTGTGGTGAAGGCAGACTATGACGACAGCAGCACTCTGCCTGCCGCCCTGGAAGGTGTCGAGCGTCTCCTGCTCATTTCCGGGTCGGAAGTCGGCAAGCGCGTTCCGCAGCACAAGGCCGTTATCGACGCGGCAAAGGCAGCCGGTGTCCGCTTCATCGTCTACACCAGCCTGCTCAATGTTCCGCAGTCCAGCCTTCTTCTTGGCGAGGAACATAAAGAAACGGAAAAGCTTCTGAGCGAAAGCGGCATTGCCCATGCCGTGCTGCGCAATGGTTGGTACGTTGAGAATTTTGGTGGCACGATTTCAGCAGCCCTCGCCCACGGCGCTGTTGCCGGCGCAAGCGGCGACGGCAAGTTTTCCGCAGCCGGACGCGAAGACTACGCAGAAGCCGCAGCCCGGATTGTTTCCGGCAGCGATCTGTCCACGCGAGCACTCGAACTTGGTGGTTCGTCTGCCTTCACGCTTGGCGACCTTGCAGCGGAACTCTCCAGCCAGACCGGCCGCGACATCCCGTTCAACAATCTGCCGGACGCCACCTATGCCGGCATTCTCGTGCAGGCCGGCCTGCCGGAAGGTTTTGCAAAGATCCTCGCAGATGCAGACAGGGGAGCTTCTGAAGGCGACCTCTTCACGGCCTCCACGGCACTGGAAGATCTGAATGGCCATCCGGCCCGTTCCCTGAAGGACTTTGTGGCCGAAAGCCTGAAGGCAAACGCGTAAGCTTCCGGCAAGGATTGCTCCTGCAATGAGCCGCTCCGGCACGAAGGCGGCATTGCCGCCTTCGTGTACTCATTTGAATTTGTTGTCGGTCGCTTCAAGGATATTTGTTGGTCCCCGATTGGCGAACCTGTTACCCAAGAGGTTCTGCACTTTCCCGGTATCCGATCATGTCTCTCGCCACCGCTTCCGACCCATACGCCCAGGACGGGCCCTACGCCTGGTTCCGGCTGGCGATTTCGATCCTGCTGAGTACCCTTGGTGGGGCAGGCATGTGGGCAGTCGTCATCGTTCTACCGGCGGTCCAGTCGGATTTCGGCATCGACCGCGCCGACGCCTCCCTGCCTTATACCGCCACCATGTTCGGTTTTGCCGCCGGCAACTATCTGCTGGGCCGCTTCGTTGATCGCTACGGCATCGTGCTACCGGTCATAGGCTCTGCCCTGTCGCTTTCCGCAGGTTTCGTGCTGGCAGCCTTTGCGCCCGATGTCTGGTCGTTCTCTCTGGCGCAGGGGGTGCTGATAGGGCTGGGAACCGCGGCGACCTTCGGCCCGCTGATTGCCGATATTTCGCATTGGTTCCTGAAACGGCGCGGCTTCGCCGTCGCCTGTGCTGCCTGCGGCAACTATCTTGCCGGTGTGCTCTGGCCCTCGCTGATCCAGTGGAGCCTCGCCACCACCGACTGGCGCCACACATATATCCTCATCGGCGTCATCTGCCTCGTCGCGATGGTGCCGCTGGCCCTCTTGCTGCGCAGGCCTCCACCGGACACCTCCTTGAGTGCGGCCTCGGCAACCGCCCGTTTCGGACGCCAGGACACTGGGCTGCCACCTGCCGTCTTGCAGGCTCTTCTGGTGGTTGCCGGGCTTGCCTGCTGTGTCGCCATGTCCATGCCGCAGGTCCATATCGTCGCCTATTGCGTCGATCTGGGCTATGGCGTTGCGCCCGGTGCGGACATGATCGCACTGATGACCGGTGCCGGTGTCGTCAGCCGGCTGACCTCCGGTTATATCGCCGACAAGATCGGCGGGGTCATGACGCTGCTGATCGGCTCAGTGCTGCAATGTGCAGCGCTTTTCCTTTTCATTCCGTTCAACGGGCTGGCTTCGCTTTACCTGGTGTCGCTCATCTTCGGTCTCTCGCAAGGCGGTATCGTGCCCAGCTATGCGGTGATCGTGCGCGAATATCTGCCTGCTCGCGAGGCGGGACAACGGGTCGGTCTGGTGATCATGTCGACCATTCTGGGAATGGCCCTCGGCGGTTGGTTGTCCGGCTGGATCTACGACCTCACAGGCTCCTACCAGGCCGCGTTCCTGAACGGCATCGCCTGGAACTTCCTCAACATGGCGGTGATGATCTTCATTTTCATGCGCGGCAAGATGCGGCCGACAGGCGCTGCTGCCTGAGGCCTTTGCCCGGCGGGCGGCAAGCACCGCTGGTGAGCCTGTTACTTCAGGACGCTGAAATTGCTGGCGATCAGCCAGATCTGCGACAGCAGAACCACGCTGACGAGACCAATGTGATAAGCGGTGTGCCGGATCCTCGTTGCGGCAAGAACCAGCACGATGATGATGATCTGGCGCACCAGATAGGCGGTTCCCAGATCGTTGAAATAGTCGATCCCCTTCAAGCGGGAGTCCACGATGTCGAGCGCGAACATCAAGGCCAGCAGGCTATAGATCCAGTTCTTTCGGGCAAAGAAATAGTCCTTGTAATTGGCGTATTCGGCCATCTTGTCCGGATAAAGCACGGCTGTAATGAAAAAGTAGAGCGCGGCAAAAGCAATGACGAAAAGATAGCTTTCAAACGTCCAGACCTGAATGCGGCCGAGCGCAAATTCGAACCACCAGAAATGCACCACGGAGAGCAGCATGAACAGCGACCACCCCAGGTGCACGCCGTAGATCTCCTCCTGGCTGGGGTGCTGCACATACCGCGCAAGGCCATTGAGCAAGCGCGCAACCCCCAGCCCGATCACCATGCCGATGATGATCCGGATATGCGCAAATTCTGCAAGATTGATGGGAAGTCTGTCCATGGTCACGCCGCATCTGCTCTGTGTCCGGCAACGCTACACCAATACCGCCCGATTCGAGATCCGTCCCATGGAAACAGGCCGGATCTCTTATAGCAAGCACCGCACGCCGCGCGAGCAAACGGTGGGCAGCCATCCCTCCCCAGGTCGACCAGCTTGTCCGTGTGAAAGTCTATTGCGCGTGGCCCGACCGGGAGCGCAACAGGAGGACGAAGAAGATACCGCCGACCAGCCCGGTAACGATACCGATGGGCATATCTTCAGGCGACAGAAGCGTGCGGGCAATGATGTCCGCCCAGATCAGGAAGATGGCCCCAAGCACCATGGAGGCAGGCAGAACCCGACTGTAATTGCCCCCCACAAGAAAGCGCGCGATATGCGGCACCATAAGCCCGACAAAACCGATGATGCCCGAAAACGCCACCATCACGCCTGTGATCAGCGCCCCGAGGACGAACACGGTGAGCCGGAACCGGGCAACCGGAATGCCGAGCGTCGAGGCGGTTTCATCGCCGATGGTCATGGCGTTGAGATCGGCGGCCCGCACCAGGAAATAAGGCGCCACCAGCAGCAATATACCGAGAGGAAACGGCAACTGGGACCACTGGGCAAGACCGAGACCGCCCAGCATCCAGAAGACAACCGTGTGTGTTGCCCTTGGATCACCGAGGAAAATCAGAATATTGGCGATTGCCATGATGATGAAGGATACCGCCACGCCGGCAAGCACCAGCCGGTCGGCACTGGTCGCAGACGCAAAGCGGGTCACACCGAGCACCAGGAAGGTTGCCGCCAGTGCCCCTGCAAAAGCCATCAGCGGCACGGTCATGAGACCCAGAAACAGGCCGGTATGCAACAGCGCAAGAATGGCACCGGCAGCCGCGCCGGAGGAGATGCCGAGCAAATGCGGATCCGCCAGCGGATTTCGCGTGACGGATTGCAGGGCAGCACCGACCACCGCCAGACCGGCGCCGACAAATCCGGCCAGCAGAGCGCGCGGAAACCGGATTTCCCAGACGATGGCATCGCGGCTCTGCGACCAATCAACCTCGAAAAGGCCGGGCACCGTGCCATTGACGAGGATCTTGAAGACCGTGCTGCCTGGGATGGCGACCGCACCTGCACCGATGGCGGCCACAATCGAAACACCAAGCAGCAGCATCCCGGCCAGCAGCAGAACGCCAGTGTTCAACCGCCGCCGGGATGCCTTGTGTTTTGCCGTCACCGCAGTCATGCCGGATCATCGCTTGTGCCCGCAAACGCGGCTTGAGGCGTCATCTGCAAGTCTCACTCTCCCCAGAAGGCTTCGGTGAGTTTGCCGACAGCCTTGAGGTTTCGCGGCCCCGGTGTTGCCTCGACATAATCCAGGACGACAAAGCGGTCGTTCTTGACAGCCGCGATCCCGGCCAGAGCGGGATTGTTCTTCATGAAATCCCGTTTCTGGTCGGCCGTCACTTCGCCGTAGTTGACGATCACGACCATGTCGGGATCTTTTTCCACCACGGTTTCCCAATCGACGGTCGCCCAGCTCTTTTCGAAATCATCCATCACGTTGACGCCGCCGGCCGCCTCGATAAGCGCTGTCGGCATGGCATAGCGCCCGGCCGTGAAAGGCTTGTCCTCACCGCTGTCGTAGACGAAGACGCGCAGCGGCTCCTTGCCGTCCGGCACCGTTGCCGCGATCCGTTCCAGCTCGTGCTTGTATGTGGCGACAAGCTCCTGGGCCGTATCTTCCTTGCCGAAGATCTTCCCGAGATTGATCAGGTCGTTGTAAAGATCCGCAAGCGAAGCCTTGGGCTTGTCGCCGATATGGATGCAGGATTCGGTCAACTCATAGACCTTGATCCCGAAGGGCTCCAGCGTTTCCGGCGTCACCTCGCCGCCAACCTTCATGCCATAATTCCAGCCGGCAAAGTAGAAATCCGCGTCGGCCCCGATCAGCACTTCCTTGCTCGGATATTTCGACGCAAGTTCCGGAAGTTCGGCGACGCCCTCACGCATTTCCGCATCCAGGGTCTTCCAGCCGGAGATGCCCGTATACCCGACCATGCGGTCGCGCAGGCCAAGCACCAGCATCATCTCGGTCAGATTGACGTCATTGGAAACGGCCGCTTTGGGCGGCGCTTCGAAAGTCACCGTTCGGTCGCAGCTTTTCACGGTCGTCTGCGCAATTGCCGGAACGGTCAGAAAGGCGAGCGCGGCGCTCAGGAGTATTCTTTTCATTGTTCTCTCCAGGAAATCAAAGATGGAAGGTCAGGTAACGCTCACGGCTGGCAGATAACTGCTCCAGACGGACCTGTACCGAATAGGCTTGTTCGATGTTGCCGGGGGTCAGCACTGTCTCCGGCACGCCATGGGCGACCAGCCGCCCCTGATGCAGCAGCAAGACCTTGTCGCAGACGCGGCTTGCCAGATTGAGGTCATGCAGGCTTGTGACGATGGTGATGTTCAGATCGGCAATCAGTTCGACGATCTCGAGCTGATGGCGGATATCCAGATGGTTGGTCGGCTCATCCAGAACCAGCAGCTTCGGCTCCTGCGCCAGGGCCCGGGCCACCATCACACGCTGCCGTTCACCGCCGGACAGCGTGCCAAAGGCCCTGTGGGCGTAGGATTGCAGATCCATTTTCCTGAGGCAGTCATCGACGATTTCAGCGTCCCGCTTGCCTGCGCTGGCAATGCCGTTTGTGTGCGGTCGGCGGCCAAGAACGACGATCTCGCGGACTGACAAGGCAAAGTCGGTCGGCTGCTCCTGCAGAACAGCGGCGATCGATCGGGCAGCCTCCCGGGCACTGAGGTGCCACAGGTCCGTGCCATCCACCAGAATGTTGCCAGAGTGCGGTTTCAGGAAGCGGTAGAGCAGCCGCAGCAGGGTCGATTTGCCGGCGCCATTGGCACCGGCTATGCCAAGGACCTCGCCAGCCGGCAGCTCGAAGCTGACCGGATGCAGGATGGTCTTGCCCTGCCCGGTCTTCCAGCTAACCTCCCGGGCGAAAAGATCGACACCCGTCATGACAAGACCGTCCCGTCTGCTTCCGAGACGATCATCGCCGCGGGGATACGGCCCTGCGATGCGTCCCAGCACGTGCCGTGCCGCCCCCCGGAAACTTCACATCCGTTCTCAAGTTGGCGATAGCGCCTGGCGTAATCGACCAGATCTTCGATGTCCGTTTCACCTTCGTCGATATCACCGAAGAGATAGATCGCCTTGTCGGTCGCCTTGAAGGCCACTGTGCAGGCACGCGAGCAGCCTTCCATGTTGGCTGTGCCGCTGATCTCGAAATCGTCGCCGACGACCGGAACGGCCATCTGGAGTGCGCGTTTCAACTGGCAGATCAGGTCATATCCTGGCTGACAGGTCTGGCCATAGTGACGGCAGGCGGTACAGACAAAAATCTTGTGCGGCTCATTGCTCATGACACACCTCCGCGACTTCTGTCCGCGAACGGACGGCAGGTGATGATGCGGCAAGGACATTGCTGCCATGGCTGCGCGATACGTTGCCGGCCTGATAGGAAGATGCACACTCGTCATGTAATGTTATTACATTACTAACTTTCTTTTTGGCAACAGGCTTTTGTCCGCCATCCGCCACCATTGCGCGCAGCGCACGCATCGCCAGCGGGTCGGAAAGGGTCAGAAGGTTGGCAGGATTTGAGGTTTCAGCAGTCAATTTCCGGTTCATATCGCCCTCCGCGATTGCGCGGGGCAGTCTGGAACCGAATGTGTAACTGTGCCGGCAGGCGCCGATTGGCCATGTCACTCACTCCTCCGGGGCACCCCGCCCGGGTTAAGGTTTAAGGTGAAATGGCAGGTCTCCTGACTTGCGGGTCATAGCTTGCCTGATCCTTCCCGGGGTTTCCCCAGTGGCGCTTTCAGGTTTGCTCACCGCTCACAGTTGCGGGGGCAGTCACGGATTTGAAGCCTTGCGGCCTGGTCTCACCGTGTTCCCTTTTAATCCCGCTCCGAAGTTCAGAGTCGGGAACCATCTCTTCCTAAGTGCTCGAACGCCTGGAAAATGTCAAAGACTTTCGCCGCATTTCCGGTCGTTTGAAGGCACGACAGACGCAGTCGTTCGGCCCCCCGGCAGGATTGGCCTCTTGCCTTCACCGCTCAAAAATCTTACCTCCGATCCATGAAACAGGATGCCTTTCCCCCGCGCGCCGATGCGCGCCCCGTCACCTTTGAGACCCACGGCATTGCCCGCCAGGACGACTTTGCCTGGCTACGGGCAGACAACTGGCAGGAGGTCATGAAAGACCCCTCCGTGCTGGATGCCGATATCCGCACCTATCTGGAAGCGGAAAATGCCTACCACGAGGCGCAGATGGCGCCGACGAAGGCTCTGCAGGAAAAGCTCTTTGCCGAGATGCGCGGCCGCATCAAGGAAGATGACAGCTCGGTCCCCTCACCCGACGGTCCTTTCGCCTATGGCCTCAAATACGAAACCGGCGGCCAGCAACCGGTCTTCTTCCGGACCCCGCGCGACGGTGGCGATGAAACGGTTCTTCTCCACGGCGACAAGGAAGCCGAGGGAACGGCCTATTTCCGGATCGGCGGTGTCAGCCAGTCGACGGATCACAAGCTCATTGCCTGGGCCTATGACAACAAGGGCTCGGAATATTATTCGCTGAGACTGCGCGATGCCGAGACGGCGAAGGATTTCGACTACGCCATTGAAGACACCGGCGGCGGCGGGGTTTTCTCGGAAGACAGCCGTTATGTGTTCTACGTTCGTCTGGACGCCAACCACCGGCCCTCAAAACTCTTCCGCCACGAGGTCGGCACCGACCCGGCGGCCGATGTGCTCGTTTACGAGGAAAAGGATGCCGGCTTCTTCATGGGGGTCGGCAAGACCCAGTCCGGTGAAACCATCGTCATCGACATTCACGACCATGAGACATCCGAAGTCTGGATGATCCCGGCAAGTGACCCGACGGCCGAACCGGTGCTGGTCGCAGAGCGCGAAACCGGCATCGAATACTCCATCGATGACCACGGTGAGACACTTTACATCCTGACCAACGCAGGCGACGCCGAGGACTTCAAGATCGTCACCGCGCCGAAGAGCAATCCGGGCCGCGAAAACTGGTCGGACCTCGTGCCCCACAAGCCGGGGTGCCTGATCCTCTCGCATTGTGTCTACAAGACCTTCATGACCCGGCTGGAGCGCGAAGACGGCCTGCCGCGCATCGTTATCCGCCGGCTTGCCGACGACATCGAACACTCCATCGCCTTCGACGAGGAAGCCTATTCGCTCGGCCTTGGTGGCGGATACGAGTTCGACACCAATACGATCCGTTTCAGCTATTCCTCGATGACCACGCCGTCGCAGACTTTCGACTACAATGTCGAGACCCGTGAGCGTGTTCTGCGCAAGGAACAGGAAGTGCCTTCCGGCCATGATGCGGGCGATTATATCACCCGCCGCCTGATGGCGCCTGCTGCCGATGGCGAAACCGTGCCCGTGTCCGTTCTGTACCGCAAGGACACCAAGCTCGACGGCACCGCGCCGCTGCTGCTCTATGGCTATGGCTCCTACGGCATCACCATCCCGGCAAGCTTCAACACCAACTGCCTGTCGCTGGTCGACCGGGGCTTCGTCTATGCCATTGCCCATATTCGCGGCGGCAAGGACAAGGGCTTCCACTGGTACAAGGACGGGCGGCGCGAGAACAAGAAGAACACCTTCACCGACTTCATTGCTGCAGCCGACCATCTGGTTGCGGAAAACATCACCTCGCACGATCGCATCGTCGCCCAGGGCGGATCGGCCGGCGGGATGCTGATGGGTGCGGTCGCCAATCTGGCACCGGAAAAATTCGGCGGCATCATTGCCGAAGTTCCCTTCGTCGACGTTCTGTCCACCATGCTGGACGACACGCTGCCGCTCACCCCGCCGGAATGGCCCGAGTGGGGCAACCCGATCACCGACAAGGCGGCCTACGACTACATCGCCTCCTATTCGCCCTACGACAATGTCGAGGCGAAGGCCTACCCGGCGATCCTGGCAGTGGGCGGCTTGACCGATCCGCGCGTGACCTATTGGGAGCCGGCCAAGTGGGTCGCCAAACTGCGGGCAACCGCAACCGGCGACAAGCTGCTGATGCTGAAGACCAACATGGAAGCCGGCCATGGCGGCGCTTCCGGCCGTTTCGACCGGCTGAAGGAAGTCGCCGAGGCCCAGGCCTTCGCCCTCCTGGTCACCGGAAAAGCCTGACACATTGTCGGGTCCGAACCTGCCCGGGCGTGCGGACTGTTCCATACGCCCGGAACGGTCGATGATCGTCACGCGCCGCGGCGAATATCGCCCCGAGCGAACGTGACTTGATTTTGACCCAGTCTTCGGCTCATGTGAGAGTCGTTGCAAATCAATCAATTGAACGGTCTGAGACCGTGCCGATCCTGTTCACTGGAGCCTGTGATGACCTGCTACCGCTCTCTTCCGCACCGCCTTGCTCACGGGCTGAGAAAGGGATTGCGCCTGGTTCCGGTCATGGCCGCGACCTTGAGCCTTGCCGCGTGCCAGTCCTACGACACATCAGGCGGTAATGTGGTGGAGACGCTGCTGTTCTCCCCGACCTTCACCAAGAACCGTCAGGACATTCCCAGCACCTACAACACGGCTTACGACTGCCGCAGCTTCACAGGCAGCGGCTGGAAGGGCATTGCCGGTGGCAAGGTCTTCAACTTCAGCCAGAAATACATCATCTCCCAGGCCGGTTGTTTCAAGACGCAGGGCGAGTGCAAGGCATGGCTCGCCGTGATGTCCAGCTACATCGATCAACCGCGTTACATCCGCTGCAATC
The DNA here is from genome assembly GCF_000168975.1 of Roseibium aggregatum IAM 12614. Lineage (GTDB taxonomy): Bacteria > Pseudomonadota > Alphaproteobacteria > Rhizobiales > Stappiaceae > Roseibium > Roseibium aggregatum. The sequence continues at coordinate 69,163 of NZ_AAUW01000028.1, forward strand.
CCTACACGGCGTAAGCCGACAGGCGTATCAGGCCGGATCAGGCTGAACCACGGTGCCCTGAAACACGGGCAGCGGCGCCATGAAGGTTTCCATGTAGTCGAGCAGGCAGCGCACCCGCGCGTTCAGCAATCGTCCGGTCGGCCACACCGCGAAAATGTCCCGCTTCTGCCCCTGCCAGTTCGCAAGAACCGGCTTCAGACGGCCTGTGATCAGGTCGTCGGAAATCTCGCTCACCGGCAGGAGCGCAATCCCGTGTCCGTCACCGGCGAGCTGCCTGGCAAGGCTGATGTCGTCGACAACCACACGCGCATCCAGCGGCACGGTTTCCAGTGCGCCCGTTTCCCGGTGCGTCAATTGCCATTGCGGCAAGGTGGACACCCGGACCACCTTGTGTTCGCTGATCTGCTGCGGCGTTTCCGGCGCACCTGCCTCCTCAAGATAGGCGGGCGACGCCACCAGCACGGTCGCCACCACACCGAGGCGTTTCTGGTAAAGCCGTTCATCGGTCTGCGGTCCTGCTCTCAAGGCAATATCCACCTTGTGCTCAAGCAGATCCTTGTTCTCGTTGCTGAGTACCAGCGTCAAACGGATTTCCGGATAAGCCTTCAGAAACCCGGACCACATGGGCTCCAGGATGCCGATGGAAATATTGGTGGGCGCAGCCGCTTTCAAGGCGCCCCGGAGGCCGTGCAGATCGGCACTCAAGCCATCCAGCGTTGTCTCCGCGTTTTGAACAAGATCGGCAAAAGCCTCGAAATACGCCTCCCCTGCCCCTGTCAGCTCGAATTTACGCGCGGAACGAAAGACGAGCTGCGTACCTACGGTTTCCTCAAGCTTGGCCAGGCGGCGCGTCACGGTCGCCGCAGGCAAGCCCATATGAGCTGCAGCCTTCGCAAGACTTCGATGGCGTGCGATATGAACAAACAAGGCGATGTCGTCGAGCATGATTCCAATTTCGAAATTTAAATTCCCATTATTCGATATAGATTGAAATATCAGAAATCAATAAATCTGTCTGCGTCCAACAAACACAACGGAGACAGTCATGGGCAACTACTTCATCAGCGCCGGCATTGAGCTGCAACAGGGTGCGGACCGGACCAGGGCCGAAACGGAACTCCGCCGGCTTGTGGCTGAAACCCGGCACGAACCGGGCTGCAACTTCTTTGAGATCCGTCAGAACCTGCAGGATCCCGACAAGTTCACCCTATGGGAGAGCTGGAGCGACAAGGACGCCCTGGCAGCCCACTTCGAAATGCCGCACACCAAGGCCTATCTCGCCCTGAACCTGACCCAGGTCAGCTACATCGAGGAACTGAGTGAAATCGGTACAGGCGAACCGGGCGAAAGGTAAGCGGCCATGAAGAACCGATTGATCGCAACGTGCCTGATGTCGCTGGGTCTGTCGCTCCTGATGTCGTGCTGGGTCACTTTCCTGAACCTCGGCTGGAACGACAGGTTTTTCTGGCAATGGATGAACGCCTTCCGCCTTGCCTGGCCCGCCGCTGCCGTCATCGCCTTTTTTCTGGGCCCGCCCGTGCAAAGGGCAACGCTCTTCCTCGCAGCCCGGCTGCCGTAAACAGGACACGTAACGACATGGCTTTGGTCAGACAGAATTTTGAGGAACTGGGCCTGCCCGCAGGGCCCTATTCCCATGCCGTGCGGCATGGACAGACGGTCTATACTTCCGGCTTCACAGCCTTCGGCACACCGGCGCAGTCCGCCTCGGCAGGTCCGCAAGTGAGAGAGATATTCGATCAGTTGCAGATCATCGCGACCCACTTCGGAGGATCGCTGAAGGATATTGTGAAGGTAACCGTCTTCGTGACCGACATGGCGGATTTGCCGGAAATCCGGTCGACCCTGTCGGATCTCTATGAAAAGGACATTCCCGCCAGTTCACTGGTCTGTGTTGCCGCTCTGTTTCATGCCGACTTGAGGGTCGAAATTGAGGCGATTATTGCCTCATGATTGAGCAACGGCTTGCAACCAGACTGGTTCCTACGTATTATTCGTTAGTTGAATACAACTAGATCATCGCCGCAGACAGCTCACGAAGCGCGATCAGATCTCTTGAATAACTGTGCACGGGCAAAACGACCCAAAAACAAAAATGAAAACTTGACCACCTGCTCGCGGGTGGTTTTGTTTGACAGCTTGCAGAACCTACCCAAACAGTTGTTTTCTAAAGAAAACCGTCTCGGTTATCGGGGTCTCGTAGTAGGCGTCGATGTCCTCGAAACCCGCAGCTTTGTAAAGCTTGATGGCTCCCGTCATGCTTGGCAGCGTGTCCAGCAGCATCTCGCGGTATCCCGCAGCCTCTGCGGCCTTGACCACCGCCTCCACCAGCGCACCGCCGACACCCTGGCCGCGCCCCTCCGGCAAAACGTATAGCCGCTTCATTTCACACGCGCCGTCCTCACCGAAAGCTCTCAGACCGACGCAACCCAGAACGGTTCCCGCACCGTCTTTCGCCAGGAACAACGCCCCCACCGGCGGCGCATATTTGCCCGGAAGGCCTGCAAGTTCTTCTTCAAAGCCCTGGTAGGACAGGTCGATCCCGAGCCAGTCGACATAGGCGCGGAACAGACGCCGGACGTGGGCAAGGTCTTCTTCGGTCTCAACCGATACGATTGAAATTTGCTTCGATGGGATCATGGAAATGTCTGATGGTCCGTGAAGTGACGTCAGTTGGCCGCCTGAGCAACGGCCGGGATGGCTTTCAGATAGGCGGCAATCGCCTCACGATCGCTCGCCGGAAGTTTGGCCATGTTCTCCTGAACATGCACCATTTCACCGCCCACCGAATCGTATTCCGGCGTAAAGCCGCTTTCCAGATAATAGGCAATGTCGGCGGCACTCCAACTGCCGAAGCCCCCGTCGACCGGAGTAATGTTGGGAATGCGGCCATCCCCCGTGGGGGCAGGAGCTCCACCGAGCCACTTGGCCAGCTCCAGCCCGCCGGCGAGATTGCGAGCCGTGTGGCATTCGCCGCAATGGCCCGGCCCTTCCACCAGATACCGGCCACGTTCCCAAAGTGCGGTGTCAACGTCATTCCCGCCCACAGGCGCGGCAATGACCGGCGCCGGATCAAGGAACAGCCGCTTCCACAGCCCGAGGCCCCGGCGGATATTGAACGGAAAGCCGAGTTCGTGCGGGGGCGCCTTGCCGTCGACAGACGGCAGCGTTTTCATGAAGGCATAAAGATTGCCTATGTCTGCTCCGGACATGCGGGCGTAGGACGTGTAAGGAAAGGCCGGATAGTAGTTTTGCCCGTCCGGCGATGTGCCATGCGTCATGGCATTGGCGAAATCCTCAAGCGACCAGGCGCCGATACCGTCCGCCGGGCTGGAAGAGATATTGGGCGCGACAAACACGCCGAACGGCGTTTCCAGGCGCAGGCCACCGCCAAGTTTCAGCTTGTCGTCTCCTTCGGCGTCTTTGCCGGCATGGCAGGACGTGCAGCCCCCCGCCCAGAAGATAAGCTCTCCTTGTGCGGTGTCTCCAGGCGCGAAGGCGGCCAGCTGGGCCTGGCTCAACTTCGTCGGCGCGGACAAAAACCAGGCCGCCGCCGCAGCAACAACGCCAAGCACGACGAGGACGATGACAGCCTTTTTCATGGGGCCTCCCTGGTTTTCGCCTGCACCCGAACGCCAAAAAAGCGGTCTTCACCCGACAAAGGATGAAGCGCCGCTGATCTGTCTCACGAGCTGGAGCCTGCCTGGTGGCGCCAGGGCACATAAAGCTCCTGAATTCAGCCGATCAGTTTTTCTTACGGTAAGTTTCGTGGCACGATTTGCAAGAGCCGAATACGGGTCCCATTGCAGCCTTGAAGGCTTCCACATCCGCCGGGCCGTCTTTGCCCGAAGCTTCGGAGGCCTTTGCCGTGGCTTCCGCAAACTTTGCCAGTTCGGCGGAAAAACCGTCCGGATTTTCCCAGATGGCTGCTACTGCGCCGGTGTTCCCCTGATCGGAACCTGCCGGGAAGAAATCGCCAAACGACAGCGATGCAGCGCGCATGGTCGCGATAGCCGCCTTTCCGGCCGCGGGCGAATAGGCAATCTCCCCTTTCATCAGACCGCCGCCAAGACCGGCGGCTGCGCCGACGGACGACATGATGGCCTGCCGGGTCGCGATCGGATCGTCAGACGCCTGAGCGATAGTTCCGGCAAGGCCGAGCCCAGCCGCCAGACCCAGTACAACAGCGGATTTGATCATTCGCATCGTTCTCTCCCTCTCGTGGAAACTGCCTTGGGCAATGATTCACAAGGGTGAGTACAGCCCATGTACCGCCCGGTCTTGAAATCACGGTCGCGTGAAGAGGTCGCTCAGCGGTGAACACAGCGTCAACGCTGAGGAAACAACCAAACAAAAAACCCCGACCTTTCCAGGCCGGGGTTTCATAGACCGGGATGTGTCCCGAATTACTTCGTGGCAGCTTCGTACATTTCCAGCACGTAGTCCCAGTTGACCATGCTGTCGATGAAAGCTTCCAGATATTTCGGACGCGCATTGCGGTAGTCGATGTAATAGGAGTGTTCCCACACATCGCAGCCGAGGATCGGTGCGGCACCATGAACGAGCGGGTTTTCACCGTTCGGCGTCTTCATGATTTCCAGCTTGCCGCCCTTCACGGCGAGCCACGCCCAACCGGAACCGAACTGGCCAACGCCTGCGGCGATGAAATCAGCGCGGAACTTGTCGAAACCGCCGAGATCGCTATCGATTGCCGAAGCAAGTGCGCCCGGAAGCGAGCTGCCGCCGCCATCTTTCTTCATCCATTTCCAGAAATGGATGTGGTTGTAATGCTGACCAGCATTGTTGAACAGCGGAGCGTTCTTGCCGTAGCTTTCCTTGACGATCTCTTCCAGCGACTTGCCTTCCAGGCCGCTGCCGGCGAGCAGCTCGTTGCCTTTGGTGACATAAGCCTGGTGGTGCTTGTCGTGGTGAAACTCGAGCGTTTCAGCAGA
>NZ_AAUW01000027.1 GCF_000168975.1 Roseibium aggregatum IAM 12614
GCGCTGTTGTTGATCTGCCGGACACCGGGTTGCCGCCCGCGGACAAACCTGCGGCCAAGAAACGTGGACGCAAGCCGCTGCCGGAAAACCTGCCGCGCGAGCGCGTCGAATATGACCTTCCCGACGATCAGAAGGCCTGCCCCTGCTGTCATGGCCGGATGCATCGCATGGGCGAGACCGTTACCGAACAGCTTCACATTGAGGTGAAGGCGAAGGTCTTGCAGAATGTGCGGTTCAAATATGCTTGCCGTCATTGCGACCGCACCGGCATCAACACGCCGGTGCGTGACCGCACCGATGCCCGTGCAACCGTTGCCGGGCGGCATCGCCACGGCCTCGACGCTGGCCTTCGCCCTGGTTCACAAATATGTCGACGGCACGCCGCTCTACCGCTTGGCGCAAACATTCGAGCGCGCCGGCGTTCCCGTCAGCCGTGGCGCTCTGGGGCATTGGGTGATCGGCTCGAGCGAGAGGCATCTCGCCCGCATCTATGATGCGCTGAAGCTGCGGCTGAGATTACAGCCCCTCATCCATGGCAACGAGACGACGGTCCAGGTGCTGAAGGAAAAGGACAAGCAAGCCACCAGCACATCGTTTATGTGGGCTTATCGCAGCGGCGAGGACAGCGACGAGCCGATCATGCTGCTCGATTATCAGCCGGGCCGCGGCCAGATCTACCCGCAGGCCTTTCTCGGCGACTATCGCGGCCTGTTGATGAGCGATGGCTATTCCGCCTGGCGCACGCTGGAGGGCGCCACCCACTTTGGATGCATGGCCCATTCAAGACGGCGCTTTGTCAATGCGCTCAAGACGAGAAACAAACCCGGCGGGCCGCCCGAGCAGGCGCTCAAGTTCTTCGAGCAGCTCTACCGGGTTGAAGGCCAGGCGCGAAACGAAAAGCCGGACAAGGGTGAAACGCGAGATCACTGCATGCGCCGCTTTCGTCAGCAACACAGCGTCCCTGTCCTGAACGCCCTCAAGGAATGGCTCGACGCGATTGCCCCCAAGGTCTTGCCGGACAGCAAGCTCGGCGATGCCGTCTCCTATACCCTGAACCAATGGGAATATCTGACGCGCTACACCGAGGACGGCAGGATGCCGATAGACAACAACCTTCTCGAACGCGATATCAGAATCTTTGCCACCGGCCGGAAGAGTTGGCTGTTCAGCGACACTGTCGAGGGAGCCAGGGCCAGCGCCGTCGTCTACAGTCTGATGTTGACCTGCCGGGCTTGCGGCGTCGAGCCGTTGGCCTGGTTGCGCCATGTCCTCGCCGAATTACCGCAGCGCGCCGGTGACGCCGACAGCAACGATCTGCTGCCCTTCAACTTCCCGAAAACAACCACAGCCTGATCGAACCGGACGCTCTCCCATTCGAACACGTCCGGCCAAAGCGCTGGCGTCAACGTGCACGGAAATGAGCGCTTACCATTCTAAAGGCAATTTCCTGGTGCGTTGAGCTCCAACTCTCCCAATTAACAGGATCCAGCGCCTGCTTTTCGTCCAATTCGGATAGCGAAGCGGTATAAGCCAGACCATGGTGACGAGACAAAACTTCACAGAATGACTGGACAACCAAATGGTCATCTTTCAGCAATTTATTCCAATCGGCACCACTCGGAACCTTTTCGGGATTGTAGAGAACGCCCCTATAAAATCCGGCGAACCGATATCCAAGTTGGTCCATGGTTCCTAAACCATAGTAAACAACCTCTGCGCCCGGAATTTCTGGTTTATAGGATACCCTGGATTTCTCGGGCATGTTGCCGGGAGCATACCGAGATTCTCGGAGTACTGCTACGTTGTTTGGCATCTCTCTAACACGCCGGGGGCCTTGGTACAGGTAACTGAACATCCCCCTAAACAGTCTTTTGGAGATGTTTTGCACGGAACTACTGACACGACCAAGGCCATCGAATAGACAAGAAGGATAACTGACTATATTAACCATTTTGATACCTCGATATTTTCTTGCTATAAGTTTTTTACCGTGAAGGTTTGTGGCACGGTATGCAAATCAGTATAATTCATGAAGAGTAAATGGCCGTACTATTTGACATAGGGATGTCCCGATTGATGTTGAAACTTTGAGAGAGGGTGGTGTCAACGGCGACGGCAAGCGGGAACAAGCCAACTGTTAATTGAATTTTGCATGCCAAAAAGGCACTTTTTGTCCCATTTGACACAGGTAGTGCCGAAAGCTTTTGTCTCAGCCGTCGTCATCCGGTAATGGGCGCACAAGGCATCATAGCGCGTCGTGAGATCCGCCCGCGCGCCGCCATCGAGGTTGCCGAAAGCTGCAGACAGACTGTCACTGCGATGAGACGCCGGCGCTCCGCCCACCGACCAGAGCGCATTCTGAAGACCTTCGGCCAGGGCGGCAAAACTCGGGCGTGTCGCAAAGTTTTTCGCGTTAACCACGCCTTGAGACTTGGCTGTTGAAAGAGCGCTCCAGAAATTGGAGTGCCGCGTCATGATTCTGAGTGCCATCGTTGAAAAACTGAAACGCCAGTCGAAGGATGACTTCAAAGGCAGACAGTTCGAGGCCTGGCTGATCATCCAGGCAGTCTCCTGGTACTTGCGTTATCCGCTGAGCTATCGGGACTTGGAAGAAATGTTTCTGGAACGCGGCTTTGAAGTCGATCACAGCACCATCAACCGGTGGGTTCTGACCTACGCTCCTCTGATGGAGAAACGGTTGCGGCGTTTCCGCAGACCGCTTTGCGGCTCGGTCCGCGTAGATGAGACCTATGTCCGCATCAAGGGCCAATGGCGCTATCTGTATCGGGCCATCGACAAGCATGGAAATCCGGTCGATTTCTTGCTCACGGCAAAGCGCGATCTGAATGCGGCTAAGCGGTTCTTTCGAAAAATGTTGAAGGGTGCCCCGCTGCTGTCACCGGGCAAAATCGGCACAGATGGTGCCAGCACTTTTCCTCCGGCTATCGGGGATGCGGTTGACGGCGGCCTGCTTGCTCCGGATCCGGTGCACTATGTGACCAAGCATTTGCAACAGGGTATCGAGAGCGATCATTTCAGGGTGAAGAAGAACATGCCGAAGGTCGGTGGGTTCCGGTCGTTCAACTCAGCCAGAAAATCCATCGCCGGTTTTGAAGCCATGCTGTGGCTGAAGAAGGGCTTCGACTTTACCGGTCAGTGGAGCGTTCGCGAACAGAACGATCTGCTTGCGGTGCTCTTCGGATTTGAAAAAGTTAACGAAACCTGAAAATCGCTCCCGAAACGGGAGAAAGCTGCCCGTCGGCGAAAGTTGCGACATGTGTAGACGCCCGAATTGCAAGAGAAAATTTTGGATTTTTCTGGCACAGTCGGGTTCTGACATGTGTCCGGCCTGTAATGCGGCCTTTCAACTGCCGCTGGCCCGTATGGTGTTCGAAGGTCGAGTCCAAATCAAGCCCACGTGCTCAAAGGCACTGTGTCGCAAACTGGTTTCCCCGACCCCATCCCATGATTGTTGTGCCAAACTTCCAAAGACCTCTCTTGCGCCGCCGTCTCCGCAGTCGCTTGCTTTATTATGCTTGAGCGACCGGAGCCTGGTATGTCTGATTGCCTGACATGATCGCCCAGACAATACGTGCCATCTTGTTCGCCTGCGCCACTCTCACCAGCATGGCTGGCTTGCGCGCAAGCATCCCCTCAAGCCATGTTCCCGGCGCAGCTCCTTTCTTTGAGCGCCACATGACCACACTGTTTGCACCAATAATCAGGAGACGACGCAGGGAGCGCTCTCCCATCTTTGTCGTGGCCCCCAGCCTCTGTTTCCCACCTGTCGAATTTTGCCTCGGAGTCAGTCCTAACCAAGCTGCAAAGTCTCGTCCGCGCCGGAAAGTTTCTGGCGGAGGAGCCAGGGCCACCATGGCAACGGCAATCAAAGGGCCAATTCCAGGAATTGTCATCAACCGCCGCGCCGTTTCATTCGCCCTGGCGAGACCGGCAATCTCACGATCCAGTTCCCGCACCTGATCTTCCAATCGCAACAAGCTGTCTGTTAAATAACTCAGGGCTGCTCGTGCCACCTCGGGAAGAGAGATTTCAGGAGAGGCAATACGCTCAATCAACTTTGCAACATTGCTTGCGCCTTTTGGAACAATCACGCCAAACTCCGCCAAATGACCGCGCAATGCATTGATGGTCTGTGTGCGCTGTCGGATCAGTATTTCTCGCGTGCGTAACAAAACCGCAATGCCCTGACGTTCTTCACTCTTCACCGGCACAAAGCGCATTGTCGGGCGGTTGGCAGCTTCACAGATCGCTTCGGCATCCGCAGCATCGTTCTTTTGGCGCTTTACGAACGGCTTTACGTAGATTGGTGGTATCAACTTCACTTTATGGCCGAGCCGAGCAAGCTCACGCCCCCAGTAATGGGCGCTACCGCAAGCCTCCATCGCAACCAAACAGCGCGGCTGATCAGCGAAAAAAGCCAAAACCTGTTTCCGACGCAGTCGCTTGCGAAAAACAACCTCACCTGATCCATCAGCTCCGTGGGCCTGGAAAACAGACTTCGCAAGATCAAGACCGATTGTGTGAACTTCAGACATTGACGCCTCCTGTAGGATCGAGAAAATCCCACCTTCCCACATCAGAGCCAGCGGTGGGCGTCTACATCATCAAGCCCGGATTCGTATAGGTCAGCCCATCTGGGGTCGTGTTCGACAAGACTAAGGGTTGCCTCCCGGAGACCCAAGGCTGGGATCTCTGACGTCACTTGTCGTCTCTCTTATTTTCCACGGTAACAGATCACCAATTTGATTGATGGGATGATCGGCGATGCGGGTCAGCACGTCCCGCAAATAGGCTTCCGGATTGAGCCCGTTGAGCGTCACCGGACGCTTACGACCCGGTGCGTGCAGCACTTAGTTCAATGTCCATAGTGTCTCAAAATTAAGCAACGGCTTTGACCGGTTAGGGCCTACAGAGTTCAACGTCGCGCTGGCCACGAATGGCGGCTATCGACCTTTGGCGCTCGTCAGCTTTTGAGCTACGAGACAATAGCTCATCGGAATCTGTGCGGCGCGACCCTCGTAACAATCGTACTCCGGTTCACGAATGGTGTGCCCGTATTCCCTCAGTTCGACTACAGCAAGCCCTGCCTGGGCACATGCGGTAACGATGTCGCCGAGTGGATGAATGAACCAGTATCCCTTCTCGCCTTCACCGTGGTCCTTGCCGTCATAGGAGATAGCTTCGGTAACCTCTTGGGGGATTGAAGCCATATAGAACGCCTAGATTGAAGGATTTATCTTGCGATATCCCATATAGACCTTCCTCCGGTCAGGTTGAAGATCCGCTTCGGTGAGGGTTTTCCAACCCGGGCTGTGGCCCCACAAAGACGATCCCTCTCGCTCCGGCCCGCATCGGACAACCTTCACCATTGCGGTCATTTGCGACGGCAATAGCCAGCGAGTGCTTTTTCGATGAATGCGTCCTTGGCCCGCCGATATGTGGTCTTATCGCGACCGGCAAATTCCATTTTCAACTCGTTGTACGCTTGCAGAAGTTCGGGTGACATCTTGAGTGCCTCAGCGAATTGGTGGAAGAAATCGTGGGGGCCATCTATCGCAACCAGCTGCACGCCGAGATGCGGTGCCTTTGCCGAATCTTCGAAAGCAGAGAAGGTGGATGTTCTGATTGAACCAAAGTTTCGCGGGAACAAAAGACTCAACGCTTGATCAGCCTGTTCGAATTTATCAGCCAGCACGCGAACGACGATATCTAAATCTCCCTTGGTGAGGCAGCCTGGAACCGCAGTCGCTCCAATGTGACGAATGTCGGCGATCGGCACGGCGGCAGCGACCAGCAACCGCACCTCATTGAACAAACGCTCCGCTCTAAGACTCGCGTCTTGGGTATCGACCAGGTTGAATGCCGGTTCATCCTTCATCTGAGACAGCCAATTCCTGCATAAAATCCCCTCCTTGATGTACGCGGTTTACGTCCATTCGGTGCTACGCGAAGGACCGTTTTGTCCGCAATGCCGGCGTCGGGCGGCAACTCGTCTTCGCAGATGCGATGAGTCTGTCGCAAAGTGGTTTCGCGCGCGATTGGCTGGCGTCACCGTCGTTCCTGGATTGGTTTGTCGGAGAGTACTTTGAAGGGCCTTCAGTGCCGTGCTGAAGGCGGCGGCGCTCGCGTTTTGTTGAGAGCGCTCTCTGGCCACCGGTTGCAGGGGGGGCCGCGGGCAATGTGCGTCCCCTGCTTTGGATGGCCTGGCGGCCAGAGAGCTTACTGTCTTTGTTCACAGGGGTGGGTAATTGTGGGGTCCTGTGAAGACAGCACTCCCTAAACTTGGTGATGGTGTGTTATAGACACGCCGTGCGGGTACCAAGCTACGGTTGGTTACTCGTTAGGGGTGGGTGGTCGCTGCCGCAAAACAATGGCCACTCGCCCCGATAGCGAGTTTTTTGGTTGTATCAGCCAAAGTTGCGATCGCGAAGCCTCTTTTTTCCTTTTCCGACCAACTTGTTGTGGCTGCTCAGAGGATTGGCCCGATGCCGGCACGCTTGCCTGTCGCCGGGCAGGGAACAGACGCGCTGCCTCCAGCGTCGTCGTCAGATTTCGGATTGCCGGGATGCTCATGCCAGGCGGGGGCTCCATTGCCATCAGCCCTGGTCGAATTTGCCCTTGAACTCGGGGTCCGTGAAGTAGGCCAGCTTTGCGGCGATGACGGGCCTTTGGCCGGCCAGGAAGAGAAGCTCTGACTGGCCGGGCAGATTGCGGACCTCGTCGGGGGTAAGCAGGGGCCGCGCGACATGGTGCGTGGACCATGTGATGCCGGTTGCCTCTGCATCGAGGGCGCGGGCCATGGTCTGGAAGACAGCGGTCTCCTGTCCGAGCAGATCGGAGACGAGGCGGGCGCTGTCATGATCGTTGACACCAAAGACCTGAAGAACGCCGGCATTGGAGAGGAAGGTGCCGGCCTTTTGTCCGTAGGTCGCCCGCAGCTGGTGGATATCCTGAAGGATCGGCCAGAGCTGAACGCCATAGCCGGCCATGAGGCCCATGGCGCGCTCGATGGCGGCCAGGTGACCGAGGGCGGCGAACTCATCGAGCAGGTAGAGAATGGGGGAGGCGGGCTGTACCGGATTACGGACCATGTCGAGCAGGCTTTGTGTGATTATGAGGCGCAGCCAGCGGGAATAGGTTGACAGGCGATCGGGGGGCAGGACGAGGAAGACGGTTGCGTTTTTGCGCTTCAGATCCGTGAAGGAGAAGGAACTGTCATCGAGGACGCGATGCATGCGCGGTGAATCGAGAAAGTGGGTGTGGCGCTGCGCGGCGGACAGGACGCCGGCCGCTTCCCGGTCTGATTTGCCGAGATGTCGATTGGCGGCGCGGGCGACCAGTCCATTTGCCGCGGTTGAGGCCTGCATCTGTTTGAGAAGGGCGGCAAAGGCGTCCGGGGCGAGGGTGAGGTTCTCCCGGAGGGTCATGAGGGTGCGCCGGGTGGCGGGCTCATGGGAGACGATCTGGAGAATCAGGCCGGCGACCAGGGCTTTGGCCTCCTCGTTCCAGTGAGCGTCACCGCACATGCCCGGTTCGTCGAAGACGAGGGCATCGGCGAGCGTTCCGGCGTCCTCGGCAAGGTCGAGGCCATCCGGGTCAAGACTGTCCATGGGATTGAAGGTGGCGGTCCGGGTGTCGGTCGCGCCGAAGGGATCGAGCACATGGACTGGTCCGAACTGTTCTCGGGCGCGGCCGGCGATCTTTGCGTTTTCTCCCTTGGGATCGATACAGATGATGGAGCGATCGGCGGTCAGCAGATTTGGAATGAGGGTGCCGACGCCTTTTCCGGTCCTGGTCGGCGCCATAGTGATGAGGTGGGACGGGCCGTCATAGCGCAGGAGCCTTTTCGACTTGGGGTCCCGGCCGATGAGGAGGCCGGAAGACTTTTGCGAAAAGGGCGCCATCTCTTTCGTGGTCGCGAAGCGGGCGGAGCCGTGGGTTGCTCCACCGGTGGTTCCAAAATGATGGATCATGGGATTGGTGATGAGACGGAACGTGATGGTCAGCAGCAGGATGACTGACGCTATGTCGAGCAAGAGGACCGGAATGGTGCCGGCAGCAAAGCCCAATTTGCCCAACCCATAATGCCCGCCGCCAACAACGACGAGAGCAACGAGCGAGAGCAGGACAACCGCGTAGAAGAGTGGTTTGATCGCCCGAATGGGCGCAAGCACGATTGCGGTTACCGCCCATACGGGATCGCGTGCGGCCGCTCTTGCCATGTTCTTGAACGCGGCCCATGCCCTGATTGCTTGGCTCATGAATTCTCCGGTTTTGATTTTGTGTTCGAATGAACCGACCCGATCAGGAGCCTGCGGGACAAAGAGAAGTGGGGAGGGGGAGGGGCGCGCGCAATCATTTGGAGAATGCCGTGCATGGCTGTCGCCATATCCGGACATTTGCTGTCATGCAACACAACACGATCCGTCCTTGCGACAGCAGCGCGTCGATCCGCTATCCGGAGTGCCGATCCATTTGAAATGATGGCCGTCATAGCGAGAGCCGAAGGTGGCGTCGATCGCTTGGCCGGTGGCAAATGCGTGGGTTCCGGTCTGGACCGGAAGACAGACTATCGCCGGGACGGGGCTCAGGACATCAGATTCAGGACGCCTGGCCTGTTCGATGAAATGCTCCGGGACAAGCAGGGCCAAAAGAAAGGCGTCCACACGGGCCCTGTGAAGACCAGAGAACCGAGATGCAAGTCGGCATCTCGGTTCCGGGCAAGATGATTACCCGCACACGCCCCACGTTCGAGTGCATCGCATGATGCCTAAAGTTCGGAGAAGGGGCGACTGGGGGCAAAGACCGGATTTATGTACGGTCTTTATAGCGCTTATATTGACCGACAGCATACCAAGAGTTTCCCTCGCCGTCGCCACGAGATATTGTTCCACTTTTGATAAGTTTTACAAATTCGTCGACGCTGGCATTCTCAATCGTCGCGAATTCACCGCACGCATCATCATTGATTTCTGGGGTAGAAGAGGGGAACAATTTTTGCAATGCGGCTATCAGGCTGTTGTTTGCGTTATTGTTGCCCGCGGCAGGATCAAGTACCAGATCGTTGGTATTGTTGGCGTTATTGTTCTCACTGGCCTGCCGGATATGCTCAATGTAGCTCCTAACCGCCGTGACCATATTGGGTACGTCATCCGTCACGTTGTGTTCATTCAGATATTGAACAAAACCATCAACGCTTGCCAACGGCTCCTGGTTGATTTCCATCAACGTCAGATTGGCTGTAATTGTTTTGCCTACAAAGTCTGATTCTCGATCATCGAGGGATCCCCAAATTCGGGTTTGCTCAGTGATCAGCTCGTTCGGCACCTGTTCAGAATTCATGAGCTGCCGTGCTTCACCAGGGGAGAACCGCTGCCGACGAAGATTGTTTTCCACGGCTCCGTCAACATTCACCGCCGTGGGGTTTGTGCCGCCCGCGTTGTTCCGGTCGTCGCGTAAGTGCTCTATTCGCTGTTGTTGTTCATTAGGCGCGCCGTTAACTCGAGCAGGCGCATCTTGAGCAGGCGCGGGGTTGAAGCGGACATTTCGGTTACCCGGAGCAGGAGCCCTCTGAGCACCCACTTGGCCGTTATCAACCGCAGGCTGATTGTTATTGTTGTTGGCATTGATGGCATTGTTATTGCCGCCACCACCTAATCTTGGTTTGGGAATACTCATGATGTTACCTTATTCTTTGCATTAAGCCGTAAGGCTGGGAAGGTTTGCATTAAAGGAGGTATAGGCGCGCGCCAGGCACGTGGCAGTGCTAATTGGGACAGGGAGCCGCACAACAAACCGGGCGGGCGCTTACGGTTATGACCGCCCGGGCTTGCCCTTTGTGGCCCCTGACATGGGTCTGAATAGCAACCCCCTTGAAGGGTTTCGGGGTCCTTCCTGTGCCAGAAGCACTGTTCGATGAGTAGGATGGGTTCCCTTTCAATCCAGACGCACAATCGCTTCAGACGCGGCCACTACCCTCGGCCAAAGTTCAACCCCGCACAGCGCGCCGAAATTCCCCCCAGTCCTCGGCCAGTCCCCATCGGTTCGGTGCATTCGCCAAATCGAACTCCCTTTCCCGCTTGCCGACAAACCCGATGCTTGGCGTCAGACTTGTTGCGCATCTTGTCGCGATCGCGGCGGAGAAAAAAACGCCCGCTCACGAGGAACGGGCGCTCTAAGTTCAAACCAAGAGAGAACAGCAGCGGGACGGCCTTGGGAGGAAACTTTCGGCTCACACGAGCCTCGCCCCGCTGCTGATCCTCATATAGCGCGTCAGGATAGGAGCCACCTGTGACGAATGACACCGGGGAAGGTGATGGGGGCGCAAGAGCTGGCCTATGGACAGCTGGAAGCCCGTTTGTCGCGTGCCAGCGTGAAGGAAACGACGCTGGATTATTCCGCCGCTTTTGCAGAGCGTCGCGGCATAGCAAACTCCCTGGGTATAAACAGCGAGATTGAGATCAAGGGGCTAGGGGCGCGCTTGGGGGCCGGCTTGGGGCCTGAGATTGGGCCTGAGGCTGCTCGGGACCGGTGGAAACACCGCAGGTCGGCAAGCTGCGGCGCAGCATGTTCGACGGTCTCAAGCTCAATGCCCGGCCGCACCCTGAGCGCCCGCCGGAAACCCAGGATATCGGCCAGGACAGGCTTGCTGAGCGGCTGCGCCGGCACTCCCCGTTTGAAGCGGCTGTCGATCGTTATGCGCGGGCGTTTTGCGCCGGACAAAAGCAGCGTGAGCAGAGCTTGCCACTTCTGGAAAGTCAGAAACGGGAAATGCAGGAGGCCGGCCGTCAGCTCGACCAGGCGTGGCCCGGTTCCCTGGAGCTGATCAAATCGGCGGTGCAGCGCGATCCGCAGACCACGCGGGCGATAGGGGAGCGGTCCGGCCGGGGCCGTGTCGATCATCTTGTTGCCGGCATGGAGCGTGAGCGGGCGGCGGTTGCGGACCCGGCTGTTCGCGCCGATCGCTTTGTCGAGCGCTAGCAGGCGTTGAACAACATCATCGAACAGGACCACCGGTTTATCAAGAAGCTGACAAGGCCGATGATGGGCTTCAAGGCCTTTCATTCAGCAAGTGCGACGCTGGACGACGGCATTGAAACGGCGCACATGATCCGAAAGGGACAACTACAAGCCGGGTGTGCCTGCTTACCGCCAGTTCAGGCAACTCGCAGGATAACTGTGTCAAGACAAAGCCAGAGCTCCGACTACGACAAAAGTTTGCGACACTACCATCATGAAGAAGGTCCGGCGGCGTACGCGTGTCGCCTGCGCCTTTGCAGACGGTAGGCCATGCCTGAACACGGCTGCGACCAGGCTCAGGCATGAGGCATATCCCCGCTGGCAAACGGCTCAGCCGAAATTACATGAACATGACCCCGCCCCACGCGGAGCGGAACCAGACCCGCGGCGCCGCCGCCTGAAAACGAAAGCGCGAAAGACCTTTGACCGTACGGGCAAATTTGGCGATGCCGTGTCAATTGGTACAGCGTGAAGTCCGGAATTAGACTTTAATCGGAAAACTGAAGCTGGGCCGTGTGGTTGGATTGGCGCGGGGATTGGGCGATTGAGGCCCGGCCCATCGGGTGAGACAAGAAGCTTCGGCTTGGGCAAATGTCCAGGGCAACACAGCGCAAAAGGACACTGGGCGAATGTCGAGTTCAGCCGGTGCCCGCGCGGGAGCGTGTCGCGGTTACGCGGTTCAGGAGGCCGTCCGAGGCAGCGTTCGCATCGCGAATGTGTCGGGGCGATTTCCTCAATTCAATTTAACGCAACACGCTCCAATCTCGATTAGGTGAATGGATTCGGAGCTGCGGAGAAATTATGCGCGAAATACTTGATTCTCTTCTTCTTGAGATTGGCAAAAGGATAGGGTTTGACGGTCTTTGCCTGGATGAAGAAAACATCATCCTTCTGGACCTGGAAAATGAGCTCTACATGATGATGCGGTGGCGGGACGACACCCAGACTCTGCTCTTCAATGCCATCCTGTGCACGCGGCCTTGCGATGATTTGGAGCGGCTCAAGTCTCTCATGCATGCGAACGCTGAGCTTACGGATGGACATGGCATGAGCTTTAACATTGATGCCGAATCAAACCTTGTCAATCTGTCGCAGGTGGTGAGTATTGCCGACAATTCGTCTTTCGCGCTTCAAGAAAAAATAGAACTATTCATCAATATATCCACCCTTTGGCATGAGCGTTTGAATAGTTCAGAGACGCTTCATCTGAATTCACGTCACCCGGAGCCGGGTGACGTGGGTGTACCCAACGAATATTTGGAGATTAAATTATGACTGACAGCCCCTTGAAAAGTCTGAATACGGGCCCGTTACTCGATTTTACAAATGCGAGTCTTGCACGGAACCGCGGTGAGAAGACCTCCGGTGGCAAGCTCGTTTCTGGCAACGTTTATGTAAAAAAGGGCGAAGTTCTTGCTCAAATGCCGAAAGCAACTCTTGCCGGGCGGATTGTCCGCTGGATTAGAGACGTGTTCACGAATAACTCCAACATTAAAGCCCAAACAGCATTTCGTAAGGCTCTCGTTGATAAATTCGGCGATGCGGGTCGAGAGGCTTACAATGGTTCCTGCGCGTCGATGGGTCCACGTAAGCGTCTGACGGCTCAACAGATTAAGATAGGTATTTCCCAAGCAAGCAAAACCCGTCCAATTACACGTGAGGCTGCCATTGAGCAGAACAGGAAATTTTGCGAATTTATTCTGGCTAATCCAGAGATATTGGGAAAGAAAGGTATGTTCCGTATGCCTGGCCAAAAGGAACATGTGAGGCTTTTACAGGAATTTTCTGAAGTTGTTAAGTTCGACAAAATGGTGAAACGAGGATCGACAAGAAGTGAGGAAGTAAAAGACTATACTTTTGAAGGGCCTAATCTTAAAGGCGTGAACTTTCAAGACATTTCCAGCGCTTTCAAGGAGAACATAAGGCTTGGTGTTACTGTGGAGGAAAGCGAAAAGTATGCCAAAAATGTTGTTGATTTTGAATTAGGCAATCAAGAATTAATGAATGCACTTAAAAAGGAAGACGCTAAGGCTACAAAAGATAGAGCTAAAGGGGTGATTTCGAAAGTAAGTCCGGAGGAACGTCCGAAGGTACGTCCGGAGACGCTTCCGGCGATAAAAGAATTGCCGACGGCTTTTAGGGAGACTTTGGAAGTGATCTCACGCTTCCGCCAAGCTCAAGGAAACGCCGATTTAATACCAAGCAATAGTGTCGGAATGCTTTTCAGCCTTTCATGCGATGAGACAGGCGACTATTATGCTTCCGCGCTTAGTGCTGATGATCGGTTCTCGAATGAGGACAAGAAAAACGGCCCAGGCAATTTTCAGTTCGCTTCGGCAGCATTTGTGAATGCTATGCTGGATAAATACGACGAGGAGAAGGCGGGCGCGGGATCTTCTGGGGGCAAGTCCGAAGTTAACCTTGCCATCCTCCCTGCCAAGCAAGTTGATGTTGAAACTGGGACGAAGAGATGGGCTGCTCCGCGCGGTAAGTTTGCAAGTCCGGTCGCTGTTTCCCCGAAGAAAAGTGAACAATTAGACCTGGACAACGACGTTAGTAGATGGGCCGCTCCGCGCGGTAAGTTTGCAAGTCCGGTCGCTGTTTCTTCGAAGAAAAGTGAACAATCAGACCTGGACAACGACGCAGGTCGCTCATCGGGAGCGGGATCTTCTGTGGGCGTGCCCAACCATGTTTTTAACGTTCTCACTTCGAAAGCATATCGTGATGAACGTGAAGAACAATTAGAGATAGCAAAGGAATCACCGCTGCTGAAGGTCGTTGACGAACCGTCGCGGACCGGAACGACATCGGACGTGTGAATCCGGAATGTGAACGGGGCTGTCCCTTTCCCGGTATTGGGCGTCATGAGATACGCCCGGATGCGGGAATGTCCGAGGGACGTCATCTTGTTGAGAACCGGGGCCCCGATTGGGCCCCGGTTTTCTGGTTTTCCAGGGGGGGGCAGCCTGTCCCCCATGGCGTGTCGCGTTCATGGGTAGTGTCACAAATTTTTTGTCGAGGTCAGAGCGATGTCTAGGACTGGCCTCGCCAACTTGTTGATTGGGTTTTGGTTTGGTAGGTCACCGTGATGTTTCAGAATTCAGATTTGCCGCGCCTGAAGGGCTTCCGTTTTCCCAGGTCGATCATTTCTTATGCGGTTTGGGCCTATCATCGGTTTGCGCTGAGTACGGCAGACGTTGAAGATCTCCTCGCGGAGCGGGGTATTGGTGTCAGCCGGGAAACGATCCGCCAATGGGTGAACCGATTTGGCCGACATTATGCGCGTTGCCTTCGCCGGGACCGACCAAAGCCCAACAACAAATGGCATCTGGATGAAGCCGTGATCGTCATTGGCGGTGTGAAACACTGGCTCTGGCGGGCAATTGACGGCGATGGAGATGTGCTCGACATCCTGGTCCAATCTCGCCGAAATGCCAAGGCGGCCAAGCGTTTCTTCGGTGCGCTGGTCGCGCAATACGGCGAGCCCAGGGTCGTGGTGACTGACAAACTGCGCAGCTACATCAAACCGGTTCAGGCTCTTGCTCCGGATGCCGATCATCGTGCTCACAAGGGGTTGAACAACAGGATTGAGAATTCCCATCGCCCGACACACAAGCGGGAGAAAATCATGGGCGGGTTCAAATCGCCCCGCCAAGCTCAACGCTTCTTGTCCGCGCACGATCAGATCAACAGCATCTTCCGGCCGCGTCGATACAAACTGTCCGCAGCCTCATACCAGCATGCAAGGAAAGATGCGTTCGGCCTATGGAACAATTACACCAGCGAGATGAACGCCTGAAATCCGACCAATAAAGGGCACCCTGCTCGCTGGGAAAGATACCGTTCCATCATGTCCGCGTTTGTGGGTGCTTTAAGCGCTTGTACTTGCGACCCAGGCCTAATTCTATCGCGAGTTCCGAACGAGCGGCCGCATAGTTGGGCGCAACCATCGGGTAGTCCTCCTTTAGCCCCCACTTGCCCCGGTATTCCTCTGGAGTCAGGTTATAGGCGGCACGCAGATGGCGCTTGAGGGATTTGAACCTTTTGCCGTCTTCCAGGCAGACGATATAATCCGGCTGCACGGATTTTTTGATCGGAACGGCCGGAATCAGTCTTTCCTCTTCCGGCTCCTCTGCCACAGCAGCTGCTGCATGCAACGCCTGATGAACGGAGCCGATCAAATCCGTCAGTTCGGTCGTTGTGACCATGTTGTTGCTGACATAGGCGGTCACAATGTCTGAGGTTAGATTGATAAGGCTGGTCTCGACCGGACTGTCGCTCATGAAGGTTCCCGTATTTCTGCCGAAGAGTGGAGAGAGTGCGTCGACAAGACACGCCCATAAGTAGAACGCTCTTAACCTTCCACGTTCAGCCGAGCAACCTATTGAGGCAAAAAAGAAAGGCCGGCAGTGTCAAATGACACTGCCGGCCTGTTAGCAATCGAAGCGGGGGGAGGTGGGAACTACTCCACTTCGATCGCAACCGATTTTCAGAAACAAATAATTGAGCAGGATTTGCTCTTCAAACCAGGTTTCGTCGGCCGACTTCCTGTCAGCAAAAAGAGTATGATTGATATTGACCGTGAATACCTGTGCCGTTCGGCACAGGGGGTTACGGAAATTAGTTATTTTCGAGGTGATTGCCGATATCGAAAGTTTTGTGTTTCTTCTTGCTATTTCTGGCAGGGCTTCTCCCGTGGCGTGAGACCCAATTGCATTGCGAGATTTCAGAACCACACAGTCCAGTCAGGCATTGGCGACACGAAGAACATACCCGCGGCGCTGCTTGCGAGCGGCAATCCTCACAAAAGCCTTCAGGTCAGGGACACAGGCTGTTCCGATTATGTGCCTTGCTGAGTGTTAATTGTCACAGGTCAAGGCAGCATCTGTCCTTTAGATATCGGTCATCGGCAACATATCGTGGCGAGGGCAAGATGAACCACCCAGTGAAACTCCACCAGCGAATCAAGGCAGCGTCGGATGCATTTGCCATGATGCTGGAAACCCATTTCACAGCCTGGAACCTGACGGATGAAGAAAGCGCAATCGCACGGCTCGGCCTGCAGGGCTATGACGTTCATGACTGTGCCGACATTCTTCAGATCCGTCCGGAGAGTGCCGAACTCCTTCAGAACAACGCCTTCTCGAAGGTCGGCGTTTCCCGTTGGTCCGACCTGATGCGCTTTTTGACAGACCAGCTTTACAGCAGCGCGAAACGCGAGATCCCATGCCCCTTCGTGTGGAACTGAACACTCGAACGGATTACCCCAAGCGCAAGCCAATCGACGATACCGACATAAGATTCCTGTCGCCGACTGGGTTGGGGATCGTCGCAGCAAGTGAATTTGCTCCGTCGCATGCCCGTCCGGCATCGCGCCACGCCGCATTTGCACTTGCTGGTGGGATCGTGCGGTTAAGCCGAGCCAGATGATCTTCGCTCTGTTGCTACCGGCACGACAATACCGCATTGCCGGTTGCCGCGGCGGTGAGGCATTTATCGATGACATCGGTAGGGCTTGAGCCAGCCGGCTGGTTGTGCCTATGAGCGCGCGCGCTGGCAGGATTATTGGCGCTCATCATGGCGAAGAGAACCAAATTGAACGAGGACCAAGATGCGCCGGAATTTCATAGCGTTCTCAACTTTCCTGTTGGTTGCGGGCGCCCTCGACTTTTACCTGGAAGCAGCCCCCGAAAACGGCGCGGCCGTTGCGGACGAAACAATCCTCAAGCAACGCACCGTTCTGGCGGCCACGACCGTCGGGAGAGGGTTCGGTCCGCAATCGCCGCGCGACATTGACAACCGCTGGGGCAACAATCGTCGCGTTTTCAGCACGGTGCCGGACAGAAGCCGCATGACGCTTTGCGACATTCATTTCCACAAGAACGCGGAACACAGGGGTGGAGACTTTACTACTTTCGCCGGCAACGGCGACGGTCGCGGCTACGGCACCGGTTTTCTTTATGACGGGCGTCTGAGCGCGGCGGAGCTGGCACCGAGGCAACGCCCTGTCGGTTCAAACACGGGGGATGAATTGATTCCCGGCGACACCATCGAGATCCATTTCGTCTTTTCTACCATCAAGGCAACGCTTGGCAACGGACTTGGCACCTGCCTCAGCGAAACGATCGGCAATCCACAGCTGCGTGTCGAGGCGGTGGTGGCCGTTTTGGTCAACGATCCTGGCGCTGCAGACCTAGTTAAAATGGCACGGGTCGAAAATCACGGCGGCCTGAACCAAGTGCCAAACCTGCCCATGGATCTCGGCGTGCCGGTCGTTTATGCCGGGTCAACGACGGGGCCGGCCTATAACGAAAAGGGCTCGCCCTTCCAAGTCACCTGGAGCGTTCGCCCGCGGGTCGTGAAGCTGGACATTGCCTCACTCGATGCCTGGCTCGCGAACAATCCGTTCAAGGAGACACGTGCCCATGGCGTACGCAACTTGGTGAGGAACCCGGACCTCTTATCCGAAATCGACTAACTGAACCGCGCCGGGTTTGCCGGAGGCTATTTGGTTTAAGTTATACAGCCACAGCCGTTTGATCCAGTGTGGCGCAACATTGTTCCTCCGCTTCAGCCGGAGGGATGTTTCCAATGGGCTCCAGCAAGCGGCGGTGATTGAACCAGTCGCCCCATTCGAGTGTCGCGAACTCGAAAGCTTCGCAGCTTCGCCACGGCCCGCGCCGATGAATGACCTCGACCTTGAAGAGACCGTTGATCGTTTCGGCGAGGGCATTGTTATAAGAGTCACCTGCGCTCCCGACAGACGGTTCGATGCCTGCTTCTGGCAGCCGCTCCGAATAGCGAATGGACACGTATTGAACGCCACTGGCGGAGTGACCTTATCGCATTAATCGGGTTCCGTGCTTACCTGCTCGGCGTTTCCTTGCTTCTGAAGTTTTGTGAATGCCGTTCAAACACCACGCATCTCGTCGCCACAAGTTTGCGAAATCCAAGCATCGTGTAACGAACTGTCCCGAGTATAATGAAAGCCTGCGACGGCGTAGGGACATCACGGTCTGGGTTGATGAAAGCGTGGCGCATCACTGGGGTGTTGTGCGCACCGGAAAGCGTGGTCGGTCGGGGGTAATACACTGATCTTGCCGTCACGGTTTGCCCGGAGATCCGGACCGTTTTCCATTTGGCCCTGCGGCAAACCCAAGGGTTTCTTCGTTCGGTGTTCCAGCTGATAAAGCTGGAACTGTCCGTTCCTGACTTTTTCACACTCTCGCGCCGAGCCGGCGGGCTTGAGCCTTTGCCGCGGGAACGATCCGAGGCGCCCGGGTTCCCTTGAGCTTGTGGTGAACAGCACCGGCCTGAAGGTCTTTGGGGCCGGAGAATGGCAGGAAACCAAACACGGCAAGGCGTCCAGGCGCCGCTCGTGGCGCAAGCTCCACTTGGGGCTGGATCTGGAGACAGGTCAGATCGAATGCAGTGAACTGACGACAGACGACATCGGCGATCCGTCGGCCGTGCCGGGTCTTTTGGACCAGACTGAAGAACCCGTGCGCCGCTTTCTTGCAGACGGTGCCTATGATGGCACCGCCACCCGGAACGAAATCACGCAGCGCTTTGCCGATGTGGAGATCATCATCCGGCCGCCGAAGACGGCTGTTGCCGGCCCTGAGGCCGAGATCAACCCCACCGCGCGGGATCTGGATGTTCTGGCGATCAAGGCCCATGGCCGCATGGCCTGGCAAAAGAGCACCGGATATGACCAGTAAGCGCGAGTGGAAACGCTCATGGGCCGCTGGAAGTCGGTCATCGGGGAAAGGCTGAAATCACGTACCCTGGACAATCAGAGAACCGAGAGCCGGATCGGCGTCTCGGTCCTCAACAAGATGACTTCCCTCGGACACCCCACGTTCAAGCGTATCTCATGGTGCCAAAATCCGGGTAAGAGACCACTGCGGCCCGGCTCGTGATTTGCGCAACACGGTGGAGACGCTGCACGAAAGCGGCGGACAACTTCCTTGACAAATACCGGTAACCGGAAAGTCCCTCCATGTTTTAGCGCCAAGTCGAGTTTTCGGTAGATGGCCCGATCCGGTGAGAGTGAAGTGTCACCGACGGGTGATGCGGTTCACGACTTCAGGGAATACCGCCCAACCCGAAAAATCAAAAAATCTCCAAAGTGTCGAATATGCGTATCAAATAGCACAATCAAAGGAGGCAGAGCACGGTTGAATACACTCCTACCGAAACTTGTTCAGTCCACACGGACCGGAAAATTGGGAAAAGTAAGATGCTTACAGAAGCCGCAGTCCTTAATAGGCTCACGTCTGAGTTCTTGGACCCAGCAAACGATCAAAATAAGTTGAAAGAAAATCTTAAAAATAGTGTCTTCAAAACATTCGATAAAATTGAAGTAATAGAAAATGATCCCAGCAACAATGATGTTAGGCATCAGGCACTCATTACGAAGCAGATAGCCGTGAATAAATACATTAGTGATACAAACGAATGTATTGAGGCGGAACTTGACAATCTCGACAATTTTAGGGCGGTGTGGGAAAGTCTTAGTGCCGAAGAAAAAACGAAGGTTGTCCCGGAATTTGGGGCCGCCCTCGCAAAGGTTTTTGAAAAATTCGATGCGTGGCGCGAGCAAAATGAGATAAATAGGCAGGAATGGGAAGGCCTACTATCAGCTGGCAAAGCAAGCCTGTATGATTTCGACAAAGCGCAAACTGAGTTGATCAAAAAATACGCGGAATATCAAGCCGCTATTAATGCACTGAAATTGGTAATTAACGGTCAGCCCGCGGCCAAAGGCTCTGAGGCGGATGACCGGACTGCCGAAACAAATAAACAGCCTGAGCTGCATCTGGTTGATAAACAGCCTGAGCCGCAGCTGGTTGATAAACAGCCTGAGCCGCAGCTGGTTGATAAACAGCCTGAGCCGCAGCTGGTTGATAAACAGCCTGAGCCGCAGCTGGTTGATAAACAGCCTGAGCCGCAGCTGGTTGATAAACAGCCTGAGCCGCAGCTGGTTGATAAACAGCCTGAGCCGCAGCTGGCTGATAAACAGCCTGAGCCGCAGCTGGCTGATAAACAGCCTGAGCCGAAGCTGGCTGATAAACAGCCTGAGACGAAGTATGCTGGTGTGGATTGGCTTCGCGACTCGAAAAAATCGACTGTTGAAATGCTTGAGCCGGTTCATAAGCAGGCTGATGTAGAAGCTGAGCCCGAACAAGTGGTCGGCACTTTGGATCAGCTAAAGCAGGCGATTGAGTTGCTTGGTAAAGACCAGCCTGTCTCTCGGGGCATACCCAAAGCGGTGCGAAGAGACAATGCAGATTTACAAAAAAGTCTCGAAGACGATGAGAATTCAGATGCAGGCAGTAGCGAATTTAGCGAAATGAATGGTCCAGTCGAAATGGGCATGTATGTTAAGCCCAACAAGACCCGTTGGTTCCCCTCTTTTGGACGGAAGAATGGCTGAAAATTGAGCAGGATCAGCTTGCACGGAAATTCCATATGCGCAAGCGACGTGCCGTAGCGTCTTGGACGTTCATTAATTCGGTTACGGTCGCGGGTGTAAAAGTGCAGGCTTGGTTCGGAAGTCTGGAGGGGGTCAGGCGCGCTGGCATTCAGGTCGCGAGACACTGGTAACGATTGGTCAGTTGCTTCTGATTTCCCTCCGGTCTTTGCTGTTTTTATCCCCTCTATTGATGGCACGGTAGGCGCCTTGAAGGCGCCGCCACCCGGGGCTTTGATCCCTGATACAATCACAGTCGGCGACTTTTCGGAATCGGCAGCAAGGCGGTGATGGAATGAAACGCTTTGCTCAGGGGTGGGGTCAACATGGCGGCGGGATCTGGAATTGGGGGGGCGGGTCTGGTGTCATGATAAGACAAGGCAAGGCAAGAAAGATCAGCCAGGCGAGACGAGAGCGGACCGCGCGGCGCGAGACAGGATCTCGAGCCTTGAGATCCTGTCTCGCATTAAGTGCCTTGCCCGGTATGGCTGATTCCGATCACCCCGTCGGTATGACCTGGTGGGAACGATTGTGAGGTTTCCGGAAACTTAAGGTTCGGGTGGACAATCATGAGCAAAGTTGAACAGAGTGTTGTTTCCTCGGACGGTGGCTCTGGATATCAATGGGTCCGAATGTCCTGTGGTCAGAACATCACAATCTTCAGCAAATTCAAGGTTTGCAAACTGGCGGACTATGAGATCAGTAACGATCGATCATACAAAGAACAAGTGGCTTGCGACAACGGACCAAACGACGCATCCGAATATAATCGGTTGCTTAAACGCAGAATATCGAAAATTAACAAGATAGTTGAAAACAAGAATGAAAAGATATCTTCTTATGAAGAACGTATTCAAGAGCTTGGAAAGCAATTACCCGATTTAAACATTTCCGAAGAGGCCGGACATCCGATGGGAGAAGGATCCGATCTCGCTGTTAGCTTTGATAAAGTGATAGAGACATTCAATGACTATTTCGAATTGACAAAGAATAATCTTGCTGACTGGTGCGAGCTGTTTGAAGAGAAAACATTTTACAGATACGAGCCCTCCAGAGATTCTTCTCCTCTGAAGAGTAAATTCAAGAAATTCGAAGAAAGCTTCGAAGAACTTGAAGAAAAAATTGTATCACTTTCTCGAAATGGACCCGAAGCCGAAGAAGAAGTCGGTCCGGTTTATTTGGCAGGTCCCATGCGCGGAAATCGCATTCCGAACAAATCTGGTAACTCTGCTGCGACAGAGACGAATTCTAGTATCGAAAATAAACTGAAGGGATTTCTTCATCAATACCCGGAGTCAATAGAGAGTCTTGAAAAACACTACGGACCACAATATCGAAACGACCCCGAACATATTGAGCGGGAAAGAACCACTCATTTAAGTTTAATACAGCAGAATCAAGTGAGGAGATCTGGCAGTAGATATCTCCAGGTAAATGCGGTTAAGACAGAAAGATTAAAGGCTGCCCTTCTGCATAACCTTCTTCAAGACTCAATTATGTTCATTGTCAGCGGTGTTGTGGAGAAAGCAAACAAGCACAATCGCGATCTTATCGACAATAACTTAAAGATCCCTACGGAGTTCGATCTGGAGGAAGTCGGAGATTGCTCGCAACAAGATCTAAAGGACTTAAGCTTATTGCTGAATCTTAAACTTTATGATCAAATTAAAAAGAAGATTCTTGAGAAAAAAAATGATGTTATATTCGACGATATTATAGACGAGATGTCAGAAAACATATGCAACGTAATAAGCGGCGCCGCAGATTGCATAGTAAAAAATCCGCAATTATTTCTTTACAATAATATACATGGGCTGAATAAGCAGTTGATTTATCTGTATATCCAACATTTCGCAGATAGCGAGACAAACAATAAACAAGATCGAACCGAATTTGTGAAAAAAATCAAAGAGGATTGTATCGAATGGTTGACAGAGGGCGGAAAAGATCACCGTAGAGAGAAGCTTACATTTACAGACGACACTTTTGATGAAGTTAAAAGTGAAGATGATAAGTTTGATTATCAAATGTTATTCTAAATTCTGGTTCTGATGACTGATGCCAGCCTCAACAAATAAGAACCTGATTGACTGTACTGAAACAATATTGACCTGACAGTCGCCGCTCGTTGGGGCGGGTTGCGCAGTTGGGCACCTCGAAAAACCTGCTCAATTGGCTGATTTCGTGATTCACACGCCGTACTGATTTGCGCGGAGGCGCTGAATGCGGGGACAGGGTTCTGTCGCAAAACCGTGCGCAAATATCTGGAGCGCGGTCTTGAAGGGCCCAGTTATGGTCCGCGCGCACCGCGGCCGCGCTTGCTCGAGGCCTATGAGGGTTATCTAACGGAGCGCGTCGTGGCCTGTTCCAGCCTTTCCAGCCGCCGACTTCTGCGGGAGGTTCGCGCCCTTGGGTTTTCCGGTGGCTATACTATCTTGACGGATTTTCTGCCACCCTCCGGCCGCGTCCGCCCCGTCCGTTCGAACGGCGTTTTGAGACAGCTCCGGGAGAACAGGCACAGGTGGACTTTGCGGAATTTGTGACCGAATTCACTGACGAGCCTAGTGTTTACCGGAAGGTGTGGCTGTTCTCCTTTGTCCTGGGCAACAGCCGGTGGCTTTGGGGCTGGTTCTGTTCAAACCAGAGCCTGGAGAGGGTGCTGCGTTGCCATGTGATGGTCTTTGATGCCTGTGGCGGCACCACGCAGCAAAACCTTTTTGATCGGATGAAGACGGCTGTTCTGGGCGACGCCGAAGATGGCACAGTCACCTGCAATCCCGCTCTCGTGGCCGTTCTGGACCATTACGGGTCGGCTCCGGAAGCCGTAACAGGTCAGCGTCTCCCCGACGCGCCCTTCAATCAGTATAAAGGGATCCGTCTCAAGCAGAAATATGCGAAAGGGTGACGTCCCATGTTGTGGTGTAGCTCTTTTCAGGCCTCGGTCTTTTAGCGGGCCGAGCTGATCAGTCGCTCTGGGCTGCAGGCAAGCTGAAGGTGAGATCATCGCAGACCGGGGCAAGCGTTTCCAGTGTCATGTATCGGCCGCGCTGCACGGTCCATTCCTCGGTTTGTTCCTTCAGGATCGCGCCGACTGGTCGGCGGATTGAGGCCCCGGCGCATGAGATCTCGCAGAAACTTGGTCCAGAAGGGCTCAGCCTCAGAGGCGCCGATCGCCATGCCCAGCACCTCGCGGCGCCCGTCCGTGTTCACCCCCACCGCCAGTGTGACTGCGACGCTCACGATGCGCCCTCCCTGGCGGACCTTCAGGTAGGTGGCGTCGATCCACAGGTAGGGCCAGTCGCCCTCGATGGGTCAGGTCAGGAAAGCATCAACACGTTCATCGATGTCTTCGCACAAACGGCTGACCTGGCTTTTCGAGATCCCGGTCCCGCCCATTGCCTGCACCAGATCGTCCATCGATCGCGTAGACACGCCATGAACATAGGCCTCCTGGATCACAGCCGTCAGGGCCTTCTCCACGGATCGCCTCGGCTCAAGGAAAGACGGGAAGTAGGACCCCGTGCGAAGCCGGGGAATGCGCAACTCAACGCTGCCCGCACGGGTCTGCCAGTCCCGGTCACGGTATCCGTTGCGCTGCGCCTGACGGTCTGTGCTCTTCTCGCCATAATCAGCACCGGTCCTGGCGCCGACTTCGAGCTCCATAAGCCGCTCCGCCGCAAATCCGATCTTTTCTCGAAGCAGGTCAGCATCGGCGATCTTTTCCACGAGCGCGCGCAGGGCCATCATGGGGTTGGTCATCGGGTGTCGTACCTGGGGAAGGTTGGTGGTCGCAACCCGACCTTACCGAAAAAACCGATGACCACCCAAAGCTAAACCACGTCCGGGGACGTCACCGAAAATACCTCTTGCGCATGGGGCGGTTACACATGTTGCGCAAATCACGAGCCGGGCCGCAGTGGTCTCTTACCCGGATTTTGGCATCATGAGATACGCTCGAACGTAGGGTGTCCGAGGGAAGTCATCTTGTTGAGGACCGAGACGCCGATCCGGCTCTCGGTTCTCTGATTGTCCAGGGTACGTGATTTCAGCCTTTCCCCGATGACCGACTTCCAGCAGCCCATCTGCGTTTCCACTCGCGCTCTCTGGTCATATCCGGTGCTCTTTTGCCAGGCCATGCGGCCATGGGCCTTGATCGCCAGAACATCCAGATCCCGCGCGGTGGGGTTGATCTCGGCCTCAGGGCCGGCAACAGCCGTCTTCGGCGGCCGGATGATGATCTCCACATCGGCAAAGCGCTGCGTGATTTCGTTCCGGGTGGCGGTGCCATCATAGGCACCGTCTGCAAGAAAGCGGCGCACGGGTTCTTCAGTCTGGTCCAAAAGACCCGGCACGGCCGACGGATCGCCGATGTCGTCTGTCGTCAGTTCACTGCATTCGATCTGACCTGTCTCCAGATCCAGCCCCAAGTGGAGCTTGCGCCACGAGCGGCGCCTGGACGCCTTGCCGTGTTTGGTTTCCTGCCATTCTCCGGCCCCAAAGACCTTCAGGCCGGTGCTGTTCACCACAAGCTCAAGGGAACCCGGGCGCCTCGGATCGTTCCCGCGGCAAAGGCTCAAGCCCGCCGGCTCGGCGCGAGAGTGTGAAAAAGTCAGGAACGGACAGTTCCAGCTTTATCAGCTGGAACACCGAACGAAGAAACCCTTGGGTTTGCCGCAGGGCCAAATGGAAAACGGTCCGGATCTCCGGGCAAACCGTGACGGCAAGATCAGTGTATTACCCCCGACCGACCACGCTTTCCGGTGCGCACAACACCCCAGTGATGCGCCACGCTTTCATCAACCCAGACCGTGATGTCCCTACGCCGTCGCAGGCTTTCATTATACTCGGGACAGTTCGTTACACGATGCTTGGATTTCGCAAACTTGTGGCGACGGGATGCGTGGTGTTTGAACGGCATTCACAAAACTTCAGAAGCAAGGAACGCCGAGCAGGTAGGCACGGAACTGCGTTAATGCGATAAGGTCCAGACGGGTTCTGAGAGCTTCGAGATCTGCGGGGAAGTTTTTTTAAAAGCCTCCAGCGCATGCTCGATCTGCCCGTGATGGGCGCGGCGGGCGCTCAGCTTGATAAAGCCCATGTCCTTCAAAGCTCCGCTTACCGTGTTCTCGTAAACGCTGACGCCAAACGCTTCATGTAGCCAGGCAACCATATCCTTGACCCGCCAGCGGACGTCGCCATGCACAGCAGGAATTGGCCCAGCCTAGACGATCCGTGCCAGAGCTGCGCGGTGGTCTGCCGTCAGCTTGAGCACGGCGCCGGGGGCTTTGCGGTCAACCAGACCCTCCGGGCCTTCAGCGTTGAAGCGCAGCACCCAGTCCCGAACAATTTGCTGGGTCACACCGCCGATCCGGGCCGCTTCAAGGCGCTTGCCGCCATCATAGATTGACGCAAGTGCTAGCAACCGCCGCGTTTGATCGGCATCGCCTGACTGTTTCGCAAGACACCGCAGCGTCCCTGCATCAAAATCATCGCGAAGTGAAATCCGGCCACCCATGGCAGCCCCTCTGTTTGCCATCGTGAATCATGATTTGCCCCGAATTGGGAAGCCCAAATATGGGTCACCCATAAATACGCGTGGTATTACCCGATGCTTCGACTTCGGGATCTGGTAACGGCGGGCAGCGTGGTATTTGAACGGCATTCAGGAAACGTCAAGGCCGCGAAAAGCCAAGCCCTCAAGCCTGAAAGCCGATCTGTGGAACAACACCACTTAAACAAGATCCAGTCCGGGCGCCTGAGCGCCCGGACTGGTCTTTGCGGAGCTTAAGCGGTTGCCGCCACTTTCCGGATCTCACCGGATTTCAGTTTGGCAAAATACCGTTCCACCTCCTGTTTCACCACCGGCATCAGGATGTAGAGGCCAACGATGTTGGCGAGCGCCATTGCGAAGATCATGGCGTCGGAGAAATCAATCACCGGACCAAGGTTCATGGAAGCGCCTATGACGACGAAGATGCAGAAGATCAGCTTGAACAGGTTTGCAGCCACCTGTCCTTCACCAAACATATAGCTCCACGCTTTCAGGCCATAGTACGACCATGACAACATGGTGGAAAAGGCAAAGAGCAGGACTGCCAGTGCCAGGATGTAAGGAAAGAAAGAAACCTGGGCGCCGAATGCGGCGGAGGTCAGTTCCACACCTGTGAGGCCATTGTCTAGCACGCCAGTGAAAATGATAACCAACGCGGTCATGGTGCAGATGACAACCGTATCGATAAAGGGTTCAAGGAGGGAAACGACACCCTCGGTCGTGGGTTCGTTTGTGATGACTGCCGAATGAGCGATGGCTGCGGAGCCAACGCCGGCTTCATTGGAAAAGGCGGCGCGTTTGAAACCCTGAATCAGCGCACCGACAGCGCCACCTGCAATTCCTTCCGGAGAAAATGCCCCGCCGATGATCTGGCCGAAGGCCCAGCCGATATTGCTGAAATTCTGCGCGATAATGAAAAAGGCAATGCCAACATAGAGAATGGCCATGAAGGGCACGATCTTTTCCGTCACCCGGGCGATGGACTTGATGCCGCCGATGATAACGAACCCGACCAGCATCGCCATAACAAGCCCAAAGAGCCAGCCGAAGCCCGTAAGCGGGCTCGCATCTCCACCGGTCACATTGACAACTTGCTGAAAGGCCTGGTTGGCTTGGAACATGTTGCCGCCGCCGAGCGCGCCCCCGACACAGCAAATCGAGAAGAAAAGTGCCAGGAACTGGCCGAGACGGGCCTTGCCTTTTTCCGCCAGACCTATGGAAAGATAGTACATCGGACCGCCGGAGATTGTTCCGTCAGGCAACTCCTTGCGGTATTTTACCCCTAAGGTGCATTCGATGAATTTGGAAGCCATACCGAGCAGGCCTGCAAGGATCATCCATAAGGTGGCTCCGGCTCCGCCGATGGAGAGGGCAACCGCGACGCCGGCAATATTGCCGAGGCCGACCGTTCCCGAAAGGGCCGTCGCGAGAGCCTGGAAATGAGATACCTCTCCGGCATCCTCCGGGTGGGAATAGTCGCCCTTGACCAGCGATATCGCGTGACCGAAGGCCCGGAACTGGATGAAACCGAAATAGACTGTGAAAATGGCGGCCGCTCCCACCAGCCAGCCGACAATCAGCGGAAACTGCGTGCCAGCAATGGGCACCGAATAGAAGATGGCGGAAGCAACGGCATTGGAAAAAGGCGCAATGGCGTTATTGATGGTATCGTCGATGCCGGCAAAGGCAGGAGCGGGTGTGAACGGCAAGCCCAAGGCTGCCGCGCAGAGCATTTTTTTCATGGATTGGTACCTTTTCGGGGAATTGTTTTGAAGCGGAGAAATCCCCTTAAGGCACAACCGTTACCGGTACGGGGGAGACCTGAACCAGCGTGATCGCCAGTCCGCCCAAAAGTCGTTCCGCCAATGTCCGTGAGCCTTTGCGGCCGATGAAGATCTGGCAGTTGCCAAGCTTTTCCGCGATTTCACAGAAGATCTCTCCCGCGTGCCCGTAACGGATTTCGCTTGTCGCCTGAACGCCGTTGGCGGCAAGCGCCTCCGCAACGGGGGCCACGACGCTCTCCGCCCTTTTTAATTCCTCTTCACGCCGTTTGTGGCGCTCAGCAAGTTCATCTTGCGTCAGGAAGCTGTAGGCGGACCATTCCAGGACATGCACGAGATGGACGCGTGCCCCCGTGGTTCTCGCCAAGCCGGCGGCAAGCGTAGCTGCTCGGTGCGAGGCGTCGGTCTCGTCAAAACCGACAATGTAAGTATCAGACATTCAAATTATCCCTCTGTCGCCGGATGCGCTCGAGCGGAAGGTTTCACGCCGAAATCGCCGTCGTTCGGGGTGACAGCTATTTTGGCTGGATTCGCCTCAAGTATTGGTCCTTCCGCCCACAGCAGTATTCTTCTTGGGAAGATGCTTCAAAATTGGTTATTCAAGGCGATACTATGGCCTAATCACGCATGTATGAATGCCCCCGAATGTGCCAAATGCTTTATTAATTGCGCAAGAAAGTAGCCTTATCGCATTAATCGGGTTTCGTGCTTACCTGCTCGGCGTTCCTTGCTTCTGAAGTTTTGTGAATGCCGTTCAAACACCACGCATCCCGTCGCCACAAGTTTGCGAAATCCAAGCATCGTGTAACGAACTGTCCCGAGTATAATGAAAGCCTGCGACGGCGTAGGGACATCACGGTCTGGGTTGATGAAAGCGTGGCGCATCACTGGGGTGTTGTGCGCACCGGAAAGCGTGGTCGGTCGGGGGTAATACACTGATCTTGCCGTCACGGTTTGCCCGGAGATCCGGACCGTTTTCCATTTGGCCCTGCGGCAAACCCAAGGGTTTCTTCGTTCGGTGTTCCAGCTGATAAAGCTGGAACTGGCCGTTCCTGACTTTTTCACACTCTCGCGCCGAGCTGGCGGGCTTGAGCCTTTGCCGCGGGAACGATCCGAGGCGCCCGGGTTCCCTTGAGCTTGTGGTGAACAGCACCGGCCTGAAGGTCTTTGGGGCCGGAGAATGGCAGGAAACCAAACACGGCAAGGCGTCCAGGCGCCGCTCGTGGCGCAAGCTCCACTTGGGGCTGGATCTGGAGACAGGTCAGATCGAATGCAGTGAACTGACGACAGACGACATCGGCGATCCGTCGGCCGTGCCGGGTCTTTTGGACCAGACTGAAGAACCCGTGCGCAGCTTTCTTGCAGACGGTGCCTATGATGGCACCGCCACCCGGAACGAAATCACGCAGCGCTTTGCCGATGTGGAGATCCTCATCCGGCCGCCGAAGACGGCTGTTGCCGGCCCTGAGGCCGAGATCAACCCCACCGCGCGGGATCTGGATGTTCTGGCGATCAAGGCCCATGGCCGCATGGCCTGGCAAAAGAGCACCGGATATGACCAGTAAGCGCGAGTGGAAACGCTCATGGGCCGCTGGAAGTCGGTCATCGGGGAAAGGTTGAAATCACGTACCCTGGACAATCAGAGAACCGAGAGCCGGATCGGCGTCTCGGTCCTCAACAAGATGACTTCCCTCGGACACCCCACGTTCAAGCGTATCTCATGGTGCCAAAATCCGGGTAAGAGACCACTGCGGCCCGGCTCGTGATTTGCGCAACACGGTGGAGCTGCCCCCCGAACCAATCCGCTATGAGCGGGCGGCTCTGACCAGTTGAGCTACAGGCCGATACCGGTGCGGACCGTAAACAGGTCCGGTTCGCTACGCCTGACAGAACGCTTTCGCGCAGTTTACCTGATATCGCAGACAACTGACTGTAACAAAGAATACATTAAAGATGTTTTGTGTGGGAACTGGTTGAAAAGTTCCGTAAAGCTCGTCCGTTTTTGGTCTGTTCATTTTAATCCCAAATTGTTGGCGTTAAAGAAGGACGTTCCGGCAAGTATTTACTTGACGTCAAGGCCGGTTCTGAAATATTACCGTCAAATTGTTCCGAAATATACATGAAGAGAGCCATGAATCAAACTGCACCGGACGCTACCGCTCCCGAAACCATCCTGGTGGACCTAACGGCCGAAGTCGTCTCCGCCTATGTGAGCAACAACACCGTTGTATCGAGTGACCTGCCTGATCTGATCAAGGGTGTGCACGCAGCGTTGTCGTCGATCAATCAACTGTCGCAGGAGCCGGAAGTCGAAGAACTGGTTCCCGCCGTTCCGGTCAGGAAATCCGTGACGGGCGACTTCCTGATCTGTCTTGAGGACGGCAAAAAGTTCAAATCCCTCAAGCGGCACCTGCGCACGCACTACGATCTGACGCCCGAGGAATACCGGGCTAAATGGGGGTTGCCGTCGGACTACCCGATGGTCGCACCGAACTATGCGGCCGCGCGATCGCAACTTGCCAAGGATATGGGCCTCGGGCAGACGCGGACGAAAAAACGCAAGAAATAGGGTCGGGAGACCCACGCTTTTCGCGGCTTCGCCGGTGCTGGCGCGAAGCGCTCCGGCATACTCTCGCGAACCACGCGAGGCCGGGACACGGCACCTTGTTCTGGTGGTCCATACCGCTCCACGGCTCATTTGCCGCGGAGCTGTCCCGACGCTCTTCGGGATAAGTTTTTTCCGGTCGTTCCGGCGTCCCGGGCACGCTGATTGCCGCGGCCCGCGGGCAACCGCTTGCCGGTGGCGGTCCGGCTCCTCACGCCGCGGCGGTTTCACCGCGCGTCCTTCGCTTTCCCTTCCGGGCCGCATCGCGCGAATCGCTGTGCCGAGCGTCACAGCTCCCGCCAGGAAATCCACCCTATATCAAAGCCGGTACCCGGGACGGGGTTGCGAACAGCCCGGTGCTGTCGCAACAAGGTACCGCGTACGCGCCGCGATTTCATCCAGGCGCCGGGACACGCCTGGGGACGTTGTCATCTATTGCCGGGTTTGGGTATGTCACAGTCGATGGATCCCGCGGGCTCGCGGCGCCCGTTCCCGGATCGATGCAAGGATCGGGAAACGCCGCATTTTCGAATTCAAGAAATCAGGGCGAACGGAAATCGATATGGACAATGAAAAGCATACAATCCTGATCGTTGACGACGATCCGGAAATCCGAAGACTCGTCGGCGACGTCCTGCGCAAGGAAGGGTTCGGCATCGAGCAGGCCATGAGCGGGCGCGATATGGATGCGGTTCTGGAAAGGGTGAAACCCGATGCCGTCGTGCTGGATCTGATGCTGCCCGGAGAAGACGGCTTGTCGATCTGTCGGCGCTTGCGGGCGGACGACACTCTCCCGATCCTGTTTCTGTCGGCCAGGGGCGACGAGGTGGATCGTGTCGTCGGGCTGGAGATCGGCGCCGATGACTATATCGTCAAGCCGTTCGCCCCACGCGAGTTCGTGGCGCGCGTCCGGGCGCTCCTGAGACGTTCCGGGCAGGGGCGTCAGCCCGTCTATTCGCGCCGGTTCTCGTTTGAAGGTTTCTTGGCCGATCTCGATGCCCGTCAGCTCTACACGGACGACGATCAGGTCGTTGCGCTCACCAGCGCAGAATTCGACCTGTTCTCCTGTTTCATTCTGCGTCCCCGGCGGGTGCTTTCAAGAGAGCAGATACTGGATTGGACGAACCGCGATGCCGCCAATCCCCTGCAGGATCGCAGAGTTGACATTCTGATCGGCCGCCTGCGAAAAAAGCTCGCGGCGGCGCACCCTCAAGGAAACTTCATCACCACAGTGCGCAACAGTGGCTATCTGTTCACGGCACGGGTCAAGCAGATCAGCTAAACCCTTTTGCATTTCATGTGAGCCTTCTGATGGCTTGAACTGGCTCATTCGGCCCGGAGCACACCGCGTTCTGGCGAATGCGGTGTGCTCTTAAACCTCGTTGCCGGCGCATGTCGAGCGGCGGGACGCCGCGGGAATGTCAGTCTTTCATGACGCACCGAACACTTGCCCAGGCGCGCGCGTCTTCCAGGACCTCGTTCGCAACGGGTTCAAACCGGAACATTCCGGTTGCGGATGCGCCGAATCGTGCCCGCCGCCCCATCTCCGCGAATGTCAATTCAGGCCGTTGTTTTACGCCTGTGTGCAGATCCGTCCGACCCCGGGGCTGAATTTAGTACTGGTTAACAAACATGGTTAACCGATGCATTCAGACGTGAAGCGCGGTCGAGGACGGCGCCAGGGATCAGGAGGCGTCAGATGAAACGTAATCAAAGACTTTCCACATGCGGCGAGGGCCGGAAAAGCAGGAACCGACGTCGTGCCCTTCCGGGCGGACGAATACATGCCGGGCAACGAGGCACCATGCGCTTGGGCGCGGTCATCGCGTCCTTGGTCATCGCCGTTTCCTCACCGGCGATGACCAGGGCAGACAATCTCGACTTCGACACGGATTTCTGCGGATCGGTCGCGGTCGTGGACTGCGGGAGCGGAACCGCGCAGCGCGACAGCACGGGTTTTGCCAGCCTGTCGCGGACCGCGAACCGAAGGGCGACGGCCGGAGTCAGGGAATCGCTCGCGCGGCGCAATACGTTCCACAATAGTTTCGCGGCGCCGCGGGCCTTCGAGGCTGGCAATGTCTTTGCCTACCTGGATCAGCTGCCCGGCGAGGTCCATGCGTCCGTTCAGGGGGTGATTCTGCGCGACGCGGGTCATGTCCGCGACATCATCAGCCAGCACGCGGCCGGTCTTTCCGAGGCCCCTGACGGCCGGCAGCGCTCTGGGGCCTCGGGCAACAGAAAGCCGATGACGCTCGCTCCGGGCTGGAGGGTCTGGACGAGGGGGTACGGCTCCCTGGTGCGGGTGGACGGCGACGGGAACGGCGCTTCGCTCGAAACGCGCGGCGGCGGGGTGCTGACCGGGACGGAAGCCTATACGCCCGGCGGCGTCCTGGCCGGCATTCTGGCGGGCTACGAGCTGGCTGGCGTTGCGATCGATGAACATCGTTCCGACACGGATATCGAGAGTTTCCTGGTCGGCACCTATATCAGCCGGACGTTCGGTCCCGTGCAGGTGATGGCCGGGAGCGTCCTTGCAAAAAATGAAATCGGCACGACGCGCGAAGTCGCCTTCAACGGTTTCTCCGATACGCTGACGGCGGATTACAGGTCCTCGACGTTCCAGCTTTTCGGTGAAGCGGGATATGCAGTGGAGTCCGGCTTCGTCCAGCTCACTCCCTATGCCGGACTGGCCCTGGCGTATCTCGACACGGACGCCTTTGGCGAACAGGGGGGCGATGCGGCGCTTGATGTGGCGGCCTCGTCTCAGGCCCTGGGCGTCAGCACCCTCGGGCTGCGGGCACGTCGGTACATCGCGGGCCCGTGGCTGGGAGAGGCGGGGCTCACCCTGGACGGCACCGTTGCGTGGCGGCACAGCTTCGGAGATGTCACACCCGGGGTGACGTCTTCCTTCGCCGGCGGCGATCCGTTCGACATCCAGGGCGCGCCACTGGACGAGAACACTCTGCTCCTGCATGCCGGCGCCATATTCGATCTGTCCGGCCGGCTTGCCGTCTCGGCGACCTATCACGGGGAATTCGGCGCCGCCACGTCCGGCAATGCCTTTCAAGCCGGACTTAACCTGAAATTTTAGAGCGCGTCGCGGTTGATCGGATTCGGGATTAAACGAAGCCGCTGACGCGGGCATTTGGTGTGAGCGTTGGGGATGGTGCCCTGTCTGCAAGGATTACGTTTGTTGAAGCCAGATCCTTGAGACAGGAGCACCCCGATGACCGACTTCCAGCGGCCCATCTGCGTTTCCACTCGCGCTCTCTGGTCATATCCGGTGATCTTTTGCCAGGCCATGCGGCCATGGGCCTTGATCGCCAGAACATCCAGATCCCGTGCGGTGGGGTTGATCTCGGCCTCAGGGCCGGCAACGGCCGTCTTCGGCGGCCGGATGAGGATCTCCACACCGGCAAAGCGCTGCGTGATTTCGTTCCGGGTGGCGGTGCCATCATAGGCACCGTCCGCGATAAACAGCCTAGAGGACCGGCAACAGGGCGTCGAGGCTCTTAGTGCGCCGTGCCCATTTCGGCACGATCGCCGAGGTGAACGTGATGCGGTCCTGGCCGGAAGCTTCCAGCCCTCGATCGCGCAGCTTGGCGCGCTTGACCGGCACCGGATCTATCCCGGTCTGGATCATGCGCTCCGGCCCATGGCCGTGGCGCACCACTCGGACACGCCCATCGGTCAGGCGCTCCTCGGCCATGCGGCTAGAAACGCCTCGGCTTCCGCTTCGACTGCCTGCGCCAGAGGCCGCCGCGCGCCTTCGCGCAGAACCGATGTCAGGGGATCACCGAAAGCGTCGGGATGCGCAAAGGGCACAACGGTGGTATCTGTCTTCATGGCGTATCGCTCTTTCGTGAGGGTCTGGCAGGCTTCCTAACCCGCCTCGATACGCCGCCTTCTTCAATCCGTCATCACCCAAGTTCCGCCATAGCTCGGTGTTATGGGCCGGAGTTCGTTGCTCATGCCGTGCGGAACTGGATCACGGCCGTCGGCGCCAGGACGGCCTACATCGAGCCAGGCTCCCCTTGGGAGAATGGATACTGCGAAAGCTTCAACGCCAGGTTCCGCGACGAACTGCTCGACGGGGAAATCTTCTACGGGCTGCGTGAAGCGCAAATCCTGATCGAACAATGGAGGAAGCATTACAACACCAAGAGACCGCACAGCGCATTGGGCTAGCGTCCACCGGCTCCCGAAACCAGCATCCAGATGGACCAGAGGCCGGTCATGCACTAACAATCAAACTGGACCACTCAGGTGGGGCGGTTCAGTAGATCGAATCAAAGCATTGGAGATGTATTTTCAATATCAACACTAGCTAATTGACGAATTTGAGGGGCTTTAGGGCTTTGACGTGATCCACCGACGTCAGAGTATTCACGATCACTTGTTTTTTCGGAAAAATCTGTTTGAATGAAACTATCACTGTCACCTGACTTACGCGTACCAAAGCTCATTTGGTCATCGCTGTTACGTTTCGCTTTGTGCTCATGTTCATAATTGCCTCTCTCACGTTTGGGCTGCACTCTTGGAACATAGACATCGTTCAGAAGGTTCTTTAGAAAAGCTTCATCATCTGGATTCATTATTGCTCCTTCAAAGGCATTTCGGAAATTGCCAAATACATAGATATTTTCAATATTAGCTCCTTCGATGTTAAATCCTTTCATGTAACCATCACCAATCTCGGTGCCATCAAAGTTTGCATCACGTGCGTCGGCCTTACCAAGGTCAGCCTCTCTGAAAGTAGCCTTGGAAAAATTCGTGCGCTGCATTTTTGCTTTGGTAAAATCGGAGTTGCGGAAATCGCCTTCAGACAGATCCGCATCGTTCATTTTAGCCTCAATGAACGATGCTCCAATGGCAGTCACTTCCTTGAAGCTGGCCCCTTCCAAGAGAGCCCCATCGAACATTGCATCTGTTAGATCGCAGTTATCGAAGATGGCTCCTCTAAGGTCTTTCCCTCTGTAATCCGCTCCCTGAAGATCTTTACCACTGAAATCTTCTGATTTTTTATATGAGATTTTTGACAACTCTACTTTCCGAAAAGCGATTTTGTTGCCGCTAGAAGCCCTAATATCTTCTATTGCTTTCGACGCACTACTGCTACTCGGACGAGTTTTATCGGTCTTATCAACCGTCTTGGTCAAATTTGCCTTATTTTCGATTTGATCAATAAAGTGCTGAACGCTGAATTCGGCATCTGTGGCGTGTATTTTCATGTCATATTACCTATCTGTTTTACTATATCACCAGTACAGATAGAAGTAGGCAGACCTCGTGCTATTTAGCACTCGTTTCGGTTGGAACCATTGACTGGCTCGGAGTATTAACCCGGAAAATTCATGGCGGTTTGGTGGATGTGGCACAAGCCGTTGTACTGACGTAGGATTTGGTTGCCAAGGCCGATCCGCGCCGGTTCCCGGAGACCACACCCGTCATGAATGATCCTACTGTGCCGCTGAGCGGTTTGTCATCTGTTTGCGACAAGGCCGTCGTCGCCCGTTTCGACGGCGGCATGCTGTCGTCCAATGGTGGTGTTCTGGCTCTGGGGGAGGTGGAGAAGCGGCTGCGTGTGGCTGATCGTCTGGCGGCGTGCATCGGCGACCTGCGCCGCGCGGATCAGGTCGTCCACAGTGTGGCTGACATGATCGGTTTCCGCATGAAGATGATCGCCGCCGGCAACGAGGATGGCACCGACGCCACCCGGCTGCGTTCCGATCCGGCCTTCAAGATGGCCCAGGACGCTCTGCCTTCGGATCGCGATCTGGCGTCGCAGTCAACGATGTACCGATTGGAGAACCTGCCCGGCGCGCGGGAGCTGGTGGCGATGGGCCGGGCTTTGGTCGAGCTCTACTGCGCCTCCTTGCGTCAGGTTCCCAAGCGGATCGTGCTCGACATCGATGACACCTTCGACGCCTTGCATGGCGGCCAGCAGCTTCGTCTCTTCAATGCCCCTCATGACGAATACGGCTTTCAGCCGATTGTCGTGTTCGACGGCGTGGGCCGGTTTGTCGGTGCGGTTCTGCGTCCGGCCAAGCGGCCGAGCGGGACTGAAATCCACGCCCACCTGCGCCGCCTGGTGCGGGCGATCCGGAGCAATTGGCCCAACTCCAGGATCCTGATCCGCGCCGACAGCCACTATTGCAGCTAGAAGGTCATCGACTGGTGCCGTACCAACGATATCGACTTCATATTCGGCGCGGCCCCAACTACGATGATCCTCCCCCAATGAAGTGGTCCGCCGTTATGTTTAGGAAAACGGAGGATCATAGATGGGAAACAAGCGACACAAGCCGGAAGAGATTGTCACGAAGCTGCGGCAGGTTGAGGTTCTTGTCGGCCAGGGAATGGCGCGGATTGATGCGATCCGGGAAGTTCGCATAACCGAGCAGACCTACTACCGCTGGCGCAAGCAGTATGGCGGCATGGGAACCGACCAACTGAAAGAGCTCAAACGGCTTCAAAAGGAAAATGAGCGTCTCCGCAAGGCGGTCTCCGATCTGACACTGGACAAGCTGATCCTTGCCGAGGCCGCACGGGGAAACTTCTGAGCCCCGCCCGTCGGCGTGCCTGCATCGATCATGTGCGCAGCCAAATGAAGCTCTCCGAGCGTCGTGTCTGCCTTGTGTTGGGCCGGCATCGCTCTACCCAGAGGCGGCGACCACGAGGGCGTGCCGATGAAGAGCGCCTGGTCGAGGATATGATCGCGCTTGCCCGACAGTATGGCCGCTATGGCTATCGCCGGATTGCGGCTCTGTTGAGGGATGCTGGCTGGCAGGTGAACGACAAGCGTGTCGAACGGCTATGGCGGCGGGAGGGGCTGAAGGTGCCGGCGAAACAGCCGAAGAAGGGACGGCTCTGGTTGAACGACAGATCATGTGTCCGTCAGTTCGCAAGTGCAGGGCTGCTACGAACTGACCGTGGTTGCCAGTCCGAAAACAGCTCCCCTTGCAGAAAGGCTTTTCCAAAAAAGACGGGCCGTCGGCACCTATCGACACTGACGGCCCGTACGCGATCGATGACACCTCGGGGAGGAGGACGTTTCCACATCGGCCGCAACTTATTTTCAGAAACAAATAGAGAGCAAAGGCTGCCAAAAGGTATTTTTGTTCATCAATTGAACCGGCCAATCTCTTGCCGGCAGAAACAAACTAACAAGTATAGATTGCCAATACATGTGACGGGAGACACACGCGCGAAACGTGCCTCGCCCGAATAACTCACGATAAGTTGGTCGATGTGCAAAAGGTGTTGAACTGACGTAGGATTTGGCTTCTCAGGCTGATCCTGCCGTTTCCGAAAATCCGATCCCCTATGAATGAACCCACGCCACCGCTTAACAGAGGCGGTCTCGGGTTTTCGGACCAGTTGCAAAGCTGTAGCGACTGCCGATCGCGGCGAACCTGGGTATTGGTCAAAGCTTGATGCGGATCGCGATGGGATAGCTTGTGAGCCTTTTCCACGTTAGCCCGCATCGCCTCCATCAAGGCGCGCGCAGCTCAATCGCACGAATAACGAACGGAAAAGAATAGCTCGGAAATTTCCCGAGCTCCCATGTCATTGGTAACATAGATTGAAAGCCTTATGCCGCGACAGCGTTTTCCATGTCGATAGGCTCGATCTTATCAAGCTCGTTCTGTTTCTTGGAGTCCTTGGTGAACTCCTGTAGATCCCAAGCTATCTGCATGTCCATCTAATACTGCGGAGTCGTGCTGAAGGCGCGCCCCAGACGGTTCGTAGTGTCTACTGTCATGGAGGTCTCGCCCTTTACCAGGCGCTGGATTCGCTGCCGGTCCAGACCAAGAATCTTTGCCAACCGGCCCGGCGTGTAGCCGAGAGGTTTCATGTAGAATTCAGCCAGGATCTCTCCCGGGTGGAAAGCAGGTACTTTAACGCT
Source organism: Roseibium aggregatum IAM 12614 (assembly GCF_000168975.1). Taxonomy (GTDB): domain Bacteria; phylum Pseudomonadota; class Alphaproteobacteria; order Rhizobiales; family Stappiaceae; genus Roseibium; species Roseibium aggregatum. The sequence goes on from NZ_AAUW01000027.1 coordinate 38,362, forward strand.
CATACTGAGCCTCCTACTTAGTGATAGTCAACGATCTCCACTTCGTCGGTCCACTTGAAGCAGATTCGCCACTTGTCATTGAACCAGACAGATTGCTGCCCTTCGCGCAACCCTTTTAAGGCGTGCAATTTATTACCGGGGCGGCATATTCAGGTCTCTTAGGATCTTTGCGTTGTTCAAGAAGAACAGCATCTTCTGGGCTCGTTTGACGAGGCTCGTAGTTAACCCTTCTTAACGCTGCCATCAGCAATCTGTTCCGTTAACTCGTTCTTGAAGCCTTTGATCATCGGCGGCGTTCATATTGTGTATCATTTGGAGATACACCCCCTGTTGAAAATAGTAAATTACGCTTGTGGTCGGGTTTGGTGGGTATATGGTACGCGTTCTTGTCTGCACCCTAGCCTGCCTTTCGTAGTTCCCTCAAGATGTTAGTCTGTTGACGTGCTCCCCGTCTTGGGATCGCACCGGGCTGGAATTTCCGGGGTGTCGGGCTCAGGAGGCGAATGCCGCCGATGAGCCTTCATGAGCGATATCTCGGCTTGTAGCCGATGGCCAGTTAGAGAAATGACCCCCTAGTTGCGTTTAGAATTTCTGATCGAATTCCAAACTTTATGGTGCCGGTGATAGACCCGCTCACCTTCGCTGCTGCTTGCAAAAAACCATCCGATCACAAAACCAATCGAGCCGAAAATACGTGTCAACCAGTGCTGCCCATGATCCCGGGAATCACTGCCTACGATCAACTGAAATCAGTGCCCGCGATCATGCGAAACGCGCGCTCCCTGTTACAATCAACACACCAGAAGCACGGGATTGATTTTACTGCTGGGCAGAACTCAACGAACTCTCATCGAAGAAGTCCAGCCGTGAACAAGCCCATCAAATCGACCAACCGGTCGCAGCAAACTCTGCCTGATATCCGCTTTAACCAAGAAAGGGCGGCAGATGAAGCCAATAACACGGCCGTCGCTCCCCGCGCTTTTCAGGGAAGGGCCGTCAGGCGAAGCCAAGGCCCACTGACTGGAGGGGGAGGCGACCAAGGCGACAGGACTGCAGGCGGCCGCATTCGTTCATCAATTTTGATCGACGGCTTTTTGAATGACCGGCCCCAGGCAATCGAGCCGGGGGCTGCCCGTGAGGCGGTCTTGGAGAAAATTCGTCAGTACACAAAATTGTCAGATGAAGGTATGATCGAAGAGGCCCGCGAGCAGTTGCGGACCTGTTTGATTCCCCAACGAGTGGTGAGCCGCGATGAACTCGAGCGCGAAATTGCGGAGAAGCAAACGCTACTGATAAATCAAGCAAAGAAGGGCTGGTACGAGCAGGAGCAAGCTGCTGATGATGAAGGCTTTGGTGATTGGTGCACTCAAGTGGACGTGACCGAACGTCCTCCTTGTGAGAGCACAGCAGCAGACTGCGGTGAAGCCAACGGCTGGAGGCTCATTGCCAATTCCAATATTGACTTCAGCAAGTTTGATCTCTCCGGCACAGACCTCTCGAACTTGGATCTTCGTGGAGCCGTTCTATGCGGTTGTTTCCAGCCATTAAGTGAGAAATTGTCAGGGCAGGAGAAGGAGAATCTAAAGGGAGTAAAGTTATCGGGGGCCAGGCTCGATCGGGCTGGGCTCGAGCGACTGATCGCGGCGCGCAAGGCGGCAACGCCCGAGGGGGAATTGGTCGATCTGACGAACCTGGACCTGTCCTATGAAGACCTGAGGGGTATCGATTTCAGCCATTGTGATCTGACGGGAACGGACTTCAGCGCGTCCAAACTCGATCGCGCTGGCCTCGAGCGACTGATCGCAGTGCGCAAGGCGGTGGCACACGAGGGGGAATTGGTCGATCTGACTAACCTGGACCTGTCCGATCAAGACCTGAGCGATATCGATTTCAGCAATTGCGATCTGCGGGGAACGGACTTCACAGGCGCGACCATCGAAAAAGCGATCTTCACGAAAGCCAGGCTCGATCGGGCCGGGCTCGAGCAACTGATCGCGGCGCGCAAGGCGGCAACGCCCGAGGGGGAATTGGTCGATCTGACGAACCTGGACCTGTCCTATCAAGACCTGAGCGATATCGATTTCAGCCATTGCGATCTGTGGGGAACGGACTTCACCGCGGCCAAGCTCAATTGGGCCGCGCTCGAACGACTGATCGCTGCGCTCAAGGCAACGACGCGCGAGGGGGAATTAGTCGATCTGGGGGGCCTGAATCTGTCCGGTCAAGACCTGGGGAATATTGATTTCAGCCATTGCGATCTGACGGGAACGGACTTCACAGGCGCGATCATCGACAAAGCCAACTTCACGAAAGCCAGGCTCGATCGGGCTGGGCTCGAGCGACTGATCGCGGCGCGCAAGGCGGCAACGCCCGAGGGGGAATTGGTCGATCTGACGAACCTGGACCTGTCCTATGAAGACCTGAGGGGTATCGATTTCAGCCATTGTGATCTGACGGGAACGGACTTCAGCGCGTCCAAACTCGATCGCGCTGGCCTCGAGCGACTGATCGCAGTGCGCAAGGCGGTGGCACACGAGGGGGAATTGGTCGATCTGACTAACCTGGACCTGTCCGATCAAGACCTGAGCGATATCGATTTCAGCAATTGCGATCTGACGGGAACGGACTTCACAGGCGCGATCATCGACAAAGCCAACTTCACGAAAGCCAACTTCACGAAAGCCAGGCTCGATCGGGCTGGGCTCGAGCGACTGATCGCGGCGCGCAAGGCGGTGGCGCAAGAGGGGGAATTGGTCGATCTGACGAATCTGGACCTGTCCTATGAAGACCTGAGGGGTATCGATTTCAGCCATTGTGATCTGACGGGAACGGACTTCAGCGAGTCCAAACTCGATCGGGCTGGCCTCGAGCGACTGATCGCAGCGCGCAAGGCGGCAACGCCCGAGGGGGAATTGGTCGATCTGACGAACCTGAACCTGTCCTATGAAGACCTGAGCGATATCGATTTCAGCAATTGCGATCTGCGGGGAACGGACTTCACAGGCGCGACCATCGAAAAAGCGATCTTCACGAAAGCCAGGCTCGATCGGGCCGGGCTCGAGCAACTGATCGCGGCGCGCAAGGCGGCAACGCCCGAGGGGGAATTGGTCGATCTGACGAACCTGGACCTGTCCTATCAAGACCTGAGCGATATCGATTTCAGCCATTGCGATCTGTGGGGAACGGACTTCACCGCGGCCAAGCTCAATTGGGCCGCGCTCGAACGACTGATCGCTGCGCTCAAGGCAACGACGCGCGAGGGGGAATTAGTCGATCTGACGAACCTGAACCTGTCCGATCAAGACCTGGGGGATATCGATTTCAGCCATTGCGATCTGACGGGAACGAATTTCACAGGCGCGACCATCGACAAAGCCAACTTCACGAAAGCCAGGCTCGATCGGGTCGGGCTTGAACGACTGATCGCGGCGCGCAAGGCGGCAACGCCCGAGGGGGAATTGGTCGATCTGACGAACCTGGACCTGTCCTATGAAGACCTGAGGGGTATCGATTTCAGCCATTGTGATCTGACGGGAACGGACTTCAGCGAGTCCAAACTCGATCGCGCTGGCCTCGAGCGACTGATCGCAGCGCGCAAGGCGGTGGCACACGAGGGGGAATTGGTCGATCTGACGAACCTGGACCTGTCCGATCAAGACCTGAGCGATATCGATTTCAGCAATTGCGATCTGCGGGGAACGGACTTCACCGCGGCCAAGCTCAATTGGGCCGCGCTCGAACGAATGATCGCTGCGCTCAAGGCAACGACGCGCGAGGGGGAATTAGTCGATCTGACGAACCTGAACCTGTCCGATCAAGACCTGGGGGATATCGATTTCAGCCATTGCGATCTGCGGGGAACGAACTTCACAGGCGCGACCATCGAAAAAGCCAACTTCACGAAAGCCAGGCTCGATCGGGCTGGGCTCGAGCGACTGATCGCGGCGCGCAAGGCGGTGGCGCAAGAGGGGGAATTGGTCGATCTGAGGAACCTGAACCTGTCCTATGAAGACCTGAGCGATATCGATTTCAGCCATTGCGATCTGAGGGGAACGAACTTCACAGGCGCGACCATCGACAAAGCGATCTTCACGAAAGCCAGGCTCGATCGGGCCGGGCTCGAGCAACTGATCGCGGCGCGCAAGGCGACGACGCGCCGGCGCGCATTGGTTGATCTGATGGACCTGGACCTGTCCGATCAAGACCTAGGGGGTATCAATTTCAGCCATTGCGATCTGAGGAGAACGAACTTCACAGGTGTGACCATCGACAAAGCGATCTTCACGAAAGCCAAGCTCTATCCGGCTGGGCTCAAGCAACTGATCGCGGCGGGCAAGGCGACGACGCGCATTGGTCGATCTAAGGGGCCTGAATCTGTCCGGTCAAGACCTGGGGAATATTGATTTCAGCCATTGCGATCTGCGGGGAACGGACTTTACAGGCACGACCATCGACAAAGCGATCTTCACGAAAGCCAAGCTTGATCGGGCCGGGCTTGGACGCCCCTGTCCGAGTGGTGCACGAGGCCACCGCCATGAACGGGACGCCGATCATGAAGCGCCTGCTCCAGAGCATCGAGAACGAAGGGCGCATGCGCCGTCCGGCTGACACGCCAGCCGACGATACGCCGGGCAAATGCGTCGATACTGAAAGGGACATAGACAAAACCCTGCCAGGTGACCACGTACGTGAAATCCGAACCCCAGAGCCTGTTCGGCGCCGGTGCCTTGAACTGACGGTTGACGCGGTCGAGCGGACTGGGTTCTGACTTGTCCGGAAAGGTCATTTTCACAGGTTTGCCACGGATGATCCCCTGAAGCCCATGGACCTCATGAGCCGGGACACGGGGCAACGGGCGATATCGAAGCCCGCCCGCTGCAATTGTCGCCAGATCTTGCGCACGCCATAGACCCGGAAGTTCTCCTCGAAGACACGGCGTATCTCGATCTTCAGAGTAGTATCGCGGCGGGCGCGGACTGAAAGCCTGTCCACGTCCTCACGCTTGGCGATGTTCTCGTAGTAGGTCGATGGGGCAATCGGCAGCAGTCTGCAAATCGGCTCGACCCCAAAAACACCTCGGTGTTCTTCGATGAAGGCAATCATCGCTTCAGTGGGCGGTCGAGCTCCGCCTCACTGCCCGGCAGGCGTTTGCTTGCAAACGCAGAGAGGGGGCGAAATATGCAGACGCCTTGCGCAAGATTTCGTTGGCCTGACGAAGCTCACGGTTCTCCCGCTCAAGAGCTTTCATCTTCTCGGCCACATCGCTCGGTAGGCTGGCTCGTTTGCCGCTGTCAACCTCTGACTTCTTGACTCACTCATGCAACGTCGCCGGTGCGCAGCCGATCTTAGCTGCGATAGAGGACACTGCGGCCCAACGGGACGGATGTTCAGCTTCATGGTCGAGCACCATGCGGACGGCACGTTCACGGACTTCAACTGAAAACTTGTTTGTTGTCTTGCTCATATCGGCTCCACTGTCTCAGAAGTTGGAGCCTCCGGCAAACCCGGCGCGGTTCAAACCGGCTGTGTGCTGGCCAGTCCAGTTCTGGCTAGTCAGGGGCAGCGTCTGCCTTTGCTTGTTCCAGCTGCTCAATGTTGTGCCGGTCACGTTCCTCGTTCTCAGTCCGCTGTCTTTCGGCTATCTCGGCGCTTTCCTGCTCCCGGAGTGCGGCAATCAATCGGTCCTGTTTCTCGCGCAACAGCTTTAGCATCAGAGCCAATTCAGAGTCTTCCAGATGAGCCATTGTATAACCCATCGGGTTTTGGTCCACTTGCTCGATGCGTTCGTGCAGCCACTTGTAGCAAGTGGTCGTGAACTCGATCGCTATTTCATCCGAAAAGTCCAAATAAAAGCGCACAGCGTCATCTGAGATGAGATCAAGGCACTCAATCATGTGAGAACTGATCGACGTGATACCCATCTCTTCACGATCACCAAACAGCTTGAGCAGCTGCTCTTCTGTTGCATTTGGAAGGCCCGGATTACACGCCGCGAGCACCGCACTTGTCGCAATAGCGGCCAGAGATTTCTTTAACAATTTCGCCTCCTGACTTTAGATCGATGATTGATTACCGCGGTGCTCTCGCGTTGGCCTGTGCTATTTGACACATCTGCTCCACACGCCGCGAATTGACACCGATCTGCCCGTCTTTTTCCTCAAAACGCGCGGCTATCTTGTTCAGCGTCACACGCGCGGGTCAGACAGTCTCTGGCAAATCAAGTGTTGACAACGTTTCCGGATTAGTTGTCGGAGAGTGTTTTCAATAGCATTCAGTGTCATGCTCGAGCCGTCTTTGCCCCCATTTTGTTGAGAGCGCTCTCTGGCCACCGGGTGCAGGGGAGACACGGGGCAGTGTGCGTCCTTGCCTTGGATGGCCAAGTGGCCAGAGAGCTGACTGTCTTTGTTCACAGGGGTGGGTAATTGTGGGGTCCTGTGAAGACAGCACTCCCGAAACTTGGCGATGGTGTGCTTTAGACACGCCATGCGGGTAGCAAACTACGGCTGGTTACGGGATCGCGTGCGGCGGCTCTTGCTATGTTCTTGAACGCGGTCCATGCCATGATTGCCTGGTTCATGAATTTTCCGGTTTTGATTTTGTTTCCGATTGAACCAGCCCGGTCAGGAGCCGGCGGGACAAAGAGAGGTGGGGATGGAGGCGCGTAATCATTTAGATTGTGCCGTGCATGGCTCTCGTGATGGCCGGACACTGGCTGTCATGCAACACGACTGGCCCTAGCGACAGCGGCGCGTCGATCCGCTTATCCGGAGTGCCGATCCATTTGAAATGATCGCCGTCATAGCGAGAGCCGAACGTGGCGTCGATCGCTTGGCCGGTGGCAAATGCGTGGGCTCAGGTCTGGACCGGAAAGCAGATCATCGCCGGGACGGGATTCAGGACATCAGCTTCAGGACGCTTGGCCAGTTCGATGAAATGCTCCGGAACAAACAGGCCCAAAAGGAAGGCGTCCAAACGGGCACTCGGGCCTGTGTGGACGCCTTGTAGAACGAAGGGTGAGGAAATCCTTTAAGCGGAAGACCTTTGTCCGTCGGCAAGAGTGTCGATGAACCCTTCCCTGTCACTGGTTCGGCGTTAAGGCCAAGGGAGTGACACTCATTCTGATCAGGCCCTCAGCCCTTGGGGGACTTAGTGTCAACGCGACGGTCTTCTCTGCCAGCGACAACGATCTTTGCGTCGTCATTCGCTTTCACCGAAGCGGTTTGTGCAGTTGGTTTGACCTGCATTTCCGGATGAGTTGCGGCATTAACCGTGGTGGACACGGCAAAGGCGGTAAAAAGCATAACTGAGGCAATCGTAGTGCGGAACATGGCTGTCACTCAGAGGTGGCTCGGTTTGTCTGAACAGTTCGGGGCGTTTTGCTAAGTGGATTTCCGCCTCGATTATGCCGCCGCCATCATCGGCGTCAGCGCGTTGAAGTAGGCCTGATCCGGCGTCTGCCGGTCAAGGGATGAATGTGGGCGTCGGGTGTTGTAAAAGGTCAGATAGCGGCCGATGCCAGCGCGGGCCTCGGACACGGTCTTGTAAGCGTGGAGGTAGACTTCCTCGTATTTGATAGACCTCCAAAGCCGCTCGACGAAGACATTGTCCCGCCAAGCGCCCTTGCCGTCCATCGAGATGGCGATCTCAGCTTTCTTCAGCACCGCCGTAAAGTCGATGGAAGTGAACTGCGATCCCTGGTCAGTGTTGAATATTTCTGGCTTGCCATAGCGAGCCAGTGCCTCCTCGACTGCCTCGATGCAGAAGGCTGCCTCCATCGTGATCGACAGCCTCCACGACAGAACCCTCCGGCTGAACCAGTCCACGACGGCGCAGAGATAAACGAACCCCCGCGCCATAGGAATGTACGTCAGGTCCATCGCCCAGACCTGATTGGGTCTGGTGACCGCCAGCTTGCGCAGGAGATAGGGATAGATTTTGTGACCTGGCGCTGGTTTCGACGTATTGGGGCGGCGATAGATCGCCTCGATGCCCATCTTCTTCATCAGCGTGGCGACGTGAAGCCGCCCGACACTCAGACCTTCTCCCTTCAAGAGCCCTTGCAACATCCGGCTTCCGGCAAACGGGTAGTCGAGATGCAACTCATCGATCCGGCGCATCAAAGCCAGATCGCCGTCCGACACCGGACGCGGCGAATAATAGACGCTGCCACGGCTGAAGCCGAGAAGCTTCGCCTGGCGCACGACCGACAGTTTGTGCGCGCGGTCGATCATTTCTTTCCGCCCAGCAATCCCGCCTTGCCGAGCGCTCCGGCCAAAAAATCATTCTCCAGCTGAAGTGGTCCCGGAAATCCGGACAGGTTGCTAAGGTGTATCCCATTAATTTGAAGGGATACGAGAATGGCGAAACGCCGGAATTTTTCGGACGCGTTTAAAGCGAAGGTCGCGCTTGAGGCATTGCGGGGTGACAAGACGATCCAGGAGATCGCAGCCAAGTATCAGGTACATCCGAACCAGGTGAGCACGTGGAAACGTCAGGCTGTCGAAGGCATGGCGGATGTGTTCGCCCGTGGAGGCAAATCCGAGGGGCCGACGGAAGCGGAGGTCAAGGAATTGCACGCCAAGATCGGGAGGCTGAGCGTCGAGAACGATTTATATGAGGCCGTTTCTGTCAATAGGGTTGCAAAGCACCATCACCCGCAGAGCGCGAGTGCTAATACGTTATAGTTCGGACGGTTCGATCGTTGCGCGACGGTCATGCGGATATGCCCGCATCAACTTATATCCGGTAGCTCCATGACGGCTGACCACAATCTTGCATTCACGCGGACGGATCGGGGACGGGTTCACACTTTTTGCCGGCGCTCCGAGGGTGCGCCAATCGTTGACACGACGCCCGTCATCCCGCCCTCAGACCTCTGGCCGGAGGTCTGAAGCTCTTTCGTTCTTCAGTTTATGCCATGGTTGGTGACAGTCGTGCCCTCTCTGGCAGAACGCCTGTTTCCACGTAGCGCCACAGCACAATGGCAAGCTTGCGGGCCAGTGCGATCAGCATAATCCGGCGCATGCGGCCGCCCTGGCCTTGTGTTCGAGTCAGATACCAGCGCGAAAGGGGACTGTCTGGCTGATATTTGATCCAGAGCCAGGCGATCTCAATCAGAATGCGCCGTGCCCACGCGTTGCCAGCCTTGGAAATGCCTTGGCATTTGGTCACAGTTCCGCTGTCGTATGCGCTCGGTGTCAGGCCAAGATACGACGCCAAATGGCGGCGCGATGCGAACGTTCGTGCAAAGACTTCGCGGGCAAGAATGGCGGAGGCTGTTCCGCCGATACCATGAAGCTGCTCAAGATCCAGTCGCTTCTGTTCGACTGCTGGGGACTGCGCATCGGCTGTGTCGCGCTCCTTCTCGACCTCACGCAGTTGATCTTCGACCATGATCAGGCGGGCATATTCGCGCTTTAATTCCGCGAGAAGACGTCGTGGGAGCCTGTGTCCCTCCGCTGTCTGGAGTTGGGTGAAGTCAATGCGGTTTCGGCGCTGCCTTGGTTCAACGTCACGAATGCCCTGGGCAAAGAGCAGCCCCTTGATCCGGTTGACGTGGGCTGTGCGCTCATGGATGAGCCTGTCCCGCTCGCGATGTGACCTGCGTGCGTCTTCTTCTTCGACGCTCAATATGCGCACTTGCGCGCAGACATGACGTTCCCCGCGATCAAGTGCTGCCAGCGCCCTGAGCATTGCCAAAGCATCGATACGATCCGTCTTGACCCGTCGCGCCCGGCGATTGACCTGCAGGCTTGCTGGATCGAGCACGCGAACATCAAAGCCTTGGGCGATCAGAAAGCGGGCAAGCCAGAAACCGTCATGCCCGGCCTCAAAGCAAATGATCATACGCCCACTGCTGTGTGTAGCGGCCAGTCGTCGAAGAAGCCCCTTCGTGTCACCACCAGAAAGTCGATGTATCGACGGCTTGTCGCGGTCCGGATGGGCGATGCCGACGATCCAGCTGCGCTTGCTGAGCTCAATCGCTACGTAGGCCGTCGAGTTTGCGTCGTGATACTGATCCATAGTGTGCCTCCCGTATCAAATTAACGCGGTCAGCCTATCCGAGAGCCAGAGCCGCTCTCATAGGATCTTTTTAGCGCAAGGGCTCAAGAAGTGAGCCCGGCAAAGAAGAAGGCGATGATCCGCCGGGACCATCCGGATCTGAGCATCAGTCAGCAATGCAAATTGGTGAAGTTGAGCCGTGCGGCGTTCTACTACATGCCAGTCGGGGTCAGCGGGGCAACGCTGGAATTGATGAAGGCCATCGACCGGGCCTTCACCAAATATCCGTTTTTTGGAAGCCGACAGATTGCTGCCTATCTGCGCCGCGACGGTATCGTGGTCGGCCGCCATCGGGTTCGCCGTCTGATGGCGAAGATGGGACTGGAAGCGATCTACAAACGGCCGAGAACCAGCCAACCGCATCCGCAGCACAAGGTTTATCCCTATCTGCTGCGGGGCATGACGATCGGCCGGCCGAACCAGGTCTGGTGTTCGGACATCACGTTCATCCCCGTGAAGCACGGTTTTCTGTATCTGGTTGCGATTATGGATTGGGCGACACGGAAAGTTCTGAGCTGGCAGCTGTCGAATACGATGCACGCCGACTTCTGCGTCGAAGCCTTGAACGAGGCTATCGCCCGGTTCGGACCGCCGGAGATCATGAATACCGATCAGGGATCTCAGTTCACTGGATCGGCCTGGATCACCACGTTGACCGAAGCTGGCATACGCATCTCGATGGACGGGCGTGGCCGGTGCATGGACAACATCTTCATCGAACGGCTGTGGCGATCCTTGAAGCAGGAAGCGGTTTATCTCGAAGACCTGACCGACGGCTTCAAGGCGCACGGTGTCATTCGTAACTGGATGAAATTTTACAACACCGAACGGCCTCATTCAGCCCTTGAGCACAAAACCCCGAGGGAGGCATATTGGGCTGACAGAAACCTGAAATTGGCGGCATGAAAACCAACCTGGATACACCTTAAACAAGCCGCTGACCTGTCCGGAAAACCAGGACCACTTCAAGCGTCAGCTCCCCGATCTTGGCATGCAGCGTTTTGACATCGACGGTCGGCCCTGCCGGTACCGCCTTCGCTTCATCACCTAAAACGCCGGTCGCCCCCTCAAGAAGCTGGTCTTTCCATTGCTTGATCTGGTTGGCGTGCACGTCAAACTGCTGGGATAGCTCCACCAGGGTTTGCTCACCTCTGATCGCGGCGAGCGCCACTTTTGCCTTGAAAGCCGGGCTGTGGTTCCGGCGAGGTCGTCTGGTCATGGTATCTCCTGTTCCCGGCATCTATGCCGAAGTCAGGCGGAAATTCCACTTATCCTAGATGTGCAGATTTCCCGAGCCACCTCTCTCCTGGTTGAGGTGAACTGGGTTGCTTCTGTCATGAAGGTAAGCACTTTTTCAGCCATGGCATGTGACGCTCGTCACAGCCGATGAAAGTCAAATGCCCTTTCCGGCTTGCCGCAGGGCCAAATGGAAAACGGTCCGGATCTACAGACAAGCCGTGATCGCCATATCGGAGTATGTCCCCGGCCGGCCTCGCTTGCCGGTGTGCACCACGCCCCCTAATGCGCCACGCTTTCATCAACCCAAACCGTGATGTCCCCTCGCCGTCGCAGGCTTTCCGTATACTCGGGCCAGTTCGTCACACGATGCTTGGACTTCGCAATCTTGTGGCGGCGGGATGCGTGGTGTTTGAACGGCATTCACAAAACTTCAGAAGTGAGACAACGCCGAGCAGGTAGGCGCGGAAACGCATTATTGCAACAACGCCCCTGTGACAGCTGTCACATCAAAATGAGCGGGCAGTCTCTACTTGTAACATGCGTGAAATCGCAATCCACAAAAGGAAGCTACATGTTCAAAAAATATATGCTTTTCGCAATAGGCGCTTTTTTCATGATCCATTCGTCTTACGCGAATGCGGCGGTGAAAGATATCCACGCGGAACTTTCGAAAATCGCCAGCCAACAATCTGTTTTTTCCGATAACAAGCAATTGTCTCGGAACAAGAACGGCACACAAGAAGAATTGGCACAAAGTATACCTCCTTACCCCGGGTGTTGCCGTACTACTCCGGCGCCGAAATAAAGAAAATTTGTAGTTGTTGTCTTGCCCGATAACCCGGTTGTCTGGGATGGCCGTGATGATGTAACCGCCCTCCGACGCCTTTGATGTGCGAAGGTGGGTCTTTGAAGATCCAGATAGGAGGACGGTTATGTCTCAGATTGTCACGGTCGCTCTCGACTTTGCGAAGAATGTGTTCCAGGTCCACGGGGCCTTGAGCGATATTTGAAGTGCGACTTCTGCGGTTTGCAAGGATAGGGGGCGTCCTCTTATTTCGCCAGCATCTTTGAATAGATGGAGTGGTTGCCGCTCTACCCACCCGACGCGTTCTATTGGAGGATCGCCGGGTTAAGTCCAATGGGTGGAGAGGAAGGCAAGCATGACCAAAGAGACGATGATCGGGATCGATCTGGCCAAGAGTGTTTTTCAGGTCCACGGAGCTTCCATGTCCGGACAGAGCAAATTCCGGCGGAAGCTGACGCGGCAGCACTTTCGCAGGTTCATGGCTGACCAGGTCCCGGCGATGGTCGTGATGGAGGCTTGCGGCAGTGCCCATTACTGGGCGCGCGAGATGGCCAAGCTGGGTCACGAAGTCAGACTGATCGCCCCTCAGTACGTGCGCCCATTCGTGAAGCGGAAGAAGAACGATGCAGCAGATGCCGAGGCGATCGTCATCGCGGCTCAACGACCGGAGATCCGGCAATTGAAGCGGGGACTGGCACGGGTCACCGAGGAACGTGACATCTTAAAAAAAGCGGCTGCGTACTTCGCCAAGGATGCAAAGTGAGGTACGCGTTCGTCGCCGAGCATCGCTCGGTATTTTCGGTGCGGGCATTCGCCAAATACCGGGTTGGTGGTGACGATGATCGATGTGCGTTCATAGAGTTTGCTGATCAGATGGAACAGGAGCTGTCCATCTGTCTGGGCGAATGGCAGGTAGCCCAGTTCTTTGAGAATCAGGAAATCGAGACGGGAGATCAAATCGGCGGTCCGGCCCTGCCGGTCGGTGCGCGCCTCGGCATCCAGCTTGTTGACCAGATTGACAACATTGAAGAACCGTCCCCTGGCTCCGTTGCGGATACAAGACCGGACGATACTAACGGCCAGATGGGTTTTGCCGGTTCCGGTGCCGCCGATCAGGACCAGATTGCGCTGATGATCCAGGAAGTCTCACCACCGGCCAGATCTCGGACGAGGGTTTCGTTGATGGGTGTCGGTTCGAAGTTGAACTCGTCCAATTCCTTGGCCAACGGCAGCTTGGCGATCGTCATCTGGTATTTGATCGAACGGCTTGCTTCTCGCTGATCTCGGCATTCAGCAGGTCGCCGATGACCTGCTGAGGGTCGTGCTCACGCTTGACCGCTGTGGCCATGACCTCATCATAGGCCGCCTCCATCCCGTAGAGCTTTAGCTGTCACATTGCGTTCAGCACATGAGATCGTTCCATTCGTCTGTCTCCTCAAGCTGTCATACAGGTCGCAATTTGCGGCAGGCTCGCAGTTGAGCCGCAAGGCATCCGGTGTCGTGATTGTCACAGGGGCTTCCGGTTCCTGGCGCCGGGCCAGGATGTTCAAGACGACGCCGGCAAAGTGGACACCGTTCGACAGCGCCTCGGCCCAGGCCGCGTCCACGGCGTCCAAAACGTCTGTCAGAACGGCACCAAGAATATCGACCATCTGGCGATCACCGCCGGCTTGCCGTTCCAATTTGCGCTGAACTCGCCGCAAGGCCGGAGGCAACTCCCATTCCTTGAACGGCGCCCCATTGCGCAAAGCTCCGGGCTTGCGTGCCAAAACAGGAATGTAATGCAGGGGATCGTAGACCGTATTGTCGCGCCCGAATGCACGCACATGTTTGCCGACAATGCTTCCGTCCTGCCGCCTTCCAGCCGGTCGGCATAGGCCCCGATCTCGACGGGCCGCCCGACGGCGCGAGCCTCTACCGAGTAACGGTTCTTGTCGAACCGGACGAGACATGTCTTTGACACCGAGGCCGGCACGGCATGGAACCCGTCAAAAGGGCCTGCATAGGGAACAAGGTTGGAGCGTTCCGTCTCGAAGACCTCCCAGATCGTCTTGTCCCGGATCTCCGGATGCTGATGGGCATTGGCCCAGGCGACGCAGCGATCCAGTAGCCAGGCGTTGAGCTCGGCATAGCTCTTGAACTTAGGTCGGGGAACGAAGAAGCGCCGGCGGAGTACGCCCACCTGGTTCTCCACTTGCCTTTTCTCCCAGCCCGATGCCGGCGTACACGCCACGGGGTCGACCAGATAATGTCCGCACATCTGAAGGAAGCGGCGGTTGTAGCCACGATCCTTTCCGACGAAGATCGCATCCACCGCTGTCTTCATATTGTCGTAGATGCCCCGCGCGCAGGCGCCGCCGAAAAAGGTGAACGCCTTGTCATGAGCGTCGAACACCATCTCCTGCGTCTCGCGGGGATACGCCTGGATGAACGGCATCCGGCTGTGACACAGGCGAACGTGGGCCACCTTGATCGTTGTCGTGATCCCGTCGATGAACGCAATTTCGTGGCTCCAATCGAACTGGTACGCTTCACCGGGGTCGAAGCTGAGCGGCACATAGGCATCCGCGGAAGCTTCCCGTATCGACTTGGACCAGCGCGCGGCATACCGGCGGACGGCATCATATTCACCGTCACAGCCGCGCCCGCGCAATTCCTCATAAATCCGCACGAGTGTCAGACGTTCCCGCTTGGGACGGTTTGCGTTCTCGCCGAGCATGTCATCGAGATAGGATTGCCAGGGGCCGATCTTCGGGCGTGGCTGCACGGACCGGTCATAGCTGAATTCTGTCGACCCGGATCAGATGACCTTCCTCACCGTGTTCCGGGAGACCCGAAGATCGCGGCAAATCTGTTTGATCGACTTGCCTTCTTTAAAATATGCCCGACGGATCTTCGCAATCGTCTCCACAGCCAACATCCTTAAAATGCTCCCTGAAAAATCAGGGACGCATAAAAGCAAATTTGGCAGGGGTCAGTTTTGGACGCCGATAACCCCTAAAACAGGGTCAATATTGCAGGCCGTTTCACACGCAGAAGTCCGTCGACGCCTTCGCGCATGGAGCGCTCCTGCCAGCACCAGACGCAGGTCTTCGACTTGCCTGTCGCTTCCATAATCGCCGAGGTGCCAAGACCCTCGTCGCTCAACAATATAAAACGGGCGCGCCAGACATGCTTCTGCAGGCTGCAGGGCGCTGCCGCAATGTCACGCAGGCGTTGACGGTCAGCGGCTGAAAGGGTGAAAGTGATTCCGGTACGCATCCCTCTGAAATCTGGAGGGTTCAGTGAGGTCTGCGGGCAAAACGGCAGTGTTGCGCAGCGGCGCGGGGCGGACCTCATTGAAGCCGGATTGAGCGAAGCCGCGGGCGAATTGGGTCTATGGGGATTGTGGCGGCTGCGTCGGTGTGGCGTGGTGCAAGCAAGGCCGCATGTGGGGATGCATCACACCGGAAAGCCGCTTAGCGGGGTCGATGCTTTCTGCGCACTGCCGAAGATCCGATCCTGTTTGGCAGCCGGCGGCCTCGCTGAAGGGCAGCAGAGGGCACGACTGGGTCGTTTGCCCGCAGGCAAGCGGGCCGGTTCTCGTGGAGGCCAGCCGCCTATAGGGGGCTCGTGATCTGCCATACGCACTCATGAGCTGTCGTTCCAGGCTGAGCGCGGGGGTGGCGCTTGCCCATGATGCCACACGGCGAGTGTGATCATCGGGCTGCCGCAACAGGGGCACGGGTGCGTGAGAGACGGCAGGTCCGTCACCGGCTCGGCACGGAAGGCAGTCTCCGGCGCCCGGACGGCGAGCAGCTGTCTGCACGACGCGAGCCGTGCGACGCGCCGGCCGTTGGCGAGGAACCCGTAGTGGCGGATGCGATGGAAGCCGTCCGGCAGGGTGTGCAAGAGGAAGCGCCGGATGAACTCGTCGGCCTTGAGCGTCATCAGCTTTGTCTTGCGGCCATGGCGGTAGTCGCGCCAACGGAACGTCACCTTGCCGTCGGCCAGGCTGACCAGGCGGGAATTGGCGATGGCGACGCGATGCGTGTAGCGGCCCAGATAAGCCAGCACCTGTTCTGGCCCGCCGAAGGGCGGCTTGGCATAGACGACCCAGTCGCGGCGACGCGCCGCGGCCAGGAGACGGGCAAAGGCAGCCGGGCCGGCCAAGTCGGCGATGCTGCCGAAGAATTGCAGCCCTCCGGCCTCGAAGGCGACGCGCAGCGCCTCCAGAAACAGCCGGCGGAACAGGCGCGACAACACCCGGACGGCCAGAAAGAAACCGGGGCGGCAAGAGATCCAGCGGCTGCCATCGGGTGACGGGCCGCCGCCCGGCACGATGCAATGGAGGTGCGGATGATAGGTCAGGGTCTGGCCCCAGCTATGGAGCACCGCGATGAGGCCGATCTCGGCGCCGAGATGTCTGGGATCGGCGGCGATCGTGCGCAGCGTCTCGGCGGCTGTCCTGAACAGGATGGTGTAGACGACCGCCTTGTTTTGGAAGGCAACCGCCGCGATCTCGGCGGGCAGCGTGAACACCACGTGGAAATAGGGCACCGGCAGGAGTTCGCTCGCACGCGCGGCCAGCCAGTCCCGCGCCACGGCAGTCTGGCACTTCGGGCAGTGCCGGTTGCGGCAGGAATTGTAGGCCACACGCACCGCTCCGCAGGCCCGGCACTCCTCGATATGGCCGCCGAGCGCGGCGGTGCGGCACAGCTCGATCGCGCTCATCACGCGCCGCTCAACGCGGCCCAGATGACCGTGATGGGCTTGCCGATAGGCTTCGCCATGACGGCGGAAGATATCCGCCACCTCCAGTCTCGCCGACATGGGACCGCGTCAGTTCGGCGGCACCACCTCGATGTTGAGCCGGTCAAGTGGGCTTTGCGTGCGCCGGATGAGCCTGCTGGAAACCTTGGTGTAGCGCGCCGTGCTCGACAGGTTGTTGTGACCAAGCAGAACCTGGATGATGCGGATGTCTGTGCCGTTCTCCAGCAAATGTGTTGCGAAGGAGTGCCTGAGCGTGTGCACCGTCACGCGCTTGTCGATGCCGGCGGCGGCCCGCGCCGAGCGGCAGGCGGCATGAAGAACCGTAATGCTGATCGGGCCGGATCCGTTGCGGCGGGGAAACAGCCAATCGGGAGGCCGCGCCAGCCGCCAGTAGGTCCGCAGGATATGCAGGAGCTGCGCGGACAGCATCACGTAGCGGTCCTTGCCGCCCTTGCCGTGGCGGATCCGGATGACACCGCGCTGGCTGTCGATGTCGGCCACCTTGAGCCCGACAACCTCGGAAACACGCAGACCCGCCGCATAGGCCGCGGTTAGTGCCGTGCGCGTCTTCAGGCTCGGTACGGCCTCGAGAAAGCGCACGACCTCGTCGGCAGAAAGCACTTCCGGCAGCTTGCGCGGCGCGCGCGCATAGGCAATGCGCTCCGGGATCTCGGCCTGGCCGAGCGTCACGCCGTAGAAGAACCGCAGCGCACAGACCGTCTGGTTCAGCGCCGGCCAGGAAATGCCGGTTGCCACCAGATGCACCTGAAAGGCACGGACATCCTCAAGACCGAGCCGATCCGGCGAACGGCCGAAATAGCGGCTGAACTTCGACACCGCATGCAGGTAAGATCGCTGCGTCGCCGGCGAGAGATTGCGGACCGTCATGTCCTCGATCATGCGGCGGCGCAAAGGGCTGATGGCTTTGCTCATCGGGGTGCTCCTGACTGAGTGGATAGGGCTTCAACAACCGCAATCCTCGCAGACAGGGCACCTTCTCCCAACTGCCACACCAAATGCCGCGTTAGCGGCTTCGTTCAATCCCTATTCGGACTCTTTCGATCCGGTCATTCCTTTAGAAAACGCTGGGCTATTCATTTGCCGCTAAAAAGCGCATTGTACAAAAGAAGCGATTTTTATAAATCTTAGTAACATTGGCTCGTAATGACGAATCAACGTCCATCCTGAAGTTTACGGAAACGCGGATGGCTTGATCCTCCGTGAATAGTTGGATATACAATATGAAAATTAAACACCTCCTCTTTGCTGGCGCCACGTCCCTTTTGGCATCGAACGCCCACGCGGCGGACCTCGAAGTGGAGCCGGTCGCTATTCAGACCTATGACTGGCAGGGGGTCTATGGGGGCGGTCAGTTCGGCTTCGGCTGGTTTGAAGGAAGGGACAATCTTGGTTCTCCTCCGGAGAACCTTGCTTCCCCGGTCGGCGGCGTCCACGTTGGATATAACCACATGTTAGGCCAGTTTGTGCTCGGTATCGAGGGGGAGGCTAACCTCGCCAACTTCTCGGATACCACATCGGCGAACCTTGATGTAGACATCAACTGGATGATCGCCGCTCGCCTGCGCGCGGGGTATGCGTTCGATCGGTTCCTCGCATTTGCGACTACCGGGGTCAGCTTTTCGGAAGTGACATTCGAGATTCCCGGAACGGGCATCTCCGATTCCAACACACACACCGGATTTCTTTTCGGGGGCGGGGTGGAAGGCTACGTGACGGAGCACATTTCCGTTAGGGCCGAATATCAGCATCACTGGTTTGGCAACGAAAGTTACAATGTCGGGGCTGGCGCATTTGACATTGAGGGCGACTTGGATCTCCTGCGAGCCGGTGTGTCCTACCACTTTTGATCTGTCCTTGCCCCCTGATCCCGGACCAATATTTTTTTCAGTTTGACCAGGCTGCGGTCTTGAGTGCACCGGGGAAACTCTCCATCGGGGCGTTGTCCAGGCAAATACCTTCGCGGCTCATGTAGGCGGTGATGCCATGCGGCCGAGCAACTTGCGATATTCCTCGCATGCGTCCTGGGCGGGTTCAACCGGACGTGGCGACACTTCATACCTGGAGGTGTTTCTGGCGACAGGAAGACGGAAATCGGAACGCTCCGCCCGGCGTCGGGCGCGGTGACGGCGAAGTTCCTGTCCGGTAGGTTTGACGCGATGCCGTAATCATGGCGGCTGTCAGTCGTCATCGGCATGCGCCGGGGTTGTGGGGGGTGCCGGTGGGGCCGATAGCTGGGGCCCAAAGTGCCTTCGCGACATTCGAGACGCCGTTTGCCCTTGTGATGTCGAGTGTCTGACTGCGCAGGCGCGCCATGATGCCGAGATTGCTGCGGATGCGGCTGGCATTCTCTGCAAAGGTGACGTCGCGAACCCAGTGGTTACGGTTCTCGATGGCCTAATGATTGCGGATAGCCGGTGCGAAGGTCATGGCGTCAAGCATGACCGATGAGGCATAAATGCTTGTTTCCTCGCGGCTTTTCCAAAGGGCGGTCGCGACGATCAGCGCCTGGGCGGCCAGGATTTCGTTGGACTTCTCGTCAACGACCTCATGAGTGAGGATGATCTGGTGATCGACGGCAAAGGCCGAGAGCACATAGGCGGCCTTGGTGTCGGAAAACGCATCGAAACTTTGCCGCAACGTCTTGCCGTCTATGGCGATGAAGCGGGAAGGTCCTGCGGGAGCACAGGTTCGGTCCAGCCCCTCGGCATGACGCCGGAACGCCGTCCCCAACGCGTCGGGATCGATCTGCCGCAGTATGCCGCGCACTGATGTGTAGACCGGAGCCCGCCGCAGGGCCGCATTGAGAAGCGGCAATCTGGCGGCAATCAGGGCGTGAATTTACCGATAGGAGCGCGCTCCGCTCAGAATGGCGATGATCGAGAACAAAATCACGCCGACCTGATCGTACATTTTGCCTTCGGCGCGCCGACGGTCGGGGAACGCGGCAAGGCAGGACACAAGATCAATAGCTGGGGGTCATGGAGCAACCTTCCCGTTTCGAGGTGCTCTCCATAGTTTCAGAGCCGGATTAAAAAGTTCATGAGGGAACACAATAGGTTGCCAGTCTGCGTGTCATGACCCTGATGCTGGCGATAGTGACCCATGCGGTGGCGCTTTCGATGGATTTCTCCCAGTCCCTTGCCAGCATGCGGCATCGTCCAAACCAGCCGAACGTGCGTTCCACCACCCATCTGCGGGGTAGGGCGTGGAAGCCCTTGGCAGCATCAGACCGCTTAAGGCTGTTCGTGCATGGTCCATGCGCCGCAGACGATCAATGTGCTGCTGAGCTTATCGCCTTCGTAGCCGCCGTCGGCGAAGACATGGCGTAGCCAGGGGAACCGGTGCCGGATGGTTTTCAGACATCGGGTGCACCATCCCGGTCCATGATGTCGGCGGCATGAACCAGCACGAACAACATCAGGTCAAGCGTGTCGGGGATGATATGGCGCTTGCGTCCCTTGATCTACTTGCCCTCGTCATAGCCGGAAATACCCCCGCTTTCCGTGGTTTTATCCGACTGACTGTCAATAACACCGGCTATTGGAGGGGGCGCGCGTCCTTCCAGTTCTCGCGTGGCGGCGACAAGGATGTGGTTGAAGGTCTGCCAAAGACCGGTATCGCGCCAGCAAGAGAAATAGCCTCGCACCGTGGGGGCCGGGGGAAAGTCTTTCGGAAGTGCCCGTCACTGACAGCCGTTGCCGGCGACATAAAGGATCGCGTTCATCACTTCCCTCATGTTGGTCGTCCGCGGTCGCCCGCCATGCTTGGCCACAGGGATCAATGGTGCTACGACCGCCCATTCCCGTTCCGTCAAATCGCTTGTCTAACGCAGAGCGTCGCGGTTAGGCTGTTTGCGAGTGATGTTACTCCAGGGTATTCGATCCACAATCTTCTCGACAAAGACGGTTGAATCACAATCCTTTGATAGTACACAACTACTTTTAAATCCGGCTCTCAGAGACTTGGACCTGTCACAGTTTGGTTCCGCTCCGAGTTCTCATTTAAGCGGCCCTGGCTTCGAATGCCAATGGGCTATTCCATGCCAGAGCCGAGTGCCTTCTGCGCGGATTGTAGAAGCCATTGATGTATTCAAAGATGGCCATTTCAGCTTCGCGGCGACAGACCCATGATTTCTGCCACAGCAACTCGGCCTTGATCGTTTTGAAGAAGGTTTCCACGGCGGCGTTGTCAAAGCAGTTTCCAGTTCCGCTCATTGAGACCTGGAAGCCATGCTGGCGCAGAAGCTTCTGATAGTCGTGAGAGCAATATTGGGCAGATTCAACCGGTCGTCGCAACACCCTTGATTATATCTTGTTTGAGCAACTGGTCGAGAGCCTCTGCAGGTGTGCGCCAGCCCAACGTTTTTCGGGGCCTGGTATTCAGAGCATGCGCTACAGCGCTTAATTCATCGACCCCATGCTGGCTTAGATCCGTGCCTTTCGGAAAGTACTGGCGCAGCAAGCCGTTGGTGTTTTCGTTGCTCCCGCGCTGCCAGGGGCTTTGAGGGTCGCAGAAGTATATCTCGAGGCCGGTGTCGATACGGAGCTGTGCATGCTGAGCCATCTCCGCACCCTGATCCCAAGTCAATGATTGGCGGAGATGTGCCGGCAGATCCATGATGGTTCCGGCGATGGCATCGCGGACCGCTTCAGCACCATGTCCGGCAAGTGCTGGGCCGTTTTTGACAGACTAATCCTTCCCATGCGTTCCATTCGTGGGAGGTGTTGGAGCATTGTGAACCGTGTCGTACGTTCGACCGGCGGGCCGATCGCTGAGCTGCCGAGACCGAGAATGAGATCCCCCTCCCAGTGACCGGGCACTGCTCTGTCGCCTATCTCAGGCGGACGATCACTGATCATGAAAGCATCTGCGAAGAAGGACTTGCCTCGGTTACGAGCACGTTCGCGGGGCAAATGCAGCGCTCGTCCAGAGCGCAGACAGGCCGATAGCTCTCGCTTCAAGGCGCCTCGGCCCTGAATGTAGAGCGCCTGATAGATGGCTTCGTGGCTGATGCGCATGGTCGGGTTCTCGGGAAAGTCCAGCTTCAGACGCCGCGCAATTTGTTCCGGGCTCCAAGCTGTGGACCAGCGTCGACTTTGCCGATGAACAGCCCGTCGTCCTTTCCATACCACGACTGGGCCATCGAAGGCGATGCCGTCGGGCATTGCAATCCGTCCGGCGAGCCGGTCTTGCACATAGTCACGGAGGACAGGATTGGTTGTCAGCTTTGCCGCCTTCGGCCGCCGTGCTGCTCGATCAGCATGCCACTGCGCGGTAATGGCTCGATAGTCGAAGTCGCCGCCGCGCGTCGCCGAATTGCGCCTGATCTCACGCGAAATTGTGCTGGGAGACCGCCCCAGCTTGCGCGCTATAGCACGCACTCCCGTGCTCCGCGCGCATTCCAAAGCAATTTCCTCCCGTTCCCGAAACGAAAGGTTTCGACTCGCGAGTGGTGCCGTTGCGGGCGAAAGGTGTGTTGGAGGCATGCCACCTGAACTCCGAAACCACTGGATACCAACGGGACCGGAGACGCCGGCTTCGGCGGCGGCTTCTTCACTGGACAGACCCGACGCCACTCCTTGCCAAAACCGGTACAGGTTCTCACGCTGCCATGCCGGTGGCCGCCCAGGCGAGGACAATTTGTGCCGCATTGAGCGTTCTGATTTCCGTCTTCCTGTACCCATCAACACCTCCTGTAGCGGGGTGTTGCGACGACCGGTTGAATCTGCCTTGGCTGCCGCGGTCCGTGTGGTGAATGCAGCCCTTGGGCGGGCGGCGCAGGGCAATGGCCATGTTCAGGGCCCGGATGGCCAGATCCCGTTTCAACCGGTTGCTCACGGCCCAACCGATGACACGTCTGGAATGCAGGTCTAGGATGACAGCCAAGTAGAGCCAGCCTTCCCGGGTCCACACATAACTGATGTCACCAGCCCATTTCCGGTTCGGCCGGTCAGCAGAAAAGTCCCGCTTCAGCAGATTTGGCGCAATGTTGAACCTGTGATTGCTGTCCGTTGTCGCCTTGAACTTCTTGTTCCTTTTCACGGTGATCGCGTTCTCACGCATCAACCGTCCAACACGCCGATGGCCGACATCAAGTCCGAGCTCCTTTAGCTCTTCGGTCATGCGAGGACGCCCGTAGCTGCCAAGCGCAAGCCGTCGCCGGGAAAGCCGGTACCACTCCCGGGAAAAACAAAACGGGCAGTTAAGAGCGCGGGGAGCGCAAAGTTAAATCGAGATTTCTACAAAGAAATACTCGAAGTACAAGAGAATAGAACAGGCGGTCGACTTAGACTTCAGGGAAGTGCCGAATGGGGATCTACGGAGTTAAGAGAGTATCTGGATCAGGAAGGAGATTTCGCAATAGATCTGGAGCACGGTTTTTTTCATTTCGATCTCCCAAGTGAAATAAGAGAGGTGTATAAATACAGGGTTTACATAAATCCTAGGAAGGCACACGCCTCAACCATCATGAAACATGTTGTCGAAACGATAGTTGACAAGCCGGAGGAATATCCAGGTAATTGCGGCGCTAAGATAGCCGGCCCGGCCGCGGTGCGCGCGGACGGAATTCTGATTTTCGTGAGTCGCAAAGAAACCATGAATAAAATCATCGAAAATCTTGAAAACTATCAAGCCGATAATCGGGATAAATTCAATTCTCGGAACCCGAGAATGACCAGGCCTGTCGAAGGGGCGGTTGGTATTTCAACGGCCTGTGAACCGAGCAAGCGGATGATGAACGCGCTCAAATCGAAATTGTTGTCAGCGCTTAAGGAAGAAGAGATTGCCGAATATGTCAAACCTAAACAAAAACTCAGCTTCAGCCGAACACGCTTGCTTGCGATCGATTTGAGCATGCGGCTGGCCGAATGGCCGACGAAAACACAAGACGACAAAATACTAGAGAATAAAATTCTGGAAGTGTTTGCCGAGATAGGGATCGATAGTCAGGACCCATCAGAAGAGACAGAGTGAACCTGCCACTGAACTTTCATCCAGCCGGGACCGGAGCCCGATTGGTTTTTACGCCATTTGGCGCAGGTTGAGCAATCGCCGGACGCGCAGAGCTGTCAGATCGCGTAGCGGGTCGGGCGATTGCGGTGGTCACGGTCCGGGCGTAGTCGGCCGGGGTCTGATAGTCCAACGCCGAGTGTGGGCGTTCGGTGTTGTAGTCGGCAGCCCACGCGGCGATCACGACACGTGCGTGGGCCGTGTTGCAAAACATGGTCTCGTTGAGCAGTTCGTCACGCATGCGACCGTTGAAACTCTCCACAAAACCATTTTGCATCGGTTTACCCGGTGCAATGTAGTGCCATTCGATCCGGTGCTCGGAACACCACCGCAGGATGGCATTCGAGGTCAGTTCCGTGCCGATGTCAGAGACAACCATTCCAGGCTTCCCGCAGCGCTCGATCAAGGTAGTGAGTTCACGCGTCACTCGGCGTCTCGAAATAGAAGTGTCGGGGATCGCCGCAAGGCATTCGCGGGTAACGTCGTCGACCACATTGAGCACCCGAAAACGCTGGCCATTGGCCAACTGGTCATGAACGAAATCCAGCGACCATCGTGCGTTGGGGCTCGCCTCGACCAGGATCGGGGCTCGCGTTCCGATAGCCTTGCGCCGGGCCTTCCGCTTGCGCACGGTCGCGGTAGAGCCGATAGATCCGGTTGATGCCGATGATCTGCTCGTCCGTGAATCTCGTTCGCTTCATTGTCCGTCCTCAAGTTTGGCGGACTCTAATCGACGATGGAGGAAATATCCCGTGGCAGGTCAGAGTCCATATGGAACCGGAAATACGCCTCAACAGAGCAGGCAATGACTTCACGCGGATAACGAAAGCCCTTCAGGCGGAGGCGGGGAGCCCGGTATTTTGATGCTCAATCGTCCACACGGCCAATCTTGCAACAAAGCAACAATCAACATGGCAATGCCGTCATAATCGACACACCTCGAACTTCAGGTCATTCCCGACAAAACGCCGAAATATCGACCCGCCTGTACTATTTGACACCGCGGGACCTGGCGGATGAGCCTAAGAAGACTGTCGCTGGCCAGTGTTTTCCGAGCCTTGGCGAGCCTCTTAATGCTCCAGAATAGAGCCTTGCGTAAGTGAATGACTGAAGGCTCGAACCAAATGGCAAGGACGATCGTGTTGAAATGCATCGCTTGCGGGGAAGAGGGCGGGGGTATGTGCCTCCCCGCACTCGCTCGCCCCTCTTCCGTATCACCGGCGACGCGACCATCCGGCCGCTGCCGCAAGGTGCCCATGTCCGGCACTCTTGATCTGCACGATAGGTGGGAAGCGTTGTGAGCCGTCTTGACAACCTGATCCGTCCAGCCCCCGGCACGCCCTTCCTCCGGAAGCTGCGGACTGTGAAGTCTCGCGTTTAGACGATGATTTCAAGGCTCTTTTGTGGTGCGTCAACCGCATGTCGACGCGCCAGGAAGTATTGCTCAGGGAGGTGCGGTCATTGAACAGAACATCAGAAAGCCGCGACAGCTCAGCGCAATACGATGCTTTTCCTTTTCACTCCTGGCGGTCGCGCTGGGGCTTCTTCTGTACGTGGCCGAAGTCCGGTTTTCTCGGTTTCATCTGAGGGCTGTTGAGAATTAGGAGTTCGTGCCGGACCTTGTTGCATTAAAGCAGGTCTAGCTGTACAGCCTCAACAGATTGTCCGTGGTCATGTTGAGTCGACTGATCGGCGTTTTCGATTTTAGACTGCCGTATCGGCGTTTTTCATTGTACTACTCGACGACGGAACACCTACGGGACCAGTGATGAGCGCGGGCTTCTTTATCCTTGGCCTCCCTGGGCTTGGCAACAGGTTCATATCCACGAGGTAAACGAGAAGGCGGGTGTGGCGGTCTTCCGTTGCAGTCTTTCTGGTCGGGCGTCGGATCGATTGCTGGAAGCTCCGGCCTGGGTGTTCGACCGGGCGCCAGCATGACCTGGCATATGGCGGTAGCGCCGCATGTCAATTTTACGGCAATTCGCGCGCTTGCCGACGACATACCAATTCGATCTGTTCTCGACACCAAACGATGCCGAGATGGAGCAGACGCCGCATTGGCAGGCGCTGCCCGCCGAGACGCGTCGATCCGTGAAGAGGTTGATGATCCGCCTGATCCTGAGCCACATCGACGGCGAGCCCGCCTTGCAGCGTGAGGGCACGGATCATGATGCATGAGAAGATCAGACCGCACCATCTGGAGCGCAAAGCCATCTTGTATGTCCGGCAGTCGTCTGCTCATCAGGTTCTGTACAACCGCGAGAGCAGCACGCTTCAATATGCGATGCGTGATCGCCTGACGGCGCTCGGTTGGTCCCGCATTGAGACGGTCGATGACGGTCTTGGTTGTTCTGCCGCCGGCGGCGTCGTACGCGCCGTTTTCGACCGGATGGTCGCCGAGGTCTGCCTTTGCAAGATCGGCGCGGTCGTTGCGCGGGAAGTGTCTCGGTTTGCTCGCAACAGCCGCGACTGGCAACAACTCATCGAGATGTGCCGGGTGGTCGACACGGTACTGATTGCCCAGGAGACGGTCTATGCGCCGCGCCAGGGCAATGACCGTCTGCTTTTAGGGCTGAAGGGGAAGCCTCAATGTGTGTGAACTCGATCTCTTGCGCCAGCGGTCGCACTCGTCAGGCTTTGATGTGGTTCCTCTCGCATGACCTCGATTTGCCGGCCAAACCCAACAATGGTGATGTGGTCTAGCGCAGGCCTAACTAAGCGACCACCCACCGGATGATCGAGTACCCGGTCTACGGTGGCGCCTAGCCGAAGGGAGCTAGAGTCCATAAGGACCGCCTTGATAAGGTTATGCCGCATCAATGCATTTCCAAGCTTATCTGTTCGGCTCCACCGTGTTGCGCAAATCACGAGCCGGGCCGCAGTGGTCTCTTACCCGGATTTTGGCATCATGAGACACGCTCGAACGTAGGGTGAACGGCATTCACAAACTTCAGAAGCAAGGAAACGCCGAGCAACTAGGCACGAAACCCGATTAATGCGATAAGGTCGCCTTGACCAGGTCATTGACGGAGCGGGTCGGGCGAAGCGGCCACTGCGAGAAAGACATGCGGTCTTACAGAGCATTGATCATGACGCGTCTGCCGAGCCCTTTCCGGTTGCCGGTGAGGCTGGTCGCGCGGAGCGGCCCCGTTGGCCGGACAAACAGCCGGGCGAAGTCCGGCGGGAGGGAAGAGTCCGCCGGAGCATGCCGGATAATTCCGGCACCTGAACGTGGGTGTCCCTTTCCCGCAATTATGCGGCACAGACGGCGAGGGCCGCTTAGCCCCGGCGACCCGCGGCTTTCCGCGATCCGCCGCTGTTTCTGGCTTCCCGTGAGCCGCGGGAGTTCCCTGCGCTTCGCGACTTGCCGGAGCCCGGGCCAAAGCTGAACTTGTTGACTTTGATCTCACCGCGCCGGTTCTTCTTGACGTTCACGCCTTTGCAAGTCCCCTCGGAACAACCGGCGGCCGTGACGCCTGACGTTCCCGGGCGGATGTTGATGGCACCGCAGCCCTTGTCCGTGCAACCGACCACCGTTTTACCGTTCTTGCCGGAAACCTTGAACGCGTTGAAGGAACCGTGATTGCCGTTGTGGCCGCCATTGTGGTGATCGTCGAAATTGATGACCGTGATCCCGAGGGACGTGCTGACGGCGGGCGTGACGACGACAAGCTGATTATTATATCCGATCTTCAAATAACGGGCGGAAACCCAGCCGCGTTTGTAACCGAAACCGACATCGCACCAGGTGGCGGCGGCGGTGCAGCCAAAGACTTTCACCGAGGCGTTTCCCGTCAGAACGTTGATGACCGGATACCGCGTGCTGGGACCGGCACGCATGTTCAGAGCGCTGACGGTGACCGCCGTTTCGGTGGATGCATGACCAGGTGTCAGTGCCGCAAGACTCATCATGAGGAAAGATGCCGTCGCTATCGGCAAGGTTTTATAGCTTGTCACAATTAACTCTCCATATCAATAGGGAACCCGGACCTACCGGGTGTACATGCCCCATATCGCGAATGTAGTTCCTTTAACGATCAGTGCTTGTGACGCGCGGCACATGGGTCAGTTCTCAGTGAAAAAATCGGGCTCTACCGGGTCAGTCCTCGGCTCTGACGCACTTTTACTGGCGTACAGATCTTATGGTTCGCCAATCAATCTCGCCTGGAGCAGATCGAGTTTTGCTCGTCCGTACATTTTGCGCTTGATGAGCTTCAGGCACGTGATCTGTCCCTCAGTTTGCGCATTCGACCAAGTAGAGGCGATAGCGTTCCGGACGGCGTCAATATCCTTATCGACGCCGTTGGCGAAGGATCCAACTAAGCTGTTCTTGGCTGTTTCGAGCCCCTTCGTCCCACCACCGGCTGTTAAGCCACGGCAGCCAGCTATCGAGCGAGCTGGGTCGTGTTCGAAAGACATAAAGGCGCTGGCCTCTTAATACGTCGCGGACAAGTTTCCGGCTATGACCGGTTTGCCGCACGATCTGGCGAATGGGAATTCCATCTTTCGACAGCGTCCGGATCGCCTCGTTCGTCTCCTGCCGGCGCAGATATCCGTCGTATTGCAACTTTTCCGCATAAGTCAAAAGCTTGGGGTCAACGACATTGCTGCCGACCGCTTGCCTGATCTGGCGCATCGACCTGCCGACAGCATCGAAAAAGGCCCGGCTGGAATTCTCCATAAGATGCTAACGGTCGGCGACCTGCTCTGCATCAGGCAGGGCCTTCGCGATGGCCTCACCATAGCCGCCACCCCGGTCGCGAGCGACGATCGATATCGACGGATGTTGGGCAAGCCATGATCGAGATGTATCCAGCGCCCGATCCGGCAAGAGGGAGACAGGCCTCCGCCGTTCCAGGTCGCAAACGATTGTTCCGTAGGTCTGGCCGCGTCGAAAGGCAAAGTCATCAATGCCTACGACAGGGAGATCATCGCTGCGATCGGCAATACGCCGGCGAACCACCCGCAGCAGTGTATCGTTGCTCACCGGCATCATGAGGCGATTGGCAAACGCGGCGGCCGGTCCGCCGCCGAGTGCCAGGCCGAGATGGTGGACGATCGTCTCCAGCCGTTGGGTACGCCGACTATAGCGAGCCAATACGTCGCAATCCAACTGTTCGCAGAAGATGCGCCGACCGCACAGGACGGCATCGCACCAAAACCAGCCTGCGACTATAATCAGCTGGACAAGGCGCCCGGAAAGCGGAAGGTCAGCAGGTCGGCGCACATATCGGCTTTGAACTCTTCTGCTCACTCTCCTGCAGTCCGGACATGTTCTCGAAGGTTGGCGCGACCGCAATTGGATCTGAATGCTATTAGCTACAACCTTCACATCATCAACTGAAAAGCCGTCAGGCGCGAGACACGCGCACTGAAGTCGATGTCGCATAAGCTGATCCTCCAGTGAATCAGCGAAAGCCTGCCTTCCAACAGCAGCAAATGTGATGGTGTGGAACGGCGCTTCGCACCGGCATTGGGGATGCCTATTGTGGTGACGCCAATCGCCACAAGACAGAAGGAACCGTTCCATGGAAAAGATTACCACGATCGGACTGGACTTGGCCAAGTCGGTCTTTCAGGTCCGTGCCATTACTGAAAGCGGAAACGTTGCTGTCCGACGTCTATTGCGAAGATCACAGGTTTTGGACTTCTTTCGCCATATGGAGCCATGCCTTGTCGGGATTGAGGCTTGCGGAAGCGCCCACTACTGGGCGAACGCCATCGGCGAATTCTGCCATACGGTGCGGTTGATGCCGTCGGCCTATGTGAAGCCCTACGTAAAGCGGAATAAAACCGACGCAGCCGATGCGGAAGCAATCTGTGAGGCGGTAACGCGCCCGACGATGCGCTTCGTACCAGTCAAATCACCTGAGGAACAAGCGGCTGGGATGGTGTTGAAAACGCGAGAGTTACTTGTTCGCCAGCGAAGCCAAACTGCTAATGCACTGCGTGCCCACATGGCTGAACTCGGTATCATCGCTGCCACCGGCATGACCAGCATTGCCAAGCTTGTTGCAATACTGCACGATGATCAGGACAGACGCCTGCCTGTTTCGGCTCGGGCCGCGCTTTTGGAGATGGCCGATCAAATTGAAAGGCTCACAGAAAGAATTGAGAAGCTGGACACCAAGATTGTCGCGGCGGTGAAGGCCGATGATGCCGCTCGTCGTTTGACTACCATGCCCGGCGGCGGCCCTATTATCGCTGCGACCGTTCGCGCCACCGTCCAGGATCCTGCAGCCTTCCGGACCGGGCGGGATTTGGCCGCCTGGATCGGCATCATACCAAGGTCGAACTCGAGCGGAGGCAAGGAGCGAGTCAGGAAGATCTCGAATAGGGGCAACAAGCAATTGCGCACCCTGCTCATTGTCGGTGCGACGTCGATCCTCAAGCAAGCCCGCAGAGGCGCCAAACTACCCGCCTGGGTCTTATCCTTGATGGCGCGCTGCCCTTACAAAGTGACCGCAGTGGCGCTGGCCAACAAGATGGCGCGTACCATATGGGCGCTTCTCGTCAAAGGCGGCACATACCGAGCTCCGGCCATCATGGCGACACCTTAGGAAAAGAATGCCTGGCGTTCCGGCGTCGGGATGAAGTGGCAATGTACGTAAGCGTGATGAACCCGAGGGGCGACACCTCGATGCCGGTCAGACCGTCTGACTCAGTGCGCCATTGAGCGCGCAAATTTGATTAGGCGATCGGCATCGCGGATCTCATCGTGGCCAGCGGTCGATGACCGCGCTGATAGGCCGGACATACGACCGCACCGTCCGACGACGACTTACGCTAAAAGACCTTGCCAACCGGGCCGTTCCACATATGAGTCATCGTGTAATCGCGGCTGCTTCCCTCGGACCTCGGCTGAGGTGCACATTTCTGGTTGTCGGATCCTGAAGGAAGGAAGCAGCCATGAAGCATTATGCCGGACTGGACCTGTCGATGGAAACCACGCAGGTCTGCATTGTTGACGAGAATGGCCACAAGTGTGCGTCGGAGAAGGTCGAGAGTTCGCCAGAATCCCTGGCCGTAATGCTCGAACGCCGTGGCCCAATCGAACGAGCGGTGATCGAGACGGACCGCATGTCGCCGGCAATCTGCCTTGGGCTCCGGGAGCTCGGTGTTCCCGTGGTGTGCATCGATGCCCGCCAGGCGCATCAATGCCTCAAGGCCATGAAGGCGAACAAGACGGATCCTCATGATGCCGCCGGACTAGCGCAGTTGGCGCGGACGGGCTTCTACAAGGCGGTGCACGTCAAATCACCGGCCGCTCACGGGGCGCGCAGCGTGATCACCGCGCGAAGCCATCTGGTTGAAGCCCGGGTACGGCTCGACAACATGATCCGTGGCCTCTGCGCGACCTTCGGCTATCGTCCCTGCTCCGGACAGGGAAAGGCGTTCCTCGAGCGCATCAGCCAGGCCGCATACATCCCGGGTCTTGGCGAGGCAATCGCTTCCCTTCTGGCCGTCCGCGAGGAACTCGTCGCGCAGATCAAGGAAATGGACCGTCGCCTGCGTATCATCGCCCGTCAATCGCAAGCTTGCGAGATCCTGATGACCATCCCGGGTGTTGGCGTACAGACAGCCGCCGCCTTTGCCGCCGCTGTCGACGAGGCTGGACGCTTCCGACAATCGCGCAATGCCGGCGCCTACTTCGGACTGGTTCCTCGACGGCACCAGTCCGGTGAACTCGACTGGACTGGGCGGATCACCAAGCAGGGCGATGGTATGGTGCGCAAGCTGCTTTACGAAGCCGCCAACTCGATCCTGACCCGGAGCCGGGAGAGCTTCGCCCTGAAGGAATGGACAAAAAAGATCGCCAAGCGCCGTGGGCTTAAAAAGGCCCGTGTCGCCCCTGCGCACCGTCTTGCAGTCATCATGCACGCCATGCTGTGCGACGGCACTTTGTTCCAGGCTTGGGTTAAGGTAAAACCTGTTTGCCAGCGGTGAAGCGCCACAGCTGATCCGAGGGCGGTGTCCCGCGAGGGAACGCAGGGACGAACGATCTGCGAAGGTTACCGGATGGGCTGAAAAGTCCGCATCGAGTCAATGCAACGTTCGCCTCTGTGAGACCCGATACAGCACGGCCAGGCCTCGCTTCGGTCAGTGCGGACAGATCCATGAAACCCTCAAGGGATCTACACCGCCTAGCTCTGCAATTACAGATCAGAGCCTAAAAAAAACCCGCCTGGAGGAGGCGGGCCAATTAAGAGTGGGGGAGCATTATTATATGCGCGTTCCGCGCACCAATCTTGACCTTTGGAGGGGCGCGTTCGAGAACTTCCACCCGAACACCTTGGAATGCTATCAGGAAACAGTGCGACCAATTGTGCTATTTATTACAAGCATCAACAATGTTGATTTTCACCAAGAACTGATAGGGTGGATCCCCCTCCCGGTGACGTCCCATGTTGTGGTGTAGCTCTTTTCAGGCCTCGGTCTTTTAGTGGGCCGAGCTGATCAGTCGCTCTGGGCTGCAGGCAAGCTGAGGGTGAGATCATCGCAGACCGGGGCAAGCGTTTCCAGTGTCATGTATCGGCCGCGCTGCACGGTCCATTCCTCGGTTTGTTCCATCAGGATCGCGCCGACTGGTCGGCGGATTGAGGCCACGTTCGGAAAGATCCGGACAACATCGGTGCGCCGCTTGATTTCACCGTTCAAGCGCTCGATCGGGTTCGTGGAGTGCAGCTTGGCGCGGTGCTGCTGAGGAAAGGTCATGTAGGCCAAGACGTCCTCTTCCGCCCCGTCCATCAGGTTTGCGAGCTTCGGCAGCTTGCCCCGCATCTGGTCGGCCACCAGGCGCCATTGGGCCTTGGCCGCGGCATGACCGGGCTGGGCGAAGGCGGTGGCGATGAAGGCCGAGACCACCCGGCGGCTGTTCTTGCCGGCATGGCCCAGGGCATTGCGCTGGAAATGCACCCGGCAGCGCTGCCAGGTCGTGGACAGAACCCGGGCCGTGGCGGCCTTGATCGGTGCAATGGCGCAGAACCCCTTCAATCATCGACGCAACTTCCGATGATGAGCATCGTTTGAGCTGGGAATAGACACAGGTCGCGCGCTTTTCGACATGCCAGTAGATTATGACACCGCGCCCACCATAGCGGGCCTGCCATTCGGTCATTAGGTTACGATTCCGGGCCCCGAACTTCGTGGAATCCGATGCACAGGCCGTTCCGCCATCACCCCAGACCGCAGCATTGCGGATCGCGAGCGTGGCATTGGCAACGCGGGCGCAGGCTTCCCGCAAAGCACCCGCATGGATAAAACGGCGGTGCACAGTTTTTGAAGGATTTGTGGTTCTCCAATCTCCACGGCATGTCCATCCGGATCAGAAAAGGCCCAGTCGGCGCGAAGTTGCGATTACGGCCGAGTGCAGAATCCATCTTTAGGGAGAACAAACGGCAACCACCCCTTCTTGTTTTGTCCCCCTGAATGCGTCATCGTGCGGTCGACAGTCTTATTTGCTACAGCGAACAGTCTCGATGCTTTCTATTATTTAGCATGAGGATTGTATGTGATTTTGCTAAGATTTTAAAGAAAATTTGGCTCGGGATATACCGACCCAAAAACAGAAGTTTGAAGTTTGCATTCAAATTATTTCTTTTAAAGATAAGAAAAGCCGATCGAGCTCTCATCGATTTTTTCTATTCAGTTGCTCAAAAATTCATCTAAAGGGCATTGCCCTTCTCGATTGGCTTCCGGTTTAGGTCTGGCTGACTGGTCCGGTTTCCTTGGGGCATGGTCAGTCCGCTTTGGCATCAGCCTGGAGCCGCCGATAAACGGCCTGACGCGGAACACCGGCGGTCCGCGCCGCGGCTGCAATCGTCATGCCGCTGTCGAGCATCTGGCGAATGCCGGGCCAGCGATCATCGGTAATTGCCGGTGGCCGGCCATGCATGTTCCGCCAAGGGCAGCCAACGCGCAGGACATGTAACATGCCGTTCAAATAACGACGATTATCCTGCGCCGGGCGGGACTTTCGGCCTCGCTCCGAAGGAAGCAATGCTTCAATCAAATCCCATTCTGCGTCCGTTAAATCGCCACGTGCCAAGACTGCCTTCTAAAAGACGGTTGAACGTATGGCCCGCCCCGTCTGCAAGGGGTATTTCTCTGTTCAGTCTGCGTCAACGTATCCGGTCTCGGGGTCGAGCCCCGGCCAAGATGGAGATCCGCGCAGTCTGGTCCTCATAATCACACCGGTCTCGATCGACCGTTCAATAGTTCAGGTTTCCAGGCTGCCGTTCGACTGTCAGGCCATCTTCTTCTCACCACCCGCAGATTACTGAAGCTTCAGCTTAGCGCCGAAGACTACTGTGTTCCTTATGCGGCTGCGATCGTTGGATCGAAGCCGCGCTTCTTGCGCAGCACCGCCTAAACGATGCGTGCAAGCTTTGCCGCCAGCGCCACCACGACAACATTCTTGTGCGACCGCTCTAACAAGCCGCGGACCCACCGACCGAGTGAGGTATCCTGAGCCATAATGCGCGGCAGCACCGCACGCGCGCCGTGGATCAGGTTCGCTCGCAGGTACCTGTTGCCGCGTTTGGATATGCCAAGCAATCGCGGCTTGCCTCCTGTGGTTGCCTGACGTGGTGTCAGGCCCAGCCAGGCAGCGAGGTCACGTCCACGCCCGAAGCTGCGTGCGTCGCCAACCGCTGCAACAAGTGCTGTGGCATTGATGACGCCAATCCCAGGGACAGTTGCAAGACGGCGGGCTGCTTCATTCTCGCGCGCCATTGCTACAAATTCCTTGTCGAAGGCGGCAATCCGCCCATCAAGACTGCGCCATTCAGCCCGCAAACCCTCGATCAGCAAGCGCATGGCGGCGACAGACGGGGATCGTCCTCATCTGCAAACACTTCCAGTTGAGCCTCCAATCGCTTGCGGCCCTGTGCCGCCACGAAACCGCGCTCCAGCAACAAAGCGCGCAGATGGTTGATCAGTGCAGTGCGCTCCGCCACCAGACGCGAGCGGGCCCTGTGCAAAGCCTGGATCTCCGACTTTGCCTCGCTCTTGACCGGCACAAAACGCATCGTCGGGCGCGTCGCTGCCTCTGCAATCGCTTCAGCGTCACGGTCATCGTTCTTGTTGGCCTTCACGTAGGGACGAACGTATTCCGGTGACATGAGACGGATCGTGTGACCGGCAGTGCCAAGCACTCAGCCAAGATAATGCGCGCCGCAACACGCTTCCATCGCCACAATGCAAGCTGGCAAAGAACCGACGAATTCCGTAACCGCGTCACGACGAAAGCGCCGGCGCAGAACAACAGCACCCGCTTTATCCAATCCAACCAGGCTGCACACGTTCTTGCCAAGATCAATTCCAAGTACAAAAATCGACATCGGTCCGTTCCTCTCTACCTCAAATACAGAGCAATCCTATCGGATCTCTCCGGAGAGGGGAGGGCTATCCCATAATCACAGCTCAGCTGATTTGGGAATCCACTTTGTCAACAGGACCTAGCTTTGGGTGGTCATCGGTTTTTTCGGTAAGGTCGGGTTGCGACCACCAACCTTCCCCAGGTACGACACCCGATGACCAACCCCATGATGGCCCTGCGCGCGCTCGTGGAAAAGATCGCCGATGCTGACCTGCTTCGAGAAAAGATCGGATTTGCGGCGGAGCGGCTTATGGAGCTCGAAGTCGGCGCCAGGACCGGTGCTGATTATGGCGAGAAGAGCACAGACCGTCAGGCGCAGCGCAACGGATACCGTGACCGGGACTGGCAGACCCGTGCGGGCAGCGTTGAGTTGCGCATTCCCCGGCTTCGCACGGGGTCCTACTT
Source organism: Roseibium aggregatum IAM 12614 (assembly GCF_000168975.1). Lineage (GTDB taxonomy): Bacteria > Pseudomonadota > Alphaproteobacteria > Rhizobiales > Stappiaceae > Roseibium > Roseibium aggregatum. The sequence continues at coordinate 74,037 of NZ_AAUW01000027.1, forward strand.
CCCGTCTTTCCTTGAGCCGAGGCGATCCGTGGAGAAGGCCCTGACGGCTGTGATCCAGGAGGCCTATGTTCATGGCGTGTCTACGCGATCGATGGACGATCTGGTGCAGGCAATGGGCGGGACCGGGATCTCGAAAAGCCAGGTCAGCCGTTTGTGCGAAGACATCGATGAACGTGTTGATGCTTTCCTGACCTGACCCATCGAGGGCGACTGGCCCTACCTTTGGATCGACGCCACCTACCTGAAGGTCCGCCAGGGAGGGCGCATCGTGAGCGTCGCAGTCACACTGGCGGTGGGGGTGAACACGGACGGGCGCCACGAGGTGCTGGGCATGGCGATCGGCGCTTTTGAGGCTGAGCCCTTCTGGACCGAGTTTCTGCGAGATCTCATGCGCCGGGGCCTGTCCGGCGTGAAGATGGTGATCTCAGACGCGCATGAAGGCATCAAGGCCGCCACGGCCCGGGTTCTGTCCACGACCTGGCAGCGCTGCCGGGTGCATTTCCAGCGCAATGCCCTGGGCCATGCCGGCAAGAACAGCCGCCGGGTGGTCTCGGCCTTCATCGCCACCGCCTTCGCCCAGCCCGGTCATGCCGCGGCCAAGGCCCAATGGCGCCTGGTGGCCGACCAGATGCGGGGCAAGCTGCCGAAGCTCGCAAACCTGATGGACGGGGCGGAAGAGGACGTCTTGGCCTACATGACCTTTCCTCAGCAGCACCGCGCCAAGCTGCACTCCACGAACCCGATCGAGCGCTTGAACGGTGAAATCAAGCGGCGCACCGATGTTGTCCGGATCTTTCCGAACGTGGCCTCAATCCGCCGACCAGTCGGCGCGATCCTGATGGAACTTCGAGACAATTTCTTCTGGCCCGTGACGTTTCGTAGCCACTTTGATCCTCCGTTTTTCTAAATATAACGATGGACCACTTCAAAGGGGGGAGGATCAGGAGGAAGGCTGCTACCCGCGATGGAGGCGCGTAATCATTTAGATTGTGCCGTGCATGGCTCTCGCGATGGCCGGACACTGGCTGTCATGCAACACGACTGGCCCTAGCGACAGCGGCGCGTCGATCCGCTTATCCGGAGTGCCGATCCATTTGAAATGATCGCCGTCATAGCGAGAGCCGAACGTGGCGTCGATCGCTTGGCCGGTGGCAAATGCGTGGGCTCAGGTCTGGACCGGAAAGCAGATCATCGCCGGGACGGGATTCAGGACATCAGCTTCAGGACGCTTGGCCAGTTCGATGAAATGCTCCGGAACAAACAGGCCCAAAAGGAAGGCGTCCAAACGGGCACTCGGGCCTGTGTGGACGCCTTGTAGAACGAAGGGTGAGGAAATCCTTTAAGCGGAAGACCTTTGTCCGTCGGCAAGAGTGTCGATGAACCCTTCCCTGTCACTGGTTCGGCGTTAAGGCCAAGGGAGTGACACTCATTCTGATCAGGCCCTCAGCCCTTGGGGGACTTAGTGTCAACGCGACGGTCTTCTCTGCCAGCGACAACGATCTTTGCGTCGTCATTCGCTTTCACCGAAGCGGTTTGTGCAGTTGGTTTGACCTGCATTTCCGGATGAGTTGCGGCATTAACCGTGGTGGACACGGCAAAGGCGGTAAAAAGCATAACTGAGGCAATCGTAGTGCGGAACATGGCTGTCACTCCTGGTTGAGGTGAACTGGGTTGCTTCTGTCATGAAGGTAAGCACTTTTTCAGCCATGGCATGTGACGCTCGTCACAGCCGATGAAAGTCAAATGCCCTTTCCGGCTTGCCGCCAAGCCCGATGCTTGGTGGCAGACTGTCCAGGAGCGCTGGTTTCTCATCTGGTCGCTATTGCGGACCGGAAAAAAACGCCCGCTCACGAGGAACGGGCGCTCTAAGTTCAAACCAAGGGAGATCAGCAGCGGGACGGCCTTGGGAGCAAACTTTCGGCTCAAACGAGCCTCGCCCCGCTGCTGATCTTCATATAGCGCGTCGGGATGCGAGCCAGCTGTGCCGAACGACACTGGGCAAGCCTTGTAAACTTTTGATGTCGTCAGATGCGGCGACACAACACGGTCCCGCCGTCGGCTGAGAGCGGAATCAAAGGCGGAGTTTTTGGCAGAATGGCTCGACTTTGACTGAAATGCCGGTGTCGTGTTTATTCCGGCGTTGATCGCTGGCGCCATCTTCGCTCCGATGAACGTGCTGACAATGTCTCAGATGAGCCCTTTTGTTGGTTGGCATTTATATTGGGTGTTCTTCACTTTGTGTGGAGCGGTGGCGGCATTCGTGCTCTCAGCAGTTCAGGGCCTGCCCCTGCCGTATTTTGCGCGCTTGAACGTTTGAGGCAGTTAATTTGCCCTTCGGCCTGCCCATCGCTCCAGAACGACTCGATGGCGTTTTTGATAGACTCAATGTCATGACCCGAGACGCGGGCGAACCGCATGATCGAAATGAGATCGAAGTCGATCGCGTCATCGATCCACGCGAGTAAGCGCCCTCTTCGTGTCCACCAATCTTGCGTGCCGCCTAATGATTTGCGCGACACGGTGCACATTTGCCGCATAGCTATTTGGATCCTGCCCCAAACCGAGACTTGGCGACTTTCCGGGTCATGTCGTTTCTTCGGAAGAACATTGCCCTGCCGCGGCGCAGAGGTTTGTTGCCGCTGGTGAAGATGATCTGCTCATCGGACCGGATTTGCAGGATCTCATGGGGCTGGATGGGGGGCGCTGGGGGAATTGGCGGGAGCGGTTCCAGGGTATGTGGCCGACGCGAGAAGAGCGGCTTCCACCCAAACAGGCGCGCGCGAGCATGTCGTCCCGCTTTGACCCTGGATCAAGAGCGTGGAGACGTGGGCACTGCAAGATGAGCCTTCCCGGTTCCAGGCCCCCCGAGGAAGACGGCATTGTGAGCCTGCTCGATGAACTCGCAGCGGTGCAGCTGGCGCACGAGCGCCTCGTTGACTTCGCTGCTGACAATGTCGAAGCCGTTCAGGCCCCTGCACCCTTGCCCGAGTTCTCTTCAATGGCAAGGACGTGAGCCAAACTCTGATCGACGAAGGAGTTGCTCGGCCATGGCGCGGACGCCGTGTTCCCTGGTGCTAATATTTCGAGGATTTAGCGCGGCGAGCGGTATTGGGTCGACATCGAGTGCCAGGTCCCGGGACATGAACGATTGCGTTCCGTCCAATGATATCTGCGGCAACGTCCTTGCAAAATTACCGCGTCCGCAGGTCTGCCAGTACTCTTGTCTGAAAAGTCTTTACGACCGGTCCCCTATATCCGGCTGTTTCTGTGTCGTTCGACACAGGCGTTTGTTCCGTAAGAGGCTACTACAGGATCAACAGTTTACGAGGCACGAATGAGCCGAAAGGTCCTCCAAAGTCGTATAACTGCAGATCCCCTCAGGATTAACTTTGCCCAACGCCCGTTCCTCGTGAGCGGGCGTCTTTTTTTGTTTGGCGACACCCGCAACACGAGGATTACTAACGTCACCCCAGCCTTACTGGCAGGATTGGGCCTGGAGATCGGCGGACGCCTGCGCTCAGGGCGCTGCAATCAGATTTGGTGCGGACAGCGGGACTCGAACCCGCACAGCTCAAGGCTTCCGGATTTTAAGTCCGGTATGTCTACCAGTTCCATCATGTCCGCGTTTGTGGGTGCTTTAAGCGCTTGTACTTGCGACCCAGGCCTAATTCTATCGCGAGTTCCGAACGAGCGGCCGCATAGTTGGGCGCAACCATCGGGTAGTCCTCCTTTAGCCCCCACTTGCCCCGGTATTCCTCTGGAGTCAGGTTATAGGCGGCACGCAGATGGCGCTTGAGGGATTTGAACCTTTTGCCGTCTTCCAGGCAGACGATATAATCCGGCTGCACGGATTTTTTGATCGGAACGGCCGGAATCAGTCTTTCCTCTTCCGGCTCCTCTGCCACAGCAGCTGCTGCATGCAACGCCTGATGAACGGAGCCGATCAAATCCGTCAGTTCGGTCGTTGTGACCATGTTGTTGCTGACATAGGCGGTCACGATGTCTGAGGTTAGATTGATAAGGCTGGTCTCGACCGGACTGTCGCTCATGAAGGTTCCCGTATTTCTGCCGAAGAGTGGAGAGAGTGCGTCGACAAGACACGCCCATAAGTAGAACGCTCTTAACCTTCCACGTTCAGCCGAGCAACCTATTGAGGCAAAAAAGAAAGGCCGGCAGTGTCAAATGACACTGCCGGCCTGTTAGCAATCGAAGCGGGGGGAGGTGGGAACTACTCCACTTCGATCGCAACCGATTTTCAGAAACAAATAATTGAGCAGGATTTGCTCTTCAAACCAGGTTTCGTCGGCCGACTTCCTGTCAGCAAAAAGAGTATGATTGATATTGACCGTGAATACCTGTGCCGTTCGGCACAGGGGGTTACGGAAATTAGTTATTTTCGAGGTGATTGCCGATATCGAAAGTTTTGTGTTTCTTCTTGCTATTTCTGGCAGGGCTTCTCCCGTGGCGTGAGACCCAATTGCATTGCGAGATTTCAGAACCACACATTCCAGTCAGGCATTGGCGACACGAAGAACGTACCTGAGGCGCTACTTGCGGGCGGCAATCTTCGCAAAAGCCCTCAAGCAGCGCACCGTTCTGGCGGCCACGACCGTCGGGAGAGGGTTCGGTCCGCAATCGCCGCGCGACATTGACAACCGCTGGGGCAACAATCGTCGCGTTTTCAGCACGGTGCCGGACAGAAGCCGCATGACGCTATGCGACATTCATTTCCACAAGAACGCGGAACACAGGGGTGGAGACTTTACTACTTTCGCCGGCAACGGCGACGGTCGCGGCTACGGCACCGGTTTTCTTTATGACGGGCGTCTGAGCGCGGCGGAGCTGGCACTGAGGCAACGCCCTGTCGGTTCAAACACGGGGGATGAATTGATTCCCGGCGACACCATCGAGATCCATTTCGTCTTTTCTACCGTCAGCGGCGGCAGGGACAGGGGAACGGCCCTGGAAATCAGTTCAGGCATGAAATACCCTGTTATTCCGACAAAGAGTGCGAACGCACAGGCGGTGAAAAAGTAGATCCGGTGCGCGGTGGAAACCCTGTTCATGCGATTTCTTCCATGTTTGTCTCGGTTCCAGCGCACCGTGTTGCGCAAATCACGAGCCGGGCCGCAGTGGTCTCTTACCCGGATTTTGGCATCATGAGACACGCTCGAACGTAGGGTGTCCGAGGGAAGTCATCTTGTTGAGGACCGAGACGCCGATCCGGCTCTCGGTTCTCTGATTGTCCAGGGTACGTGATTTCAACCTTTCCCCGATGACCGACTTCCAGCAGCCCATCTGCGTTTCCACTCGCGCTCTCTGGTCATATCCGGTGCTCTTTTGCCAGGCCATGCGGCCATGGGCCTTGATCGCCAGAACATCCAGATCCCGCGCGGTGGGGTTGGTCTCGGCCTCAGGGCCGGCAACAGCCGTCTTCGGCGGCCGGATGAGGATCTCCACATCGGCAAAGCGCTGCGTGATTTCGTTCCGGGTGGCGGTGCCATCATAGGCACCATCTGCAAGAAAGCGGCGCACGGGTTCTTCAGTCTGGTCCAAAAGACCCGGCACGGCCGACGGATCGCCGATGTCGTCTGTCGTCAGTTCACTGCATTCGATCTGACCTGTCTCCAGATCCAGCCCCAAGTGGAGCTTGCGCCACGAGCGGCGCCTGGACGCCTTGCCGTGTTTGGTTTCCTGCCATTCTCCGGCCCCAAAGACCTTCAGGCCGGTGCTGTTCACCACAAGCTCAAGGGAACCCGGGCGCCTCGGATCGTTCCCGCGGCTAAGGCTCAAGCCCGCCAGCTCGGCGCGAGAGTGTGAAAAAGTCGGGAACGGCCAGTTCCAGCTTTATCAGCTGGAACACCGAACGAAGAAACCCTTGGGTTTGCCGCAGGGCCAAATGGAAAACGGTCCGGATCTCCGGGCAAACCATGACGGCAAGATCAGTGTATTACCCCGACCGACCACGCTTGCCGGTGTGCGTAACGCCCCAGTGATGCGCCACGCTTTCATCAACCCAGACCGTGATGTCCCTACGCCGTCGCAGGCTTTCATTATACTCGGGACAGTTCGTTACACGATGCATGGATTTCGCAAACTTGTGGCGACGAGATGCGTGGTGTTTGAACGGCATTCACAAACTTCAGAAGCAAGGAAACGCCGAGCAGGTAAGCACGAAACCCGATTAATGCGATAAGGTCCCGCCAAAGCGGAAGGGCCGTGGCGATACCGATCACAAGAAATCAACCGCCAGTCTTTTCAAATATGTTGCGATACTTGGATACCAGTCCGGAGCCCGTCAACCTGTTAACGCTCTCCCTCCCACCAGAGGGAGTCGCATTCCGAACCCCCAACCCGGGCGCAGCATCTCCCTTGATCTTCGACTTATCCAAACCGGAATACTCCTCGTCCGAATTATAGTCGAAACTAAATAGTCTGCCTATTTCTTCCTTTTCAGGAACTTTTTCACCTTGGGAACCGGATCTGAATTGATAGGGATCATCGATATACCGTCCTTTTGGCTTCTGACCGCTTAATTCATCCGAGAAATCATGCCCGCCATGGAGACTCAGCATATCATCTATTTTTTCAGTGTTTACGCTAGACCTCCGACGCGTGGCCTCGTTGCTCGGTTGCTTGAACTCTTCCTCGTTAAAAGAAGATTTTTTTGGGCCGTATTCATGCGGGTGTTTTATGTTTAACTTGACAGTCTTCGCTGGCACCTCATCCGCTATTGGGAGATGAGGAAGACCGGCGTTCGGCGCGGATTGTTTTGGGCTTTTACCAAGCAAAAACAGAACCTTAAGCCGGCCGAACAAACCTTGCTTCGGGGCAGGCGCATCAACAACGGGCTCTTGAGCGACCGGCGGCGCACTGTCGATCGGCCGAACGTTGCTCAAAGAGCCGCAGACAAAAAAGGGAGGCATATGCTCAACTCCAGAATTAAATACTTTGCGTAAGTTAACTTGAAGCCCGCCGGATCGCGGTCACATTTGGCACACTCTGCAAGAAAAACGCGCCGCGACTATCCGCTACATTCTGGCGGCGAAGCTCCTCGACATCGAGCTTGTTGCATTAATCGGGTTTCGTGCCTACCTGCTCGGCGTTCCTTGCTTCTGAAGTTTTGTGAATGCCGTTCAAACACCACGCATCCCGTCGCCACAAGTTTGCGAAATCTATGCATCGTGTAACGAACTGTCCCGAGTATACGGAAAGCCTGCGACGGCGTAGGGACATCACGGTCTGGGTTGATGAAAGCGTGGCGCATCACTGGGGTGTTGTGCGCACCGGAAAGCGTGGTCGGTCGGGGGTAATACACTGATCTTGCCGTCACGGTTTGCCCGGAAATCCGGTCCGTTTTCCATTTGGCCCTGCGGCAAACCCAAGGGTTTCTTCGTTCGCTGTTCCAGCTGATAAAGCTGGAACTGTCCGTTCCTGACTTTTTCACACTCTCGCGCCGAGCCGGCGGGCTTGAGCCTTTGCCGCGGGAACGATCCGAGGCGCCCGGGTTCCCTTGAGCTTGTGGTGAACAGCACCGGCCTGAAGGTCTTTGGGGCCGGAGAATGGCAGGAAACCAAACACGGCAAGGCGTCCAGGCGCCGCTCGTGGCGCAAGCTCCACTTGGGGCTGGATCTGGAGACAGGTCAGATCGAATGCAGTGAACTGACGACAGACGACATCGGCGATCCGTCGGCCGTGCCGGGTCTTTTGGACCAGACTGAAGAACCCGTGCGCCGCTTTCTTGCAGATGGTGCCTATGATGGCACCGCCACCCGGAACGAAATCACGCAGCGCTTTGCCGATGTGGAGATCCTCATCCGGCCGCCGAAGACGGCTGTTGCCGGCCCTGAGGCCGAGATCAACCCCACCGCGCGGGATCTGGATGTTCTGGCGATCAAGGCCCATGGCCGCATGGCCTGGCAAAAGAGCACCGGATATGACCAGAGAGCGCGAGTGGAAACGCAGATGGGCTGCTGGAAGTCGGTCATCGGGGAAAGGTTGAAATCACGTACCCTGGACAATCAGAGAACCGAGAGCCGGATCGGCGTCTCGGTCCTCAACAAGATGACTTCCCTCGGACACCCTACGTTCGAGCGTGTCTCATGATGCCAAAATCCGGGTAAGAGACCACTGCGGCCCGGCTCGTGATTTGCGCAACACGGTGGGGTGAAAACATCCGGGATAAATTCCGTTGCCTATTGGCCCGCCGTTCGCAATTCTAATCCAGCGTGTTGAAACATGTCAGCTCGGAGCTTGCGGAGGTGTTCGTTTTTTCCGCTCGGCCGCCAGAGATGTGAAGCCGAGATCGTCCAGGATCGTGTAAAATGCCGGGACGATGAACACTATCAGAAGTGTCGTCGCAATCAGCCCAAAAGCGATGGAGGTCACCAGCGGAACGAGAACCTGGGCCTGCGGGCTGGTCTCGAACAGCAGCGGGAGCATGCCGGCCGTGGTCGTCAGGGACGTCAGGAAGATTGCGCGGAACCGCGCCTTCACCCCGAGATGAGCGATGTCGGCAACGCTGTCCAGTTCCGGAGAATGCTCGTTCTTGATAAACTGGACCAAAAGAATGGAATCGTTCACGACGATTCCGGATAGAGAAATGAAACCGAGCATGCTTGGCAGGGAGAAATCGATCCCGAGCAGCAAGTGACCAAGGACCGCACCGGAAAGGGCGAAGGGAATGAGCGACATCACCACCACGGGTTCGGCATAACTGCGGAATTGGAAACTGAGCAGGATGAAGACGATCACAAAGCCCATGCCGATTGTCGAGCCCATCGAGCCCAGGGTCTCGATGCTCTTGGAGTTTTGTCCCGCCGTAAGGGCCCGCAGTCCGGGATAGGACTCGAGAAGAGTTGGAATGAAGCGGGTTTCAGTGTCCTTGACGATTTCGTTGGCATTGGCCACGCCGAGCAACACGTCCCCGGTGACGGTTACCGACGAGAGGCGGTCGATCCGGTTGACGCGTGCGAAGCCGCGTTCGGAATTGGTCGTCACGACGCTTCCAAGGGGCACCCTGTCGCCGGCCGGTGTTTTGACGGTGAAGGATTCCAGGTCGCCGAAACTGTCGCGGTCCGCAATTGCTAGGCGCAGGTCGACCTCTAGTCTTTCTGGCCCGATTTGAACCTCGTCAGCAACGATGCCGTTAAAGGCGCCCGCGAGCTGGTCGGCGATAGCCTGACCATCGAGCCCGACAGCGCCGGCACTTTCCCTGAGTGAGATTGCGAGTTCCGGCTTGCCGAGCGCCAGGTCGTCGGAAATATTGTAGACCCCGTCATAACTCTTGAGCCAGGCCTGCAACTCCCCGGATGCCTGGTCCAGAAGGTGGATGTCGGCATGGGACAAGCGCAATTCGATCGCTCTTCCCGCCGGTCCAAGCGCTGACTCGGTGATGACGATCCGGCGCACGTCGAGCGTGTCGGGAACCTCTTGCCGCCAGGCTGTCAGGATCTGCTCGTTGCTCGCGTTCCGTGCGGCGCCTTCGACCAGGTCGACACTGACGGTTGCCAGGTGCGCACCTTTGGTGCCGGTATCGCTGTTTTCGCTGAACCGAACGAGCACATTGCGAAGCAGAGACGAGGTGTCCGGTTCGCTTGGCACCAGCGTCGCATCCATGCGCCGCAGCGCTGACACGACCTCAGCCGTGACGCGCCGCGTCTCCTTCAAGGTGGCGCTCGCCGGAAGCTCGATTCTGGCCTCGATCTGGTTGCCCTCGACATTCGGGAAAGCCTGAAATTTGATTGCCCCGCCCGCAAGGAGAGCCAGGGTTCCCAGGAAGAGCATCAGGCACAAACCGACCGAAAAATAGCGATTGCGCACAGACCAGAGCGTGCAGGGACCGATCGCATTGTCGAAAAGCCAACGAATGAACGCTTCCGCCCGCCGCGTGACCCGGCTGGCTTCCAAAGCCGGTGCGCCGTGCGACAGGTGGTTCGGCAGGATCAGAAAGGCTTCCAGCAGCGAGATTGCCAGAACCAGTAGCATCACAATCGGTATCACGCTGAGCAAGTCGCCGAGATCGCCGCTGAGGAAGGCGAGGGAGCCGAAAATCGCCGCCGTCGTCAGGAAGGAGGAGGCAACCCCCGGCGCGACCTGTCGCGTGCCCTGGATCGCGGCTTCCCGAGGGGAAAGCCCCTGAAGCCGCTTTGTCGCGATGTTCTCGGATATCACGATGGCGTCATCCATCATGATGCCGACCACAACAAGCAGGGCGACCATGGACAGCATGTTGATGGTGATGCCGAGTATCGCCATGAACGCAAGTGCTCCCAGGAAGGAAACTGGCAGGCCCATGCCTATCCAGAAAGCCTGTCGCCAGCCGAAAAAGACCCCCATGACCACAACCACGAGCATGAGTCCCTGAAGACTGTTGACCGTAAGCATACGGAGCCGGTCTTTCAACGCGAGGGATCCATCGTTTATGATCGTCAGCTCCACGCCGGGAGCCGCATGGAGCTGCTCCTCCCGCACGAAGGCCTTCACGCGATCGACCACCTTGATGAGATCGTCCGCTCTGCTTTTTGAAACGTCAAGGACAGCCGCGAGCCGGCCATTGAGCCGTGTTTCGATCTCCTCGGTTTCGAACATGTCCGTAATGGTGGCTATGTCACCGAGCCTGATCTGCCCACCCTGGGGCGACGAGGTGACGATGATCGAGGAATAGGCATCGATCTCAAACCTTTCGTCGGCGAACCGCAGAAGTATCGATCCGTTCTCGGTGAAAATCTCACCGGCAGGGACATTGATGTTCTGGCGGCTCAGTGCACTGGCTATCTCAGGGAGCGTCAGCCCGAGTTGCCGGGCTGCGGCATCGCGGACCTCGATCCGGATCTGACGTTCGGAAAAACCGGCAACCGTAACCTGATGGATGCCGCCGAAGCTCTGCATGCGATCCTTGACGCTCTCCGCATAGTTCTTCAGCTGGACCTTGTCGTCTATCCCCGTGATCACCACCGATGTGGCCCGGCTCTGGCGTCCGACCTTTTCGATGACAGGATCTTTGACCCCGTCCGGAAAGTCCGAAATGGCTTGGATTTCCTGAGTGACATCCAGCATCAATTGATCGATGTCGGCATCCCCCGACATGCGGATCGTTGCCTGTGCAAGGTTCTCCTGGGAAATGCATCTGAGCTCATCGATGTTCTCGATTCCCTCGAGAGCGTCCTCGATCCGATGGCAGACCGCCCTCTCGACATCCCCCGCCGCTGCGCCTGGGAAGGTGACCTTGATCGACACCTCCTTGAACGGAATTTGTGGGAAGGTCTCGATCAACAGGGAGGGAATATTGAGCAGACCGATAATCATTAAGCCGGCCATCAGAAGATTTGCCGCCGTGGGGTGCTGAACGAAATACCGGATCATCGGGAACTGCTCCCTACGGCAGACGTGTTGCCGGTTGCCAACGCCAGGTTCCGGGTCGCGACATCGTCTTCTACCGGCTTCAGCAACATGCCCTCGATTGCGGGCGACACGTCGCTTACGATCACCCTGGTGCCGGCTGGCAGCGGAGCCTCAAGAACGACGATGTCTTCGTGACGATAGGCAACCACCGCATTCGCGAGCACAAGGCGGTTGTCGCCGGATACAATCATGATCTTATCGTTCACCACCGCGCTGCGGGGTAAAATTGTCCTTTCGGAAACCTCCGGACCTGTCAGCTCGACTTTTACGAACATGCCCTTAACCAATGGTGCCCTTGTTCCCGGACGGACATCGTCATAGGGATTGTCGACGTTGACGATCAGTCCCAGCGAGCGCGTGTCGGGATCGACCGTGTCACTGATGCGCTTTACCTTTGCAGGCCATGTGCTTCCGGACTCGATCCGGACGCGGGCCGAGAGTTTCTCCAGTTTCCCGCCGACGTTTTGCAAGCCGTCCTCCGCGTCCGCCCGCCCCCTGTAAAGGAGGCCAGCGAATTCCGAGATGCTGACGGGATTGAGCTGCACATCAATGCTGGCGGCATCTATTCCGTCCAGCTCTCCGATTGACGTTCCGGCGGCGACAAACTTGCCGATCTCAATGCCTACCCTGGCGACCCGCGCGTCGAAAGGAGCGCGGATGACCGTTCGCGAACGGTTGAGGCGGGCCGTTTCCAGGCGCAGTTCGTTCCTGCGTCTGGCCTGCTCCAGAGCTTTTTGTTTGACCGGATTAAGGGCAATTTCATTTTCGAGATTTTGGACGGCGGTCTCCTGCTGCAGGACTGCGGCCTGCTGATTTTCCACTTGCTGGTCGGAGATCACCATGCGTTCCAGAAGCGTCTTGAGACGGTTCAGTTCCCGATTTTCCAGATCAAGTGCGGTCCTTGCGATTTCAAGTGACTTTTGCTGTGCCCGCAACGCCACCGACAGTTCCTCGAGGTTGACATCCGCGGCCGCGATGTCGCTGGTGGCTTCGGCGACCTCAAGCTCGAAATCTTCTGGGGACAGGGAGGCCAGAACGTCGCCCGCGGAGACGAAAGCCCCGCGTTTCAGATCTTCGTTGATATGGGTGACCTGACCAGAAACCCGCGCGATCAGGTCGAGTGTGCGTGACGGCGTGACCGTGCCGAACCCGGTTATGCGTGGCGTAAAGGACTGTGGTGCGGTAGTAACAACGCGGACCACGGTCGCGATCTCTCCGGGTCGCGAGCGCGTTGGCGCGTCCCGCCCGCTCACCGCGAGCAGCAAAACCAGGACGCCGATAATGACGGGCAGGATGACGAGGGTTTTTCGGGACAAGGACAAGGGAGCTGCTTCCGCTTCTGAAAGAGTTCTGCTTCTGTGCAATCGCAAAGAAACCTGGCGTCCTTCAGGCCGCTCGGGAACGGGCTGAAGGCACGGTTTTACGGGTTCGCAGTCTAGTGAGCCTCGATGGCGGCTGCCTGTGACGCACAGCACGTAGCGGCTCCGGGGCTTCGACAACGGATGGATAGATAGTCGACGCTGTCCGGTTGACGGCGAACACCGACGGTCGCGAGATTAAGGCTGTCTCACCATGCCGCGCGACTTGACCGGTGCTTCGTGTCGCCCGGGCGACACACCTTGCTCCGCGGTCGAACAGGATCTTGTTTGGTGAAGGTGGTGTTCCAGGCAACTGTCAGATGGTTCGAACTGAGCCTGCCCGGCGAAGCCTGTCTCAAGCCGCGAACTTCATGCGGTGCCGGCCTGCCAAGCGGTCAGTTGGGGCAAAAGCATCGATACCCGCTAATGGCCCAGGGCTTGCGTGAAAAGGTCGCGCCAACGGGCCGCCTCTTCGCTTTCTTCAATTTCGACATATTCTCCACTGACTGTCAGCAGCTCCGTCGTTTGCTGAAGGCGGGCGCTATTCGAGGGAAAAATCCGGTCGTCAAGATTTTTGTGAAGGGCGATTAGCCCGTTGCAGTACACTACCAGTGCCTTGGCGGGCGTCGTTTCACCTTCAAAACGGCGCACCAGCTTCCGTCCGTCCCCATGGGAAGGAGCGTTCTTGGCACAGAAGTTCAACAGATCAGCCAGAAGTTCCCCGGCACGTTCCGAGCCGACTTGCGAACTGTCTTCCGCATCGTCTTTTGGGCCATCTTCGGAACCGCCGTCCGAACCGTCTTTTGAACCGCCCTTTGAACGATCTTCTGTATCGTCTTCAAGAGGGTCCGCGAACCCCGGGAACATGTCTTCAACCTGTCCTATGAGCTCGGCGCATCCCTCAAGTGCTGTCCGCAGTGTTTTCAGACAGCTCAACTGATTCATGAGACCGCGCAGAACCGTGCGATCGGTCCGGCCGGCAACAGTCGCCAGATCGTCTCCGGCGGCTTTCAGAAACACCTCGCTCAAGGTGTCGAAATCGAGGATCTTGCAGTTTTTCAACAATGCTGCGTAGAGTTTGGCGATCTTCATGCCGCCATCGATCATGTTGCTGTACTGGGCCCGAAGGATATCAGCCCGCGTGCCCAGCCTTCCCTCCGCCTTTTGCGCATGCGGCAGCATGGCGTAATCGGCGCGCACACCGTTGACCATTTTCTTGTCGAAAAATCTATCTGCGGCCTCTTCAAGCAGTGACGGAAGGCCGCTTCGCGAGCTCTTACCCTCGAAATGCATGCGGGCCCCTTGGAGCAACATGTATTGCTGCCGGTTGCTCGCGCCGCTTTGCTTGAGCACCTCGCGAATATCGTTAAGCGCCTTTTCCCGGGCTGTTTTCGATTCGTTGGAACCGAACTGCTGATCGTCCGCGATGTCTTCGAATGCTATCAGTTTCTCAACCAGAGTCAGGAGATCGTCCTGCGACGGCGCATCCTGAAGTCTCGCATAATATTCCTCAATGCGTTCGATGACTATTCGGTTGACCGGACGACTGCTGTGGCGTTCGAGCTGGCCGAGCTGGCGCCTTCCTGTCCGCTGCGAGAGAATAAGGCCGATTTCCTCCTGGATGTCTGTTATCGGCGACGCATTCGGTGAGACTTTGACCGCATCGCCCTTGCGGGCAGCGGACAGGGCCGGATCAAGGGCCGCCACGCCAACAAGCGCACGGTCGCGCGCATTAACAGCATCGTACGAGATAGGGACAGTTACCATGGTTTTCGTGCCTCAGGACTGCGAACCCTGCACCGGTCCGGAACGATTTCCGGATAGACATGCTCGCATTGTCTCGCGCTCCAGCCGGCGCATCCAGAATAGATAGATATCCTCGAAAAATGTCGGGGAGCTGTACCAAATGGCACAGCTCCGATTGGAAAAGCTGTGAAAATTGCCTGATCTGTAACGTATGCGTCCGGCGTCTGCTGGCTGAGTCCCTGTTGGGATCTGGAGGCTGGTTTTCGGGCTGCGAAAAGAAAAATTTTTGTCGGGATTTTGGCCGTTTCGCGTGGGGGTGCGGCAAGGAGTGTCCGGGTTCGTGGTTGGTTGACTGGTTTGTCGGCGGGAGTGATCAGGCATTTATTCACCGGAAGTGTCCGTCTGGAGTATTCGATGAACAGGAATGAAAGCAAGCCGCCGCGGGATGTTGGTCCCGCTGATCGTGTGCGCCTCAATATCGGCTTTTTTCGCGATGAATTCCGCCGTCGCCGGGGAGCAATGCGTCATGTGATGCCGCAGATCGAGCGTGCGATGCGCATGCTATCGGTGTCGCCCCTGTTGCGCGACGATGCCTGTTTTCACAATCTGGTTTACAGGATTTCTTTGGCCGGAACGCCGGATGATTTCGCCGACCGTTTCGCCGACCTGCATCAATATGTGTTGTCCCGCTCTAATCAGGCGGCGAAAGGCGGCGCTCATGGAGAGCGGCCGGGCCGGTCGGGCGCAAGTGCAGCGCCATACCGCTCCGGCAAAGGCGGGGTCATCGGCGGGCGGCGTCACCTTGGACTTTGAGGTGCCGGATGGGTTGTTGCCAAATGTCCTTGATGTCCGGGCGAGGGCGCTGCCGCCGGAGCGACACCTGTCCGTCACCACGTTGCAAATGCCAAATTGGCCTGAAGGGTTGAAGTGAAATGCGAAATCTGACCGATGATGCCAACTTTTTCTCCAAGACAATAATTTCGCCCACCGAGCCGACGTCCAACCCTCTTCCGACCCAAAACATAACGGGCTCGGGCGATTTCAATTCGACGACGCTCAAGAACAAGGAGAATTACGAGGCCATCTTTCCGTTCAAGGATGGTTCGAGTGAGGAAGCCCGGCTGCCTTCGCCGCTCGACGAGGACGGCAACCCGATCGATCTGCAAACCGTCGACCCCCAGGATATCTCGCCGGAGCTCTTCAGTCAGAACTTTCACTCAGCCCATCAGCTCGAATTGCTGAAACGGTTCAACGGCGAAATCGCTCTCGGCGCCGGGGATGACAGGATTGATGTACTTGAGGGGGGGGGTGGTCGGACCGTCCTGATCCTGACGGAGATCACGAAAAACGATCTGGCTCAGCTCAGTATCGATGACCAGACGCGCATCGTGGAGTACCTGTCACGCCCAGACGTTCCGGACGAGGTCAAGCAAAAGCTGGCGTTTCTGTGGGAAGCGGAGGTTGGTGGAACGGTGGAGGAAAACCGGGCGGCCGCGGGAGAACGGGTCGAGGCCGCCATCAAGGAGATCGGGGCCGCGGAAAGCGAATTTGACGAATCCTATCTTGATCAGCTTGAAATCCTACAGTTGAAAATAAGCAAGAACGTTCTGTTCTCTCATGCATCGATTGATGCACAAATCGATTCTGTAAAGGAACGCTTTGAGCGTATGAATGCGTTCGAGGTGAGTGTAAAATTCAAGGACGATCGACCGTCCGGACTCAAGTTTTCGCTCCCAAGTAGTCTGGACAATGGCGTGTCAATGACCGCAGCGCTCGAGACTCTTCTGGAGCAGGAAAAACGAATGGTTGAGGTGCAGAAGCAGCGCCTCAACTTTGCGTCCAGCGGAAGTGCCCTCGACCTGCCGTCTCTTGTCGCGGGTCTGCAATTATTTGATAATATTGAGAAAGAGGTCGAAGCGGCTGAAAAAACCATTGAACTGGAGCAGAATAACGAGCTTGTAAGATACTATACCGTAATGCAAGGCATATTGAATGAGACTCAAAAATCGTTCAATGGGGAGAAGCCGGAAGAGGAGCGAGACGTATTTGGAAACAAGGGAAATGATCCTGTAAGAGTAGGTATTCCTGTGGCCGTAGATGGTGACGACGCGGATCTTACTGAAGAAGAACGTACCGCATTGATGATGTTTGATGATTTTTTCTCTGGAGGCAACTCCTTTGAGGGGGAAAATAGTCATCCTATGGAGACCTTAAATAAGGTAACTAGACCTTTCGACGACATTTTACCTGACGAATCCACCACTATTGATGAAATCAACGACGATGGCATTGTATTTGATGGCGTGTTTCCTCAAAAAACCCAGGCGCAATGGAACCTCTTCTCAACGCAGATTGCGGACGCGGTGACCGTGATTAACCAGAGAACCCAGATACTGACCAATGACATCACCACGCTCAACCAGGAAGGCAACCGTCACTTCGAATTGATGAACAATTCGCTCCGGCGTTCGGTCGACATGATCAATTCGATCGCGCGTGCCTAGCATGCCTGTACTATCGGCGTGTCCCGATTTTGTTTCCTCCGTTCGTATTCCAGAAACTCGGGATCGTACTTGTTAAATATTTTTATCTTGGATTTTGCGCTATTGACTGAGGATCGGCCCCATGCGTACTCAACGATTTGATTTCGGCCTTGAAACTATCACGCGCCGTAGTGTCGATGACGAGGATCACCTCCCGGCGGAGGGAAAGAGCGCACCGGTTTATCTGCCCGATGGGCTCAAGCTCGACGAAATACTGGCGCCGCCGTCCCTGGACGAACGGTTGACACGGTTGCTGCAGCCGGAATTTCTGGATCCGGAGCTTCTCGAACCCCGCGTCCTGTCCCAGACACGGCAGGAGGCCAGCTGGATCATGGGGGTGTGCGCGGAGCGCTCCAGCGGCGACAGCAAAGCCGTGCTTGATGCCGCGGCGAAACTTTGCCATGGGGAAGTCCTGCTGGACGACGAGGTAAGATTGGCTCTGGCGGCCTTGCTGAAGGGGTGAACATGCTGGTCCAGCAAAACGTCTTGTCGAGAAAACAGATCGACTACATAACGTTGACGATTTTTCTGCTCGCGCGCCATGGCCGGATCGAGCGCGCCCAAATTCTGGTTGATGCCTTGTACGCACTTGGAGTAAGGGCCGAGAAAACCTTGGTCGCGCGAATTGTCCTGAAGTTCCTGTCGGGAAACTATCCGGAAGCGCTGCAAGACCTTGAGGATATCGAACAAGGACTGCTCCCAAGAATAGAGCCCGCGAAGCGGAAAGATTTGAGGCGTCTGCTTACCTATATTCGTGCGCGCTGCTTTTGTGAGATGGATCGCCGCTCCGAAGGCGAGGAAATCGCCCGGAGTCTTCTTTTAGTTGAGTGATTGTGTCGCGCGCCGGTTCAGGAGCCATGGCGCGGGGCAACCTTGTTGGGTCCATCAAGCAGCGCGAGGCTGTGGATGGGGTGACGAGACCTGCCCCGAGCGTCGTGCGTCCCACACTGTTTTTAAGCAGCCGTTTCCAGCTGGTGAGGACAGGAAGTCGGTCCTTGCGGCTTTGCCTTGCGCCTCGCGCGCCTTTTGGGCTGGAGCCGCGGATACAAAGAGATTCAAATTGATATCAGGCGGGAGTGCCGCGGTTACGGTTTGGCGTTAATTTCATGCCGTGACCT
Organism: Roseibium aggregatum IAM 12614; assembly: GCF_000168975.1. GTDB lineage: Bacteria > Pseudomonadota > Alphaproteobacteria > Rhizobiales > Stappiaceae > Roseibium > Roseibium aggregatum. Next base: position 92,205 of record NZ_AAUW01000027.1, read on the forward strand.
TGCGCGGCGCGGAGAGCTCCATAGCGTGTGGGGGTATCGTAGAGGCAGGGATTGTCGGCGAAAGTTATTCGTAGCGGCAATTCTCCGGGGGCTTGGCAACTGGAGTTTTAGAATTGCAATACATCAAAAATATTATAGTGGCGGCAGGTGCTCTTATGCTTGCCGGGCTGATCGGAACCGCTTCAGCTGGTGCCGCGACATCGAGCGCGGTGACGGTGTCGAATTTAAACATGCGCGCGGGACCTGGAACGGCGTTTCCCGTCGTTAATGTCCTCCCCGTCCATGCCGGTGTCACCATCTACGGCTGCAACGTCGATACTTCTTGGTGTGATGTCGGTTTTGGCCGTGGCCGGGGCTGGGTCTCGGCCAGTTACCTGCAGGTAATTTACGGTGGGCGGCCGGTGGTCGTGACCACCGCGATCGCGCCCGTAATCGGGCTGACCGTTGTAACCTTCAACCAGACCTACTGGAACGTTCACTATTCCGGCCGTCCCTGGCACGGGCACTGGCACCAATATTCCCATTTCGCGGCTGGTGGATGTGGGGAACGTGGCTGTGCCGGAGTTGCGTCCGGGCCCCGCCGGGTCGCGGCGGGTGCTTGCAAGGATGGCGTTTGCAAGGGAGTGGTCGTCCGGCGCACGCCGAATGGTCCGGTCGTCCACAAGCGCGAAATTTCGAGACCTTAGGACTTTCTTTTCTCGGGGGGCACAGGACCTTCAAATAGCGTGGAACCCCCTCGTGCGGCTGTTGTGAAGAACGGTCTGCCTCTCCGGGCTCTCGCCTGGGCGACACGAACCAGCTTTTCGCGGTGTTGCCCGGGCAACTGGTTTCGATATTTCAGAATTTGAAGATGCGACCGCATGTCAGGTTTTTGGGCATGTAGTCTGAAATATATCTGAAATGAAAGGAATTCATGATGCAGGACGAAATGGAAATGCGTCGTTTGGCCGATGAGCTTATCTCCGGCTTCGGGCGTGTCGTTGGAATTGAGGAAATAGCCTTTGGCGCTCAGGGGCGGTGTGATCTTGCCTTTGACGAGCAGCTGATGGCAATCTGTGTTGATGCCTCCATGGGGCACCTGCATCTTGAATCACCTGTACTTGAGCTTCCGGTCAGTCCGTCCCAGGACTTTTACTTGAGGGTTCTTTCCGACAACCTCGTTTCGTTCTCGAACGGTGTTGGCTGTCTAGCCGTAAGCCGGGAAGAGCGGCAGGTCCTCTGGCTGGACCGCACGCCCATCAAGGGCCTATCGCAAAGTGCATTTGAGGACTGGCTTGCAAAAGGTATCGAACGAGCGGAGTTCTGGGCAAATGAAATGAAAGGATGGGTCAATTCCGTTTCCAACTCGGGGACGGTCGAACCGCGGTTTATGCCGATGGAGAGCTCCGAGGTCGTATTCAGGCCGTAAGCGGGGCCTTTTGTTCCACCCCTGTCACCGGCGGGCCGGCTACGCGCGCTGAAGGAATGGCCGAATGGTTCCCGAAAGCCGCGCGGCACCGTTTCGCACGTCCGCAACTATTCAGACAAACCGAGCCACCAAAGAGGGCATTGCCGGCTTGTTGATCGCGCTTTGGTTTGGTAGATCGCTCTGATGTTTGCTCGTCTCGATTTATCGGGCCTCAAGGGCTTCAGTTTTCCCAGGTCAATCACCGGTTTGCGTTGAGTACGGCAGATGTTGAAGATCTCCTGGCGGAGCAGGGGATTGGTGTCAGCCGGGAAACGATCCGCAAATGGGTGAACCGGTTTGTCCGGCATTTAGCGCGCTGCACTCGTCGGGACTGGCCAAAACCAAATAACAAGTGACCTCTTGATGAGGCGGTGATTGTCATTGGCGGTGTGAAATACTGGCTCTGGCGGGCATTTGACGGCGATGGAGACATGCTCGATATTCTGGTTCAATCCCACCGGAATGCAAAGGCGGCCAGACGTTTCTTTGGCGGGCTGGTCACGCAGTTCGGCGCGCCCAGGGTCGTGGTACCCCCTCTCGTGACATTGCATTGGCAATACACTGCCGGGCAATGGACAAGCTGCGCAGCTACACCAGGCCGGTTCAGGCCCTTGCTCCGGATGCCGACCATCGCGCTCACAAGGGATTGAACAACAGGATTGAGAATTCCCATCGCCCGACCCGGAAACGGGAGAAGATCATGGGCCAGTTCAAGTCACCCCGCCAAGTTCAACGGTTTTTGTCTGCCCACGTTCAGATCAACACGATCTTCCGGCCGCGTCGATATACCCTGTCGGCCGCCTCATACGGGCACGCAAGAGCAGATGCATTCGGACTATGGCAGGACTACACCGGCGAGATGAACGCCTGAAATCCGTCTAAACGGGGCCCCATGCGCGCCGAACAAAACAAGTTGATGGTGTGGACAGCCCCACGTAAGGGCATCGCAATGTGCCATGTTGGTGAACCCAACAGCAATGGGAGCCATCCACATGCAGATTACAATATTGGGCATCGATCTTACCAAGTCCGTCTTCCAGCTTCACGGGATTGATGCGAACGGAGGTGTCACGCTCAAGAAGAAAGTCCGACGCTGGGCATTGCTGAAGATACTGTCCGACCTCTCCCCCTGCCTGATTGGCATGGAAGCTTGCGCGACCAGGCATTATTGGGCTCGTGAGATTGCGGCGTTGGGGCATGAGGTGCGTCTGATCCCGCCTGCTTACGTCAAACCCTATGTGAAGCGGCAAAAGAATGACATGGCGGATGCCGAAGCGATTTGCGAGGCTGTCACCCGACAGAACATGCATTTCGTCGCAATCAAAAGCGCTGACCAGCAGGCCGTGTTGATGCTGCATCGCGCTCGGGATCTTCTGGTGCGCCAACGTACGATGCTGATCAATGCATTGGTTGATTGAGAAGGGTGTCGAGGTGCACGTCATACAACCTTCCAGCGTTCCGGTGGATAGGCGCATGCGACGAGCGAAATCCGATGGCATCGATGCGGAATTGTTGTTGCGCGCACTACTCGCATGGCT
>NZ_AAUW01000026.1 GCF_000168975.1 Roseibium aggregatum IAM 12614
CAGCCCCCAGTGACGGAAGTAATCTTGGAGAATGCTACAACAACTGGATTTCGTGGTGTAACGATAAGACCAGTGGCTACCCGAACAGTTGCTACGGCGAAAGCCTGGATCACTGTGACGGCGTCCATAAGGCCAGTATGACCCAGATTCCCGGCTATAAGGCCAAGTCGATGCGAGCCAATGCCTTGCGCAAGGCCAAACGCACCAATACCCGCCTGGTCTCTCCTGTCGTTCAGCCGGTTCGCACAAGCAACTGAGCCAACGCTCTTGTAGCAAAAAGCCCTGCAATGGACGCATTGCGGGGCTTTTGTGTTTCTGGGACCGGTCTGAACAGCAATACCCCTCGCCAATCCTCGCCAGACTTGCCCCCTTCGGCTGCGGCCTCTCGCAAATGACAATCCGGCTCATTCGTGCAAGATAGCCACAACGGCCAGTCAGCCTCCCCCATCCATCATCTATCGCCTTACCATCGGAAACCATGCCAGCCACACCACGCCATCCCGTCGCACTGGCTTTCGGCGGCCTGCTGTCCCTTGCCGCTGCAATGGGGATCGGCCGGTTCGTCTATACCCCGATCCTGCCCTTCATGACCGCGGGCTTGTCGATGCCGCCCGACGATGCGGGGTTGATCGCGTCGGCTAACTTTCTGGGGTATCTGGCCGGAGCGCTTGCCGGCGCCTCCAGGTCCCTGCCCGGCAATCCCCGCATGTGGTTTCTCGGCGGGCTGATCGCCAGCGCTCTCACCAGCGCCGCGATGGCACTGACCACTGCTTTACCGCTGTTCCTGCTGATCCGTTTTGCCAGCGGCGTGGCAAGTGCCTTTGCGCTGGTCTTTTCCACCAGCCTGATCCTGGAAAGGCTGACTGCCGCCGGGCGCGGCGGGTTGAGCGCACTCCACTTCGCCGGAGTCGGCTGCGGCATCGCCTTCTCCGCCGTCCTGGTGGCTTTGCTTGCTCATCTGGGGGCAGATTGGCGCATGCTCTGGCTGGCAAGCGGTGCGGCAACGCTCTGCTTTCTGCTGGTTGCCGCCGTTCTGGTGCCGGCTGGTCCGGTGTCCGTGCCTGGTCCAGCACCGGTGCAGACCTCACCTGCCGCTCCCCAATCGTCCCCCTTCGGTTCCGCGAGCCGCATCCGTCTGATACTGGCTTATGGCCTGTTCGGTTTCGGCTACGTCATCACCGCAACCTTCATCAACACGATTGCACGTGCCGATCCGGCGCTTCAGTCGACCGAAGCATACGTGTGGCTGACGGTCGGCCTCTCCGCCGCCCCTTCGGTTTACGTCTGGAACAGGATCGCCTTGCGGCTGGGAACCCGAAAGGGTTTTGCGCTTGCGTGCATTCTGGAAGCGGCCGGCGTGGCCCTGACGGCCATCACCGCCGCCCCCGCGCTTTTCCTGATAGGCGCAGCGCTTCTCGGGGCAACCTTTGTGGGCATAACGGCGCTTGGCCTGATGGAGGCCCGGCGCGAAGTCAGTGGGGATGGTCCGGCGGCAGTGCGTCAGATGCTGGCGGTTCTGACGGCAAGTTTTGGTGTCGGACAAATGGCGGGTCCCTGGGTCGCGGGCCAGATGCACCATCTGACAGGATCCTTTACCGCTTCCTCTCTGGCGGCCGCCGCAGCTCTTGTGGTTGCCGCGGCACTGGTCGTCAGATGAACTTCCCGCTCAGGCGTGAGAGAATTCCCAGTAGAGCTCTCTTGCGCGGGCCGCAATCGGGCCCGGCTGCAAGTCACGCTCCTCGATCCGTTTGACCGGCGTCACCTTGCTATAGTTTCCGGTCGAGAAGATCTCGTCCGCTTCCAGAAACTCGCCATAGTCCATGGTGCGCTCGAACACATCATAGCCGACCGACCGCAGCAACTGAATCACGCGCTGGCGGGTAATGCCGTTCAGGAAAGTGCCGTTTGGAACCGGCGTATGCACCTTGCCTTCCTTGGCCATGAAGATATTGGCCGACGTCAGCTCGGCAACATTGCCAAGCATGTCGCGGACAACCGCGTTGTCGAAGCCGCGCCCCTTGGCCTCAAGCATGGCTCTGGCGTTGTTGGGATAAAGGCAACCGGCCTTGGCGTTGACGGGCATGCATTCGACCGTCGGGCGGCGGAACGGCGACAGCGTAATGCTCATGGCCGCATCCTTGGGCGCCATCGGCGCATCGAACAGGCACAGGCAGAACCGCGTGCTGTCGGGATCGCCCACGATCACACCGGGTCCGTCACTCTCGACCCAGTACATCGGCTTGACGTAGACCTGCTGGTCGCCGCCAAATTTCGCACAGCCTTCCTTGGTCAGTTCGACCATTTCACCCACCTGCATGGTGGGCTTCATTCCCAGCGCAACGGCACTGTCGTTGACGCGCTTGCAGTGGAGATCGATGTCCGGCATCACGCCTTCAAAGAAGCGGGCGCCGTCAAAAACGCTGGAGCCGAGCCAGGAAGCGTGCGTGCGCGGGCCCATGATCGGTGGATTGCCCTCGTGCCAAGTCCCGTCGATCCAGGTCCAGGTGTCACTCCATCCGCTCATGTCTCTTCCCTTTTCAGCGCTGCGGTTGTGCAGTTCGTTCGCCGAAACAACACCTACCATCTCGGCAGGTCAATAGCTTGCCGCCAAAATCCGAAAAGTTGCTGTCTTTCTTCGCAAAATCCGATGTGATCGGAATGGAAATCACCAAAAACGAACAAATGCTGATATAAATTTTCCTATCTCTTCGATGCAATGACGAGGTGCGAGCTACCCGCCTGGTCTGGCTGGAGCGCGCCGGATCTGCATCCGGACCATTGACTCTCGCCGCACAAAGTTCTCTATATGTTCTTCCTTTAATCTTGGGAGGGCAGGATGGAACAGCGCATTTCCGTCACGACACTCGTGGTTGAAGACGTCGCCGAAGCACGTCGGTTCTTCGAAGACGGTCTGGGATGGCAGGCTCATTCCTCACCAGGCCCCGAAGTGGTGTTCTTCCAGGTTCCTGGCAGCGTGTTTGCCCTTTACGGCCGCACCTCGCTGGAAGAGGAGATCGGACGCCCCGTGACCGACAGCCCCACCGGTGCGGTCACCCTCGCCTGGAACGGCAGGTCGGAAGCCGAAGTCGACGAGAGTTTCCTGAAAGCGCTCGCTGCGGGTGCAAGACCGGTCAAGGAACCCCAGAAAGCTTTCTGGGGCGGGTACTCTTCCTATGTGGAAGTGCCCGGCGGCCACCTGCTCGAGATTGCCTATAACCCATTCTGGCCGGTGGAAGAGAACGGTACAATCACGCTACCTCCAGTCCAATAACAGGGCACAATAGCGGGAAAAGTCGTGCCTGCGTCCTTTGTCGCAGATTGCCGCGCTTGACGCAGGAGGCCGCAGGCTGTTCTCTTCCGCGGTTTCGTGAAAGGACTTGGAGGTCTTGAAGATGGCGCATGCTGCTTACGTGTTCGATGCGTATGGAACCTTGTTCGACGTGCATGCAGCCGTCCGCAAACATGCGGAAAAACTTGGCCCGGATGCCCAGAGACTGTCGTCGCTCTGGCGGGAAAAACAGCTTGAGTATTCCTGGGTGCGTGCCCTGATGGGCAAATACCTGGACTTCTGGGAACTGACCCAGCAAGGCCTGGACACCGCGTTCGCCCTGGTGCCTTCCGCCGACAAGTCGCTGCGCGAGGATCTTCTGAGCGCCTATTGGGAACTTGATTGCTATCCGGAAGTGCCGCAGGTCCTGACCAACCTGAAGGCGACCGGTGCAAAAATCGCGATCCTTTCCAACGGGTCTCCGGCCATGCTGGAGGCAGCCGCCAAGGCCGCCGGTCTGACCGAGCTCTTTGACGAGATCTTCTCCGTCGATGACCTTCGAACCTTCAAGACCGATCCGCAGGTCTATGAAATGGTCACGACCCATTTCCGGATCTATCCGGAAGAGGTCTCCTTCCAGTCATCCAACCGGTGGGATATTGCGGGCGCGACCGCGTTCGGGTTCCGCACGGTGTGGATGAACCGCATGGGCATGCCGGACGAATACCCGGACCTTTCTCCCAAAGCGGTGCTGGTCGATCTGACGGGACTTGCCACTCTCGGCTGACCCGCCGCACCTCCCCTCGAGGAAGGAATGGCAAAGCCAGGTTGGAGCTTCTCTATTTTCAAAACAGTTCCTCACATTTTTTCCAACAAGGAAAAGATGTTTTGAGCGCCTGGCAAGGTTGCAGGATTCTGTAAGTGTAATATCCTCTTCTTGGTTGGGAGGAAAAGAAGAGCGACAGACTTCCTCGAGGTCATCCCGAACCAGTTACAAAACAACTGCTTAAGAACACAAACTGCTGGTTTGTCACCGCGAAGAAGAAGGGGCGTTCAAACACCCCTACGCGATCGCTCATTTGCTCCCAGACCTATTTGGGAGGATACCATGAAACAACTTACGACTCGCAGGCAGGCCCTGCAGACGCTCGCAGGTGCCGGAACGGTTGGAGCAGCGACACTCGCAGCGCCGCATATCGCATCGGCACAAGGCCAGACGACAACCTGGAAAATCCAGACGTCCTGGCCAGGCGGTGCCGGTTTGCAGATCTTCAAGGACTGGTGCGCAACCATCGTCGAGAAAACCGGCGGCGAGCTGGCCTTCCAGCCGTTCGGCGCAAATGACGTGGTGGGCGATTTCCAGCTGTACGACGCCGTAAAAAACGGCGTTCTCGACGCGGTCAATCCGTTCACCATCTACGCCCAGGGCATCATTCCCGCGGCCACCTTCCTGACGAGCTATCCACTCGGCATGCGCAACCCGCACGAATGGGACGTGTTCTACTATTCCCTCGGCGGCCTCGAAATCGCCCGTGAACTCTACGCAGCCCAGAACATGGTGTTTGTCGGACCGGTACATCACGGCCCCAACATTATTCACTCCAAGGTACCGATCCGCTCCATCGACGATTTCCGCGGTCGCAAGATGCGTCTGCCTGGCGGCATGGTCGCTGAAGTCTTCACCGAGATCGGGGCGGAAACGACGGTGCTTCCGGGATCGGAAATCTTCCCCGCACTTGAAAAAGGCACGATCGACGTCGCCGACTATGTCGGTCCGGCAGTCAACTATGCCCTCGGCTTCAGCCAGGTCACCGAATACATTTCCATGGGCCCTCCGGGCTTCATGTCGCTGTATCAGCCGGTCGACCTGATGGACATCACCGTTGGCATGGATGCCTGGAATGCCCTCAGCCCGCAGATGCAGCAGTTCGTCGAAATGGAAACACACGTCTATTCTGACATGCACCATGCGGCCATCCAGAAGGCAGACCAGGAGGCCTGGGCGAAATTCGAAGCCGATGGCACCGAAATCACCCGGCTCAGTCAGGACGATGTCGAGCTGATGACCGAAGTCGCCGTCCCCATCTGGTTCAACTATGCGAACCGGGACAAGGACAGCGCGCGCCTCTTCAAGATCCAGCTCGACTACATGATGTCCGGTTCGCTCGGCTACGTCACGCCGGAGCAGGTCGAAGGCCTCGAACTCGACCTCTGATCCCAGACGACGTCTCGGGAAACGGACCCGCGCGGCCAGCCGCGCGGGTCCTGTTCAACTCAACAGGGGCTTGTTTCCCCTGGGGAAGGGAGAGGCATGCCTCATCTGGACTTTACCCTGCCGCACTGGGCCTATTGGCTGGGGCTGATCATCTTTCCGCTGATCGCCGCAGCCCTTGCCAAGCGGCCGAAGCGGACTGAGCGGCGCTACTCGCTGGTGCTCGGCTATTTCATCCTTGTGACCGGCGGCATTCTGGGCCTGCACAGGCTTTACCTGAAAAGCCTGATCGGCCTGGTGTATATCCCGGTTTTCGTGCTGATCCTTTACGCCAATGCGCAAAGCCAGGATGCGCGTGCAGTCGTCTCGGACATGGCCAACGCCGTGCGCCAGGCGGAGCGCACACTGGAGCGCGAAGGCGAAAGGGTGAAGACCGCAGAAGCCGATCTTCCTGCCTTGCGTCAGAAGCTCGCCGATGCGGAAGCACAGGCCGAAGAAGGCAGCTTTGCCAAGCGACGTGCAGAACGGGACGTCCAGCGCGCCGAACAACGTGTTGAACAGGGCAAGGCCCGGGTTGCCGAGGCTGAGGCAACTCTGGAGACCGCTCGCCCGGCTGTGGCAACAGCACGCGAAACCCTCGGTTTCTGGGGCAATGTTGCCAAATACGCCTTCTGGCTGTTGCTGGCTGGCGTTGCCCTGGACGCACTGCTTCTGCCCCGGCTGGTCTCGAAAGCCAACGAGAACCTGCCCCCGGACCCGGAACTCAGCGAAGCTGAAAAGAAGCTCAAGGAGCTGGAAGAAGCCGAGCGCAAGGACGATGCCGATCACGTCTCGTCCGGTTGGACCGGCCGGATCGACCGGCTGTCGCTCTATTGTGGCGAGTTTGTCAGCTACTGGGCGGTGATCGCCGTTCTTGTCTACTACTTCGAAGTCATGAGCCGCTACGTCTTCGGCAGCCCGACCAACTGGGCTCACGAGGCGATGTATCTCATGTTCGGCATGCAGTATCTGATCGCCGGATCCTACGCCATGCTGACGGAATCCCACGTACGGGTCGATGTCTTCTACGCGCCGCTCTCGCCGCGCCGGAAGGCAATTGTCGATCTGCTGACATCCGTCTTCTTCTTCATCTTCGCCGGCACCCTGCTGGTCACCTCCTGGATCTTCGCGTTCGATGCCATCGCGGTTCCCTCCGGCAACTCGCTGGTTTCGGACTGGGCACGAGGCCAGATCGGTTTCAGCGAAGTGGTCGCAAGCTGGAACCTTGCCCAGTGGACCGACCCGAATATCCGCTGGGGCGAAATCAGCTTCAACGAATGGGAAGTGCCGCTCTGGCCAATGAAGTGGGTCATGGTGCTCGGTGGGTTGCTGCTGGTGCTCCAGGGAATTTCCAAATTCGCGCAGGACATCCGCGCAGTGATGGGCAGGGCTTGATCCATGGGACTTGAAATCGGAATTGAGTGGCTGACACTCATCATGTTCGGCTCGCTGCTGGTCCTGCTCATGGCAGGTTTGCCGCTGGCCTTCGTCACCGGAGGGCTCGCCTGTGTGTTCCTGTTCGTCCTTGGCGACGAACGGGCGCTCAACATCGTGCCCTCCCGCATCTTTCCGTTGATGACCAACTATCAGCTTTCGGCAATCCCGCTGTTCATCTTCATGGCATCGATGCTGGAACGGGCCGGCATCATCAACGACATGTTCGATGTCATCTACAAGGTGCTCGGCGGCGTCAAAGGCGGCCTGGCGGCTGCCACCATCATCGCCTCCACCGTTCTGGCGGCCATGGTGGGGGTTATCGGGGCAGCCGTGGTCACCATGGGCATCATCGCCCTGCCCGCCATGCTGAAACGAAACTACGATCCCAAGATCGCCATGGGCTCGATCATGGCCGGAGGAACGCTCGGCATCCTGATCCCGCCTTCGATCCTGGCAATCATCTATGCCGTGGTGGCCGAACAATCCGTCGGTGAGCTCTTCATCGGCGCGGTCATACCCGGCCTGCTGCTGTCCGGGCTTTACATCCTTTATGTGATCGTCAGTTGCATGATCGATCCCAGAAAGGGGCCGCCGATCCCCGAGGAAGAGCGCATTCCCTTGAAGGAAAAGATCCGGCTGCTGTCGAACATGTCCGCTCCGATCGCACTGATCGTGATCGTGCTGGGTGTGATCTTCACCGGTGTCGCAACTCCGGTGGAAGCTGCCGGGATCGGCACCTTCGGCGCCATCGTCGTGGCCGCCATCCACCGCAATCTCGACTGGCAGACACTGCGCGAAGCCTCACTGACCACCTTGAAAGCTTCGGCCATGGTGATCTGGATCATGTTCGGCGCGACCATCTTCGTCGGTCTCTATGTGCTGGAAGGCGGTCAGCAGTTTGTCCAAGGCGCCCTGGAAGCAACCGGCCTCGGCCCGTGGGGCATCCTGATCATCATGCAGATTGTTCTGGTCGTCCTGGGCATGTTCCTGGACTGGGTCGGCATCCTGCTCCTCTGCGTGCCGATTTTCGTACCGATCATCAAGGCGCTCGGAGCTGCATCCTTCGGACTCGACAGCCCGGACGATCTGGTGCTGTGGTTCGGTGTTCTCTACCTCGTCAACATGCAGATGAGCTTCCTGTCGCCACCGTTCGGTTACGCGCTCTTTTACCTGCGCGGCGTCGCTCCGGCGGACATCCCGATGACAGACATCTTCAAGTCTGCCCTGCCATTCCTGGCTCTGCAGGTTCTCGGCCTGGCTCTGTGCATGCTGTTCCCGGGGCTGATCACCTGGCTACCGAACCTGGTCTACGGGTAGCGGCGCAAAAACGACAAAAGGAAACGGCTGCGCTCAGTGGGAAGAGCGCAGCCATTCCGTACCGCCGGGTGAACGTGGCCAGCGGGTTCCCGAGAAAGCAGATCAGAATGAGCGTGAGAGGCCGATCATGAGCCTGTGGTTTCCGGCCGTCTGGTCCACCTTCGTGCCGCCAAATCTGGCCGTCTCGTCCAGAATTCCGGTCAATGAATAGTCAGCGCGCAGGTGCCACGCATCCATGACGGCAACCTCCACACCGCCACCAAGCACCGGGCCGACAGAAACAGAGTTTCTCTCCGTCCCGTTTGCCTTCAGGCTATGTTCTGTCGCAGCAATGCCCAGGCTGAGATAAGGCATGACGTTTTTGATCGGCATCCCCACCCGGGCCTTCGCATTGATGGTCCATTTGGATCCTGTCTCGATAGCGCCAAGCGTCGGATGGGTGCCCTTTTCACGTGCCCCGAGATAAGCCGCTCCGCCTTCTACACCCAGGACGAAGCGCGAGACTTCCCAGTTGTAGCCGCCGAAGAGACCAAACGCTGCGTCGACCCTTGAAAAGTCCTTTGTCCGGCCGCCCGACTTGAGCTCGGTCACCGTCTGCGAGACGCCGCCCTCAAACCCGAGATAAGGTCCTGCCCAAAGCGATTGCGGCGTTGGCGCGTAAAGGGGTGTCTCATAGGTGTCGAGATCGGCGGCGTTCGCCCCCACGACAAGCACTCCCAGAACCGCGCAAAGCACCAGCGGCTCCAACAACCAGTGGCTTCTGAGGAAGCGCCGGATCACCCCGGCATGCCGCAGGGAGCGCCGCCGCCCGATAGTCGGAGGCGCACGAAAAACACAATTGGCAAAGGAACTTACCATCAGTGATCTCACTTCATGTAGGACAACTTCATCGCCTCACAAATTTAAAAAATTAATGCAAAACGATAATTTAAAAAATGAATGCAATAATTTTTTTGTCAATAGCAATGTTTTGGATTTGTGTTCGGCGGGCAAATGAACTAGACACGACGCCGCAATGACACGATGCGGAGCGAGCGATGAGCGAACTTGAATGGGCGGAACGGGAAAAACGGCTGACGCGGATAAGGCGGGTATCCGCGTTCATGAAATGGGCCGTTACCTTCATCCTGCTGATCCTTGTTGTGCTGGGCCTGGTCATCACGATTGGCATTGCCCTGCCGAACGACCTGATGATCGGCGCAGAAGAAACCTTCGATGTTGCCGACACGGAACGCATGCTGGGTGACATTCCGCAGGTGCAGCGCATCGGCATATCGGTGCTGGCGGCAATAGCCTTCGGATTGGTTTTGGCGGTCGGCTGGAATATCCGTCAGGTTTTCAAGCGGTTTCAGCGAATGGAGTTCTTTTCGCCGAAGACCCTGGCAAATGTCTTTGCCTTCGGCATCTGGCTGATCGTGTTCGCGGTCTTCGATCTGATCAGCGATCCGATCGGCTCCATCATCCTGACCTATGATTTCCCTCCAGGTCAGCGAGCAGTCGACGTCAGTCTGGACGGTGGAGAGATCTTCTTCTTCGTCCTTGGCGCTTTGATGCTTCTGTTCGGCTGGATCCTGCGCGAAGCAGCCCTCATTGCGGACGAGAACCAGCAGTTCATTTGAGGCGAACCCCGGAGGACACCGGATGACCATTTATAAGAACATTGCCGGCCTTCCCGGCGGGGCGCCGTTCACAGCCCGGAAGGCTCCGCAGGCACAATGGATTGTTGACGGAGCGCATAAGGGCTGTGAAATATCAGGAGTGATTCTCCGGACACTCACGCCCTGCGCACACCGATCATGCGGAAAGGCTGTCCAGCTCGCAGAACAAAATCGAAAAACAAGTTAGCGACAGCGCCGGGGATCCCATCATGCCCATCATCATCGAACTGGACGTAATGCTCGCCCGCAGAAAGATGCGGTCCAAGGAGCTGGCCGAACGGATCGGCATTACCGAGCAGAATGTTTCGCTGCTCAAGTCCGGCAAGGTAAAAGGCGTCCGCTTCGAAACTCTGGAAAAGATCTGCGATGTCCTGGATTGCCAGCCCGGCGACCTCCTGATCTACGAGCCGGACAAAACGTCGGACGGTTAGGCTGAAAGAAGCCGCCAGATCCACACCATCACCACCAGGAACGTACCCGCCCAGACCAACAGGACCAGCCCTGCCGCAGTCCGGCTGCCAGGCGGACTGTCCTGTCTTCTGTCAGCTTCCGCCCGGCATTCCTCCATCACCTGCGGCGGAATGAGTTTCACCACCAGATAGATGCCAAGCGGCACGAGCAGCAAATCGTCGAGATAACCGATCACCGGAATGAAGTCCGGTATCAGATCTATGGGTGAGAGAGCGTAGGCCGCCGTCGCGACGGCCAGAAGCTTCACATACCAGGGTACCCTCGGGTCGCGGCCAGCCAGATAAAGGGCATGGAGATCGCGCTTGATACGCTTCGCCCAGGTTTTGATGGCATCCCTCAGCATGACAGACCGCGTGTGGTCGCCTCCACTATGCAGGCCCCGCCATATGCAATGCCGGTGCAAGCATCTTCAAACGGATGTTCCTTCCAGTCCTGCGCAAGCTTCCCTGCCTAAAACGTCATCCGTAATTTCAACAGGTTCGAACAAGCGAGCAGTCTTCAGCCATGACACGATCGAGTTATCCCCTTGAAGGCAGGCCGGTGCCTGCAACAAGAGCGAGGCTGCGATCCGGCAAGCTGCTCAATCTAGACTGTACGCTTTTGAGCGAATGCACCCTATACGATCTCGAAAATGGAGACATCGGCATTGTCGTGCAGGATCCGGATCTGCCGGTGCCGGACCGTATTCTGATCGACGACGACAAGGACCTCACCCGCGTCTTTACCGAAATCCACTGGCGTATGGGCCCCTATCTGTTCGGCATGTACCTGGAACCGCCAGTTCCGCTCCATGAGTTTCATGGCGCTGAGGAAAACTGAACGACATCGTCAACCTTGAGGCGCCTGCGGTGTCATTTCCTCAAAGCATTGCAGGCTCGTGTCGACCGTATCCCACGACACTGCGCGCGAGACATAGATCGCCCGTGTCGGCTTGACGGCTTCCGGGGTGTCCAGGGTCGATGTCCGGATAACGACCAGCCCCTCCATAGCCGTGCGTGTGTGGAACACCGGGCTTCCACAGACCGGACAGAAACGCCGGTTGATGGTGCGCCCGCTATCTGCCGTCTTGACGTATTCGGTCACCTCGCCAGTCAGGACAAAGGCATCTTCATCGAAAACCGTATGGGTCGAATGCCCGGTTCCACTCAGTTTCCGGCAATCCGTGCAATAGCAATGAACGGTCAGCTTGGGCGCCGCCTCACACCTGTAGCGCACGGCCTCGCACAGGCAGCCTCCGGTCAGTGTCTCACTCACGAAGCATCTCCCCGGCTCCCGCAGCTATGTCATGGGTTTATTCCGCCGCTTCGGCGGACCCGTAGCCGAGCTGTTCGTTCAGCTTGCCGATCAGCCCGATGGCCGCTTCCGCAATCACCGTTCCTGGCGGGAAGATCGCGGCCGCACCGGACTTGTAGAGTTCGTCATAATCCTGCGGCGGCACGACCCCGCCAACCACGATCATGATGTCTTCCCGGCCTTCCTCGGCCAGAGCCCGCCTCAGGGCCGGCACCAGCGTCAGGTGCCCTGCCGCCAGCGATGACACGCCGACCACGTGAACATCGTTTTCAACGGCCTGCCGTGCAGCTTCTTCCGGGGTCTGGAACAGCGGACCGATATCGACGTCGAAACCGAGATCGGCAAATGCGGAGGCAATCACCTTCTGGCCGCGGTCGTGACCGTCCTGGCCCATCTTGGCCACAAGGATACGCGGCCGGCGGCCATCGTTTTCCTCAAAGGCTTCCACCAGCTTCTGGACTTTCTCGATGGTCCCGGACATGGCCCCGGCCTCCCGTTTGTAGACCCCGGCAATCGACTTGATTTCGGCCTTGTGCCGGTCGAAGACCTTTTCCATCGCCAGCGAGATCTCGCCCACGGTCGCCTTTGCCCGTGCGGCTTTCACGGACAGATCCAGCAGATTGCCCTCACCCGACGCCGCACATCGCGTCAGGGCTTCCAGAGCGGCCTGGGTCTCCGCTTCATTGCGTTCTTCACGCAGCCGCTTGAGCTTGTCGATCTGGGCCGCGCGTACCTGAGCGTTGTCGACCTTCAGAACGTCGATCGCCTGCTCGCTGTCCGGTTTGAACTTGTTGACGCCGACCACCGTCTGCGCACCGCTGTCGATCCGCGCCTGGGTCTTGGCGGCTGCTTCCTCGATGCGCAACTTCGGAATGCCCTTTTCGATGGCCTTCGCCATGCCGCCGAGTTCTTCCACTTCGCGGATGTGCGCCATCGCCTTCTCGGCAAGGTCGGCCGTCAGTTTCTCGACATAATAGGACCCGCCCCAGGGATCGATCACCTGCGTCGTGCCGCTTTCCTGCTGCAGGAAAAGCTGGGTGTTGCGGGCGATCCGGGCGGAGAAGTCGGTTGGCAGAGCCAGCGCCTCGTCCAGCGCGTTTGTGTGCAGCGACTGGGTGTGCCCCTGCGTTGCGGCCATGGCCTCCACGCAGGTACGGATGACGTTGTTGAAGACATCCTGCGCCGTAAGCGACCAACCGGAGGTCTGCGAATGAGTGCGCAGCGAAAGGGATTTCGGGTTTTTCGGCTGGAAGTTCTCTTCCATCAATGTCGCCCAGATCAGGCGCGCGGCGCGCAGCTTGGCCACTTCCATGAAGAAGTTCATGCCGATGGCCCAGAAGAACGACAGCCGCGGTGCGAACTGGTCGATGTCCATGCCTGCGGCGACACCGGCGCGAGCATATTCGATGCCGTCGGCAATCGTGTAGGCCAGCTCCAGATCCGCCGTCGCCCCTGCTTCCTGCATGTGGTAGCCGGAAATGGAGATCGAATTGAAACGCGGCATGTTCTGGGACGTGTATTTGAAGATGTCCGAGATGATCCGCATGGAGTGCTTGGGCGGGTAGATATAGGTGTTGCGGACCATGAACTCCTTCAGAATGTCGTTCTGAATGGTGCCCGAAAGATACTTCTGGTCAACGCCCTGCTCTTCCGCAGCCACGATGTAGAGCGCCAGCACCGGCAGCACCGCGCCGTTCATGGTCATGGAGACACTCATCTTGTCCAGCGGAATGCCGGAAAAGAGCGTGCGCATGTCATAGATGGAATCGATCGCGACACCCGCCATGCCGACATCGCCGGAAACGCGTGGATGATCGCTGTCATATCCCCGGTGGGTGGCAAGGTCGAAGGCAACCGACAGGCCCTTCTGACCGGCGGCAAGGTTGCGCCGGTAAAAGGCATTGGAATCCTCAGCCGTCGAAAATCCGGCGTACTGGCGCACGGTCCAGGGCTGCTGGACATACATTGTCGGGTATGGACCGCGCAGGTACGGCGGCAGCCCGGGCCACGTGTCCAGGTGCTTCAGACCTTCAAGATCCTGCGCGCCATAGACCGGAGGCACCATGATGTCTTCCGGCGTCTGCCAGCTCTCCTGTGTGCCTGCGTCGGCAGCCTTGACGATTTTCCGGAACGGCTTGTCGGCGAAATTCGGGATCCTGCTCATGATTGGACCTCCAGATCTGTCAGCTCGACCCCTTCACGGGTCTCCAGCCGGTCAAATGCATCCTTCAAAAGGGCCAGCAGATCGCAACCGGCAAAGACGAAGGCATCCACACCGGCCTTGCGATAGGCATCTTCCCGCTCTCCCGGTCGGCCTGCAAGGTAAAGATAAGCAGCGCCCGCCGCTTTCAGGGCTTGAGCAGCGTCTTCCGCCTGCGCCTCATAGGCATCATCGGAGGAAACCAGGCAGGCCAGCACCGCACCGCTTTTGCGGAAGTCCGCGACAAGGTCTTCGAGCGAGGCATAGACGGCAGGTCCTACGGACGTCACCCCGCCGGCCGCAAAAGCGTTTGCCGTCCAGGTGGCACGGGCTGAAAACTGCGCAAGGCTTCCCAGAGAGGCCAGAAACACGGAAGGTGCCTTCGAAGCGGCTTTTTCGAACGCTTCGGCCCTGGCGCGCAACTGCTCGTAAGGTTCTGCAATCCGCGCTGTCTCCAGCTTCGGCAGGGAGTAGTCGCGTGGCAGAAGGTCGAGCCGCATGCCCAGCTCATTCAACGGCGTCCCCTCAAGGGCAAGCTTGCGAAGAACGGTAAAGCGTTCGCCATCGCCCGGTTCCGGCAGGTCTTCGCGCGGCCCGCTTACACCGGCAAGGTTCTCTTCGCTGGACTTCAGCACGGCAACTTTCTTTTCCGCGAGATCCGGAAACTCGCTCACGCCGGTGATCGGACGTTTTCTGGTGGCAATATTCTTGGAAAGGCTGGCTCTGGCGGCGCTGACCCGCTGGTGCACCAGACCGGTGCGTACCGCCTCGAACAGCCCCCCGGCCGCTTCGATTTCCTGGAACAGACCCCAGGCTGCCTCGCAAACACTGTCCGTCCGGTCTTCAATGGCACCCGAACCTGCCGCCGGATCGATCACTCTGGCAAGGTTGCTTTCTTCCAGAAGGATCGTCTGGGTGTTGCGGGCAAGCCTGCGGGCAAACCCGTCGGGAAGCCCGACGGCCAGCGTATGCGGCAGAACGCAGATACTGTCGGCCCCGCCGACGCCCGCAGCGAAGGTTGCCACCGTGTTGCGCAGAAGATTGACCCAGGGGTCCCGGCGCGTCAGCATTCTGTAGGATGTCGACATATGCAGCGGCAGACCAGCCTGCGGCAGCCCTGCCCCATCCAGAACAGACGCCCAGAGCGCCCGGATGGCGCGGGCCTTGGCAATCGTTCCGATCTGATCGGCTTCGGCAATCAGGCTGAAAGAAATTCTGTCAGCCCATTGCTCGGGCGCCAGCCTTGTGCCCTCCAGCAACCGCAAATGTGCTGTCGCAGACGCCAGCGTCAGGGCAAGCTCCTGTGCGGGCGTTGCCCCTGCTTCATGCCAGATGCGGCCATCGGCCTTCAGGGCCCGCACCGGGCTGCCGAAATCATGAGCCGAAACCACCATGTCGCGGAAATGTCTGTAGGCGTTTTCCATGTCGGCCAGCGCGACACCGTTGGCCGCCACCCAGCCAGTGGTATCGAACCCGGCAGTCAGGCGAACGCCCACGGGATCTATCCCGCGCTTTTCAATCAAAGCCAGAATGGAAGCAAATACCTCGACGTTTTCCCGTCCTGCTTCGAAGCGCACATCGATGAGATCGAGCTCGACCCCATCAAGCAGCCGATCGAGGCCGGAAAGGTCGTCAACCCGGATGCCATTGCCGTAGGCAGCGGCCGCACCGCGGAAAATCAGATCGAGGCCACTCGCGCCTCCCTCCAGATCTTCCAGAATTTGCGCATTTGCCTCGGCAGGGTCGGGAATATCGACCCGCTGAACCACGGACCAGTCACCGGCGGCGGCCCTGAGAGCGCGGGCGGGACTGTCTGTCCTGCGCTCATAAAGCGGGGCGATGTCCAGTCCGTCATCGGTCTTTCCGTAGAGCTTCTGCCGGGCACTGCCTTTCAGGGCCTTGTCAACGGCCGCCCACCAGGCATCCGCATCGGCAGAATAGAAACTGTCAGGTCCGGTAAAGCTGTTCGGCATGGCACTTACTCCCTGGCCCCGTTTTAGTCCCTGGCCCCGAAGCTTGGCAACTCAGCAGAATGGGTAAGGTTTTGAAGACCACAAGAGCGAGCCAAGTTGAACCCGCAACAACTTCGAATTGCGAATCACTGGTAGAATTAATTAGACGTATAAAAAATAAATTTCTCTACGAAATACGTTTTTCGAACTACGCTTACGAAGACGTTAAACACTTCGCAAAAAGACTTTTCGACTTCTTCTAGGCGGCAACTTGTCAATTTTTTGGCGGAATAAGCTAATTTTGCCAGTTTTCCCTATTGGTACGATCATCAATTGTATTGTAGCGTATAGCTGCTGACGCATGGGAAATTCTACCCTCATAACAAATGCGCGGCACCGAGGTCCGACACTCACCGGAATAGGTTTGGCGGTCACGGTTATCACCCATCAGCGGCTGATCCGGCACGCGTTCGGACACCCGCAAAGAAGCGGCAATCCAAGCCGCAAAGGATGTGCACAATGCTTGATCAAACGGAACTGAAGAGCAAACTGAGAGCAATCTCGGAAGCAAATGCCGCCCATCATGTGCTCGATATCTTGGAATCGAACCTTCGCCGCATGGGGGCAACGCATATCCTGATAACAGGCTTGCCAATGCCGAACCGTCCGATCGACAATCTCGTTCAAAGGTTCCGGTGGCCCGATCAACGCAATGACGGAATTGAAAGCACTTCGCTTTCTGCAAATGACAGCGCCCTGATGCTTGGCCTCGGCTCCAACCGGGCTCGCGTCTGGACAATCTCCGCTGGCGACATGGAGCATTCCGACCTTCTGGCATCTGCGGGAGAAGGAAGCCAGGTCCTCGTCATCCCCGTGACGGAGCTTTATCCTTTCCAGGCTTTCGTATTTGCGAGCGGCCCAGCTCTTCAGGTCAACAAGTACGATCTGTCGAACCTGGAAGCTCTGGCAGCCGCCGCTTTCTCGCGCCTTCGCGAACTCGGCGTGATTTCCGGGCAGCGGCCGGGCGCCTTGTCGACCCGGGAGCGCAAGGTTCTGGAATTGACCGCCTATGGCAAGACAGCTGGCGAAATCGCGGACGTGCTCGACATTTCGCAGCGGACCGTCCACGCTCATCTGCAGAATGCCAGCGTCAAGTTGAACGCTTCGAACAAGACCCATACCGTGGTCGAAGCGCTTCGTTACGGCCAGATCAGCGTCTGACGTCGCTTCCTGAGCCAACGGCTTTTTGCAGCTAACAACGGGCGCACTTCGGTGCGCCTTTTTTTGTCCTGGCGCACAACCGGACAATCCCCCCCTCAGATCAGACCGTGTCCAGTCCGCGCTTCGGGCAGCAAGGTCAACAGGCCAACCACCAAAAGGAAAAGGCGCGCTGTCCGCACGCCTTTTGTCGTCTCGTAATGCGGTTTGCCGACCTCAATAGGTCATCATCGGCGGCAATTCCTTGGCCTGCTCGACCCATTTCGAGACCTGGCTTTCGCTCGGTACCTGGCGAACGAGCTTCTTGGCTTCGTTCACTTCCTGCATCTTCTCCGCAAGGTTGGCGGCATTGCGATGCTTCAGTTCCTTCACCGTGTCGACACCGGCCGCTTCCAGAAGTTCGGAATATTCCTCGCCGACACCGCTGATGCGCATCAGATCCGCCATGTTGGCCCACTTGAGGATCCGCTTGCCGTCGATGCCGGTTGCTTCTTCAAGTGCCTTGCGACCTTTCGGGTCCTTTGCACGTTCCAGATAGGCTTCCGTCGTCTTGATGCCGACTTCACCAAGCTTTGCAGCATAGGCCGGGCCGATACCTTCGATTTCATCGATGGAATAAGACATGCGCTCAGAACTCCCTAATCAACCGGCAACCGAACCTTGGGACAGTCAAACGATCTGGCTCAGCCCCGGAATTTGTGAAACCACTTCATTCACAACATCGTCCCCGGCTTTTTCCTTAGCATAGGAGACGAGTTCTTTGACAACACTTTGCACGCCATCCATGTCGAGGCCCGCATTGGTCAACTCATTCAGTGCGGCCATGGCCCCCATGCCGCCCCCCATCATGCTTCCGAGGCCGCTTAGAAAGCCGCCGCCGGAGCCTGCCGCGGCCCGCGCATCCACCAGTTCTTTCGCCCCCGGCAGTGCATCGAAGATGAGCTCCATCTTGTCTTCCGGACCTTCCTTGTTCAGGAAGCCCAGAATGATGCCAATAGCGTTCTTTGCGACATCTTCTTCAATGCCGGCAGCCGCCATGATCCGGTTGATGAGCTCTTCCATGAAAATCTCCTGATCAAATGTCTGGCGCCAAGTCATCAGGCGCCTGTTTGGCTCCTCTATACAAGCCTCAAGGTGCCTACGTCGATGGCCAATTCCCGTTCTGCTTGACTATGCCGCATCCGCCCCGCGCACTTGCGTGCCGTCACCTGGCAACAGAATGTTTCAATCTCGTCGCGAAAGGCACTAGGCTGCGGCAAGATGCAGGGATTCGGGGGACAAACGTGACGGCGAAAGACAGTATTTTCATTGGGTCCAGCACCAGGGAAGAAACCCTCACGCTCAAGCTCGCCAACCGCCACGGCTTGATTGCCGGAGCCACCGGAACGGGCAAGACGGTATCGCTGCAGATCCTTGCCGAAGGCTTTTCAAGAGCCGGTGTTCCTGTCTTCTGTGCCGATATCAAGGGCGACCTGTCAGGTCTTGCGACCGCTGGCGTTTCCAAGGACTTTCTGGAAAAACGCGCCAGCGATGTCGGGATTTCGGCCGACTATACCTATGAAGCCTATCCTGCGGTTTTCTGGGACCTTCTCGGCGAGCAGGGCCACCCGATCCGCACCACTGTTTCCGAAATCGGTCCGCTGCTTCTCGCCCGCCTGCTGGAACTCAACGACACCCAGGAAGGCGTTCTGAACGTTCTGTTCGAATTGGCCGACGATGAAGGCCTGCTGCTGCTGGACCTGAAGGACCTGAGGGCCATGCTCGCCCATGTGGCAGAGCGGGCGTCTGAGCTTTCCACCATTTACGGCAATGTCTCCAAGGCCTCGGTCGGCGCTATCCAGCGCCGGCTTCTGGTGCTGGAGCGTCAGGGCGGTGAACACTTCTTCGGGGAACCTGCACTGGACATCCGTGATTTCATTCGCACCGCGCCGGACGGACGCGGCGTCGTCAATATCCTTGCAGCCGACAAACTCATGTCCGCTCCCCGGCTCTACGGCGTGTTCCTGCTCTGGTTGCTGTCGGAACTCTTCGAGGAACTGCCGGAAGTCGGCGACCCGGAGAAACCGAAACTGGTGTTCTTCTTCGACGAAGCGCACCTTCTGTTCTCTGATGCGCCCAAGGCGCTGATAGAGAAGGTGGAGCAGGTTGTCCGGCTGATCCGTTCCAAGGGCGTCGGTGTCTATTTCGTCACCCAGAACCCTCTGGACGTGCCGGAGACCGTGCTTTCCCAGCTTGGTAACCGTATCCAGCATGCCCTGCGCGCCTTCACCCCGCGCGACCAGAAGGCCGTGCGGGCGGCAGCCGAAACCTTCCGCCCCAATCCGGATCTCAACACCGAACGGGTGATCACCGAGCTTGGCGTCGGCGAAGCCCTGGTCTCGACTCTGGAAGGCAAAGGCATTCCATCGGTTGTTCAGCGCACACTGATCCGTCCTCCCTGTTCGCGGCTTGGTCCGGTCACCCAGGCTGAACGGCGTGCGCTGATTCAGTCCAGCCCGGTCTTCGGCACGTACGAGCGCACCCGCGACCGAACGTCCGCTTACGAGGTACTGCTGGGCCGCGCGGAAGAGGCCCAGCGGCAGGAACAGCGGCGCCGGGAAAAGGAAGACAGCTACGCCGAAAAGCACGGCGAGCCCCGCCGCTCCCGTTCCGGCTTCCAGCTTCCCGACTTCGGACGCGATGACAGACCCCGGCAGGAAAGCCGGGAGCGGCGCAGCAATCGCCGTGGACAGCGTGACACGGTTCTGGAAGCAGGTCTGAAGTCCGCCGCCAGAAGCTTAGGCTCTTCACTTGGCCGGGCACTGGTGCGCGGCTTGCTCGGATCCCTGAAAAGAGGCAACTAGATCAAGCGATGTCGGCAAATGCGGCCCGAAACCTGGCAATCGAGCGCAAAGCGCTTGGCGTCGGCAAATGGGCCAACCTGTTCATGGCTGCTGCCGGCCTCTTGACCGCCTGGGCATCCAGGTCCGACGCCATGCTGGTGGATGGGCTTTATTCGGCGGTCAACTTCATTTCCGCCATTGCCGCCGCCCGCATCGGTGCAAGGGTCGGCCTGCCGCCGACACGCTCCAGGCCCTGGGGACACGATTTCGACGAGGTGCTCTACGTCACCTTCCGAAGCCTTATCCTGATCGGTGTGCTGGTCTTTGCGGCCTTCGTCTCCATTTCGAAAATCTGGACGTTCTTTTCCGGGGGCGTCGTGCCGCAACTGGTGTTCGGGCCGATTGCGGTTTACGCGGTTGTCATCGTCAGCATCTGTCTTGGCCTTGCAGCCAATTTTCACCGCGCCTACAGAAACACCGGCCGGCGCAGCGCGATCCTGAAGACTGAAGCTCGCGCCGCGCTCATCGACGGCGCGCTCAGCGTCGGTTCAGGGGCTGCCCTGCTCTCTCTGCCCTATCTGGAAGGCACGATCCTCGGCCCTTACGTCCCGATCGGCGATGCGGTCATCGTTCTTTTGCTGATCCTGGCAATCATCTGGCAGCCGCTTTCGACGTTCCGCACGACACTGGCCGATCTTGCCGGCGTCAGTGCGCCCAGCAGCACTTATGCCAAGGTTGCCCGTGCAGCCCGCAACCTTGCCCGCGAAAAAGGCTATCGTCTTCACCGGGCCGCCGTTCTCCAGGCCGGACGCATGCACTGGGTGGCTGTCTATCTCGATCCGAAGAAACCGGTTCTTGCAGAGGAAATAGACCAGTTCCGAGACCTGCTCTCAACCCGGCTTGAAGATGCCATCGGACCGGCCCGGGTAGAAGTCGTCCTGACGACAAGCGATTCCACCAAAGCGGATCCCAAATAATACGGATGGCTTAAATTTCCCCCGGGTAACAGGATGGTTACCCCTTCCCGTTATGGCTGTAGCCGAAACAACGGGTAGATGGGGCATCATGCTTAACCGAGTATTCCGGCCACAACCGCACTTGAAAACCGGGCGCCTGCACCAGCGCCCTGTCACGCCGCTGCTGCATCTGCTGTTTCTGCTGTCACTGGTAACCGCTGTCTTGACCGGGGCTTCAGGGGCCTGGGCACAGGAGCCCAACCCGGCGGCTGTCGTGAGCCAGGAGCGCGTGGGTAAGCTGGATCAGGAACGGATCGCCCTGGCCCGTGAATACCTGCGCGACAACCCGATCTCACCTCCCGACACGTCCAGCCCGCGTGCGACCCTGGAAAGCTTCGTCTACATCATGAACGAAGTGAACACGCTCTGGATGTCGGTCCGGGACAGCTATGACAACAGCAACCGGCTGTTCCTGTCGGACGAAGAACAGGAAAAACTGGTTTTGGTCGAGGCGCTCCTCTCAAAGGCAGCGCAAACCTTCGACCTGAGCGACATCCCCGTAACTTCGCGCGAAAACGCCAGCGTCGAGATCGCGCTGCAGCTTCAGGAGATCCTGGACAGGATCCCGGCGCCCCTCTTTGAAGACATTCCCGGCTCGCCTGCCGGCAGCTCCAACAAGACCGGCGATCAGTCCAGCCTGCCCGAACACTGGACGATCCCGGGAACCAGCATCACGCTGATACGACAGGACACCGGAGAACGGCACGGCCAGTACCTGTTTTCGAAATCCTCCGTCGAGCGCATTCCGGAAGACTATGCCGTTGTCCGCGTGCTGCCCATCAAGGCCGACAGGGGGGAAGACCTCTTCGAATATTACATCTACACCCCAGGCAATCTAGTTGCACCGCTCTGGTATGATGTGATCGAAGCCGGTCCCGACTTCCTGCATCAGCACTTTGCCGACCAGGCGTATTGGCAGTGGCTCGCGCTCATCGGCCTGCTCGCGCTTTATGCGATCGTGCTCGGGTATTACGTGCGCTGGCGCAGAATGCGCGCGGTCTCGGTGCATGAAGGCACCCGTATCGTCCATGCAATCCTCAATCCGATCCTCGTGATCCTTGCCGCAAGCCTTTTCCGCTATCTGTGCGAAGACCAGATCAACATCACCGGCACGCCTCTCGTGGCCATCGGCACGGTAAGCACGGCCATCATCTGGTCGGCCACGGCCTGGATGGTCTACCAGATCCTGCAGCTCTTCTACGTCTGGTTCTCCAGCAGCTCCGGAGCTGCCAGGGACGGTCTCGACGTCAGTCTGCTGCGCACGGGTTTCCGGGTCTTCTCCCTTGGCATTGCGCTGATCGTGCTGGGGTACGGCGCTACCCAGATCGGCATTCCGATCTATGGCGTCATCGCAGGTCTCGGCGTCGGCGGTCTGGCCATTGCCCTTGCCGCCCAGCCGACGATTGAAAACCTGATCGGCGGGATCATTCTTTATGCCGACCGGATGGTGCGGGTGGGCGAGTTCTGCCAGTTTGACGATCTGGCTGGCACAGTGGAATCCATTGGCATCCGGTCCACCCGCATCAGGGCGCTTGACCGGACGCTCATCACCGTTGCCAATGCCGACCTCGCCAAACGGAAAATCATCAACTACAGCTACCGCGACCAGTTTCATTTCCGCCACAAGCTCGGCCTGCGCTACGAAACCAGCCAGGAAGCTCTGAAGCGTGTTCTGGCTGCGATCCATGATTATCTTGAGGCACACGACAAGGTGGTCGAAGACCCGCTGCGCGTCCGCCTGATCAGCTTTGACGACTATGCCGTTACGGTCGACGTTTACGCCTATGTGCAGGCATCCAACATGGCCGACTTCCTTGAAATTCAGGAAGAACTGCTGTTCGGCATCAGGGAGATCGTTGAGACAAACGGGTCGGAAATCGCCTATCCGTCGTCGACTGTCTATCTGTCCCGCGACAAGGGTCTTCAGGATGGACAGGCCGCCGGTGATAGCAGCCCTGCCGGCGATAATGGAGAGACGCAGGCCGCCTGACGCTTCTGCGTCCGGCAAGCTGCTGACTGGTTTCAGCTTCAAGAATAGCAATTGCGCTCAGCGCGCCGATATGGCCTGTTAGGACCTTCTCACATCGTCCGAGTCCATCGGGCCTCCGCTCCTATTTGTTCAAAAATTCAAGGATCCGTCATGAGTTCCATCGACAAGGTCTTGGCGCGCATCGATGCCAATCTCGACAATAGCCTCGACCGTCTGTTCGACCTCCTCAAGATCAAGAGCATTTCCACCGACCCGGCCTTCAAGGCCCCCTGCCGCGAGGCTGCGGAGTGGCTGGCGAAAGAACTGAACGACATCGGCTTTGAAGCATCCGTGCGCGACACGACCGGCCATCCGATGGTTGTCGGCCACCGCAAGTCGGGCAAGCCGGGCCCGCACGTGCTTTTTTACGGCCACTACGACGTTCAGCCGGTCGATCCGCTGAACCTTTGGAAGCGCGACCCGTTCGACCCGGCCATCGAAACAAAGCCGGACGGCAGCAAGATCATCGTTGCCCGCGGTTCCGCCGACGACAAGGGCCAGTTGATGACCTTCGTGGAAGCTGCCCGCGCCTATCTGGAAGAAACCGGCGACCTGCCGCTCGACGTGACGATCCTTTTCGAAGGTGAGGAAGAATCCGGTTCGCCGTCCCTTCATCCCTTCCTGGATGCCAACAAGGACGAACTCACCTGCGATCTCGCGCTTGTGTGCGACACCGGCATGTGGGACGCGGAAACGCCGGCAATCTCCATCATGTTGCGCGGCATGGTCGGGGACGAAGTCATCGTCAAGGCGGCCAGCCGTGACCTGCACTCTGGCTCCTATGGCGGTTCGGCTCAAAACCCGAACCACATCATCGCCTCGATCATTGCAGGTCTGCACGATGAGAACGGCAAGGTGACCCTGCCCGGTTTCTACGACGGTGTCATCGACATGCCGGAAGAAGTCACCAGGATGTGGGACGAGCTCGGTTTCTCGGTGGAAGAATTCCTCGGCGACGTCGGCCTGAAATATCCGCGTGGTGAAAAGGACCGCATGCCGCTTGAACACCTGTGGACCCGGCCGACCGTTGAAGTGAACGGCATGTGGGGCGGCTACCAGGGAGCCGGTTCCAAAACCGTGATCCCTTCCGAAGCTCATGCCAAGTTCACCTTCCGCCTTGTCGGCGATCAGGATCCGGACAAGATCCAGGAAGCGTTCCGCGCCTACGTGCGCTCGAAAGTTCCGGCCGACTGCACGGTGGATTTCATTGCCAAGGATGGCAGCCCTGCTCTCCGGCTCGACTTTGCGATGCCGGCCCTTGAAAAGGGCAAGAAAGCCCTCAAGGCCGAATGGGGCAAGGACGTCGCGCTGACCGGGATGGGCGGCTCGATCCCGATTGTTGGTGATTTCAAGCGTAAGCTGGGCATGGATTCCCTGCTGATCGGCTTTGGTCTGGAAGACGACCAGATCCACTCGCCAAACGAAAAATACAATCTGACCAGCTTCCACAAGGGCATCCGTTCCTGGGCCCGTGTCCTTGATGAACTGGCCAAGGACTAAACCTGAAAATCGGCACGCGGATGGAAACCTCCGCGTGCCTCGGAATTGACTACGAACAAGTTATCCTGCTGGCATCCCATTTCGCGTCAGCTACCGGAGAACAGACATGAAATCCATTTGCGTCTTTTGCGGCTCCAGCTATGGCGCGCTCCAGGCATATGCAGATGTTGCACGTGACACGGGACGCGTCATCGCCGAACAGGGCTATACGCTTGTCTATGGCGGCGCCAAGGTTGGCCTGATGGGCACCGTTGCCGATGCCGCGCTTGCGGCCGGGGGCAAGGTACTCGGCGTGCTGCCGCGGTCGCTTCAGGACAAGGAAATCGGCCACGAAGGCTTGAGCGAGCTGCACCTTGTCGATTCAATGCATGAACGCAAGGCGATGATGGCCGATCTCTCCGACGCCTTCATTGCGCTTCCTGGCGGCGTTGGCACGCTGGAAGAGATTTTCGAAGTCTGGACCTGGGGGCAGCTCGGCTATCACAAGAAGCCCTGCGGTTTCCTCAATGCCGAAGGCTATTACGATCACCTGGTCACCTTCCTCGACCACCAGACCGAGCAGGGTTTCACCAAACAGGTGATGCGCGACATGGTGCAGATCGCCAGTTCTCCGCTGGATATGATCCGCCAGTTTGAGAACTATGCGCCGCCTTCCGCCCCCAAATGGATCAACCGGGACGAAACCTGACAGGCAAGAAAATGCAAAGGCCTTGAAGCCCTTGCGGCACTTGCCGGGCCAAGCCCGGAACTGTCCACAGGGGTCATCGCTCTCTTTGCAAACAAGACGTTACTTGGTAAATCCCGTATCGCTTCTGCGCACTTCGGCGCAGACAAATCAGCCCGAGTATCAATATGCGTCTAACTGCCATCGGTCTTGCCTGCCTTTTCGCACTTACAGGAGCGGCCTGCGCCCCGACGTCAGATCTGGACGGCACATCCGGGCGCTTGGTCAGAACCTCCGACATCACCCTGGTGCAGATCTCAGAAGATCATGTCGGTGGCATTACCGGTGAGACCCAATACGGCCAGAAAGCCATCGAGGCCGCCCTGCCCGGTTTCACCACCGAAGGCATCCAGACAGCCAACGAGAATTCGACCGAATGGGCTCTGGCCGCTTTCAACAGCGACGGGTTTCAGGTGTTGCAGGTCTTCAAGGGACAGAACGGCAAGGTCCGCACCGTCCACGGTGTGACCCATCATCTTCAGGGCCCGAACGGCGAACGGATCGGCATGACCTTTTCCGAAATCGGCTCCTCGCGTGCTGATTGCCGCGTTGGCCAGAACCTCTGGCGCGGCATGGCAATCTGCCATTCCGATGGCCACCCGAACGTGGAACTGGTCTACGCAATCCCGGGCTACGGCGGCCCGTTCGACCGCCTGCCGGCCGAAAACGACCTGTTCGATGCCCAGCTCCAGCGGATCCTCTGGACACCGAAGAGCTGACGGTTACGACCGGCTAGGCTCATTCCGACAGAACGCCCCCAATTTCCCCCTCATCCTGAGGAGCACCGTCAGGTCCGTCTCGAAGGATGGGCCGCAAAGGTAGGTGCTTGCCGCCCATCCTTCGAGACAGCGCTATCGCGCTTCCTCAGGATGAGGCCGTTTGTGAAGTGACATCTGTGAATATCAGGTGGCGCTAGAAAGTACTGCAAGCCTATACCGGCTCACCTCAGCCCTCACACATGCGGCTGGGAGCGGACCATGACTTCGCCGACCTTGCGCCAGACGTTGCGCTGTTTCAGGGTCTTTTCCGCAACATCGGCAAGATCCATCAACACTGGCATACCGCGATCCTTGAGACCCGGCAGTGCCTTGATGTCGCCGCCGGTCCACGGCAGGAACGGGTTGCGGCGCATGTGCCAGTGGATTTCTGAACGTACAGTCGGCTTGTCCGACGGCGTGCGGCCGTGGAAGGCGAAGGTATCGGCCACGATCAGCGTGTTTTCCGGCACGGCCATCTTCTTTGGTTGCGGCAGGCCCAGGGAGGCAAGCTCATCCGCCTTGATGCGGAACGAGCCGCTGGCATGGTGGGACCTCAGGTCCTTGGCCGCGGTCAGGGAGCATTCATACTCCCATTCCAGCCGCTCCTTGGTGAGTTTATGCGAGCCCGGCACAAAGAAGAACGGTCCATCCTCCTCGCCGACATCCTGCAGGAACAGCCAGGCCTTGGACGTTGCGTGGAACGTGTCGGCGTGAGCATCGGACTGCGGGTCCTTTTTCTTCACCTTCAGCGGTTCGACAAGAACCGTCTGGATGAAGTTGAGCGGCTGCCCACCCTGTGAGGCGGCATAGCGGATCATGTTGATCGCGCGCGGATCGCGCACAGCCGTAGCCAACGCCGCGTTTCTGCGCAGCACGTCCGGCGGCAGAAGGGTCATCCGTGTCACCGCCTGCCCCTGACGCATCTCCCGCGATTCGAATGGCTGGTTGAACACTTCTTCCTTGAGCTGGCGGAACGTTTCCTCCGGCAGGAAGTCCTTGACCAGGAAATAGCCGTTTTCATCGAAGAACGCCTGCTGCTCCCGGTCCACCAGATGTGCCAGCTTCGCGCGTCTGTGCGCGGCCAGATCGGCAGCGAGTTTCACCCGTTTCTTGTGCAGCCCCCAGGTATTCAGCCGCTCGCTGCCCAGCAGCGGGTTCTTGCGCGGGGACTTGTCGGTTCCGGCGAGACCCAGAACCCAGAACGGGGCTTTCAGATAAGACAAGGGTGTCATGCAGCACCAAAAATGAATTGCATCGAAGTGGCGTGTATCTAACACGTTTTTGCCTGCGGGGTTCAATGTTTCCATGCCGTTCGGCGCGGGGGGAGCGGCTTACGGATGCATCATCGATGCGTCTTCACCCTTTGGCGACAGTGACCTTTGCCGAATCCTGCGCTAACACCTTGAGGCATGACGACAACGGCACGAAATCTCGACCCCGCCAAGCTGGCGGACGGTCTGAAAGCCGGACAGCGCGCGGCGCTGGCCCGCTCCATCACGCTTGTGGAGTCGCGCAAGCGCGAGCACCGCCGCCTGGCCCAGCACCTGATCCAGGACCTGCTGCCTCTGACGGGCAACGCGCTCAGGGTCGGGATTACCGGAGTGCCGGGCGTCGGCAAGTCTACCACCATCGATACGCTCGGGTCCAACCTGACGGCGGCCGGGCACAGGGTTGCCGTTTTGGCGGTCGATCCCTCCTCCACCCGCACCGGAGGGTCGATCCTCGGCGACAAGACGCGCATGGCGCAGCTTGCCGTCGACCCGAATGCCTTCATCCGCCCCTCGCCCTCCGCCGGTACCCTCGGCGGGGTTGCCGCAAAGACGCGGGAAACCATGCTGTTGTGCGAGGCGGCCGGCTACGATGTGATCCTGGTGGAGACTGTCGGCATCGGCCAATCGGAAACGACGGTTGCCGACATGGTCGACTTCTTCCTGGTCCTGATGCTGCCCGGTGCCGGCGACGAGCTTCAGGGCATCAAGAAGGGAGTTCTTGAAATCGCCGACATGATCGCCGTCAACAAGGCAGACGGCGACGGTGCAAACCGTGCACGCGCCGCGGCCTCGGACTACCGTGCCGCCCTGCATATTCTGGCCCCCAAGTCGCCAACGTGGACGCCGCCCGTCATTACGGTGTCCGGCCTTGCCAACGAGGGCCTGGATCACCTGTGGGATCAGATCACCGTCTACCGCGAGCGCACGCAGGCCAGCGGTGAATGGCATGAAAAACGCAGCCGCCAGCAGGTCGCCTGGATGTGGGACATGCTTCAGCAGCGCATGATGGAAGCGCTCACAACGAACACCCGCACGGCCGAGCGTCTCAAATCGCTGGAAGAAGAAGTGCGCGGTGGCAAGACGGCCGTTTCGCTCGCAGTCGATGAACTGGCCACCTTGATGGGGCTTGGCGAATGAAGACATCTGATCGCAAGACCGTTCTGGTCACCGGCTTTTCGCCGTTCCCCGGGGCGCCCGTCAATCCGACGGAGCGGCTTATGCGGCGGCTGGCCAAGCGCATGGGCGCACATCAGTCCGGTGTCGACTTCGTCTTTCATGTCCTGCCGACCACCTGGGCGGGGCGTGAAGAGGTCACCGACCGGCTGCGCACGACCCTTTTGCCGGACGCCATCGTGCATTTCGGCGTCGACGGCACGCGGCGAACCATCAACATTGAAACAAGGGCCGTCAACAAGGCCGTACGCGTGCGCCCCGATGCCCTGGGCAAGGCACCGGTGAGGCCAGAACTGGCGGTTTCACAAGAACGCTCGCGGCATTCAATCCTGCCCGCTGCAGCCCTGCGCGATGCAGCTCTTGCCGCCGGCGCGCCGGCGCGGCTTTCCACCAATGCCGGAACCTATCTCTGCAACGCAACGCTATGGGATTCGATCGGCTCGGGCATCGCCAGCATCTTCGTTCATGTTCCCGCGTTGCCAAAAGGCCCGCGCGACACAAGACCGGCCTACCCCGTCATCGAGGAAGCCGCTGTGAGGATACTTCGGGAACTGGCAAGGCGCTTGCGATAGGGGGGCTCGGCTCACACTCCTGAAGAACTTTCCCCTCATCCCTTCTCCCTCATCCTGAGGAGGGCTGAAAGCCCGTCTCGAAGGATGGGCCGCTTGCTCCGGAATGTGTCGCCCATCCTTCGAGACAGCACTTCGTGCTTCCTCAGGATGAGGTGGTATTTGGCTTCCGGAAATTCAGTATTTCAGGACTTCAAAGACCCCGAGCCGCAACAAACCACCTGCTCCTGACCCCGCCTCAACGCATACGCCCAAGCATCCGCTCGACCTGGCGGATGCAGTCGGACGCCATGTCGGCGGATAGGCCCGCCCGGCCGAGAACCCGCAGACCGAAGTAGGCCGTCAGAATGCCGCGTGCTGTGCCGCGTGCTTCCGTTTCCTCAAGCCCATCATCCTGAAGCGCGCGGTAAAATCCGTTTTCCAGACGTCTGGTCATGGCCTGCAGCTTTGCTTCCGCCTCGGCCCCACCTGCCTTGTCGACCAGGGCATTGCACAAAAAGCAGCCCAGCCTGTCCCCCTCCTTCTGCGCGAGATCGGCGATGCGACCGAACAGGGCGAGGATGCGGTCCCCACCCGTGCCTTCTGCCGGGTCGCCCAGGAAGGCGACGGTGTTGCTGACCACCTGATCGTTATACCTGTCGAGCGTTGCCAGATAGACCGACTGCTTGTCCTGGAAGGCCTTGTAAAAAGAGCCCTTGGTGATCTCCATGGCACCAAGCAGCTCGGACAGAGAGGCTTCGTCGTAGCCAACGTCCCAGAACAGTTCCATGGCCTTTTCCAGTGCCTCATCGGCATCGAATTCCCGTGGTCTTGCCATTCTGTCTCCCGTCAAGCCGCTTCACGAAATCCTCAACAGAGTGTCACGCGCTTGTGTTTTGTACCATTCGGTTCCTAACTCTATGTAGGAACCACCGGCAGGGTTGGTCAAGTGCGGCCGATTAGGAACCAATCGGTTCCGATTTCACCATCGCTTGAGCACCTCTTCGCCGGACAAGTTCAACCCCTCGGGAGTGTTTCTAAATGTTTGCAAACTTCATTCGCGGCTCGGTCGCGGCTCTTGTCGTTGTCACCGGTCTGGTTTCCAGCGCCTTCGGCGCCGGTTTCGATGTCAACGCCACCATAACGGGCCTCGCCCTTCGCGGTGTCGACCCGGTCTCCTATTTCGTCAATGGTGCTCCGCAGGACGGTGATATCTCCATCACCGAAGTCCATAACGGCGCCACCTACCGCTTCGCCTCTGAAGAAAACCGTAAACTCTTCAAGCAGAACCCGGAAAAGTACCTGCCGCAATACGGCGGTTTCTGTGCCTTTGGCGCTGCCATGGGCGTGAAGGTCGATGGTGATCCGGACCTGTGGAAGATCGTCGACAACAAGCTTTACCTCAACCTCGCGCCGTCGATCCAGCAACGCTGGAACAAGGACATCCCGGGCTTCATCACCAAGGCCGATGAAAACTGGGTGGGTCTGGAAAAAGTCGACCCGAGCAGCCTCTGACCGGTCTCTTCTGCCCCTGTAGATCGGTTAACTGACCGGCCAGGCCTTGTGCCTGGCCGGTTTTTTATGTGCCCTCTCAACTGTTGCCCGAAGGTCAATCCGGCACGGCTCTTGCGTTTTCAACCACAGATACCTGAGACGCATCCCAATCCGGGACGCAAGCGAGCAATTGGCCGGACCGATGACACGTAACCTTTCGAAACTGAACCGCCGCGCGTTTCTAGCCGGGACAGCTTTGTGTCTTTCCGGGACAGTCGCCACGGCCCAGATGAAGGTTGCCGACCTGCGCGGCTCTATTGATTCCCAGGAACTTGGTCTTCTGCCCAATGCCGCCGACGACCAAAGCGCCCAGTTTCAAAATGCCGTCAACCGGGCAGTCGAGCGTGGCCGCGCCCTGTTCCTCCCAGCCGGCACCTACCCGGTCGCCAACCTGCGCCTGCCTTCCGGCACGTTGATTGTGGGCGTTCCCGGCAGGACACGGCTTGTCTATCAGGGTGGTGGCGGCCAGTTGATCCGCGCCGAGGACGTGTCCAACGTCGGCCTGACCGGCATAACCTTCGACGGCGCCAATCGCTCCATCGGCGATTTCACCGAAGGACTGCTCCATTTCATCGGCGTCAGGAACGTCACGCTGGACAATTGCGAGATCACCGGTTCTTCCAAGATGGGGCTTTTGCTGGACCGCTGTTCAGGCCGTGTCGAAAATTGCCGGATTTCCGGTGCTGCCGAAGCCGGCCTGCGCTCGAACGAGGCCGAGGGCCTTGCCATCACCGGCAACACGGTGGCCGACTGTGCCAATGGCGGCATCTGGGTGCACCGCTGGCGTGAAGGGGAAGACGGCACGATCGTTTGCGGCAACCGGGTGGAGCGCATCGGCGCCCGCTACGGCGGCACCGGTCAGTTCGGCAACGGTATCAATGTCTTCCGCGCCCATGGCGTCATGGTTTCCAACAACCGTGTCGCGGACTGCGCTTTCTCAGCGATCCGCTCCAATGCCGGCTCCAACGTCCAGATCATCGGCAATTCCTGTCTTCGTTCCGGCGAAACCGCGATCTATTCCGAATTCGGCTTTCAGGGAGCGATCATTGCCAACAATATCGTCGACGGTGGCACGATCGGCATATCCATCGCCAACTTCATGGATGGCGGCCACCTGGCGGTCTGTTCCGGCAATCTGATCCGCAACATCAAGAAGGAAGGCCCCTATCCGCCGGAAGTCGCCGGCTTCGGCATCGGCATCGCGGTTGAAGCGGACACAACGCTGACCGGCAATGTGGTCGAAGGCGCGCCGAAATTCGGCCTGATGCTCGGCTGGGGCCCCTACATGCGCAACATCGCAGCCTCCCAGAACGTGATCCGGGACTGCGGCACCGGCATTGCCGTTACCGTGGTCGACGGGGCGGGCGCCGCCGTGATCACAAACAACATCGTCCAGGGCTCGAAACAAGGCGCCATCAACGGCTTCCGCTGGCTCGAAAAAGCAACAGGCGAACTGAACGATGTTTCTGAATTCAGCAATCTCACCGTTCACGGCAATCAGGTGGCTGCCTGACCGCAAAACACGCTCATCCTCCAAGACTTGCCGGCGACCGCTTCCTCCAGGCCTAAGGTAAAAACCGTACAAGTGGAAACGGATCGGCATGGATGCCATGGTCAAGCCATGGCGTGACGAGGGGGATGGAAACGCTCAAGGCTTAGATCCAGCCAGCGCAATACGCATCTTAAGCCAAAAGACAGGCCACTTCTCAATCCCCGTCATTGCAGGGCTGGCCCCTGCAATCCATGCCGTGACAGCGCCTCGAACGAAGGCTGCTCAAACAGAAACGCACCGGCGTGGATGCCATGGTCAAGCCATGGCGTGACGAGGGGGATGGAAACGCTCAAGGCTTAGATCCAGCCAGCGCAATACGCATCTTAAGCCAAAAGACAGGCCACTTCTCAATCCCCGTCATTGCAGGGCTGGCCCCTGCAATCCATGCCGTGACAGCGCCTCGAACGAAGGCCGCTCAAACAGAAACGCACCGGCGTGGATGCCATGGTCAGGCCATGGCATGACGAGGGGGATGGAAACGCTCAAGGCTTAGATCCAGCCAGCGCAATACGCATCTTAAGCCAAAAGACAGGCCACTTCTCAATCCCCGTCATTGCAGGGCTGGCCCCTGCAATCCATGCCGTGACAGCGCCTCGAACGAAAGCCGCTCAAGCAGAAACGCACCGGCGTGGATGCCATGGTCAAGCCATGGCGTGACGAGGGGGATGGAAACGCTCAAGGCTTAGATCCAGCCAGCGCAATACGCATCTTAAGCCAAAAGGCCGACCACTTCTCAATCCCCGTCATCGCAGGGCTTGACCCTGCAATCCATGCCGTGACAGCGCCTCAAACGAAGGCCGTTCAGGCAGAAACGGAACGGCGCGGATGCCATGATGAGCCATGGCATGACCAAGGAGATCGCGCTTCCGCGCGTTCCCAGGATCGAGATGAACGGGTTTCAGACCTCGCAAAGATCGTGAGCAATCAGTCCAGCGCAAACCGCAGCGACAGGCAGGACAGGCCGCCATCGACCTTGCGGGCTTCGTGGGTCGGCAGAATGACGGTTGTAAAACCGGCCGCCTCGATGGCAGCCTGGGTTTTCGGATAGCCTTCCGGCACCATCACCACATCGTTCACGCGGATGACGTTAGCAGCATAGTCTTCGCCTTCCGGCACGACCACGATTTCACGGTCGCCGAAAAAGCCGCTGTCCGCCATCACCTTGGTCGCCAGGATAACGCCATCTCCAAGGGTGGAGCAGGCCGTCTTGAAATGCAGCACGCCTTCCGGCGTTTCGCAAACTTCAGCCTTGTACCCCCATTCGCCCAGCAGTCCGGCAAAGGCATCAGCGCCTTCCCGATCGGTACGGGCGGACAGGCCGATCAGGATGACATCATCCAGCATAAGGATATCGCCGCCATCGACATGACCGGTACCCGGCAGTTCGACAACCTTGCCGAACCGGCTTTCCAGCGCGGCGCGGATCTCAGCGCCTTCCCCAGCACGGCTGGCCGCGCCCGGCCGCAGCTGAATAGCCCCTTCCGGCAGACAGAAAGCCGGGTCTTCGACAAAGCAGCTGTCCGGAAAAGCTTCCAGCGGTGGCAGAACGTCGACGGTCAGTCCCGCTTCTTGCAACGCTTGCACATAAAGCTCATGTTCTGCCCGGAAGTTCTCGCCGCTCGGGTTGCCAGTATCCACCGCCCGGATACCGTCGGCCACACTGTCGGCAGGCGTACGGGTTATCGCATGAGTAAAGTGGAAGGACAGACCGGGACGATGGGCCATGAGAATACTCCAGTGACAAAAACAAGCGCTCAACCAGCCATCCGCAGGGCGAAATTGCAAGACGCACCGCGCCTGAAAGCGTGCATCGACGCAGCCTATGCACCGGTAAAATCAACCCTGCCGGACTTGCCCGACGTCTCCGCCGGCATCGCCGCAGACATCTCACAGAACCATGTCTTCGTCGCCGAATTCGCGGACAGGATCATCGGCTGCGCCATTTTGGGTCTCAGCGGTACCAGCGCACATCTGATGAACCTTGCCGTCGATCCGGACGTCAAGGGCCGGGGCGTCGGCCGACGTCTGATCGAAGCGGCCGAGGCATTTGCCGGGAAGAACGGGGCGCGCGCGATGCATCTGGCAACCCATATAGGCATGCCGGAGAATATCGCGCTCTACACCCATCTTGGCTGGAGTGAAATGGAAAGAAATGGCAACAAGGTTTTGATGTCGAAGGACCTTTAAGTAACGGAAGATCCTGACCACACCCGCATTCGAGAAGGACCATCGCGTCCGTCACGAATGCAGCCCGTTTCCTCGAATGTTTGGCCCCTCCTGTGAGACGCCGCGTTTGCGACCCTTCAAGGGGAGGTTTGTGAACTGGCCAGCTAAGGCCGGATATCTCAGGGCAATGCCGCCTTCAACTCTGTCAGAAACTCTTCACGCGGCTTGATATGACCGGCCTGGATACCGACCCGGGTCAGGATCGGCGGGTTGACCAGTCCGTCGAGCAAAGCAGCCTCGTCGTCATTGAGCTCCAGCATCGCCTCAAGAACGGTTGCCATCATCACTTCGGACGCTCGGGTCGCGCCGTCGTCGCATTTCAGCGAAACGCCGAAGCCAAGCTCCGGAATGGACGCGCAGAAGACGCCCTCAGCGCCGGTCTTCACAAAGACTCGGCCACGGAAAGCGTCCATCACCCGAGTGCAGAAACGATCTGTGCCGGCGACCATGTAAGGCTCGTTGATGCAGGCATCGAACAACCGTTCCGCGGCCTCGGCCCGCAGCGGCTCCAGTCCCTCGCCGGTCCCGAAGGCTGCGAAGGCACGGGCGAAGCTGCGCAAAGGCGAAGCGTAAGTCGGGATTGAGCAACCATCCGTGCCGCACACATCTTCCGACAGAGTATCCCCGGTCATCTGCTCCATCACGTTGCGAACTTCACGCTGCACGGGATGATCCGCATTCACATAGCCACGCGTCTCGACCCCCATGACCTTGGCCAGACCAAGGAAACCGGCGTGTTTGCCAGAGCAATTGTTGTGAAGGCCGCAGGGCGTCTCATTTGCAAGGATCAGTTTGGCGGCATCTTCCATGCGCTGCGGCCACTGCGGGCCGCATTCCAGATGATCTTCCGCAAGGCCAGCTTTTATCAGCATGACCCGCGCCGAATTGGCATGAACTTCTTCGCCATTGTGCGAGGCGCAGGCAAGCGCCAGTTCCGCGTCGGAATAATCAAGCGCTTCTGCAGCGCCCGATTCCACCAAAGGCAAGGCCTGAAGCGCCTTGATGGCGGAGCGCGGAAATACGCGGGCATCCACATTGCCGATACCGAAAACGAGCTTTCCGGCGCTATCGACAATTGCGATGCTGCCCCGATGCAGGCTTTCGATCACAGAGCCGCGGGTAACGTCGACCAGAGCCGGATTGTCCATGAAGTTTCTCATTTCCAGGGTTTCATAATGTCAGGCTAAGCGGATTCGGCGCGGGCCGCAGTCAAAAATGCGGCAAGACGGGACAGCGCCTCGTCAATCACGGCATCCTGCTTGCAGAAACAGAAGCGAATATAGCCCGAAGGCGCGTCCGAACCATAGAAGGCAGACACGGGGACAGCCGCAACGCCGGCGGCGGTGACAAGGGTTTCACATGCCTCGACATCGTTTCGGCCAAGCCCCAGTCCTTCAAATCCGCACGTCAGGAAGTAGGTCGCGTTGCAAGGCAGAACGGAAAAGCCGAGGTCCGCGAGACCTGCCGCCATGCGGTCGCGTTTTGCCGCCAGGTCTTGCGCCAATCCCTCGTAATAGCTGTCGTCCTTGCGCAACCCATAGGCAACAGCCTTCTGCAAGTGAGGCGGTGTGGTGAATGTCACCCATTGGTGCGCCTTGGCAATCGGGTCCATCAACGCGGCCGGACCGGTGATATAGCCCACCTTCCAGCCGGTCAGAGAGAAAGTCTTGCCCGCGGAGCCGATCCGCACAGTGCGTTCGCGCATGCCGTCCAGCGTCATCAGCGGCCTGTGCCGGCGTCCGTCAAAGACGAGATGCTCATAGACTTCGTCACAGATCGCATAGGCATCGTACTGCCGGCAGAGAGACGCGACCAACTCCAGCTCCTGATCCGAAAACACCTTCGCTGTCGGATTCATCGGGTTGTTGATCAGGACCGCCTTGGTCTTGTCGGAAAAAGCCGCGCGAAGCGCATCTGCATCGAGGGACCAGTTCGGCGGGGTCACCCTGACGCGCACCGGGATGCCACCGGCCTGTTTCACCAGCGGCAGATAGCAATCGTAGAGCGGCTCGATCAGAACGACTTCGTCCCCCGGCGACACCAGCGCGAAGATGCAATCCGCCAGCGCTTCAGTGGCTCCGGACGTGACCATGATTTCGGTCTGCGGATCGACCTCCAGACCGTAGAAGCGGCGATTGGCCTCTGCAACGGCCTGGCGCAGGTCCGGTAACCCCAGCATGGGCGGATACTGGTTCGGGCCCTGCAGCAGCGCATCGGCAGCAGCCTGCCGGATATCCGCAGGCCCGTCGACATCCGGGAACCCCTGTCCGAGGTTCACCGCGCCATGCGCCATGGCAAGCCGCGACATCGTCTCGAAAACAGTAGTGGCAATGCCGGTGAAGACCGGATTGGTCGGCTTCATGGTTCCTCCCGAGCGTCTTTTGCCGGTTCTAATCCCAGCCGCGTGTGCCGTCGAGCTTTTTCATCTGAACGGGTTGCTGGTAAACGCCGGAGGAGGCGCAGCGGAGGCCTTGGTTCGTCAGCTCCAGCCGGTCCTGTGCAGAACATTGCCATCCTGCCCCGGTGCCATTTCCTCCGCCTCATCGGTTTCCTCACCCGCCGGCACGGAAAGCATCCTTCGCAGAACGGCTTCGATCTTTGGCACCAGATCGACATGTTTTTCATGCAGATAGTGATAGAACGCGACCTCGTGCAAAGACGGCCTTAACGGAAAAACACCCTCCAGCTTTTTGTCCCGAATGACGCGACGTGCGGTGCCTTCCCCGGCAATGACGAGATCGACGCGGTCACGCCGTAGCATTTCGAACAATTGTTCCGCAGTGTCGGCAGTCCAGATCTCGGCAAACCCGTCTGCCAGTTCCGCGGCGAACCGCGCACCGGAGACATGGCCGACCCGCAAATGCCGGAGTTGCTTGAAAGACTTGCCACGAAGCTGACGCTTGTTCGCATAGGCAAAGGTACGCGCCACAATAACCGGCACATCGACGCGCAACAGGCTGCTGTGGTCGGCTCCGACGGCCTTCACCCGAACCAGTTCACCATCGGTCTTGCCGGAAGCTGCATCCAGCAGCGCCCTTTGCGGGTTG
Source organism: Roseibium aggregatum IAM 12614 (assembly GCF_000168975.1). GTDB lineage: Bacteria > Pseudomonadota > Alphaproteobacteria > Rhizobiales > Stappiaceae > Roseibium > Roseibium aggregatum. The sequence goes on from NZ_AAUW01000026.1 coordinate 37,286, forward strand.
CTTATGACTGTTTCAATTCGAATGCTGAGTTCGGAATAGGCCTTGGCGAGGATTTTCTCTGCAACGGGCGTCAGATTGGGAGCTTCAAAACCGGATAGTCTAAGAACTTCCTCAGCCCGGGCGCTGGAGATAAAAAGAAAAACGCTCAACATGGAGCAGAAGATGAGCCGATGCATTGCGCCTCCTTGAGCTGCTGCCATGACAAGTTCGTTCAACATCTGCAGTTTGACTGCGGCCACGTCCTCAGCAATCCAACATCTGATGCAATGACCCTACGGGACAATTTGCGGGGTTTGCAACCTGATTGCATTGCGGTGGTAAATTCTAATGAGAATATCCAAAAACGTGTATGTGACTGGCGCGTCCGTACAGCTTTCGGAGCCGGCCCTGCGGAGCGAGACCAGCCCACCCACGCGTCAATTGCCGACGCGGCAACAGAAAATGGAAACTGCAAATTAAAAGAGCAGATTTTCGAACGATAAGAACGAGATGATATTTGTTTGACCAGACGCGCCTCGAAAGCAGATTAAGAATGTTCCGCGAAAACATACAATAAAGTGGAGAAGCTATAGCCTTTCCACCTGCAGTCCACCTGGAGAAGACATCCACTTTTTCGGTTTCTACTGCCCGAGGATCTCACGCAATCTCCCTTCAGGCTGCAAGAACTCTGAACAACGCAGGCCAGTTCCTCAGTAGCCTGCCTTGCTGCATTGCAAAAAATCGATTAGAAGATGGCAACTTGATCCAGGTCAAAAGTGGAAATCCGGGCATGGATTGGCGCTGACCTAAAAACCACACCAAATATCCGGAGCAGCCCGTGTCAGCACGCGCGGAGGCCGTTGCGCCTGAACAACCGTTGAAAATGGATGCGTCCCGCATCAAAACCGAACTCCTCGCCGGGCTGACCGTCGCCCTGGCGCTTGTCCCCGAAGCCGTGGCATTCGCCTTTGTTGCGGGCGTCAATCCGCTGGTGGGTCTCTATGCGGCATTCTTTGTCGGCCTGATCACCGCCTGCATCGGTGGACGCCCCGGCATGATCTCCGGCGCGACCGGCGCCCTCGCCGTGGTGATGGTCTCCCTCGTCAGCCTGCACGGTGTGGAATACCTCTTCGCTACCGTGGTGCTGATGGGCCTGATCCAGATCGTTGTGGGCCTGCTGAAGTGGGGCAAGTTCATTCGCATGGTCCCTCACCCGGTCATGCTCGGCTTCGTCAACGGCCTGGCCATCGTCATCTTCCTTGCGCAGCTCGGCCAGTTCAAGGTTCCCGATGGCTCCGGCGGACTGACCTGGATGACGGGCTCTCAGCTTTATCTGATGCTCGGCCTGATCGCGCTCACCATGGCCGTCATCTGGTTCCTGCCCAAGATCACATCGGCCTTTCCCGCGCCGCTGGCGGGCATTCTCGTTGTCTCCGGGCTCGTGCTTGGCTTCAATCTCGACACCCGCGCGGTCGGCGATCTGGCCTCGATTTCCGGCGGACTGCCCCAGTTCCACATTCCCATGGTGCCGCTGACGCTCGACACATTGCAGATCATCCTTCCCTATGCCGTGATCCTGGCTGCCATCGGCTTGATCGAGTCCCTTTTGACGCTGAACCTGGTGGCCGACCTGACCGGCACCAAAGGCGGTGCTTCCAAGGAATGCCTTGCGCAGGGCACGGCAAACGTGGTGACCGGTTTCTTCGGCGGCATGGGCGGTTGCGCCATGATCGGCCAATCCATGATCAACGTGAAATCCGGTGCACGCACCCGGATCTCCGGCATTTCCGCAGCTCTTTTCCTGCTGTCCTTCATTGTCATCGCTTCACCGCTGATCGAACAGATCCCGGTCGCGGCGCTGGTCGGTGTGATGTTCATGGTCGTGATCGGCACCTTCGCCTGGACCAGCCTGAAGATCATGCACAAGATCCCGCCGATCGACGCGCTCGTGATGGTCATCGTCACCTGCGTCACCGTCTACTCGGATCTTGCGGTCGCTGTCGTTGTCGGCGTGATTATCTCCGCGCTCGCCTATGCCTGGAACGCCGCCAGCCGCATCCGGGCCCGCATCGGCACCAGCAAGGAAGGCTGGAAGGTCTACCGTCTGAGCGGGCCGTTGTTTTTCGGCTCCGCCACCGGCTTTACCGACCTGTTCGATCCGCTGAACGACCCTGAAGACGTTGTCGTGGACTTCATCGATAGCCGCGTGGTCGATCATTCCGGCCTGGAAGCGATCGATGCACTGGCCTCGAAGTACCTCGCAGCCGGCAAGCGCCTGCACCTGCGCCATCTGTCTCCGGACTGCAAGAAGCTTCTGGACAAGGCCGGGAATCTTGTTGAAGTCTCGGTTCTTGAAGACCCCGACTACGAAATCGCCGTGGACTACGGTCATAGGTTTGACCGGGCGGAAAAAACCACCTGACGCGCCTTTCAAGGCATCGTTTCATGAGACCCGCACGGCATCGGCCGTGCGGGTCTTTTTTGCATTTGAGGCAGGTTTCTGGAGCTCGGAGATGCTCCCCGGTTGCTCCGCGGCGCGTAATTTGAAACAGATACGAGCCTGGGGTGTGGACCCATAAATGAAGACGAAATAGCGCACGAACAGGACGTCACAGTGGCAGCACGCAGGAAACTCTTCATCACGCCGACCCTTGCGACCGTCATCGGCAGCTTTGTGCTGATAACTGCGGCCGCCATCCTGATCATACAGGCTGTCACCTCATCGGAAGTCGTCAGGCGAATGGGCGGCGAACTGGTCGACATCGGTATGGATGCAGCGGAAACCGCGTTTGTCGAGCAACTGCACGCCGTCACCGAAACCGCCGAATTCACCCGGTTGACCTATCAGCGCAAGGAGCTGCCGCTCGACGATCCGGACCTCGTCCTGTCCTATCTCTATGGTGCGCTTGCCCCCATGGAGCAGGTGTCCTTTCTTGTGCTGGTGGATGAAAACGGCCAGGGCGTCGATGTCGACAGGGGCGATGCGGATGGCAAGCTGCTGGGCGGCGACGTCAACCTGGCGAAGGATATCCCGATCCTCGTGCCCCTGTCGGAACGCGCCAAGACACAGACAGGCGCTTTCTGGAGCGAGCCGTTCTATATGCCGAACCGGGAGCACACCTACTACGTCTTCGTGCGCCCGCTCCATGAGGGAAAGACCTATCGTGGCAGCCTGATGATCGGCATGTCACTCGACAGAATGTCCGAAATCACCTGGCATGTTTCCACGGACGACATAACCGTGTTCCTGATGAAGGAGGGATCGGACGAAATCGTCGCCCATCCGGACCTTCACAAGTCCTTTGGCGACCTAAGCAAGGATATGCCGCTGCTCGATGTCACCCGGCTTCCCGATGCCTTTCTGGCCGGGTTCAACGATATGCCGAAGGTGGACAAGGCGTCCTTCGACATTTCCGAGGCCCTCGACATCTATTCCGGCACTGATCCAGACGGCGCCAAACGGTTCGTGATCCTGGAGCAGAAGAACAAAAACCTGCTGGGGCTTCCGGTCAGGATTGGCGTGCATTTTCCTGCCGAGTACCTGGATCAGCCGCTCAGGCAATTGCTGATGGCGCTTCTTGTGGGCGGCGGACTGCTTGTCCTGTCCCTGCTGGGCGCGGTTTTGCTGGCACGGCGGATCGCAAGGCCGGTGCAACGGGCTTCGGTTGCAGCCAGAGAAGTGGCAGACCTGAACCTTGAGGCTGTATCCCCCCTGCCCACCAGCATCATCCGGGAGCTGGATGATCTCTCCAAGGGCTTCAATGCCATGGTCGGCGGCTTGAAAGCCTTCAACCGCTACGTTCCGGCGACACTCGTTCGCAAACTCCTGCGCGAAGGCAGAGCAGATGCCCCGCCGGAGGAACGGGAGGTCGCGGTGCTGTTCACCGACATTGCCGGCTTCACCTCCGCCTCCGAAGGCATGACGGCGACCGAAACGGCTGCTTTCGTGAACCATCATCTTTCCATGCTGGGTGCGGAAATCACAAAGGAAGGCGGCACCATCGACAAATACATCGGCGACAGCGTCATGGCGTTCTGGGGCGCTCCGGAGCGGCTGGAAAACCCGGCAGAACCTGCTGCGCGCGCCGCAATCGGAATGGCGCGGGCCATAAGGGCGGACAATCAGGCACGCATCGCCCGGGGCGAGGCACCGGTGCGCATCCGTATCGGCCTTCACATGGGCCCGCTTGTGGTCGGCGACATCGGTGCGCCTGAGCGAGTCAACTACACGGTGATCGGCGACACGGTGAATGCCGCCTCCCGTCTGGAAAGCCTCGGCAAGGAGATCGACGCAAGTGCCGACGTGGTGATCCTCGTCTCAGGCGAGATCGCCAAACGCCTCGACAGCACGATCGATCAGGAGGCCATTGGTCCGCACAAGGTCAAAGGCAAATCGGAAGCGGTCGAAGTAGTCCGTTTGCGCGGCTAACCCGCCGCCGTCGATGATCCTTGCAGTTACCCGTTTGGCCGATTTCCCCGCGCTTTGCCTCAAGACGTTATCGCGGTATGGGTAATGAATTGAAATTCAGTCCGCAGGCCAGACACTTGCCCCTCAACAGGCGCCTTCACATCACGCCGACACTCACGACGGTTATCGGCGGTTTTGTCTTCATGACCGCAGCGCTTGTGCTGATCGTTCAGGCAGCAACATCCGAAAAGGTGGTGCGCAACCTGGGCGGATCGCTGATCAACTCGGGCATGCATTCCCTGGACCAGGCTTTCGCCGCCCAGATCGAAGCGGTGGAGGAAGCCAGTTCCTTTACCGTGGACGCCCTGGCCTCCGGCAGCATCCTGATGAGCCGCCCGCAGGAGGTCGCCGAATATATGTTCGGCGTGCTTTCGGCCATGGAGCATGTCTCCTTTGTCATCGTTGCCGACAAGAATGGCAATTTCATACAGGTCGACCGGGGCCGCGCCGACGGTATTCTTGTGCCGCAATTTGTGCCCAAAACCGACGAAACCCACGCGCTTGTAGGTCTGATATCCTCTTCGAGCAAAAAGACCGCCCCCTTCTGGTCCGGGCCGGCCTTCTACCCCCAGCGCCAGCACACCTACATTGCCCACGTTCAACCGATCCTTTCCCCAGGGCCTGAGGGCGGCGCATACGAGGGGCTGGTTCTCATGGCCATGTCCATGGAGCGCTTGTCGGAGGTCACAAGCGACATCTCCACCGGACTGGTTCAGGTGTTCATGATCAATCCACAGAGTTACGGCCTGATCGCACATCCGGCGCTGCCGGAAGTTTTCAACCTTCTGTCGCCGACCCATCCGTTGATTGATCTCGAGAACGTCCCGGACTCCTTTCTGAAAACCTTGCGATCAACCGAGCCGGTCGATGCATCGGCCTACGGCATACGCCCGGGGCACGAAATGCGTGCCGGTTACGATGCCCTTGGCAAAAGGAGATTTGTCGTCATACAGAGCCCGGATCTTGGCCCGACCGGGCTGCCGCTTTCCATTGGCGCTCATTTTCCGGCAGAAATTCTGGAGCAACCGCTTGAGCAGTTGACCGATGCCATCCTGATCGGCATTGCGCTGCTTGGCCTGTCCCTGGTCGGCGCCGGTTTTCTGGCCCATCGCATAGGCCAGCCGATCCGCCGGGCAGCCCTGGGAGCACGAGCCGTTGCCGATCTGGAACTGGACGCCGCGGAGCATTTGCCCGGCAGCTTTGTCCGCGAACTGGACGATCTGGCCAACGGCTTCAACTCCATGGTCGGCGGCCTGACCGCTTTCAGCCGCTACGTGCCGAAAACGCTCGTCCGGAAGCTTCTGCGTGAGGGCCGTGCGGAAGCACCGCCGGAGGAACGGGAGGTCGCTGTGATGTTCACCGACATCGCCGGGTTCACCTCCGCCTCCGAAGGTATGACAGCGACCGAAACGGCTGCTTTCGTGAACCATCATCTTTCCATGCTGGGTGCGGAAATCACAAAGGAAGGCGGCACAATCGACAAATACATCGGCGACAGCGTCATGGCGTTCTGGGGCGCTCCGGAGCGGCTGGAAAACCCGGCAGAGCCTGCTGCACGCGCCGCAATCGGAATGGCGCGGGCCATAAGGGCGGACAATCAGGCACGCATCGCCCGGGGCGAGGCACCGGTGCGCATCCGCATCGGCCTTCACATGGGCCCTCTTGTCGTCGGCGATATCGGTGCGCCTGAGCGAGTCAACTACACGGTGATCGGCGACACGGTGAATGCCGCCTCCCGTCTGGAAAGCCTCGGCAAGGAGATCGACGCAAGTGCCGACGTGGTGATCCTCGTCTCAGGCGAGATCGCCAAACGCCTCGACAGCACCCTTGAGCGCCGTCCGATTGGCCTGCACCAGGTCAAAGGCAGGGTCGAGCCGCTGGAGGTCGTGCGGCTGATCGGCTGACACCCGCCTCCGGCCGGGACCAGCCAACCTGTTCCGCTGAGTGAACTTTACAGGATCTTGTAGAGGGTCCGGTCGCGCCTCAGAACGTGGTGGAACACAACTGCGCCGATGTGAAGGGCAAACAAGACCAGTAGCGCCCAGGCACTCCAGGAATGTATCGCCGAGAGCGTTCCGGCAATGTCCGGCGACTTGCCGATCGGGCTCCAGACAGGGATGATGCCGAACCAGCTCAGCGGGAAACCGTGCGCATTCGTCGCCAGAAATCCGCTCACCGGCATGACAATCAGAAAAAGATAGAGCAACCCGTGAACGGTGGCAGCAGCCATCCGCTCCAGGGCGGGCCCTTCCTCTTCCGGTTTGTGGGCGACAATCTTGTTGCCCACGCGGACGAGCATCAGCCAGAGCACCAGAAAGCCGAAGCTTTCATGCAGCAGGTAGAAATCCAGCGACACTTCACTCTTCACGAACTTGATGACATAGCCCAGCGGCCACGTCGCCAGAACAAGAGTAGCAATTATCCAGTGCAGGATCCTGGTCGTTCCGGCGTGACGGCTTTCGGGTGCAAGCGGGTGCACGGACGTTTGTGAGGTCGTTTCCGGGGAAGTCAGCACTGTTATTGTCCTTTTTTCCTGTCAGCAGGGGGCTGTTCGTCATGGGGCGCCCGGTTCTTTCGCGATCGGCCACTCCCTTTGCGGGTGCGCTAAACGGCTACTGTCGTCCTCAGCGTTTGAAGTGGTCGGCAGCGCCGGTACGTCCTCATCTTACCTGCCCCATGTCCAGAACCCTGTGACGGGCGACACTGCATAACCCAGCCGAACACATCCGGGCGCGGCGAAACCGGCAAACCCGCGCAAAACGACATGGAAAGGCAGCGCAGCCCGCCGGAGACGACAGGTAATCTACAGGCCACAGGGACTTTTGTCAGCGAAGACGGAAGAAGCAAAACCGCTCGACCAGCCGCAAGAGATCCTTTTGCGAGCGGCAAGTGGCCTTGGCCATTGCGTTTTTAAGGTGTTTTCGGGCCGTATCAAGCGAGATGTTCCGTTCGCGGCCATGTTGTGACAGATCCTGCCCTGCGGCGATTGCCCCGACCACACGCTCCTCGGAGGGCGTCAGTCGGAACAGGCCGGCAAATTGCTTGATCTCCGATGAGTCCGGCCCGTGCTGCATGTGCAGCGGAATACACAGGACTGCCAGCAGAGAGCCGCTTCCACCGATCCCTCCAGGTACGGGCAGAAAGCGGACACCGATCTGATGGTCCGTGGTCTCGGTAAGCGTGACGATCTCGCCCGAGGGAACGCCTGAGCGGAAGTGAAGCGCTTCCAGAGCGAGCGCGAGTTGCCGGTTCAAGCCCCTGTCCCGGAAGACAAGACCCCGGCTGCTCATTTTGAAAACCTGCTCCTGCTGCAGGGCTTCCGCCTGTGAATTCGCAAAGATGATCCTGCCGTCCGCGGTGATCAGGATCACACCTTGTCCGCGTGCCGCCAGAAGATCGCCGAGCGTGTCCGCGTTGGCTTTTGCCTCTGCGAGCGTCAGGTGCATTCGCAAGGCCTGCCGTGTATGGCCGAGAACAAGTTGTTGAGCGTCGAGTTGATCCTTTTGCCAAGGCTCTTCATCATAGAGCGAAAAGCCGAGCCAGCTTAGCCTGCCGGGCATGGCAAGCTGGGCGCCTGTGACCTCGTAGAGTTCGAACGGCAGCAGGTTTTCGTGATAGACGGGACTGGCCAGCCGCTCCTCTTCCGTCCACAGCAGATCCCCGTGCAGAACCTTGCCGATCGGCCCATCCATAATGCGCGGAAATCTGACGTCGAGAGCAGCGTAGGTGTTCATGTAGTCCTTATGAAAATCCGGATCCATCCGCACGGTAACAAACAGATCGTCGCGCACCTCGGCCAGGTTGTTGGAGAAGAAATGACAGCTCTTTGCCTGAAGAGCGTCGGTTACCTCTTCCAGGGCCGGTTTCCAGAACTCTGGCGTGACCGCCGCTTCATAAAGGCCCCGGATCGCAGCGTTCAATCTTTCCTGATCAAGTCTCACCTGGCCCTCATCGCATAATTGCTGCCTGCGAGGCATATTCAGCAAATATATATTTCAGGAATGTTGTGATGGTCACAAAGTTTCGAAAACCGAAACCTTCCTGAAACCCACAAATCAATAAAAAAGCCGCCGGGGTTACCCGGCGGCCAATATTGAACAGGAATTGAGTTTCGCGTCAACGCACCAGTATATTCCGGAACTGCCAGGGATCCTTGGTGTCGATGTCTTCCTTGTAGAAGCCCGGTCGCCCTTCAAGCGGCGTCCAGTCGGTGTAATAGCCCTTCACCGGGCCAAGATACGGCAACTGGATCTCGAGGCAGCGCTTGTAGTCCATCTCGTCCGTCTCGACGATACCGGCCTCCGAGTTCTCCAGCGCCCAGACCATGCCGGCCAGAACGGCCGAGGTCACCTGCAGACCCGTCGCGTTCTGATACGGCGCAAGCTCCCGAGCTTCCTCTACGGACAGCTGAGAGCCGTACCAGTAGGCATTTTTCTTGTGGCCGTAGAGCAGAACGCCGAGTTCATCGATACCATCCTGCAGTTCGCTCTCATCGAGAACATGCAGGGTCTCCTGAACCTTGCCGGCAGAGCCGAACAGCTCGTGAAGCGACAGCACCGCGACGTTTGCCGGATGATAGGCATAGTGGCAGGTCGGGCGGTAGCTGACCTTCTTGCCGTCATGCACGGAGAAATAGTCGGCGATCGAAATCGCCTCATTGTGCGTGACCAGGAAGCCATATTGCGCGCCGGGTGTCGGGCACCACGTCCGAACACGGGTGTTGGCGCCCGGCTGTTCCAGATAGATCGCGGCCTTGCAGCCCTTCTTGTGCTTTTTGGCGTTCGCGGGCTTCCAGGTTTCGTGCGTGCCCCAGCCAAGTTCAGCCGGCTGGAAGCCTTCGGACAGGAAGCCTTCCACCGACCAGGTGTTCCAGAATTCGCCGAAAGGCTTTGGTTCCTTGGCACGCTGGGTGTCGCGTTCGGCGATGTGTATGCCCTTGACGCCAACCTTCTTCATCAGCTTCGCCCAGCCCTTCTGGCTGGTCGGCTCCTTGAATTTGACGCCGGTATCGGTTGCGATATCAACCAGAGCCTTTTTCACGAACCAGGACACCATGCCTGGATTGGCCCCGCAACAGGAGACCGCCGTGGTGCCGCCAGGGTTCTTCTTCTTTTCCCGGCGCACGGCTTCGCGCAGTGCGTAGTTGGTGCGGTCGGCCGCTGTCGCGGTGTCGTCGAAGTAGAAACCCGGCCAGGGCTCGACCACCGTGTCGATGTAAAGCACACCCAACTTGCGGCAAAACTTCATCAGGTCCAGCGATGAGGTGTCGACTGACAGGTTGACCACAAAGCCCTGCCCCTCACCCTCGGTGAGCAAGGGTGTGAGAACGTCCTTGTAGTTTTCAGGTGTCAGCGGAACCTTTTCGAACCTGTAGCCCCGGTCCGTGACAAGCTTGGCATCGGCATCGACCGGGTCGATCACGGTGAACCGGTTTTTGTCGAAGTTGAAATGTCGCTCGATCAGCGGCAGCGTTCCCTTGCCGATGGAACCGAGACCGATCATCACGAGGGGGCCGGTGATGGTGCCGTGAATAGGGCCCTTTCCGGAATCAGTAGCGGCCTTGGCTACTGGAGCTTTCGAAGCGGCGGATTTCGCCGGAGCAGCTTTGGTGGCACCAGCTTTTCTGTCCGAGGGTTTCCCCGCTGTCCCGGCTGAGGTTTTCTTATCTGTTGCCTTGGCAAGTGCTGCTTTCGCGACCGATGCCGCCGGCTTCTTTGCCGCAGGTTTGGTCGCAGAAGACTTTGATGCCCCAGAAGCTTTTACAGGCGCTTTTGCGGTGGCCTTGACGGTGGCCGGCTTTCCGGCTGAAGCCTTCCCGGGAGCCGCTTTTGCTGCGGCCGGTTTGGCGGACGTTGTCTTGGTAGCCGCAGCTTTGCCAGACGTCGAATTTGCAGGAGTTGATTTGGAGTTTGCCGGCTTTCCGGCGGCAGGTCTGGACGCAGCCGCGCGCGTTGTTGTCTTGCGCCGTGAGGCCGGCTTTGCAGCGGTCTTTGCCGCCGGTTTCTTCGGCGCACCGTCGTTGGTGTCGTCGGTCATATGCGTAACTCCAATCCTATCCGATATGCCGCCCTCGCCTTATCCGGAGGGTCCGGCCCATTGGGGTATCCTTCATACAGAAAAGCGCACTAATTGCGCCTAAGTAACGTGTGGCTGGTTTCTGCAGGAATTTCAAGTCTTCCTGAAAGCAGTTTATTCAAGGAAAGACAAACGATCTTCTCAGGACCTCGTGAGCAAAAGACAGGCCTTTGCTTGAAAAAACAAGAGACGGCGGCGAAAAAGTCCGCCGCCGCCATTTTTCATATCCTGAACTTCAGAGTGTTTGCGACACCGAGAAAACATCATCCCGCGCCGCTGGCACTGCCATCGGGTCCGGCAAGCCGGCCGCCGACAGAACGCCTTCCAGCCCGGCAATATGCCCGGAAGCAAACTCCAGGGCGAGAAACCGGTGATCGTCCACCGGGCCCGGCAGGCCGACCTTGTCGAGAAGACCAGCTACAAATCCGAAGCGCGCGTAATACGGCTGGTCGCCGACCAGGATCACCGACCCGTGGCCATGCATGGCTGCCTGGTTGAGGGCGTGCCGCATCAAGCGGTCTCCGACCTTCAGCCCCCGGCAGCCAGGATCGACGGCAAGGGGTCCGAGCAACAAGCTTTGTGAGCTGTTGCGGTCCGCCACAGACCAGAGCCTTACCGTTCCGACTAGCTTGCCAGATTCGTCGATCGCAGAAAATGCGAAGACCGGAAGCCGGCCTTCACGCAGACGCTCGGAGGTTTTCCTGAAGCGGTCCTCACCGAAGCAAAGGTCAAGCAGACCCTCGCGGGCGCCGGTGTGATCCGGCGCCTCGTCCACAATATCAATCATGGCACTTGCCTCAGATGACGAAGGACGCCAGCGGCGCAAAGCCGTTGAAGCCGACCGTGGAATAGGTCGTGGTGTAGGCACCACAAGCCTCGATCAGCACCTTGTCGCCAATGGACAGGCTCACCGGCAGTTCGTACGGCGTCTTTTCGTAAAGAACGTCGACGCTGTCGCAGGTCGGGCCGGCCAGCACGCAAGGTGCGGTGATGTCGCCGTCGCGCGGGGTGCGGATCGGATAGCGGATTGCCTCGTCCATGGTTTCGGCCAGGCCGTGGAACTTGCCGATATCGAGATAGACCCAGCGCACGTCGTCGTTGGCGGATTTGCGCGAAATCAGAACGACTTCAGCTTCGATCATGCCGGCATTGCCCACCATGCCGCGGCCCGGCTCGATGATGGTGGACGGCAGACGGTTGCCGAAATGCTTGCACAGCGCCTGGAAGATCGCTTCGCCATAGGTCGAAACGCCCGGGACGTCTTTCAGGTAACGGGTCGGGAAGCCCCCACCCATGTTGACCATTTTCAGTTCGATACCGCGGAGCGCCATTTCCTGGAAAACGCCTGCTGCCATGGCGAGAGCGAGATCCCACGCCGTGAGGTTGGCTTGCTGGGAGCCGACATGGAAGGAGACGCCGTGGGCAACAAGGCCGAGCCGGTGCGCGTGTTCGAGGACGTCGGGCGCCATTTCGGGGTCGCAGCCGAACTTGCGGGAGAGCGGCCATTCGGCGCCGACTCCGTCGCACAGGACGCGGCAGAAGACTTTGGAGCCAGGGGCAACGCGGGCGATTTTTTCAACTTCTTCGACACAGTCGACGGCGAAGAGGCGGACGCCATATTGATAGGCACGCGCAATGTCCTTCTCCTTCTTGATGGTGTTGCCGTAGGAAATGCGGTCTGCGGATGCACCGGTTGCCAGAACCATTTCGATTTCGCCGACAGAGGCGCAATCGAAGGAGGAACCGAGGCTTTCCAGGAGCGACAGGATCTCAGGTGCCGGGTTGGCTTTCACCGCGTAGTAAACGGAGGTGTCCGGCAGGGACTTGGCAAAAGCTTCAAAGTTGTCGCGCACGATGTCGAGATCGACAACAACGCACGGGCCATCTTCGTCACGTCGGCGGAGGAAATCGCGGATACGGTCGCTCATTGGGAAGGTTCCCTCTTTCTCAATCTCAGCCGCAGGCGCGCATATTTCCTTGGCTCGCGCGCTGCGTTCACGTCGCAGGGTGCTGCAAAGCGCACCGGGCCTCCCCCGGGATGGAACCGGAGGCCGGGTTGACTGCAGCGACGGTTGGGCGATGCGACTGCCAAGCAGCACAAAGCTTTCCCGCGTCGGGAAATGCCGTTGATTGGATCGGGAGAACCGAACCGCACGTCGGGCAATGATGTAACAAGTGCCTCTTCAGTGACGCCGGAGGTTGGATACCCCGGCAGAGACCAAAAAAGCCCTCTTACGTCGTTGCTTTAAGCCGTCCGGATTTCAACTGCCCCGCCCCTTGGCGGATTGTCTGGCAGCGGTCCCTTAAGAGATGTCTTGTTCGACATCCCATGGACGACCACGGGCACGTGCGAATTTGGGCAAGGCGTATATGCGCCCGTTCGCCCCCTGATGCAATAGGAAATTTCCAGTTGCAGACTGTTTTTTTCATGTCGAACCGGTCAAGGCGCCTTTCGACCCGAAAGCCTTGCCCGGCTTTAACTATTTCGTAAAAATTGTGACAGTTCCGGCAGGCGTTTTCCCTGTCTTGCCCATGCCCCCAAGCGCCTTGCGTCATTGACTCGCGAACAGCAAGCAGCCAGACAAAACTTCCAACATCCACCAGACCAAATCAGCCTGTCGGGAAAGGCAATCGCATGAAGATCGGGAAACTCGACCACGTCAATCTGCGCACCACGCGGCTCGACGAGCTGATTGCCTGGTATGGCGACATTCTGGGAATGAAACCGGGCCCGCGCCCCGACTTTGCCTTTCCCGGGGCTTGGCTCTACGCGGGCGAAGATGCAGCCATTCATCTGGTCGGCATGGAAGGACCGGAGGCCACCGGGGCCGAAACCAAGCTGAAGCTGGAGCATTTCGCGTTCACGGCGTCCGGCCTCGAAACTTTCGAAGCCAGGCTGAAAGAACGCGGCGAACGTTACCGCCGCTCCGTTCAGCCCGGCACGGGAACAGTTGCCATCAATGTCTGGGATCCGGACGGCAACCATATCCACGTCGACTTCACCCCGGAGAACTGAGGTCTGGGCCGAACCTAGAACGACTCGAATCGGATTTGCTCCTGCAGCACGCCCTCGCGCTGCAGTCCCTCCTCCAGTTCCGCCAGAAAGGCCGCGGGTCCGCACAGGAGGTACCGGGTGTCTGCCCTCCCCGAAAGGGCCACGAGACCGGCAGCCGATATCCGGCCGGCATGATCGAAGTCATAACCCGGAACATCCAACGGCAGCGGACGGGTGTAGTGGGTTATGATCTGAACATTCGGCTTGTCCTTTGCCAGGGCCTGCACTTCCTTTCGGAAGGCATGATGATCGCCGTCGCGGGCGCTATGCACGAACCACACAGGACGCGTTCCCTCCTCGCCAGCCAACTGATGCAGCATGCTCAGGAGCGGCGTGATGCCGATGCCCGCACTTGCCAGCACAAGCGGGCTTTTTGCGTCTGGCAGGGCAAAATCTCCAGACGGCCTTCCGGCATCCAGAAAGCCGCCAACCGGAAAGACATCGTGCAGGATGCGTGAGACCAGCCCTTGCGCCTCCCGCTTCACGGATATCCGGTAGCGGCCGTCGGACGGATCGCCGGAGAGCGAGTAACTCCGCTGAACCTTGCCAAAGCCGCCTGGCAGATGGAGTTCCAGCGGCAGATGCTGGCCGGCCCGAAACGCTGGCAACGCCCCGCCATCGCGTGCCTCGAATACGAACGACGTCACATCCGCGCTTTCGTTGTGCCTGGAGGCCAGACGCAAGGACCGGATCGCATCGGCATCTCTCTGCCAACGCAGATGAAGCGCGGACGTCAGTTCGACGATGCTCTCGATTTCGAACGACACCAGTTGGCGTGCACCGGGAACCTTCGCCGCTTCCACCTTGTCCCAGATTATCGTCGCCCGGCCCGTCATCTGCAGCAGACTGCCGGTGGTAAAATCCAGAAACAGCAGACCGGTGCGCGGGTCGTTCTGGATGTTGCCCAGAGTGTTGTAGAACTGGTTGCCGGCATAGTCCGGAAACCGCAGGGTGCGGTCACCCAGCACCTCGACAAAACCACGCTCGCCGCCGCGGTGGCTGATGTCCATGCCGAAAGCCGGATCATCCCCCTCGCCCCGGTACCCGGTTGCGATGAAGAACGTATCTGCCGACTTGATCCACTGCTGCTGCGACGCACTCAGTATGGCGCTGCGTTGGGCCTTGGCCGTGGTTTTCTCTGCACTCCAGCGGACATCCCGCGCCCTGATGTATTGCGGGCAATTTCCGAAAGACTGGCCAACCGAGAAGCCGAAGCCTTCTGCCCCCGCACGCGAGATTTTGCCGTTCACCCGGTTGCGCCGCCGGGTCGCAAGCTCAATGCCGATGAACCCGACATCGGCTCCTTCGGAAAAAGCGCCCTCCAGCGCATCGCCCTCGACCGGCTGCGCGGCCACTGTCAACGACCGTGCGTCGGGCGAGCGCACAAATCCCGGCCAGCCTTCCAGGATCGTCGCCCACGGGCGGCCATCGGCATCTCTTGCCGATGCGACCATGAACATCTGCGCCTCGAAAAACGCGCGGTGCTGATCGGGCATGGACTCGCGGATAGCACCGCGCGCCCACAATTCGACATTCCTTTCGCCAAGGCGCTCCTGAACCTGTCTTTCGCCATCGTGAAAGGGCGAGCGGTTTTCCGGCCGGTTCCCGGCTGCATCCGTCTTCAACATCCTGGTTTCCTCTTGGGCTGGAGATGCGTGGGAGAAAAAGCGACGGGACCGGGCACGCCCGCGGTGCGCCCGGTCCCGCTCAACATTCGTCAAGAAATCAGGCGGCAAGGCCTGCCTTGCTCGCCGGCATGGCAACAAAACCCGGCAGGGACTCGACGCGCTTCAAAAGACCACGAATGCGCGGATAGGGTTCCAGCGAAACATTGCCCTCCGGCGCATGAGCCGTATAGCTGTAGATGGCGATGTCGGCGATCGTCGGACGGTCTCCAACGAGCCATTCGCGACCATCGAGATGGGCTTCCAGATTATCAAAAGCCACCTTGGCAACAGACTTCGCGCGTTCCGCGTCAAGCGGCGCTCCGAAGACCGTGATCAAACGTGCCGCGCCCGGTCCGCTGGCAAGTTCACCGGCGGCAAAGGCCAGGAAGCGGTGCACTTCCGCTTCCAGATACGGATCTGTCGGCAGCCAGTCCGGCGCATATTTGCGGGCCAGGTAGACGAGGATCGCGTTTGAATCCGCCAGAACGGTCGAGCCGTCTTCAATGACCGGAACGAGGCCTACCGGATTGAGTTTCAGGAACGGGTCGCGCTTGTGCTCGCCGTTGACCAGGTCGACTTCGACAAGCTCGTAGTTGATGCCGGTAAGGCTCGAAAACAGTTCCACCCTGTGGCAGTGGCCGGAGAGCGGAAAACGGTGGATCTTGATTGCGGTGGACATCGCCAGCTTCCTCTTAGCTTTAAAAATCTTTCCGCGGCCGAAGCGCCTTGGTTCGGTCCGCTGTCCGCAATATGTCACTCGCCCTGATTGGAAATAATCTTCGAATTCATTCAATGATTATGTACAATTCGAAGACAATAACCTGACGCGCTGCATCCACCGAGGACAACAGAGATGGACAAGATCGAAACCATGCGGGCCTTTGTGGCTGTGGCGCAGGAAGGGTCTTTCACCGCAGCCGGGCGGCGCCTTGGCCTATCGACGAAACTGGTCAGCAAATACGTGCAGCACCTGGAAGGCCAGTTGAAGACACAGCTCTTCAACCGCACCACGCGCAGTGTTTCCCTGACCGATGTCGGAGCTGCCTATCTGGAGCATTGCCGGCCGATCCTGGAACAGCTCGATGATCTGGATTCGCTCGTGCGCGAGCGTCAGGGCGCACTGGCAGGCCAGATAAGACTGACCGCACCGACCGGCTTCGGCAGCACACGGCTGAGCGAGGCGCTGGTGCCCTTCCTGCGCAAACATCCGGATGTTGAACTGGACATGCGGCTGACAGACCACCGACTTGCTCTGGTGGAAGAAGGTCTCGACCTGGCGATCCGCATCGGTGCCTTGCGGGACTCCACCCTGATCGCCCGCAAGCTTGCCGGTATGCCGCTGGTTCTGTGCGCCTCGCCGGATTATCTGAAGCGGCATGGCAGACCGCAGGATCCCAGAGCCCTGTCGACCCATGTCTGTCTTGTCGACAGCAACCAGACGGAACTCAACATCTGGCGGTTTCATTGCGGGGGCGAAGAGCATGTCGTCCGGCTGTCAGGAGCCGTCCGCTCCAACTCGCCCGGCGCTCTGGCCCACATGGCAATGGGCGGTCTCGGCATCACCATCGCGCCGCTGTATGCCATCGAGGACGCGTTGAAAGACGGGCGGCTGGAGCGCGTACTTCCGGACTATGAGACAGACACCTTCGGCCTTTATGCGCTCTATCCCCCCAACAGACACCTGACCCGGCGTGTGCGCGCCCTGATCGAGCATCTGGCGGCAGAGTTCAGCTCCCGCTGGCCGGACTGACCGGAGACGGCCTCACAGGAAAGAACAGCTCGAAGGAAGCGCCATCAACGCTCGGAAGCAGGCGGATCGATGCGCCATGGGCCTTCAGAAGAGCCTGCACGATGCCAAGTCCCATGCCGGTGCCGCCACTTTCCCGCCGGGTGGTAAAAAACAGATCAAAGACCTGGCCCTGATTTCCCTCGGAAATCCCCTCACCATTGTCGTTCACCTGAACGGTGAGGCCTTTCCCCGCCTGCTCGGGAATGATTGCGACCCTGGAAGCGCCGTGCCGGCGGGAATTGTCGATCAGGTTCTCAAAGACGATCCGGGCATTTTCCGGCGACATCGGCAGGTCCGCCTCGCTGGTCAGGTCGATTTCCAGACCCTCGAGACGATGTTTGAGCGCGGCAGCGACCTCGCTCAGCCGGCAACTGCCACCGATCTCGACGCTGTCGGCGCGGGCAAGATCGCGCAGCCGGTTGAGCAGTTTCGATGCCCGCTCCGTATCGCGCAGGATATTGCCGAGAAATTTGTCGCGTTCCTCGGGGCTGAGATCGCCGCCGCCATCTTGCAGCAGTTCCGCCGCTCCCTGAATGGCCGTGAGAGGCGTCTTCAGCTCATGGGTTACATGATTGGCAAAGGTGGAAATATAGTCGTTACGTTCGAACAGCTTGCGGGACATGCCCAGCATGCTTTCCGACAGCGCATGGATCTCGCGGTTGCCGTGAATGGCCAGCGGCTTCAAGGCCTCCCGGTCGCCGTTGCCGATGGCAAGCGAACGGCGGGTAAGCGCCTTGATCGGCCCGGTGATCGCGCGGGCAAAGATAAAGCCGACGACGAATGTCGCGGCCAGCACGAAGACCGCCACCCAGAACACAGCCTCGCGTTTCAGGAACATTTCCTTGAGGATATTGCTGGGTGTTCGAGAGGCATAAACGATGCCGGCAACCCTGTCGTTCAAGATAATCGGCATTGCGACAAAAACGCGAACGCTTGTTCCCCGGCTGATGGAATAGATCGGCTGCGGATTGTCGACGATGCGCTCGCGCAGCGCAGAGGCATAGCGCCCGGTAAGCGCCTTTTTGACCTCCTCCACATGCGCAAGAGACAGACCGATATCCTCACGCCCGGCGATGATCACACCATTGAAATCGAGCACCCGAAACCCGGCAAGTGTCTTCTTCTGCGTCTCCAGCAGAATGCGGTCCACGGATTGTCCCGCTTCCAGATATGCCGGATGCGGCGGGACGCCGGCAGGCTGCGGAGCCTTGCGGCGAGGCAGAACCGGCGTGCGTGTCAGATCCAGTTCCGGAAGCTGCGGCGCCCAGCTTCCACCCGGTTGGCGCAAATAGATGCTGCGGCTGCCCGGCACCTCGGCCGCCCTGGCGACCTCTGCTCCCAACGGCAGGCCGTCCTTCCCGACTTCCTCAAGACGCTGTGCCGTTGCCGCTGCAATCGCCGCGGACTGGCCGATCAGTTCGGCTTCCGTCGTCTCGATGAGCTGGTTTTCATAGACCCGGAAGAAGGCGATCCCGGCGAGCGGCACCAGCAGCATGATGCCGAGAACCCCCGCCACCACGAGGGACAGCGGCGGCCGCCATTTGTCTCGGAAGGTGCGGGACAAAATCATCCGCCGTTCCCAGCCTCCACCCGGCACGGCCCGAGCCGGAAGCCGACGCCATGCACTGTCTCTATGGCATCGCCGCAACCGGCGCTGCCGAGCTTGGCGCGGATGTTGCGGATGTGACTGTCAATGGTGCGGTCGGAAACGTGGATATTGTCCCGATAGGCGCTCTGCAGGATCTGCTCCCGGGTGAAGACGATCTTCGGCCGGGCCAGCAGGGTGGCCAGGATATCGAACTCGATGGCCGTCAGCGTCACCGGCGTTTCAGCGACGCTCACATGGCGCTGCGACCGGTCAAGCTCAACCGCGCCGAAACGTAGCGCGGGAAGATCCTCATCTGTTTGGGCAGCCGTCAGCCCACCATAGCGTTTAAGAATCGCGCCGACCCGTGCAATCAGCTCGCGCGGGCTGAAAGGCTTGGTCACATAGTCGTCCGCGCCAAGTTCCAGCCCGACGATCCTGTCGATCTCGTCATCGCGTGCCGACAGAAACAGGATCGGCACCTCGGACGTGCGGCGCAGATGCCGGCAGACGTCCAGCCCGTCCATTTCCGGCAGGCCGATATCCAGAACGATCAGGGACGGATTGCACAAAAGCGCCTTGTCGAGCGCTTCCTTTCCGTCGGCGGCGACTTCGAACACGTAGGACGCTTTTTGGAGCGCGAAACAGATGACGTCCCGGATATGCGGGTCGTCATCGACAACAAGAATGGTTTGACCTGGCAAATGTTTCTTCCCGAAAAATGGCTCCCGCAGTTACCTGCGGAAGCGTTACCAATAGCGAAGCGCGGGTCAGGTTTCCAGCCACCAGCCATCGCGGCGCAATGTGCGCGGCAAGGCAAGATCCAGCTCACGTGGCTTGGCCTCCTCACCACGGGACCGGAAACCCCGAACCCTGTCCCGCAATCTGCGGAAGCTAATTGCCAGTTGACGCCGGAAACGGGCAGCCACAGCCAGAAGAACCAACATGACACCCAGTATGCCTTCCGGCTCCGGCGCGGAACTGCCCGAAAGGTTCAGTGACGGATAGGCATTGGTCGAAACGCCTGCAACCTGCGGCAAGGGCACGTTTCGGTGAGAGGCTGTCGCCGGCGCGCCATTCACCACCTTTTCAGAGACTGCGACAAAGGACGTAAACCGGGTCTGGAGCGAATAGGTCAGGCCCAGATCGACGATTTCCTGCTTTAGCTGCGTGTCGGTGCTGCCACCGATCGTATAGGCGCGCTCCTTGTCGAAAATCTGCTCGCGCGCCCAGATCAATGGCAGGGCCCGGCTGGAAACCGCACTGCCATCGACAGAGGACTTCAGGTCGATTTCAAGCGGCAACCTGGCTGCATGGCCGTTGACCAGACCGTTGATGAAAATCGTGTGCCTGCCACCGGCGGTGTATCGCCCCATCACGCGCACCGAGCCACCTTCGAACAGATCCGGAATCCGGGCCGGGCTCTGTCCCTCGACCTTGAGACCGTTCCAGTCGATGGAAATGTCCGTCAGTAGCGGCGTCTTCAGGTTTGCCGCAAGACCTTCCGCCGCTTCGCCGGCGTCTTCTCCCAAAGCGACATAGCGGGCATAGCCCCTGCCCTCTGTGGCCATCGCGTCCAGCAGGAACCGGTTGACCGAGTTGCCAACGCCGAAGGCATAGATGCGCGCCTTGCCGATGCGGTTCGCGATACTTTTGATCACGGTCGCCTCATCACCGATATAACCATCGGTCAGGAAGACAACGATACGGGTGGTGTTGTCCGGCTGCGCCTGGTCGAAGGCGGCGTTGACGGCCTGGTTGATTTCCGTCCCGCCACCGGCCGAAAGGTCTGCCACGAACTTCAAGGCCTTCTGCTTGTTTCGTTCGGTCGCCAGAACAGCCTGTCCGGCAAACTGGGATGTGTCGTTGGAAAAGTGGAGAATGCGGAAATAATCATCCGGGCGCAGGGCCTTGATTGCCGCCGTCATGAAGGTCTTGCTCGCTTCAATCGGCTGACCGCTCATGGACCCGGATGTATCCAGCACAAAGACAAGCTCGCGCTGGCCGATCATGTCTTCGGCCGGCAGTTTCGGCGGCTCGATCAGCAGCGAAAAATAACCACCACCATCGGCTTCGTACCGGGACGAGACTCCGGCGGCGACATCGCTCTGAGCGGCAAGCTCGTAACGCAACACGAAATCCCGGTTGTCGATGGCCCTGCCGGACTTGAAGCGGACTGTCTGCATGTCGCCCTTGCTGGAAACCTCCAGTGCATGGGTATCGCTGGACAGCCGCGAGACAGGCATCGGTGCCTTGAGAGCAAGCTCCAGCGACACCCGTTTCGGATCGATTTCCTTTGGAGCGTTCTGCCCGATGACCTTGGGATAGGCCGGAAGCCTGTCGATCTGCCAGCCGGAAACTGTTTCGCTGTGCGTGAACGCTGCAGGTTTAGCAGAGACAGATCCGTCCCTTGGGTATTCAATGTCGCCATATCCAGGACCGTCATCCTCAGCGCCACGCTTGTCCTCAAGGTTCTGCGACGGCTTGAGGACGGCTTGTGCGCCCGGCCCTTCATAACGCGGCCCCACCACCATCGGCATCACCAGCTCATAAGCGCCATCGATCTTGGGAACGCTCTGGGCGTATTCCAGCGTCACCTTCACCGGGCGGCCAGGCATCAGATGGGCGATGTCCTGGGTAAACATGTTGGGCCGGTGCTGCGTCAGAAGGGCCGCGGCCTTGCCTTCCCGTTTTGCCTTCTCGAAGGTTGCTTCGGCATCTTCCTTCTTCTTCATCCGCGCCACGATGGTCTCGCCGTCGAGATCCATCCGCATGGCGTGGATGGCAGCCTTCTGGTTCAGTGGAAACAGGTAGGTCGCATTGAGTGGCAGTTTGGTCGGGTTCAGGAAAGTCTGCGTCAGCTCCACGTGGGCGACATCACCGTCAACCTCGACCCTGTAATCGGCTTTCAGAAGCGGCAGATGGATCTCCTTGCCGCCAGCAGAGGCAACCACGGTGCCCGACAGATCGTCGAGATCAGGCTCGGCGGAAGCTGGCAGCGTTGAAAGCGTGCCGAGGACAATGACCAGCGGTGCTGCCAGATTTAACTTTAGAGACCTGGCAGACGCCAATTTGGACAGGAACGTCATATGCGTTTCTCCTTTTGGTCGGGGGCAATGCCGGACGTGCGGGTGTTGAGATCAAGCGCGGCCCCGGCAGCAGCCTCGAAGGCGGCGCGTCGCGGCTCGTCCAGTGTCCAGGGCGTGATCCGCTGGATGCTGGTCCAGGTGGTGCCGGGCCGCTTCAGCCACAGCCAGATCGCCTCGGCGACGTTGTGGGTCGTCTCACCGGTGCTGGATGTGAATGTGACGGCAACCCGCCAGTCGCCTCCGGTTTCCGACCGGGCGCGGTAGAGCGCTGTCGGGACAGGTTCAAAACGGGAACCAAGGAAGGTCACGTTGAAGCCGAGCCCGCGCAGGCAATCGTCCGGCGCATGCAGGTGGCGCAGCGGCGAGGACGTATGCACCAGCGTCAGGGCCATCGGCCCGTAACGCCGCTTCTGGGCTTGGCCGCCATATTGACGGAAATAGTGCTCCTCGATGGGCAACAGGGCTTCGTCGACCCCGACCTCACCCGCCAGCGTCAAAGGCAGAGGTTGCGGCCGGGTTGAAGCCGACACATCGAGGGCCTGCCGCGGCAGACTGACGATGAAAAGGGCAAGGCTCAGGAACACCAGAGCGCACATTTTCCGCATGGGCCGCGACATGACCGGCAGATTGAAGAAAGCCCGGGAAGCTCTCCACTCAGCGGGGCGTGGCTTGTAGAAAGCCAGCACCGGAGCCATCGACAGAAGAAGCGTCACATAGCCGATAAGGTCGTGCAGCGGCTGCGCCATGACATCGGCCCCGAAGACATTTCCTGGATAGGCAATGCCGACGGCAAGCAAGGAAATGCGCAAGGAATTGCCGATGAGGCTCAGCCCCAGTGCAAGTCCGGTCCACAGCGCCGCCGTCAGCAGGTTCGGCCGGTAAAGCGCATTCAGGATGACCAGAAAGGCCATGGCCAGCATCAGCCCGGATGTGCCCGAACACGGCAGGTCCACCAGAACGTCCTTGCCGGCAAGGTCGATCCGGATGCCCGAACAGGAAAGGTCTGAAAAGAAAAGACCAAGGCCGCCGCAGGAGAGTTTTGCCGACAGTTCCTGCAGCGGATAGCCGAGCAGCCTCTGGAGAATGCGCTCGACCGGCAGCGTGAACAGAAACAGGACGGACAGCCAGAATGGCGAAACGGCCCGCAGCCTCTCCCCTGTTCGCAACAGGGTCGCCAGCGCAAAGACATCGATTGCCAGCGCCACTCCGCCGATCACGTTGATCGCCAGAACCTGGCTTGCAAGCCGGATCAGCGCGGAACCCAGCAGAAGCAGAACGGCCATCTGCCTGTGGCCAATCGAGTTCTGCCGGACCGGGCTCGTCAGCGACCAGAACGCCAAAGCCGCCAGCGCGGCCAGATAGAGCGCGCCGGTCGATGGATAGGACGGATCGGTCCAGGTGCCGATCAGCCAGCGCAGCGGCTCATAGGCAAGGATCAGCGAGGCCAGGAGAAAGGCCAGAGAGGGCGGGGAAGATTTTGCCAGGCGGGTCATGGCACCTGTTGTGCCAAGCCCGCTTGCAGGCCCTTGTCAGCCTATGTGCAGATTTTGCGCATTTTGCCGCTCGCCTGCCCGGAAACGCCCACCCCGGAGGCTTTGCCCCAGGATACGATGACCGGTCGTTCCAGACCGTCCAGAGGCATGATCCTGCAGTCGATCCCAAAGACGGAAGAGATGATCTCCTCCGTCAAGACCTCTGTCGTCGGCCCATTGGCTGCAATCCGTCCCTTTTCGAACAACACCACATGATCGGCATAACGCATGGCCATGTTGAGATCATGCAGAACAATGACGAAGCTTCGGTTCTCGGAGCGGCTCAGGTGCATGACGAGATCCAGCAGTTCAAACGCATGGGCAATGTCCAGATGATTGGTCGGCTCATCCAGAAAGATCCGCGGTGCATCCTGCGCCAGTGTCATGGCCACCCAGGCCCGCTGGAGCTGGCCGCCGGAAAGTTGCGCCAGCGCCCGGCCTTTCAGGTCCGCCATTTCGGTGATGTCCAGTGCCCGGTCGCAGGCTGCCCTGTCCGCGGCCGACGGGCCGCCGAACCGGCTGCGATGGGCGAACCGTCCCATCAGCACCAGATCGCCGACGGAAAGGTCGGACGGGGCGTCGGGCGACTGGGATAGCATGGCAACCTGGCGCGCCAGATCTTTCTGTGTCCAGTCACCAAGCATCCTGCCCGCGATTTCCACTGTCCCGCCATCCGGCCGGTGCAATCCGCGCATCACTTTGAGTGCCGTCGACTTGCCGCTGCCGTTTGGTCCGCAAAAGGCGATGATCCTGCCATCGGGCAGGTCGAGGCAGACCTCGTTCAGCGCAGGAGCACCATCATAAGCGGCGCTGACACGGTCGAGACTGGCCAGAGTGTCAGGCATGGGATTGCCGTCCTTTTACAAGCAGGTAGAGAAACAGCGGCGCACCGACGAGCGCGGTCAGGGCGCCTGCGGGCAGTTCCAGCGGCGGCGCGATGATCCGGGCAAGCGTGTCGGCCGCCAGCACCAGGAAGCTCCCGGTCAGAGCCACGGAAAACAGATATCCGGACCGGAACTGACCGTGAAAGATCCGCGCCACATGCGGCGCAACCAGACCGACGAACCCGATGGCACCGACATGGGCCGTCGCCATGGCTGTCAGGAAAACCGCAACCGCCAGCAGGCAGACCTGCGCCCTGTCCAGCGACAGTCCGCTCACGGCCGCACTTTGCGGATCCAGCACAAGCTGCCGGATGGTGAGCCGTTGCAGCAGCAAAACGGGTATGACCGCGGCAAGTCCGAGGCCAACCGCAAGGACATCCTGCCAATGCGCAGCTCCGACAGAGCCCGTCAGCCAGGTCAGCGCCTGACTGGCCCGGTAGACCGGGCCCAGAATGATCAGCAGAGTGACCGCTGCCTTGGCGAGTGCGGCCAAGGCAATACCATACAGGATGATCTTCAGCGGCTTGCTGCTTCCCCGGTCAAGAGAAGCAAGCGCAATCACCAGGGCACCGAACGCCGCCGCCCCGGCAATGGCGGCCAGAGGCTGCCAGTGAATGGAAACGGTCAGATTGTTCGCCTGGTCAGAGAACAGCCACAAGAACAGCACCACGCCGACCGCCGCGCCGTCGGTAATGCCCAGAACGGAGGGCGATGCCATCGGGTTGCGCACGACCCGCTGCAGCAAGGCACCGGCAAGGGCGAGCGCGGCTCCTGCCAGTATGGCAAGGGCGACGCGGGGCAAGCGAAGTGTCCAGACGATCACCTCGTCCATGCGGCTGCCCTGCCCGGCTAGGGCTGCCACCACGCGATCGGGTGGCATGAAGCTGGAGCCGATGCCTGTTGCTGCCAGCGTCAGCACAGACACGAGCAGCATGACCGGCAGCAGCCGAACGAGGGCGGAAACGCCTGCCATCATGCCGCCAGCCCTTTCCGCCTGTGCAGCAGATGTATCAGCATCGGCACACCGACGAGCGCAAGAACGGCACTCATCGGCGCTTCGCCCGGCGCAACGATGATGCGCGCCAGAATATCGGCGAGAACCGCAATCAGGGCTCCCATCAGAAGAGAGAGGACGATCAACTGCCGTGTCGACGGCAAGGCGCCGTCAGTCAGGCGGCGCGCCAGATGCGGGGCAACCAGCCCCAGAAACAGCACCGGCCCGGCCATGGCCACCGCACCTGCCGCAAGCAGGGCCGCAAGCCCAAGCGCTGCCAGCCTGACCACACCAACATTGACCCCGACCGACCGGGCACTGGCATCGTCCAGACGCAGCACGTCCAAAGGCGTTGCCAGAAGGAAACTGCCCACGGCTCCAATGAGCAGCAGCGGCACCCCGAGTTGCAATAGCCCGATTGGCCGGTCGGAAAAGCTGCCCGACAGCCAGAACAGCAGCGTTTCGAGTGCGGTTTCATCGATCAGGAGCAAGGTTTGCGTGAAGGACGCCAGCAGAGCGGCAACGGTAAAGCCGGCCAGCAACGTGGTTGCCGGATTGCCTGCACCGCCAGTGGACGCTGAAATCGAAAACACCAGGGCCGTTGCCGCCAGCGCTCCCATCACCGCCGCAACGCCGATACCGGCAAGGCTTGCCACGCCGAAGACCGTCACTCCGAAGGTCACGAACAGCGCACCGCCCGCATTGACACCGAGCAGGCCGGGTTCGGCCAGCGGATTGCGCGTGACCGATTGCATCAGCAGGCCGGACAGACCGAGCGAAGCCCCGCAAACCACGCCGATTGCGGTCCTGGGAAGACGCAGCGTCGTCACGATCAGCGCATCGGCGCCCTCGCCCCCCATAAGCGCGGCAAAGACCGTCTGAGGCGTATAAAACGTCAAACCGGCATGCAGACTGAAGACGACAGCCGCACACAGCGCCAGACACAATGCAATCGCCGTCCGCCTCATGCGCCTTCCTCTCTCCTCCGATTGACAAATCTTCGGCCCGTCCATACACGGATTTAATACTGGAGGCAAATAGTCAACTTTTTGGAGGAATTCTAATGAAGACCTGGTCACGCCTGCTGTGTGCCTTGCCCCTGTTTGCGATGCTCGCGACAAGCCCCGCTCTTGCCCGCGACATCACCGACAGCATGGGCACCGTCACGGTGCCGGACGCGCCGAAACGGATTGTCGTCCTGACGAATGAAGGCACCGAAGCTCTGCTGGAACTTGGAGTAACGCCAGTGGGCGCAGCCAACTCCTGGCAAGGTGATCCCTGGTGGGATCACATTTCCGATGCCATGGAAGGCGCGGAACCCGTCGGCATGGAAAGCGCAATCAACCTGGAACTGGTCGCGGCCCTCGAGCCGGATCTGATACTGGCCAACAAACAACGGCACGAGGAAATCTATCCGCAGTTGACCGCCATCGCGCCGACCGTCATGTCCAGGGAATTGCGCGGCGACTGGAAGATCAACTTCCGCCTATATGCCGAAGCCCTCGGCAAGGAGCAGGAAGCGGATGCAGCCATCGCCGATTACGATGCGTCTGTCTCGGAACTGCGGGAGAAACTTGGTGACCACCTCAACGAGGAAGTCTCGGTGATCCGCTTCGTTCCCGGCCAGATCCGCATCTATCAGCTCGACAGTTTTTCCGGTGTGCTTCTGAAAGACATCGGCTTTCACCGGCCGGCCAACCAGAATGTGGAAGAATTCGCTATCCGCACCGGCAAGGAAAGCATTCCGGACATGGATGGCGACCGGATCTTCTATTTCACCTATGACAATGGCGATGGCAAAGGCACGTCCCTGGAAGAAGAAGTGCTTGCCGATCCGCTGTGGCAGTCCCTTTCCGCCGTCAAGGCCGGCAAGGTGCACCAGGTCAGCGATGCGATCTGGAACACGGCCGGTGGCATCCTGGCAGCAAAGCTGATGCTTCAGGACATTGCCGGCATTTACGGTCTCGACTAGAAAACAATCCGGCTTCCGCTCCAGCGGAAGCCGTTCCGACACAGGCACCGCCCTGAGATTGCGGATCAGCGGGTTCTCACCGGCACCGACCGGCTTCCTTGCTGTCCGTCATTGAAAAAAGAAGGGTAAGCCATGACCTCCGACACTCCCTCGCGGCTGCGGCTCGGCCGCATCGCCGCAACACTTGGCGTAAGTGATATCGAACGTTCCCATGCGCTCTACCGGGACATTTTCGGCCTGGAAAAAGTGTTCGAAAACGGCGATCCAGTTGGCTTCATGATCCTGAAAAAGGACGAAGCCGAATTGCACCTGACACTCCAGAAAGGCTACCGGGCTCCGTCATTCAATCAGGCCCACATGATGGTGTCCGACGCCGACGCCGCCTGCCGGGCCTGCGAGCGCCATGGATTGCGCATCGTCAAACGCCTCCAGAACAAGGACTACGGCCTCAGAGCCTTCGTCTTCGCCGATCCGGATGGCAACCGGATCGACGTCGCGGAGGCAATCTGACCAAACCGACCTGCTATCTGGTCACCTGCTGGTGGGCGGCGAATTCGCCCATCAGCTTCATGAAGTCAGCCGGTGGCGGAAAGCCTTCGTAGCGGTGCCTTGCGGGCGTTTCGACCCAGGGCAACTTGTTGGCAGTCATCGTTTCCATGAAGGGTTCTGTCCAGCGAAGGTCTTCCAGAAGGACCGAGCGGACATTGACGATTTCGTCGTAGCCCGGAATGCGCGTGAACATCCAGGTCTTGCAGTCCGGGCAGAAATAATGTTCCGCCTCAGGTCCCTGCAAACCGCCCTTAACCGGCGTTCCTTCCGTCACCTTGAAAGAGTCGGCCGGCATGATCGCGGTCAGGGAATAGGCGCTGGAACTCATCTGCTGGCACCCTCTGCAATGGCAGGCAGAGGTGATCAGCGGCTGCGCGGAAATCTCGAAGCTCGTGTGACCGCAACGGCACGTTCCCTTGAGTGAAAAAGTCTGTTGTGTCATTTCCGGCTCCATCTGGTTCAGCTAGCCCTATAGCCAACGGCAACCGCAACTTGTACGGCAACGGACCCGTTTTCAAGGGCCCTTCAATGAGTTGCCTCGGCGTTGCCTACCACACGAAACAAAACGGATAAGGCAAGCCCCGGCTCAAGCCGGGACAGAATGTGGCGGCGCTACAGATGCCGGTCTGCTTTTCTGTCAGACCTTTTCCAGAAGCGGCATGAGCGCGGGATGAATATTCGGGCTTTCCTCCCGGATGAAGCGCAGCAGCGCCTTTTCGTTTTCATGCAATATGCCGTCGCGGCCGATGCGGTTGACCAGCCAGGCCGCTTCCTCTTCCGTCACCACCTCATTGGCAGCGATTTCCGCAAGCAATTCGTTTCCACGAGCGGCAAATGGGTCCGGCTTGTCGCCATATGCGTCTCGAATGCCACCGACACCGCCGCTGAACATCTTCTTGAAAAACCCACCGAGGCCGCCGTCAAATCCGCCCGGTTGCTCGAGCCAGTTTTCCCGTTCAAGCGCAATCTTGCGGGGCGGTGGCGTGAAGCCGGACATGGCCATCACGAAATTTGCAACCGCCTTGGCAAAGAGCTCCGACCAGGCAGGGGCATTTTCCGCTTCCACTGTGGCATCGTTCAGATCGAACAGGACTTCGGCTTCAGCCTTGGAAATGGCAACACCCCGGCTACCGGAACTCGCATAAAGCACTCGGCGCAGCAGCTCTACTTCAGCATCGGCGATGACGCCCGGCTTCAGGTGTGTTCCCGATCGCGTCGGGCCTTCGCCGGCTATGACACTGTCCGCCACGGCCCGCAGGGCAAATTGCTCCAGTTTCTCCGGCACGTCGCGGGCCTTCTCCAGCACATGCAGCACCGCGTCCAGTTCGGTTTTGCCGCAGATGTGGCCATCGGCCAGAATCTGGTCGATCAGCCAGGTGGCCTTGTCCTCCGAGACATAGCCTTCAGGCTTAGCCTGATGCACCAGAATATCGAGGATCGCTTCGGGAAAGAGCTCAAACCAGGTGTCGTGATAGCTGATGTTGGCATTGTTCAGTCGGAACAGGGCCTCCCCCTCTTCCAGAGACACTGCCATGTCGCCGTAAACGTAGCGGCGTACGTTGATGACATCGTCCTCGCTGAGATGTCCCGCCGCAATTCGGGCAGTCACGAAATCGTTCAATGTCGGTTTGGCCATGATGTTCCCTTTGAAAAACCGGAACGACTATTGCCGACATTTCTTGAAGTTCCTCTAAAGCAGATTGAAAAAGGGAGCCGCGAGGGACGGCTCCCTTCTCTGTTGCCCGCCCACGGGATTGGGGCGCTTGGGCGGTCAACCACTCCGGCCAGGCTAGCAGGCCGGAGGATTGCAGGTCTTAAGCGCCAGATCAGCCACGGCGACCTTGCCCCGGACCCTGGCCTTCGCCAGGACCCCGGCCATGCTTCCAGCCGTCACCCCGGTGCATGCCCCTGTCCGGGCCGTGGCCACCTTTGCGACCACCTCTGAAGTCGGCCTTGGTGATCACGCCGTCGTTGTTGCGGTCAGCGTGTTCCAGCATGCGGTCCTGATGTTTCTTCTGTTCTTCGGCAGTGATGCCCAGGCTTCCATCGGCATCGGCACGCTGGAACATGTCAACGACACGGTTCTCGTTGATCGCGAGCCACAGCGGACCGAAATCCTGAAGCGTGAAGGAACCGCTCTGATCCGTGTCGGCCAGTGCGAACAGCGCTGCGCGCCTGGTATCGAATTCCTCACGGCTCACCTTGCCGTCGGCATCGGTGTCGAACATGGCCAGGAACATGCCACCCGGGCCGCCATGACCGCCGCGTTCCATATGGGGGCCACCGCGTCCCATCTGGCGGCCATCGCGCCAGTCATTGTCACCACGTCCGCCGCGTTCACCGCGCTCGCCCCGCTCCGCCCTTTCGCGGCGCGGACCGCGATCGTCATCAGCGGCCATCGGGCGACGCGGACCACGATCATCATCGCCGGCCATAGGGCCACGCGGGCCGCGATCGTCGTCGTCCGCCATAGGCCCACGCGGGCCGCGAACGCGCTCCACGGAACCATTGCCGTCACGGTCCAGCATGTTGAACATGCGGTTGGCCAGAAGATCCGCTTCTTCCTGGGTTACCGTGCCATCGCCGTCACGATCCATGAACTGGAACGCCCTGACCATGCGGTCGTTGGAACGGGTCAGAAACGCGGCCTTGAATTCCTCCAGACTGATCTCGCCATTGCCGTCCGTATCGGCCGATGCGAATTCCTGTGTCCGGACTTCCTCGATTTCCGCCTTGGTGATGACGCCGTCTTCGTTGACGTCGAAACGTTCGAACAGGCGTTCGGCGCGTTGCTTTCCGCCACGCATGCCATGACCCCGGCCGAAGCCCTGTTCCGGACCGCCGCGGCCATCCATGAACGCAAGACGCGGACCGTCGTTCTGTTGAATTCGTTGCCCCCCGTCCTGGTTTGCAGTCGCGTTCTGGGCGGAAGCGGACAGGCCGGCCGTCAGCGCGGTTCCCGCGACGCTCGCAGCCAGGGCGGCAATTGCAATCTTCTTGAACGGTTTCATTCCAACAACTCCTTGGTTCGTTGATGAGCTGAAGGTAGGCAGCAATTGTCGCAGGAATACCGTCCGAATGGGCCCGAAGTGTCGCCATGTGTCCCGGATGGGCACTGCGACACACTTTGTTACAAGTTCCGGTCGCACAAGCGCGTTCCTGAGACTATTTT
Source organism: Roseibium aggregatum IAM 12614 (assembly GCF_000168975.1). Classification (GTDB taxonomy): domain Bacteria; phylum Pseudomonadota; class Alphaproteobacteria; order Rhizobiales; family Stappiaceae; genus Roseibium; species Roseibium aggregatum. Next base: position 68,096 of record NZ_AAUW01000026.1, read on the forward strand.
TGCCCTAGAAACAGAAGGATCACAGCGCCGGCCGGATTGACAGCATCCCTTGCCGGCCAGATTGGAGAGACCCTTGAGCGATCCAAGCCCGCATATCCTGGTGGTGGACGATCACCGCGACATCCGTGAAACGCTTGCACGCTACCTCATCAAGAACGGCCTGCGCGCGACGGTGGCGGAAAATGCCGCACAGGCCCGCAAGACCCTGAAGGCCGCATCCATCGATCTTGTCGTGCTCGATATCATGATGCCGGGCGAAGACGGACTGTCCCTGTGCCGCCATCTGGTGGAAACCGGCTCCATGCCCGTTATCCTGCTGACCGCGATGGCGGACGATACGGACCGGGTGATCGGTCTGGAAATCGGTGCCGACGATTACGTGACCAAGCCGTTCAACCCCCGCGAACTGCTGGCACGCATTCGCGCCGTCCTGCGCCGCACCTCGCTTGTGCCGAAGGAGCGCGATCCGATCGAACACGACAGGCTTCATTTCGACGGCTGGTCGCTGAACGTCTCCCGGCGCGAACTGCTGGATCCCGAAGGCACGTCCGTGGCCCTTTCCAGCGGTGAATTTCAACTTCTGTGCGCCTTCCTCAAGCGTCCGAAAATGGTGCTCAACCGGGATCAGCTCATGGATCTGACCACCGGCAGAACCCCCGCCGTCTTCGACAGGTCCATCGACAACCAGGTTTCCCGTCTGCGCCGAAAGATCGAGATCGACCCGAAGGACCCCAAGCTGATCAAGACCGTCTGGGGTGGTGGCTATATGTTCACCGCCGACGTGAAAGACCCGGCTGAATGACGACGAGCCCGACGCCCCGCCCGATTCTCGCCCGTCTCTGGCCGAGCACCCTCGCCTCGCAGCTCATCATCCTGCTGCTTGCAGCAATCGTCGCGGCGCAGGCATTCAGTATATGGATCTTCCAGGACGAGCGGCGCATCGCACTCGTGGCGGCGGCCCGCGACAACCTGTTGTCGCGCGCGGTCTCCCTCGCGGAGCTGATGGAAGACACGCCCGCAAACCTGCAGGACCGGATCCTCGTGGCAAGCAGCAGCCGGTTCGCGGTTTTCTGGCTTGGCGATACGCCGCTGGCGCCCGCGCCAGGTAAATCCCGTTTCGAAAGACGCCTGCAGGGCTACATGGCCGACCGGCTGGAACACGGCCAGACCGTACATCTCAATATCCTTGCCGACGAAAGGCGCGGACCGCGCGGCCGCGAAGCGGATGATGATGACGATCCGCCGAGATGGCGTGATGTGCCCCGGCACGAACGTCCCTCGAACCTGCGCAAGATCATGAACAAGCCGGAAGACCTGTCGCTGTCTATCCGGATGAGCGACGGACGCTGGCTAAATGTCGCCACCAGCTACCGCCCGCCCGCTGGGGATTTTCTGCCTTTGCTCGTACAACTGTCGATAACGGTGCTGCTGATGGTACTGATAATCGGCTTTGCCGTCCGCCGCGTGACCCGCCCGCTAAAGGAACTGTCCGTGGCTGCCGAAAAATTCGGCCGCGGCGAGCAGCAGCAGCCATTGACGCCCAGCGGACCGAGCGAAGTCCGTTCCCTGACGAGCGCCTTCAACGACATGCAGGACCGCCTGACCCGTTTCGTCAGGGACCGGACCCGGATGCTGGCCGCCATCAGTCACGACCTCAGAACCCCGATCACCTCGCTGCGCCTTCGGGCTGAGTTCATCGAGGACGAGGAAAACCGCGACAAGATGATCGAAACCCTGGAAGAAATGGCCGCGATGACCGAAGCTGCGCTGCGTTTCACCCGGGACGATGCCCAGACGGAAAACGCGGAAAACGCAGACCTTGGGGCAATTCTGGAGGCACTTGCAGGTGACCAGCAGGACCTTGGCCACCAGTGTTCCGTGGAAACGGAAGGCCGCATCGTGCTGCCCTGCCGTCCGATGGCCCTCAAACGGGCCCTCAGGAACCTGATCGAAAACGGCATCCGCTATGGAGATCGGGTTTCGGTTCACGCGGCCAGATCCGCCGGTGAAGCGCTCATCCGGATTACGGACGAAGGCCCGGGCATTCCCGAGGAAAGGTTGAAGGACGTCTTCGAACCTTTTGTCCGGCTTGAAGAATCCCGCAACGATGAAACCGGCGGCATCGGGCTGGGGCTTGCGATCACCCGGTCGATCATCCATGCCCACGGCGGCCGGATCGACTTGAAGAACCGACCGGAGGGCGGTCTTGAGGCCGATATCCGATTGCCTCTTGGGGCGGGCAAATAGATTGGATCAAATGCCGCGCGGCACAAGCGTTCCTGAAATCAGATGCGACAGAACCGAGGGAACAGGCGGAATGCGGCTGAGCGGAAACAGCACGTTGTCGCGCAGGACTGGCAGCAACCTGCTGTCGCTTTGATAGGCTGGCGTGAACATCGCGCTGAAAGCCTGATACACCCCAACATGCCAGCGCCTGGCCTTGCCATAGGCAGGTAACGCCTGGTCAAGCGGCAAGGTTTCCAACGCCTTCGCCAGGGCCGCTGCATCCAGAAGCGCCATGTTGGCCCCCTGCCCGAGCTGCGGACTTGCTCGGTGCGCAGCATCGCCGACGAAGGCAATCCTGTCTCCCCAGGGTTGGCGCAAGGTGCCATGGCTGTAACGTGCCATCGTCATCTGCTCCGGGTCGGTGATCTGCTCCAGAAACGGGCCGGCCTCGGGCCAGAGCGCCAAGGCCTCGTCCTTCCAGGCCGGCAGCCCGCCTTTGAGCCAGTCTTCATAGGAATCCTGGCGAAGAGACCAGAAGAACGCCCCCTTCCGCCGAACCTGCCCCGGGACGAGCCCCACCGGTAACACCCCGATCATGCAGTCGGCCCGGCGATAGCGCTGGGAAAGGTGATCCTCCGGCAAACTGTCCGAAACCCAGTCGACCGTTCCCCAGATTGCCCCGAAGGACAGCGGCCGGGCCTGGAGAGGCGACAGAACCGAATTCGCACCGGACGCATCGATGACCAGATCGAAGGTCTCAGAAAAACGGCCATCGCCAAAGCGGAGCTTGCCGTCTTCATGACCGGTTATGCGGCAATCCGTGTGCCAGTAAAGCGCGCGCGTCAGCACCTTTTCATAAAGCGCGGAAAACAGCGCGGCCCTGTGAATGCCAAGCCCCGGAACCGCACCATAGTCGACGTCGAGAACCCGCCGTCCTGTCTGCGCCGACCTGCCGAGCACCCGCTTCACCGGCGTCGCGTGTTTCAGGACCGAGTCCGCGACCCCCGCCATTTTCAGCACTTCCAGACCCACGGGCTGGATCATCAGGCCCGAACCGATGGGAACAGGTTTGCGGAACTGCTCAAAGAGGGAAATCCGGTGACCGAGACGCTCCAGAAGAATGGCTGTGGCCAGACCTCCGATCCCGGCTCCGACAATGGCTATGTTCATCCGGCAATCACTTTACGAAAAGAAACATCCTTTTTGACCAGAGTCTGCATGCCAGCACAATATGCGGTGTGTCTTGCAGGCCCCGCATTGCCTGTCCCCTGCTTCAAAATAAGGTGTCAGGGGATCTTTTTGGGAAGCCGTTCAATCACGCCATACGCCGAAAAGCGACGGCGCCGATTTGCGGCAACCGGGAAAACCTCGGCTGGATTTCCTCAGCGCCGTGCCTGAATGCCGCCGGCATAAGTCGCCTCGTCAACCGGCTCCAGCCACTCCGCCGTTGATCCATCCAGCTCTTCCTGAATGGCCAGATGGACTAGCGACGTATTTGGCCCGGCGCCATGCCAATGCTTGACGCCCGGCGGGATCCAGATGACATCACCCGGCAGGATCGACAGCTTTTCCTGTCCCCACAGATGTACGAAGCCTGCTCCTTGCAGCACCTGAAGGGTCTGCCCGAGAGGATGCGTGTGCCAATTGGTACGCGCACCGGGTTCGAATGTGACCTGCAGCGCACGCACCCGCGCAGGCGCGGGAGCCTCGATCACCGGATCCTGCCAGACCGTTCCTGTAAAATAGTCCGGGTTTGCACGTCGTGACGGCCGGGAACCGGCCTCAAAAACGGTCAGGACACTCATGACACCTCCTCGCAACTCTCTGCCACCATGCGCGCGGGCTGGGCCGTCCAGTTTCCTGCCGGCCGGATACCCATGTCATTTGGAGGCAGGTACTGGAGCCGAAACGTCGTGCCGTTTCGCCGCACGTGGCCAGTTGATCAGAACAACCCCGAAAATGGCAAGGCATATTCCGGCAAAGGTTTCCAGATCCAGCGTCTCTGAAAGAAATACCACGCCGAGGAACACGCCAACACCGGAGCGCAGATAGGCCTGACTGGCTGTTCCCATTGCGCCGAGCGTGTTCAAAAGACGAAAGTAGATCAGGAAGGCCAGTGCGGTGCAGGCAATGGAGAGTGTCAGCACGGCGACGACACCCGTTGCATCCGGCGTCAACTGCCAGGGCCGGTCGATGACGAGGCTTCCCGGAACAAGCACGGCCGACGCGCAGATGAGCGTTCCGGCGGCCGTCACGATGGGCGGCACCCCGGCAAAAACCGGGCCACGCAGGGCGGCGATGCCATAGAGCGCGGCGCCGAACAGGACAACGAGCTGCGGCACGAGGTTCCTGCCGATATCCTCAAGCGCACCGACACCGACGATCAGCACGATGCCGGCGAAACCGAACAAGGCACCGGTCAGTTGCCGGGTGCCTGGCCTTTCGCCCCGGTTCAGCAACACAAACGAAAAGACGAACACCCACAGCGGCGAGGTTGAATTCAACACGCTGGAGACCGCCGTTCCGGCATATTGCTGCCCCCAGGCCAGCATCAGCCAGGGGCCCGTACTGTTGACCAGTGACTGGATGAAGAATTGTTTCCAGTTCCGCCGGTCGAGCGGCAGGCGAATGCCCCTTGCGGCCATGATCGCCAGCAGCACCAGCGCTGCAAGCAACACGCGGATGGCAATCAGCGTCGCCGGGGGAAAGGATGGCAGCGCCAGGCTGATCCACATGTAGGACGAGCCCCAGAGCAGGGCGAGCACGCCCAGCAGCGCCAGTTCGATCGATCTGTTTGGCATGGCTGACTGCTCAACCGTTCGCGTCGCGGCTGTCGGCAGGCGCTTCGTCGCGTTCCTCCATGCCATAGTCGCGCAGCACCTGCGCCACGCGCAGCCGGTAGTCCTTGAAATAGCTGTTCCGCCCGGCACGCTGTGCCTTGCGATGCTGGGTCAACTGACGCCACTCGTTCAGCGCGGCTTCGTCCCGGAAGAAGGATACCGAAAGCAGTTTTTCCGGATTGGTGAGGCTCTGGAACCGCTCGACGGACAGGAACCCGTCGACCTGTTCGACCAGGGGCCTCATCTCGGCGGCCATGTCCAGATAGGCCTGCTTCTTGTCCGCATGCGGGATCACTTCGAAGATGACGGCAATCATTTGAGTTTCTCTCCCAGGGCATGCGGTGCGGAGGCCAGTTTCAGAAACGTGCGGTCTTCCCGCAAGATGAATTTTTCCTGCATGGCAAAGGCGTAGTTCTCCTGCCCCAGCAGATCCGCGGCAAGCCGCGCCCTATAGGCTTCATAGGCGGCAAGATTTTCGATGGAATAGACGCCATATGCGAGCGTTGTCGACCCTTCATGAGGGGCGAAATAGCCGATCAGATCCGCACCGCACCGCGGGATCGCCTGCCCCCAGTTCCGGGCATATTGCTCAAAGGCTGCTTTTTTCGTCGGGTCGATGTGATAGCGGATGAAACAGGTAATCACCGAAATCTCCTTCAGGCTAGTGTCGATGGCCTTGTGTGACACGGCCCATGTCTGCAATGCTTCGACACGGATCGAACCATGGAGAGCGACTGATGAAGGATGGACCGGACATTGCGCGCATCGGCGCCTTGATGGGCGACCCGGCCCGCGCCAACATCCTGTGTGCGCTTTTGAGCGGCAAGGCCCTGACAGCGACGGAACTGGCAACCGAAGCCGGCATCACCGGCCAGACGGCCAGCTCGCACTTAAAGAAACTGATGGAAGGCGGCTTGCTGACCCAGGCCAAACAGGGCCGGCACCGCTATTTCACCCTGGCAGGCCCGGAGGTCGGGGCCGTGCTGGAAGCCGTCATGGGCCTTGCCGCCCGCAAGGGCCATCTGCGCACGCGTACCGGCCCCAGAGACCCGCAGATGCGGGCTGCCCGCGTGTGCTACGACCATCTGGCCGGCGATATGGCGGTGCGCATTTTCGACAGCCTGCAGAAGCGCGGGTTCCTCGCCGTCTCGACGGACAAGGGCGGCATCGCCCTGACAGACGACGGGGCCGGCTTCGTTTCAAGCATCGGCATTGATCTGGATACGCTCTCTGCAAGCCGCCGTCCTTTGTGTCGCGCATGCCTGGACTGGAGCGAACGGCGCAACCATCTGGCTGGCGGTTTGGGTGCCGCGCTTCTCACCCGCTTCACCGACAGCGGCTGGCTGCGCCAGGAACCCTCCAGTCGGATCGTGCATGTTTCGCCGAAAGGCGAGGCTGAGCTGAAGAAGCTGTTTCAGGTTTAGGGAGCGGCCACAGGCAACTCGGGCAGAGGGTGGTGCCTTCCGACCCACATAGTTCGACCATCACCGAAGCAATTACCTGCATTCGCTCCCTATGATCGCCATGAACGTTCAAGGAGATCGCAATGGACCCGTATTCGACGTATCTGCCTGGAATCCTTCTCGCCTATTCCGCCTTTCTCTTGGGAATTCTCAGCCCGGGCCCGAATGTTCTCGCGGTCATGGGAACGTCGATGAGCGTTGGACGTACGTCCGGCCTCGCACTGGCGTTCGGTGTTGCCTTCGGGTCGCTCACGTGGGCGACCCTTACGGTGCTCGGGCTCTCCGCCCTGCTGGGGGCTTATGCTTCGGCCTTGACGGCAATCAAGATCGCCGGAGGGTTCTATCTGCTCTGGCTGGCCTTCAAGGCGTTCCGGGCAGCCCGCTCCGCTCAGGATACCAGCGCACGGGAACTTGCCGGCGGCAGGCGCTCCCCTGCCGGTTACCTGATCCGCGGATACGTTATTCAGATGACCAACCCGAAGGCCGCACTGGCCTGGATCGCCGTCATCTCGCTCGGCCTGCAGCCTGGGGCACCTGGATGGGTCGCCGTGGTCATCGTCCTGGGGACCTTCCTCCTGTCCACCGCAATCCACATGCTCTACGCGCTGGCATTCTCGACCCCGTTCATGGTGAGGATCTACGGCAAGGCCCGTCGCGGTATTCAGACCTTGCTCGGATGCTTCTTCGCCTTTGCCGGCGTGAAGCTCCTTCTCAGCAGAACCTGATCCCCCGCCAACAAACAAAAAGCCCGGCCGAAGCCGGGCTTTTCTTGAAGTGTGGGCAGACGCCTGGGGCTAACGAGGCGCCCGGTGATCTTGTTCTTGCTTCTTGGGGCCAAATTCGGGGTGCGGCCCAGCTCAAAGAGACCGAATGGTCTCCTGAACCTTAGGCAGAGCTTCACGCCAGGAGCGGTAAAGCCGTGACGGCAACCACGCAAGGCGGTCCCGGTTGTAGTCCTGGCGATGCTGAACCAGCATTATCTTGGCAATTTGCACAGTCATGTTTTTCTCCTTTGGTGTGCGCAGAACCTTGATCGGCACTCACCTGATAGAGCATATGTTAGCGCACTGCGTGCACATTACAAGAGCGCACAATGTGCATATTCTCAAAAATTTGCGTTATTTTTCTTACGTCATTTAATTCGTTGCAGAAATTAAATAGCCTCCCGCATGCGGCACGCGGGAGGCTATCGTTTTCAAACTGGAAACAGGCTTCGAAATTACTCGGCGGCGACCATCCGGGCCGGGTCGTAATTGAGAATCGGAGCCAGCCAGCGTTCGGCATAAGCCAGGTCCCAACCTTTGCGTGCGGCGTAATCCTCGACCTGGTCCTTTTCGATCTTGCCAACGCCGAAGTAGTGGCTGTCCGCATGGCCGAAGTAGAGCCCGGAAACGGAAGAGCCCGGCAGCATGGCCTTGCTCTCGGTCAACTGAATGCCGGTCAGGCGTTCAGCGTCGAGCAGCTGGAACAATGTATCCTTTTCCGTATGGTCCGGCTGGGCCGGATAGCCCGGCGCCGGGCGAATGCCCTGGTATTTTTCCGCGATGATGTCCTCGATGGACAGGCTCTCATCCGCCGCATAGCCCCAAAGCTCCGTCCGCACGATCTGGTGCAGCTTCTCGGCGAAGGCTTCCGCCAGACGGTCCGCCAGAGCCTGGGAGAGGATCTTGTTGTAGTCGTCCGACTCCCTGGCGTACCGTGCCGCCAGCTCGTCCTCGCCATGACCGGCCGTCACCGCAAAACCGCCGATCCAGTCGGAAATTCCGCTGTCCACAGGCGCAACGAAATCGCTGAGAGCGATATTGGCGCGGCCGCCCGCGCTCCGTGTCATCTGCTGACGCAGCGTGTGGAAGGTCGCCAGCGTATCGCTGCGGCTCTCATCGGTGAAGACACGCACGTCATCGCCAACCGCGTTGGCCGGCCACAGGCTCGCGACCCCGCGTGCCGTCAGCAGCTTCTTCTCCACGATCTCGTCCAGCATGCGCCGGGCATCGTCGAAAAGCGCCCTTGCGGCCGGGCCATAGCGATTGTCAGTCAGCACCGCCGGATAACGGCCCTTGATCTCCCATGTGGAGAAGAAGGGCGTCCAGTCGATGAACGGTACGAGCTCTTCCAGCGGGAACGCGTCAAAGACGGTCGTCCCCGGTTTTTTCGGCGCCACCGGCTGCTTGCCCTGGAAGTCTGCCTTGAAGGCGTTGTCCCGCGCGGCTTTCAGCGAGGTGCGCTGCTGCGCACCCCGGCCGGCCGCATGTTTCTCGGCAATATCTGCATATTCGGCGCGCACATCGGCATAATATGGCGCGCGGCCGCCTTCGCTCATCAGCTTGGAGGCAACACCGACAGCCCGGCCCGCATCGGTGACATAGATTGCCTGTCCGCGGGCATAGTTCGGGTGGATCTTCACCGCCGTATGGATCTTGGACGTGGTCGCCCCGCCGATCAGAAGCGGCACGTCGAGCCCTTCACGTTCCAGTTCGGCGGCAACGTGGCACATTTCGTCCAGCGACGGCGTGATCAGGCCGGACAGCCCGATCATGTCGACCTTTTCCTGACGCGCGGTATCGAGGATCTTCGCTGCCGGCACCATGACGCCGAGATCGATCACCTCGAAGTTGTTGCACTGAAGCACGACGCCGACGATGTTCTTGCCGATGTCGTGCACATCGCCCTTCACCGTCGCCATCAGGATCTTGCCGGCGGAAGAATGACCCGTCTGGCCCAGTTCTTCCTTTTCCTTTTCCATGAACGGCATCAGATAGGCGACCGCCTTCTTCATGACGCGGGCAGACTTGACCACTTGCGGCAGGAACATCTGACCGGAGCCGAAGAGGTCGCCGACCACATTCATGCCGTCCATCAGCGGGCCTTCGATCACATGAAGAGGCCGGTCGAAGGCCTGGCGGGCTTCCTCTGTGTCTTCTTCCACGTAATCGGCAATGCCGTGAACGAGCGCGTGTTCCAGGCGCTTGGCAACACCCAAGGTGCGCCAGGTGAGATCGGCTTCCCTTTTCTTTCCGCCCTCGCCTTTCCAGCGCTCGGCCGCTTCCAGCATCCGGTCGGTGCTGTCCTTTCGCCGGTTGAGGACGACGTCCTCGCAAAGCTCGCGCAGCTCGGTTTCCAGATCGTTGTAGACCGCAAGCTGGCCGGCGTTGACGATGCCCATGTCCATGCCGCGCTTGATGGCGTGGTAAAGGAAGACAGAGTGCATTGCCTCGCGCACGGCTTCATTGCCGCGGAACGAGAACGACAGGTTCGACACGCCGCCCGACACATGGGCGTGCGGCAGGTTCTCGCGGATCCAGCCGGTCGCCTCGATGAAGTCCACGCCGTAGTTATTGTGTTCCTCGATGCCTGTGGCAACAGCGAAGATGTTCGGGTCGAAAATGATGTCTTCCGGCGGAAAGCCGACCTTTTCGGTCAGGATCTTGTAGGAGCGCGCACAGATCTCGGTCTTGCGCTCGAAAGTGTCCGCCTGCCCCTTCTCATCGAAGGCCATGACGACGACCGCGGCGCCGTAACGGCGGACTTTCTTCGCCTGCTCGATAAAGGCTTCTTCACCTTCCTTCATCGAGATGGAGTTCACGACACCCTTGCCCTGAATGCACTTGAGACCCGCTTCGATGACCGTCCACTTGGAACTGTCGATCATGATCGGCACCTTGGCGATATCCGGCTCGGCGGCCACCAGGTTCAGGAACGTGACCATGGCTTCCTCGGAATCGAGCAGGCCTTCGTCCATATTGATGTCGATGATCTGTGCGCCGTTTTCCACCTGCTGGCGGGCAACCTCGAGCGCGGTCGGGTAGTCACCCTCCTTGATCAGCTTGCGGAACCTGGCCGAGCCGGTGACGTTGGTCCGTTCGCCGACGTTGACGAAGTTGGTCTCCTTCGTCACCACGAACGGCTCCAGGCCGGACAGACGCATGTGAACGTCGATTTCCGGTATCTCGCGCGGTTTCTTGTCCGAAACAGCCTCGGCGATCGCCTTGATGTGCGCAGGCGTGGTGCCGCAGCAGCCGCCGACAACATTGACGAGACCGGCGGAGGCGAATTCCTCGATCAGGCCCGCCATATGTTCCGGGCTCTCGTCATATTCGCCGAATTCGTTCGGCAGCCCGGCGTTCGGATAGGCGCAGACAAGTGTGTCGGCAACACGGCCGAGTTCGTCCACATGGGCGCGCATTTCCTTGGCGCCAAGTGCGCAGTTCAGGCCGATGGTCAGCGGGTTCGTGTGGCGGACAGAATTCCAGAAGGCTTCCGGCGTCTGACCGGAAAGCGTCCGGCCCGAAAGGTCGGTGATCGTACCGGAAATCATCACCGGCAGGATCTTGCCGGTTTCCTCGAAGACCTCATCAACGGCAAACAAGGCCGCCTTGGCATTCAGCGTATCGAAGATGGTTTCAACCAGGATGATATCCGCGCCACCGGCAATGAGCCCGCGTGTGGCTTCGGCGTAGGCGATGCGAAGATCGTCAAAGGAAACAGCGCGGTAGCCCGGATTGTTCACATCTGGCGAGATCGATGCCGTCCGGTTGGTCGGGCCGAGGGCACCGGCCACGAAGCGCGGCCGCGAAGGATCCTGCGCCATGACCTTGTCGCAGGCTTCGCGCGCGAGTTTCGCACTCTCGAAGTTCAGCTCATAGGCCAGCTCTTCCATGCCGTAATCGGCCTGGGCAATCGTCGTGGAGGAGAAGGTGTTGGTCTCGACGATGTCGGCACCGGCTTCCAGATAGTCGACATGGATCTTTCGGATCGCGTCCGGCTGGGTCAGGCTCAGAAGATCGTTGTTGCCCTTGATGTCGCTCGGCCAGTCCTTGAAGCGGTCGCCGCGATAGGCCGCTTCGTCCAGTTTCAGAAGCTGGATTTCCGTGCCCATGGCACCGTCAAGGACGAGAATACGGGTCTTGGCGAGGTCACGGAGGCGCTCGAAGGCGTCTGACTTGATCACGGGGTTTCCTTCCGGAAATATCTGTTGGTTTGGCCGGCTCTGGCCGGCGCGATTTCAAATTGGCGACCGGACAGCGCGTCAGCTATCGCGATCGGTATCGTTGTAGGAGGCGTCCCAGAACTTGGTGCGGCTGTGAACGTCGTCATCGGTCGGGTGCCAGTCGTCGCCGCGGGCCTCATAGACGGCCAGCAGCCCCAGAATTTCGAGCGCCGAATGGCCTCGGAACTCATGGTCCTTGTCTGAAGCGACGATCAGACGATTTTTGTCCGCGCCCATGTCAACGACATGAAGCTCGAACCCCTTCTCCCGCAGCACCGCATAAGCGGTCGTTTCAATGGCATCGGCAGTGCTTAACTTGATCATCTCGCTCCGCTTCCCGCTTTGTTTCCGACCATTCCTGTTCCGAACACTGCAGCTTGTCTCGGCTGCGCGGATGCCCCCCCGACCCCGACCCAATGACGGGCAAAGGACCAGGGGTGGGGGAACCCGCTCTCATTCAAAAAACGCCAGCTCGGTTCAGTCCCCGGCCCGGTTGCCTCGCGTCCCTCAGGCTGCGAGGGTTTCCTTGGTTTCCGGCTTGCCCATGCCCAGCATGTGACAGATGGCGAACGTCAGGTCGGCCCGGTTCATGGTGTAGAAGTGGAAGTCGTTGATGCCGCGGTCGACAAGGTCCATCACCTGTTCGCAGGCAACCGAAACGCCGACCAGCTTCCGGGTTTCCGGGTCATTGGACAGACCGGCAAAGCGCCGGGCCAGCCACTGCGGAATGGACGTTCCGCATTTGGCGGAAAACACCATCGTCTGTTCGAAATTGTGGATCGGCAGAATGCCCGGGATCACCGGAATGTTGATGCCGGCAGCCGCAATCCGATCCAGGTAATCGTCGAACAGGTCGTTGTCGAAGAAGTACTGGGTGATGATCCGGTCTGCCCCAGCATCGACCTTGCGCTTCAGATTGTCGATCTCTTTCTGCCAGTTACCGCTTTCCGGGTGTCTTTCCGGATAACCGGAAACGGAAATATCGAAATTGGCGATCTTCTTGACGCCTTCCACCAGATCGGAGGCATAGGCATAACCTTCCGGGTGAGGCACATAGCGCGAGCCGATGCCGTCGAGCGGGTCGCCGCGCAGCGCCACCAGATGGCGCACACCCAGATCCCAATAATCCTTGACGATCGTATCGATTTCACTGCGCGCTGCACCCACACAGGTCAGATGCGCGGCCGGTGCGAGCTCGGTTTCCTTCAGGATCCGTTCGACGGTGCGGTGCGTGCGCTCACGGGTAGAGCCGCCGGCGCCATAGGTGACGGACACGAAGGACGGGCTGAGCGGCGCCAGCCGCTGCACCGTCTGCCACAGCGTCTCGGCCATCTTGTCGGACTTCGGCGGAAAAAACTCGAACGAAGCCGTGATCGGCGACGGTGCGGCCTGATGAGACCGGCGGTTGGAAAAGGCTGTCATGTTAGGCGACCTCTCGGGACGTGTCTCGGGCAGGCAGGTCGGTGACAATTCGGCGGTCACGCGCAAGCCAAAGGGTTACAGTAAGGTTGGTGTCATTGCCGTCTCCCGGAACAAGATCGGTGACCTGTTCCAGGTCCAGTTCGAGCGTTTCAAGCCAACGCTCCATCTGATCATGGGCAAAGCCCAGACGGCGGTGCGCGTGTTTCTCGCGCAGAAACTCCAGCTGATGCGGAGCGAAATCGATGATCAGAAGGCGGCCACCGGGACGCAGCGCACGGGCGGCCTCGTTGAGGGCCCTCGCCGGTTCGTCCAGGAAGTGCAGCACCTGGTGGATCGCCACGACATCGAACGACCGTGGCGGAACGTTCAGCGCGTAAACGTCGCCGTGGCGAACCTGAGCGTTTGTCAGCCCGGCCTTGGCGAGATTTGCACGAGCAACCGCAAGCATGTCATGCGAGGCATCGACACCGAGCGCCGTGACATACTGGTCGGCGAACACTTCCAGCAGTCGGCCGGTGCCTGTGCCCAGATCGAGGAACGATTGGAACGGCTTGTCGCCCAATGCCTTTCGCATCGCTGTCTCGACATCGTCTTCCGAAACATGCAGCGAGCGTTCCCGGTCCCAGGTCAGCGCGCGGGCGGCGAAATATGCCGCGGCTTCATCCGCCTTGGCCTTGCGGATCGCCTGGAACCGCTCCTGATCCGCAGCCAGCACCGGGTCTTCCCGGGAAATACGGGCAACAAGATCGCGGGCGAGCTGGCCTTCCGGGCCATCCGCCAGCCGGTAGTAGACCCAGGCCCCTTCCGGGAACCGCTGAATGAGATCGGCTTCGGCCAGCAGCTTCAGGTGACGCGAAATGCGTGGCTGGCTCTGACCGAGGATCGCAGTCGCATCCTTCACAGTCAGCTCGCTTTCCGCCAGAAGCGCAATCAGTCTCAGGCGCGTTGCCTCACCCACCGCCCTCAGGGCGGCCAGGGTATCGTCAACGGACAGGGTCTGTTCTTCGGTCATCTGCTTCGCCATCAATGTCGATATAAAGATATCTTTATATGAAACTGAAGCGCCATGCAAGCGATCAAAACAAATGCGACACCGTTTGGTTCGTATTCGTCGAAATCGAGACAGAGAGGAAAACAGGGAGAAGGAAAAGTCGAGCTGCCCGCTTCCAGCTACCGAGTAGGAACATCGGAACAAATGGAGCAGGGCAGCTTCGTGAACGGCGCACCACCGTCGCCGCCCTTCGCCTGCACCCGGGCGGCTGCCCGGGCTTTACACGGCGGTTTCAGACCGGCACTCTCCCGCTTCTGCGGAAGCGCGAGCTCTGGCCTAAAGCGTCTGCGCGGCGTTGATGGAAGAAACGAAACGGCGGGTGCGCTCACGCTCGGGATTGCGGAAGATCGCCTCCGCGTCCCCTGTTTCCACCACCTGCCCTGCTTCCAGAAAGACAACGTGATTGGCGATCTGCGATGCCAGACGCAGGTCGTGAGTCGCCATCACCATCGTGGTCCCTTCCCGCGCCAACTGGCCGAGCACGTCCACCACTTCACCGGCCAGTTCCGGATCAAGCGCGGAAGTCGGCTCGTCGCAGAGCAGTACCTTCGGCGACGGCGCAAGTGCGCGGGCAATCGCGACACGCTGCTGCTGACCGCCGGAGAGATTCGCCGGCCAGGCATCGGTCTTGTGCGACATGCCGACCTTGTCGAGCAGGTCCAATGCCCGCTGCCGGGCCTTTTCACGGGGCCATTTCTGAACCACCAGCAAGCCTTCCATCACATTCTCGATCACTGTCCTGTGCGGAAAGAGCTGAAAATTCTGGAACACCATACCCGTTTCACAGCGGATCTTCTGAACCGATGCCTGCTGCACCGCCGCACCTGGCTTGAAGGTGATCCTGTGATCGCCGACCTGAACACTGCCGGAAGTCGGGATCTCCAGCAGATTGATACAGCGCAGCAGCGTGCTCTTGCCGCCGCCGGATGGGCCGACAAGCGCCGTGACGCTGCCTTCGGGAAAGCGCAGCGAGATATCGTCCAGGATAAGCGCGTCACCGAACTTTTTCTCGATATTGGAAAGCTCGATCATCTTGAGGTCTCCAGCATGCCGCCATATCGCGCAAACCGGACTTCCAGCCGCTCCTGCAGCCAGGCAAGCACGGAACTCATGGCAAGATAGATCAGGGCCGCCTCGATGTAGAGGATCAACGGCTCATATGTGGTGGCAACAATGCGCTGCGCCGACTGGAATAGCTCGGGCACCGTGATGGCAGCGGCCAGCGACGTATCCTTGACCAGCGAAATGAAGGTGTTCGACAGCGGTGGCACCGCCACGCGCCCGGCCTGCGGCAGGATCGTGCGCAGCATAGCCTGGCGCCATGTCATGCCGGTGGAAAACGCCGCCTCCCATTGCCCCTTGGGCACGGACGAAATCGCAGCGCGGATAATCTCGGACGAATACGCCCCCACATTCAGCGTGAAGCCGATCAGGGCGGCGGGAAACGCATCCAGCAGAATGCCGATGCTGGGCAGACCATAGAAGATCACGAAAAGCTGCACCAGCAGCGGTGTTCCCCGAAAGACCCAGACATACCCCCGTGCAAGCAGCACCAGCGGCAGCGGTGCAAACAGGCGCGTAACGGCCGTCGTCAAACCGAGTCCAAGCCCCAGCGCAAAGGACAGCAGTGTGAGCGGAATGGTGAACTTGACCCCGGCCCACAGAAGCGTGGGCAGGGAATCGATCATCAATTGAAGCCAGTGAGGCACGATGAAGCTCCAAAAAAACGCGCCCGGCGCGAACGCCAAGCGCTGTTCGTTGTTCGCATGGGCGCCCGGTCACCTCTGTGTGTACCGGGCCGCCTCATGTCAGTTGGACACGTCCTGACCGAAGTACTTGTCGGAAATCGCCTGGTAGGTCCCGTCCGCCTTGATGTCGGCCAGAGCTTCATTCAGGGCGGCAACCAGTTCCGGGTCCCCCTTGCGCACGAGAATGCCGGAATGGTCGGCATTCGCCTTCTCGGCGACAACTTTCACCGGCGCATCCGGCTTCTGCTTCTTGAAGTCCAGATAGGACAGGCTGTCGTTGATGGTGGCATCGGCGCGGCGCGTCAGCACCAGCTGGATGGACTGGTCGAACCCGTCCGTCCCGACCAGTTCCGCACCGGCTTCTACCGCCAGCTTGCCGAAATTGCTGGTCAAGGACTGAGCCGCCTTTTTGCCGTCCAGGTCTTCGAATCCCTTGATGTCGTCATTGCTGTCGCGAACGATCAGCACGGCCTTGGAAGCAATATAGGGATCTGAGAAATCGTATTTCTGCTTGCGGGCGTCGGTAATGCCGACCTGGTTGATCACCACGTCATAGCGTTCGACGTCCAGTCCGGCGATCAGCCCGTCCCATTTGCCTTCGATGAATTCCGCCTTCACGCCGAGCTTTTCGGCAACCGCCTCGCCGATCTCGACGTCGAAGCCTACCAGCTTGCCTTCCCCGTCGTGAAAGGTGAAGGGCGCGTAAGTGCCTTCAGTGCCGATCTTGAGGACGCCCGCCGACTTGATCGCATCCAGGTTTTCGCCCGCCTGCGCGGCAGAAAAAGTCAGCGCCTGCAGAACTGCTGCCGTAGCAATCGCTTTGAACCAGCTCATATCAATTCCTTTCCGGCATGATGAGTGAGCGGCCTTAGTGTCAGAACGCGCAAGCGAATGCAGGAGAAGAAAGACCGAAAAAACCGGAACAGGGAGAATAATTTGCTCCCAATTCAAGGATCGGCAGCACGCGGCAGAAGACCGGCAGCAGCGCCGACCGCGCAGGTCTGCAATCCCCGACGTCACCTTTCTTTTGCTGGCCCACATCCTAAAGCGGCGTGGTCGCCGCCTCTTCCCGCAGCCACTCGAGGAAGGCCTCCGCCAGCCTGTGGCGGTGGCTTTGGTCCGGCAGAATGGCGCCGAAGCCGTTTTCGATCTTCAGAAACCCAAAAGGGGCCACCAGACGGCCGTCCGCAAGTTCTTCCTCGACCAGACGCCGCTCGACAAGGGCCGCTCCAAAACCGGCAAGGGTCGCCTCGATCACCAGAAAGGTGTGTTCATAGGCGGTCTTGCTGTCCGCTTCGACGGTAATCCCCGTCTGGCGCTGGTAAGCGCCCCAGACATCGCCCGGCAGTTGCTGCACACAGCGATTATGCACCTTGAAGATCTTGTCGCGGCGCTCGGTCTTCAATCCAGGGGCATGCACGATCCCAAAGGCGACGTCTCCCAGACGTACGATGTCCTTCCGTTCGCCGAATTCCCAGCGCAGCCGGTCCCAGGTCAACATCAGGTCGAAATCGGAGTTGGTCAGGCGCACCTTGCCGTTCATGCGGAAATTGACCTGGGCATCGGGATGGCGCTGATAGAACCGGGGCATGCGCGGCATCAGCCACCGCATGGCAAAAGTTGCGCTGACCGCAATGTCGAGCTCCGGACTTTCCGCCCGCCGCTGAACATCGTGCCAGGCATGTTCCAGCCGGGTCAGTGCCGGCCGGACGGCTTCTGCCAGCATCAGCCCCTCGGCCGTCGGGGCAACGCCGGTCCCGCTCTTGTGAAACAGTGCAACACCGGCCAGCTCGCTCAGATGGGCCAGCTGTTTGCTGACGGCGCCATGGGTCCGGCCCAGTTCCTCGGCAGCCGCACTCATGGACCCGAGCCGGACAGTCGCCTCGAATGCCGGCAGCGCGGATAGCGGCGGCAGTTTCATGACCAGGTCCCCAGATCGATTCTCACGTCTCCATTATGTGAAAATAACTCACAAAGAAAAGAGAACTTCTCCTTAGGCGACAAAGCCCTCCGCCGTCATAGTGCCGGGGTCAAAACTCCGTCGAAGAGTATGAAGCTCATGAAATTGATTGATTTTCAAAACAGAAAGCAAGTCTTGCGGTGTCAAGACGAGCCCGACAGCTCTTGCGCACAGTTGCACAGACCCGCTTGCAATCGCAATGTGAGTGATCGGAAAAGTCACATAAAAGCTCTGCTTGAAACAATCCTGTCGGCTATGGCTGCGTGGCAGGCCCGGCGCCGGTTCAATGCCGAGCGCGCGCACCTTTACTGGCACGCGCCGGACAGTGTCTTGCAGGATCTCGGAATAAGCCGGACGGATCTGCAAACCTTGCGCCCACCTGCAGAGCCGGTCCTGGTTTCAGAACACCGCAGACAGAACTCGGCTGAACTTCTCAGTTTTTCGCAGGCGCGGGACCTTGGTCCAGCATGTGATCGAAACGTCCCTCACGCACACAGCCCGGCAGACCGTCGCGCGGGATAAGCGCGGTGCCGACAAGTTCCCGGCTGTAGAGCTTCTCGATGTCGCTGGTATCGACGGTCTGACCGTGGACAACGGAATTGAGCTTGGTCCGGAACGCTTCCAGGCCTCCCATCGAGGAAAAATGCCAGCCTGCATCGGGCAGGATTGTCACCGGGCGGCTGATGCCTGACAGGTTGTTGTTGCGGATCCTGAGAAGCGGCTGCGCGACAACCCCCGGCACATAGGACTTTTTCGTCATCCGGGCCTTGGTCCGGCGCAGTTGCTGCGGCGTTGTCAGATACTTTTTTTCGATCATCCGCGAGCCCAGCAGCCAGGTCTTGCCCGGAACGATGCGGTTGAGATGGTGTTTGTGCAGGCTCTGTTCGAACACCAGCAAGCGTCCCTTGTAGAGCTTGTCTTCCAGCACCTTCTGCAGAACGTCCGCCCGCACGATCTCGTCCACATCCGACAGCAGGATCAAGTCGTCCGGCGTGCACTCCTCAAGCGCCCGCGCAATGCAATTGCGCTGATAGTTCTCCCGTTCCCAATCCGCCTTGCGCCTGTTCTTGTAAACGCCGAGCGCTGGTGGCAATTCATCGGGGAACGCGATCTGAAGATCGATGATCTTGTCGGCCCAGGGTGTAAAACGTTCGCGATTTTCCGCGAAATAGAAGGGCTTCGGACCGCCACGTTGCGTCTGGTTTGCCTCCACCAGCACAAAATAATCGACCTGGTCGCCCATTTCCCGCAGGCGGATTTCCAGAAGGTCGAATTCGTTATGGAAGACAAAACAGTCGTAGAGCTTCATGCGTGCGCCCGGTTTCCTAGATCAGCAAGGCGTCGGTGAGGCCGGGCTGCCGGATCGCAGTCCATGACGTCGCCGGCCCGTTCTGGTGCCTGCCGGGACCGATATCGGATTTCATTCAAGAGGTCCACGCACTTGGGGCACAAATGCGCCTGCTCTTCCCCCTCGCCCTGATGTCCGCCCCTCTTACTTGATAGAGAAGGGCATCCGGACCTTGGCTGTCTTGCCGCTGTATTCGTCGTTCACGGTGAGTTCCAGCACATAGTCGCCCGAAGGTGCCCCGCTGACATTCAGCGTCAGGTTGGCCATATATTCGGTGTTGGGCACATGGCTCTTGAAGTCGAACCGGCCAAACCCCTTCTGTCCGGCAAGCACCTTGCCATCCGGTGAGGCGAGGTCGAAATCGACTGTCAGAAGGGATGTGTAAAGACCATCCTGCTGCTTCCAGTCAAAGCCGACCGGTTCCAGATAGATGCGCAGCGCCTCGTCCGGTGCAAAGGCCGCGTCGGCTCTGGGCGTATAGATGCCGTAGCCATCGGCTGGAGCCCTGACGAACAGCGCGGTGGGAATGGAGAGGGACGCCTTGGACCAGATGTCGAACAGGGCCTGCCGCATCACGGCAATCGCCTCTCCGCCATTGCCCGCTTCAAGCGCCGCCTCGGCCTCGCCCACCTTGTCCTGCAGAGGGCCTGCCAGAACCTGACACGACAGACCGGCGGCAAGCGCGCCTCCCAGAAGCAGTTGTTTCAGCATCCTTCCCCCCTTCACGATGGCGACCTGACAAATGAAGCACACCATTATGTCGGTCTCGCCGCAAGTGTCACTTTCTGTCCTGCGAAACACCAAGGGCAAGGCGAAGTGTTCCGAATGTCACGCCAGGCGAGCAAGCGAGGCCTGTTACTGCCGGCAGAGCTCCTCCGACTGGCTTGCTTCCGCAACGTGAAGCCGCTTAAATCCGGATGCTGGCGCTTTCGTTTCCCATTTCAGGAACTCCGGAGGCCTTATTTCCGCCAGTACAGATGATTGACGCACATGTTTGACGCAATGATTGACGAAGCCTTTTGCCAGGGAGTGGTCAGGTGTTTTTCGAACGCGGCCTCGTGACAAGATCAATTTTCATCTTTTTCAGCGTCCTGCTTTTCACGGTTTCTGCACATGCCGAAAAGCGCGTCGCGCTGATCGTGGGGAACGGGGCCTATACCTCGGCCAGCACGCTGGAAAACCCAGTCAACGACGCAAGGAAACTCGGTGAAGCCCTGAAAGGCCTGAATTTTGAGGTCCTGCAACAGGAAAATCTGCAGCGCTCCTCATTTCTGGAAGCGATCCGGATGTTTTCCAAATCCCTTGAAGGGGCCGACGTCGCACTGTTTTTCTACGCCGGGCACGGAATTCAAGTCGCTGGCGAGAATTATCTGGTTCCCTCTGATGCCCATCTGCAGGAAGAAAGTGATATCAGCACCGAGCTGATCGCCGTCAAATCGCTCCTGCAACAAATGGACGGCTCGGCCATAACCAGGATCATTCTGCTTGACGCCTGCCGGGACAATCCATTCGCGCCCGGTCTGGCCCGCTCCATGGGCACAAGAGCGGTCGAGGTGGGCCAGGGCCTCGCCCGGGTCGATGCCGGTCCAGGCACACTCATCGCCTATGCAACGGAGCCGGGCAATGTCGCCCTTGACGGAACCGACGGAAACAGCCCCTTCACAAAGGCACTGCTGAAGCATATTTCCACCCCTGATCTGGACGTTGCCCGCATGCTGCGGCGGGTGAGAACTGATGTGATTGAAACCACGGAAGGTGCCCAGATACCCTGGGAAAATTCATCCCTTGTTCTGGATTTCACATTCAACCCCACCGAACAGGGCAAACTGGAACTTGCGTCGAGCGAAGAAGCCCTGTGGGAAGCCGTCCGGTACGCCAACAGGCCGGAGGAAGTCCGGCTTTATCTGGAACGCTATCCGGACGGGCAATTCGCCAAGGACGCCTTGAAACTGCTGAACAAAGCCCTCGGGCACAAGCATCCCTCGATTTCGGAAAACCAGAATGCCAGGGCGCGGCAGTCAGCTTCAACGCAGGTGAAGACGTGCCTGGCGATCGAAAACACAGATATCGGTCCCGGCGTTCCCGAAGGAGCGGTGCAAGCCTGTTTTGATGCGGTCGCGCTCTTTCCCAACGCCGCCCAGCTCCGGCTGCTTTACGGCCAGGTCCTCGACCGCTCGGGCAACGAGGCCGAGGCATCCCGTCAGTACCGCCAGGCGGCGGAACTCAACAACACCGACGCCATGGTCGAACTGGCCGTCGCCTATGAGCTTGGCAAGGGCGTCGAATGGCAACCGGAAGAAACCCTGCGGCTTCTGCAGAAATCCGCCCGTCTGGGCAACGCCAGGGCCATGACCCTGCTCGCGCATAGCTATAACGAGGGCAACCTTGTCGACTATGACGAGGCGAAGGCGTTCGAGTGGTTTCAAAAGGCCGCTGAAGCTGGCAATCCGGAAGCCGCGTTTTATGTCGCCGGTGCCTATGACAGGGGGGAAGGCGTTGCGCAAAACGATTTCAAGGCCCGCCACTGGTACCAGCGTGCGCTGGAATCGGACGATGCCGGGCTGGCGGCAACCAACCTTGCCTGGATGTATCTCAAAGGGCGTGGCGGAGACAAAAACATCGACCGGGCCCGGGAGCTGCTGGAACAGGCCGCTGCGGCTGACGACCCGATTGCCATGCGGGAACTCGCCCTTCAATACCTGAATGGCACATTCAAGAGCGATCGGCAGGAAATCGCCGTCGACTGGCTCATGAAAGCGCTGAAATCCGGCGGAAGGATCGAGGCGGAATTCTGGTTCTTGACCAGGTCCGGCACCTACCCGCTGTCCTTCAACAAGGAGGTACAACGCCGTTTGAAGGAAGCCGGGGTCTATCAAGGCAAGATTGACGGCCAGATTGGTGACCAGTCCCTGCAGGCGCTCTTTCAATATGCGGATGAGTAGAAAACTAGTCGCGGTTGATACGGATTTCCAGGATGCGGATGACGCCTTTTTCACGTCCTGCGGAAGTAACCGGACTGGTCAGCCTCAAACCAAATGATCTTCCTCATGGACCACAGCCTAAAGTCGGTCCCCCGCTCCCTCGCCGCCTTCCCCAGCCTCCTCGCCCAACATCCCTGCCGCGGCAGCCCCTGCCGCGGCAGCTTCCCTGGCTGCCGGCGACAGTGTCTCTTCCTCGTCGCCGGACCCGGCAACACGTACGGTCACCTGCCGATGGGCAAACCGGATGCCGTTCTTTTCGAACAGATCGCGCAGGCCAGCATAAACGACCTTGCGAAGCTCGAACTGCTTGCCGGGCTTGGTTGTGAATTTGACGCGCGCGATCATGGCGCTGTCTTCCATCGACATGATGCCCTGAGACTTGAGCGGCGCCAGGAACATGGGGCCGAAATACTCGTCTTCCAGCAGCTCCTTGCCGAAGTTCTTGATGATCTTGCGCATCTTGTCCACGTCGGTGTCGTAGGTCACGCGGAACGCAAGTTTCATCACGGCCCAGTCGCGCGAAAAATTCTCCACTTTCTGTATCTCGCCAAAGGGAACCGTTGTCAGAGCACCGCGGTGGTGCCGCAATTGCATCGACCGGATCGAGATTTTTTCAACGACGCCCTTGGCAGTGCCGATATCAATATATTCCCCTTTGCGGAACGCATCGTCGATCAGAAAGAAAGCGCCCGAAAAGATATCCCGGATCAGGGTCTGTGCCCCGAAGCCGACCGCCAGACCGACGACACCGGCACCGGCGAACAGGGGAGCGATGTTCACGCCGAGTTGCGACAGCACCACCATCGAAGCGATGACGACAATCGTGATGAGCAGGAAATTGCGGAAGATCGGCAGCAAGGTCGAAATCCGGCTTTCGCCGGTTCCACCGACTTCCGCCTCCTCGTCCTTTTCCGCCGGCGCTTCCTTCGCGATTTCCCGGTCGATGACGATCTTGACGGCTTCATAGGCCATGTAGCCGAGGAACATGACCAGCAGAACCTCGACGAAGGACCCGATCAACGAGTCGCTGCCTGCCAGCGGCAAGCCCCATTTGGACGCCAGCACGTCCACCGAGGTAAACACGACGAGAATGGTGGCCCCACGGTCGAACAGATCGCGGAACGGCGAGCGCCGCGCCTCCCGTTCGGCGGCTTCCGCACGCGCCTGCGCCAGTGCGCTGGCAATGTCCTGCTCGTCGGCCTCGCCCGTTTCGGTGCGCTGGATGCCCTGAGCGATTTTTTCCTGTTCGGCAGCCGTGTCCAGCCGTGGCAGCAGGACCCGGTCGATAACCAGGATCAAGAGGCCATAGGCCACCGCCGCCATGAGCATCACTTCCAGCGGTGCAGCGACCAGCCCGACGGCATCCGGCAGGTCGAGCAGGATACGCACCGCCGAGATACCCCAGGCGAAAAAGAAATACGCAACGGCGATATAGTGCCACGTACCGGCCAGCACCCTGTGCCAGAGTGGCGCTTCAGGGCCCTTCTCGCCCCGGATCAAACGGGCAATCACCTGGCGATACACGATCGCGATGCCGGACAGGATGACCATCGACAGCGCGGAAGCCGCAATCAACGCCAGTTTATGAACGTCTGGCGACAGGCCCAGCCGTTCCATCCAGAGGCAGAAGGCAACCGCCGCAAGGGAAATGGCAGTACCGGCGAGCAGCGCCCGGTAGAGCCCCCGCGCCTCCTGGGTGGAGAGCGCCACCAGCCGGTGGGCTTCCGCATCCGGTGCCAGCACGTTCAGCCAGACGACCCGCAAAGCCAGAAACACCGCCAGGGTCCCGACGATCACCAGCGCCGTCTTGTTGGAAGCCCCGATACCGGTTCCGATCAGTAGAAAGACACCGGCTGCAACTGCAAAGAAAAGCCCAACGCCGATGAACATCAGGATTGCACGGGCGTAAAGATAGATGATCTTGCCGGCACGCGTCGTTGCATCCGGCTGATACCACGACGCGAATTGCCGCCGGCCCCAGCGGTTCACCAGGGCCGATGCCACAAGGCCCAGCACCACGGCAATCAGAATGTCCACGAGTGTCGTCGGCAGCCAGCCAAGGCCCCGCTCGCCACCCTGGGCGCGCAAGGTCTCAACCATCACGTCCTCGATCTCCGGAATCTTCTGGACGATGGCCTTCAGAACGTCCCGGGCCTTGACGGCATTGTCCGTGAACTCGTCCACGGTCTGAAGCGCGCTCGCTCCTGCTCCCGCGCCGTCATCCGGTGCGGCATCACCGCCCGCTTCCGGCTGCGCTTCTCCAGTTGCCGTCTTGTCGGCAGCCGCGCTGCCAGTGCCTGTTTCTGCTTTGGAGGAAGCCGCCCCGGAAAACAGCCCGGGAATGCCCTGCGCCTGCGCTTCGGGCGGCAGACCTCCCAGACACAGGAACAGCGCGAGAAAACCGCACAGAAGACAGACCGTCTTGCCGGGCCTCCCACGGCCACCGATGGTCAGACAGGACCGGCGAATGGTTTGGTGTGAAAAGCGCATATCAACCCCAGGACGAGTCGCGAAAAATGTCCGCTCATTTCTGGCATGGATCGGGGCCTATTGAAAGGAAACCGGCCTTTCGGACGAGGCAGAAAAAGAAAAGGCCCGATCCATTCGAACCGGGCCCAAGCAGGCAGGAGGCGCCTTGCTGGATTTTATCAATTGAGAACGGTGTTGTTCCAATGTGCCATCTTGCGTTTGGCTTCGGCGATCGTCATGCGCTCGAACATGGACATGGCTTCGCTGCGCACGTCCGGTGTCAGGCGGTGACGCCACGGGCCGATGGACAGCAGCGAACCGACGGTGATGGACGAGAACCCGGACGCCTTGGCAAGGATCACGAAGGGCTCCGGATCCGGCCGCACCATCCAGTGGCTGACTTCCTCGACACCGCATCTCACCAGCCAAGCAAATGTGGCAACCGCCTCTGCGAAACGGTCTTCCGAGGCGAACCGGCGCAAGGCCGCCTCATTGACCATTCCGCGCTTTGCCAGCAGCATCACACGGCTGCGTGCGGTCTCGAAGTCATAGCGGCCAAGCCAATACTGGTTGGACATGCGCTGTGCGGCGATGTCGGCGGCTTCTTCAACCCGCTCCGCTTCGTGGCTCCGGCCGGCCGCATGCAGCTTCCGGCGAACTTCTTCACTGGCAACCGAGATCAAGCTGGCGATATGGGCTTCAGCCAGATCCGCACGCTCGCTCAGGGAGAGCTGCAGCGTCGCATCCGAGGCCGCATCGCTGATCAGAGCCATGATCGAAGCATCCGACAGGCAGGCGCCATCATTGCTGGCCACCTTGCGCTTGACCTTCAGATCACCGCGGCGCACCAGCACGTCGGTCAGCTCTTCGGACAGGACCTCCCGCTGTGCAATGGCGAACCGATGCGCGTTGCCGCGCTTTTCGGCAATCTTGATCAGATCGGCTTCCCGCAGCACGGTCGAGCGCAGCAGGATGGGCTCGGCCACTTCGATCTCGTCATCGGCCAGACGGCGGATCGTTTCTTCCGGGCCGCGCCTCAGGCTGGACATCTGGTCGGCAACATAGCGGCGGACTTCATCTTCCACCATGTCGACAAGCCGCAGAAGAACGGAGTCATATATGTCGACCTGCTCGTCTGAGCAGCGGTCGGAGGTCAGGGCAAACAGGGTGGCGACATGCCGGGCCAGTTCGGCCCTCCGGGCGCTGCCAGCTTCACCGGTCAGCTCCGAGAAGTTTACCAGTTCTGTTTTCAACGCTTCAGTCATGTTTCATTACCAATTTTCACAAGTGTGCCGGTTTGGCGTTGGTACAGAAAATGACGATGAGTTTTAAAGAAGGTCGAAACGCGCTTTTCCAGAATGTAATCGTCTTTTTGTAAAACTCGAGATTAATTCTAACTATATCGCACGCACCTACCATATCTAACTGAAAAATAATATCTTTTATCAGGAGCGACTTCCTGGAAACCGCTTTTTTCACAGCATCGGAATCTGAATATTTTTTCCCGGAAAAACTTTTCGAGAGCCAATATGAACGGGTCTGGCAACCAGGATTAATGACTTGCAGAACCACACATACCGAGCTTCAGGACACCTGAAGAGCTTCGGCGTCTGGGCGCAATCGTTGGATAAAGAAATATTTTCTTTTCCTTATTGACGCAGCACGAAACAGCTCCCAAATAAAGAAAGTAAGACATTTCTTTATTGGAAACTGCTATGTCCTCCATCCTCCATTTTCCCCGCACAGCCGCCGCACTTCCAGCAAGAACCCGAGGCCTTTCCCGGCTGGTGGCCTTCCTGCGACGGTCGCTTGGCAATCTGCTTTCCCGGCCATCCCGTCGCCACCCCATTCCGGACGACCTGTTGCAGGACGTTCTCAGCGACAACGGCTTGAGAGCCCGGGAGGAAAACAGGCGCAGGCCGATCATCAGCGGCCCCTGCAGCTAGACTATCGACGGGCACGTCTCGATGTCAGGGATGCGGGTGTCCAGTCACACGCTTCCCTGACCTGCGCCTCTGCAGCAAGAAACGCACAAAAAAACCGGCACCCTGCGGCGCCGGTTTTTGCTTTTCTGGTGAGCCTTTATTCGGCTGCTGCCAGAAACTCCTTGGTGCCGGTCTTGTTGTCCGAACCACCATCGTTGCTTCTGTTGAGCTGCTCCAGCAGCACACGGCGCTTTTCAGCGGCCGTTTCGATGTTGGCATCCTTTATCGGACCAAAGCCACGGACAAGATCGGGAACCCGGGCGAGCTCCACCAGCAGCCCGTATTGGGCTTCCGGCAGCCTTTTGAGGATGTCGGCAATATCAGCTTCATACTGACTGATCAGAGCGCGCTCGGTCCTGCGTTCCGCCGTACGGCCAAACGGGTCGTACCACTTGCCGCGCATCCCCTTGAACTTCACCAGGAAGCTGAAGGCGGAGAAGATCCAGGGACCGAAGGCAATCTTCTGCGGACGGCCGGTCTTCGGGTCCTTGCGATGCGCGAGGAACGGCGGCGCCAGATGAACCTTCAGCTTTTTCGGATCTTCGAAGCGCTGCGCGATCTTCTGTTTGAAGGCGGGATCGCTGTAAAGCCGCGCAACTTCGTATTCGTCCTTGTAGGCCATCAGCTTGAACAGCATGTCACAAACCGTCTGCGTCAGGCGCAACGTGCCTGTTCCATGCGCTTCATCGGCGGCCTTCACCTTGCCGACCAGATCCAGATAACGCTGCGCATAGGCTGCGTCCTGATAGGCGGTCAGCTCCTGCGCGTTAAAGGCGATCTTCTCGTCAACGGTAAAGACACGCGGCTTGGCTTCGCGTGGAAGCGCCTTCAGAAGCTTTTCCGGATCGGCGGCCAGCACACGGCCGGCCCGGAATGCCTTGATGTTGTTCTTCACCGAAGCGCCATTGAGCTCCAGCGCGGTTTCGATGGCATAATCCGACACCGGAAGTGCGCCGCTCTGGAACGCCATACCGACCAGCAGCATGTTGGCGTAGATGGCATCGCCCAGAAGTTTCTCGGCAATATCGGCTGCGTTGACCGGCAGATAGGTTCCGGACGCCTTGCGCAAAGCGTCGTCCATCTGCTTTTCGTCGAAGGAAAGCGTCTGCTTCAGCACGAATTCCGCAGTCGGGGCTACCTTGGAGTTGGCAACCGTCATCGTGTGGCCACGGTGGGCAAGCGAGAGCTGATCCGCATTCGCGGCCACCACCATGTCGCTTGCGATCAGAAGATCGAGGCTGGCAGCTGGAACCCGCGGCCCCTCGATGGACTTGTTACCGGCGGCAAAGCGCACGTGAGACGTCACCGGGCCGCCTTTCTGGGCAAGGCCGGTCATGTCCAGCGTGGAGGCTTGCTTGCCGTCCACATGGGCCGCCATCGCCAGGATGGCGCTGATGGTGGTCACACCCATGCCGCCGATACCGGCCACCAGCGTATTCCAGGTGCGATCAAGCGAGGCAAGTGTCGGCTGCGGCAGGGCCTCGACCAGGGTGTCGATGTCGATATCCGCCTTCTTCGGCTTTTTCAGCGCGGCGCCATTGATCTCGACAAAGGACGGGCAGAACCCCTTGATGCAGGAAAAGTCCTTGTTGCAGCTCGACTGGTTGATGACGCGCTTTTCACCGAAGGGCGTTGCCAGCGGTTCGACCGACAGACAGTTGGACTGCACAGAGCAGTCGCCGCAGCCTTCACACACCCGGTCGTTGATGAAGAGGCGCATGTCCGGATCAGGAAACTGGCCGCGCTTGCGCCGGCGGCGTTTTTCCGCGGCACAGGTCTGGTCGTAAACAATCACGGACACGCCCTTGAAGGACTGCATTTCAGTCTGCACATCCATCAGCTCGTCACGATGATACACCTTGGTGCCCGGTGCGATCGGCGACCAGGAGCCGTAGGTCTCGGGGTTTTCCGATACGATGGCGATGCGCTCGACGCCTTCGGCTTCCAGCTGGCGGGTGATTTGCGGCACGCTCAGCTGGCCGTCCACCTTCTGGCCGCCGGTCATGGCAACCGCGTCGTTGTAGAGGATCTTGTAGGTGATCGGCACGTTGGAGGCGAGCGCCTGACGGATCGCCAGGATGCCGGAGTGGAAATAGGTGCCATCGCCGACATTGGCAAAGACGTGGCTGTCGCCGGAGAAGGGCTGCTGCCCGACCCAAAGGATACCCTCGCCGCCCATGGCGATCTGGCCTTCCGTCGTCCGGCCGGCCATTTCTGTCATGGCATGGCAGCCGATTCCCGGCATCGAGCGCGAGCCTTCCGGCGTCCTGGTCGATGTGGAATGGGGACAACCGGAACAGAAGTAGGGAATACGGGCCGCGCGTTCCGCATGGCCCTGGGCCCACATGGCCTGCTTGGTCATGCGGTTGGCAACGGCGCGCATTTCTTCCGAAACCACATCTTCCGGCAGCCAGGTCATCAGGCCTTCGATCAGCTCGGCAACGGAAAGCTCAAGCACATCCGACAGGAACGGCGTGCCGTCCGGACGGCGCTTGCCCCAGATTTCCGGCCGGCTCATTTCCGGCCAATGATAGGAAATCTCCTTGATCTGGCTTTCCATGAAGGCGCGCTTGTGCTCGACCACCAGCAGGCGCTCGACGCCGCGGGCAAAATCTCGCAGGCCGAGAGGCTCCAGCGGCCAGCTCATCGCCACCTTGTAGACCCCAAGGCCCAGCGCCTTGGCAAAGTCCTCGGTAATGTCCATCAGATCGAGTGCCTGGAGCAGATCCCGGTAGGCCTTGCCCGACGCCACGATGCCGTATTTCGGATTGGTTCTCGTGCCGAAGGTGACACGATCCAGACCATTGGTACGCACATAGGCCTGAGCTGCCGGGATGCGAAGGTCACGCACCAGGCGCTCGGTTTCGAGGCGGTTGCCAAGAAGCAGATCGCGGTTCTGGTGATAGTCCTTGCGCGGGTCGCCTTCCAGCGGACGGACCATGCGCAGCCTGTCCGGGGAGATGTTGATGGTCGCCGAAGCGTCCATCGTATCGGCCACGCAGATCAGGGCCGTCCAGAGGCTGGTGAACCGGGACATTTCCAGCCCGTGCAGGCCATAGTCCAGAACGTCCTGAATGTCGGCCGGGTTCAGAACCGGAATTTCCGCGTGCTCGAAATAGAACTCGCTCTGCGCCGGCAGGATCGAGGATTTTGCAAGGTGGTCGTCGCCGGCAAGCGCAAGCACCCCGCCGTTGCGGTCGGTGCCCGACGCATTCGCCTGGCGCAGTGCGTCACCGGCACGGTCAACACCCGGCGCCTTGCCGTACCAGATCCCGAAGACCCCATCGTAAGCGGTCGCCCGTCCGACACCACCCTCGCCGCGCAGCTTCTGGCTTCCCCAGACGGCAGTCGCGCCCAGCTCTTCGTTGACGCCCGGCTTGAAGACGACGTCATATCCCTTCAGGTGGCGGTGGGCCCGCATCAGCTCGGTGTCGTAACCGGCAAGCGGCGACCCCCGGTAACCGGAAATGAAGCCGCCCGTCTTCAGGCCGGCCAACTGATCCAGGCGCGCCCGATCGAGCGCCAGCCGGACAAGCGCCTGTATGCCCGTCAGATAGACCCGTCCCTCCGTGGCGACATATTTGTCTTCCAGGGTTACGGTTGGCATGTGCACATTCATCCGAATTCCTCCTCAACCGACATCTGGGGCAATGTCCCCGCGCGGCAACCTCACATAGAAGGTAATATCATCCTTTTCTCAGGCAATTTCTGTGCTATCGTCACGGCTAATCACCCAGAGGCAGAATAAAAATTCCTAAAATATCCAATGACAGATAAATATCTTCTCGACCCGTCGGACATACGTGTTCTGCGAGTGCTGCAGCGGGATGCCTCGCTCTCCATCGCCGAAGTGGCAAAGGAAGCGGGCATGAGCCAAACCCCTTGCTGGCGCAGAATCAAGCGCCTGAAAGAACAGGGAATCATCCGCCAGATCACTGCGATTATCGACCGCGAATCCGTGGGGCTCGGCTTCGTGGCCTATTCCTTCGTCAAGCTTGCGGTTCCCAGCCGCGAGAACATGGAAACCTTCGACAAGCTGGTCCATCACTGGCCCGAGGTCGTTACCTGCGAGCGCATCACCGGTGCCGTCGACTACCTTATCAAGGTCGTGACCGATGATATCAAAACCTACGACAATTTTCTGCGCCTGAAGCTGCTGGACAATACGCTCGTCTCCGACGTGCAGTCGCGCATCGTCGTCAATACGGTGAAAGACACCGTCGCCCTGCCCTTGCGCGAAAGCTGACCTCTGACTGCGCAAATCACGCATCTTCAGGTTTGTCTTCCAACCTGAAGCGCGCCTGACATCCGGCCTTTCGGATCACGTGGCGAAGCGCAGCGGCGACAGTCCGGCCGGATCCAGGAATGGCTGCTTGCCCGCAATCATGCTGGCCAGCAGGCGTCCAGTGACCGGCCCAAGCGTGAAGCCGTCGTGGGCGTGACCGAAATTCAGCCACAGCCCCGGAAACTTCGCGGACGGCCCGACCACCGGCAGAGAATCCGGCAGGCACGGCCTGCTGCCCAGCCATGGCTGGTCCTGCAACGCCCGGCCGAGCGGAATGAGCTCTTCTGCCCGGCGCTTCGCCAGTTTGACGATTGCCGGGTTGGGCGGGGCGTCACGTTCGGCCAGCTCCACACCCGTCGTCAGCCGTATGCCGTTGTCGGTCGGTGTCAGGGCAAAGCCATTCTCGACGTCCACCACCGGACGCGACAGCGATGCCCCCGACAGCGGCCGGTAATGCATGTGGTAACCGCGCTTGACCGCAAACGGATAAGTTTCCCCGAGGCGCTCCAGCAGATCCGTCGACCATGCCCCAAGAGCGACCACGGCCTGGCGGGCGAACACCGTTCCCAGTTCCCCTTCGATTTCCCAGCCACCGCGCTCCTGCTTTAACTTCCGGGCATCAGCGCGAAAATACCCGCCGCCTTCATAGACAAAGTTCCGCCAGAAGGCATCGACCACGGCACCCGGATTGGACACCGAGCAGCTCTCTGGCCAATGCACGCCTCTCAGTCCCTTTGCTGACAGGCCCGGCTCCAGAGATCCGATCTCGCCCGCCGAAAGTTCCCGGTAGGCAACGCCGAACACCCTTGCGTATTGCCGTTCGAAATCGCCTGCCTGAAAGGCCGCGTCCGAGCGGTAAAGATGCAGCCAGCCCCCCTGGCGGTAAAAGCGGTCCGCATTGGTTGCATGTGCCAGATCCAGGTGTTCTTCGACAGCGAAGGCACGCAGCGGGGCAACCACCCGTGAATAGGCTTCAACACCCCGCGCGCTTCCGGCGGCATGGAACTGGCGCAGCCATGGCAGCAGGCGAAACACCGTCGCGATATCCAGGGAAACGGCGCTTGAGCGGCCGAACAGGATCCCCAGAAGCTTCAGCGGCTGCGTCGGCACCGCATGCGGCACAAAACCATTGCGCTGGACAATACCGGCATTGCCGAAGGAAGCTTCCTCTCCCGGGTGCTTGCGGTCGATCAGGGCAACCGAAAGGCCCAGCCGCTGCAGATGCAGTGCCGTCGACACGCCGACGATACCGGCACCGAGCACCATCACGTCGAAGGATTGCATTTGCCTGTTTTTTGCTGTCATGCCTGTTCCGGACCGTGCCGTATATCTGGCGTCAAGGGTCCGGATCCTTTAAGAGGCGCGGAAGTGCCTGCCACAACTCGCGGTCAAAGGACAACTTAAGATGATTCGATGGTGTGGTGCAGGCTTGGCATGGATCGGGCGCAACGGAACCGCTGCCCTTGCTGTGAGTATTTTCATCGGCATGGCCTTGCCGGCCCTCTCGGCCTATATGCGGCCCTACCTAACCGTTGCCGTCTTCAGCCTGCTGACCCTGGCCTTTTTGCGGGTCGACACATTTGCCATAAGGATGCGCCTGCGCCGGCCGGGCCTTCTGATTGCCGCTCTCCTGTGGATGATGCTGGGCGCTCCCTTGTTGACCTGGCTCCTGATCGATCTGTCGGGCCTGCAGGCGCTCGGCCCTGACGTCATGCTGGCCCTGTTCATCGCCACAGCCGCGCCGCCGGTGATGGCGGCTCCGGCCTTTATCTATCTGCTCGGCCTTGACGGCACCCTCAGCCTTGCGCTCTCCGTTGCCGCCCTGATCATCACCCCGCTGACGGCCCCTTTCATCGGCGAATTGATCCTGGGGCCCGCGCTGCCTCTCAGCGTCGGCGGTCTTGCCGTCCAGCTCTCGCTTCTGCTCGCCGGTGCCTTTGCCGTCTCGATTGCCTTTCGAAAACTCGCCGGTGAAGAGCGTCTGGCACGCTCGTCCCACCACATCAGCGGTCTCAACGTGCTTCTGCTCCTGGTGTTCGCGATCGCCGCGATGGACGGTGTCGCGGCGAGTTTTGCCGAAAAGCCGCTGTTCACGCTGGGCCTGACCGCCCTCACCTTCTGCCTTGCGCTGGTGCAGATCGCGCTCAGCCTGCTGCTGTTCTCACCGGCCACCCGGGAAGACGCCTACGCGATCGCCCACACCTGCGGCACCCGCAACATGGGGCTGATGGTTGCCGCCTTTGGGGGCACGCTTCCGGAATTCACCTGGCTCTGGTTCGCGGTCGGCCAGTTTCCGATCTATATCCTGCCGCTGTTCCTGAAGCCCTTTGTACGCGTTTTCTGCCGTCTGAACGTCAAAACTGTGACGTAGCCCAGCTGACAGGCAAACCTGCTAGGCTTACCCCTTGCCAGACCAAGCATCTCGCCAGACAAAACTTCTCGCATGAGGAAAACGCCGTGCCCGTTCTGCCATCCACCGTCAAAACCCTGACCGCTTCCGCAGGCCGTCGTCTCCTGTGTGTCGCAACGCTTCTTCTGGCTGGTGCCGGCCTCGCTCCGGCAGCCCTTGCCGGAGACACTGCCGAGCTTCAGCTTCTCGGCTTTTCCAGACACGGCGACTTCTTCGCCTTCGAACAATACGGCGTGCAGGATGGCTCCGGCTTTCCCTATTCGGAAATCTTCGTTGTCGACGTGATCGGCGACACCTGGGTGCCGCCGTCGCCCTTCCGCCTGCGCAAGGATGTCGACACCGGCCTGGGTGAAGCGGCAGACGATGCCTTGTCCGAAACACGCGCGGAGAACCGTCTTGCCGCCCAGCCGCTGCTTCAGGAAAAAGCCATTGCCGGCAAAGGCCAGACCATCGGATTCAACCCACGCACGGAACTGACCTCCGATCCTCACAAGATGCTTGTCGCCCCGCGCGTCACCTTCCTGTCAGGTGACGATCCAATCGACCTCACCCTGTCGGAATACCCGTTGCCGAATGCCCAGTGCCAGAGCTACGGCGCCGAAACCAAAGGCTTCCGCTTGACCATGATCCACAATGGCGTCACCCGCATCCTCAACGAGGACAACAGCCTGCCCGAAAGCCGGCGCTGCCCGCTCGCCTACCGGATCGAGCGCATCGTTACCCATTTTCCCGACGAAGCCCCTCCGGTCTTTGCCATCCTCATTCAGATGGACAGCCTCGGTTTCGAAGGGCCGGATCGCAGATATCTGGCGATAACGGGCCGGCTTTGAGCGTCTAAACCGATTGAGGTGGGCGCGGGCATCTTGCCCGCCCGCACCAGAAGTGCTAGCGCGGCGGCATCATCAGAAACGGAACGATAACGGCCCGTCTGGCCTGTCCGGGAGTTTGCCATGCCGCGCGACATCAAGATTGCCCCCTCCATCCTCGCCTCCGATTTTTCCAAACTCGGCCAGGAAGTCCGCGACGTGGTGGAAGCAGGTGCCGACTGGATCCATCTCGACGTCATGGACGGCCATTTCGTGCCGAACATCACCTTCGGCCCGGATGTCATCGCCAAACTGCGCCCGCACACGGACAAGGTCTTCGACACCCACCTGATGATCGCCCCTTGCGATCCTTATCTGGAAGCCTTCGCCAAGGCGGGGTCTGACATCATCACCGTTCATGCCGAGGCCGGCCCGCACCTCGACCGCTCGCTGCAGGCTATCCGCAATCTGGGCAAGAAAGCCGGCGTCTCGCTGAACCCGTCCACACCCGAAAGCGTCCTCGAATATGTTCTCGACCGGCTGGACCTCATTCTGGTGATGACGGTGAACCCGGGTTTCGGCGGCCAGAAGTTCATTCAGTCCCAGGTCGAAAAGACCCGCCGCATCCGCCAGATGATCGGCGACCGCCCGATCGATCTCGAAATCGACGGCGGCGTCACCCCCGAAACCGCCCCCCTCGTCGCAGCAGCCGGTGCCAATGTTCTGGTGGCAGGCTCAGCGGTCTTCAAAGGCGGCACGGTGGAAAGCTATGCCGGCAATATCTCGGCGATCCGGAAGGCTGCGGAAGAGGCTTGAGGGCGGCGCTAGTTGTTATCGAGTGCCCAGGTACCGTCGTAGGTTAAGTGCCTTTAAGGCAACCGCTGTTGTTTAGCGAAGACGCTGTGACAGGTTGAGCAAGCGGCCCATCCTTCGAGACAGGCCTCCGGCCTTCCTCAGGATGAGGTGTTGGGGGGGGGGGGG
>NZ_AAUW01000025.1 GCF_000168975.1 Roseibium aggregatum IAM 12614
AAGGCAGATCCGACACGAAGCGGTATTGCAGATTATGGTCGTTTCCACCGATCACCTCGCCAAGCTCGATGGAGAGCGTTGCCGGGATCGGGATGCCGCCGGGGGTGTCGTGATATTCATGCGTCGGGGTGATGTCGTCTGGCGCTTCCTGCACCCTGGCAATCACGTTTTGCGCGTAATAGGTCCGGATCTTGCCGATGGCCTGGTCCAGATCGACCGCCTGAGAGCGCAGAGAGGCATCCGAAACGGCGCGCAAGTCCATCCACACCGCAACCGGCAACATGCCAAGGCCGATCAGCACCAGAACAAGGAATACCGCCGGACGTTCGATGAGCGTGAGCCAGAATTTGTCGACGCGGCGGGGTTCTGTCTGCTTCATGGGAAAACCTGATTTTCAATATCAATTGAGACGAAATGGGGATCTGCAAGCATGTCTTGAGGGAAACCGGATCAGTGTCGCTATTATACGGTTGTCCGCCGCCACGGCCACAGCCGCAGATGAGATTTTGCAGTCTTGTTTTCAGCACGTTGAGACTGTCTAGTAGGAACGTCGAGTTCCAATGCGCAAGCGGGGCATCATGCAAACTCATCTTGTTTTTACGGTCATTGCAAAAGACCGGCCTGGCCTGGTCGAGCGGATGGCAGACATTATCGCCGGCACCGGCGGCAACTGGATCGAAAGCTCCATGGCCCGGCTCGGCGGCGAATTTGCAGGCATCGTTCGGATTGCGATCGAAGGGTTGCGGGCTGACGAACTGGTGGAAAAGCTGCAGGCCCTTTCCGCCGATGGCATAGACATCACGCTTCGCTCCGACCAGACCGGTGCCGAACTGCCGCAAGGCGCATTCGCCCATCTCGACCTGGTGTCTCAGGACCACCCGGGCATCCTTCGCGATATCACTCGCGTCCTCTCCGAACAGGGTGTCAGCATCGAACACCTGGAAACGGAAGTCGTCACCGGATCCATGCAGGGAGAAGCGCTGTTCAAGGCCTCAGCCGACCTGCGCCTGCCAAGCGGGCTGGACCCTGCGACCCTGAGCGAGGCGCTTCAGGAGACGGCAGGAGATCTGATGGCGGATATCAATCTGATTGACTGATGTTGTTCCGTCCTGCCAGACGAAAGCGTTTCGAAACAGGTCTGGCGGGGAGAAGCCTGCTGCAAATGCTTGATCGCCTTGATTTTTCTGGAGAACTCTGGCTGTCCGCCGGTCCTGGTGGCTGGACCTTCGTGACATTGCCGACCACATGTGCCGAACAAATCCGGTTTTTCACCGGCGGCCGACAAGGCAGAGCCTGGGGCATGATCAAGGTAAAGGCGCGGATCGGCGCGGCTGAATGGAGCACAACCATCTGGCCGGACAAGGCGTCCGGTTCGTTCCTGCTGCCGGTGAAGGCTGCCGTGCGCAAGAAAGAGAAGATCGCAGCCGGGGACAATGTTGACGTAAGCCTGTGGCTACAGGTGCCGCCGGGCTTTTGAAAGGCGAGGGCGGTTTGAACCGCTGTTCTCTTTCAGCCAGTCTCGGCCAGCCGGATCCAGGCGGGCGATTTTAGGCTGCAAGCGCCCAGTCGGCTGCATCCGTCCGCGCGCCGATCAGCGCAAGGCCGTTGGCAACGGACGTCAGCTCGTTGCCACCGGAAATCCGCTCCTGCCCAAACCGCTCGGCGAACTGGCGGCGCACCGCGGGCACGAAGGAGGTCCCGCCGGTCATGAACACCCTGTCGATATCGGCTTCGCTCAAACCGGCCTTTTCCAGCGTGACGTCAAGGGCCAGGTCCATCTTCTTCAGGTCCGGCGCGATCCAGCCATCGAAATCCGCGCGCTTCACGGTTGCCCGGAAGTCGGAACCGAGCGGTGCAAAGGTCAGTTCCGCCTCGTCTTCGGTTGAGAGTAGCGCCTTCGTTTCCGAAACGGATTTGTAAAGCGGGTAGCCCTGATCCTCTTCCACAAGGTCGATGAAGAGCTCGATCTTCTCCGGCTCGATGCAGTAGCGCAGCAGCTTCTTCATTTCCTTGAAATCATCGGAGGTCTTGAAGATCGACAGCATGTGCCAGCGGGCGAAATTGGAAAAGAGGTTGGGCGGTATTTCCAGGATCTTGCCCATGCTCCGGTAGCTGGTGCCCTTGCCGAGCTTCGGCAGAACCACATTGTCGATGATGCGGTAATCGAACGTATCCCCGGCAATGCCAACACCGCCACGGCCAAGCGGCGTGGCCTTCAGGTGCCCGGCTTCTGTTTCGAACCGCATGATCGAATAGTCGGTGGTACCACCGCCAAGATCGGCAACCAGGATGGTCGTATCCTGTTCCAGCGATTGCGCATAGGAAAAGGCGGCGCCGACAGGCTCCATCACAAAGAGGATGTCTTCAAAACCAACCTTCTGAAACGCCTTGCGGTACCGCTCCATCGCCAGAGCCTCATCCGGATTGTGCCCGGCAAACTCCACCGGTCGGCCGACGACAAGCCGCGTCGCCGCCGGATCAAACGCCGCTCCGGCCCGCTCGAACGCCCGCTGCAGAAACGTCGCCATCAGGTCTTCGAATTCAAACCGGACACCGAACACGCCTGTGCCCTTGAAAACCCGGCTCGCCGCAAACGTCTTCAGCGACTGGATGAACCGTACGTCCCCAAAGCTCTCGAGAAACTGCCGGATCGCCCAGGGCCCAACCTCCGCATTCAAAGCCCTGGCAGGCCCACGGTCGAGAAAACTGAGCACGGTCGGAAGCGACGTGAAACTGCTTGAGACGTCCTCAAACGTGACCGGCGTCGTCGCAGGCCCGTCAGCGAGCACTGCGACTGTGTTGGAGGTGCCGAAATCGAGGCCGATGGTATTAGGCATGACATGGAATCCTGATAAGTTTCAGGCCACGGCGCTTGCCGCCGGTGCGGCCGACACCATTCGGTAGGGCAAAGGTTTGGATGCTGGAGTGCGCGGGTTCGATACGAACGAAACACTGATAGGCAATAGGCAAGAGGGAGTCTAGATCGCTGTCATGCTCATTGACCAATCGGTGTCCGCCTGACAGCGCTGTGCCCGAACGTTTCTGGAAGGTCTCCTATAAAACTTTATCCACAATACGCGGGCCCACCGGCGGCAGCTTCGCATCATGCGATCGGAAGCTTGTTGTTGCCAACGTCATCTCCGTGGAAGTTGACCCAAGGGCGCGGGGCCGTTAGATGAGCGGGTCCATAATTTCGCCCGATCGGACTGGAAACTAACACAACGGCGTTTTACGGTCTGCAGCGCAAGAAACTAATCTGGTGTGACGTAATTGTATTCTGAACCTCTTCACAAGGGACTCCAACGGCAGTTTGCCATAGTCTTCGCGCTCGTTGTACGTGAAATGACAACGCGCTACGGAAACAAGTTTGGCGGATACATGTGGGCCGTTCTCGATCCAGTGTTGACCATTGCGATCCTTACCTTGGTGTTTTCAGGGATCGCTCATGTTCCGCCGCTAGGGCGGAGTTTTACGTTATTTTTCGCGACAGGCTACGCAGCGTTTTACATGTACCGTTCGACGTCTGATCAGGTTGCTTCGGCCATTGACGCGAACAGGGCCTTATTGAACTACCCGGTCGTACGCCCTTACGATGCAGTTATTGGTAGGATTGTCCTACAGGTCGCTACGCTTTTCGTCGTGAATTTACTTCTGTTCGGAGGGCTATGGTTTGTGGTGCCGTTCGAACAAATCGATCTCGGTCCTATCTTGCTGGCGTCCTTGATCGCCATAGTGCTTGGTGCTGGTGTCGGGGCCTCCAATATAGTCTGGTTTCACCTGAGCAGCACCTATCAGCAGGTCTGGGGCATTATCAACCGGCCGGCTTTCATCATCTCTGGCGTGTTCTTTCTACCTGACACTGTTCCGCATCCCTTTCGGGAGTATTTGCTCTGGAACCCACTTGTGCATGTCGTCGGATTGTTCCGAACCGGATTTTATCCGACCTACCGTGCCAATTACGTGGACATGCCCTATATCGTCGGCCTTGCCGTTTTTTCGATCGTTTTTGGGCTTTTCCTCATTTGGTTGTTTGATGCAAAACTGCGAGAGTCGAAATGATTCGACTGGACCGACTGACAAAGGCGTTCAAGCTGAAAGGTGAGACGCGCTACATTGCTAAGGATGTATCCTTCACTGTCCCACGCGGCAGTAGTGTTGGCCTACTCGGACGGAATGGAGCGGGAAAGTCGACGCTTCTGAGACTGATTGCGGGCACCATCAAACCGACGTCCGGCCGGATCATTCGTTTGGCAAACGTATCTTTTCCACTTGGGTTCCAGGGCAGTTTCAACGGATCTCTAACCGGGGAACAGAACGTACGCTTCGTCGCTCGTATCTACGGTCACGACACCGATGAACTTGTTAACTATGTGCAGGATTTCGCCGAACTGGGAAAATCCTACTATATGCCTGTCAACAGTTACTCGTCCGGGATGAAAGCCAGGCTCGCATTCGGGGTCAGCATGGGTATCGATTTCGACTACTACCTGGTGGATGAAATCACGGCAGTAGGCGATTCGAACTTCCAGAAAAAATGTAGGCGCGTTTTCGAGGAAAAATTACAGAATTCAGACATAATCATGGTATCGCATTCCAACGCTGCATTGAAGGACTATTGCACGACTGGAATTGTGCTAGAAGATGGGTTGTTAACGTATTTTGCTAACATTGATGATGCCATCGCGTTACATGATGAAAATATGGCTCGCCGCTAGGTTTGCCCGCTTCGGTTCAAGGTTTGAAAAATGTCTTCTGCAGAAAAATTAGCTGAGAGTGAGGCGTCACCCGGGTCTAAAGGCGCCGTTTTCAAGCTTCCGTCCAAGAAGGATGGCCCGTTAGCAAAAAAACGTGAGAAAGACGGTAAACTCGTATCTCGTCTGAAGAAATCCGGCCTTGATCCGCAGAAGCTCCTAGATCTCGCCCTTCCGGGTACGACCGCAAAGTCGGTTGCGAAGACCCGGCACAGACTGATCATACTCGGCTTCTTTCTATTTGTTGCGCTGCCCTCCGCCGCCTTTTCTGCCTACATGTTTTTTTGGGCGAGTGACCAGTATCACAGCACCGCAGCTTTCGCGGTGCGTAGCTCTAATACTGTCGCACCTATGGAAATTCTCGGCATGGTGATGGGCGGCGGCGGCGGATCTGAGTCGACGACCTCAAATAGCTATATCGTCACGGACTACATCCAGAGCCAAGCGATTCTGGAGGACCTGCCCAAGGAACTCGATCTGCAGACGATCTTCAATCGCGAAGCGTCGGATTTCCTTTTTTCGATGGGAACAGACCTGCCGATCGAAGACCAACTCAGTTACTGGAACGGCATGGTCGACGTGAGTTTCGATGCGACTTCCAGTGTAATATACGTCGATGTCCGTTCATTCCGGCCGACAGATTCCGTAGTGATCGCGGAAGCGATCCTGGAACGCAGCGAGATCCTGGTCAACAAACTATCTGAAGCCAACCGGCGTCAGTCAGTGCGCTATGCCGAGGAAGCGCTCGCGCGAGCCGAGGCGCGGCTCAAGGCAATTCGCAAGCAGATGCTGGCCTACCGTCAGGAAACGCAGGAAGTCGATCCCGAAGCGAATGCGGAAATCGCGGCGGAAATGATCGCTGGCCTCGACCGGGAGCGGGCCAGCCACGAGGCTGAGAAGGCCACCCTGATGAGTTATCTTGACGAGGATTCTCCGCGCATCCGGATGCTGGACCAGCAGATTGCCGCTCTTCAGGGCGAGATCGCCTCAGTTCGTAAGCGACTCGGCACCGGCGGGACAGGCTCCGACGAAGCTGGGGATCGCCGCAATAACCTCTCCCTTAGGCTAGCCGACTATTCGGAATTGGCGGTGGAAGAGGAATTTGCGCAGCAGCTTTATGTGACCTCGCTGGCGAGTCTTGAAAAGGCCAGGCAAGAAGCCGACAACAAAAGCCTCTATCTGGCGACATTCATTCGGCCGACGCTCTCGGAGGAAGCCCAGTATCCGAGCAGGTTCCTCTATTCTCTTGCAGTTTTCCTGATGCTGGCCGGTCTGTGGTCAGTGGTCGTGTTGCTCTATTACAATGTCCGGGACAGAACCTGATCATCGGGGTGTGACTTCGAAAACCGTTTTCCGGGACCGGATTGAACACAAACATGCTGATCGGCATTGCGACATCCGGCCTTTGGCGTCTGCGGTATGCGGTTGAACTTATGACCGGCTGCACAGCTTGCCGGCTTCCTCCTTTGGGGTTGGGCGTTGACGCGATAGCTGGCTGGGGTCACAAGCCGACCGCTGACCGGGCGCGTGAAATCGCAAGATTGCAGGGCATTCCCTATATCGCCTTCGAGGATGGGTTTCTGCGCTCGATCAGTCCCGGAAGCGGCGAAAAGCCGCTGTCCATGGTGATGGACCGGACGGGGATTTATTACGACGCCAGGCAGCCGAGCGACCTTGAAGCAATGGTAAGGAAGCGCGCGTCGTCGCCGCAGCCGCTTGCTCAAATACGGCTCTCAATGGAAACTCTCAGGAAATCGCGTCTCTCAAAATACAATAACTCCAAAATTCAAGATGTGTTGGCCCTGCAGTTGAAAGCCTCCAGGCCGGAGGATCGCGTACTTGTGGTCGATCAGACGGCCGGTGATGCTTCGATAGCTGGGGCCATGGCCGGCGAGGACACCTTTGCAGAGATGCTGGATGCCGCTGCGACGGAAAACCCGGGTGCAGAAATAATAGTCCGCGTCCATCCTGAAGCCAGGCTCGGCAGAAAATCCGGACATTTTGGATACGAGAGGCTGCAAGAGATTGCGAAAGCCAAGCCCGAGGTGGAGAAAGCGCTCAAGACCGACCTGTTGAGACTGACCGCGGAGCCAATCAATCCTTGGTCCTTGCTGGAAGCGTGTTCGACCTTGTATTGCGTTTCCAGCCAACTCGGCTTCGAAGGTGTGATGGCTGGTTGCACGGTACATTGTTTTGGAGCGTCATTTTATAATGGATGGGGTCTCACAAATGACAGGTCGAAAAAAACATTAAATGGCCGTGAAAAGGTAAGTATCGAAGTTTTGTTCGCAGCAGTATATCTGGATTACGTAAGATATATAGATCATGAGGAAAGGAAAAATTCTACCTACGAAGATACTATTAGGAGGATATTATTTAATTTATCAAAATAAGCGAAATAATTTTCAATATATATATTTCTTGAAAGAGGTTACTTCTCTCCGGGGCACGCGAGAGCGTGCAGAGACAAGGGCACTGATGTAATCCCAATACAAATCGAGACCCTACATCAAGCAAGGTCTAGCAAGAAATACAACAGACACTGCGTTCCAAATCAAAGCTGACTTCAAATGACACCCTAGAGCATGTCCGCTCTTTCTAGGATCATTTGATGTCGAAAAGCAGTTCACTCGGCGAGGCGCGTCGCGAAGTGCGATGCGGTGCAGCGGTCAAGCGGCGTAACGCTGCCGATGGACTGCTTTGTGTCACCCGAAAGGCCGGGCTTTTTCTGAAGTGGTCCCGGAAATCCGGACAGGTTGCTAAGGTGTATCCCATTAATTTGAAGGGATACGAGAATGGCGAAACGCCGGAATTTTTCGGACGCGTTTAAAGCGAAGGTCGCGCTTGAGGCATTGCGGGGTGACAAGACGATCCAGGAGATCGCAGCCAAGTATCAGGTACATCCGAACCAGGTGAGCACGTGGAAACGTCAGGCTGTCGAAGGCATGGCGGATGTGTTCGCCCGTGGAGGCAAATCCGAGGGGCCGACGGAAGCGGAGGTCAAGGAATTGCACGCCAAGATCGGGAGGCTGAGCGTCGAGAACGATTTATATGAGGCCGTTTCTGTCAATAGGGTTGCAAAGCACCATCACCCGCAGAGCGCGAGTGCTAATACGTTATAGTTCGGACGGTTCGATCGTTGCGCGACGGTCATGCGGATATGCCCGCATCAACTTATATCCGGTAGCTCCATGACGGCTGACCACAATCTTGCATTCACGCGGACGGATCGGGGACGGGTTCACACTTTTTGCCGGCGCTCCGAGGGTGCGCCAATCGTTGACACGACGCCCGTCATCCCGCCCTCAGACCTCTGGCCGGAGGTCTGAAGCTCTTTCGTTCTTCAGTTTATGCCATGGTTGGTGACAGTCGTGCCCTCTCTGGCAGAACGCCTGTTTCCACGTAGCGCCACAGCACAATGGCAAGCTTGCGGGCCAGTGCGATCAGCATAATCCGGCGCATGCGGCCGCCCTGGCCTTGTGTTCGAGTCAGATACCAGCGCGAAAGGGGACTGTCTGGCTGATATTTGATCCAGAGCCAGGCGATCTCAATCAGAATGCGCCGTGCCCACGCGTTGCCAGCCTTGGAAATGCCTTGGCATTTGGTCACAGTTCCGCTGTCGTATGCGCTCGGTGTCAGGCCAAGATACGACGCCAAATGGCGGCGCGATGCGAACGTTCGTGCAAAGACTTCGCGGGCAAGAATGGCGGAGGCTGTTCCGCCGATACCATGAAGCTGCTCAAGATCCAGTCGCTTCTGTTCGACTGCTGGGGACTGCGCATCGGCTGTGTCGCGCTCCTTCTCGACCTCACGCAGTTGATCTTCGACCATGATCAGGCGGGCATATTCGCGCTTTAATTCCGCGAGAAGACGTCGTGGGAGCCTGTGTCCCTCCGCTGTCTGGAGTTGGGTGAAGTCAATGCGGTTTCGGCGCTGCCTTGGTTCAACGTCACGAATGCCCTGGGCAAAGAGCAGCCCCTTGATCCGGTTGACGTGGGCTGTGCGCTCATGGATGAGCCTGTCCCGCTCGCGATGTGACCTGCGTGCGTCTTCTTCTTCGACGCTCAATATGCGCACTTGCGCGCAGACATGACGTTCCCCGCGATCAAGTGCTGCCAGCGCCCTGAGCATCGCC
This sequence comes from Roseibium aggregatum IAM 12614, assembly GCF_000168975.1. GTDB lineage: Bacteria > Pseudomonadota > Alphaproteobacteria > Rhizobiales > Stappiaceae > Roseibium > Roseibium aggregatum. Next base: position 8,887 of record NZ_AAUW01000025.1, read on the forward strand.
AAAGCATCGATACGATCCGTCTTGACCCGTCGCGCCCGGCGATTGACCTGCAGGCTTGCTGGATCGAGCACGCGAACATCAAAGCCTTGGGCGATCAGAAAGCGGGCAAGCCAGAAACCGTCATGCCCGGCCTCAAAGCAAATGATCATACGCCCACTGCTGTGTGTAGCGGCCAGTCGTCGAAGAAGCCCCTTCGTGTCACCACCAGAAAGTCGATGTATCGACGGCTTGTCGCGGTCCGGATGGGCGATGCCGACGATCCAGCTGCGCTTGCTGAGCTCAATCGCTACGTAGGCCGTCGAGTTTGCGTCGTGATACTGATCCATAGTGTGCCTCCCGTATCAAATTAACGCGGTCAGCCTATCCGAGAGCCAGAGCCGCTCTCATAGGATCTTTTTAGCGCAAGGGCTCAAGAAGTGAGCCCGGCAAAGAAGAAGGCGATGATCCGCCGGGACCATCCGGATCTGAGCATCAGTCAGCAATGCAAATTGGTGAAGTTGAGCCGTGCGGCGTTCTACTACATGCCAGTCGGGGTCAGCGGGGCAACGCTGGAATTGATGAAGGCCATCGACCGGGCCTTCACCAAATATCCGTTTTTTGGAAGCCGACAGATTGCTGCCTATCTGCGCCGCGACGGTATCGTGGTCGGCCGCCATCGGGTTCGCCGTCTGATGGCGAAGATGGGACTGGAAGCGATCTACAAACGGCCGAGAACCAGCCAACCGCATCCGCAGCACAAGGTTTATCCCTATCTGCTGCGGGGCATGACGATCGGCCGGCCGAACCAGGTCTGGTGTTCGGACATCACGTTCATCCCCGTGAAGCACGGTTTTCTGTATCTGGTTGCGATTATGGATTGGGCGACACGGAAAGTTCTGAGCTGGCGGCTGTCGAATACGATGCACGCCGACTTCTGCGTCGAAGCCTTGAACGAGGCTATCGCCCGGTTCGGACCGCCGGAGATCATGAATACCGATCAGGGATCTCAGTTCACTGGATCGGCCTGGATCACCACGCTGACCGAAGCTGGCATACGCATCTCGATGGACGGGCGTGGCCGGTGCATGGACAACATCTTCATCGAACGGCTGTGGCGATCCTTGAAGCAGGAAGCGGTTTATCTCGAAGACCTGACCGACGGCTTCAAGGCGCACGGTGTCATTCGTAACTGGATGAAATTTTACAACACCGAACGGCCTCATTCAGCCCTTGAGCACAAAACCCCGAGGGAGGCATATTGGGCTGACAGAAACCTGAAATTGGCGGCATGAAAACCAACCTGGATACACCTTAAACAAGCCGCTGACCTGTCCGGAAAACCAGGACCACTTCATTCGTCCGCTGACCGCGTTGGCTTACGCTTGTGGTGGAATCGCACCACCGTGCGCAACCCGCCTTTTCAGCAAAGGCAATCGCTCCAATCGAATGAACCTACATAGAGTGGACATACTCTAGACACCAATGAGCTTATCGGAGAAATGACGCTTGTAGCCAACTGGGATGATCAGCAGGGGAAAAAAATGTAGTCGCGTCTAATGAAGAATGCCCGCTCGTATTTAACCAGATGCTTGATTAAATCCCCGGACGGCACACCGCCCTCATTGCTCTCCAGTGGGTCCGCTACAGTGCCCGCCGCCGAGGAAAAAGTCAGACAGGCGGCCAACTTGTTCAGGCTGCGCGGCTTTGCTGCGAACAGCCAGGCTAAAGGTCCGTTGAGTGTCATTAGGTCAGACGCGCAGATTTTGTCCGGATCGGTAGGCAAGCCCGACAAGCCACCAAATGGCCAATAGCCACGCTTGCTTAACACCGCAATTCCCGGATAGACAACAAGGTCAGCTTCATGCGGATCCTGCAGGCTGCGTAAATCTTCGACCGAATGGCTCGCCACGTCGGGATCCTTGCTGAGCGGAACGCAGACAGCGTCGGCACCGCCGAGTCCGATGTCTGCCAAGTCAGCAACGAAACGCACGACCCGCTGCCTCGAATCCGTGCCACCAACTTTATATCCCTCTCCCGACTCCAGTTTGCATTCGTCCAACTCTTGGAACGAATTCACGGAGTACTCGATGTCTTCCACGTAATCCGGAACCAGATCGGCACAATGCAGATGAAGCCCACCCTTATCCTGAAGAGCTTGCCCGATGATGTGGCGCGTGAGTACCTTTACCGCAGCGTTTGGTCTTTCTGAACTGCAATCTCGCTCGAACAGTTCTTTGTACTGAACCTTTGGAAAGGCATCGAGTTTCCCCCCGATGGTGGCATCCCGAATCACAAAACCGTTTTCTTTTGCGACGTTGTTGGCGTGCTGGTAGGCTTTGTAGCAATTTTCGAGTTTCGGTAAATGCCACTTCTTTCCTCTTCCAAAGTAATTTGGATGAAAATGATTTGGATCATCTTCATTGGAAAGAATGGAGTTGGCTTTTATTTCGGAGTCCTTAGGAACCTTGTAATCGAAATCGACGCCAATTAGAATAATGTCCTTGAAACCAAGAAACTTGGCAATCTGGAAGTTCAGATATGTGACAGTCTGACCGACGTAGGCTGTCTTGGAGATATCAAAACTGAATCTGGGTTCGCAGAAGTACTTGCTGCTCTTGTAGTAGAACTCCCAATTCACCGGCAGGAAAAAGTGATTTTCGCGCTCTCCCACTGCTTCTCTATATTTGTTTGGAAAAAATTTGTACTTGCAATCTAGTGCGCGAATCTCCGGCAGGTTGTCATCAACGACGTGATTGTCCTCCACTGCATAGAACGTTGGCCTGAAATTTGCGATCTGTTCAAGAAGGTAGACACCATTAACGCCGAAAGTATATTCGTTACGCAGCTGCCACAGGTCTGTTTTGTTGAGCGACGGTCCGTTTCCGATGATGAAACATCGGTGTGAACTGAAACGGTCCCGCAAGGACTCAAGGCGATGCCGGTCTTTTTCAGGGATCTTTTCCTGTTGGGAGGCTGCATATTTTCCCGTCTTGAAACCTCCCGTATTTCGATCCTGGTCTAGAAGAACGCTTTTTTCTTCATAGATTTCAAGATTGACACGCGCCGGGTATTTTCTGCCGGAGGCTTCGCTGTTTTCGGTAAAGACTTCTCTCGCCAATCGTTCGATGTCTTCATTCGCCTTAAGACCGGGAAGCGCGTGAACCATAGCCGCCATGAAACGCTGCTCATGTATTGGCAAGCCACTCATCCTCGTGACGTATTTTTCCCGATCCTTCAGGTAAATACGCTGGCAAGCTTGTTTTATCGCGGTAAGTTTCTCAACCGTACCTGTCGGTTTGTCTGTGAGCGAAAACCTGAGGTCCTCGTAAAGAACCCGTTTCAAGTACAAATTCGGGAATTGCTCCCAATGGTGTTTTGCGTAAAGGTGTGCAAACGCACGGTATTTAAGCACACTGAAGGCGTGCCGCTGGTCAGATGCAACCCTTTTCGAATGGCGCTGGTCAGTGCGGTGCAACAGAACATTTTCCGTATCGACGTAATTACTGTAACCCGCTTTTTGCGCCCGGATTGCAAAGTCGCTGTCCTCGAACCCATAAGGATCGAACAATTCGTCCAATTCGCCGATTTCCTCAACCAGACCTATTCCGAAGAACTGACAACATCCTGGAATATTTGAGACGACGATTTCGGTTTGGGCAGCATCAAAAAAGAGCTGGTGAAAATTAGCCTGCAGCTTAACGGAACTCATCTTCTGATTATTGAAGGAAGGAAATACCGTTTCAGTTATCGCAGCAGAGATGAATTCCATGTTGAAGTAAGCGAAATCGTAGTCAGCGACCATGCCAGCATGATCAACGAACTCGTGACTGAATTTGCTCTGGATGGCCTTCTTGATTTCCGTCGAGGCAGGTAACTTCCGACCGGCTTCCAGATCCTGCAGGAGTGCAGGCTGCTTGAATCGCTCCAGGCGTTTACAGACTTCCGGATAGTTAAGCACAACCGGACCGACAATGCCCGGCTTCTCCATTCTTCCGTAGAAGTCTTTTATTCGTCCAAGGTAATCCGAAGGAAGGATCGTATCGCTATCGAACAGAGCAATTGCGTCGAACGCGTATCGGTCTATTTTCGAGAATAAAAAATTCCTGGAACTCGCAACTCCGTATTTTTTGTCTGACTGAAAATACTTAATACGGTCGTATTTCGCACAAAAATTCTCAAGTCCGCTATCACTTCCAGAATGCAGGAAAACATAAACCCCGTCATCACTCTCCAACTGAGGAAGCAACGACTGAATACAGAGTTTCGCCACTTCCACTTCGTTGGGCATAGCCACAATCAAGACGGCAGTTCTAAGCGGCATCTAAATCACCATTTGAGGATAGAAGTGTTGAGAAACTGAATAGGAGAGCATTGTCCGGGACGGCATCGCTCTCAATTGCCTGCAGCTAAAATTCATTGTGCTTTTTTTTAGATCCCGTGACCAGATTCAGCACAGGCAATTTCTTTACGGCTTCAACCACGTCCGAAACGCTGGGAACGTTCAGTCTCTTTGCTTTTGCCAGTTTCTGACGCAGCTTTGCATTCTGCGCCTGCAGGTCCCGTGCAATTAAATGTTTGCGCTCGTTCTCGCGCTCTGCGGTCACGAGCTGTTTCAAGGCAGCTTCTTCGCGCTCTCTCGCCAACAGAAGTTGCTTTGCAACTTCATCGAATGAATCATCAAATCCGATGGAGCTGTAGATGCCGATCATTCTTGAATAATTGTCCCGAATATCCTCCTCAATTTGATCTTCAAATTTATCAATTAACTCTTTACGTTTCTCTTCTTGTATACTTCTTACTTCGGAAAGAAAACTATAGTAGCGGCTCATTTCTTACACCGGTTTATTGGGAATGGACAGGATCTCAATGATAGGCATTTGATTTCTCTTACCACTATTGAAAGAAGTCAGGCAAGTGTCGCGTCCGTACCCGCGGGACGCTATCTGGGCTGCTCTCCTGGAGTTTTCCTCGCTTTGAACCGCGGTTGTTCCGATCGCAACTGAAGGAAACAGACCAAATACAAAAGAACTCGATGTTCCGGTCAGTAGATCAGCCTATACTTGTCCGTGGGAACAGTAGTAAAAACGGAACCACAGTAACGAGATTGAAGGCAGGCCAACGGAGACTAATCGAAACGGGCCTTCGTCGGTTCGCTCAGCAAGCTTCTAACTGGTCTAGTCCATCAGCGACGATGTCCTCATCGATGAGCCAGGAGCTCATGTCTGTGCGCATCGAGAACGACTGTCCTCCAACCGCAAGCAGCTCAAGTTTTCTGTGCGCTGTTATCGTAAAATGATGCCGGATTACACGCATTAACTCAGGGTAAAAAAAACAGCAAACTTTTGCCTGCTCCCGCATAAATACGATCCCTCCCAGCGCGCTGCCATGCGGCGCCGCAATAGACTCTGCATTTCGGAACAGCGAAATCTCATCCGCGACTGACAGATGGGCGAATTCAACCGGGCGATAATCCCGTTTATCCAATTGCTGCAGGATGCGATCTTCGTTTATCCAGCGCCGACGGCCGCTACGCACTTGCCTCGCCGCATATATCCGTTTCGGGAAGGCGGAAGTATCGACCTTCATTGAAGCCAATGCGCGGTCGGCAATGGTGTCATAGAGATCGAAGACCTCGGGAGCGATATAGTCATACATTCGCGCCGGCCTGCTCGGCACAAGCAACATATCGCCGTCGACCCATTCTTCCGGTCCGAGTTCAATCAGCCGATCCTGGGAAACTCCGGCGTAATGAAGCATCTCCTTCTGTTTGGCTGACAGCGGCCCTGATATGGCAACCGAAATGCCTCCCAATCCCATGTTTTCCAGATGAGGGAGCACCCAGAGCTTGCTCAGAACATCAATCAACCAGTGCGAATAAACATGGTGGTAGAGTGCGCCGACCAAAAGGACCGGACCGTCAGTTGTCCTCGACGGCACGGGCCTTTTTCGAGGCCGGAAATACCCGGGCTTCCCCGCGACCAGAAACCTTTGGTCGAGAAATCCAATGTAGGCTTGATCCTTGCCTTCGCTCAGCGGAAAGCTGGGTCCCCAAGTGCTATATTCGCCGGGGTCGACTGGCGGAAGGAACGATTCTTCGAAGATCCTGTTGTCTTGCGTGATTGCCACTCCCATTCCATTGAAAATGGCATTGGGCAGGAATGACAGGGACAAGTCCTTGATAAGGAATTCCTGCTGGGTAAGTTGCTCCACCGTCTTGCCGGAGGAGCGCTCCATAATGACTTTGGGCTTTGTGCTTGCGATGAATTTATGTTCGGGACGTAGAATAAGACTCGTTGCTTCCTTGACGCGATCGAGGCTGCCGGCGTCGATTTGATCAGTTGTCGCGATGTCACGGACACGCCTTATCGGGTAGAAAATCTGATCCACATTGTTGGCATTCACGGGCCTCATGGCGGGATTAACCTTGAGATCGACCGTGTTGTCCGAAAAGTTTTTGTAAAAATTCTCGATTATAACCAGTTGGAAGGCGCCGCAATCCAGAGAGTCGGTCACTTCGATATTCTCATTTTTACTTTTTAAAGCGTCATCGAGGTCTTTAACGTCTCTCGACTTTATTTTCAGAATAACAACTGTCCCGGTATTGGCGGCCGAGGACAGGCGCTGAAGTGTTTCTACAATTGCTTTTGCCGGGTTCTTGGTGGACAGAGCTATCACGTGCGCGGTGTATTCACGTTCAAGTGATTGCATCAGTTCCGTTGTGAGACTGTCCACCTTCCATGAAGTCTCAGAGCTTCCACCGGTCCCGCTTGCAGAGAGACCGGCTGTTTTGTTTCTAAATTTACCGCCAGTTCCCAGCTGAACCAAACTTGAGTGAAGGTTGGCCAGTTCCGGAGTTAGCGCCTGCCATGTAGAGCAGTCCGAATCCAGTAGAAGGGCGAGGGGCTTCGGTGCCCCAACACCCGAAGATTCGAAGTCTCGTTGGATGCAGGCAAAATGCAAAACGGCGAAGAATACGGGGTCGATGCGAGAATCTTCCGAAAGCTTGCGCGCGAGCAACTCCCTGTAGAATTTACCCATTGCATCGCTTCCAAGAGCCGGAAGCATGCGATTGGGTTGTCCGGAAAGAGCTGCAGCCAATCGCTCGATGCCGCGAGACAATGCGCTTTTTTCCGCAAGATTTCCCTCGCGAAAGCGCTGACAAAATACCTTCAGATCCACGCGAAACAGCCCTTTACAGTTTTGTCAGGTCTGGAACACGGATAACATCTTCCTCGTAGTCGTCCTTGTCTCGTGAGTGCTTGGAGACAACGATGAACGTCGTATCTTCAAGAAACTCCATTGCATGCTCGACCATTGGAGGTGAATAAAAAACGCTTCCAGTTTCAAAAATTTCTGTTGTCGGCTTTTCATCACTGCCGACGGGGCGATGATAATACTTTATCTTGCCTGAAATTACGTAGCTATAATGCCAATCGGACTGATGGTAATGATTTGCCCGTATGGCACCTGCTTTCGAGGTTATCAACGCACAGCCGCCCATCTGGGAGTCCAGGATCGGTTGAATTGTTCCCCGCGCGTCAACGAAGGGCGGGATCGCCTCACATGCTGCCTTATCGGGTGATTTCAGACGCGGTGTTGTCGCCATGACACTTGTTTCCTTTTCTGGAGATTAAATCAGCAGCGTGTCTGTTCGTAGCGCTGCGCGTTACGACAGTGCTTTTTCCTGCATTTACATCTGGTCGAAATGATCGCGTACCGTATTGAGAGCCATTTCCAGTCCGCGGTCCAACTCCACCTGAGGCTCGTATCCCAGGGACCTTAGTCTACTGATATCAGGACAACGGCGCATGGTTCCACCGGACGGAAGTCCGCTAGGCACGAAGTTGGTATCGATTTCCAGCGCCTTGGCAATCCGTTTTGCCAGATCGAGAATCGAAATTTCTTGATCTGTACCTACGTGATAGGTGTGCAGATGCTCACCTTTATCCATCGCCAGAAGCGTTCCATTGACGAAATCGTCGATAAACACAAAAGAACGGGACGCGGCACCATTCCCTTCAAGCGGCACGTCAACCGTTTTCGCCTGCGGATTGGCCTTCCTTGCCTGAAGAATTTTCATAGCCAACTCCGGTACAACATGGTCAAACCCCATATTGGGTCCGTACACGTTATGCGGCCTGACGACGATCGCTTTTTCCATGGCGTCGCGGCAATAGTTCATAGTCATGAGTTCGCCGGCAATTTTCGATCCGCCATAGGAATACCTAGGGTTCACAGCATCCGGCAGGTATAATCCCACACTTTCGTCAGTCGGCACCACTTTAGGTGTCTGATAAACTTCAGAACTCGACATGAACAGGAATTTTTTTATGCCTTGTGATATCGACTCATCCAGGAGGAGGTGTGTCCCGATCACGCCGACTTCCAGGACCTGCCTGGGAATATTGTAAAAATTCTTTGTCCCGTTAATCGCCGCGAGATGATAAATTTCCGAGCAGCCTTCGACCGCTTTCTTGACGACTTCTCGCTCGCGGATATCACCAAGCACTAGCTCGTAATTTTCTTCGGCCGCCTCAAGGTACTTCGCATTACCTCTCAGCTGATTGTCCAGTATGCGCACGGTTTTTCCACGCATTCTGAGTTCATGAGCGAGGCTCCGACCGATGAAACCCAACCCCCCGGTGACCAACACAGTACTCAAGACCAATTCCTTTCATTCACCGCTCTGCGCATCTGTTCGAAAGCACCGCACAGCGCAACTTCAAATATCTTCCAAAGAAGTTTAGTTAAACCCTCGAGAAGCGCACCACGACCTCATGTTTCTGGAAACTCTGGACACAATTCAACTGCACTCGCTCGATTGGAAATAATAGGGGGCACCTTCAGACGAGAGCGCTCTAACAGTCAGTGGCGCAGGAGTAGACAGACAAATCTTGTGGGGCGAGGATAGAAACGTCTTCTTTCTCGACATTTTATTTTGGGCGCCAGACAAGAACCCCATACGGCTCATGCAGCATGGTTCCAAAAGTAAGTCGTCTTTGGTCCAGGATTTCCACCTTGTTGGCATCGGCGAGACGCATAAGCTCAGTCTGGTAGCCTCTCAAGTAGCCTCTCTTGTTGTGGTAAAGTCGGCCGAGGGCATCGAAAATAGGCTCGTCTTCGTAATTCTCGTAGATTGGCTCGATCTGAATGCAAATTTTCGGCTTTGCCTCGAGCAGCATTTTGAGAATGCCTTGCCACTGCGTACCAAGCTGTTCAAACGAGTGAACCGAAAGCACGACGTTGTCCGTCAACGTTCCGAGGCTTTCACGCCCTTCAAGCGACAGCATGTCCAACCGCGCACCCATAGCACGTCCGTCATAGTAAGTTGAAATCTTGTTGGTGATTTCAACCGAGGGCTCTGCCCAGTCTGCCCCGACGACCTGGCTACTCTTGAACATGTTCAGAAGCAGGTAGACGTTGGCCGCACTGCCCGTTCCCAGATCGACGATTCGATCGCCATCTTGAATGTAGTTAGCATAAAGTGTTGTCTTGACGGCGTGGCAGAGCGCGAACTCGAACAGCTTGTCCTGACGCAGCGCATAATCCCCGTCGAAGCGAAAGGCGTCGAACTTGAAATATTGCGGGCAGAGCGTATCGTAATCGAAAGATGCCTCGGCAATCCTGTCATGGATTTCGCCCCACCCTTTGCGCCAGGCATCAATACGGTGCGCACCGGAGCGTTTCAGGGAGTCATCCTGCAGAAATCCGACGACATCCAACAAAATCTTATCACGCTCATCAGTCGTCGGCCGACGGTATCGCAGGTGACTTTCTGCATCAAACCAGTCTGTAACGGCAGCCGAAGACATCGGAACGCCGCAACGCTCTGCGATCTCCGATAGCTTCAAAACCTCATACGCCAAAACGGACTCTTCCAACGAACCAATGCCTGTGTCGGTCATGATCGCATTTTCCTTGTAATTAAAGCCTGCTGGAACCGGTTTCCCGCTCGCGAACCGCGATCGCGTCTCTGATACGCTCAACAGAGGTCTTTCGCCAAGCCGGCAAGAGCCCGCATGCCCTTTCGATGGAGACGATAGGCGCCTGATAGTTGATCGGTCCAAACTCAATGTTGCGCCCGGCAAGACATGCCACGTCCTTCAGTGTGACAGTGTCCGCCGCAGCCAAATTGAAAAAACCTTCTGCAGAGCGGTTCAACGCCACCTCCATGAAGTCTCCGATTTCATCATGGCAAATGTAGTTAAAGCGAGAGGCACCGGACAACGGAACTGAGTGGGTCGCACCGGTTAAGATGCGCTTGGTGACATTGCCGGGAGAATACGGTCCGAGCGTTGATGACAGCCTTAGAATAAGGAATTTACCGCCTGTTCGATGCGCCCAATTGACGACATGCCGCTCTGACAGCAACTTCGCTATGCCATAAAATTCGGGCACGTCGTCCAACTTGATCGGCTCATCCTCACGAAGGCTGTGCCCTTCAAGCGGATATACGGAAACGCTGGATATCAAAACAAATTTTTGCTCGCAAAGGCGAAGAACTTTTGACGTGAGATCGAAGGAATCAGAAGCATAGTCGTCCAAGCTATCTGTATCTACGTCTTTGGCCCTGCTATGAGCGCAATGAATGACCAAGTCATATTTCGTATCTTGGGAAAAAATTTCGTCAGCGTTTTCGCGCGTCATCGCAGTCGCGCGGAACCGTTCGCAAAGAGCTCGACCCAGACCGCTGCGGGCTCCTGTTACCAACACTGAAATTTCGTCAATGAGCATTGCCAGTCAGTTTTTGTCGTTGGCCAAAATTATGCAACATCCGGTCATACATGCTCAAATGCGGCCGTCATGCCAGGGGAGCCCAACGGGGGCATCCATAGCAACATACTCTTTTGGTCGTGAATTCCTATTCACACGAGACCGCGAACATGACTCGCGCGTTCTAAAGTTTCAACTGTTTTGATGTTAGGAGTTGAAAAAAGCGAATGAGTGCTATAGCGAAATGCTCGTCAGTCCGGGTGCTACGGGTGAAATCTATCTTATGAATTTCCGCTATAAAAAGAACGATACATGTCGAATGTGTGGTTCGTCAGATCTCAGCCTGGTTCTGGATCTAGGCGACCAACCACCTTCAAACGCCTTCGTCAAAACAGAAGATATTCCGACAGAGCAAAGCTTTCCTTTGAGGTTGTTTCGCTGCAGGTCCTGCGGCTCCTCCCAGCTCCTGGATGTGGTGAACGCGCAAGACGTTTTCGACGACTATTACTACCTTTCCTCCACCTCTGGAGCCTTGCGGAATCACTTCCAGGGTTTGGTTGACGGACTGCTGAGCGATTACAGCCCGAATGAAAATTCGGTCATCGTTGACGTTGGTGCGAATGACGGCATCATGCTCGACCGGTACCCCAAGGATCGTTTCCGTCTGGTCGGCGTTGAGCCTTCTTCTGCAGGGCAATACGCTGAGCAGAAGGGGCATATTATTGTAAAAGACTTTTTCGGTCAGGAAGTCGGGCGGCGGATCAAAGAAGAATACGGGCCGGTTGCGCTAGTGACTGCAACAAATGTTTGCGCGCATGTCGACGACATGGTGAATTTCATGTCGGGTTTTGCTGAAATGCTGGATGACGACGGTCTCGCAGTGTTTGAGTGCTCGTACCTGCCCGACATGATGGAAGGCGTTTATTTCGATACAATTTACCATGAGCATCTGTGCTACCATGGCCTGACCCCACTCAAGGCCCTGTTGCGAAGAGTCGGTCTTCGAGCCGTGAAAGCCGAGCGCATTTCATTCGGTGCATCGGGCCCGGCTCTGCGTTTGACCGTCGCTCTGGAGAGATCCGGGCGAAAAGAGGGGGCATCTGTCCAATCGATGCTCGACGCGGAAGCGGCCTGGGGACTGATGTCAGATGCTCCCTATGACCGCTTTGCCGAAAAGGTCGAAAGCGCGACCAGGGAGCTTCGCGAAACAGTAGCCAAGCAGAAAGAATCCGGTAATCGGATCGGTGTGTTTACAGCACCTGCAAAGGGTAATACGCTCCTTAATTCGGCTAGATTTACTTCTGAAGATCTTGAAGCAGTTGCCGAGAACAACGCGTTGAAATGTGGAAAGCTGACGCCAGGCAGTCATATTCCAGTGATTTCTGATGAGGAATTCCTGGGAAGAAAATTTGATATGGCCCTTCTGCTGTCCTGGAACTACGCAGACTTCTTTGTTTCGAACTCTGATTTTGTGAAACAGGGTGGCCGCTTTATTGTGCCGCTGCCCAGGCCGGTTATTCGCCCTTAAGGCCTTAAGAGGGAGCCTGTGTCCCAATTTAGCGAAGTTACCCGCGCATGCAACGCTCACCGCAGCACAGTCTGTCCCACCCACTTTCTCGGAACACTAGAAACTTTAGGATAAACAATGCCGTCCAAATATGATGTCTTGGTTATTGGCGGTCTTGGTCACATTGGGTTGCCGCTCGGTCTGGTCTTCGCGGATCAGGGCCTGCAAGTGGCCCTTTATGATATCAACTTGGAATTCCGCGAGATCGTTCGCGGTGGGAAGATGCCATTTCATGAGGATGGCGCTGATGAACTGCTTGCCAAATACAACGCCAAGAACCTTCATGTCGTGGACGATATATCCGCTATTCAGGATGCCGAAACGCTGTTCATAACCATCGGGACCCCGCTCGACGGGTATCTGAATCCGCGAATTGAACCGCTTCTGAAGCTCGTTGATGCAATGAAGCCTTATCTGCGCGATGAACACCTGATCATCCTTCGCAGCACCGTGATTCCGGGAACGACCGACCTTCTCAGCGACATCGTTGGCAAGTCGGTTAAAGCGGACGTTTCCTTTTGCCCTGAACGCGTTGTGCAGGGAAAGATGATCCAGGAGATGGAAACGCTGCCGCAGATCATTTCCGGCTGTACCGCCAGCGCGGTGAAACGGGCACGGGCGCTATTCGACTTGCTGGGTGTCCAGCAGATCGAAACGCGTCCCAAAGAAGCGGAATTCGCCAAGCTTTATTGCAACGCGTGGCGTTATATTACTTTTGCGGCCGCCAATCAGTTTTACATGCTTGCTGAACAGGAAGGTCTTGATTTCGGCCGTATCCAGCACGCCATGACGCACGAATACACACGTATGCGGGACTTTCCGTCTCCGGGATTTGCTGCCGGTCCGTGCCTGATGAAGGACACCATGCAGCTTGCCGCTTTTGCGCGCCGGTCCTTCGAAATGGGACAGGCAGCCATGTTTGTCAACGAAGGCCTCGCTGCATTTGCCGTCGACAAATTAGCAGAGAAATGTGGCGGCTCGCTGGTGGGAAAACGGGTCGGAATTCTTGGCATGTCGTTCAAATCGGGTTCTGACGACATTCGGGACTCCTTGTCTTACAAGCTTCGCAAGTTGTTGCGCGGGCACGGTGCAGATCTGAGATGTACCGACGAATACGTTATGGTCGATCCGGAACTTGTCCCGCTTGAAGAGGTCACACAGTGGGCTGAAGGAATTATTGTAGGCACTCCGCATCCGGCCTATCGGGATCTGAAGATTCAGGAAAACACGGCAGTCGTCGATGTATGGGGCATAACCAACAAAGGTTAGCGTGGTGCAATTGGAACTAGCGAATAGTAATTTGCAGCCATCTCGGTTTGATGTTCAAGGAAATCACCAGTTCCGCTTACCGCTGTCCGCACTCGCAGAATATTACTCGGACGCTGAAGAGGCGTCGATTTGCGGTGACTTTTCTTGGGTGACGCGGTTTGCGCGATACGACCTTGAAATGTCGGCGATCGCGCTAATGATGATGGGCAACAGGGAAGGGGCCTCGCGTCTCTTCTCTTTCCAAAGCGTCCCAAGTCCCCGAGGCATGTTATTTGGCGCGCTGTGCCGATGGTTGGAAAGCGGTACGCTTGACGATTTTCAAGCGTGCCAGAAACTCCTCTCCGTTGCGAATTCCAGCTTGTCATACGAATTTGAGGAACTGGGGACAAAACAACCCTTGCAAGTGCTTTTTGTTGGCGGTCCCTTGTCTCGTCTGGAGGTTCTTATTCCCGAATTCCAAGGAATTTGGGCCGCGGTCGGCGAGCCTGATCCAGAGACAGGTCGCATTCAGGTTAAACCGGCAAGCACTGGCGCACCGCCTCGTGGTTCGATTACCGCAATGGATCTCGTGTTTGTTGATCCAAGCCATTGGTTTTCTCCCGGTCTCGAAGCCTTCGATGGCATGAAAGTTGGTTTCATAGGCGATTTTGAGTGGAATTTCGCGCAGCACCCGGAACGGTACCGAGTCTTCGATGCGATGGTTTCTCTTGGTTCACAGGGAAACATTGAAGCTAGAGCAAGGTTCGGGCGGGCAACATTTGTCGGACCGATTTTGACTCATTTGGGTCTTCTTCCTGTGAACCGGCAGTTTCTGGAGCCGAGTTCGGCTGAAGCGGCCTGGCGGCGAATTCGTCGAGATACGGACGTCGTTTCGACCGGCCGCCAGAAACATCTTTCTGGATTCTACTACGACAAAGCCGTGTTTAATCGCGCCCTGATGTCGGTTGGCACTCAGCATGAGGTGATCATGCAGAACCGCATGCTGCCGGAACAAGAATACCAGGAACTAATGGCGCGTTCGAGGTTCGTAGCAACCAGCCACCGCTACGGCCTTGGGCAGTCCTGGCGGGTTTTTGAAGCGTTGGGTGCGGGTGCAATGACGCTCGTAGATTCGGCGAGCGGAGCGATTTCTCGATTCTCCCAGGATTATCGATGCATTCACTCAATCCGTTCTCGAAACATGACCGATGACTTTGATAGGCACATAAAGGAATATCCAAGGTACGCCGAAGAGTTTGCTCCCAAGGCCGGGGACTTTTTCAAGGAACTGAACAGCCTTGTTCCTCCGACCCGCAACGGTGTCTTGAAGCAAATGCGTACCCTGCAGTTGGGTGTGCTTCTCGCACGGCACGGGTTCCCGGATGCGACTTTGTCTGAGTGGAGGACTGACCCGATACTGCGACGGGCCGAAGACAGGATCGCAGTTACGGGGGCGGGCGCCAAACTCGATGAACCGATAATCCAGTCGCATTTCCTGGCGCGTTCGACAAAAGCCTACGCTCAGTCGAGAGTGGTGAGAGAACCGGCACGACTAAGCTACACCGAAGCGCTTGATGAACTGGCTCTTCTACATGTCCGTCAGGCTATGGGCGAAAAACTGGAGAGTTCCATCTGCGACTACACACAGGAGATCATTGACCGTTATGCTCAATACGGAATGCCGAAACTCCTGATGGCGGCCGCGCACCGCATGGAGAACAGACTTGCCGAAGCAGACACGTTATTGACGGAACTCGTGTCAAACTTGGATGGCTATCAGTTTGTGCTCGCGGATGCCCGCCCCGAGTGGCAGCTCGGCTCCGTCAATGTTGGTGAATTGATCGACGGTGCAATGAAGGACTTTCTCGAGAATGGCGCCTCTGGCAATTCTTGGAATGAAACCTTGGATGCGCCCTTCCCGTTGGAGGCCTTCAGAAAAGTTATAGGGTCGGCGGCCTATGCACTGCTCGCCGACAGTGCATTGCGCCGGTCAGACGACACCGCCGCTGTGGAGTTCGCATCAACAGCGTTGAAGTTCTGTAGCTGGCAATCAAGCGCTGGCGGAATACTGCTTCAGGCGTTGCGCCGATTGAGTTTGACACCCGCCGGTGAGGCTGCCTGCAAGGACTTCCTGGTCGCATTCGAAAAGGTCAGCCGGCAAAATCAGGATCTCTTTCACCAATTCGCGCTGACGGCCATGAGGGTTCTTGTAGACCTCGGCCGAACACCTGAGGCGCAAGAACTGGCGAAATCATGGGCCGTTGGCTGGAAAAGAATTGGCAAGCCTGTTGGTTGGGGCGCTGTACCCAAGTGGTCTGTCTCCGAGTTTCAAACGGTTTGGAATAACGACAGCCTGCAAAAAGAAATGGCGGCGTTCGGTCTCGATCTGTCTGTCCTGGTTTACAATTAGAGCGTATCAATCTGACTAGAGCCACTCAGTGTGTGATGTGCTCCCGCTAAATGCCCCCGATTTGAGTTAGAGTTTTCCGCGACGATTTTCCTGGCTGGGAAGGAGCGGAATTGATGATGGCATCGAAGTTTTCGGATGCGCAGAAGGCGTTCATCGTCAAGCGTGGCGAAGAAGGTGTTCCCGTTGCGGAGATCTGCCGTGAAGCCGGGATCAGCCAGGCGACCTATTTCAACTGGCGGAAGAAATACGCCGGCCTTATGCCGTCTGAGATGAAGCGGCTCCGGGAGTTGGAGCATGAGAACGCCCGTCTCAAGAAGATCGTCGCTGACTTGTCTCTCGACAAGGAAATGCTCCAGGACATCGTCAAACGAAAGCTCTGAGGCCTGCCCGGAAGAGAACGCTGGTCGACGAGATGCGGTCGGACTGGTCGGTGTCCATTCGCCGTGCGTGTGCGGTGATCCGGTTTGATCCGACGACCTATCGCTATAAATCCCGTCGATCCGGCCAGGCCGCTTTGGAACAGCGGATCAGAGAGATTTGCCAGACGCGCGTCCGGTTCGGATACCGGCGCGTGCATGTATTGCTGCGCCGGGAAGGCTGGGTCATCAACATGAAGAAAACGCGGAGGATCTACAACGAATTGGGCCTGCAACTGAGGAACAAGCACCCCAAGCGCCGGGTGAAGGCAAAGCTGCGCGAAGACCGGCAGGAAGCAGTCGGGCCGAACGATGTCTGGGCCATGGACTTCGTGCATGACCAGCTCGCGACCGGTCGGAAGATACGCGTCCTGACGGAGATTGACACGTATTCCCGCTATGTCCCGGCGCTTGATCCGCGCTTCAGCTATCGGGGCGAGGATGTGGTGAGAACCCTGGAAACTGTCTGCATGCGGGTTGGCTATCCCAAGACGATCCGGGTCGATCAAGGCCCCGAGTTCATCTCCCGGGATCTCGATCTGTGGGCCTATCGAAGGGGCGTTACGCTGGACTTCTCCAGGCCTGGAAAACCGACGGACAACGCCTTCATTGAGGCCTTCAACGGACGTTTCAGGGCGGAATGCCTGAACGCTCACTGGTTCCTGAGCCTTGCAGATGCAACCGAAAAGTTGGAGGATTGGCGCAAGGACTACAACGAACACAGACCTCACGGCGCCATCGGCAACAAAGTGCCGATGGACCTGATGAAATCAGAACACGAAGCCAGCCCGTGTTCCTGATTTGGTCCGGAAAACTCTAGCCCACCTCGAGGGCACGTTTGGTAGCACTCCAGTTTGGTTACCGACCAGAGTCAGATCTTCAATGCGAATGAACAAACTCTTTGAATTCCACACCTAGGCAACAACGGCACAGGCACCAACCTGCTCCAATCCAGATTCTGCTTTGGAAATGGCTGTTATTAGTGCCGCTGTTTTTTGACTGCCATGCAGGTTTCTCTTCGTTCACCGCCCCTGTGGAACCAGTCAACGCCAAAGAGAAAATGCAATCAGGAAGCCGCTGTCTCCAGGAAAAACCCTTCCAGCCTCATTATGGCCTCGTGACTTGCCCTGATTACGGCGTCCACCGTATTCGACCCGTTATGCGACCCGAAAATGCAACTTTCGAATTTGCGAAGCGGAGAGTCCTGCGGCAGGGGCTCGACTTCGAACACGTCCAGCGCGGCGGACGTGACGTGACCGCTTTCCAGTGAAGCAATCAGGGCTGTTTCGTCGATCAGCGGACCGCGGGCGACATTCACGATGCGGACCCCTTCCTTGCAGTCCGCGAGCGTTTTCGCGTTGAGCATATGGTAGCTGCTCTTGGTCAGCGCGCAAGTAAACACGAGGAAATCGTGTTCCCCGATACGGTCCGGCCAGTTGGCGCGCTCTACCCCGTGAAGACCGCCGTCACCGCCGATGCCGGGATCGTACACGCAGACCTTCATGCCGAGCGCTTGAAGCCGCGAGGCCGTCTTGTGCCCGATGTCGCCGAAGCCGATCACTCCGGCGCGTTTGCCCGCCAGGCTGATACCTGCGGGTTTTGGCCAGCCACCGGCCCGAACGCCCCGGTCGATCACGAACAGGCTGCGGGCCAGGCTGGTGACGTAAGCGGTTGCCACATCCGCGACCTCGCTGCCAAACATCGCCGGAGTGTTGATGATGGGAATCCCCAGCTCCTTGCAGGCATCGAAATCGACGTTGTCGGTGCCGATACCCCACTTGACCGCAGCCTGCAGCTTGCCGTTCCGGGCTGCGGTGAAAACGCGCTTCGACGCAGGGTCGTCCCCGATGATCCAGCCGTCGTACTGCGGTATCAGCTCGCAGAGTTCGTCCTCACTGAGCACCTGCGTCGTGTTGGCAGGGTGAAGCGTTAGCCCCTTCTCGGCTGCGAAATCGGTAAATCGGTCAAGCTGCCCAAGCATGGGCGGGCAGGTTACGATTACATCTCTTGTCATGCTGCTTCCTGTTTTTTCCGCATGTTCGCGACCGCTTCGGCCATCATCCAGTCTTCGAGTGTATCGATGTCGACCGCCTCAAGCTTCTGCATTTCGAACAGGATCGGTTTCTTGCCAATGCGGGCACTCGTTTCAACGAAACTTCCGCTGGAAAAGATATAGAGGTTGGAATTTTCCTCGTACCAGGGTTCGAGATCCTGGGTTTGGATGAGATTATCCGGATCGTGGTTCACAGGACTGCCGTCCGCACGGTAAAAGCGCGTCTGGATTTTGTTGACTGTGAAAAGAGAGTCTGCCGTCCCTTTGGTGACCCCCTCCTGGTAACTTGCCAGTGCAGTGCGGATGGTTTCGCTGGACAACATCGGATTGGTGGTGTGCGTCATCAGATAGGTCTCAGCCGGCACGTTATGGATGTCGTCGGCAAGGATCAGGTTCATAGAGACGGTGTCGCCGCAAAGCTCTGCTTTGCGGTCGCGGATAACGACCCGTTCGGACTCAACCAGCCCATTTTCCGCAAGGATGTCTCGGGCGTCGGTGTTGATGACAACCTGGTCGATTTCTTCCAGCGAAAGGAGGGAATCGAGGATCCAGCGAAACAAAGGCTTGCCGTTGAGCGGACGGAAGTTCTTGCCCTTTACCCGCTGGCTATTTGCCTTCATTGGGAGAAGGGCGACGCATCGGCTTGAGCCACTCATCTTGTTCTGCCTTTTTACTCACTTGTGGATAGAAAAAACGCTGCTTGGCTGCCTGAGAAAGAATACGGTGTTCATGGTTCCCGGTATAGGAACCCCAGTATTGGCACCAGCGATAGCGCAGCATGTCGCCAAGACCGGTCGAGGATATTCCGTTGCGCATCGCGGACCGCCAGTCGGCGTAGACGCTCCTGACGATGCACTGCAGCACGTCGATCTTGGACAGGTGCACTTCGGGCATGATCATGCGCAGAGCAATAGCCTCACGCTCAAACCTGCGACGCACAGATGCCCAGGTTTCCTGGTGGTGATGAAAGACGGGCGCTTCAGCGACATATCCGATCTTGGACCCTGCAGCGACGAGGCGCTTGGCAAGTTCCATATCCTCAAGACCGGTCAGTTCCTCGTCAAACAGGTGTTGTTCCCACGCTGTGCGAAGGACAGCGGAGTTTGCGTTGTTACAAAAGAAACCGTCTTGCGGAACCGAAGAGTGAGCAGGGAAATACTTGGCGAAAATTCGCCGTTCACTGTAGTTGCTGTCGTCGTCGCCAATCTGCCGGCCATAGCTATAGACAACCTTGCCGTCCACAATCGGCTGGCAGAGATTTTGAAGCCAATGCTTATCGACTGGGATACAGTGTCCCGAAATGAATACCAGAATGTCGCCGGTGCTGAACTCACACCCCCTGTTGAGCGAACGTCCGAAAGAGAATTCCTGTCTCGTAATGTAGGTGATACGGCAGCCGAAGCTTGATGCGATTTCAACCGTTTTGTCAGTCGAACCGGAATCAATCAGAACAACCTCAACGCTTTCGAAGCACGTTTCCTGGGAGTCGATCATTTCCAGGAGGTCTGAAAGGTATTTGGCTTCGTTGAGGGTACGTATTACGATACTTATACGCATCAGAAGCTTTCTGATTTACTTGATAGTGGGAAATGAGTTAAGTGCACCGTCGCGTGGATATCACCTCTTTTCTAGGCTTTGATACCGAACGGATCGTGTTTTGTCCAGTCTTGAATTCGGGGGCAAAGTCAACGTTTTAATCAATAATCTAGCAGTGAAAGTCGTCTTGTTTCGGTTGACTGGGCTGCTGTCCAACGAAGATACAGTTCGTGTCGTACCCCTGTGAATAACTGGCCCTTGGAAAAGGCGTTGCGAGGAGGTGCGTACATACTCCCGGTTTCATCACCAGGTCGTGTCAGAACTTGGGAGAATAAAGTCCTGGCGCCGGATCAGTAGCAGATATGTTCACGTGCGATCGGAAAGGGAGGCCGGCAATATCCGAGGCTATGTACTTGCCTGCGCTGGTGAGCCACACCCGTCAGATCATGCCTTTGGATTAACGGTTCCAAAGCTTGAATGGCCCGGATCATGGGGCAGGGGTAGTTGTCGAGGAACACCTCGTTGCCCGGTCTGTAGAAGCGTCATGTAGCAGTGAGAGCCAATTTATTGGTCTGCACCAGTCGCCGCCTTGCATCATGCTAGCGGCCATCCCGCAGTCTCGTCATTTTTTGAAGACATGGTCATAGATGCGCGAGGCTTGCCTGATCACGGGGCCGATCAACCGAGTGTCTTTTGTCTTGTGATAAAAAATCTCGAGATGATCATCGATATGAAGAAGGACTTCCCGAAGATTTTTCCTGTGCAGGTTCCTGATGGAGGCCCCTTCGGAACGCTGGCGCTTCTCGGCCTCCACGATAAGCTTCAATTTGGATCGGGTGACGATTGTGTTTACGGAGCTGCTCATCAGGACGTCGGCGAACCTCCCTTCCCGGCGTTCAACCTTGCCGGTATTCCGGCCGAACGTGGGCCTGATGTTCGCCAAGATCTTCCGGGTGTCAAACATGGACCTAGAGAACATGTCGACCGCGCGCAGATTGGTCCTCCACTCGTTGGCTTGAGACGCCGTCTCTACCTGATCGAACAGATCGCCGAGGGTCCGGGCGATCGCGATGGCAGGTTCCACGCCTTCTCTGTTTGCGCAATGCGTATCCAGGAAGCCAGGCCAAGCGTGCCTATGCAGCTCTGCCAGGCCGGGTGCGTTTTCAAGAAGGCGGGCCAACTCCTGCGTGGTCTCGGCGATCGGATAGGCCCCCATTGGGTCCTTGAACTTGTCGACCTGTTCCGCGTGGGGATTGAAATAGATGACCTGCCGTCCGTGGGCCAGGCCTTCTAGTATACCGGATGCAAACCGTTGCACGACCACCGTGCTGTTGCGCGTCGCCGCATCGAAGGTCTCGGGGGTCACCTTGTCCTGGTGTAGCGTGCCAAGATCGGCAGGGTGCCGGGAAATAACCCAGTCGAGTCCTGCCTGTTCGCAGGCTTCGACCGCCTGCGTCAGCCAGGCATCTCTATGTTCAACCAGCACGCCATAGCTAAAGTTTGAATTTATGAGCACTCGCGGGATGGACGGCAGTGGGAGGGGAGGAGCAGACCTCATCTCCGCAATGCGCGGCAAGCCACAAACATGGATCTCCTGCTTACTGTCGGAGAAATACCGCTTGTCAAAACTGCCGGGAAGAAGGACCGCATCTGCCATGCGGTAAGCGCCTCGGTCTCGGTTGATGTCTGCGTCCCAGTAGTCCTGGATACCCTCTACGATCGCAGCTGTCTTGATCCCTGCGGCTTGTGCGGCACCGAAAATTGCTCGTACAGATGGATCCCAGTCGTTGAGGGCAACAATTACCTTCGGTGCATAGAGCCCTAGCATGAAAGGGCTTAATCCAATGAGTGGGATATCCAACTCTACCGCTTTGGACCTGAGAAAACGATCACCGCAGTGGCTTGACAGGTCTACGACGTGACAGTCGATGTTTCGGGTGGTGAGGTGCTTGAGTACAGGCGCCAGAGTTTCTAGGTGGTAATCCTTCTGCAAAAGGAAGACGATACTGGGTTGTCGGGTCTTACCTAGGTTCCAGCCGCTGAATTCGACGGAATCAGTGAAAGGAAATGTGGTATTGGATGAGTCGACTTTGGAGGGCAGGGGGGCCTTCAGAGCCGTTTTCAGGAGGCGTTCGAGCAAAGCCGTTGTCTGCGGAAAATTGATTTCCAGACTCTTTTGCGGCTCAGTGTGAAAACGGGCTACGCCGGTCTTCAGATGAAGCCTGATGTCGTTCCGGCTCAGAACTTGATGCAGGTCAGGCAATTCCGTGCGCAGCATCACGCCGAGGTCGTTCAGGTCTGCGTTGTTGTCCGCCTGGTTCCTTCTGGCTGCTTCCATGCCCACAAAGGACAATATTCGTCCCGCAAGATCGGCTTGTTGCCGATAGACTGGCCACTTTTTTGTATAGGTGGTTATATCAGCATCAAAGGAAGTCTGAGCCGGCAGGTCCATGTAAGATGCCTTGTTCAGCTGAATAGCAATATCCAGATGTTTCAAGGGCTGTTGGCGGATCATGCTTCTGCTTCTGCTTCGGTAGGTTACGGCGTGACGCTTAACGGCAACGAAGCGATAGCCGGCCCGTAGGGAGCGCATCCAGAATTCATAGTCCTCGGCTTGAACCATTTTCTCATTGAAGCCGCCAAGTCGGCAGAGCTTGTCCGCAAAAAAGAGTGGCTGGTTCGCGTTGAACGGACAACGTGTTCCGGTGTTGAGAAAATCGACCGGCTTCAAGATACAGGAGCTGCTTCTTGGGGGTTTTTCTGTGTCTTCGCGGATTGTGACGCTGCCGCAATAACTTCCGATCACGTGCTCGTCGTCACACTCAAGCAACGGTGCTAGGCGCAGTTCGAGACTGTCTCGCATCATCAGGTCGTCTGCGTCCAGAAAGCACACGAATGGTGAGGTTGTTGCGCGCAGGCCCGTGTTGCGGGCCGCCGAAAGCCCCGAGTTGGCGCCATGGTTTATAATCTGAATGCGTTTGTCGCGCCGCGCGAACTCTTCTGCGATCTCTCGGGTGTCGTCGGTTGATCCGTCATTCACGACGATACAGCGGAAGGATTTCGTCGTCTGTGCGACAATGCTATCAAGCGTCCAGCGCAAAAAACAACCAGCATTGTAAGCTGGCACAACAATTGTACAAATCGCAGAATTCAAATCAAACTTCCTAAGGTCGATTGTGGCGAATAATGTCAACGACGGAGAAGGCAACCTGGACCAAAGCCTGCAATTTTCCGCTATATATGACTTCGTAGCATGGGCGAGAGATGGGGGCTCTTTTTACTCCCGCTTTAAGAAACTGGACTGCAACAAATATAATTAGCTCAAAGCTTCTACGAACCAAAATCCATAACTTTAACAACAATAAATTGGACGAAGAGCTTGCGTATTGCGGGTGGGATCGCTGCAGGTTTGCGACATTTTTTGCGCGTTGAATGCAGCTTTGTAAGCTCGCCAGCAGCCCAGTTTTCTCCGGTCGAATATAGTGTATTAATTCAAGATCCGGGCTAAAGTAGATGCTGTTATTCGGGCATAGTGCAAGTATTCGCAGCTGCAATTCGGTTTCTTCGCCGTATCTTGTCTTTGATCCACTCATGCCGAAGTTGGGGTCGAATGTGCCTACTTTTTTAAGTAGATCGCGCCGGATTGCCATGTTGCCACCTGAGAGACCAGGCTTTGAAAGCCAGCGCTCCTGCCAATCGTCGCGGATGTGGTAGCTGTCTCCGTACTTTTCGAGAAAACCTTTGGCGTAGTGTCGTTTGTCTATTTCGGGTAAATACTTTCCACGATAGGGCCCCCCCACCATGACGGGCGACTTGTGACCAATCACACAATAGAGTCGATCTAACCAGTCGGCATCAACGTCACACTCGTCATCTAAAAAGACCAGCCAATTGCCTCTACTCTCAGAAACACCTCTGTTCCGAGCGTTGGACAAACCCTGAAGTTTCTCGAGATGGTAGCTCCACTTGTTTCGCTGAATAGAAGGGAGCGTTAAAAAAAAATCTTGCACTGTCTTCTGCGTTGCATCTTTAGAATTGTTGTCAATAATAAGTATTTCGTAGTCAAAAGTTTGATTTTTATTTAGTCTTGCAATGCTATTTATGCAAATGCTCAGAATGTCGCTTCGGTTGTATGTGCAAATGATAATAGAGAACATTGTCGTCATATGGTCTTTGCCGTTATGGGTATTTGAACCTGATTTATCAGATATTTTCATTAGGATGAGCTTCGTCCAAACAGCAACTTGTCCAGCGTGGGGGTTCTAGCAAGTTCCAAGATAACCGGACGCAAAACGGCGTGGATTAAGCGCTTAAGCGGTGCGCTGTTTAACTGTCTTTTTACGTCAAAGTCCAAATTAAGATAAAAATTTACTAAAACCCGTTTTCTCTGATCTTTGCACGTGAGTTTCGTTACGCCATTGAAACCCGCTCGTTTCCGGTCAGTCGATGAAGAAATTCTATTGAGTCCTGTCCGATTATAGACAAGCCAAATTCTTGGCTCATAAATTAATACACTGTCTTTTTGCAACGCCTCCCAATACATATGCCAATCTTGGCAAGATGCCAGCGAAGGAAAACTCATTTTTGCTACGGCGCGTCTCGAAAATGTAACGGCACCTAATGGGCCTACGCAATTTTCGTAGGACAAATAATTCTTTAACGAAAGCGGTAGTGACAACAGTGACTGAAGAGCTTTTGGTTCTTCGAGTTTGCCAATTACATCACTCGCCGTTCGAGCCACGCGTGGAGTGAAAAGGAAGTCGAATTGTGTTGTTGCGATCCTGTTGAGAATGCCTTCTAACCAATCGTCGGAAATGTCGTCGTCAGAATCGTGAAAGTGTACGTAGTTTCCTGTGGAGCGCCGAAATCCGAGTTTTCTAGATGCCGGGGCACCTAAACAGGTCGCGTTCCGCAATAGAATTACGTCTTTGAAGGTTTCATTGAAGAAACGTTCGGTACTACCGTCATCGACCACGACCAACTCTACGTTGTTGATCGCGTCTAGTTCCGTCATCATTTTTCGAAAGCGATCTACGAGAGAGCGTAGTTGCTCGACCCTATTGTGGGAAGGGATTATGATGCTCAATGTCGGTTGCATGTATTGAACTTTGAAATTCTGTATCGGCTTTCTAACCTGCCACAGACCAATATCAAACTGTCACTGGAAGTAAAGGCGTACCGTTCGCCATCTTCGTTTTAAGCTGACCTGTGTGACACAGGCAGTATTGCCGTCTAAAAATTTAGGACTTTCCGACCTTTCGAGTAGGCAGTGTTATGCTGTCAGCTGGCATCTAGAAACAAAAGGGTGGATTTGAGCTAATCCCCAATCCATTGGACATGTTTGCGCGTAATTTAAGCTACTCTTTGCGCCTGCTGCCGGGTAGGTTTTGTTGAATTCGCTGTCAACGGCCGACGCCAAGGACGAAGTGCGTAGGCTTGCGTTCAAAAAAAGTCCATCCAATTTCGTATACTGGCCCTGGTCTTTGAATCGGTTTCCCAAGCGTATGGAAAAACGCACGCGTATTTCAGCGTTCGCCACAACCGTTCAACGAAGATGATATCGAGGATCCGTCCCTTGCCCCAAGCCGCCAATCAACGTTGGTCTCTCGACTTCGTCTCCGATGCCCTGATTGATGGGCGCAGGTTCCGAATCCTGTGTGTCATTGATGACTTCAGCCGCGAATGTCTGGCAACGGTGGTCGACAACTCGATCTCCGGAGCCCGGGTATCGCGAGAACTGGACGGTATCGCAGAGCGTCGTGGTCGATACCCCTTGATGATCGTCAGCGATAACGGCACCGAACTCACATCAAACGCCATGCTCAAATGGCAGCAGGACCGAGGCGTGGAATGGCACTACATAGCGCCGGGCAAACCGATGCAGAATGGCTTTGTCGAAAGCTTCAATGGGCGCCTGAGAGACGAATGTCTCAACGAGCACCTGTTCCGCACCTATCGCAACGCCAGAAAAATCATTGAAGACTGGAGGATCGACTACAATCTGAACCGACCACACACGAGCCTTGACGGGCTCACCCCATACGAATTTGCAACCCAGTCCATAACGGACCTCAACGTGAACAGAGCTAACTTATAAACGCTGACAATCGGGGGAGCACGTCAATCGCTTTCGCTTCTCTCCAATATGGGGGGCTTTGATACTTGTATCCTTCCCCCATTATGGAAAACTTTGATTAACTGATTGAAATTAATAGGTAAAAATAGATGAGTTTTAGACGTAGAGATGCGGCTAATCCAAGTGGCTACGTGAGGCTTCAGACGACCGGATCCTCTCTGAAAGTCATTCTAATGCCCTTAGGTTTGACAGGTCCACTCCGGGGTAAGACACGCGCTGAAGGTGCTCGTTCAAAACACTGACCGCGTACCCGCTGCCATACCGATCACCCATGCCGGGGTCTTCATGCCCCTGTAGGGCATACATGACATCTCGGGGGACACCGGAATCACGACAGGCGTCTTCAAAGGAATGTCGGAAGCTGTAGAAGGTGTTCTTGCTAGTCTTCGCTCCAACGCTCTCCAGAACGCGCCTGAATTGCCGCGAGAAAGGTGATGAGTAGTAGCCGTCCTTGCCCTTGACCATCTCCGGAAAGAGACGTGTACGCTTCTCACTTCTGCAGTGATCAACGAACTTCATGAAGCCGAGATCAATCAGGGCTTGATGAACTGGAATCCGTCTTCGGGAGCCCTTGGTCTTCAACCTCTTGTCGTCTTCGAGTTTGTTGATGTCGACGAAGGTAACTCCGTTCTCCGTCTTGATGTCGCTCACATAGAGCTGGATAAGCTCACCAGACCGGGCTCCAGTGAACAGGGACAGCAACGGCACCCAGTATAGACCAAGGTTGTTCGGGATGTGCGTGCCTTTGGTCCGCCACGCCTTCGCGTTCTTGCAGCCAGTATAGAGTGGAGCCTGAAAGATCCGGGACAACTGATCAGCAGTGAAAGAGTCTCGCTCCTCGAATGCAGCTGCCTCTTTGCGGAGCTTGAGCCCCTGGAGTGGGTTCTTTTCTACCTCGTCGAAATTGTTTGCAGCCCAGTTCCAGAACGCCGAGACAAAGCCGACGACCTTGTTGTAGTTGGTGATGCTCATCGGCTGCAGGCGAAGCTCACAGGCCCTTGTAGCGGCCTCTGTGATAGGCAAATCCTTGAGCTGGGGGTGCTTGGTCCAGTTCGGAGGAAGCTTCAGCAGTGCCTCCTTGAAAGCCCTTCCATCAGCCTTCGCATAGTCATCCAGTGGACGGTCGCCAGCGATCAGCATAAACCGGTCCGCCCAGATACGATGATCGTCAGCAGTCTTCTCACCCCAAGAGGCGAGGGACTTCTCCCGGATCCAATCCGAGATTGCCGCAGAAAGCATTGGTGCCGCGCTGGGCTTCGAGACCTGCTGAGTTGGCACTATGGGCGTCTCGACGACATCGCCACGGTTTCTGGCTGCCTTCCCTTCATTGGCCTTGATGGTGACAGCTTGCAGCTTCCTGATGAGCTTCCGCCAGCTGGGCGACTCTGGTGCGAGCTTTAAGTCAACATTAGTCCAGCTGAGAACCTCTTCCGCCTCATCCCTGAAAAAGCCTTCAGTGTCTTCTCCACGCGCATAGGCGTACCGATTGATGCCTCCAAGATCTACGATGTCGTCGGCATGCTCCTCGAAGGACTTGGAATCGAATTCCTCTTCTCGAAGAGCCTCATCCTCTTCCAGAAGGTTGGCGTAGTAGATGTCGCCAATGAGGTTGATCTGTGCCTCTGAGAGCTCTTCAAGGACAGGCTGAGCGGACTTGGAAAGCTCCAGCCGGTGCTCGTCAAACCGGCGATCAACCCTAACCGCCTCCTCGCGGACGCGCCGAAGGGCTTCTTGGTAGTCCTTGGTCCCCAGCGAGAATGTTTCCTCTGACTTGGGATAGGTCGCTTTAATGTCCTGAGGGATTGCAGCGCGGTGATAGTACGTTGCACCGCGACGGTACAAGCGGGTGTGTCCAGCTATCTTTTCCATAGCTCCACTGTAACAGTCCAATGGAACAGGCGGATAGATAAGCCCTGTTGTTTCAACAGGTTATTGATTTCATTGAGGTCTTGATGGTGCTGCCGGAGAGATTTGAACTCTCGACCTCTCCCTTACCAAGGGAGTGCTCTACCCCTGAGCTACGGCAGCATCTGGCTTGTCTTTGGGACAGGCGCGGCGTCTGGCTGGTTGCTTGAAAAAGCCTGATTTGCAAGACGCAAGTGCTGGTGCCGATCAGCGATGCCGACCGGAATGAGGGGGCTTTTGCCATAAGAGCATCTGGGACGCAAGCGGTGATTTGGGATTTTTTTCCGGTGTCCTTTCAGGCCTTCGAAGAAAGCGTTGGGGATTGACCGGATCAGGCCGCCAAGCTGCTGGGTTCAGGCGCTTTTCGCTTGTGGATATTTGGCAATCCGGTCGGTGATGTTGAGGAGTGGGGCGGGGGGCTTGGGTGAGAGGAGCTAACCGATGCGATGGCTATGAAACAGAGGTTGCGTTTTGGGGAACGCGGCCTGGCGCAAAGCGGGGTGATGTAAGACGATGGGGCCGATACGAGACGCGCCGGCTGTCCGCAGACAAATGTACGGCAGACTACGTGGGGCAAAAGGCAAATGCCTGTTGGAAATGGAGAGGCGTGATTGCTTGGTTTTTAAGACAACAAAGCAACCTGTCTGCCATTGAGGAACTGCGAGATCCCTTGATGAAGTCCGAATGGAAACCTGAGCATGAATATAAAGGTGAAGACCTAAGTGCCATAAGATACGGCGAAGGCTCGAGAGGGAGCAGGAACGCCGGGGGCGGAGGAGCCCTATGCTCCGTCAAGCTCGCTTCCGAAGCGTGGTGAGGTCGTTTTCATGTTGGGCGGATTTGGAGGGATCGGTCTGTTTGGAGAATGCGGAAGCGATACGTTGAACCGCGTTTTCGGCCTTTCTGGAATTTTAGGTAAAGCACCTCGCGCCTACCAGGTCTTCTTCTTGAATGGCGGTGCATCTAGAGTTTGGCCCAATAAATGAAGCCATTTCCACGTCCTTCGGATTTGACCGGATTGGTCTTCCTCGGAGTTGCGAAAGCTTGAAAATGAGCAACATTTCCTGCGCTTCCGCGCCTTGAGGCAGACCAATCCGCCTCAAACCAACGGAAAGGCGGAGCGCTTCATCAAGACTCTTCAGGAGGAGTGGGCTTACGGAGTTCCGTACAAGACCTCTGAACAACGAAACGCTGCACTGCCGCGATGGCTCGGCATCTACAATTGCCAACGCCCGCACGGCGGCATTAACTTCAAGACACCGATCACTCGGCTGACCCTCAAGCAGTGAACAAACTCATTGGAAAGCACACCTAGGCAAGCTGCGGGCTGCTTGCTAGACAGGTGGACCGAGAGATCACCAGATGAGCACGCCATGGGCGACGAAGATCAGCAGAAAAAGTCAGCGGTAAAAACGGGCGAGAAACCTGGGAAACAGCGCGGTGAAAAGTCCGCTGAGAAAGCGGCTGCCAAGTCCCGGGAAGACCGGCTGGCGGAAGCCTTGAGGGCCAATCTGCGGCGACGCAAGTCTGCCGCAAAGGACAGGGATGCCGATTGAGGTACGCCAAGCCTGACAAAACGTGGGGGCTTTTCCGGTAGGCGGTGAATGAAGATAGCATGATTTGATGCGAGTTGGTCGTCCTCAAGCTGCGGAAGTGCGGGAAATGTGACCCGTTTGAAAGCTTTTGCAACGCCGATAGAGGATTGGTCCGTTCAAAGCCGAAGGACATGAAAATGGGGTCCTTGCGTGTCGTCGGCGTGCTTGATCGGGAACAGAGGCTGCTTTGCGCCACTTTTTAATGCGGTTTTGACATTTTCCTTGCCATTCCGTCTTCATTTGGCAGGCCATACCCTGATCTGAAAATTGCCCAAACGCGGCCTGTTGCCTGCCTTGCATGGGCCATAAGTTACGTGTAGACCGCACGTTTGATGTGAGTTTGTTGACGTTTGCAAAGGGATGGCCGTGCGCTCTGCACGGTTTTGTTCGGGGAAAAACATGGACAGTATCAAGGTCGTTGGCGGTGCGGAGCTGAATGGTGTCATTCCGATTTCCGGCGCGAAGAACGCGGCACTGCCGCTGATGATCGCATCGCTCCTGACGGACGAGACCCTGACGCTGTCCAATGTGCCGCGCCTGCGTGACGTTGCCCAGTTGATGCAGATCCTGTCCAACCACGGGGTTGATTATTCGGTCAACGGCAAGCGCAGCGGCCAGGACGACCTTGCCGGGCAGACGCTGAACCTGACCGCCCGTGAAATCGTCGATACCACCGCCCCTTACGAGCTTGTGTCCAAGATGCGTGCCAGCTTCTGGGTGATCGGCCCGCTGGTTGCCCGCAGCCATGAGGCGCGCGTCTCGCTGCCCGGCGGCTGTGCCATCGGCACGCGGCCGGTGGATTTTTTCATCGACGGGCTGGCCGCGCTTGGCGCCGAAATCGAGATTGACGGCGGTTATGTGATCGTCAAGGCTCCAGGAGGGCTGAAGGGCGCTCGCGTCGAGTTTCCGAAGGTTTCCGTCGGTGCAACCCACACCATCATGATGGCGGCAACGCTGGCCAGCGGCGAGACGGAAATCGTCAATGCCGCGCGCGAGCCGGAGGTGGTCGACCTTGCCAAATGCCTGAAGGCCATGGGCGCGAAGATCGAGGGCGAAGGCACGTCGACCATCCGCATCCAGGGCGTGCCGCGCCTTCATGGTGCGCATCACGCGGTTGTTCCGGACCGGATCGAAACCGGAACCTACGCAATGGCTGTTGCCATGACCGGCGGTGACGTTCTGTTGCAAGGCGCCCGTTCGGACCTTCTGGAAACGGCGCTTGAGACGCTTCGCCAGACTGGTGCAGACATCACGCAGACCGCTGACGGCATCAAGGTTTACCGCAACGGCAACGGCATCCAGCCGGTGGATATCACCACCGAACCGTTCCCGGGTTTTCCGACGGACCTGCAGGCCCAGTTCATGGCCCTGATGACAAAGGCCGGCGGCACCAGCCGGATCACCGAAACCATCTTTGAAAACCGTTTCATGCACGTGCAGGAACTGGCCCGTCTCGGCGCCCAGATCCACGTGGATGGCCGCACGGCAACGATCGACGGCGTTGCGACGCTGCGCGGTGCACCGGTGATGGCAACGGATCTGCGAGCGTCCGTATCACTGGTCATTGCCGGTCTGGCTGCGGAAGGTGAAACGACGGTCAGCCGCGTTTATCACCTTGATCGTGGCTTTGAACGCCTGGAAGACAAGCTGACCCGCTGCGGCGCGAAGATCGAGCGCATCTCCGCCTGATCAAGGTTTTGATTAGCGTTGTAGAGGTCGGGGCGGGTTGGATTCCAGACCCTAGCTAAAATCTGCTGAGAAACGCTTCAGGTTTCTGGGCCAGCGTCCCTGCCATTTGCTGCGTGGGCATGACGCTTCTTGCCGATGAAGTCACCTGGTAGCGGTGGGCGGCGAAGAAGCCCGTGGTTCCCGAATACCTTGAGGCCCTGATAGCTACTTCGCCTCCTGCCGCGCGATCACCCGGCCGCGCGAAGTGAAGGAGGGCCCCGGGCCGCCGCTGCCGCTGGTCATGATAGCCTCGGCGATAGGGCTGAGGGCAGGGCTTGCCGACGACCACACGAGCAGGAAATTGGCGCCGACGCCGCCGGAGGTGTCGTTGATGGGGATCAGCACGGTTTTCGACTGCAGGGGCGCAAGCTCCACAGGCGTCTCAAGCAGCTCGCGCAGCAAGGTGCCGTCTTCATTGTGATAATCGACGCGCTGAAGCGTTATGGTGGTTTCGGGGTCGACATTGTGGACGGCGAGCGTTGCCGCCAGCAGGTCCGACCGGTTCGGATGGGAAAAGACTCTCGAATAGGCCGGCACGTAGATGGTCTCTCCGAGCACCTTTTCGGTGAAATCCTGTGCCTGAACCTGTGTCGGCAGCTGGAAGAGAACCAGGCTACCTGCCAGCAGGCCGAGGCAGGTCAATCGTTTCAGCATCACGTGCCCATGCGTTTGAGTGGTGTTAGGGTGTGGCCCTGATCTTCTGGCGTCACTTTCCTGAATGCGTGCCCTGATTGCAAGACGGAAGGGGGCTGGTTGTCATTCGTCAGCGCCGGAAGAGCCTTAAGGACGATGTTGGAGCGACTGCATGAATGCACAGACAATCCGTTTCCTGATCCAGCTTGCCTTCGCTTTGCGGCCTTGTTCGCCGTGGTCATTGTTCCGGCGCCCTACGGGCCGTCGCTCGGCTTTTTCTTGCTCGTCTTCGGGCTCTGGTTTGGCCGGCGCATCTTCAAGCGGATTGCAACGCTGGACGAGATCAAGGCGGACTTGCGCCAGCGGGTGGATGAAGGTCCTTGAAGACGCCATGTTGCCGCAAGGCACGTTTCGCGGCATTGGAGATTGCCAAATCTCTTATTCCCCATTAGGCACAACCTTGGGACCGGGCAGAAAATCGCTTATATGCGTCCTGCCAGACAACGCATGACCGGATCAGAACAAGAGCAAATGGATCAGCTGAAACTTGCCGCCCTTGACCAGGAAGACCTTCAGGTTCTTTCCGCCCATCTGCAGGACGCCGTGATTACCGTCGCGGATATCCGCTACCTGCCGAAGGAGCAGAAGGCCGTGTTCGTGATGAACCGGTTTGTGTGGGACAAGGAAGCCGACAAGCGATCGAAGGAACACGAGCGCCGCCGTACGGCGCTGGCCTTTGCGCAGGTAAAGGCCATGAAGGCGCAGAACATCAACCAGAAGGCCAAGGGCGCCGTTCTGGAACTGCTCGCCGTCACCTTTGAGCCGGGCGAAGAGCCCGCCGGCACCATCCAGCTTGCCTTTGCAGGTGGGGGCAGCCTCGCGCTTGAGGTGGATTGCATCGAGGCGCAACTGTCGGACCTTGGAGCTGCCTGGTCCACGCCGAACCTGCCGCAGCACGACCTCAGCTGACTGCCCTCACGGAATGACAGACGGTGCCCGGCACCGCACACGATGGAGAATTGCGTGGTTCTACGCCTTAACATCAACGACGCCCGTTTCGAAGACCAGTTCAAGGCTCTGCTTTCCGGAAAACGGGAAGTGTCGGAGGATGTCGACCAGATCGTTCGCGATATTCTGGAGCGCGTGCGCACGGAAGGTGACAAGGCAGTCCTCGACTACACGGCAAGGTTCGACCGGCTGCAGGCTGAGAGCATGGCCGAACTGACGGTTTCCGCCACGGAAATTGACGCCGCGCTTGCAAAGGTTCCGCAGGAGACGCTGGACGCCCTGCAGCTCGCTCACGACCGCATCCATGCCCACCATGCCCGCCAGATGCCGAAGGACGACCGCTACACGGATCCCATCGGCGTGGAACTCGGGTCGCTCTGGACCGCTGTCGAAGCCGTCGGCATCTATGTGCCCGGCGGCACTGCCAGCTACCCGAGTTCCGTTCTGATGAACGCTGTGCCGGCCAAGGTTGCGGGCGTGGAACGCATCGTCATGGTGGTGCCGAGCCCGGACGGGGTGTTGAACCCGCTGGTGCTGGCCGCTGCCAGAATTGCCGGTGTCACGGAAATCTATCGCATTGGCGGTGCACAGGCCGTCGCGGCCCTTGCCTATGGAACGCAGACCATTGCCCCGGTCGCAAAGATCGTCGGGCCGGGCAACGCCTTTGTGGCGGCCGCCAAGCGCCGCGTCTTTGGCACGGTTGGCATCGACATGATCGCCGGACCATCGGAAGTGCTGATCCTGGCCGACAGCGGCAACAATGCCGACTGGCTTGCAGCCGACCTGCTGGCCCAGGCCGAGCACGACACCGCCGCCCAGTCTATCCTGATCACCGACAGCGAAGACCTTGCAAGCCAGGTGGAAGCTGCCGTCGAAGCCCAGTTGAAAACCCTGCCGCGCGAGGATGTCGCCCGCGCGAGCTGGCAAGACTATGGCGCTATCATTCTGGTCGACGATCTGGAGGCAGCAATGCCGCTCGCCAACCGGATCGCCCCGGAGCACCTTGAGCTGGCCGTCGCCGATCCCGAGGCCCTGCTGAAAAAGGTGCGCAATGCCGGCGCAGTGTTCCTGGGGCACTATACGCCGGAGGCCATCGGCGATTATGTCGGCGGGTCCAATCACGTGTTGCCGACGGCGCGGTCTGCCCGCTTCTCATCCGGGTTGAGCGTGCTGGAATTCGTCAAACGCACCTCGATCCTGAAATGCAATCCGGATAACCTGCGTCAGCTCGGGCCGGCGGCAATCGCCCTTGGTGAATCAGAGGGGTTGTCGGCGCACGCGCGCTCTGTTTCCATCAGGCTGAATTTATAGCTCCCGACTTGAACAAGAGGCTTCGACCAGATGAGCGAACCGCACCCGGATCCCGAACCGCAGAAAACCGGTGGCAAGCTGGTCGACGTGGTTTTGGACGAAGCCTCCATCGCCCGCTCGACTCCGGAAGTGGAACACGACCGCGCGGTCGCGATTTACGACCTGATTGAGGAAAACACGTTCCAGCCGGTCGGATATCCGCCCACCAACTATGTGCTCAACCTGTCGGTGATCGAAAAGAAGCTGGTTTTGCGCATCAGGACCGATGACGACAAGGAAGTCGTCACCCACGTTCTGTCGCTGTCTCCGCTGCGCAAGATCGTCAAGGACTATGACCTGATCTGCAACAGCTATTACGAGGCGATCCGTCACGCGACGCCGAGCCAGATCGAGGCGATCGACATGGGCCGGCGCGGTGTTCACAACGAAGGCTCTGCCATTTTGATGGAACGGCTGGAAGGGAAGATCCAGGTCGACATGCAGACGGCGCGCCGGCTGTTTACCCTTGTCTACGCCCTGCACTGGAAGGGCTGACGGATATGTCCGGGCCGGGCATGCGTCCGAGTGCGGTCCTGTTTGCCTGCGGAATGAATTCCGTACGCTCGCCCATGGCCGAAGCGCTGACAGCCAAACTTTTCCCGGGTCAGGTCTACGTGCGCTCTGCCGGCGTGCGGTCCGGCAAGGTCGACCCCTTCGTGGACGCCGTGATGGCCGAAATCGGTGTGGACATGGGCAAGCACGTTCCCAAGACGTTCGAAGATCTGGACGAGTCCGGCTTCGACCTCGTCGTGACGCTGGCGCCTGAAGCTCACCACAAGGCGCTCGACATGACGCGGACGGAATCAGTCGACGTCGAATACTGGCCGACTCTCGACCCGACGCTCGCCACCGGCAGCCGCGAGCAGATCCTTGACGAATACCGCGCCGTGCGCGACCAGTTGATGATGCGTATCAAGAAGCGGCTCGACTGGACGCCGCCGCCGAGCGGCTGATGCCGGAGGACAGGAATGAAGTTTGAAATCACGGCGCCGCTGATGACGGAGCGCCTGATGTTGCGGCCTCTGGAGGCTGGTGATGCGCAAGCCCTTCACGCCTATCAGTCATTGCCGGAGACAGCGCGGTATCATTTCTGGGAACCGCGCAGCCTGGAAGAGATTCGCACGAAGCTGACCGAGTGGGTGGAAATGTGCCGGCTCGGCGGCGAGGGCACGCTGGCCTTCGCAATCGAACGAAGGGAAGCGCCGGGGCTGATTGGCGATGCCTCGCTTCGGATCACCAGTGAAGAGGCGTTGCAGGGCACCATCGGCTTTTCCCTGAACCCGGACTATAAGGGCAGGGGCTATGCAACAGAGGCTGCCGGAGCGCTTTTGAAGATTGGCTTCGAGGACCTCAGCCTCCACCGCATTTTTGCGTGCTGCGACGCCCGCAACATGGGTTCCTGGAAAGTGATGGAACGCCTGGGCATGCGCCGCGAGGCCCATTTCCGCGAACATGCGCGCTTCAAGGGCGGCTGGGACGAAGAGTTTTACTACGCCATTCTGGAAGACGAATGGCGAAACCAGGTTCGGGGAGACAGCTTTGGCGACCGTGGCCGGCTGCAGGAGACGGCTTCCGCGCGATGAGCTTGGAAAATTGGCAGTTTCTTTGCATGGCGATGGAAAGAAAGGTTCACTTTCGTTCCCTAATCCGTTAGTTTCCCGGGCACCCGCGGGCAGGGCCCGCTTTATTCAGGATATCAAATGGCCAAAGAAGAAGCTCTGGAGTTTCCGGGCGTCGTAACAGAACTGTTGCCGAATGCGACGTTCCGCGTAAAACTGGAAAATGATCACGAAATTATTGCCCACACGGCAGGGCGCATGCGCAAGAACCGGATCCGCGTTCTGGCGGGCGACAAGGTTCTTGTCGAAATGACCCCGTATGATCTTACCAAGGGGCGGATCACCTACCGCTTCAAGTAAGCGGATCTTTCAAGGTGACCCCGGCTGCAAGGCTCGCTCTTAAATGACCAATGCCCCTCAGTTGATCCTGGCCTCCGCCTCGCCGCGCCGCCTTGCGCTGCTGCAGCAGATCGGATTGGAGCCGGATCACCTTTTGCCGGCCGATATCGACGAAACGCCGAAAAAGCATGAGACGCCGCGCAGCCTTGCGCTGCGCCTGGCGCGGGCAAAGGCCGAGGCCGTTCGCCAGATGGCCGATGCGTCCGAAGCCATGCAGGACAGTGTGGTGCTGGCTGCCGACACCGTGGTTGCGGTCGGCCGGCGGGCCCTGCCCAAGGCGGAACTGACCGATCAGGCGCTGATGTGCCTGTCCCTCTTGTCCGGCCGTGGCCACCGGGTGTTCACCGGGGTGGCGGTTGCGGAGGCAAACGGCAAGGTCCGCTCCAAGCTTGTCGAAACGCGTGTGCGGTTCAAGCGTCTGACGCGTAAGGACATGGACGACTACATTTCCTCGGGCGAGTGGCGGGGCAAGGCTGGCGGATATGCCATTCAGGGCCTTGCCGGAAGTTTTGTCGTCAAGCTGGTCGGTTCCTATCCGGCGGTGGTGGGGCTGCCTCTGGTGGAAACCGCAAACTTGCTGAGTTCGGCCGGTTACCCTGTCCATCAGGGCTGGGCGACCGCGGCAGCCTGACGCTGCCGGCACCGCGCTCGGCAAGCCGACACCCCATTGCCGGCTGCTTTTCAGCAGTTGGTTAGAGGCCGAAATCCGGAGACTGAAATGGCCGAAAGCCAGAAACCCGAACGGCGCATGCGTCCCTGTCCGATCTGCTCGAAGTTGTCGACGCCGGACAATTATCCCTTCTGCTCCGATCGCTGCGCCAAGATCGATCTGAACCGCTGGTTCTCCGAAGGCTACACCATTCCGGTGGTGGAGACCGACGATATCGACGAGAGCAATTTTCCAGACGAAGACCGCTCCTGAGGACCTTGCAGGCCATGAGAGCCTGCAAGACTGTTTAGCGGCGAAATGGATGCCGGGTCATGTCTGTGTTGCAGGCAGGCCCAGGCACATCCAAACCCCTTTTCCAGACGCCTTTACGTAAACACGCGGGATCGGCACGCCGTTGTCGGTTTGCGGACGTCTGACCAATTGCCGTTCGGAGCTGCTGCTGACCGGGTGGCATGGGAAAGAGATGGCCGGATTGTGCGATTTTTAGGCAGCGCTGCAAAAATATTTATCCGGCAAAATTTTTTTCAGTTTCGCGCCGTCAGGCACTTGCAGCTGTCATAAAACTGCACCAAGATCTTTTTATACCGGCGATCCTGACGTCCTCAATTCCGGTTGTTTCCGGGTGGGTTCATACCTTTTGTTGCGGGCGTGTGTGGGTCTTTAAGAACACCGGGAAGCCGGCGTCAGGCGTCTCGTTCCTGATACGGCATAACCAACCTATCCAAGGGCGAGGGTCCGATGACAAAACGTTTTCTGAGCGCCGCAGTGCTGTCCGTGACCACGGCACTGTCGACGGCAGCCTATGCCGATTATTCGCTGACGATCTTGCACACCAACGACTTTCACAGCCGCATCGAGCCGATCAACAAGTACGATTCGACCTGCAGTGCGGAAGACAATGCAGAAGGCAAATGTTTCGGTGGTACCGCGCGCCTCGACACGATCATCAAGGATCGCCGCGCAGCCAGCAACAACACGATCCTCGTCGATGGCGGTGACCAGTTCCAGGGCACGCTGTTCTACACCTATTACAAAGGCAAGGCTGCTGCCGAGTTCATGAACAAGCTCGGCTATGACGGCATGACCGTCGGCAACCATGAATTTGACGACGGACCTGAAGTCCTGCGCGGTTTCATGGACGCGGTCGAATTTCCGGTCCTGATGTCGAACGCGGATGTCTCGAAGGAGCCTCAGCTCGCTGATGTGCTGAAGCCTTCGATCGTGATCGAACGCGGCGGCGAAAAAATTGGCCTGATCGGTCTGACACCGGAAGACACCGACGAGCTGGCCAGCCCCGGCCCGAATGTTTCCTTCACCGACCCGGTCGAAGCCGTCACTCGCGAGGCGGAGAAACTTGCCGCTGAAGGCGTCAACAAGATCATCGTCCTCAGCCATTCCGGCTACAAGGTCGACAAGGAAGTCGCTGCCAAGGCACCGGGGATCGACGTGATCGTCGGTGGCCACACCAACACCTATCTGTCGAACACATCGGACAAGGCGGAAGGCCCGTATCCGACCATGATCGACGGTCCGGATGGAACGCCGACCGCTGTCGTGCAGGCCTATGCCTATGGTAAGTTCCTGGGCGAACTGAACGTGACCTTCGACGACAATGGCGTCATCACGGAAGCGTCCGGTGAGCCGATCATCGTCGACAACACCATCGTGGAAAACCCGGAACTGGTCTCGCGGATCAAGGAACTTGCCGAACCGCTCGACGAAATCCGCAAGGAAGTCGTTGCCCAGGCGGATGCACCCATCGGTGCTGACCGGGAAGTCTGCCGGGCCCAGGTCTGTGAAATGGGCGTTCTTGTTGCCGACGCCATGCTGGATCGCGTGAAGGGCCAGGGTGTCCAGATCGCCATCCAGAACGGCGGCGGTCTGCGGGCCTCCATTGATGCCGGCGAAATCACCAAGGGTGAAGTCCTGACGGTTCTGCCGTTCCAGAACACGCTGTCCACTTTCGAACTCAAGGGTTCCGACGTGATCGCAGCACTTGAGAACGGCGTCAGCCAGGTGGAAGAGGGCGCAGGCCGGTTCCCGCAGGTGGCCGGTCTGAAGTACGCCTTCGACAAGACCAAACCCGCGGGTGAGCGGATCTCCGACGTCATGGTCATGGAAGGCGACAGCTACGTCCCGCTGGATCCGGAAAAGGTCTACGGCGTTGTGTCCAACAACTACATGCGCGGTGGTGGCGACGGCTACAAGATCTTCGCGACCAACGGCATGAATGCCTATGACTTCGGTCCGGACCTGGCCGACGTGGTTTCCGACTACCTTGCCAGCAAGAACGGTTACTCCGCTTACACGGACGATCGGATCACTGCGAAATAAGCTGTTCCAGACCCTGGAAAGTCATTGGAAGCGCGCCACCCGCGGCGCGCTTCTTTCGTTTCCGGTTCCCGAGACGGCCCCCGTTCAAAGGCCGCCCCCGATGTGGGACCGTCAAACCACCGATGCCGCAGGGCTGTTGCCCTCATGCCTTGGTGCCGCAATTGCCGGCATGCCCGGTGCACATTGGGTGTTCAGCCGTACGGGCTGTCGGGAAAACACTTTTATTTCAGTCGGTTATTTCGTTTCAAAGTTTTCAACAGGTGAGGTGAGGCCCTCGGGCAAAAAACTTTGCCGGGGTGCTGGACAAGGTTTCAGGGAGCCTCTATAAGGACCGGGCTTTCAGCGAACGGGGCTCGCCCCGGACCACTTGCAAGGCAAGCCCAGATAGCTCAGTTGGTAGAGCAGCGGATTGAAAATCCGCGTGTCGCTGGTTCGATTCCGGCTCTGGGCACCACTCTCCCTACGAATTTTGCTGAAAATATCAAGACGTTGCTTCGCGGCGGCTCTCCGTGTGCCGTCATGCCAGTACCGTTTCACCGGTGATCGCGCGCAGAACTTCCCGTGCCACAATCCGGGCGACGGGCGTCAGAACCTGTCCTTTCCGGGTCAGGAAGGAATAGGTCTCGACCGACAGCGTTAGCTCGCTCTCCAGGGCGGTGATGGTGCCCGGGCTTCCGTCTGCATTTTCGGCAAAGCTGGAAGCGACAGACTGGGCAACGGCCGCGATCGAGTTGGTGCGCTGTACGGTGGCAATCGTAAACAGGAACGAAGAGGTTGTCAGAACCTTGGTGGGCAGGCCCAGTCCCTTGTCCCGCAGCGCCTGTTCGGTCGTCGTGCGAATTGGAGCGCCAACCGGTGGCAGCACCCAGTCGAAGCCGAGCAGGGCGTCCGCGGGAATGGGCGCGGGAACGCGCGTCAGCGGATGATCCGTCCGGGCGACAAGGCAGG
Source organism: Roseibium aggregatum IAM 12614 (assembly GCF_000168975.1). Lineage (GTDB taxonomy): Bacteria > Pseudomonadota > Alphaproteobacteria > Rhizobiales > Stappiaceae > Roseibium > Roseibium aggregatum. Next base: position 49,074 of record NZ_AAUW01000025.1, read on the forward strand.
CAGGCTCGCGCAGGAGAGGGCGTTCCTCAAACAGCTCTGGGTCCTCGTCCACCGGTACGCGGCTGAGGGAAAAGTCGAGGCGGCCATCTTCGAGCATCGGCGCCAGATCGAGACTGGGGCCGACTTCCACCGATATGGAGATATCCGGGTAGCTGAGGCGGACATGCCGAATCGCGGGCAGGACATATTCGATTGCCGGGCCGGTGACCGAGCCGATGCTGACGTGTCCGCTCTGGCCGGACTTGTGCTGCTCGATATCGCGTCCTGCATCGGCAAATTCCTGCAGGATGCGCACGCAGCGTTCGGCCAGTTTGTAGCCGATGTCGGTCAACTCGATTCCACGGCCCGACCGCACGTAGATCTCGGCCTCCGCAACCCGCTCGACTTCGGAAATGAGGCGCGACGCGGCCGGTTGCGACATGCCCAAAGCGTTGGCTGCATCGGTGAGGCGTGAGTGCTTTGCAAGCTCTGCGAGCAAACGCAGGTGGGAGATTTTCATTCCCCGCCGTAGCAAGTCGAGGCTCATGGCCGATTCCCATCATTTCATATCAATTACGATATGTAATGATAATGAATAATAATTTGACCGTCATGTTGGTTTTCCATTTTGTACTCCCCGGCATCAACCCGTGAATGCCTGTGACTGAATAGGGCCGGCTGGGATCCGGTCCGGGAGGACGATATGAAATTTGTTTCAAAGGCGCTCGTCGCAGTAGCGGCGGCAGCAACCCTTATGTCCGGCGTCGCGCTGTCCGGCGCGGCAATGGCCCAGGACAAAGGCTCCATCGGCATCGCTATGCCGACGAAATCCTCGGCGCGCTGGATCTCCGACGGCAATTCCATGGTCGAGCAGTTCACTGCAGCCGGCTATGACGCAGATCTGCAATATGCCGAAGACGACATTCCGAACCAGCTCGCCCAGATCGAGAACATGATCACCAAGGGTGTGGACGTACTGGTCATCGCCGCGATCGACGGCACCACGCTTTCCAACGCTCTTGAAAATGCCGCAGCTTCCGGCATCAAGGTCATCGCGTATGACCGCCTGATCCGCGACAGCGGCGACGTCGACTATTACGCCACCTTCGACAACTTCAAGGTCGGCGTGCAACAGGCAACGTCGCTTGTGAATGGTCTGAAGGAGCGCTTCGGTGACGGCCCTTACAACGTCGAACTTTTCGGCGGATCTCCGGACGATAACAACGCCTACTTCTTCTACAATGGCGCAATGTCCGTTCTGCAGCCGCTGATCGACGACGGCACCATCGTCATCCAGTCCGGCCAGATGGGCATGGATACGGTCGGTACGCTTCGTTGGGACGGCGCTGTCGCACAGTCACGCATGGATAACCTCCTGTCCGCTCACTACACCGACAAGCAGCTCCATGGTGCGCTGAGCCCCTATGACGGCCTGTCCATCGGCATCCTGTCTTCTCTCAAAGGGGTCGGTTACGGCTCCGGCGATCTGAAGATGCCGATTGTCACCGGTCAGGACGCCGAAGTCCCGTCCGTGAAGTCGATCCTGGCTGGCGAGCAATACTCGACCGTTTTCAAGGATACCCGCGAACTGGCCCGCGTCACCGTCGGCATGGTTGACGCGCTTCTGGGCGGCAGCGAGCCGGAAATCAACGACACCACCACCTACGACAACGGTGTGAAGGTCGTTCCCTCCTACCTATTGGAGCCGGTGTCCGTCGACGCCAGCAACTGGGAAGAAGTGCTGATCGGCAGCGGTTACTACACCGAAGACCAGGTCAAGTAACACCCATAACGGCCTGGAGCATCCCGCATTCAAGTGAACGCACGGAAGATGCTCCAGCCCTTCAACAAGGGTCAACTTGCGGAGGCTTGATCCAGAGCGATTGAGCCTCCGCTGATCCGGCAGCACTTACCGCCCATCGACACGAACATTCCGTTCTTCCCGGCAGTCTGGGAAGCGCGGAACGGACCCGGACCCTGATTGTCCGGCGCGATGGGCGGCTCTTTCCTCGGAATTCGGAGAACGGGGTCGATGGCACTCCTTTCCATGCAGAACATCAGCAAGACCTTTCCCGGCGTGAAGGCGCTGGACCGGGTCAATCTGGATGTCCAGAAAGGCGAAATTCACGCAGTCGTCGGCGAGAATGGCGCAGGCAAATCCACGCTGATGAAGGTTCTGTCCGGCGTCTATCCGCACGGACAATATGACGGCGAGATCGTTTTCGAAGGTGAACCGGCCCGGTTCTCCGGCATCTCGGACAGTGAAAAGCAGGGCATCATCATCATTCACCAGGAACTTGCCCTGGTGCCGCAGCTTTCGATCGCGGAAAACATCTTCCTGGGCAACGAATGTGCCCGCAAGGGCGTGATCGACTGGCGCAAGACCAACCAGCGGACGGAAGAACTGCTTGCGAAGGTCGGTCTTTCGGAGCCGCCGACGACCAAGGTCGATTCCATCGGTGTCGGCAAGCAACAGCTTGTCGAGATCGCCAAGGCGCTGTCCAAGGACGTGAAGCTGCTGATCCTGGACGAGCCGACCGCGGCGCTGCAGGAAAACGACAGTCGGAAGCTGCTGGACCTGATGCTGGAGCTCAAGGCGCAAGGTGTCACCAGCATCATCATCTCGCACAAGCTCAACGAAGTCCGCTATGTCGCGGACAGCGTGACCGTGATCCGGGACGGCATGACCGTTTCGAAGCTCGACGCCAAGGCCGGGCTCAGCGAGGACGAAATCGTCCGCGACATGGTCGGCCGGGACATGACCCACCGGTTCCCGGAGCACAGCCGGACACCGGGCGATGTCCTGATGGAAGTTGCCGACTGGAGCGTCTGGCATCCCGAACATTCCGAACGGCGGGTGATCAAGAACGCCTCCTTCAATGTCCGGGCTGGAGAAGTCGTCGGCATCGCCGGGCTGATGGGCTCCGGGCGGACCGAGCTGGCCATGTCCATCTTTGGCCGCTCCTACGGCCGCAACATCACCGGTTCGGTCAAGCTCAAGGGGCAGCCGATCGACGTCAGCACCGTGGACCGGGCGATTTCGGCCGGCATTTCCTACGTCACCGAGGATCGCAAGGCCCTGGGTCTGGTGCTGGACGAGACGATCCGTTTCAACACGACGCTGGCCAACCTGGACGGCGTTTCCTCCGGTCCCATTCTCAAGCGCAACGAGGAAACCCGTGTTGCCGAAAGATACCGGGAAGCGCTGGCGATCCGCACGCCGTCGGTGTTCCAGAAAACGGTCAACCTGTCCGGTGGCAATCAGCAGAAGGTGGTGCTGGCCAAATGGCTGTTCACCGCTCCCGAAGTGCTGATCCTGGACGAGCCGACCCGCGGTATCGACGTCGGTGCCAAATATGAAATCTACACCATCATCAACGACCTCGCCGCGCAGGGCAAAGGCGTTGTCATGATCTCGTCGGAAATGCCGGAACTGCTCGGCATGTGCGACCGGATCTACGTCATGAACGAAGGGGCTCTCGTTGGCGAACTTGCCGCCGGCGATGCGAGCCAGGAGCGCATCATGTCGCTCATTGTCAACGAGTGAGAGAAGAACCCATGGAACTGGCTGACGACACCAATGCGACGCCGGTCGTGAAGACCAAGGGCATCGGCGAGTATATCTCCTCGCATTTGCGGCAATACGGTCTGTTGTTCGCGCTGATCGCGGTGATGGCCTTCTTCGAGGTCGTAACCGATGGCACGCTGCTGCGTGCGGTGAACATCACCAACCTGCTGCTGCAGAACTCCTACATCATCATCATGGCGCTCGGCATGCTGATCGTCATCGTCTCGGGCAACATCGACCTCTCGGTCGGCTCGGTGATGGGTTTCATCGGCGCGCTTGCCGCCGTCATGATCGTCAATTACGACCAGTCGCCCTATCTGACGATGATCGTGTGCCTCGCCATCGGCGGGCTGATCGGTGCGGCCCAGGGGTATTGGGTCGCCTACTGGAAGATCCCGTCCTTCATCGTGACGCTGGCCGGCATGCTTGTCTTCCGCGGCCTGTCGCTCTGGCTGCTGGAAGGTCAGTCGGTCGGCCCGTTTCCGAAGGAATTCCAGATCATCGCCACCGGTTTCGTGCCGGATCTTTTCCCGGCGGGCATAGGGGCCGCGCTGGCGGATCTCTTCGGGGCCCGCAAGGTCAACGTCCTGGCGCTTGCAACCGGTATCGCCGCCGCGGCCCTGGTGGTGTGGATCGGGCTGCGCCAGCGGGCCCAGAACAAGGCCTATGGCATCGAGGACGAGCCCACCAGCTTCTTCGTCGTCCGCAACGTGATCATCGCCGCCGCACTGATTTTCGTGATGTTCAAACTGTCCCTGTTCCGGGGCCTGCCGAACGTCTTGATCACCATGGGCATCCTGACGATCATCTATGCCTTCATCACCGAAACCACCACGGTCGGCCGGCGGATCTACGCCCTCGGCGGCAACCAGAAGGCTGCCAAACTGTCCGGGATCAAGACCGAACGGCTGACCTTCCTGGCATTCACGAACATGGGTGTGCTGGCTGCCGCAGCGGGTCTTGTCTTTGCCGCACGGCTCAACACCGCAACACCCAAGGCGGGCTTTGCGCTGGAACTGGATGTGATCGCGGCCGTCTTCATCGGCGGGGCGTCCATGTCCGGCGGGGTCGGCACCATCATCGGCGCGGTCGTCGGCGCATTCCTCATGGGCGTGCTCAACAACGGCATGTCGATCATGGGCATCGGTATCGACTACCAGCAGATGATCAAGGGCCTCGTGCTGCTCGCAGCCGTCATTTTCGATGTCTACAACAAGAACAAGCAGGGGTAACTCTATGCTGATTTCCCAGATCCTGGACGATGCCGGCAATCGGGCCGTGGTCGTTCGCAATGGCAGCGAAGCCTCTGTCCTGAAGGGCGTTGCCTCCACCTACGAACTCGTTCAGGAGGCCATCGGAAAGGGCCAGAGCCTGACCGAATGCATCCGTGGTCATGAACTTGGCGTGGCCGTCGATCTGGAGCAGCTTGCTTCAAAGGGCCGCTTGCTGCTGCCGATCGACCACCCGGACGCTGCCCACATGCATTTGACCGGCACGGGGCTGACCCATCTCGGGTCTGCCGCGACCCGCGATGCCATGCATGCCAAGGCCAAGAACGACGAAGCCAGCATGACCGACAGCATGAAGATGTTCCAGCTCGGTCTGGAGGGCGGGCGCCCGGAGGCTGGGCAAGTCGGTGTTCAGCCGGAGTGGTTCTACAAGGGCAACGGGTCTTGCGCCGTCGCGCCGGGCGGGGATCTTGTCAGCCCCGGCTTCTGTGAGGATGGCGGCGAAGAGCCGGAAGTTGCCGGCATCTATGTGATCGCGGATGACGGAACGCCGTTCCGTGTCGGCTTCGCGCTCGCCAACGAGTTTTCCGATCACGTGATGGAACGCCAGAACTATCTCTATCTGGCGCATTCCAAGCTGCGTCCGGCTTCCTTCGGGCCGGAACTCCTGGTAGGTCCGCTTCCGGAGAAGGTCGAGGGCACCAGCCGCATCTACCGCGATGGTGCCGTGCTGTGGGAAAAGCCGTTCCTGTCGGGTGAAGCCAACATGTCCCACACGCTGGCGAACCTGGAGCACCATCATTTCAAATATGACGTCTTCCGCCAGCCAGGCGATCTGCATGTGCACATGTTCGGCACGGCAACGCTTTCCTTTGCCGATGGCATTGCCTGCCGGGAAGGGGATGAGGTGGAGATTTCCGCGCCGGGCTTCGGCGTCCCCCTGAAAAACCGCTTGGCCTTCAAGGCTGCGGACGCTGGGGCTGCTCAAGTGAAGGTTCTTTAGATCATGGCATTCAAACCGGCAAAGTGGCCGCGCAAGCTGCGGTCGACCGAATGGTTCGGCGGCACCAGCCGCGACCATATCTATCACCGCAGCTGGATGAAGAACCAGGGACTGCCGGACGACCTCTTCGACGGCCGCCCGGTCATCGGCATCTGCAACACCTGGTCGCAGCTGACACCCTGCAACGCGCATCTGCGTGATCTGGCAGAGCGTGTCAAACACGGGATTTATGAGGCCGGCGGTTTCCCGGTCGAGTTCCCCGTGTTCTCGACGGGTGAAAGCACGCTGCGTCCGACGGCAATGATGTTCCGCAACCTTGCCAGCATGGATGTGGAAGAAGCGATCCGCGGCACGCCGCTGGATGGCGTCGTCTTGCTTGTCGGCTGCGACAAGACCACGCCCTCTTTGCTGATGGGCGCGGCTTCCGTCGATATTCCGTCGATTGTCGTCACCGGCGGGCCGATGCTGAACGGCTGGTTCCAGGGCGAGCGCGTCGGGTCCGGCACGCATCTTTGGAAATTCTCCGAGGCCGTGAAGGCGGGTGAGATGACCCAGGAGGAGTTTCTGGAGGCCGAGGCCGCCATGAGCCGGTCTCCCGGAAGCTGCAACACCATGGGCACCGCGTCCACCATGGCCTCGATGGCCGAAGCGCTGGGCATGGCCTTGTCCGGCAATGCCGCCATCCCGGCCGTCGACAGCCGTCGCCGGGTGATCGCGCATCTCTCCGGCCGTCGGATCGTTCAGATGGTCAAGGACGACCTGAAGCCGTCCGACATCCTGACCCGGGAAGCTTTCGAGAACGCGATCCGCACCAATGGTGCCATCGGCGGGTCGACCAATGCGGTCATCCATCTGCTGGCGATCGCCGGCCGCGTCGGCATAGACCTCTCGCTTGATGATTGGGACAAGGCCGGCCGGGATATTCCGACCATCGTCAACCTGATGCCGTCCGGCAAATACCTGATGGAAGAGTTCTTCTATGCGGGCGGCCTGCCGGTGGTGATCAAACGCCTCGGCGAGGCGGGCATGCTCAACAAGGATGCCATCACCGTTTCCGGCGAGACCATGTGGGATCAGGTCAAGGACGTGAAGAACTGGAATGAGGATGTCATCCTGCCGGCGGAAAAGGCGCTGACCAGCCAGGGTGGCATTGCGGTGCTGAAGGGCAACCTGGCCCCCAATGGCGCCGTTCTGAAACCGTCTGCCGCGTCGCCGCATCTGATGCAGCACAAGGGCAGGGCAGTGGTCTTTGAGGATATCGACGACTACAAGGCCAAGATCAACGACGACGCCCTCGACATTGACGAGACCTGCGTCATGGTGCTGAAGAACTGCGGCCCCAAAGGGTACCCGGGCATGTCGGAAGTCGGCAACATGGGGCTGCCGCCGAAGGTGCTGAAGAAGGGCATTACCGACATGGTCCGCATCTCCGATGCGCGCATGTCCGGCACGGCCTATGGTACTGTTGTTCTGCACACGTCTCCGGAAGCTGCTGCCGGCGGCCCGCTGGCGGTCGTGAAAAACGGCGACATGATCGAACTGGATGTTCCGAACCGGAAAATTCATCTGGATATCTCCGAAGAGGAACTCTCCGCACGGCTTGCAGACTGGAAACCGTCCCACCATGTTCCGGACAGTGGCTACGCGCGGTTGTTCCATGACCACGTCCAGGGTGCCGACACAGGCGCCGACTTCGACTTTCTGAAAGGCTGCCGCGGCTCGGCCGTGCCGAAGGATTCACATTGATGGCAGAAAAACTGGCGCTGGTGGGTATCGGCAAGATCGCCCGCGATCAGCATATTCCGGCAATTGCCGGCAATTCCGACTGGCAACTGGAAGCGGCGGTCAGCCGGCACGCCGGGGTCGATGGCATCGATCATTTCGAGACGATCGACGAATTGTTGGAAAACCGGCCGGACATCACCACGGTGTCGCTGGCCATTCCGCCGCAACCGCGGTTCGAATATGCGGCCAAGGCTTTGAAAGCCGGCAAGCACGTGATGCTGGAAAAGCCGCCGGGCCAGAGCCTTGCGGAATGCTACGCACTGGAAGCTCTGGCAAAGGAGCACGGTGTGACGTTGTTCGCGACCTGGCACTCGCGCTATGCCGACAGCGTGCCTGCGCTGAAGGCGTTTCTGGCCGAGCGCACGCTGAAACGGCTCAAGATCACCTGGAAGGAAGATGTTCGCCGCTGGCATCCCGGTCAGGAATGGATCTGGGAACCGGGCGGCATGGGCGTCTTCGATCCGGGCATCAACGCGTTGTCGATACTGACGGAAATTCTGCCTTACCCGGTTCACATCACCGCGGCGACACTGGAGTTTCCGCAGAACCGGGCAACACCGATTGCCGCCGCGCTGACCTTTGCCGATCCGGCAGGTGCACAGATGTCTGCCGATTTCGATTGGCGTCAGGAAGGACCCCAGACGTGGGACATCGACGTGGAAACCGACCGGGGCGCCGCAAAGCTGTCACTTGGCGGTGAGAGGCTGGAAATCGACGGTGAGCCCGTTATACAGGGGTCGAACCATGAATATGCCAACCTCTACGTCCGCATGGCGGATCTGGTGAAGTCAGGCGCGAGTGATGTCGATCTCTCGCCGATGATCCATGTTTGCGACGCCTTCTCACTTGGGCGGCGCGTCATCACCGATCCGTTCGAATTTTAATCCATCTTCAAAACCAGAAGGTTTGACATGACATTTATGCCTCACGGTAAGCAGCTTGTTGCAGGGCAATGGGTTGCCAGCGATGCAACATTCACCTCCGAACCGGCGCATGGCGCGTCTCACGCCTTTTCCGTGGGAACCGTCGATCAGGTCGACGCAGCCTGCCGGGCCGCGGAAGAAGCTTTCTGGAGCTATGGCTATTCCAGCAGCGAGGACCGGGCGAAGTTTCTGAACGCCATTGCCGACGAGATCGAGGCACGGGCGGACGCCATCACTGAAATCGGCACGTCCGAAACCGGCCTGCCGGAAGCACGCCTTCAGGGCGAACGCGGCCGCACGACCGGCCAGCTTCGTCTGTTCGCCTCGCATATTCTGAAAGGCGACTATCTCGACAAGCGTCACGATGAAGCTCTGCCGGACCGCCAGCCTCTGCCACGCCCGGACCTGAAAATGGTGCAGCGCCCGATCGGGCCGGTTGCGGTCTTCGGCGCTTCCAACTTCCCGCTGGCATTCTCGACGGCCGGTGGCGACACGGCATCGGCACTGGCTGCGGGCTGTCCCGTGGTCGTGCGCGGCCATCCGGCGCACCCGGGCACGGGCGAGATCGTTGCCGAGGCAATTGCCGCGGCCATCAAGTCCTGCGGCCTGCATCCGGGCGTCTTTTCCTTCATCCAGGGCAATGGCCACGAAGTCGGACAGGCCCTCGTGCAGCACCCGCTGATCCGCGCTGTCGGCTTCACCGGTTCACTGCGCGGCGGCCGTGCCCTGTTCGACCTGTGCGCACAGCGCCCTGTGCCGATCCCCTTCTTCGGCGAGCTTGGGTCGGTCAATCCGATGTTCGTGCTTCCCAAGGCCCTTTCCGCGCGCGGTGCGGAAATCGCCAAGGGCTGGGCCGGGTCGCTGACGATGGGCGCCGGCCAGTTCTGTACCAACCCGGGCGTCCTTCTGATGCTCGACGGTGCGGACGCTGACGCCTTCGTCAAAGCTGCCACCGAAGCCCTCAGCGGCATGGGCAAACAGACCATGCTGACAGACGGCATTGCGGAAGCTTTTCGGTCCGGTTCCAAGCGGGTTGCCGCGTCCAGCGGTGTCCGTGAACTGATCGGCACCTCGTGCGAAACCCGTGAAGCCGCGCCTTACGTCTTTGAGACCACCGGTGACAACTGGCTGGCCAACGAGGAACTGGGTGAGGAAGTCTTCGGCCCGCTCGGCATTGTGGTGCGCGTCAAGGATGAAGCGCAGCTTCTGGAAATCGCCAAGAGCCTGGAAGGCCAGCTGACATGCACGCTGCAGATGGACGCGGGCGACATGGATCTTGCCCGCAAGCTGATGCCGGTTCTGGAACGCAAGGCTGGCCGCGTGCTTGCCAACGGATTCCCGACCGGTGTGGAAGTTGCCGACAGCATGGTTCACGGCGGTCCTTACCCGGCATCGACCAACTTCGGCGCCACTTCCGTCGGCACCCTGGCCATCCGTCGCTTCCTGCGTCCGGTATGCTACCAGAACCTGCCGGACGACCTGCTGCCGGCCAACTGAGGCGGCAAGTAACCAGATAAAGACCTCATCCTGAGGAGCGCACCTGTGCGCGTCTCGAAGGGTAGGCCGCTTGCTCAGAGCAAGATGCCCATCTTTCGAGACAGGCCTACGGCCTTCCTCAGGATGAGGTTTTTTTGTTTGTGATTCCAGGAAGCTGGACTGGCAGCGCGCGAATTCGGCGATCAGTCTCAGATATTCAGCTCGATCTTCCGACCGGCCAGAATGACGGCCACCATGGCGTCATGGGCGGCTTTTGCGTCTCCCGCCTTGATGGCCGTGACGATGGCCCGGTGGCGCTCGACGAATTCGTAGGTTTCCTGGTCGTTGCGTTCGTTGGCCTCGGCGATGAAAAGTGAATAGAGCGCGGCCTGAACGAGATCTCCGAGCGATTGCAGGAAGCGATTGCCGGAAAGCTTCAGGATCATCTTGTGAAATTCCAGATCGGCCACCGCAACGGCCGCTCTGTCCTTGCCGGTGGCCAGGTTGTCGCAGAGCTTGGCCAGGGTCACGCATTCTGCATCGGTGGCGCGTTTGGCGGCGCTGCCTGCGGCCGCCGGTTCAAAAATCAGGCGGATCTCGAAGAGGTCTTCCAGGAACGGACGCTGATTGTTGAGCGCGGCATGCCAGCGCAGGACATCCGGATCGAACATGTTCCACTCGGATGCCGGCCGGACGTGGGTTCCGACCTTGGCTTTCGACTGGATCAGTCCCTTGGCAATCAGCGTCTTCTTTGCTTCCCGCACCACCGTGCGCGACACGTCGAACATTTCCGAAATGTCCGGATCCAGAGGGATCATCGTTTCCGGTGGATACTCACCTGCAACAATGGCCCTGCCCAGTTGCTCGACAACCTGATCGGTGTGGTTTCCGATCTGGCTTCCCAACCCGCCGGTGGCGACGAAGGTCATGATTGCGCGGCGAACTCTGTCGCTGGTTTTCTGCGCAGTGTCGTTGCCCAAGTGAGTCCCTTCTGAAGCAAGATGAAGCCGAAGAGCAAGCCGCCGATCACGATCTTTGTCCACCAGCTCGAGAGCGTTCCGTCGAACACGATAAAGGTTTGTATCAACCCCATGATCAAAATGCCAAAAAATGTGCCTGCGACAAAACCCGTGCCTCCGGTGAGCAGAGTGCCACCGATCACCACTGCGGCGATTGCGTCAAGTTCGACCCCGACCGTCGCCAGTGAATAGCCCGCGGACGTATAGAGCGAGAAGATGATTCCGGCGAGGCCGGCAAGGCCTCCGGATGTGGCGTAGATGCCGATGGTGGTCCGGGCGAGGGGCACGCCCATCAGCCGCGCCGTCGACAGCCCGCCGCCAAGGGCGTAGACATTCTGGCCGAAGCGGGTGCGGTGGGCGACGATGATGCCGGCAAGGAACGTCAGCAGCATGATGATGCCGGTGAGCCGGAACCGTCCGCCACCAGGGGCTTTCCAGTAAAGCGACTGCAGCGTGTCGTAGAACTCGTGGGTGATGGGCACGCTGTCGGTCGAAAGCACATAGGCCGCGCCGCGCGCCAGAAACATGCCCGCCAGCGTCACGATGAAGGGCGGCATCTCCAGATAATGGATCATCGCCCCCATCGCCGCGCCGAAGGAAATGGTAATCGCCAGGACCAGGACAAAGGCGACCAGCGGATGGATCGAGGTATCCCTCAGGATCACAGCCAGAAAGACGCCGGTAAAGGCGATCACCGAGCCGACCGACAGATCGATGCCCCCGGAGAGGATCACGAAGGTCATGCCGACGGCGGCGATTCCGAGAAAGGCATTGTCCGTCAGAAGATTGGCCACGACCCGTGTCGACAGCATTGCCGGGTATTGCGAGGCGCACAACGTGAAGGCCAGCAGAAATGTGGCGATGGTGATGAGAAGCGGAAGATGGGTGGAGCGGATCATTGCGGGCTTTCTTTCGCTTCCTTGATGGGCTCGGCTGGCTGGGGCTCCGCAGAAGCCCGCAAGATGTAAAGCGCGTGTTTTACCGTCGGAGACTGGATGACCAGGATCGCGATGATGATCAGCGCCTTGATGACCAGGTTGAACTCGGGCGGCATGCCGGACAGCAGGATCACCGAATTGACCGACTGGATGATCAAGGCGCCCAACAGCGACGCGATGATGGAAAAGCGTCCGCCAAGCAGGGAGTTGCCGCCGATAACCACGGCCAGGATGGCATCGAGCTCCAGCCAGAGGCCGGCATTGTTGGCGTCGGCCCCCTTGATGTCGGCCGCGACGATGACGCCGGCCAGCGCCGCGCAGACACCGGAAATCAGATAGACCGAGATGATCAGCACGCGGCTGTTGATGCCGGCAAGGCGAGAGGAGCTCTCGTTGATACCGATGGCTTCGATCAGCATGCCGAGCGCCGTCTTGCGAACCGCCGCCGTAACCGCCAGACCGAGGGCAATCCAGATCAGGATCGGCGTCGGAATGCCGAGGATGGTTCCGGCACCCAGGTGAATAAGGCCCGGATCCAGGAAGGTGAGGATGGTTCCTTCCGTCACCAGCTGGGCAATGCCCCGTCCGGCCACCATCAGCACCAGCGTCGCAACGATCGGCTGAATGCGCAACACGGCAACCAGCACGCCGTTCCACAGGCCGCAGATCGCGCCGACGGCCAGTGCGCCGGTCAGCGCGACCTGCCAGCCGTGACCATCGACGGCGAGGGAGGCGGCGACCGCGCCGGCAATTGCCATGACGGCCCCCACCGACAGATCGATGCCTCTGGTCGCGATGACCAGGGTCATGCCGATGCACAGGAGGGCGGTCGGCGCGCCGCGATTGAGCACATCGATCAGGTTGCCGAAAAGACGGCCGTTCTGGAATTCGATCCGGAAGAAATCCGGAAAGACCATGAAATTCAGCATCAGCACGGCAGCCAGGATGATCAGCTGCGGGGTGATCCGCCGGAGGGTGTTGTGAACATGAGCGGTCATCACACGGCCTCCGCCATGGGTTCGTCGGCAATGGCCGCGACAATGTTGGAGGTGGTGATGTCGTCACCGGTGAGTTCGCTAACCTGGCGCCGGTCGCGCAGCACGATCACCCGGGTAGAATAGGCCACGAGTTCTTCAAGTTCGGACGAGGCTACAAGAAGGGCCATGCCGTCCTCGCGGAGTTTTTCGATGAGCGCGATGATTTCCGCGTGGGCGCCCACGTCGATGCCGCGTGTCGGTTCGTCCAGGATCAGGAAGGCCGGATTGGTCGCCAGCCATCTGGCAAGCAGCGCCTTCTGCTGATTGCCGCCTGAGAGCAGGCGGATCGGCATGTCCAGGCTGGCAAGGCGAATGTCGAGAGCCTTTACATAGGCTTCCGCCAGTTCGTTGACCTTGGCCTTGGGCAGGGGACGGAACCAGCCCTGGCGGGCCTGCAGGGCCAGAATGATGTTCTCCCGCACCGAAAGGTCGCCGACGATACCGTCGCTCTTGCGGTCCTCCGGGCAGAGGGCAAACCGGTGCGTGACAGCCTCGCGCGGGTTCCTGATGCTGATCTTCTTGCCTTCCAGACGCGCGTCACCCTGGTCGGCCTGAACGGCGCCGAAGATGATTTCGGCGGTTTCCGTGCGCCCGGACCCCAATAGTCCGGCAAGACCGACGACTTCGCCCTTGCGCACGGTCAGATCAAACGGCGTGATCATGCCGCGTTTGCCGAAATTGGTGAGTTCTATCAATGTGTCGCCGATTGCCGGCGGAGCGCGGTCGTGGATGCGGTCTTCCAGTTGCCGGCCAAGCATCAGCGTCACGATTTCGGTCTGGCTCGCGTCCGCAAGGCGCCGTGTGCCAACGACGCGGCCGTTTCGGAGCACGGTCGCCCGGTCGGATATCTCGAAGACCTGATCCAGAAAGTGGGTGATGAAGACGATGGCAAGGCCGCGTGCCTTCAGCTTTTCGATCACGGAGAAAATTAGGTCGACCTCGTCCCGGTCAAGGCTGGCGGTCGGTTCGTCCAGGATCAGGACCTTGCCGGAAAGCTCGACGGCACGCGCAATCGCGACCACCTGCTGCACGGCAACGGAATAGGCCGACAGCGGTTCGGCCGGATTGACGGAAAGGCCGAATTCGGCAAGCAGATCCCGCGCCATGGTCATCATCTTGCGCTGGGAAATGAAGCCGTGCCACATCGGCTGGCGGCCGAGAAAGAGGTTCTCCGCAACAGTCAGGTTCGGCAGCAGGTTCACTTCCTGGTAAACGGTGCCGATCCCCAGTTTCTGGCTGTCCTGGGTGCTGTTGGGCGAGATTTCCTGATTGTTCAGGACGATGGTGCCGGCGTCGCGCCGGTAGGCTCCGGTCAGGCACTTGATGAGGGTGGATTTTCCGGCCCCGTTTTCGCCGAGCAGTGCATGCACCTCACCCGGATAAAGGGTCAGGTCCACCGCATCCAGCGCTATGGCCCCCGGAAAGAATTTGGATATGCCCCGGCATTCGAGCACAGGGTCGGTTACGCTCGCCATGTATCGGCTTCCCCCGAAGTCAGTCTACCTGAACCTTGAGATGCCGGGCGGCGAGCCGCCCGGCATCGGGATCATTCTTAGTATCCCAGGTCTTTCTTCATCTCGTAGATGGCCATGTTATCATCTTTGAGCGTGTAGAGTTTGGACTCGGTCTGGATCCACTTCGGCGGCATGGTGCCGTCGGCAAGATAGGCTTCAAGGGCGTCCAGCGCCGGGCCTGCCATGTTCGGGGTCAGTTCGATGGTGGCATTGGCTTCGCCGTTTGCCATCGCCAGGTGGATGTCCGGAACACTGTCGATCGAAACGATCTTGATGTCCTCACCCGGCTTCAGGCCGGCTTCCTTGATGGCCTGGATAGCGCCGACGGCCATGTCGTCGTTGTGGGCGTAAAGAGCGCAGATGTTCTCGCCGCCAACGGCTTTCAGGAAGCTTTCCATCACGACCTTGCCCTGGCTGCGGGTGAAGTCGCCGGTTTGGCTGCGGACGATGTTCAGGTTGTCATGGCCGGAAATCGCCTGCTCGAAGCCCTTCTTGCGGTCGATGGCCGGGCTGGAACCGGTCGTGCCCTGAAGTTCGACGATGTCGCACTTCTCGCCCGCGGTTTCGTCAACCAGCCACTGGCCGGCAACACTGCCTTCGTGAACGAGGTCAGACGTAACGGCGGTCATGTAGAGATCGTCCGGTGCATCGACGGTCCGGTCAAGCAGCACGACCGGGATTTCGGCGTCCTTGGCTTCTTCCAGAACTTCATCCCAACCGGTCGCGACCACAGGGGCGAGCAGGATCGCATCGACGCCTTGCGCGATGAAAGACCGGATCGCCTTGATCTGGTTTTCCTGTTTCTGCTGGGCGTCGGCAAATTTCAGATCGATGCCGCGCTTTTCAGCTTCCTGTTTGGTGACGGTTGTTTCAGCGGCACGCCAACCGGATTCCGATCCGATCTGCGAAAAACCGATGGTCAGATCGGCAGCCATGGCGGTCATCGGGACAAACGACAGTGCCCCGGCAATTAGCATTGCCTTGAGTTTCATAGGGTCTCCTCCACAAGGTGTATTATCCTCACAATCGGCATTAAGTAATACTTTATTACTTTTGTAAAGCGAGGAACGTTGTGCGGTGCGAATGGAAGATTTAAGTGTTTGTAAAAATGCAGAAAATTGAAATATGAATGACCTCGTCCCATCGTTATTCCCGGGCTTGATATGGCGGTTGATGCCGTTCCGGTTGTGTTTCCCAAGCCCTCGCCAGATGTCGGGAAACAGCATCGATGCGATCGGCGAGCCATGACATGATGAGGACGGATTGAAGCTCACCATTTGTCACCTCGGACGAAGAGGAAGCATCAGAAAGCGCCGCCACAGCGGAGAGTGCTCCCTTGAAAAACGGCAAAAGCCCGGGTGCAAGGACCCGGGCTTCTGAGATTGCGGGCGCGGGCACGCTTAGCCGTCCAGCTTCACCCAGGCAGCGTTTCTCGCAGAGGAGCGAACGCAGGCATCGACAAAACGCACACCCGCAAGCCCGTCCGAGATACCCGGCACCAGCGAAGAGATGTCTTTGCCGGCCTGATGGGCCCGGATTGCCTCGGCGGCGTCCTTGTAGAGGTTGGCAAAGCCTTCCAGATAACCTTCCGGATGACCGGGTGGAATGCGGGTGGCGGAGGCAACGCTGTCGAGCATGCCGGCGCCACCACGGGTCAGAAGCTGCTTCGGCTTACCGAACGCTGTGAAGTGAAGGTAGTTCGGGTCTTCCTGATGCCACTCGAGCCCACCCTTGTCGCCATAGACGCGAATCTTGAGGTTGTTTTCGTTGCCCGGGGCCACCTGCGAACACCACAACATGCCGCGCGCCCCACTGGCGTAGCGCAGCATCACATGGCCGTTGTCATCCACCTGCCGGCCGGGAACAAAGGACTGCAGGTCGGCAGCAAGGCTTTCCGCAGGCTCGCCGGTGATGAAGCAGGCAAGGTTATAGGCATGGGTGCCGATATCGCCGGTGGAGCCGCCAAGCCCCGTGCGCGCCGGGTCGGTGCGCCATTCGGCCTGCTTGTTGTGCTGTTCCACGGTCAGCCAGTCCTGGGGGTATTCCACCTGCACGACGCGGATGGTGCCGAGATCGCCATTTGCCACCATCTCACGGGCCTGGCGAACCATCGGATAGCCGGTGTAATTGTGTGTCAGGAAGAACAGCGCATCGGAGCTTTCCGCTGCCTTCACGAATTTCTTGGCATCGGCCAGGGTCGAGGTCAGCGGCTTGTCGCAGATGACATGGATCCCGCGCTTCAGGAACTCCTTCGCCGCCGGAAAGTGCATATGGTTCGGCGTGACGATGGCGACGGCCTCGATGCCATCCTTCAGCCTGGCTTCCCGCTTGGCCATGTCCTCAAAGGACCCATAGATGCGATCTTCCTTGAGCCCGAGTGCCCGGCCCGATTCGAGAGCCTTCTCCGGGGTGGAAGACAGGGCGCCCGCCACCAGTTCGTATGCGCCGTCGATACGCGCGGCAATCCGGTGAACGGCTCCGATAAAGGCATCCTTGCCGCCGCCGACCATGCCGAGCCTGATCGGGCGTGTCTGCGCCGTGTCTTTTCCTTCAATGGCCATGTCGCTCCTCCTGAAACTGTTTCGGCTCTATCGTGCCGGGCACTGTAATCGATTACACGCCCTGTTTACATATTTGGAATCCATCTTTCGAGAAAGCGCGAATGCGCTGTCTCGAGGCATGGGCTGGGCGCAAGTGCGGATGCCGCCCATCCTTTGAGACGGACCTGACGGTTCTGCTCGGGCGTGGTCGAGTGGGGCAGGGGCCGAGGGCACGAGCCGGCCCCTGAGTGGTCCCGTTACCCGATCCCCAACATCTTCCGGTTGGCTGCCTCATCACTACCGCCATCGGCAAAATCATCAAAGGCCTTTTCGGTGACGCGAATGATGTGCGCCTTCACGAAGTCCGCGCCTTCACGGGCACCGTCTTCAGGGTGCTTCAGGCAGCATTCCCACTCGACCACGGCCCAGCCGTCGAAGTCATTCGCGGCCATCTTGGAAAAGACGGCGCCGAAATCGACCTGGCCGTCGCCCAGGGACCGGAAGCGGCCGGCACGGTCGACCCAGGACTGGTAACCGCCGTAAACGCCCTGGCGTCCTGTCGGATTGAACTCGGCATCCTTGACGTGGAACATGCCGATCCGGTCCTTGTAGATGTCGATGTTGTCGAGATAGTCGAGGCATTGCAGCACGTAGTGGGACGGGTCGTAGAGCATCTTGCAGCGCTCATGATCGTTGACGCGCTCCAGGAACATTTCGAAGGTGATGCCGTCGTGCAGGTCTTCGCCCGGGTGGATTTCATAGCAGACATCAACCCCCATTTCCTCGGCATAGTCGAGGATCGGGCGCCAGCGTCTGGCAAGTTCATCAAAAGCTGTTTCGATCAGGCCGGCAGGCCGCTGCGGCCACGGATAGACATAGGGCCAGGCAAGCGCGCCCGAAAAGGTCGCGTGGGCCGTAATGCCGAGATTGCGGCTGGCGGCCAGTGCCAGTTTCACCTGGTCGACGGCCCAGGCCTGCCGGGCAGCCGGATTGCCATGGACGTGCGGTGCGGCAAAGCCGTCGAAAGCCGTGTCATAGGCCGGATGCACGGCAACGAGCTGGCCCTGAAGGTGGGTGGAGAGCTCGGTGATCTCGACGCCGTTCTCGCGCGCCGTCCCGATGAATTCGTCGCAATAGGTCTTGGAGCTGGCCGCTTTTTCAAGGTCGATGAGCCTGCTGTCCCAACTGGGTACCTGAACGCCGAGATAGCCGCAGTCCGCGGCCCATTTGGTGATCGAGGCCCAGGAATTGAACGGCGCTTCGTCCCCGGCAAACTGGGCGAGAAACAACGCCGGGCCCTTGATGGTTTTCATGACAATCTCCAGAAATCGGGGAAGGTGAGTTGAGGCGGGAAGGGCCGGGGTCCCATCGCGAAAGACCCCGGCCCGCTACGTCCCGATGCCTTAGAACGGCGAATCCGGGAAGTAGTAGTTTTCAGCATTCTCCGGCGTGATCAGCGTCGCGCCCAGAATGTAGCGGCCGGCAACCGGACCGTTGGACTTGAAGGCCGCAACCGTCTGGTCCATGGCGGTGGCGATCATCGCCGGCGGATAGAGAACATCGACCGGGATCAGCGTTTCGCCGTCCATGATGGCCTTGATGGTTTCCTTCATGCCGGCACCGCCCACGACGAACATGCCGTCGCCGTCACGTCCGGCCTGTTTCAGAGCGGCAACCACGCCAATGGCGATGTCGTCGTCCTGAGCCCAGACCGCGTCGATGTCCGGGAAGCGGGACAGGAAGTCCTGCATCACTTCAAAGCCGTCGTCGCGGTTCCAGTTCGCGTGCTTGTGGTCGAGCACGTTGATGCCGGAGCCTTCGATCTCGGCCATGAACGCGTCGAAGCGCTCATTGTCGATGACCGTCGGAATGCCGCGCAGGATGACGATGTTGTCGCCTTCCTTCAGACGGGTCTTCATGTACTGGGCGGAAACACGGCCCAGTTCCGGGTTGTTGCCGGCCACATAAAGATCTTCGATGCCCGGCTGGCTGAGGCCGCGGTCAACGACCGTGATCCATGCGCCTGACTTCTTGACGTTCAGCACCGGGTCGGTCAGCGGTTCGGATTCGAACGGCAGAACCACCAGGGCGTCGATCTGGTGAACGGAGACGAGATCTTCCAGGGCGCTTGCCTGGGCTTCCGGATCCGGCGAGTTCACCAGGATCAGATCGACATCCGGATAAAGCGCCTCAAGACGCTTTTCCGCCTGTTCCGCATGCCAGTTCATGCCGGCTGCCCAGGCATGGGTCGGGGTCGGATAGCTGACGCCGATCTTGATCTTTTCCTGCGCAACCGCAGCGCCTGCAAAAGCCAGCGCACCGGTTACCGCGATCACTCCCAAAGCTTTCTTCATGAGCATTGCTTCCTCCTTCAATGCTGCCATCTGGACGCACCTCTCCCGTCCGGTGCGATCCGGTCATTAAATTTGGGGACGGGTCCCGGTTCGGTTGAAATCAGCTCAGGGGCTTACTTGCTCTTGCCGAGCTTCCAGTCACTGCGCTGAAGAAACACTGCAACGATGATGATCAGGCCCTGCATGGTTCCATTCAGGTAGTTCGAGATCACATCGGTGAAGTTCAGAATGTTGCCGATGGTGGTGAGGATCAGCGCGCCCAGAATGGTGCCGCCGATCCGGCCATAGCCACCTTTCAGAACCGTACCGCCGATGATCACCGCGGCAATCGCCTCAAGTTCCCACAACACACCGGTGGAGGCAGAGGCCGAGCCGAGGCGGGGAACGTAGATGATGGTGGCAAAGGAAACGCACAGACCCTGGATGACATAGGTAAGCGTCTTCACCCGGTCCACGTTGATCGCCGAGTATCTGGCGACGGCTTCATTCGAGCCGATGGCCGTGCAATAGCGGCCGAACGCGGTGCGGTTCAACAGCAGCCAGCCGCAGATGGCAACCGCTATGAACACCCAGACAGGGAAGGGCAGGCCCAGAAACGTGTCGTAATAGACGGGCCGGTAGGTTCCACGGATATCGAAGTTGAGCGACAGGGTGCCGCCATCGGCGAAATAGGTCACCAGCGAGCGGTAGATGCCCATGGTGCCGAGTGTCACGATGAAGGCTTCGATCTTGCCCTTTGTCGTCAGGGCACCGTTCACCCAGCCGGCGCCGATGCCGAGCACGATGGCAAGGCCGCAGCCGAGCAGGACCGTTGGAACCCCGCTGCCCATGGTCTCTACCGCATTGTTCATGATGATGATCATGACACCGGAAATGGCCGCTGCCATGGACCCGACCGAGAGATCGATGCCGCCTGCCGTGATGA
This sequence comes from Roseibium aggregatum IAM 12614, assembly GCF_000168975.1. Lineage (GTDB taxonomy): Bacteria > Pseudomonadota > Alphaproteobacteria > Rhizobiales > Stappiaceae > Roseibium > Roseibium aggregatum. The sequence continues at coordinate 69,364 of NZ_AAUW01000025.1, forward strand.
CGAAGGTCGCCCCGACCGCGATGATGCCGATGAAGGCGGAACGCGTCAGCAGGTTGGTCAGGTTGCCTTCGCTGACGAAGGCAGGGTTGAGCAGAAAGCCGATGATGCACAGGATCAAAAGCGCAACTGCAGGGCCGATTGTCTTGAAGTCTATGGAAGACCGTTTGGCCGGCTTGGCCGCTGTATCGTCAGACGCGGTCATCATGGTCAATGGAGTTCCTCCCGTTTCAGCCCGGCGGCATAGCGCATGATTTCGTTTTCGTTGATGTGATCGCCGGTCAGAACGCCGGTGATATGGCCTTCGCGCATCACCACCACCCGGTGGCAGATGCCGATGATTTCCGGCATTTCCGACGAGATGACCACGACAGAGACGCCTTCTGCGGCAAGAGCGGCGATGAAATGGTAGATCTGCTGCTTGGTGCCGACATCGATGCCTCTAGTCGGTTCATCGATGATGACGATCTTCGGATCGCATTCCATGATCTTCGCCAGGAGCAGTTTCTGCTGGTTGCCGCCCGACAGCTTGCCGACCGTGATTTCCTTGTCGCGTGCCCGCACGTCGAAGCGGCGGATGGCACGGTTGAGCGCGTCTTCTTCCGCCTTGCTGTCGAGCCTGAAATTGCGAACGAATTTCGGCAGGGCGAACAGGGTGAGGTTGGGGCGCATCTTCTTGTCGAGAAGCAGTCCCTTTTCCTTCCTGTCCTTGGTGAGATAGGCGAGACCAAGGTCCCGCGCTTGCGCGACGGTCGTGGGGCCGGTGTCGCGTCCAAAAAGCCTGATGGTTCCTGCCTCGATCGGTGCAAGGCCGCAAATAGCCTCGAACACGGCCGTTCTGCCGGAGCCGATCAGGCCTGAAAAGCCCAGGATTTCGCCCTTGCGCAGGCTGAAACTGACGTTGTTCACGGACGGGGCACGCAGGTTCTGGACTTCCAGAACGAGCTCGGCATCGACATCCGCCTCATGCATGGGTGGGTAAAGGTCTGAAAGTTCCCGGCCGACCATCATCTGGGCCATCATGTCCGGCGTCAGATCGCTGGAGGCCCGCGTATCGATCCACTGGCCATCGCGCAGGATGGTCACCCGGTCGGCAATCTCCTTGACCTCATTGAGCTTGTGCGACACGAACACGATGCCGACGCCGCTTTCCTTCAGCTTTTCCACCTGACGGAAGAAGACCTGCGTTTCCTCCTCGGTCAAAACGGCGGTCGGCTCGTCCATGATCAGGATGCGGGCGTTCCGGCTGACGGCCTTGACGATCTCGACCATCTGCTTCTGGGCAATGGTGAGGTCGGAAATGCGGTCGGTCGGAGAAATGTCGAGGCCGATCTCGTCCAGATACTTGCGGACGGTTGCCTGCATGGCCGCCTTGTCCAGGAAGCCGTTGGATTTGAGCTCGCGGCCGAGGAACACGTTTTCCTCCACCGTCATCTGTTCGGCGAGGTTGAGTTCCTGGTGGATCAGGACCACGCCCAGCTTCTCCGCGCCGCCATTCGGGGGCAGGTCGGTCTGCTTGCCGTCGAGACGGATCTGGCCGGAGGTGGGATCATGGAAACCGGAGAGGATTTTCATCAGCGTCGACTTGCCGGCGCCGTTTTCGCCGATGAGCGCGTGAACCTCGCCCGGGCGGACGTCCATGCTGACACTGAACAGCACGGGAACCGGCCCGAAGGATTTACTGATGTTCACGGCCTCGATGACCGCTGCCGGAGCAGTGGTGTCCACGCTCATTCTTTTTCCTCCCAAGGCGCCAGAGCATTCTCCCTCTCAAGCGCCATTCGTCTCATGTAAACGTTTTCATGGATCGTGTAAACCTTTACATTGGGCGCTGTAAACCTTTTCATCGTGTGCATTGCGTTCTATACAGCGTAGATGGCGTTGCGATTCATGGACTTATCCGAAGGCCGCACCGCAGCATGTCTGGAAACGGGAAATGAGCGAACCGGGCGAGCGGCCGGCGACCATTGAAGATGTAGCGAAACTGGCGGGCGTTTCCATCGCGACCGTCAGCAGGGCCTTGCGTTCGCCGGAGAAGGTTGCCGAGAGCACACGCAAGAAGGTTACCGCCGCCATTGCCCGGACCGGCTACACCGCCAACGCCATGGCGCAGAACCTGCGCATGCAACGCTCGCAGATGGTGCTGGTTCTGGCGTCTTCCATCGCAGATCCCAATTTCGCCGGCATTCTGACAGGGCTGGAAAAGGCGGCAAACGACCGTGGTTACGGTGTTCTCATTGGCAACACGGAAGGCACAACCGGGCTGGAGCAGAATTACCTGCGGTTCCTGTCGACAGGCATGGCCGACGGACTGGTGCTGCTGACAGGGCATATTCCGGTTGCCGGGCAGCCGCAGACGCCGCTCACGAACCTGCCGCCGATCGTTGCGACGGAGCGTCCGGTCTCGAACCCGGAAATCAGCTATGTCGGGGTGGATGATGTCGCGGCTTCCAAAGTCGCGACCGAATACCTGATCTCGCTTGGGCACCGGCGGATCACCTTTATTTCCGGCGGGCCGGCCGACATCCGCAGCGATCTGCGCCATTCGGGCTACTTGCAAGGCTTGAAAGAATCGCCCGAGGCATTGCGGGACTGGCGGGTGGAGGGCGACGGCTCCAGCGAGAGCGGGCGCGCAGCCGTTGAGCGGCTGTTCATCAAGGACGATCTGCCGACCGCCTTTTTCTGTTTCAACGACAACACCGCCATCGGCGTGATCTCCGCGCTGCAACTGCGCGGCTACCGTGTGCCGGAGGACTTCTCCGTTCTCGGCTTTGACGACATTCCCTTTGCCAACAATTTCACGCCCGGTCTGACGACAATCCGCCAGCCCCGCCAGCATATCGGCGAAAAGGCCATGACGATCCTTCTGGACCGCCTGGCGAACCGGTCGCTGGAAACACAGACCCATCTGCTCCACGGCGATCTGATCGTTCGCGAGAGCTGCGGTGGGATATCCCGCAAGCTGAAGTGACGACCTGCAACTGATGAATTTGGTGCACTCGTTCAGCGCTGCCCTGTTTGAGAAGGGGAAGGGGCGAGGATCCACCACGCGGGCACATTCAAACCAGTTGTTCCGAACGCCAGACGCTGCAGAACATTGCCAACTTTGGCGTCGCGAGCGTGCTCAGCCGCGTCGGCGTTTACCCGCCTTGCCAGGTCTTTATGGCCTCGACCGGGTAAACCAGCATCAGCACGTTCAGCGTTAGATTGTCTCTGATTACCCAGAGCGCCAGCAGTTCAAAGGCAATCCCGACCAGAACCGTCACCCAGACGGGCATACGCCAGGCAAAAAAGAAGCCTGCGAGCATCCAGAGAATATCGAAGACGGAATTCAGCACGCTGTCGCCGGTGTAGCCCGCCGCGATGGTGGCTTCGCGGTACCGGTCGATGATCCAGGGGCTGTTCTCGACAATTTCCCACGCAGCCTCGATAAAGATCGCGCCAAGCGCCCGCTCACCCACGGAACTGCGTCTGAAGATCAGCCACAAGAACAGATAGAACAGGAAGCCGTGGATGATATGTGAGGGCGTGTACCAGTCGGAAATATGTTGCGAGGAACCGGCGACATCGCTGGCCGGTGTCCACAAAAGAACATAGCCGCAATCACAGATCGGGATTCGCCCCATGGCCAAAAGAATGGCCGCTGTGGCAGCGATCATCACCAGACCGACGATCAGGCATTTGCGTTTGCTCACGGGCTCTCCTCGGACCGTCGGGGCAGATTGGCGATTCTCTACTGGAAATCTTCAAGATTTCTCTCTATGACCTTCCGCCAACGAAACATCAATCCGTCCGGCTCTGAGTGGAAGGTTGCGCCCCGGTTTTTCCGGCGCGTTCGCGCGGCCCCGCCGGATTTGGGATCAGGAGATCTTCATGACTGGCCTCAACGGCACGGCGCCCTATCAGTCCCGGCGCACCTTTGCGATCATTTCTCACCCGGATGCCGGTAAGACGACCTTGACCGAAAAGCTGCTGCTGTCGGGCGGCGCGATCCGGGCGGCGGGCCAAGTGCGCGCTCGCGGCGAACGCCGCCGCGCAAGGTCCGACTGGATGAAGATCGAGCAGGAACGCGGCATTTCCGTCTCATCCTCCGTCATGACGTTCGAGCGCAAGGGCATCGTTTACAATCTGCTCGACACGCCGGGCCACGAAGACTTCTCCGAGGATACCTATCGCACGCTGACTGCCGTCGATGCGGCCATCATGGTCATCGATGCCGCCAAGGGTATTGAAACCCAGACCCGCAAGCTGTTCGAAGTCTGCCGCCTTCGCGACATTCCGATTATCACCTTCGTCAACAAGATCGACCGTGAAGGCCGTCATGCGCTGGAAATCCTGGACGAGGTGCAGGAGGCTCTGGCGCTCGACGTGTCTCCGCAGACCTGGCCCGTCGGCATGGGCTCGGACTTCTTCGGCGTCTATGACTGGCAGAAGAAGAAGTTTCACACCTCCAGCGGCGAGCGCGGCGGTGCCTACACCCAGACGAAAGACGTTTCCGGCCTCGACGACGAGATTCTCACCGGCACGGTGTTTGACCGGATCATGGATGAACTGACCGAGAACGTCGAACTGGGGGCCGAAGGCTACGCCGAATTCGACAGGGAAAGCTTCCTGGAGGGGCACTTGACGCCGGTGTTCTTCGGCTCGGCCCTGCGCGACTACGGCATCGAGGAAGTGCTCGATTTCATCGCCGACTTCGCTCCGCCGCCGCACTCCCAGCCGGCCACCGGTGGACGCACCATCATGCCGCAGGAAGACAAGGTCACCGGCTTCGTCTTCAAGGTGCAGGCCAACATGGACCCCAAGCACCGCGACCGCATTGCCTTCGTGCGCCTATGCTCCGGCACCTTCAAGCGTGGCATGAAGCTGAAACACGTGCGCGCCGACAAGCAGATTGCCGTTTCCGCGCCGATCTTCTTCTTTGCCGAGGAACGCGAAATCGCCGATCTTGCCTATCCGGGCGACGTCATCGGTGTGCCCAACCATGGCCAGTTGCGCGTCGGCGATACCCTCACCGAAGGCGAGAACATTCACGTCACCGGCCTGCCGGCCTTCGCACCGGAAATCCTGCGCCGCGTGCGCCTGTCCGACACCATGCGTGTCAAGCAGATGCGCCAGGGTCTTCAGGATCTGGCGGAAGAAGGTCTTGTGCAGATCTTCAAGCCGGATCTCGGCTCAAACTGGATTGTTGGCGTGGTCGGAGCACTGCAGCTCGATGTCGTGGTCGACCGGCTCAAGGCGGAATACGGCACGGAAATCGGCTTTGAAGCCGTGCCCTATACCACCGCTCGCTGGATCGAAACCGACAGCCAGACCTTGCAGAAGATGCTGGAAGGCCACCGCATGTCGATTGCCAACGACCGGGACGACAAGCCGGTGTTCCTGTTCAAGAACGCCTGGGAGATCGGTCATGTCACCGAAAAATTCCCGGACGTGAAATTCCGCGAAACGCGAGAGATCGTCTACGAGGCGTAATCCGGATTATCGCGCACGATAATATGTCCGTTCTTTGCGCGTTTTCTGGCTCCTGTGGTCTGCAGGGGCTTCAGGGCAGAAGGCCAGGGGGGCAAAAGGGTATGGGACCAAACCCTCCTGACCGCTCGGAAGATGCCGGGACGTTTGTTCACAAGAGAAACGAATTGGGATTACGCAAAGGCTCCTCGGACAATTACGAATAGAGCAAAGATCTTTTCACATAAATACATTGTAAATTGTAGGGATGGGCGCATTCGCCGTTCCCTAGCAGCCTGATAGACCTCTAAGTATTGATTTTAAACAATATTTCTTCGGTTGATCGCGCGCGAAGGCTTGTCTAGGATATTTGAAGCTGCCGAAATACTGACAATTCCAACGGTAATGCAGCTAAGAGAGCGAACGAGCAAGTGCGATACAAGCCTCCTATCGGGCATGGTTCGCCGCCGCTTCAGAAAGCCAAGGGTGAAGCGCAAGCGGTAGAAATCCGCCGTCTGTCCAAGCCTTTCTGGGTAACCGTGTTCATCAGCGCGGTCAGCCTGATGGTTTTTGTGTCGTTTCTCTCCTGGATGCTTGATCGTCACTCCATCCGGTCGTCGGAAGATATTTTCACGGCCACGCTTGGCGACCGCGCCGATCATCTGGCGGATATCACGCTTGAATACGGCTATTGGAACGACGCGGTCGATAACCTTGTCGAAACTCTGGATCTCACCTGGGTTCGCGAGATCTTCGTCGACTACATGCAGGAAGAGTTGCACATCGAGGGCATTCATCTGTTCGATGGCAACAACCAGCCCAAGGTTCACGTCGTTGAAGGCAAGATTGCCGACGTGGATCTCCATAGCCGCTACGGGCCTTCGATGAGCGTGCTGATTGCCGATGCCCGCAACACGCCGAAGGACGAGGCGCCGGTTCCTGCGACAGGGCTGGTTGGTACTCTTGAGAAGCTCTATCTCGCCAGCGCTGTTTTGCTAACCTCCTACAAGGAGGACAATGAAACCAGCACCGATCACGTGCTGGTTTTCGCGCGGCCGGTCAATGCCTTGCTCCTGGCTGAGATGGCTGAGAAATATCACCTGCCCGGTCTGGGACTTTCTGGTTTTCCGCCGGCCTTTTGGCAGGCAGGGTTCGACGTTGAGACTGTCGACAGGCGGCATCTCGGGTTTTTCGTGTGGAACCCCGAACTTGCCGGGTTCCGGATATTGCCACTGCTCGCCATCGGGGTGCTGGTGGTCTATCTCGGCATGTTCTTCTCGGCGCGCACGTTTTTCCACCGCGCGGCGGAAACGGTCCGGGCACTTGCGCAAGCCAAGCACCAGGCAGAAAAGGTCAAGGACCTGCTGGCCAATCAGGTCAGAAGCGACCCTCTGACGGGGCTTGGCAACAGGCGCCTCCTGGATGAGAAGCTTGCGCTGTTACAGGACGTCAAGCCTTTGGCGGACGGTCACGCGTTGCTCTACGTCGACCTCGACCGGTTCAAGGACATAAACGATACCTACGGACATGAAACCGGAGATGTCGTGCTGCTCTATGTTGCGGAAGCTTTGACGGGGCTTGCCAACGTGGACGATACGGTCGTGCGGCTGGGGGGAGACGAATTCGTGATCGTGTTCGGGAGGGCGCGGCGGGAGCGGGTGCTTTCGACAAGCCGCGCGATCGTGGAGCAGCTCAGCCGGCCGGTGAACCTGGATGGGGCCACCTATACGTTCGGGGCCAGTGTCGGTGTTGCCTTTTCCGAAAAGCCGTCGGAACTGCTGCGCAAGGCCGACGTCGCGCTATACTCGGCAAAACGGCGGGGCAGGGCACAGGTTGCGGTCTACTCCGCCGACCTTCTGGATTTCCGGAACGTCCCCATTCAATCGGCGGCACAGCCAAGCTGACAAAGAAAGACCGGCCCTGGGGCCGGTCTCGCAGGTCAGGATGCCTTTGCAGACGGCAACTCGATGTCTATGCCGAGCGTTGTGACGTCGCCGGTTCTGTCCATCTCGAGACGGACGGAGTCCGGGTCGATAGCCACACGCTTTGCAACGACGGCCAGAATGTCTTCCCGCAGACTTGAAATCAGGACCGCGTCGGACCCGTCGTCGGCCCGTTCGTGCGCCAGCAGAATTTGCAGCCGGTTCTTGGCAACCGAGGCGCTTTCACCTCTTTTGCCAAAGAGGCTCAGGATGTTCATGCGGCCCTCCCCTTGAAGAACTTGCCGAACAGGCCCTTCTTCTCTTCCGGGATCGTGACAGGGATATTTTCACCCAGGAGGCGGCGGACAGCCTCGGTATAAGCCTTGGCGGCCGGAGAGTTTTCGTCCGACAGCGTGATCGGCAGGCCGACGTTGGAGGCCTTCAGAACGTCCTTGCTTTCCGGAACGACGCCGATGAGAGGCACGGACAGAATGTCGACGACATCGTCGGTCGCCAGCATGTCGCCGGTCTTGGCGCGCTCGGTGTCGTAGCGCGTGATCATCAGGTGCTTGGGCATGCGGCCGCCGTCTTCGGCAATCTTGGTTTTTGCGTCGAGCAGGCCGATGATCCGGTCGCAGTCGCGTACGGACGACACTTCCGGGTTGGATACGATGATGGCCTCATCCGCATGGCGCATGGCCAGCGTCGCGCCGCGCTCGATACCTGCCGGGCTGTCGCAGATCACCCAGTCGAAGTACATCCGCAATTCGCTGATGACGCTCGCAACGCCCTCTTCGGTCAGTGCGTCCTTGTCCCGGGTCTGGGAGGCCGGCAGCAGGTAGAGGTTGTTCAGCTTCTTGTCGCGCACCAGCGCCTGTTTGATCGAAGCTTCGCCGCGCACCACGTTGACGAGGTCGAACACGACCCGCCGTTCCGCACCCATGATCAGGTCGAGGTTGCGCAGCCCGACGTCGAAGTCGATGGCGCAGACCTGGTAGCCTTCTTTGGCAAGCGCCGAGGCGATGGCTGCGGTGGTGGTGGTTTTGCCCACGCCGCCCTTGCCTGACGTGACCACAACGACAGTAGCGTTGCTCATGGTGTTCGTCCTGTTTTTGTTGTCAGACCGGCCGCGCTCGGCTGCCGGTTCTGTGGTTAGTTCAGCTCTTCAAAGACGAGGGTTTCGTTTTCGAAGCGTATCTGCGCAGGTGCGTTGCGCAGGGCGGTATCGAAATCGTCCGCGACCTTGTAGAGCCCGTTGATGGAAACCAGCTCCGCATCCAGCTTGGAGCAGAAGATGCGGGCGCTGTCTTTCCCGGAGACACCGGCCAATGCACGTCCGCGCAGAGCGCCATAGACGTGTATCGAGCCGCCGGCGATGATTTCGGCGCCGGAACTCACAGAGCCGATCACCGTCACGTCGCCTTCCGGATGCAGAATGCTCTGACCCGAGCGAACCGGTTCCGTAATCACGATGGAGGACCCGCTTGCAATGCTTGCCGGCGAGGCTTCCCACGCTTCTGATTCCGGCGCGCTGTTGCCATTGACCTTGCTGGCCTTGGTCTTCGTTTCGCCGGTTGCCTTCCTGGCTTTGCCGGACGCACCCTTCGCGGCACCGTCTGTCCCGCTCCCGTCCGCTTGTTTTGCTTCAGGGCCATCGCTGGCCTCAGCCGGAGCGTTCGCGGGTGTCGGGACATCCACGTCGGAGGCCAGGCGGCCACCTGAGAAACTCGGCGGCATGCCTGGTTTCAGCCGTGTACCGGCGACACCGTCAATGCCCATGACGCGGATCGAACGGTCGCCAAGCTGCGCAAGAAGCTGCTCCAACTCCTCGATCGGTATCTTGGTCCCCCGAACATCCAGAATGATGGGCCGGTCGATAAAGAATCCAGGCGAGCGTTCGATGATCCGGTCGATTTCACGGAACCAGTCCGCAAAGGGCGGCTCCGGGCTCAGAACGATGGCAATGAAGGATTTTCCCTTGAACTTCATCAAAGAGTCCGGCGGCACAATTGGTCAGGTTGATTTGGTCCGGTAAACCTATCATTAACCGAACCGGACAATCGGGCAGGCAGCCGTTTTCCACCGATATCAATTTTCATCTGATATTTCAGATAATTGGCTCTTACACCAAGTCTCTGGTTCAAGCGCTGGTCGCTCTACTTGCCAAAAATACCAAGAGAACCGCCAAGAATCGCAGCATCGCACCCCGGCCTGCCTTCTTTGCCGGCGCATTGGTTAACTCAATTCCTGTAAAAAACTGGATTTTTGCCATATTGCAGTGCAATATAGACAATCTGGTGTTTGGGGCGCGACGCGTCTTGGGGAAAAGAATGAGCAACTTCAGTGATATGATGACCTATCTAGGCCTCGATACGAGTGAGGCTGCGATGGTGCTTAACGTATCTGAAGATGAAATTCTTCGCTGGTGCAGTACGAGCGAGGCACCGCCTATTCACATCTGGCAAGGCCTCGTGCGCATGCTCGATGAAATCCGGCTGTCTGCCGAGGAAGCCGCGAAATCAGCCGATCTCGATCATCTGGATGCGACGGATCTCAACCGCATCAATCTGATGGTGCCCGGTGGCACGGCGTCGGACCTGGCTGGGCCGAAACGCGCCGCAACCGCGCTTGCCGTAGCGACACTGGCGCGGGTCTTCGTCTGATATGCACCGCTAACAGGGTTTTGCTTGAGCCTTGCTCAGGCCGGCTCGTTCAGCTTCAGCCCGATTTTGCCAGCCAGCGCCTCGGCATCCACCGGCTTGGGCAGTTTCGAAAAACGCCCGGCATATCGGTCTGAAAACGGATCGTCGTTTGGCAGATGCCCCGAAACGGCAACGACCCGGCAATCTGCGTGCGCTTCAAGAGCCTGCCCGGCAAGATCCCAGCCCGAATGTCCATTGTCGAGCTGCAGATCCGTCACCACGATCGAGTAGGGCATGTCAGGGCTGATCCTGGCCTTTGCATTCTCAAAACTATGCTCTGTCGTCACCGTGTACCCGAACCTTGTCATGAGGTCCGAAATCGCCGCTGCCGACCGCCGGTCGTCATCGACCACCAGGGCTCGCCCGATCCCATCCCCAGCGACGGTCCCCGGAGATTGGGGGGCTTTTCCGCCGGATTGCTGGGGGAAGGTCAACGTCACGCAGGTTCCTTGACCCGGCTGCGACGCAATGTGGATGGTGCCACCAGACTGATGCACGAACCCGTGCACCATGGACAGGCCGAGACCGGTGCCTTCGCCGTTCGCGCGAGCGCTAAAGAAAGGCTCGGCAGCCTGGCGCAACGTATCCGCATCCATCCCGCAGCCATCGTCCTTCACCGATAGCGAGATCTTTCCGTCTGTTTGCCGCGTTACGGCGATTTCGATGTGTCCTTCGTCTTCAATGGCCTGTCCGGCATTGACGCACAGGTTCAAGATAGCGCTTTCCAGCTGGCCGGGGTCGATGCGCGCAAACATCGGGCCTTCGTCGCACCGGATCGACAGCGTTACGGTTTCAGGCAGGGCCATCGACAACAGGTCTTCCATGCCTTCCGCGATCACGGCGATATCGGTTTCGATAGGGGCAAGGTGCTGTTTTCGGGCAAAGGCCAGAAGCCGCTCGATCAGGGAAACGCCGAGTTCGACCGCATCATTGATCCTTGCCTTCATCACCGAGGCCTTGGGCGTAAGCTCGCCCTCAAGCATGTGAAGATTGCCGGAGATCGTGGACAGGATGTTGCCGAAGTCGTGGGCAACTTCGCCCGTCACCTTGCCGAGACTTTCCACCCGCCGGATCTCTTCCAGCCGTTCGTCGATCCGCTTGCGCTCCGTCGTTTCGGAAAACAGCCACACGGATCCGCCGTCGGGCAATGCCGACTGGCGCACTTCCAGAACCCGGCCGGTGGGGTCGGCGTATTCGCCAAATCCGGCCCTGTCGTTTTCATTGGCCCGGGGTTGGAACGCCGACCCTTCCAGAAGCTCCGGCAGCGTCATGCGCTTGCCGCGACCTGCTTTTTCCAGACGCAGCAATTCCCGTACGCGGTCGTTTTCGGCGAGGAACTGCCCGGTCGGCGACAGCACCGCAACGCCGTCACTGATGTTCTGGAAAACGGTGATGAAAAGCTCGTTGCGGCGCCAGACTTCCCGGGTTTTCCGTTCCAGCCGCAGGGCATTGGACCGGAACTTGCGGAAAGCCTCGGACAACTGCCCGATCTCGTCTGACGCGCTTGCCTTCTTGGGCAGCCGTGCCTTCAGGTCTCCTGCCGCCAGCCGCCGCATGACAGCAGTGATCTGGTGCAGGTTGCGCACCACATAGCGGGAGACAAACAGGGCAGAGCCGATGGCGACAACCAGACTGATGACAGTCAGGACCAGAATGACGGCCTTTGCAAAGGTAATGCTGGTTGTTGTCTTGTCGCGTGAATCGCGAAGCCTCAGCTTTGTGTCCGTGACCTTCTGCAGGGCGTAGGCGTTCACCTGCACGAGCTCGGTGCGAATGCGGAAGAGAGCGTTTTCGGCATCAAGCTTGGCTGCGAGGCTGGAATAGCGCAGCGAGAACAGGTCACCGCGCCGCATCACAGCCTCGTCGACCTCTGCCAGGGCCGCGCGGACAGGGGAGGTGGCAGAGGCTGCAATGTCCTGACGGATGCGCCGGAAACTGCTCTGTTGCTCCCCCACCTTGATCAGCTCCTGACTGCGCAGCGCGCCGATGGCGGCCATGACCAGTTGCTGCAAGGCAGACCAGTTCTGGCGGTCCTCCGGCGACTGGTCCCGCGACTGCGCCAGCCTGCGGAAGCGTTTTTGCAGGCGTTCCAGATCCTGATCGATCAGTGCGAGTTCGGCAGCGGTCCTGCCCTGTGGAACCATTGCACGGGCAAGATCGGTGATCGCCACCCGGATACGGGCAAGAGGCCTGACGAGATCAGGATCGCCGCCCCCCAAAGATTCGATGTGATCAAGTGTTGCGAGAACTCGTTCAGCTTCGCTTTCAAGTTGGAAGCTTGGGCTGAGCGTCATCAGAAAGGGTGCGGAGGCGGCCAGCTTCGACGCGTTGCCGGAAAGCTCCAGAGCGTCGGAAACGTCGCTCAAGGTCTGGTCGTGAAAGGTGCCGAGCCGCTCTTCGGCGCTGTTGAGCGTAATGAGAGCAATGGCCCCGACCACCATGACCACGACAAGAAGCAGACCGATGGACGAAAGCAGCAGCGAGCGGATGCTGGGCTGGCGGAGCCGGGACGTGCTCATGGTCCGTCAGCCTGGAGGACGAAGATGTACCCCTGCGCCCGGCGGGTTTGCAGATGAACGGGCTTGGAGGGGACATTCTCGATCTTGCGGCGCAGCCGCAGGATCAGGACATCGATTGTCCGGTCCACATAGCGCTGCATGTCGCTGCCGATCTCGCGCATCAGGTCCGTGCGGGGAATGATCCGATCCGGGTTCTTCACGAAATATTCCAGCAGGACATATTCCGCGTTGGTCAGCGGAATCTCGTCGCCGTTCCCGTCCAGCAGTTCCCGGCGCTTCAGGTTCACCCTCTTGTCGCCGAAGACGATTTCCTGATCCTTGCCGGCTTTTACGGCCGAAACGCCATGCCCGTAGCGGCGGAGTACTGCGCGGATGCGGGCGACGAGTTCGCGCGGATTGAACGGCTTCATCAGATAGTCGTCGGCGCCCGTCTCAAGGCCGATGATCTTGTCGATCTCGTCGCCGACGCCGGTCAGCATGACGATGGGAAGCTCGCTGGTCTCGCGGATATGGATGGCAAGGGAAAGACCCGACTCGCCCTTGAGGCGCAGGTCGATCAGAGCAAGGTCGAAGTCCTGGGGGCTGCCGGCGGCCTTGAAGCCGTCACTGTCCTGAAACGCAACCGGTTCGAACCCGCTTGCCTCCATCAGTGCAGACAGGGTATCGCGCACATCCGCGTCGTCATCGATGATGGCAATCACCGGTCTTGTCGCGCTTGCATCCATGCTGTCGCTCTCTTGCACCTACATGAGCTGTCTAACACAAGGACCGGGCGGCGAGGCCAGAATCTCGTTACAAATGTTTCACCTGCCCACGCGCAGCTGTAACACTGTTAACAAAATAAGGCTGTCCAACAGCTTCTGTTAACACTTCGCCGCTCGTTTTCCTTCGCCATCTCCCGGTAGGCTGATGTGGATCTTTCAAGAGCCTTGCGGTGCGATGCGCTGCGGGGCAGGAACGATCTGTAATGGGAGGAAAATATGAGAAATATGCTGGCCCGGCTCGGTTCCGTGGCTTTTGTGACCGGTTTTGCCATTTCGTCCGCTTATGCTGCGGAGTGCGCGAACCAGGGTGCACTCGACAGCATCTATTGCGACGCCAATGGCGATCTTGTCGCCGACGCACCGTCCGATCCGGCCAAACTGAGCAACCCCGACACGCTCGTCTTTGCCTATACGCCGGTTGAAGATCCCGCTGTTTATGCCGACATCTGGGCGCCTTTCATCGAGCATCTGGAAACTGTGACCGGCAAGGACGTGCAGTTCTTCGCGGTGCAGTCGAATTCGGCTGAAGTGGAAGCCATGCGGTCCGGCCGTCTGCACATCGCAGGCTTCTCGACTGGCCCGACGCCTTTCGCCGTCAATCTCGCAGGTGCCGTCCCGTTTGCGATCATGGGCAGCGAAGACGGTCAGTTCGGCTATCGCCTTCAGATCTATACCCAGGCCGACAGCGATATCAAAACGCCAGCTGATATGAAGGGCAAGCGCATCGCGCACACGTCTCCGACATCCAACTCGGGCAACCAGGCGCCGCGCGCCCTGTTCCCGGCTCTCGGCGTCGTGCCGGACCAGGACTATGAAGTCATCTATTCCGGGTCCCACGACCAATCGATGCTGGGCGTGGTTGCCGGCGACTATGACGCCGCGCCGGTTGCCTCCGAAGTTGTCGACCGCATGGCGGAACGCGGCCTTTACGATCCTGAGGAAGTGCGCATTGTCTGGGAAAGCGATCCGTTCCCGACAACCTCCTTCAACTACGCCCACGACCTGGATCCGGCCCTCGTTGAAAAAATCAAGGAAGCGTTCTTCAGCTTCGACTTCAAGGGCAACAAGCTGGGTGAGGAATTCGAGGGCGTAAGCAAGTTCGTTCCCATCACCTACAAGGACCAGTGGGCTGTCATCCGGCAGATCCAGGCCAGCAACGGTGTTGAGTACACGCCGCAAGGTCTTGCCAAGTAAGACAACTGGCTTTGACGGCCCGCCGAGAGACAGCTCCGGCGGGCCGGTTCAATCGGGGTAAAACATGCTAAAGATAACAAGCCTTGTGAAGCGTTACGGGGCCGGGGATCCTGTGCTCAAAGACCTGGACCTTGAGGTTCCCGGCGAAGAGGTCGTCTCCGTGATCGGCTCTTCGGGTGCGGGCAAAAGTACGCTGCTTCGCTGCATCAACCGCCTGGTCGAACCGACCTCGGGCAAGATCTTCCTCAATGGCACCGATTTCACCAGCCTGGGCAAGCGCGAACTGCGCGTCGGCCGTCGCCGCATCGGCATGGTGTTCCAGAGTTTCAATCTGGTCGACCGCCTGACCGTCATGGAAAACGTCCAGAGTGGGCGTCTCGGTTACATCTCGACCTGGGCCGCACTGTCACGGCGTTACCCGAAGGAAGACATCCGCCGGGCCTACGAGCTGATGGAGCGAGTCGGCATCGCCCATTACGCCAACAAGCGCGCGGACGAACTGTCCGGCGGCGAACGCCAGCGTGTCGGCGTGATCCGGGCCCTGATGCAGCAGCCGGAAATCCTTCTGGCCGACGAACCGACAGCGTCGCTCGATCCGAAGACCTCCGAACAGATCATGACCCTGCTTCGGGACCTTGCGCGCGAACTGAAGCTGCCGGTGATCATCAACATTCACAACGTCAATGAAGCCAAGGAATTCAGCGACCGTATCGTCGGCATGCGCTATGGGCGCATCATCTTCGACGATCTGCCGGATGCCCTGACAAAGGACGCGATGCACGAGATCTATGCCGGTGTTCCCCATGAGGACCGGCAGATGGAAGGCGCTGCGGCATGAGTACGGCGAGGGACACCTGGCGCAAGCAGCCCTTCATCGCCAACCCGGTTTTGCGCTACGGCCTTTATGCCGCGATCGCGGTCTATATCGTGACCACCTTTGCGACGCTGCCGATCGACTGGGACCGTATGGTGCAAGGCCTGAGCCGGGCAGGGCGGATCTTCGGCGGGGCCTTCCCGCCCAGCTTCCAGCGTAGCGAATTGCTCATCGACGGGTTTATGGAAAGCCTGAAGATCGCAATCCTCGCGACTGTCGGCGGCGTCCTGCTGTCGATCCCGATCGCCTTCATGGCGGCCAGGAACATCGCTCCGCTGTCGATCTATTATTTTGGCCGGGCAGTCATCATCATCGCACGCAGCTTCCATCCGGTGATCGTTGCCATCATCTTCGTGAAAGCCGTCGGTTTCGGCCCTTTCGCGGGCATCCTGACGCTGATCGTCTACTCCATCGGCTTTGTTGCCAAGCTGCTGGCCGAAAAGATCGAGGAAATCGACCCAGGGCCCGTCGAAGCCATGAGGGCAGCCGGTGCTCCGTTCCTGTCGACACTGGTCTATGCGGTGTTCCCGCAGATCATGCAGCGCCAGATCGGCCTCGGCATCTACCAGCTCGACAGTAACCTGAGAGCCTCGGCGGTCGTCGGTATCGTCGGCGCGGGCGGGATCGGTGCCACCCTGGCCAATGCCTTCGGACGCTACGATTACGACTTCGCCCTGGCGATCACCATGGTCATCGTGGGTGCCATCCTGATTTCCGAAGCCGTCAGCGGTGCCA
This sequence comes from Roseibium aggregatum IAM 12614, assembly GCF_000168975.1. Classification (GTDB taxonomy): domain Bacteria; phylum Pseudomonadota; class Alphaproteobacteria; order Rhizobiales; family Stappiaceae; genus Roseibium; species Roseibium aggregatum. The sequence continues at coordinate 85,522 of NZ_AAUW01000025.1, forward strand.
TCAGAAAGCGGATCGCATAATGGAACAGGTACAGCTTCAAGACTGGGCGCGCTACACGCCGGCACAGCGGTTTCAGCGCTACGGCTACTTTGCACTGACCGCCCTTGTCGTCGCCTGGGCACTGGGCAGCGTCAACATCATCTGGGCCTGGGTGTGGGACGCGCCGACCCAGATGGGCGATCTCTTCAGCCGCATGGTGCCGCCCGACCCGACCCACCTCGACCAGATCCTGAGTGCGTTGTGGGAAACGGTGAACCTGGCCACCATCGCTACAGCCATGGCGGTCGTGCTGGCACTGCCGGTGGCCTATATCGCCGCGCAGAACACCACGCCGAACGCGCTGACGCTCTGGCTGGGCCGGTTCATCCTGGTCTCCTCGCGGTCGGTCAATACGATCATCTGGGCCTTGCTGTTCGTGGCAATCTTCGGCCCCGGTGTTGTTGCCGGTATCGTCGCCATCATGTTCCGCTCCATCGGCTTCCTGGGTAAGCTTTTGGGTGAGGCCATCGAGGAAATCGATCCGAAGCCGGTCGAAGCGCTGAAGGCATGTGGAGCAAGCCATTTCAAGGTCGTGCTCTATGCCATCGTGCCTCAGGTCATGCCGACCTTCTTTGCGGTGGCGATCCTGCGCTGGGACATCAACTTGCGGGAATCCACGGTTCTCGGCCTGGTCGGTGCCGGCGGCATCGGGGTGATCCTGCAAGGCGCCATCGACACCTTCAACTGGCAGGAAGTTTCCACGGTGCTCCTGGCCATCATCGCCCTGGTGGTTGCCGGCGAGGTCGTATCGTCCTACCTGCGGCGCAAGATCCTCTGAAAAGAGTCCGAACCGGTTGGTTGGTCTGAAAAGCAGTTCTGGCAAACTGAAAACAATGGTGCGGCAGGGAGAAATCTCTGCCGCACCATTTGCTTTGTGGAAACTCTTTGTCATTCTGTCCGAAAACCAGCCGAAGCGACGTTGTCTTTCTTGAACTTTTATTCGTTTCAGCGATGATCGAACCAAGAGACTGCCACCAACCGCTGATTTGCCGCCACCGCTCGGCTGACGAAAACATGCGTCACGCCTGAAACCTCGCCCCGCATCTGACTGGTTTCCGCGGGCGGCCACCACACCATTAAGGCCCGGCCTATGACTGAATCGCTCAAGGGACTTGCCGCCGCGCTTCTCGCATTTGCCCTGTTTTCCACGCATGACGCGATCATCAAGGAACTCGGCGCCAGCTATCCGGTCTTTCAGATCATCTTCTTCACGATGCTGTTCGCCTTCGTGCCGATGTCCATGATGATGCTGGCGGACAAGGCGGTCGACAATTTCCGTCCAAGGCATCCCTGGCTGGTGCTGTTTCGGGCAGGCCTGGCCATTATCGCCATGTCTTGCGGCTTCTACGCCTTCACGGCGCTGCCGCTGGCCGAGGTCTATGCGTTGCTCTTTGCCATGCCGCTGCTGATCACCGCTTTGTCGGTGCCGTTGCTGGGCGAAACCGTGCGGGCACAGCGCTGGGCGGCGGTGATTGTCGGTCTGGTTGGCGTTTTAATCGTTTTACGTCCTGGCGTGACCGAACTGACCCTCGGCCATGCCGCGGCTCTGACGGCGGCCTTCGCCAATTCGCTCTCCACCATTCTGGTGCGTAAACTCGGCGGCAAGGAGCGCCCGGCGGTGCTGATCCTCTACCCGATGATCCTGTCCATGACCGCCATGTCCATGACGCTGCCTGTGTTCTACGTGCCGGTGGAGCTTCTCGATCTCGGCCTGATGGCGGCCATCGGCTTTCTGTCGGTCGTTGCCCAGTTCCTGACGATTTCCGCCTACAAGGCCGCTCCGGCCGCAGTGGTGGCACCGTTGCAATACAGCCAGATCCTGTGGGCAAGCCTGTTCGGCGTACTGTTCTTTTCCGAAACGCCGGACTTCTACGTCGGACTCGGCTCTGCCATCATCATCGCCTCGGGCATCTTCGTCGTCTGGCGCGAGAGCCGCGAGAATGTCTCCATGCAGACCCCGGTCCTGAAAACCGCCAACCCGCGGTTCGATACGGGCCCGCAGCCGAAGTAGGAAGCGGGGGAGACTGACTGCCAACTGGCGGCTATCCGGACTTCCCACAACACGACAGCCTCATCCTGAGGAAGCGCGTTAGCGCTGTCTCGAAGGATGGGCCACTTGCTCATGAGTATGCCGCCCATCCTTCGAGACGCGCAGAATTGCGCTCCTCAGGATGCGGCCCTGGGGGAGGCGGGCGAAGGAGGCTGGTCACTACAGCAGTTGGCTAAGCAACTGGTGCCCAGGCCAGCCATTCCTCAATCCAGCCGTTTCTTGAACCTGAACGCGGCGACGATCATGCCGAGAACGAAGAAGCCGCACATCCACAGGACATCGCGATGCAGCTCTACAAGCCCGGCATCACGCAGGACAAAGCCGCGGATCATGCGCATGAAATGCGTCGCCGGAAACGCCTCGGCAATATATTGCGCGATCACCGGCATGCCCTCGTAGGGAAACATGAAGCCCGACAGCAGGATCGACGGCAGCAGAACGAAGACGGTCATCTGCGTTGCCTGCAACTGGCTCTGGGCAATGGTCGACAGCACCAGGCCCAGGGAAAGGCTGGCGCCGATAAAGAGCAATGTTCCGACGAAGAGGTCGAGTATCCGGTCGCCGAAGGGCACGTTGAACAGCAGATGGCCGAGCCCGAGGATGATCGCGGTCTGCACCAGCCCGATGAAGATATAGGGGATGATCTTGCCGATCATCAGCTCGATCGGCCGCACCGGTGTGTTGATCAGCATCTCCATGTTGCCGCGCTCGCGTTCGCGCACGATTGCGGCGGAGGTGAACATGATCATGGTCATGGTCAGGATAATGCCGACAAGGCCGGGCACGATGTTGATGGCGGTGCGCTGTTCCGGGTTGAAGAACAGGGCCACCTCGAAGGTCGGCGTCGACCGGTTCGGGGCCTGCCGGTTCAGTTCGGACAGCGGCATGTTGCGCAGCGACTTGATGGCACCTGCGATCATGGTGTCGGAGCCGTCGACAATCCATTGGGCGACGGGCCGGCTGGTTTCCTCGTCCGTGGAAGGCGGCGTGCCGAGATTGGCGGCGGGAGAGCGGGCAACCCGCTGGGACAGGTCGTACGGCAGGATGAAGGCCGCTCGCACGCGGGCGGCCTTGATGGCCGTTTCCGCTTCCTCAATGCTCGTCAGGCGTTCGGTCACCTTCACCACGCGCGTGGCTTCCACCATCTGGATCAGAACGCGGCTGATCCCGGTCTGGCTGTGATCGACGACCGCAACGGGAATGTCCCGGATGTTGGTGTTGATCGCGTAGCCGAACAGGATGAGCTGGATCAAAGGGATCATGATGACCATGCCGAAAGTCATCCGGTCACGGCGCAACTGGGCGAGTTCCTTGAAGAAAATCGCGGATATGCGGGAGAGCGGTCTGATCATTGGCGGCCTTCTCCCGTTGCGGTCACGAAGACATCTTCCAGGTTCGGGCGCACCTTTTCGATCAGCGTGGCACCGTTGGTTTCGTCCTTGGTCTTCAGAAAGGCTTCCGGGTCGGCAATGTCTTCCCGCACCAGAACCCGAAGTCGGGCCCCAAGCTGCGCGGCGGTAATGATGCCCTCCGTTCCCAGCAGCTTCCGGCGGATCTCGCGCAGGTTCGGTCCTTCGATTTCCACCACATTGGCGCCCATTGCCGCCATCAGGTCCTTGGGTGCTCCGTCCGCACGCTTCTGGCCTGCTTCCATGATAGCAATCTTGTGGCAGCGTTCCGCTTCATCCATGAAATGGGTGGTCACGACGATGGAGGTGCCGCCATCGACCAGGTCGAAAAGCTGTTCCCAGAAATGGCGGCGCGACTCCGGATCCACGGCCGAGGTCGGTTCGTCCAGAAACAGAAGCTGCGGCTCGTGCAGAACCGCGGTTGCCAGGGCAAGGCGCTGGCGCTGGCCGCCGGACATCTTGCCTGCGAACCGGTCCCCGAGGTCGCTCAGTTCATAGCGCTCCATAACCTCGGCGATGCGCTGTTTCTTTCGCTTCGACGGCAGGCCGTAGATCGTCGCCATGAAGGTGAGGTTTTCCAGCACCGTCAGGTCGCCGTACAGCGAGAAGGCCTGGGTCATGTAGCCGATCTTGTATTTCAGGGTCTCCGCATCCTTGGGGACGGAGAGCCCCAGAACTTCAACGGTTCCTTCCGTTGGCGTCAGAAGCCCCGTGAGCATGCGCATGGCGGTGGTCTTGCCGCTGCCGTTGGGGCCCAGAAAGCCGTAGATCATGCCGCGTTCAATGGTCAGGTCCAGTCCGTCGACTGCCCGGAACCCCTTGAAGCTTTTCACCAGGCCCTCGGCCCGGATCACGATGTCCCCACCCGTTGAACTCACGGCAGGACGACCTGGGCGGGGACGCCGTTTGGCAGGTCGTTGGCACTGTCGGGCAATTGCACCTCGGCGACATACATCAACCTGGCCCGTTCGGACTGATTGAGCGCGTAATAGGGCGTGAAGGATGCTTCGGAGCTGATCCAGCGCACCGTGCCTTCGATCGACTTGTCGAGGCCGTCGATCCGCACTTCAAGCTTGTCGCCCTGCTTGACCTTCACCCGGTGCGGTTCGGGCACATAAACCCGGGCATAGGGGGCATCGCCCGCCAGCATCACCACAACGGGGCTGCCGGCCGTCACCCGTTCTCCAAGGTTCCAGGGAAGACTGTCGAGAGTTCCGTCTCGTGACGCGGTGATGGTGAGATCCGACAGGATCTTTTCCTGTGTGGCAAGGCTGGCCTGCGCAGCCTCAAGCTCGGCCTTGGCTATGTCGAGGTCTTCCGGCCTTGTCCCCGCGACAAGCTCCTTCAATTGTTCCTGCGCACTTTGCAAGGTTGCGTCGGCGGCATCGCGCGCCGCCTTCGCGCTGTCGAGCTGCGCCTGGCTTGTGGTGCCGCGCCCGGTCAGGTCGTTGTAGCGTTCGAACGTGGCCTGCGCGTCTTCCAGTTCCGCCTTTGCTCCGGCGACACTCGCACGGGCCTTGGCGATTTCTTCCTGGCGCGCTCCGTTTTCAAGCTTCACCAGATTGGCCTTGGCTTTCTGAACCTCCGCCTTTGCCTGAGCGACGATAGCCTGTTGTTCTGCCGGGTCCAACTGAGCCAGCACGGTTCCCTTCTTGACGAAGGTTCCTTGCGGTACGGGCAGCTCCACCAGAACCTCGTTGGCCGTCGCCGTCAGGGCCACCCGGTCGCGCTCGAGATTTCCAAGGGCAACATTGCCTTCTTCACCGTAACAGCCGGCAACAAACAGGCACAGGCTGGCGGCGAGGAAGGCTTGAGGACGGGTCGTGGACATGGATTCCTCTCAATGGATCAACGGCATGCAGCAAGAGGGGCAGTACCTTGCCGTAACCATAGCCTGCTTCGAAGGTGTGTGCCATGGCTGGTTGAGGCGGAGGCGAGGGGATCAACATCAAGAGAAAGCCTGCGATGAAGTGCCGGTTCGCATCGACCAGAAAAGAGGGGTGATCGTCGTCAACCGGAACCAAAAAAGGCTGCGATTTGATACGCAGCCTTTCAGCAAATTGATATGATCCGAAGCCGTCAGCTTGCCCGCTTGAACACGTTGTACCAGCGTTTCTTGGGCACGGAGATCGCCCGTTCCAGAACTTCCGCCGCATAGAGCGACGCGTTTTCCCGCGCCTTGCGGACGCCGGACACCAGGGTTGTGTCGAGGCCGGAAAGGCCGCCGCCGAATTCGAAGAGGTCGCGGAATGCGGCACGCTCCACAATCGGGGTCATCAGGACATCGATGTTCTGGGCCGAAAGGAAATCCTGCACCGCTTTCATCGCGCGTGTTGTCACGGCGGCGTTGGTCCGGGTCAGAACCACACAATGCTTGATGTCGTGACGGACGATTTTTTCAAGCTTCTTGATTAGCGTGAGGATCTTAGCGCCGCCGCGTGCATCCATGGAAGAGCCCTGGATCGGCACCACCACCAGGTCGGATACCGACAGCGCATTGGCGACGATCAGGTTCTCGGTCCCCTCAAGATCAACGATAACGTAGTCGGAGGTCTCGGCCGCAAGCATGATCTGCTCGGTGATGGAGGCCGGCGAGATTTCGCTGATGACGTTGATGCCTGGGCTCTTGCGCGGCAGCTCGTACCACTTCGAGATCCATTTCTGCGGGTCCGCATCGAAGATGGTGACGCGTTTTCCCCGTGCCGCGACTTCTGTCGCCAGCAGCAGGGCCGCCGTGGTTTTTCCGGCGCCGCCCTTTGCGTTTGCGAAGGAAATGACTGGCATCTGGGTTCTCCTGACCTGGCCGAGCATTGTCTGGAGCAACTTGCGTCTGCGAGTGCATGCACAAAGCTGCCCCAACACCTAAAAGGCGATCCGTCAGCGGGTTTTCGTCTGTTCCATTGCAAATCCGCTTGTGTCGCCGATGACCTTTTGCAGGCCTATCTGTCTGGCAGTCTTGGATTTTTATGGTTACCAAATCCTTAAATTCGCATTTTGCAGCACACTTATTCAACGCGCGTTAGGATTTGTGGATAAAGACGCGCAAAAGGCCTTGGCACAATTTGCAAGGGTTCTGAGACCTGCCGTGTTGTCAGCACCGAGCGGCGCTCTCGAAGCGGCAATCATCAATCAGCAACATCTTGGGCCTTTGCAGACTGGACCGGCAAGAAAGCCCGCCCGTTTTTGACCCGCCACCGATTGCATGCGCCCCGGGTGCCGCGTAGGTTGTCGATGCGGAAAGGGGGCCTGAATCGGCTGCCTGCTGCCGGTTGACCGGTCTCATGGTGTTGTGGGCACTTGCCTGCGGTGAATTGCACGCCAGATGCTTTGGGATCAGACTTCTATCTTATATACGCGCCTTGAAGGACGCCACATGCTGCACCGATTTTTCAACGCCCGCCCGGCCTGCTTGATCCGGAACCTTCTGCTTTGCGGGGTGTTGACTTATGCGGGGATGGCGGGTTTCGCCCAGGCAGAGGCCCTGAAGCCCTACAAGGATGGGCTGTTCCGCTACAAGAAGGTCAGCGAAACGCTCTACGACGGCGATTTCATCGTCGTCGAATACTCCAAGCAGCGGGACCTGCGCGACCGCGACGAAGTCGATGAACGCAGGGTCTACGGAAATTATGTTTCCTACAAACCCAAGCGTGGCCGTGGCAGCAGCGAACTGAAAGCCAATGGCCGGGTTGTCGAGTTCATGGGCACCGGCAACTGGAAAGGCGGCGCAAACGCCATCGTGATCTACATTCACGGGCAGGGCGGCAACCGCTTTCAGGGCATGAACGACGTCTCCTTCGGCGGCAACTTCAACCGTGTGCAGAACCTGATGGTCAGAAACGGCGGCGCTTATCTGACCGTCGACATAAAGAACTTCGACAATCGCGGCACCACGGATGTGGCTGCTTTGATCCAGTATCAAAAGCAGTTGTCTCCCCGCGCCAAGGTGGTGGTTGCCTGCGGCTCCATGGGCGGCATCATCTGCTGGAACCTGCTGAAGAACGCCAATTACGCCAGCATGCTCTCCGGCGTCCTGCTCCTTGGCTCGCCGAAAGATCCCAATTTCCTGTCTTCCGGAGCGCTCGGGCGCAACGTGCCAATCTATATGGGGCAGGGGACACTCGATCAGGTCTACAACTGGGAAGACCAGGCGAACTTCTTCAAGCAGATCAAGACCAAGGCACCGAATTATCCGATCAAGTTCACCCTGTTCGATACCGGCACGCACGGCACGCCCATCCGCATGACCGACTGGCGCCTCGTGCTCAACTGGATGCTGGGCTAGAGAAACGGGCGTTGGGCGCCTTCATCGAGTGCTTTTGGGGGCACAAACAGCTAGAACTTTAGCTTTCGCCACATTAGATTGAGTGAAAATTGATTGGCAGTTTCAGGTTGAAGTGTGATGGCGCGTACCCTTCCGAAGTTTTCGTCTCTCGACAGTTCCTACCCGGCTGCTAATCACCCTTGTGATCAGGGGTGGGATAACCAATGTGCAATTCGTATGAGCATTTGCCTGATCGGAGCAGGCTTCCACTTGTCCGGTTACAAACAGGGGCCCCTTTGCAAGCACGGGCATGCGCGCGGTGCACAGTCACTTGGACATTACATTTGGTCTCAAGTTCATCGACCCACAATCGTTCCTGGTGGAGCCAACGCCAAGGTGAAAGTTTCTAACAAGTCGGGCGTTGTTTTCTTTAAGGATATCGCCGGATTTCGGAATGGTATTGGCGACCACATTGATCTTTGGGACGGAAAAGCGAGCAAAACCGGTGAATACTTCGAAGACTGCACGGAAATTTGGTTCTGGCCGGCGAGTTGAAATGTCGCTGACCGTTCTTGCCGCCGCTGGGCTGGCAGTAGGCCTTGGAACGACTTCGTTCGCGGGCGCTCCAGGTGCGATTGACCTCTCTGGTTCTGAAATCTGGCTTGATGGGTGTTCTGTTATGCTGGCAGGTGAAACGGATAAAGTAAGCCTTGATACTGGTCTGCCCGCACCTTGCGATTTTGTGTTCAACAGCGACGAAAGCCTGCGTCTTTTTGAAGATGGGGGAAAAAAAATCTTGCTAGTTTACAGCAGTCGTGAGGAAGGCGCGGGTCATTGCGACACGCGTCTGCGCGCTGTTCTGGTGCAAAACGGGACGCTTTCGATGTCCGAGCGTACAATGGAAATTTCGTCGTGCAACGTGACTGACATGGACGAAAAGACGTATCGAATTCTCGCGCACCGTGCTCTGCCTGCAAGGAAATGAATCTCCTAAATTAAGATAGCGCGAACAACATCTTCAGCAATCTAGACGCGGACTGAGACAGCAGGCGTCCCCCTCAACGGCATCTTCAGCAAGCCTTCCGCCAGGTGGTCGAACACGACGCGGATCCTTCGACTGGTGTGGAGCTCACGGTGGGTTACCAGCCAGATCGGGAAGGAAATCGGTTCGATATCGGCAAAGGCGGGAACGACTTCGGGAAAACGATCGGCGATTTCGTCGGCCATGATGGCAAGACCGAGGCCCTGACGGACGAACTCCCAGGCGACCACACCGCTGGGCGACCCCAGACGTATATTGACTTCGGTTACCTTCAGGCCGAAGACCCGCAGGTATCCGATGAGTTCCTCGTTGTTGTCGAAGCCGATAAAATCGAGATCCGGTGCGTCTTCCTTCGTCAGCGGCCGGCCGAATTGCTCGACCAGTGATCTGGCTCCGAAGATGCGTGCCGGGGCCGACCGCAGCTTCCGGGCATAAAGGTCGGGATGGTCCGGCTCCACATGACGAATTGCGATATCGGCCTCGCGCCGGCGCAGGTCGCTCAAGCTGTTCGTGCACAGGACCTTCACTTCCACACCCGGTGCCTTCTTGCGCAAGTCACGCAGAATGCCGGGCAGAACGTGGGCTGCCATGAGATCGGTCGTTGAAACGGTCACGAGCCCTTCGACCTGCTGCGATTTGCCGGACGCCGCAAGCGACACCCTGCTGGCCGCGTCACCCATGGCGCGCACATGATCGGCCAGTTCGATGCCCGCTTCGGTCAGGATGAGGCTCTTGGAGACCCGCTGGAACAGCGTCACGCCAAGGGTTTCTTCAAGTGCGGCCACCTGTCGGCTGAGCGTTGGCTGGGTCAGCCCGAGAGCACGGGCCGCTGCGGACAGGGACCCTTCCTCTGCCGTCACGAGAAAGGCACGGGCCTGGTTCCAGTCAAATGTGATGGTCTGCCAATTCATGCAAATATGTATATCAACTAGCCAGATTTCGGCAATTCTCATTCATTTCTGAAGGGCGTACATTTCTTGTCGAAAGGAGACGCCAATGAGCCCGTCATCTTTGATGATCCAATTGGCAAATATCGTTCTTTCGGTTCTGGAGTTTCTGGCTTCACCCACTGGCGGCCGCGATATCGGCCGTGACATTCTTCAAGATCTCGGCCTGCGCGGCGGCCGAAAGAAGAAGAAATAGAGGGATCCAGAAGCTTCGAGCAGCCGGTGTTTCGAAGCTTCTTCGAGGCTTGGGCACCTATGTGCCGGCTGTCATCTTCGCCACCGGTTCCGGTTTCGGCCGGCCGTTTGCGTCTCCGCTTATCTGTTAGAAATGGAACATCGACCATGGCGACAACATGGACCAAGGACATGCCGTCTTCCGCCGGCTTCTGGAGCAAGGTTGCACGCAAATATGCCGCGTCTCCGATCCGCAACCAGGACGCCTATGAAAAGACGCTGGAGCGGACCAGCGCGCATCTGGGGCCTCAGGACAGCGTCCTGGAACTCGGCTGCGGCACGGGGACCACGGCGCTGCTGCTGGCCGGCAACGTGAGGTCCTACCTCGCCACGGATTTTGCCAGCGGCATGATCGAAATCGCCGAGGCAAAACTGAAAGGCGGGCCAGAGGCGAAGGAGGCTCCGCAGGGCCTGAGGTTTGCAGTTGCCGATGTCTTCAGTGACAAGGTCGAGCCGGGCGAAACCGGCTATGATGCCGTTGTTGCCTTCAATTTCCTGCATCTGGTGGAAAATGCCGAGGAAACTCTGTCGCGCATCCACCAGCTTCTGAAACCGGGTGGTCTCTACATCTCGAAGACCGTTTGCCTGAAAAGACGGGCGTGGCTGTTCGCGCCCCTTGTCAAGGTGATGCAACTGTTCGGCAAGGCACCGTTTGTCCGTTTCCTTTCCTTTGACATGCTGGAAGAAAAGATCCGGTCCGCCGGTTTCGAAATCATCGAGACAGGAACCTATCCGGCTCCCTACAGCCGGTTTGTCGTGGCGCGGAAACTCTAATGCGGTGCGATGCTCGAAAAGGCCGTCAAACACGGCATTAAATCGATTGAAATGAAGCGCCGAGGCAACTTGCAGAGAGGCTTTTCGGGTGCTAGGTGTGATCTACCTCGCCACGAATGCTCCCTTGAAAGTTGAAAATGCTCGTCCGCGACCGCGCCTTTTTCGCGTCCATGTTCCTGACGGTTCTGGCCGATCAGATTCTTCTGTTCCTTGTGCCGCTGGTGATATTCCAGATCACCGGTGATGTTGGCTGGTCCGGCCTGGCCTTCTTTTTCGAAACCTTGCCACGCTACCTGACCTTTCCCGTCGCAGGCATATTGAGCGACCGGTTCCCGCCGATCCTGCTGCTGCGCATCAGCCGGATTCTGCGGGCTGTGGCCTGCATCGCCGGCATTGCCGGTCAGCTTGCCTTCGGTGGGGTCTGGTGGCTGATCGGGCTTTCCGCCGTCGTCGGCATTTTCACGACGCAGGGCATGCTGGCGCTGGAAATGGTGCTGGTGCGCGCCTTTTCCGATCAGCGCTTCGAGAAAGTGGCAAGCTATGGCCAGCTTGCCTCGCAAATGGGCGTGGTGATGGGGCCTCTGGTGGCCGCCTACCTGATGGCGTTCTGGCCCTGGCAGGCGGTGGTCGTGCTGGCAACGGTCCTGTTCGTGCTGGCCGACCTCGCCTTTCACTTCTGGCCCGGCCAGGCGCGCATGGAGGCGGCTCCTGTTTCGCGCGTTGCCCGTCATCCGGTCGCGGATCTGAGGCATGCGCTCACGCTGGTCTGGACTTTGCCGGGTCTGGCACGGGCCATTCTGCAGGCTGCCGGGGTTAATCTGATCATCGGGGCGACCCTGGCAACGGCGGCCGCCATGATGACCGGTTTCTTCAGTCAGAGCGAGCAGGTCTACGCCTGGCTCCAGGTCGGCGGAGCGCTTGCGACGCTCGCCGTACTGACGTTGACAGCGCATGTGGCGCTCGGCCTGAAAACACTTGGCGTCACGGCTTACGGGTTGATTTGCGCAGGGGCCGTGCTGACGGGCCTTGGGACCCATCCCTTGATCTATGCGGCAGGTTTCCTGCTGATTGCCGGGTTCGACAAGATGTTCAACATCTATGTGCGCACCCTGCGCAAGGAAATCATACCGCCGGAGGAATTCGGCAAGACAACCGGCGTGATCATCTGCCTCAACAACCTGTCCCAACCGCTGGCCGGACTGATCGTTGCGCTGTTTGCAGCCGGTGACGACGCCAGGGCCGTGCTGCTTGGCCTTGCCGCCGCCATGGCGCTGCTGGGCCTGATGACGTTCCGGCGCTCTGCTGCGCAGGCATAACCTAAACGGGCAGCAGATCAGCTGAGTGCCGGCTGATCCCGCAAGGCCGTCAGCCCTTCGGCGGATCGCCTGACGATATCCGCGATCTCCGTGAGCTGGCCCGCCAACGGGCTTCTGCGGCGCCAGACCATGCCTATGGTCCGGGTCGGTTCAGGAGCTTCAAAACGGGCAATTGCCACCGATGCGGAGCGCGTTTCCACGGGAACGGCCATCTCCGGGATCAGCGTCACGCCCATTCCCGCGCTCACCATCTGAACAAGTGTCGAAAGAGAACTGGCGTCCAGCACTTCGCGCGGCGGGCCGGATTGCAGATTGCAGAAGGAGAGGGCCTGATCGCGAAAGCAATGGCCTTCCTCCAGCAACAGAAGCCGCATCTCGCGCAGGCTGTCGGCATTCGGCAGCGGCGCATTGGCCTCGCGCGCCGAGCGCACGAGGACGAAGCGCTCGCTGAACAGAGCGGTTTCGGCGAGGGTACCTTCGGAAACCGGCAAGGCAACGATTGCCGTGTCGAGGCGGCCTTCGTCCAGCTCATCGATCAGCTTTGGCGTGACGGTCTCGCGCACATGTATGTCCAGCTCCGGATAGCTTTTGGTCAAGGCCCCGACGACGCTCGGCAGGAGATAGGGTGCGATCGTCGGAATGACGCCGATCCGCAGCCTCCCCACAAGCCTTTCGCGTGATGCCCTGGCAAGGTCCCCCAATTCCTCGGCCGACCGCAGGATGTCGCGGGCACGTTCGGCGGCGACTTCACCAAAATGTGTCAGCCGGATCTGGCGGGCCCCACGTTCGAACAAGGTGGCGCCGAGCACTTCCTCCATTTCCTTGATCTGCATGGACAGCGCGGGCTGCGAAATGGCGCAAGCCTCGGCTGCCTTGCCGAAATGCCCGTGACGGGCGAGGGCCTCGAAATAGCGCAACTGTTTGAGGGTGATATTGATCATAAGGTCAGCTTATCGAACTTATCAGAAAATTCAACTTCCTCTGATGGATTGCCTTTGCTAGCGTCAAGGGGCTCAAACAGAAGCGGGCGGCGAGCAAACACCCCCTTGCATTGCCGGGTTTCTGCTGGGCTCGAAAGTTTAGGGAGATTTGAGGAAACCGATCTGTCCCGGGCTCAAGCGGGTCTGCGGATATTACGGGCGTCTCATGCGGCCCGAATAATCGAACGTTTCAGATTTAAGTGGAGAGAGTTATGGACGCTAAAGTGGAAAAGACAGGCGGTTGTCCTGTAATGCACGGTGGCAACACGTCGATGGACAAGCCGGTGACGAAGTGGTGGCCGAATGCGTTGAACCTCGACATCCTGCACCAGCGCGGTGCGCGCACCAACCCGATGGACCCCGACTTCAACTACCGTGAAGCGGTCAAGGGTCTGGACCACGAAGCCGTCAAGGCCGATGTCCGCGCACTCATGACCGACAGCCAGGACTGGTGGCCGGCCGACTGGGGTCACTACGGCGGTCTGATGATCCGTCTGGCATGGCACTCCGCCGGCTCCTACCGCATGCAGGACGGCCGCGGTGGTGCGGGCTCCGGCAACATCCGCTTTGCTCCGCTGAACTCCTGGCCGGACAATGCCAGCCTCGACAAGGCCCGCCGCCTGCTGTGGCCGGTGAAAAAGAAATACGGCAATGCGCTGTCCTGGGCCGACCTGATCATTCTGGCCGGCAATATGGCTTACGAATCCATGGGCTTCAAAACCTTCGGTTTCGGTTTCGGCCGTGAGGACATCTGGGGTCCGGAAACCGACGTCTACTGGGGCTCGGAAAAGGAATGGCTCGCACCTGTCGAGAACCGTTTCGAAAATGCCGATGATGCAACGTCGCTGGAGAACCCGCTGGCGGCAATCCACATGGGCCTGATCTACGTCAATCCGGAAGGCGTCAATGGCCAGCCGGACCCGGTCAGAACCGCTGCCCATGTACGTGAAACCTTCAAGCGCATGGCGATGAACGACGAGGAAACCGCGGCGCTGACCTGTGGCGGTCACACCGTCGGCAAGGCCCACGGCAACCACTCAGCCGAAGGTATCGGTGTCGAGCCGGAAGCTGCCGGCGTCGAGTCGCAGGGCTTCGGCTGGTCAAATCCGGACCAGGGCGGCAAGGCCTCCAATGCCTTCACCTCCGGTATTGAAGGCGCCTGGACGCAATTCCCGATCCAGTTTGACATGGGCTACTTCGACTACCTGTTCAATTACGACTGGGAACTGCGCAAGTCCCCGGCCGGTGCATGGCAGTGGGAACCGGTCAACATGCCGGAAGACAAGAAGCCGGTTGATGCCTCCGACCCGTCAGTCCGCCGCAATCCGATGATGACCGATGCCGACATGGGCATGAAGATGGACCCGGTCTACAACGAGATCTGCCGGAAGTTCATGGCCGACGAAGCCTATTTCCGCGATTGCTTCGCCCGCGCCTGGTTCAAGCTGACCCACCGCGACATGGGCCCGAAGGTCAACTATCTCGGCCCGGATGTTCCGGCTGAAGACCTGATCTGGCAGGACCCGATCCCGGCAGGCTCCACCTCCTACGATGTGGACGCCGTGAAAGCCAAGATCGCCGCCAGTGGCCTGTCCGCTGCAGAGATGATCGCAACCGCATGGGACAGCGCCCGGACCTTCCGTGGCTCCGACAAGCGTGGTGGCGCCAACGGCGCGCGCATCCGTCTCGCTCCGCAGAAGGACTGGGAAGGCAATGAGCCGGACCGTCTGGCAAAGGTTCTGGCCATGCTCGAGCCGATTGCCGCAGAGACCGGTGCATCCGTAGCCGATGTCATCGTTCTGGCCGGCAATGTCGGTCTGGAACAGGCCATCAAGGCCGGTGGCTTCAACGTCTCGGTTCCGTTTGCTCCGGGTCGTGGGGATGCGACCGACGAGCAGACCGATGCGGAATCCTTTGAGGTTCTGGAACCGGTCGCAGACGGTTTCCGCAACTGGCAGAAGAAAAAGTATGTTGTCAGCCCGGAAGAAATGATGCTCGACCGTGCGCAGCTTCTGGGCCTGACCGCGCGTGAAATGACTGTTCTGGTGGGCGGCCTGCGCGTGCTGGGTACCAACCATGGCGGCTCCAAGCATGGTGTCTTCACCGACCGTGAAGGCGCTCTGACCACGGACTTCTTCGTCAACCTGACCGACATGGGCAATAGCTGGCATCCGGCCGCCGACGGCACCTATGAAGTGCGCGACCGGCAGTTGGGCACGTTGAAGTGGACCGCAACCAGCGCAGACCTCGTCTTCGGCTCCAACTCCATTCTGCGGGCCTATGCGGAAGTCTACGCTCAGGACGACAACAACGAGAAGTTCGTGAAGGACTTCGTTGAAGCCTGGACCAAGGTCATGAACGCGGACCGTTTCGATCTGCTGTAAGACCGGTCACGGCCCTTGGAAACAGATGGCGGCGCCCCGGGATACCCGGGGCGCCGTTTTCTTTTCCGGTTCATCGTCCGGGGTCCTCTATTGCGATGCAGCAAAAGAAACTCATCCGCAGTAACCCCTATCTCCTTGAAAAGGTCATTGTTCCGTCACAAGGTTTATGTTGCACTGCGAAGCAGTTTCAGGTTGCGCTTGAAACGGCAACGTGTGGCGGCCGGCCGGTTTTCTTCCGACCGTCCGGAACTGAGGTTCGGGATCTGTGCGCATATGTTTGATTTGACGGGTTACAAGGCCCTTGTTGTCGGCGTCGCCAACGATCAGTCCATCGCCTATGGCTGCGCAAAGGCGTTCCGTGCGCAGGGCGCCGATCTGGCGATCACTTATCTGAATGAGCGCGCCGAAGCCTATGTGCGGCCACTCGCCGAAGAGCTCAATGCCGAAATTATCGCCCCACTTGACGTGAGCGACGCTGCCCAGATGGAGGCGCTGTTTGCCGAAATCGAGGCCAGGTGGGGGCGCCTCGACACGCTACTCCATTCCATTGCCTTTTCCAAAAAGGAAGACCTGCATGGCCGCGTGATCGACTGTTCGTCCGACGGTTTTGCGCTGGCGATGGATGTCTCTGTTCATTCCTTCTTGCGGCTTATCAAAAGGTCCGAACCCCTGATGCCTCAAGGCGGAACTTGCATGACGGTCTCCTTCATGGGGGCGCAGAGGGTGGTTGAAAACTACGGCGTCATGGGGCCGGTCAAGGCCGCGCTGGAAGCGGCAACCCGCTATGCGGCAGCCGAACTCGGTCCGAAGGGGATCTCGGTTCATGCACTGTCCCCTGGTCCTCTCAAGACACGGGCCGCTTCCGGCATCGCCGAATTCGACGCACTTTTGAACGACGCGGCCGAACGCGCGCCGACGCATCACCTGGCCACGATCGACGATGTCGGGGCCTATGCCGCCTTTCTGGCCAGCCGGGAGGCCTTCAACGTCACCGGCGCCGTACATCCGATCGACGGTGGCTACAGCATTCTTGGATAGGAGGTCCTGATGAGGGACATTTTTGACGCGCTCGAAAAAGGCCAGAACGAATTTCTGGAGTCGCTGCATGACGCAACCGCCTGGGGCCCATCTGAACGGTTCACGGCCCTGCAGGCGCAGGCAACGGAACTGTCCAACCTGGGGGAATTGATGGGCAGGGGGCTGAGCAAGCACCTGACCAGGATTTCAGACGACCACAAGAGCCGTTGGCAGGCGACCGTTGCCGAGTACGGAAAGGCCGTGAAAGACATGGGCGGCGCTCAGGAGGCCGGCTCACTTTATCAGGCATGGGAGGAATACTGGCAGGACGCCACCCAGCGCACGGTTCTCACCATGGATGTGCTTCGCCAGCGTGGCGACAACTTCATGGATCACGAAGAGGCCGGCTGTCCGCCTGTTCTGATTTATGACTACGAGGTGGTGCTGGACGGGGCCGATCTGCCGCGCCCAAGCTGCTACATGCTGCTGAAAATCATCCCGCCGGCTGATCTGCCCTGCCGCGACCCCAAGCCATTCAAACGACCCTACATCATCATTGATCCGCGCGCGGGGCATGGCGCAGGGATCGGCGGCTTCAAACCGGACAGTCAGGTGGGTGTTGCCCTCCATGACGGTCACCCCGTCTATTTCGTGGCTTTCAAGCGCATGCCGGAAAAAGGCCAGACGCTGGCAGACGTGACCCACGCAGAAGCGGCCTTCGTTCGCAAGGTGATGGAACTGCACCCGGAAGCGCCAAATCCTGTCGTGACCGGCAACTGCCAGGGTGGTTGGGCGACGCTGCTGCTGGCTGCCATGAACCCGGACCTGACCGGGCCGATCATTCTCAATGGCGCACCTGTGTCCACTTGGTCCGGCCGTGTTGGCGAAAACCCGATGCGCTATAACGCCGGTGTTCTGGGCGGAACGTGGAACGCCATGTATTACTCCGACCTCGGCCACGGCATCTTCGACGGTGCCGACATCGTGCAGAATTTTGAAATGCTCAATCCGGCCCGGAACTACTTCGGCAAATACTACGATCTTTATTCAAAGGTCGACACCGAGCCGAAACGCTTCCTGGAGTTCGAACGCTGGTGGGGCGGGTATTTCCTGCTCAACGAAGCGGAGATGAAATGGATTGTCGAGCAGCTCTTCGTCGGCAACCGTCTTTCCAAGAACGAAGCGCAGCTCGAAACCGGCCGAAACGTCGACATCAAGCACATTCGTGCGCCGATCATCGTTTTTGCCAGCTACGGCGATAACATCACCCCGCCGCAGCAGGCCCTCAACTGGATCATCGACACCTACACGGACGAGCGGGAAATCGCCATCCGCGGACAGCGGATCATCTATATGATCCACGAACAGGTCGGACACCTCGGTATTTTCGTCTCCTCCAAGATCGCCAAGAAGGAACACACCGAAGTCACCTCGACGCTGAAGACAATCGAGGCGCTGGCACCGGGCCTATATGAGATGACCATCGACGACTATGAAGGCCCTCTGCTTGAGCGGGAATTCACGGTGAGCTTCCATGAGCGCAAGATGGAAGACCTGGCAAAGATCGATGACGGCCGGGACGATGAAATTCCCTTCGCTGCTGTCGCCCGTGCCTCCGAACAGCAAGCCGAATTCTACGATGTCTGTGTGCGTCCCTTCGTCCAGGCTTTCGTGACAGAGCAGAGCGCGGACCTGCGCCGCAAGAGCCATCCGCTCAGAATGCAACGGGCGCTGTTCTCCAGCCTCAATCCGGCGCTGGGCTGGTTGCCGGGCATTGCCGAGCGAGCCAGAAACGAGAGGTCTCCGGCCAGTGCCGGCAACCCGTTTGTGGAACTGGAAAAGGTCAATGCGGCCTTGATCGAGCAATCCATGGATCTCTTCCGGGATCTGCGCGACACCGCCTATGAAAACCTGTTCTACTCGATCTGGGGAACACCCTACATGCGCTGGTTCGGCCGCAGCAAGCAACCGGGCCGGACACTGAAGCGCAAGGACGAGCTGCGCAGCCTGCCGCCGGTTCAGGCCGCCCTGATGCATATCGAGGAAGGTGGTTTCTGCGAAGCGGTCATCCGTATGCTGATCCTGCTTGCCGACAGCCGGGGCAATGTCCGCCGCGACCGTCTGGAAAGGTCTGCCCGTGTTCTGACGCAGGACGAGCCATTCAAATCGCTGACCGCAGACGAACGCAGCTTCATACTTCAGGAACAGACGATGATCGTCGAATTTGCGCCGGAACAGGCGCTCGAAACCTTGCCCAAGCTGCTGAAAACGCAAGAAGAGCGGGAACTCGCCGCCAAGGTTGTCCGCTTCGTGCCCGGGGCGATTGACGAAATGACGCCGCATACCCTGGAAACCCTGCAGCAGTTCCACGAGGTACTGGGTCTGCCGCCGGTTTCGGAAGACATACTGCATGATCCGCTGGCGGTGACGGATGTCTCTGTCGAGCCAGGCAAGGAAGATACCAGGGCTGCCCAGGAAGAGGCAGCGAGCAACGCCCCCGCGAAGACACCCGCAAAGCGGACAGCCCCTGTAAAAGCTGCCTCGGCTGCGGCGGTGCCAAGCAAGTCGTCTCCTCGCAAGCCTGCAACACGCAAGGCGCCGGCGCGCAAGACGGCCGTTTCGCGCAAACCGCGCAGCACCGCGAAGAAACCGCAAGAATCGGCAGAATAATAAGAGGGGGCGT
>NZ_AAUW01000024.1 GCF_000168975.1 Roseibium aggregatum IAM 12614
TCCCGGACGAAATCGGGCATGAAGAACAGGTAGAAATGGGTCAGGTGGTCAGCGACATTCTCTGCCGCGTGAATGAGATTGACCGCCAGTTCGCCATTTGCGGGCATGGAAAGGCCCATGGCCGCAGCCAGGGATTTCGCGGCGGCAACCGACTGCGACACAGAGCAGATGCCGCAAATGCGCGGTGCGTAGACCAGCGCATCCAGCGGCGGCTTGCCCGCCAGAATTCGCTCAAAACCCCTGTAGAGTGGAGAGACCACTTGAGCCTGGTGCACGCGGCCGTCCTGGATGTCCAGTTTGACTTCCAGATCCCCTTCCACGCGGTTGAACGGACCAACAATCAGCCGGGTCATCAGCTCTTCTTCTGCCTGTCGACGGGAGGCCGCCGGAAGTGATCGGCCACCGCGTTTTCCTTCAGCCGTTTCGGCGTCGCCGCCTTGGAGAGCGAAGCCAGCGCCACGAACCAGGCCTTGGGCATGTCGGTTGGCAGGCCAACCGGAATCCCCGAGATCTTCGGGGTTTCGGTGAAGCCGTGCCCCGGCTCCTCGAAGCCGGGCGCTGTGCAGTTGATGCAGGGATAGTTGCCGTCCAGACAAGAACCCGCGCCGTTCCAGCTTCGCATGTTGCAATCGGCCCGGGCCTGGGTTCCCTTGCAGCCAAGGTTTTCCATCATGCAGCCGAGATCGCACAGGCGTTCGGCGCTGGCCTTGAACTCGTAGAATTCGTTGCGCGCGCAGCCGTGATGAACCAGATGCATTGTATAGGAGAGCGGCCGTTCCCACTCGTCCATGTCTTTTTGCGAAAACCGGCCGGCGGAAATCTGGTGCAGGGTTTCGGTCAGCCAGCCCGGATGGATCGGGCATCCGGCAACGTTGATGACCGGCAAGCCGGCGCCGGAGCGGAAATCCGCTCCGAGCAGTCCACCCGGCTTCCGTCCGTCATAGGCCAGTCCGCAGGCCTCGACTTCGTTGCTGCCGGCAGCGGTGATACCGCCGTAGGCGGCGCAGCTTCCTACCGCGATGACATAGCGTGCCTTTTTCGCCAGTGCCTCGACCCATTCCATCACCGGCTTGCCGGTTCCCGCCATGATGTGAAACCGGCCCGAGCCGTTCGGCCCGCGCATAATGGATCCTTCCAGGCACAGGATATCCAGCGGTTCCTCGCCGTCGCGGATGCGCTCCATCAAACCGATGACACTGGCACCACTCGAAACGCTGAGCGAGGGGTGCCAGAGGACCTCGATATTCGCGGCTTCCAGAACGGTGACCAGATCGGGCGCCTCTGCGCCAAGCAGCGACAGCGAACAGCCGCCACAGCCTCCCGACTGTATCCAGAACAGGCGGACCGGGGCGGCCCTGTCAGCTCTCTGTACGGACATCCGCCGGTATCCTTAAAATGAACTCAGCTCCGCCCGCGGGCCGGTTTTCAACCGACAGGCTGCCGCCCTGCTTGGCGGCCATGTTGTAGCTGATGTAAAGCCCGAGGCCGGTGCCCGTGCCGATCGGCTTGGTGGTGAAAAAAGGTTCGAAGATCTTGTCCCGGTGGGCGTCGGATATGCCGGTTCCATTGTCGGCGACCTTGATAACGATGTCCTCTCCCTGCCGCGCGCCGGACAGAAGAATCTGACCGTCCGGGCGTCCGTCGAGCACATCCGCAGCGTTCTGCACCAGATTGACCAGGATCTGATGCAGCTGCCCCTTGCGGCCGGTCATCTCCAGCGTGTCCGGAAGATCCAGCAGCACTTCAGGCTTCACCCGCTGTGCCTTGATCACCCAGTCCGCGGCCGTGTGGATCAGCCGGACAGCGTTGAATTCCTCGGGCTGCTCCTGCTGATTGGAAGAGAAGCGCCGCAGTTCCTGCACGATATCGCGCACCCGCTCCGCCCCTTCCAGGGTGCCGTCGACCAGCGGGCCGATGTCCCTCAGAACCTGGTCGATCTTGAGATCCTTGCGCAGCTCCTTCATTTCCTCCGGCGACTTGTTCTCGTCACTGGCCGTCAGATAACGCGTAATCGCGGAGCCATAGCGTTTCAACGCGTACATATTCCCGAAAACGAAGCTGATCGGATTGTTGAGCTCATGGGCGACACCCGCAACCAGCCGGCCGAGTGCCGCCATTTTTTCCGAAACGAAAAGCTGCTGCTGGGTTCTGGTCAATTTTGCCTGGGCGGCGTCGAGATCCCGGTAGGCGCGCTTCAATTCACCGACGGGCCGACCCACCAGCACCATGCCGACCAAGCGGCCGCGATGGTCCCGGCGCGCGGTGCAAATGGTCGATATCAGGGCGTTCTGGCTGTCCGATGCCGCCAGAGAGACATCTCGCTGTTCGATGCCTTCGCCTGAACGAAGGGTTTGCAGAAACCCGGTGACAACCGCTTGCGATTTTTCCTGAAACAGCTCCGCGATGGGCCGACCGATCAAGGTCCGTTCGCGTTTGCCGACAATCGCCTCCAGGGCCGGGTTCACCTGCTGGATGCGGCCGTCCGTATCGCAGGCGACAAGGACGTCCGTCATGGCGCCAAGGACAGAGCCAATGAAGTCCTGTGCTTCCTCCAGCCGGGCGTTCTGTTCCTCCAGCGCCGTCTGGGAATCGACAAGGTCGGTATAAACCTCATCCATCTTCTGGATCACCTCGATCCAGACGTTATCGCCAGTTCCTTCGATCGCGCCGCTCAACTGCGGCACGATGAGGTCACGAGCATCATGGCTTCCTGGCAGACGGGGTGTCATGAGCGCTCCCGGTTAACCCGCAGCCCGGCGCATGGACGGCAGCGGTTTGACTTTTTCCAGTTCGTAGCGCTCCAGCTTGCTGCGAAGCCCCACCCGCGACAAGCCCAGTTCACGGGCCGCCTTCGATTTGTTCCAGCGGTTGCGGATCAGGGTCTCGCGGATGATCCTGCATTCGAGCTGGCCGATCTGATCCTTGAGAGTGCCTTCCAGCCCGTCAAACAAATCAGCGCCGTCCTCGTCTTCGGTGCGGTCGGCCCGCAGGATGTGGCGAGAGAGAAGATCGGCTCCCAAGAGGCTGCCTTCCTTGCCCATCACGAGCATCTGCTGGATCTCATTTTGCAGTTCCCGGACATTCCCGGGCCAGTGGTAGCTCTGCATGCAGTCCAATGTCTCTTGTGAAAAGCCTTCCACTTCCTTGCCAAGATGGGCCATTGCCCGGGACAGAAGTGCCTTGGCCAGAACCGGTATGTCTCCGCGTCGGTCCTTGAGGTCCGGCAAACGGATCACCATTCCGGCAAGACGGTAGTAGAGGTCGGCCCGGAACCGGCCGGCCTTGACCTCATCCTCCAGGTCCCGGTTGGTGGCGGCGATCACCCGGACATCGACCTTGCGTGTCTTGGCACTGCCGACCGGACGGATTTCCCCTTCCTGGAGAACGCGGAGCAGCTTCACCTGAAACGCCGGTGATACTTCGCCGATCTCATCCAGAAAGACGCTGCCGCCGCTTGCCCGTTCGAACAATCCGACGTGGTCCTCGACCGCGCCGGTGAAAGCGCCGCGTTTATGTCCGAAGAGTTCGCTTTCGAGCAACTGGTCGGGCAACGCTCCGCAGTTCTCCACTACGAAAGGCTTGTTCCACCGCAGGGAGCCGTAGTGCAGCGCGCGGGCTGCCAGTTCCTTGCCTGTGCCCGATGCGCCGGACAGAAGCACCGGCACATCGTAAGGCGCGACCTGACGCAAGGTCGCGCAGACCTCGTTCATCAAACTGTCCTTGCCCCGGATGATGCCGTCGTCGAAGTCGTAGTCCTTGCGCAGCGCCTCGCGGCGCTCGGCCACCACCTTGCCCGCGCCCGAGGGCGACATTTTCAGCTCGATGGCGAGCAATTCGTTCTGTCGCTGAAGCTCGTAAAGACGACATGCGTTCTTCAGCGTCAGGATGAGGTTCTCCGGGTGCCAGGGCTTGGTGATATATTGAAAGATGCCGGCTTCGTTGATCCCGTCGATGATGTCATGGGCATCCGTGTAGCCCGAGACGATCATGCGAATGATGTCCGGCCAGCGCGTGCGCATGGCTTTCAGGAATTCCACGCCGGTTTGGTCGGGCATGCGCTGATCGCACAGGACGAGCTGAACCCATTCCTGTTCAAGGATGGCGTTGGCTTCCTTAATGGTCGCGGCAGTCTTGACGTCGAAGTCGTCGCACAGGATCCGCTGCAGCGATTCCAGAGAACGAATTTCGTCGTCGATCACCAGGATTGTGGGCAGGTCGGTCATGATTGAGCCCCCATTGTCCAACCCCTAACATATCCGGGGCAATTGCTCGCCCGCCAGCCAATCGACCACCCGCTGCCCGCCGAAGCCTGTGCGCATCCGGACCAGAGCATTGTCGTCTTCCACCACTTCGCCGATCAAGGCCGCATCGGCGCCATGGGGGTGACGCCGCATCACGGCGAGCAGGCGCTCTGCATCCGCCGCTTCGCACAGGCAGATCAGCTTGCCTTCGTTGGCGACATAAAGTGGATCCAGACCAAGCAACTCGCAGGCGGCGGCAACATCCGGCTTCACCGGTATGGCGGCTTCGTCGAGCAGCATGCCTGTGCCGGCAGCACGGGCAATCTCGTTCAAGGTGGCTGCCAGCCCACCCCTGGTCGGGTCGCGCAGCACCGAAATGCCCGGCACTTCGTGGATCATGTCGGCCACCAGCGTGTGAAGCGCGGCGCTGTCGGAGCGGATGACCGTTTCGAACTCCAGATTTTCCCGGCTGGAGAGGATGGCAACCCCATGATCGCCAATGGAGCCGGACAGCAGTATCGCCTGACCCGGGCGGGCCTTTTCAGCGGCGATGTGGACCCCATCAGGAACAACACCAAGCCCGGTCGTGGTGATAAAGACACCGTCGCCCTTGCCCTTTTCCACCACCTTGGTGTCGCCGGTAACAATGGGCACGCCCGCCTCATCCGCCGCCCGTGCCATCGACATGACTATGCGCTCCAGGTCGGCGAGCGGAAAGCCTTCTTCAAGAATGAACCCGGCGGTCAGATAGAGCGGCCGCGCCCCGGCCATGGCGACATCGTTCATCGTACCATGAACCGCCAGCGAGCCGATGTCGCCGCCCGGAAAGAACAACGGCGAGATCACGTGGCCATCGGTCGAAAGCACCAGCCGTCCGGCCGGCACACCGAATAGCGCGGCGTCATGCCCCTGATCCAGGATCGGGTTGGAAAGATGCCGATGAAACAGATCGCGGATCAGCTCGGCCATGGCCCGGCCACCACCGCCGTGTGTCATGTCGACGGACCCGGTTCGGAACGAGACAGTCTCATCCATTTTGTTCATGCGACCGCCTCCTCCGCTTTCGCCGGTGTGCGGAACCGGCCGTAGCTCCAATAGGCGGCGCAAGCTCCTTCAGAAGACACCATACACGATCCCATCGGCGATTCTGGCGTGCAGACCGTGCCGAACAATTTGCAGTCGGTCGGCTTCTTCGCCCCGCGCAGGATCGCAGGGCATTCACAGGACTTTACCTCGCGCGACACTTTTGCGCTGACCTCAAACTTCTTTTCGGCATCGAAGGCCGCATAACGCTCGCGGATCTTCAAACCGCTGTCCGGAACGGAGCCCAGCCCGCGCCACTCGAATTCCCGCCGCAGTTCAAGAACGCTGGCGACAAGATCCTGTGCCTTCCTGTTGCCCTCGCGGGTTACAACGCGGGTGTACTGGTTTTCAACTTCATACCGGCCTTCATTGATCTGGCGGATCAGCATCAGCACCGACTGCATGACATCCAGTGGTTCGAACCCGGCGATCACCACCGGTTTGCGGTATAGTTCCGCTCCGGCCTCATACGGCTTGGAGCCGATGACCGCGCTGACATGAGAAGGCCCAAGAAAGCCGTCGATGCGGACCTTTTCGAGGTCTCTCGGATCCGGCGACCCCAGAACATGGCCGATGGCAGCCGGGGTCAGCACGTGATTGCAGAACACCGAGAAGTTGCTCAGGCCTTCCGCTTCGGCCTGGCGGATCGCCACCGCTGTCGGCGGCGTCGTGGTCTCGAAGCCGATGGCGAAAAACACCACCTCCCGGTCCGGGTTGTCACGGGCGATCTTCAGGGCGTCGGCGGTCGAATAGATCATGCGCACATCAGCGCCATCCGCCTTGGCCCGGATCAGGGATCGCTGTTTGGTGCCGGGCACCCGCATCATGTCGCCATAAGTGCACAAGATGACGTTGTGGCGCTCGGCCAGTTCCACTGCGTCATCGAGCCGGCGCACCGGCAGGACGCAGACCGGACACCCCGGTCCATGCACGAAGGTGACATTGTCCGGCATCAGATCCTGAACGCCGTAACGGAATATCGCGTGCGTGTGGCCACCGCAAAATTCCATCAGGTAGTAATGCCGCGCGGGATCGGCCTCCTTGCGAATGGCCTTGGCGAGTGTGGCCGCCAGATCGCGGTCCCGGAATTCATCGACGTATTTCATGCCGCGCTCTCCCCAATCTCGGCCAGTTCCTCCTCAAGAACACCAGCCTCCGCCATCAGTTGAAGCGTGCGGGCAGCTTCCTCCGGGCTTACCTTATGAAGCGCGTAACCGACGTGGATAAGGACATAATCCCCAATTGCGACGTCCTCCAGGAGCACCGTGGAAATGCGTTTCTTCACCCCCTCCAGCGCGACGACGGCAATATCGCCGTCTTCCAGCTCAACGACCCTTGCCGGGATTGCCAGACACATTTTCCCCTCCCTTACTGCGCCGCCTCGCCGGCCGGGTGCCCGGCCAGTTGCATTGCTCTTGCCGCCTCGATCCAGGCGCACCAGGCGCCCATCCCCTCGCCGCTGCGAGCCGACACCCGCAGCACCTTAACCTGAGGATTGACCTTGCGCGCGTTGGCAATTGCCACGTCCATGTCGAAATCGAGATGCGGCAGCAGATCGGTCTTGTTCAGGAGAACCAGATCGCTTGCCGCGAACATATCCGGGTATTTCAGAGGCTTGTCTTCGCCCTCGGTCACCGACAGGATCGCCACCTTATGGGCTTCGCCGAGGTCGAAAGCCGCCGGGCAAACGAGATTGCCGACATTTTCGATGAACACGATGCCTCCGTCCGAAAGTGGCAATTGCTCCAGAGCGTGACCGACCATGTGGCCGTCCAGATGGCAGCCCTTGCCGGTGTTGACCTGGACCGCCGGTGCCCCGGTGGCGCGGATCCGGTCCGCGTCGGCTGAGGTCTGTTGATCGCCCTCGATCACGCAGGGCCTGAACCGGTCAGCCAGCATCTCGATGGTCTTCACCAGAAGCGTTGTCTTGCCCGAACCGGGGCTGGAAACCAGATTGAGCGCCAGAATGCCCCGTTCGGCAAAGAGCTGCCGGTTTCCGGCCGCATAGGTATTGTTCTTCGACAGGATATCCTGTTCGAGCTGGATCAGGCGGGTCTGGCTCATGCCGGGAACCGAAGCGCCGGCCGGGCCTTCGCCATAGTGGTGCGCGCCGCTGTCATGATCATGGTGATGATGCCCATGCCCGTGTTCATGGTGGTGCCCATGGTGGTGTTCATGGCCATGGCCGGTATCGTGGTGATGGTGATCACCACCGTGAATGCGAACCTCACCTTCGCCGCAGCCGCAGACAGTACACATCAGTTCACCTCCAGTTCCTTGACCCGAAGTTCGTCACCACCCGTAACTTGCAACTGGTGTGAGCCACATTCCGGGCAAGCGTCAAAACGCTGTTCGATGGTTACGGTTTGTCCGCAGGGCATGCACCAGGCCTTGCCTTCCGGCTCGATGATATCCAGACGGGCCCCTTCGGCGAGCGTGCCGCGCATGACCACGTCAAATCCGAATTTGAGCGCCTCGACCTCCACCCCGGAAAGCGGGCCTATTTCAAGGCAGATCCGGTCGACCCTCGAGAAGTTCTGCGCCTGTGCCTGCTCCTGAAGCAGGCCGAGAATGCTTTCGCAAATCGACATTTCATGCATCAGGCGGCCCTCACTTCATAAGCGACACAGGGGTCGACCGCGTTGACCACCAGATGAGCGCAAAGCTGCTGCTCCTCCCGGTCCATGGCCGCAATTTCCTCCAGACACCGGCTGGCGATACCCTGGCGGGCGAAGTTACACGCTGTGGGCGGCACGATCCGGTACTCACGCACACGGCCCTCCTCGACCCTTGCCCAATGAAGCAAGGGGCCGCGCGCCGCCTCGACCTCTCCCCGGCCGCTCGCAAGGGGCGCCGGAGCCGAAGTTTCACCGATAAGAACGCCACGGATTTCACCCGGCAAGCGGGCAAGCTCCACCAGACGCGCGACAAAACGAGCGCCAATTGCCGGAGCGCCCAAACTGGCAAGCAGTGGGTCGCTGGCTCGGCGGACATAGGACGTCGCGTCAACAGCGGTGTCGCCAGCTCCGAAGGCCGGGAAAGCGGCAATGCCGAAACGGCCGGTGTCGAACAGCCAGCCGACAAACCATGCCGCCGTCGTGTCCGCCGCAGCAGCCCACTGCCGTAGCTGATCGTGCCCGCGCCGCGAAAGCCAAACATCTGCCGCTTCTCCAAAAACGGCGGTTTCAAGAAATGCCGTCGCGTCATCAAGAAGACCTGCGAGGTGGGGAAGATTTGCAGCGACCTCGGCATTGAGGCCGAAGGCACCCTCGGCACCGGTAAAGCCTGCTTGAAAGCGCGGTGGAAAGGCAATTGCCTGCCGCGCCGCCATTACTCCTCCCCTCTGGCCCATCAGTTTCGGCCAGTCAATGATCGCACGCAAGACATGTTCCCGCAGGCACTCCATCATCGTCAATGTTTGTCGTGCCGATAGGGTCTGCTTCGGTGGCTTAATGCCGAGTGCGCCTTCCAGAGCCAGCACCGAGGCGTGGGTTTGTGCCGTTGCGCAAACACCGTGGACTAGGGGGATGATTTTCAAAACCTCTTCCGGTGTTTTCCCGATCATCAGACGTGTCACATCCGACGGCGGCAGATAGGTCATGCCCACCGGAGCGCCGGGCGTTGCCGGCAGATCGATCATGACCCTGCCTTCCGCCGTCATTGCGGTGTTTCCCTGAACTGGCCGGTCAACACGCTCCGCCGGTTCAGCTCGGCCGCAACCGGTGCCCTGCCGTCCTCTTCAGCCTTTGCAGCCTCCCCAGGTTCGGCAGCCCTGTCCTCCCCCGACCGGTCACCGGGTTCCGGCAGCTCTCCCTGCCAGATCCGCTGCATGTCGCGGTCCTCGTCTTCCTGAGCGCCTTCCATCAGACCGGCGAGCGCCGCTATGGCCGTGGCCTCCGCTGTCTCCATGTCCTCGAACTCAAACACCGGTGAGAACAGGGAGCACATCCAGAACGCTCCGAGATGGTCCTCGTGCCCCCGGATGAATTCAAACCGCCCGGCGGGAAAGACAAACAGGCGCTTTTCGCCGGAGCGGATGATGTTCTGATCCGGTTCCTGAGCTATCAGCACGAGGTTCATGAACCAGGGCGTGATCAGAGCGCCGAACCAGAAACCGTTCCAGGGCACAATGCCGACCGCACGCACACCGAGCTTCTCGTTGAGGATCGGTATTCCGCTCATGCGTTCTGCATGCACCTGCCGGAAGCAGGTCTCCAGACGGTCGGTGATGGCGGTGGCGTTGCTCATGGTCGGACCTATGCGTCTCCGATCACCATGAAGCCCGCTTTGCTGGCGTCGCATTCCGGGCAGGTCCAGTGGTCCGGCAGCGCCGCGAACGGCGTCCCTGCCGGAATTTGCCAGTAGTCGTCTCCCTCGGCGGGATCATAGACATGCCAGCAGATCTTGCATTCCAGCCTTGTCGCGGGACCGATCTTGCTGGCGTCGCCGCCGTAGGAACCGGCGAAGAACCCCTCACTCATCGGTAGACCTCAAGGATTTCGTTCAGGCGTTCGGCTGAATCGGCGATGTCCTCCGGCGCGGCGCAGGCGACAGCCGGTATGGGGCAGATCTCGATGGTGTTCAGGATCATCGTATCCTGGGAATTGTAAAACTGAACCCACCAGGTATCCCGTGTCGCGGTCGCCATGATGCGGCAATTGCCGTAGCCGCGCGACAGGATCGTGGTTTCTCCCCTGCCGAGAAGATCGTTCAAGAGCCCAAGGTCCTCCTCCGTGTGCGGCAGCAGCGACAGATTGATCACATGCGGCCGCGACTTGGCGATGTGCTCGTTGATTTCCGGCAGCAAGGGCGGTGCGTTGAAGACATTGGGGCCGAAACGCTCCGGTATCGGGACCTGCGCCTGCGCGCCCGCGAAAGCCCTGGCCAGAACAGTCCGCGGAAACGCGGCGACCTCGACATAGTCGGCGGTCGTGCGACCGTCCGCGGCCGTCTCCCGAACCCTCCAGACACCCGCCAGCACGGCTTCCTGGGCTTGTAGCGCCGCGCCGCCGATTACCGAGACCTCCCCTTCCCCGAGCACCTGATTGACCAGGGCAAGGTTGGCTTCGTCCAGGCCGTTCAGATCCACGCGCCCATTGGTGCCTGTCCGCTCACTGTCTTCGAGCAGTCGCAGAAGCGCCTCAAGCGCGGCCTTCCCGGCGTCCAGATCCTCTGCTTCCTCCGCCTCCGGCAGGTTCGGGGCTGCAAAGATCATCATGCCCGACGGCATGCTCATATAATCGAGAACGCCGCCGTCCTCATCCAGAGGCTGG
Source organism: Roseibium aggregatum IAM 12614 (assembly GCF_000168975.1). Lineage (GTDB taxonomy): Bacteria > Pseudomonadota > Alphaproteobacteria > Rhizobiales > Stappiaceae > Roseibium > Roseibium aggregatum. The sequence goes on from NZ_AAUW01000024.1 coordinate 10,598, forward strand.
CTACCAGGCCCGACCACTGGTCCGATTGGATTGCTCATATTGCCGTCCCCTCCTAAGAATGAATTAGTCAGTGCCGAAGGCTCTCGGGCGCAACGCCGCAGCCGTCGGGGAACTTGAAAGGTGGCGGATCGCTTGGCTCACGCCCCAGGATATCGGGGATCTGCTCAAGGTAATCGGCCCAATCGAGAATGCCCTGCAAAACGCCGAGATAGTCGCCCCGGCGCAGAAAGACGATTGCCGGAAACGCATTGAAGAGATAACGCCGCTGCAGCTCGCGTTCGCTGTCCCGCTCGACGACGAGTGTCGCGACCCTGCCCATCAACGCCTTGCCGAGTTCCGGCAGCACGACGGCGACATCGTTGCTTTCCGCCAGCCGCTCCGCGTCCCCGGGGAAGAACACCATGGCAAACTCATGTGCCTGCGCGGTTGAGGCCAGCGTCTCATGACTGACGACTTCGTAGCCTTCCCGGTCGATGATCGATTGCAGAAGAGGTGAAAACATGTGCTGCCTCAAGGTTTGGAGGTACTGCTCTCCGTGGGTTTCAGAAAATCCGGCAGGCTCGGTTCCCGGCCAGTCAGATCGGCGAAGAGATGGTCGAAATCCGTCTCGCCGCGCATGGCCATGCTGAGCGCCTCCAGCGCGTCGGCTGTCTGTTTCGCCGTTTCCTCGCTGAGAACCTCGCGGGCCGCGCCCAGAAAAACCATCAGCCAGGTTCCGGGTGCGACGGGGCCGACAAGGCTCAGATCGACGTCCGTTTCTGTGCCACGATCACGGCATCGCGCCGTCAGTCCGGACACAGACAGAACCTGCATGGGAATGCCGAGACACATCAGCTTTGCTCTGCCGCTGTGTGGACCAAACGGGTCATTTCAGCGTCGAAGTCTTCCGGCCCCCGCCAGCCTTCGCTGGCCAGCACGCGGTTGTCACCGTGGCGGAAGGCTTCGTCCTCCGCCGGCCTTCCGGCTTCATACCGGCCGAGCGTCATCTCAAGCGAAGCGATGGTGTTGTCTTCACCGAGAGCATCGCCGCGCGGCGTAACCGAGACGCCGTGATCCTTGAGGAATGCAAGTGCCGTATCGATCGCGGGGTCGATCTGCGCCTTGACTTCCGGCCGCAGGCTGCCGCCGTAGTCGTCCAGCTCCACGGGCTGCACGCCGATCAGCAGCAGATGGTCGGGATAGTCGCCGAGCATTTCCGCCATGGCGAGCACTTCCTGAAAACCGGTCTGATGCAGCGAGATTTTCTTGGCACCGAGGAATTTGGGGACTTCCTCACCTTCCACCCGCTTCAGCGTGCCGGGCGGCAGGCCATAATCGACAGCGTCGAAAACAATGAGTATGTCGGCTTCGCGGATATACTGGACGAGATACACCCCTTGGGTACCCCCATCCATCACCCGCACATTTTCAGGCACCTCGAAGCGGCGGTGAAACTCTTCCACGGCGCGAACGCCGAAGCCTTCATCCGCCCATAACAGGTTACCAATGCCGAGCACGAGTACGGCTGGCGCGTCCATTGTCACAGCTTTTCCTCCCTCTTGCGCCAAAGATGAAATCCCTGAAGCGCAACCCCCGCCGCCGTCAGCGTCTTGTCGAGCCTTGCCGGAATACGGGGTAAGGTGGTTATCGCAAGAGCCATGCCAGACCTTGGAGCTGATTATCTCCTTGTTTTCTCTCGCTCCTTGTCCGTGCCTCCACAAGTGCATGGTTAGAAAATATCCATTTTGGCTTAAAACTGGAAACTTACTAACCAGTTCTGCGAGGCTGCTTTAAAGAGATCGTCCAACTGGTCCTGTGGCCTGGAAGCGGAGAATCCAGTTGGCGATAAAAAAGGGCGGAGCCATTCCAGCTCCGCCCGAGTAAGCTTGGATGTGCAGAATTGACCAAGCTAATGAGGGTCATCCATCGGCTTGTCGTCACGGAATGTCCGCCAGCCGGAAAACATGGATGAAATGATCGACTGCCGGGACATGATGTCTTCCCGGACAGCGGCGTAGACATGAATGATCACGAAGCACACGATCGCCCACAGTCCCAGGTGATGCCACGTGTGGACGTCCTGGCTCTGGCCGAACAGGGGAATGATCCAGCTCGAAAACAAAGTGTACTGCCACGATCCCATGCCGGCACCCTCGCCATAGAGCGCGAAACCGGTGAAGATCATGAATATGATCACCCAGACGAACATCACGTGCATCGCCAGGGTTGCGAGCGGGTTATGGCCGGCATATTTTTTCGGTTCCCGCGCGATCATGGCGTACCATTTGACCTCATGCACAAGCTCCGACCAGAAACTCCCCCGCCAGACCGGCGGCAGGAAGATCTGCCGGGAATGCTTGTTGCCGACAAAGGCCCAGTAGATCCGCAGCAGAATTCCGACGGCGAGAATGTAGCCCGCGCCAAAATGCAGGAAGCGGATCCAGCCGAACAGGAAATGGGCGGAAGCCTCGCCATGGATCGCCGGAGGCGGCGATCCGATCAGATAACCGGTGATGCCGAGAACGAGGATCGCCAGGGCATTGATCCAATGCCACAGACGCACCGGCGCCTCATAGACATAGACGGCCTCTTCCTTGTGAGAGGGAGTGGTCTCGATACTCATTGCTCCCTCCTATCCGCCGGCCAGCAAGAGACCGGCTCCGGAAATCGCCAGTCCGACGCCTGCATGCCCGTGCTTCAACTCGCCGGCAAGACGGCCAAGGCCAAAACCGGCCGCATGCAAGGCGGCACTTGCGATCATGAAGCCGGCCATATACCCCGCCAGGGCTCCGACGGCTTCCGTGCCATGCGCGTGACCATGAAACAGGGCGAAGACCGAGATTGCAGCAAGACCGGCACCCGCAGGCAAGACGCGCGCGGTGGCGATCATGAGGCCAAGAATGACGACAGAGGCGAGAATGCCCGGCTCGACCATCGGCAACGGCAAGCCGCTCACACCGATCAACGCACCGACCGCAAGCACCCCGATAAACAGAACCGGGCCGCGCCAGGCCTGTTTCGCGGGTTGCGCGGCCGACCAGACCCCGACGGCGGCCATCGCAAGCAGATGGTCGGTTCCCAGGATCGGGTGGAACAGGCCGGATGACAATCCGCCGGCAGCACCTCCCGTGTGTGCCAGTGCCGGTGTTGCCACAGCGGTCAGCACGAATGCGCCAAACATCTTTCCGAAAACAGATTTCATGATGATCTCCTCCCTCAGCACACCTTGATATCGGCAAGCTCTTCGCCGTCCGGCCCCATCACATGGGTCGAGCAGGCAAGGCATGGGTCGAAGCTGTGCAGCGTGCGCAGGATCTCGACCGGTTCTTCGGCGACTTCAACCTTGGTGTTCATCAATGACGCCTCGAAAGCGCCGATGTTGCCTTCGTTGTCTCGCGGCGATCCGTTCCAGGTGGTCGGCACGACGCATTGGTAGTTGTCGATCTTGCCGTCCTTGATACGGATCCAGTGGCCGAGCGCGCCACGGGGCGCTTCGGTGAAGCCCACGCCCTTGACCTCTGCCGGCCAGGTCGAGGGGTCGAACTTCTCCGTGTTTGCCGTCGCGCTGTCGCCAGCCTTCAGGTTGGCCATCAGTTTGTCGAAGAAATAGACCTGCATTTCCGCCGCCCATTCGGCCTCCAGCGCGCGCGCCGCCGTGCGGCCGAGCGTCGAGAACAGTGCGTCGACGGGGACGTTGAGGGTGGTCAGCGTGCGATTGATCTGCTCGGTGAAATATTCATGCCCCTGGGCGTAGCCAACCACATAGCGGGCGAGCGGCCCGACTTCCATCGCATGGCCGCGCCAGCGCGGCGCCTTGATCCAGGAGTATTTCGCGCTTTCATCAAGCTCGATGATGTTGGTGCTGGTTCCCTTGGCATTCGGTCCGAGCGCGTAATTCGGCTCGGTGATGCCGTCCCACGGATGCAGCCCCTTCTTCTCATCCGGATAACTGTACCAGGAGTGCGGCACGAATTCCTGGATCTGCTCGGGATCCCGGAGGTCGACCTCATGCACTTCCTTCAAGTTACCGTTGATGATCGCGCCGCGCGGCATCAAGAGGTTGGCGGCAGAATAATCGTTCGCCTTGTCCGGGATGTCGCCATAGGCCAGCACGCTCTGGCCCGACAATCCACCGCCGTAGAGCCAGCTCTTGTAGAACGAGCCGATGGCGAAGATATCGGGCAGATAGACGTTGCGGACGAATTCGAGCGAGCGGTCGATGATGCTCTTGACGTAGTTCAGCCGCTCCATGTTGAGCGGTGCGCCCGCCGCCAGCTCGCCATCCAGGTTGATCGCGCAGGGCACGCCGCCGACAAGCCAGTTCGGATGGATGTCCTTGCCGCCGAAGATCGTGCGCGTGGTCATGATCTCCTTCTGGAAATCGAGCGCCTCCAGATAGTGGGTCACCGCCATCAGATCCGCTTCCGGCGGCAGCAGATAGGCCGGGTTGGTCCAGTAGCCATTCTTGAACGGGCCGAGCTGGCCGCTTTCCACGAACTTCTTCAGGCGGTTCTGGATATCCCGGAAATAGCCTGGCGAGGAATTCGGGTGATGCGGCGAGACCTTCTGCTGCAGCTCCGAGGTCGCCTTCGGATCCGCCTTCAGGGCGTTGACCGGGTTGACCCAGTCAAGCGCGTGCAGATGATAGAAATGCACAAGGTGATCGTGGATCTGCAGCGAGAGCTGCATGATGTTGCGGATCGAGTTGGCATTTTCGGGAATATCGATGCCGAGGGCATCTTCCACCGCGCGCACGGAAGTGAGCGCGTGCGTGCCGGTGCACACACCGCAGATGCGCTGCGTGAAAGCCCAGGCGTCGCGCGGGTCGCGGCCTTTCAGGATCACCTCAAGCCCGCGCCACATGGTGCCTGTCGAAACGGCGTTGCGGATCATGTTGTCCGCATCGATGTTCACCTCGCAGCGCATATGGCCTTCGATACGGGTCACCGGATCGACGACCACTCGCTGGCCGGAGGTGTCGAGATTGAAGCCGTTGGGTGTCTGGATCGTCGCCATCAGTTATCTCCCCCCTTGTGGCTGTCGCCTCCCTTATGCCGCGCGCGTTTGACCGCGCTTGCTGCTGCATGGACCGCCGCCGCTCCACCCACGACAACCGCCGCGGTGCCGCCGATCTTGTCGGCGTTGGCCTCGATGCCGAAGCCATGGATATCGGTCAGGCGGTCGTAGAAGGAGCCCTTGTCCCAGAAGCCGTCTTCGGAACAGCCGAAGCAGGGATGACCGGACTGGATCGGGAAGGACAGGCCGCCGTTCCACCGCACGGTGGAGCAGGCGTTGTAGGTGGTCGGGCCCTTGCAGCCCACCTTGTAGAGGCAATACCCCTTGCGCGCGCCCTCATCGTCGAAGGATTCGACGAACTGGCCGGCATCGAAGTGCGGCCGGCGATAGCACTTGTCGTGGATCCGCTGGGAATAAAACATCTTCGGGCGGCCCTGGCGGTCAAGTTCCGGGAAGCGCTCGAAGGTCAGGATATAGGTGATCACGGCGGTCATCACCTCGGCGATCGGCGGGCAGCCGGGCACCTTGATGATCGGCTTCGGAGCAAGACCCGGCACCTTGTGGATCGGGGTCGCCTGGGTCGGGTTCGGCCGCGCCGCCTGGACACAGCCCCAGGACGCGCAAGAGCCCCAGGAGATGATCGCCTTGCAGTGCTCGGCGGCCTTCTTCAGTTGTTCCAGATAGGGCTTGCCGGCGATGATGCAGCTCATGCCCTCCTGGTTGAGCGGCGGATTGCCCTCGCACGCGAGAATGTAGTTGCCATCGTATTTGGCGATTGTTTCCTCGATGATCGCTTCGGCCTGATGCCCGGCCGCCGCCATGATCGTGTCGTCATAGTCCAGAGAAATCATCGACAGGATGACGTCCTTGGCGAGCGGGTGAGCCGAGCGGATGAAGCTTTCCGAGCAGCAGGTGCACTCCAGCCCGTGCAGCCACAGCACTGGAATCCGCGGCTTTGTCTCCATCGCCTCGGCGATCTTCGGAGCAAAGCTGGGTCCAAGACCAAGAGCCGCTGCCGTTAACGAGCAGAACTTCAGAAAACTTCGGCGGGTGATGCCCTGTCGGCGCATCACGTCATAAAAGGTTTCTGTCATATGGGCGTCTCCTCCTCTTGGACCCTAATCGCGCTGTTTGTTTTCACACGCGTCAGGAAGGAGCAAAGCAACCGCTGTGCCAGACACTGTTAGCCTATAAGATTCAGAGGCTTATGTTAAATTTGCAACCGGAAGGGCGCGGCAAAAGCGAAAGTTAACTGCCAGCTTTCCAGCCGAAGTGGAAACTCCCCTTCCAGCTCCAGGTCTCGGTTATGCAGCCGCGGCAGTTCGATCCAGCCTTGCAAGGTCTTGTTCTTCTGGCTCAGGCTGAATCTCGTCCGTAGGGCTGCTCATACGCTGCTGTTTTCAGGCAAATATTCATTGCACTTCCGGCAACTGCGGAATTGCCACATCGAGCTTGCGCAAACCATCGGCGATGTGAAGCTGGTCTTCGAGGGGGATGTTTCGAGCCGACAATTCCTGCCACATATTCGGAATGAACGAGGGGGCTGCCTGCCGGAATTTTTCAAGTGCGGCGTTGGCTTTCCCGATGTCACCGGTTTGAGCATAGATGACGGCAGCTATACCGAAATAGGTGTTTACCTGGGTCGCGTCGGAGTGTTCGATGGCATTGGTGGCGCAAGAATAGTCTTTCTGCATGTAGCAGATGATTGCCAGGCTGCCTTGGTAGGAACCCGTTTTTCCTGGGTTGAACACCAGCGGTTTTTCAAGAAGCTCTCGACCGCGCTCCTTCTGTCCGGACAGGCCGAAGAGCTGACCGATCTGGCCAAGCATGAACCGTCCCGGATGGCGTGGAGCATATTTCCTTCGCGACGGATTATATGGCCGTGCTCGGCCGCATCTACTCGACGGGCACCGCAGAGGACTACAAGGCGGACAACGCGCTTCAGGCGCAGCTCAAGATCACACCGCTTTCGGCCTGCGGAACAGACGACATACCCAAGGCGCCGCCGGTGCAGACACCCGCACCGTTCTCGATGACCGACAAACCGCAAAAAGTCATCCTGGACATGGGCATGGAAGGCTATTTCGACAGGATGGCAACCTTGATGTGCAAGGTCGCACCTCCGTCCAGGGACGATGTGGCGATCCTCGGAAGGATGAAAGAAATCGGCATCGAACCTTGCAAGGATTTTGCTCCGGACACTCTTGAGCCCGCAGTGCAAGCGGCTTTGGAGAGCGTGCCGAAGGACGCGCTCGCAAAGATCAAGGCGAACCGGAAGGTCATGGGGACGACCGTCAACGGCTGGACCATTACCAAGGGCCTGGGTGCTTACGGAACCGATTATCTGAAAAGAGCGGTGTCGCTGCCTTCGGGTGGCCTGCCAACCGCCAGGAGGATGCGGTCTATCCCAATACAGCAACGGACAGCACGGGTGCCCCCTTAACGGCACTAACCGGTACACTGTGACGTTTGCCAAGGGCGAAGAGCCTCCGGTCAAGGGTTTCTGGTCGATCACCATGTATGAGATTGACCAGGGATGGTGGTTCACGCCGAACGTGCTGAACAAATTTACCGTCAGCCCGCGCAATGACCTGACGAAAAATGCCGATGGGTCGCTGACGCTTTATTTTCAGAACGAGCCGCCTGCCAAGGACAAACAGGCCAAGGAGCCGCCTCAAACTCGGCGTCCTGAGAACCAGGAAACGTATCAAGCGATTTACTTTAAGTAACATCGCTGCGAAGGTCATTTTATTCTAATATATACTTTCTGTTAGAAATATCATTCGATAATCACATGGTTTTTATTGAAAAGTGCTAGAGATTACGATTTCATGAAGATGTCATTTGGGTTGCTGGTGAGTATAACTCCAATTTAATCGGAATTGATGTCGGTGGACTATCTTCCGGTTACTTTCTTGTGAGCCAGATCAGGATAGTGTTCGACTCGACGGAGCCGTTTCAGAACCGCGGGAATGACAGACACCGAGCAATAAAGCCCCAGGGGCACAACCTATGTTCAAGTGGAGGATGGAAATATGACCAAGCATCTGAATTCCGTGTCAAAGGCAGTTCTGGCCGTCGGCGTCTTGATGGCCGCACCCATGAGTGCTCTGGCAGACTGTTCGTCGGACATCGACAAGGTGGAAGCGGCCATTTTCAAAGCCAAGGAAAACGACATTGCAGAAACAACTGCAGAGCAGATGCGCGTACTTCTTGATAACGCCAATGAGGAAAAGAAAAAGGGCGACGAGGCTAAGTGCCAGGAGTTGATCAATCAGGCCAAGCAAATCGGTAACGTCGACTGACACCTGATGATCTGCCCGATCGACCTTCCGTTTGTCTGAAACCCAAGACTGCCCGGAAATTGGCAGTCTTGGGAGGGCGCTGGCCGAGGGTGCGCAGTTTGCGCGGCTTCGTGTTTAGCGGCCTCCGAGGCTTGATCTTCAAGTGCCCGATCATCATCAGACTGCAAGAAGACACCTTTCGGCAGAACGGCACCGGATTTCTCGCATCAAAGATTGGATGATCAGACAGCGTCTGGGCAGACTGTCGGGTCAAAATCGACAGAGTGCAAAACGCGGGTGTCGTGACCGGGGGCAGAAGATTCAGAACGTATCCACCACGACCTGAAGCGTGGAAACGATCGCGGCAAAAGGCGCGATTATTGAGGGGATGACTATCATGAAATATCTACGTGTTTGCGCCACTACAGTTGTCTTGATGATGTCTGTATCGCTGGCTTCTGCGCAGACCGTCGGTTTTGCGGATGCAATCAAGATCCTGGCGGCCAGTTGCGGCAACGATATCCAGGCACATTGTCAGTCTGCGTCGCTGGCCAACAATGGCATTACCAACTGTCTGGAAAAGAACCAGTCGAGGATCTCGCAAAAATGCAATGCGGACCGGTTGGTCGTGATCGGTTTGATTGAGGCCAGACTGGCCGCCCAGTCCGAGGTCGCCAAGATCTGCAATCGGGACATGGCTCAATACTGCAAGGGTGTGAAGCCGGGCGCGGGTCACATGCTCCGTTGCCTTCTCAAGGCACAGCCCTCCGTTAGCGCGAAATGCAATGAGGCCATCGATCTGGCTGGCTACAGATAACATCCGGCCGAGGAGATATTCCAATGAACAAGCTTTTTCTGAGCAGCGTTGCCATCGCTGTCATCGCCTCTGCCACCGGGGCGCTTTCGCAGACCAAACTGAGCCGAAACGAAATAATCAACTCCCTGCAGGGCGCGCAGCAGGAGGTAAACATCAGCGCCGACGAACTGCAAAAGGCAGCGATCGAGAACGTCGAAAAATATCCCGGAGCGAATTCGCCGCAGCAGTTACCGCTCGCGGCAAAGCTGGCCTCCCTGCGGCAGTTCAATCTGGAAATCACGTTTCACTTCGACTCCGCAACCATCGCACCTGCGTCCTACGAAACTGTGGGACTGATCGCAGATGCTCTGCACACGCCTTATCTGCAGGGCCAGACTTTCTTCATCGTCGGGCACACCGACGCCAAGGGTACCCGGGAGTACAATCTGGAGCTCTCCATCAAGCGCGCAGAAGCTGTTCGCGACGCGCTCGTAACAACCTTTCAGGTTCCCGCAGAATACCTGTTTGCCGTCGGCCTCGGCGAGGAACAGCTCCGCGACCCTTCAAATCCGGATGCTGCGGTCAATCGAAGGGTTCAGCTGATCAATCTCGGGTACAAATAGGCTGAAGGCGCAGTTTCCACTTCTGGAGATTATCATGAAGCTTATTCGCTTCCATATCGGCTTCTGCCTGTTGATGCTGGCCTTGGCAGGATGTCAGTCAGGCTCTGGGGCTGAAGCAGGACTGAACGAACCTGGGGTCGACGTCGGCTTTGGCGACCAAACTCCCGATGGTCCACCGGGAGAATGCATGGATGACGGGTCCGAAGGGACCTCGGTCACCCTGGGGTGCTCATGAAATCTGGCGACGTATAATTTCGGTTTTCTCGCAATATACCCAGAGAGCCTGACGTCTAACGAGGGTGCACTCCTTCGTCTGACGGACTTCATCCGCCTCCCAGCAACTCATCATCGGTCTGAATCCTTTCCCGCGGTTCGATTCCAATCATTCATTGGACCGCGGACCGGGGATCTTCGACACTTGCGCGATGGAACCTTCCGATACCTCTTTATTCCTCAAGAGTGTAGACCCCGGCCGGAACATGAACCGGTTCTACCACCTGTCGGTCGAACCCACCCTGTTCGGCGGATTTGCCGTTCGCCGGGCCTGGGGACGTTTAGGAACCTGGGGGCAAACGCGGCTTGATCTCTTTGCAGATGTTACTTCGGCTCTGGCCCATCAGCAGAAGCTGGCCGCGCAAAAACACAGGCGCGGGTATCGTCCGGAGTAAGGCTGTGGTGCTGTGCCTGATCCCAGTCCCCTGGGATCGGCCTCAGACAGTTCGCTCAATCAAAAGTCACAGAATACCCCAGGCCCTGTAGCGGTCACGACCGGTGAGCTCGCGCGGGAGCGCGGGGCCGAGTTGGCGGATCATGCGGTCGACGGCGGCGGCGGTGACGCCGAGGGTTTGGCGAGCCATGGGAATGGTGACCAGCGGATGGGACAGGAACATCTGCGCGAACTCCGGCAGTCTGGAGTGGCTCCGACAGGACTGGCAATGGCGTGCCAGTTGTTCCTGGGCGATGGACAGACGGTCCAACTGGTCCAGGGTTTCTTGGGCGGCCTTCTCGAATCCTAGCAGCAGGCCGGAAATGCGGGTCTGGACAGGGTCTTTGCGGCGCCAGCGGAACGGCGATTTTCGGAGCCCCGCGGAGAGTATTGGCAGATGTGAAGGTGTCACGTGCGCTTTGAGGAAGACGGCCGGTAGCAGGCGGCCGAGCTCCGGCCAGTTGTCCAGAGGTTGCAGAAGGTGCCAGGCATCCAGCAAAAGGGCCGCTGTCAGAACAGGGGGGAAATCCAGTGCTTCAGCTTCGTTCAGGGAGGCTAGCCAAGTGTCCAGACGTCCGTCCCTGTCAGGTGTCTCGGAGATGCTCGCCAGATGCGCCGTTGTGGCTTGGGGGGATGTGATCCGTCGCGGTGGAATTGTTCCGTCCGCCAGATGTCTGGAGCGCTCGAGGACAGCGTCGATCTCTGCAAGCAGAGCTTCTTCCGCTTCGGTGTCTTCAAGCTCATGCATGGCAGAGAGGCCCCCTCCCCTCCCCTGCTCCGGGTCGCTTTCCATCGCATCACCATGAGAAGTCTGTTCTGCTTGCTGGCCGATGAGTGTCAGCACCCCAGTGCGGCTCAAAATCGTTTCTGGTGGTTGCCGGTCGATCCGGCGCCGAAGGGACAGCAGTCTGGCTGCCCGGGTCAGCTCATGGGTGGGTGCGCGTCTGTCTGTGCCAGCGTCGTGCAGAACCAGATCTTCCAGATGCACGAGATCGCCGTTCAGGGCGATCGAGGCGCAGGTGTCGAACAGGTGAGACCGTCTGCGCACACCGTCTTCCAGTGCCGGCGTACGCCGCAGCCTTTCGTCCGAGCGCGTCAGTGCACGGCTGGCGGAATCGAGCGTTCCAGCCAAAACGAACCAGTCCAGTGATTTCAGTAGCTTGCGGAGATCGTAACCCATTGACATTGGTCGATAATATTTCATTAATGATAAAATACAAGTAATAAACTATCATTACATGGATGCCCGCGAAAGCATCATTTTCTGTATTGATAACCCATGTTTATCGATAGTTATACTTCTTAGCGACCTCATGGTAAATGTTCGGATCTAACCCTGCCCCGGAAGAGCCTGCGAGCCGATGCCAGCCCCCCCCTCCCCGTGCTTCTTAGCGGAAAGAGTGATCCCTCCGCTCACGATGTAAGTCAGAAAATCGAGAGCCTCGACACACTGGGGGCCATTCTGCCGGCGCTTGCCGGCCCAGACAGCGTGGAGCAACTTGCCCGGCTTCTGACTGATGAGGACATCAACACACTGCGCAACCTTGCCAGCGAGGGCATGGGCGAGGCTTCCCTGAGAGCGGTGACCTCCGACTTTTCCCATTTGGAAGGCTGGTGCTTGGCAGCGACCGGCACCCCCTTGCCCTGGCCGGCGCCCGTGCCGCTTGTCTTGAAGTTCATTGCGCATCACCTGTGGGATGCCGACAAGAAGCTGTCGGATCCGTCTCACGGCATGCCTGAAGACCTAGCGACGCAGCTTGCGGCGCAAGGACTGTTCCGCGGATCAAAAAATACGGCGGGTTTCCGGTCTCCGCATGCACCTTCGACCGTGCGGCGGCGACTGACGTCCTTGTCGACCCTGCATCGCTGGCGTGGTCTTTCTGGCGCGCTTTCCGCACCCGACGTGCGTTCGGCCATACGACTGGCCGTCCGTGCCGCTGGCCGCCCAACAACGAGGAAAAGCCGCAAGGCAACCACGGCAGAGTGTCTGGAGCATTTGCTCGCCACCTGCGACGGCAGCGACTATTCCGGGCCTGACTTGATGGACTTGTGCGACAAGGCTTTGCTGCTCGTCGGCTTTGCATCCGGGGGCGTCGGCGTTCTGAGCTGGCGGGTCTGCGGGTCGATCAGATTGCCTGGGAGGATGCTCTGCCCCTTGATCTAGGTGACCCGGAAAGCGAACTCGTGACTGCGGCCAGTCTGAGGCTTGGACGTACCAAGACCAAAGAGCCGTCAGACGATAATTCGGTGCTTCTGATCGGCCGAAGCGCCGATGCGCTGAAGGCGTGGCTGGAGGCTGCTCAGATCCGCGACGGCGGCGTGTTCCGCGCCATTGATCAATAGGGCAACCTCAAGCACCGCGCTCTCACCCCGCAGTCGATCAATGCCATCTTCAAGAAACGGTGTACACTTGCGGGTCTTGATCCGAGTGAATCCTCCGCGCATGGTTTGCGTTCCGGTTTTCTGACGGAAGCCGCCAACAGGGACATTCCGATCCAGGACGTCATGCTGCAATCGCGCCACCGCTCCCTCGCCGAGGCCTCCAGCTATTACAACGTGCCGGTCGCCGCAGAAGGCGCTCTGCCAGATTGCTGGGATGAGACCAGGCAACTCGCTACGAGTTTAGTGCGCGACGGACCGGGCAACGTTTCCTCGGTTATTTGCAACCCACCTACCTGTCGGCTCAGCGCTGGATGTGCGAGGCTTCGATCGCAGCGCCAGGATAGGCAAGTTTTTCGCCTTGCACCGGAAATGTTTGTATCCGCGTTCACACCAGAGCTAACAATTCCCCGTTAATAACATCTGCATCCTGCATCCTCCTCCCCAGTTCAGCACCTCAAGGAGACGATGCGTCAGTGAAAGTTGCGCCGGTTGCAGGGTCAGAGGGGCGGTTACCCGACGCGGATAGTGCTGGGCAATTGCTAAAGGCAACACACAATCGTTTGAGCAGTTGCCCTGCAGATAGAAGACTGGCTTTAAGGCGTTTGCATTCTAAAACTCGTAATCGCTTATTCCTCTTTTAGGGCGGCCTGAATGCGGAGTCTTGACGTTATCGGGGAGCCGACAGACGTCAAACGGATTTGCCACCCCCCTCAGCGGCCTAGAGCCTGCTTGCCCCTGCCCTTCTTCGATATTGTCGTCCTCCCGCTTGGTCACCATTGGCGATTAACTCCGTATGATTTCGTCCACTCAACCAGCTTGCCCCGACACCGCGCACTGCTCTTTTGGGACGCGGCGCTGCTCAAAGCTGGAACCAGTTTCTTCGTTAAGTGGTTTTCGTTCACTGTGGCAGGTGCGGTGTGCTGCCGTTCGCTGAAGGGTTTCAGTGCAAGTCAGAGGTAGCGGATAAGGCTGAAGTCCCAAGTTTGTGGTTTCGTTCATGGGGCTGCCAACCGTAAAAATCCCCGCATTTTGTGACGTCTCTGGCCTTGCGGATCCTTTGAAAAAGCCGGGTTTCGAATTTTGTGGCGATGAATCAGTTCAATTATAGCAATTGCTATATTGCCTGGTCAGTCTGCACATTGGTGTCGCGCAGCCCTCCTTAAGCGCCCTCCATACGCGATTTATAGCAATTGCTATATTCGCGTTTCCGCGTTGCTAGTTTGCAGGATGGCGGCTGTTGCTTGGTGGCGATCCTTGTCTAACTTTGAAACTCGAAAGTCGCGTTCGAAGTATCTCGCACTCTTGCCTCGCGTCACGGGAATGCATAGCGAACTGCCCAATCGGCAACGCTTGGCAAAGCCGTCAACTGCAGCGTTGTGGCAACGGGTGTCAGGCCATCTTAGTGCGCTTCAGAGTGGCCCTGCTTGTTCGGATCAGGTGAAGACACTCGTGATGCCGAGAGCCAGACCGTTGTTTTTCTGAAGGGTGAAACCTCGAACAGTGACGCCGCAAGTGACGTTCAAAGTCGGCGTCCCTGTGTGAGGGCAGGGGCGCCAGATGCGGGAACTCATCGACACAATCTGTTGATCGGTCGCGGGGCAGGGTGGTCCGGAGCCCGTCTGCCCCTTGATGGACACCTAAAGCCAGAGGCAGGCGGTGAAGCCATTTGCCTCAAGGAAAAAGGACACTCGTCAAGCCTATTTCTGCAGGCAAGTAACTCGAAACGAAGCCAGGTCCGCGGCGCTTTCGCCTTAGTGAACGAGATTTCTTGTCGGAGACATCCGATAGCAGCATTATCTCCCTCACCTCGTTAGACAGTCACCGGGGGAGGTCTGATTCCAGAGTACATTCTGGGTGGCAGGGGAGGGGGCTTTGCCAGGAGGTGGCAAGAAAGCCCGGCTCTGACAACAGCCTGTCCTTTAAGTCCATGCTTCCAAGCGTACCATTGGGACCAGAGCCAAATGAACCCTCTGAGACTACCCCTCAGCGGGTGGGCCGAAGCTCTCGGTGACGGTCATGGTGGCGGGCCAGACGATCCTGGTCTTGTGGGTGTTGTCGCGCAACACCCACAGCACTTCCCGGGCAATCGTTCGGCCGAGTTCTTTCAGATCGATCTCGAAAGCCGTCACAGGGGGGTTCAGGAAACGAAGCAGCTTGCTCCGGCGGAGTGTTGCAACCGAAAGGTCCTTTCCCGGCGAGAGGCCGGCTTCCTGCAGGGCTGAGTAAACGCCAAACGCCATCGGTTCGTAGTTGAGAAGCAGCGCGGTCGCACGATTTGGCATGCCAAGGATCTGGTGGGTTACCTGATTGCCACCGGACTCGCTGACTTCACATTCGAAAATCAGAGCAGGGTCAAAGTGCAGTCCGGTTTCGCCAATGGCTCTTTCATAAGTTTCGCGCAGCAGGCTGGCAATGTTGGACCGGGTAGGGGGCACCGTGATCGCGATACGCTTGTGACCGAGTTCGACCAGCTTGCGGATGGTCTGTTCGACATAACCTTCGAAATCGAGATCGATCCAGGGATGCTGATCCTCCAGCCGCGATCGGCCGAGAGTGAGAAACGGGAGTCTTGACTTGAGCAGGAACTCGATCCGGGGATCGTTCTTCATGGTGGCCGTGACGACAATGGCGTCCGCTGTGCCACGTGCGATCACACGTTTCAGAAACTCGGTCGGATCGTTCTTGGAATGGCAAGGCAGGATGATGAGGTCGTAGCCCTCGTCATCGAGTTCCGCCTGCATGGCGTCGATGACGCGCATGAAGAAGTTGTCGCCGCTCCTCAGTTCCGATTGTCCGGTTTCGAGCATGAAGGCAATGGTTTGAGTTGTTCCGCGGCGCAGAGAACGCCCTGAAGCGTTTGCGCTGTAACCCAGTTCGACGGCAGCGTTCAGCACACGCTCTCGGGTCTTGGCATTTACGTCCGGTTTGTCGTTCAGCGCTCGCGAAACGGTTCCGATTGAGATTCCAAGATGTTGCGCGAGGTCTTTTATGTTCAAGGACAAGGCTCCTGAAACGGTTCCGAAAACGTTTACGAAAACTTCTTGACACAAACTCCCATCGTAATCTAGCGTCGTAAACGTTTACGGAGCACGGAAAGACGAAAGGTCACAACCGTGCCCGATGGGAGGAAATCACATGCAGACCGCCGTCATGGTGGGGTGCGGAGCTATGTCCGAGGGCTGGCTGCGTGCACTTCAGGATATCAATTCATCCGGAAAGCGCGTCGAAATCGTCGGCTTCGTGGACCTGGACAAGGATCTGGCACAAAAACGCGCCCAGACTTCTGGCTTCAGCAACGCCGAGGCGGGAAGCGATCTGACAGCACTGCTGTCAAGGCTGAAGCCCGACCTTCTGTTCGACATCGTTGTCCCGTCCGCCCGCAACGAGGTGGTGATACAGGGCTTTGCGGCAGGCTGCGATGTGCTTTCCGAAAAGCCGATGGCCAACTCGCTTGACGAGGCGAAGGCGCTGCTTAAGGCGAGCCGGGATCAGGGCAGGCTGCATGCCGTCATTCAGAACCGCCGGTTTCTGCCTGGAATCCGGCGGGCAAAACAATTTCTGGACGAGGGGGGAATAGGGCGGATTGCGGAGGTCCATTGCGATTTCTTCATCGCGCCGCATTTCGGCGGGTTCCGGGAGGAAATGGATCACGTGCTGCTGCACGACATGGCGATCCATACATTCGATGCTGCCCGTTTCGTTGCCGGCCTGGAGCCGCACCGTGTCTTTTGTCACGAAAGCAATCCAACCCATTCCTGGTATCGCCATGGGGCCAGTGCCGCCGCGATATTCGACTGCCATGACAATGTAACCATGACGTATCGCGGGTCGTGGTGCGCCGAAGGTGCGCGTACTGACTGGGAGGCGTCGTGGCGGATCATAGGATCCCGCGGAACGCTTCTGTGGAACGGCAACGAAGGCTTCAGGGCCGAAGTCGTGAAATCGTCCGAGGGCTTTCTCTATCCGTTGGAAGAGGTCCAGGTGCCAGACCTGCCTGCCTCGCTGGAAACGACGGGCCATGCCGGCGTGATTGCCGACTTCCTGGATGCGCGCGAGACCGGCAGGCCTGCCCTCACGGATTCAGCCGACAACATCCGCTCCCTCGCCATGACATTCGCCGCAATCCGGAGCGCTGAGGAAGAGCGCTTCGTCGAGATAGATATCTGACCCAAGGACCTTTATTCATGAGCAATCCTGCAAAATCCATCCGCATCGGCACGATGATTTCCGCTTCAGGCGGAGAAGCGGCGAAGCGGATCGATGAAATCGCCGATCTCGGGTTCGAAAGTTTCGAACCCTTCTTCTGGCAGACGACCAACGGGCAGGATCTGGCCGAGCTAGGCAAACGCTGCGTGGAGGCGATCGGCGACAGGGACATCACCATCTCGACCCTGGGTATGTTCGGCAATCCGCTGGAAGATCAGCCGCTGGATCGCGACACCCTTCAGGGCTGGAAGGACTGCATCGATAACGCCCATCACTTCGGCGCCACTTGCGTCGCTGGCTTCACCGGCAGGGTCCGCGGCAAGCCTCTGGAAGACAGCCTGCCGAAATACAAGGAAGTCTGGTCAGAGCTGGCAAAACGCGCAGCCGACAAGGGCGTCAGGATCGCTTTCGAGAATTGCGCCATGGACGGCAACTGGCAGAGCGGCGACTGGAACATCGCGCATAATCCGGATGCCTGGGAACTGATGTTCAACGAAACGCCGGACGACAATCTCGGCCTGGAATGGGAGCCATGCCACCAGCTTGTCTATCTGATCGATCCGCTGCCGCAGATCCGCAAATGGGCCGACAAGATCTTTCACGTGCACGGCAAGGATGCCACCGTCCGCCATGATGTCATCCGCGAACACGGCATCTTCGGAAAACATCCGTTCGTCTTCATGCGCACGCCCGGTTTCGGCGACAGCAACTGGACGGACATCATCAGTGAGCTTCGTCTTGCAGGGTATTCAGGCTCCATCGACATCGAGGGCTGGCACGACCCGGTCTACCGCGACGAGCTGGAAATGACCGGGCAGGTGCATGCACTCAACCATCTGAAAACCTGCCGGGGCGGAGCCTTCATACCAGGCACCGGCAAATACGAAGGCGGCGATCCCTCACTCACCTAGGGCAACGCCGTCCGTCATTCATGTCGCATACAGGGAGGAGACCCAACATGGACTTGAAATCAATAGCATTGGCAACATCCGGGTTGATCGCGCTGGCTTCAACCGCCGCCGCCGATCCGGTCGAGCTGGATCTGTGGACCATCGACGATCCAGGTGAATATCACTACGTCATGGCCGACGAATTCATGGCGCAGCATCCCGACATCAAGATCAACGTGCGTACCGTGCAGTTCGAGGACATGGTCAACGACCTTGCACGCGGCGTGGCCACGGGCGATGCCCCCGACATCACCTACATCGACAACCCGGAAGTGGCGCTGTTTGCCTCCCGAGGCCTGTTGCTTGATCTGAAACCCTATATCGAGCAGTCCGATATCGTGAATGCCGAAGACATCTTCCCTGGCCCGCTGTCGTCGGTCAGCTACGAGGGGGGCATCTACGGTATTCCCCGCGGTGCGAACACCATCGCGCTCTACTACAATGCCGACATGTATCGCGCGGCCGGGCTTGATCCCGACACTCCACCACGCACCTGGGACGAGCTCTATGAAGCTGCCAAGGTGCTCACCAAGCCGGAAGACAATGTCTACGGCCTGGCTTTTTCCGCGGTAGCGACCGAAGAAGGCACTTTCCAGTTCCTGCCCTGGCTTCAGATGACCGGTGGGAATTACGACAATGTCGACACGGAGGGTGCCGCACGGGCGTTGTCGCTCTGGAAGAAAATCCTTGATGAAGGACTTGCCTCGCCGGACACGCTGATCCGGGGGCAGTGGGACAGCACCGGCACCTTCAATGCCGGCACAGCCGCCATGTCGATTTCTGGCCCCTGGGAATTACCCCGGATGAGCTCGGAAGCCAAGTTCGATTTCAGGGCTGCGCTGCTGCCCGTTCCGCAAGAGGGGGCGGATCGCGCCTCGGCGCTCGGCGAGGGGGACAACGTCATCCTGGCCAGCACCGACAATCCGGACGAAGCCTTCCTGTTCCTGGAATTCCTTTATGAAAACATGGACAGGGTCTGGAACGATTTCGGCTATCTGCCGGCTTCCAAGGTCGAGGTGAAGGATCCGAAGTATCCCGAAATCTATGCGGTCTTCGAAGAATCGATGAAATATGCCCGTAACCGCGGACCTCATCCGCAATGGCCGCGCATCAGCAAGGCAATCCAGACCGCGATTCAGTCGACACTGACCGGTCAGGCAACGCCCGAAGATGCCCTCGCCGCCGCGCAGACCAGCATCGACAAGATACTCAAGTAGGTCTGTTCAGGCGGGGTTCTGCGATGTTCGCCCTGCCTTGGGGTGTGTGCTCGCGGGCCGTCCTTACGGGCGGGAGCGCACACCCTTTTTCATCCGCCATTGAGGAGGAGACGGATGCTCACCTTTACCAAACCGTTCCGGGACGGGGCCGGCTTCGACACAGTTCTCGTGACGCTGGCGCTCGGCTACCTGGTTCTGTTTTCAGGATTTCCACTCGTTTACAACCTCGTCATGTCGTTTCAGGAAGTGGACCTGTTTTCGCTGGCGTCGTTCGACAGGCCGTACGTTGGCCTCGACAATTACACCGACGTTCTGTCCCGGCCCGAAACCTGGGGCATTTTCCTCAATACGGTGAAGTTCGTCGGCATCTCCGTTGCCGCGCAATTGTCCATCGGGTTTGCCCTGGCGATGTTCTTTCAGCAGAACTTCCCGGGCAGCACCTGGCTGCGGGGCCTGTTCCTTGCGGGCTGGATCATGCCGGCGCTTGTTGTCGGCGCGGTCTGGAGCTGGATTCTTGCAGGCGACTTCGGTGTTCTCAACCATGTCCTGATGTCTCTCGGCCTGACCAGTGAGCGCATTTTCTGGCTGTCGGACCCGAATGTCTCTCTCTATTCGGTCATTCTTGCCAACATCTGGCTGGGTGTGCCGTTCAACATGATCCTGCTGTCTGTCGGTCTGGCGGGAATTCCGGAAGACATCTATGAAGCGGCCGAAATGGACGGCGCGAATGCTGTCCAGCGGTTCTTCACCATCACCCTGCCGATGATGCGCGCCCAGCTCGGAGCGGTGATCTCACTGGGTGTCATCTTCACGCTTCAGCAGTTCGACCTGTTTGCAGCCCTGACGCAGGGCGGCCCGTCGAACGCTTCCAACGTCTTCCAGTACTGGAGCTGGCAACTGTCGTTTCAGTATTACGAAATCGGGGTCGGATCGGTGATTTCGGTTCTGATGATCCTGTTCGTGATCCTCGTTGCTGCGGTCTACGTGCGGTCAACGCGCCATGAACATATAGCCTGAGGCGCCGAGCGATGATGAAAAAATATGGTTTGACGACAATCGCGCTCTGTCTCGTGAGCCTCTATCTCTTCCCGCTCTACTGGATGTACGTCACGGCCCTGAAAAGCGGCACGGAAATCTTCGCCAATCCGCCAACCTTCTGGCCGGATAATCCGCAATGGATGGTTGGTGAAGTCTGGACGCGCCTGAAGATGGACGTCTATCTCTGGAACTCGCTTCTGATCGCTTCGGGCGTGACCATAATCGTCGCTATCTGCGGCACGGGCTGTGCCTATGTGCTTGCGCGCATCCGCAACCGCTGGATGGACGTGGTGCTCTTCATTGTTCTGATGATGCAGGTTCTGCCATCCTCCCTGATGATCACGCCGATATTCGTCGCCTTCAACCAGGTTGGCCTCAACGAGGTGCCCAGGACATCGGTGATACTGGCACAGGCGGCAAAGGTTCTGCCGCTCTATATCGTGCTGTGCCGGGCAACCTTTCTGCAGGTGCCAAGAGAACTGGAAGAAGCCGCGCTCGTCGATGGCAACTCGCGCATCGGTGCCTTCCTGTCCATCATCGTGCCGCTTGCAAGAAACGGCATTCTCGTGACGTCGGTGCTCATCTTCCTGCAGTCCTTCGGGGAATACGTCTATTCGCGCTCCCTGATCACGCAGCGGGCGCTGCAGCCGGCAACGGTCGGTCTGCAATCCTTCATGGGGCCCAACACGTCCGACTGGTCCGGTGTGATGACCTATTCCGCGATCTACGTGACGCCGGTTCTCATCATTTTTGTGCTGCTGCAACGCCAGATCGTCAGCGGCCTGACATCCGGAGCCCTCAAATGAGCTATCAGATCGAACTGGAAAATCTCCAGAAATACTACGGCGCCTACCACGCGCTCCGCGATGTCTGCCTGCAGATCCCGAAGGGACAATTCGTTGCTCTTGTGGGCCCGTCCGGATGTGGCAAATCCACATTGCTGCGCACGATTGCCGGGCTGGAGAAAATCACCAGTGGCACGATGCGGATCGCGGGCAATCCGGTCAACGACAAGGCCCCCCGGGAACGCGACCTGGCAATGGTGTTTCAATCCTATGCCCTCTATCCGCATATGACCGTGCGCCAGAATCTGACCTATTCCATGCGGCTCCGCCGGCGCCCGAAGTCCGAAATTGACAAGGCGGTCGACGAAATTGCCCGCGTGACCGGGCTGGGCGAGCTACTCGACAGGTATCCGCGGCAGCTCTCCGGCGGCCAGCGTCAGCGCGTTGCCATGGGTCGTGCCATCATCCGGGACCCAAAGGCCTTCCTGTTCGACGAACCGCTATCCAATCTGGATGCGGCGCTCAGGGTGCACATGCGCTCCGAAATCCGCCAACTGCACAACCGCCTCGGGGCAACGTCCGTCTATGTGACCCATGACCAGATCGAAGCCATGACAATGGCCGATCAGGTTGTGGTTATGCGCAGCGGGGTGATCGAACAGAAGGGCGCGCCTCTCGACCTGTACGACAGGCCGGTCAACAAGTTTGTCGCGGGCTTCATCGGTTCTCCAGCAATGAATTTCGTCGATGGCGTCGTATCGGGAGGCGGCACGAGTATCGCGCTGGACCTGCCCGGCAAGCCGGAAATCGCCTTTGAAGGACATGAGCAGGCCGCAGGCCGAAAGGTAACAGTCGGACTGCGCCCGGAGCATCTCGTGGTGGGGGAGGGGGAGGCAGGCAACCGAATGTCGCTTCCGGTTTCGCTCATCGAGCGGACGGGTGCGGTTTCCTACGTGCTCACCGATACGACCCCGGGCCTGCTGATTGCCGCACCCTTGCGTATTGAGGACGGTGTGGGCTCGGTTTCCGTTGCCATCAAGCCGGAGCATGTTCATCTGTTTGACCAGGAGACCGGCAACGCTCTTTTGCATGTCTGAGAGCTGACAGACCGATCCGATTGAACGATATCACCGGACCTGCTGGGCATGAAAATCGTCCATCGTCCGCGGTGCGCCACACCTGGCGGAAGGAGATGATCACCTCGGTCCCTGTTTTCGAAGACGCCTCTCAGAAATGTCTTGAACCCAATGGGGTACTCCGCAGCGGCCTATTCAAGATGGCATCCCGGGTGCGCAAGATCCTATTTCCGCGGTGGACGTTCCATGAAGCAGTGAATGTCTGAGTGCCCGACGTCCAAAAACCCAAACCGGCGGTAGAGCGACCCGACCGGGTTCCAGATCAGATATTCCAACCTCACTGGAAGGGACAGGCTGTCGGCAAGCTGTAAACAGTGTTGAAGGATCCTGGATCCCGTGCCCTGTCGCTGAAATTCCGGAAACAGGTAAAACTCCCCGAACCGGACGTGATCGGAAAAGGCCTGAAACGATACCGTTCCAAGACGCAGTTCTGCTTTCTTCACCTCAAAGAACGGTTTTTCCTGGTAGCGGCGCATATGCACATCGCGCTGGAACTCCTCATCCCATCCCCACTTCTGGGTGATGTGAGGGCCCAATGCGGCACGTTTTGCTTTAAAGGCAAAATCGATATCGCCGGAAATGGCCTTCAGCCTGGGAAAGGTCAGGTCGGGTTGAAGTCTCGGAATATCCATTTTCGAACCTGAACATGAAAGACGGTCGTAATGAAGTCTGAATAGCCCCGCGTTTTCTAGACGCCTTCAGAGTTCATTTCCTGCTGCCGTTCGAACTCGACGGGTGACAGCATTCCGTTTCTGACGTGTTTGCGCTTTTGACCTGCTCCCCTGATTGTCCGCGTTCATAAGTTAGCCCTGTTCACGGTGTGATCTTTGTTGGACTGGGATGCAAATTCATGGGGTGTAAGCCCGTCGAGGCTCGTATGTGGTCGGTTCACATTGTAGTCGATCCTCCAGTTTTCAATGATGTCCCGGGCGTGTCGGTAACTGCGGAACAGATGTTCGTTGAGGCATTCATCCCTTAGCCGGCCGTTGAAGCTCTCGACAAAACCATTTTGCATCGGTTTTCCCGGTGCGATGTAGTGCCATTCGACGCTGCGGTCCTGCTGCCATTTGAGCATGGCGTTTGAGGTGAGTTCCGTACCGTTGTCGCTGACCACCATCAAGGGATAGCGGCCACGGCGCTCCGCGATCATGTCCAGCTCCCGTGCGACCCGGGCTCCGGAGATCGAGTTGTCGACCACCGTTGCCAGACATTCGCGGCTGAAGTCATCAATGACACACAGGATACGGAACCTGCGTCCGTCAATCAGGGCATCAGAGACGAAGTCGAGAGACCCACTGCCCGGCAGGGCATTGCCTTGCAATGCCCGAGAGGAGGCGTTGATTGGCGGCTTGCCGCACAGCCATCGGCGCTCGCGTTCCCAGGGCTCGTTTCCGACCGCCGCGCTTGCGCACTGTGAGACGCTCTTCCCGGTAGATCCGGTAGACCTTCTTCCAGTTGACCTCGATGCCTTCACGCTTCAGCAGGATGTGCAGCCGACGATAGCCAAAGCGCCGTCTCTCCGAAGCCAATTCCTTCAGCCTCTGACGCAACCCGGCATCATCGGATCTCGTCGACCGATAGCGGTAAACACGCGGTTCGATGCCAACCAGCCCACAGGCGCGGCGTTGCGAATAGCCCTTGGTCTTGATTGCCCAGCTCACGGCTGTCCTCCTTGAGCCAGGCGTCAGTAGTTTTTTCCGAGCATCTCGCGGAGCGTCGACACATCCATCATCGACTCCGCGAGCAGCTTCTTCAGTTTTGCGTTCTCTTCTTCAAGGGCCTTCAGCCGGTTGGCATCGGACACCTCCATGCCACCGTACTTCGAGCGCCACTTGTAAAAGGTTGCATCGCTGACACCGTATTTGCGGCAAAGCTCGGCGGCCGCAATGCCCGCCTGATGTTCTTTCAAAATGCCAATGATCTGTTCTTCGGAGAACCTGGATCGCTTCATCGTCTGCTTCCTTCAATTGGGAACAGACTAACCTCAAAACGCGGAATTTTCAGGGGAGCAGGTCCGAGTGAACACGGCGGCGAGCAAGGTTGAATTGCCTATTGCCATCACGGAACAAGGATCTGATGCCTTGAACGAAACGAAAGTTCTTCAGTCTTCGCTCGCGCTTGCGGAAGAATTAGAAGGCTCAATCAAGTTTCATCTCGAAGCGCAGCTATAATCAATTTCCTAAATTTGCGGTCTTCGCCATGAAGAGATGGTGAAATAGGGTTTGATCTCACTTGCAAATAAAGAAGGTAAATTAGAAGTGTTTGCTTAATCTGACCCACCAGGCAGCCAGAAATCGACCTTTCAATATGCCTAAGGGAACCGCCCTCCGCCTGAAATTGTCTAAGTTGGTTTTTGTCATTTGATCCAGAGCGTCGTTCGAATTCATTCCCAGCATCAAGTCTCCACCGATCGTTGCAGGAACGCCACTGAAGACATGATAGATCGTCCAGGAGCCATCTGCTTCGATCCGTTTTCCATACGCACTATGCATTGAGTCTTGTCTGGGGGCACCGCCCTCATCGTCCCAGACTGCATGCGCCCGAACCATGAAATCAAAGGGATCCGGCAAGCGGTTTCGCACCAGTTTCGGGCTTGCGGCGGGAGGTGCACCGTCAGGTACCGGCCAGCAACTGCCATATGGTGCGACACCAGGCACTGTGATGAGCGTTTCTTCATCCTGAGAGGCTTTTTGATATCTCCGCAGAACGAATTTACGGGGAACAGGATGGGAGCCTCGCCTTTGTGAACGGGTGCGTCGGTTGTTGATTTCGTTCCGCATTTTATCGTTCTTTCAAATGGCGCCACCCTCAGGAGGGATCGTATCCGTTCAAAAACAAGCACGCGGCAGCCGTGCACATGACTGGTGAATCTGGCACTGTCCGCCTTGCAAACTCAAATCGTAGGATTTGGATGCTTGGCTGAAACCGGGTTTATGCCAGCGTATTAACGCCTTGGTTTGGGTCAGCCTCTGCAGATGCAGATAACACTGTGATTGCGGTTTAACGGTGACTGATAGATGTACTGGTGTGCGAATGTTCAGAACCTGTTTTAGCCAGCGAATTGCAGTTCTCGTTTGTCAGGGTTTTGGGTATCGTTGGGTCTTGTGCAGCAGCCAGTATTGAGTTGCGATCAGTTCACCCATGTCCGAACTGGGGACGTACCGCAGGACTTGCCCGCAATGCTTGCCGGCGTGCTCGCGGACAGTACGAATCTCGGCCCGAAGCGCATGGCGGGAGCTTCGAAAGGGAGCAGCGCGCACCAGATCGGCTGGATGCGTACTTTCCATGCCCGCTCCGAAACCTATCGCGCCGCTCAGGCCTGCGTGGCGGACGCACATACGCTTCATCCGCACTCACGACTCTGGGGCGGCGGAACGACCGCGTCTTCCGACGGACAGTTCTACCGGGCCAGCGACCGGGCCGCAAAGCCCAGTGACATCAATCTGCACTATGGAAGTGAACCGGGCACGAAATTCTACAGCGGCCTCTCCGATCAGTACGGCTACTTCAGCATCCTGCCGATCAGCCCGACAGAGAGCGAAGCGGTTTATGTGCTGGACAGGCTATTTGACCATGACACGATCCTCGACATCGAGGAACTCTTCACCGATACCTGCGGTGCCAGCGATCAGGTTTTCGGGCTGTTCCCATTCGTCGGAAAGCGCTTCGCTCCCCGGCTGCGCAACATCAAGGACCGGAAATTCCACACCTTCGGAAAATTTGAAGCCTATCCGGCCCTGGCCAAACATATTGGCACTTCGATCAACACCACGCTCATTCTGGAGAATTGGGACGACCTCCTACGCCTGGGCGAATCGGTCACGACGCGCACCCTTGCGCCGTCCACCATCCTCAAAATGTTTGCCACTTCGTCGAAAGCAAATGACTTGACCAAGGCGCTCCACGAGATCGGCCGCATCGAGCGGACCCTGTTCATGATCGAATGGTATTCAAGCCCTTCGCTGCGCCGACGGTGTCAGGCCGATCTCAACAAGGGTGAGGCCGCCCATAAGCTCAAGCGTGCCGTCTTCTTCCACGAACGCGGTGAAATCCGTGACCGCTCCTATGACAGCCAAGCATTCCGCGCCTCCGGGCTGAATTTGGTCGTTAGCGCCATCGTGCACTGGAACACCGTCTATCTCAGCCGGGCAGTAGCTCACCTCCGCAAGCAGGGCCGGAGTATTCCCAACGACGTATTGAAGCAAATCTCGCCGCTCAGTTGGGAGCATATCAATCTGACCGGCATCTATTCCTGGGACACGGAACAACACATTCTGAATGGCTTCAGGTCGTTGCGGTCTGCTGGAAAAATCCTGCGGGCTGCATGATGTTCACAACCTGTTCGCCCTTAGCGTGACTGCGAGAGCAAATCCTGTTCTGCCCCCTACTTGTAAATTTTTTCGAACATAGGTTTCAATCTGCTTGTTCGGATGAAGCAAAACACTGCCGCCAGAATTAGGAATAAACAACACAGAGAAGTCGTCAAAGAAGGAATTGGCGTCACTCTCAATTTTTAGTTTACTTTTTAACATTGCTCGCGTTTACGGCGTGCTCTACACTCAACATTTCCACGAAATTCATGTCGGCGTCATCAATCTCAAAAAATACTTCGCACGAAACTCTTATTCTAAACACTTATTACAAATTCAAATAATAAGTTTTTTTATATTCTTTTCATTAAAAATTTTTTACAACCTATTACTTTTATATCAACCTGTGGTTTCTTGTCTTTCTCTACGTTATTGTGTAGACTAAATTTATTATTTAATTGATATTGGCGGTCGATGGGTCCGTGCATTCATTGCAGCAAAGAGATCTGGTCGGATGTCTTTCAACATCCGGCCAGATTGACATAGATCCGCATTTTCACCCGAGCATTCTGGCAGACCGGTGCCTACTCCGTCCCGCATCATTGTAATAGCTGGAGGCCTGGGCGAGCGACCGATGGCGGGACTGCTGCATGGCATCCTGGATCGGAATATCGCGATTGGCGGCTTCGGTCAGAAACCCGGAGCGCAGACCGTGGGCGGAAAATTCCGCAGGATCGAGCCCGGCCAAAGCACAGCGGCTCTTTAATATGGCGTTGACCGATTGAGGCGTGAGACCCCGCGCCTTGACGTTGCCCCAGCGGTCGATCGCCCGGAAGACGGCCCCTTCCACGATAGGTGCGGCCTCCAGCCAGGTCCTCAGCGCCTCGACCGGCCGCCCGATCAGCAGCACCGCGTTGTCATCGGAAGCGTCTTCTGTCTTGGTGCGGCCAAGCTGCAGGCTGGCGGCGGGCAGCAGAAGACTGCCGGGGTCGATTGGATCCGCGGGCAGGGGATCTTCCCAGACAATCTGGCTGAGGCGCAAACCGGCGAGTTCGGAGCGCCGCCGCCCCCCGGAAGCGAACCCTATGAGGAGCAGCGCCTTGTCACGGAGATCGACGAGAGAAGGTGCGGCATAGTCCGTGCCATTGCATGTCGCCAGAAGCTGCTCCAGCAGATCCGCGGTCACGGCCCGCCGGCTTTTTCTGGCCCTGGGCCGGCTGGAAACGCGGTTGGCAAGGCGCATGGCCGAGCGCACGTCGGGCGCGGAAAACGCGCCCTGAAGCCCGCGCCAGCGATGCAAGGTCGACCAGGAGGCAAGCCGTCTCTGGACTGTTGTGACCGCGTGAGGGGCTCGGTGCGCGCCGCCCCCCTTTGCCTTTCTGAGAAGCTTCAGATCCTCCAGAGCAAGGGCGACGTCTTCGGGGATACCATGGGCGGGATCGGTTTTTCGACGCTCCGGATCCCACAGGTGGTGGGCAATAAACTTCAGGATCAGCGGCACGGGCGCCGGCCAGGGCAGGGGCTCTCCCGTCGCCGCCAGGCACCAGCCTTCCAGATAGGAACAATCGGAGGTCAGCGCTCTCAGGGAATTTTCGCCAATGCCTTCCTGTGCCAGGTGGCGCAGGGTGGCGATGTCCTCTTCACTGAGCAAAGCCACCAGCTGATCCGTGCGCTCCGGACCGGCAAGGGCCGGCAGGATGGCGGCAAGCGAATCCAGCGCTTCCGTCTTGCGCGCCGCGCTTTCGTCGAGGGACGCGGAAGGGGAGGGAGGGGGAATATCGGGCATGGGCTGTCAACTTCTCAAGGGCAGAACCGTGAGCCTTCATTCTGGCATGAGACTGCGCAAAAGTCTAATCATCGATAAGAGATACTTATCACTGTTTATAAGCTTAAGTTGACAGATATCCATGTGATGATACTTTTTTGCTTGTTGATTATCGTTAATGAAATATTATCTCTCGATGTCAATGGGTTACACTCTCCGCAAGTCATTGACATCACTGGACTGGCCGATATTGGCCGACCCGCTTGACCGCGCCAGTCGCGCGCTGACGCGGGCGGACGAACGGCTGGTTCGCACGCCGCACCTGGAGGACGGCGTGCGCAGCCGCTCTCACCTGTTCGACACTTGCGCCTCCATGGCTCTCGACGGTGACCTCGTGCACCTGGAAGATCTGGTCCTGCATGATGCCGGGACAGACAAGCGCGCCCCGACCCATGAACTGACCCGGGCCGCCAGTCTACTGGCGCTGCGCCGCAGGAGTGACCGGCTGGCCCCTGAAGCACTTCTAAGCCGCAACGGTCTTCTGGCACTGATTGGACGGCAGCCGGATGAAGCCGAACCTGGGTGGATGACGGACAGAACAGCGGGGGAGGGGAGGAGCCTTTCCCAATCGAACTTGAGCCGTCAGGACATTGCCGAAACCGAAGTAACCCTTCTTGCCGAAATCGACGTTGTTCTGGAACGATCCAGACACTTGGCTGAAGGGACGCTGCCGCCTCTCGGGGCTTCGATGCCCCGAACTGCAGTCACTCGTCATGGACACGACCCAGAGGCATCTGACAGGGCGGATCGGCTCGACGACTGGCTGAGTGTCCTGAACGAGGCAGCCGCACTGAATCTGCCCCCTGTTCTGACGGCGGCCATAGTACTGGATGCCTGGCACATGCTTCAGCCGCTGGACAGCTGGCCGGAACTCGGCCGTCTGTTGTCGGCCATCTACCTGAAAACCCGGGTGACGACGTGTCATCTGCCGAACCTGTCTTCAGGCCTGCGGAAATCACCCTTCCGCTGGCGCCGCAAGGACCCGTTCCAGACACGCATCGCCGGCTTCTTGTCCGGTTTTGAAAGGGCCGCCCAGGAAACCATGGATCAGATGGACCGGTTGTCCATCGCCCAGGAGCAGCTGGAACGCCATTGCCGGGGGCGCCGAAGCCATTCCAGATTGCCGGAGTTTGCGCAGATGTTCCTGTCCCGGCCGCTGGTGACCATACCCATGGCCCGTCAGGACCTCGGCGTCACCGCTGCCGCTGTCGACCGCATGATCCGTCAGCTCGGCCCGGCATTGCCGCGCGAGCTCACCGGCCGCGACCGATACAGGGCCTGGGGTATTTTGTAATGCCGGAGTGGGCTGTCCGAAGCGGATCCGATGCGACGAGGATCAAGCACCACGTCATGGCATCAGGCCGGGCGATACCCGCGTCTTTGTTTTTGAAAAGCCAGTTTCTGCTGATGGGCCAGAGCCGATGAAGCATCCGTAAAAAGATCCAGGCGGGTCCGCCCCCAGGTGCCCACACGTCCCCATGACCGGCGCACGGCGAATCCGCCGAACAAGGTGGGTTCGACCGACAGGTGGTAGAACCGGTTCATGTTCCGGACGGGGTCCACGCGCTTGAGCAGAAGGAGATCGTCACCGGGGTCCATGACCGCAGTGTCGAAGATCCCCGAACCAAGGTCCAATGAATGATTGGAATCGAATCGCGGCGAAGGTTTCAAATAAGTGATGGGTGGCGGGGAGGGAACTCTATCTACCGAAACCCGACTGTCAGCAAGGCGTCCCCAAAATCGACATTCTGTCGAACGTGAGCAGGTCCTAAAAGCAGACTCTTGTTGCAACTGCAGCAAATGTGAGGATGGAGAGCAGCTGGCTCACGCTCTGCATTGTACGAGTGGCCAGAATGAATCATTTTTGATCGACCAATTGACCGTTGCCGATTAAGGGAATTGACTATTCTTCGGTTGCATCGGACGGATCTCAGTTCCGATACAATGAGTCATACAACAACGAAAAACGTTGAAGCCCCTCGGCGTAAACGGTCTCGCTCTCATGTTTCGGCTCATAGGTTTCCAGTGTTCGCACCATAGACCCGACGCCTTGGTCGATAGACTGGAACAGCCCGGCACCAAAAGCTGCGAGAATGGCAGATCCAAGGAGACCGGCCTCGTCCTCTTTCAGCCGTTTGACCGGGCGGCCGTAAATGTCAGCCTGGATTTGGGACCAAAGCGGAGATTTGGCCCCGCCACCGGTAAGCCGGATTTCGGTGAGTTCGCGCCCAATCGTCTCAAATTTCTTCAGGATAAGCGCGTTCTGATAGGCAACGCCTTCCATAATCGCCCGAGACATGGCTCCAATACCGTGTCCCTGGGTCAGGCCGTGATAGGTTCCTGTGGCCGAACCGTTCCATTGCGGCGCGCTCGCGCCCGCCAGATAGGGAAGAAACAGAAGGCCGCCTGTTCCGGGATCCACCTTCGCCGCCATATCGTTAAATAGTCGATATTCGACTTCTCCACCCTGGGCTGCATCCTGCACCAGATTGCGCAGCCATTTCAAAGCCGCGCCCGCGGTGTTTTGCAAGCCCTCGCAGATATATTTGCCGGGATAGGCATGGATTTCCGCGGGAATGTCACCGTTTGCGTCGAATGGCGGCTCATCAAAGGAGCAAATGACGACACCCGCTGTCCCCAGCGTGACCGACCCGATGCCCGATTGCGTCACACCCGCGCCAATACCGGCGCATTGCTGATCGCCGCCGCCTGCAATAAGTAGGGTGCCGGGCGCAAGGCGGCTCTGTTGCAAATTTTTGTCCGTGGTGTGAGAAGCAGCTTTTGCAGAGCAGGTTGTTGATTTCATGAATGCATTCAAGGGCCGTCATTTCACAGGCGAAGTCGTGTTGTGGGTTGTTCGCTGGTATTGCCGGTATGGGGTCAGTTACCGGGATCTTGAGCAGATAATGGCCGAGCGCGGTGTGTGGGTCGATCATGCCACGATCTACCGGTGGGTGCAGACCTATGCGCCTGAAATGGAAAAACGGTTGCGCTGGCAATGGCGCCGACCGACTTCGGGCAGTTGGCGGGTCGATGAAACCTACATCAAGGTTCGCGGGAAATGGACCCATCTTTACCAGGCCGTGGACAAGTTCGGTAACACAATCGATTTCTATCTCTCGTTCACCCGGAACACCAAGGCGGCGAAGCGGTTCCTGGGCAAAGCCTTAAGAGGCCTGAAAGACTGGGAAAAGCCCCATACGATCAACACCGACAAGGCCCCTACTTATGGTGCTGCCATTTCCGAGCTGAAGACGGAAGGCAAATGCGCCAAAGAAACCGAACATCGCCAGGTCAATTATCTCAACAAGATCGTCGAGGCCGATCACAGCAAGCTGAAACAGCTGATCCAGCCGGTACGCGGTTTCGAGACCATGAAGTCTGCCTATGCGACTATCAAAGGATTTGAAGTGATGCGTGCTCTGCGCAAGGGGCAAGCCGGCATCTTCAACTTCACAAATGACATTCTCGGCAAGGCTCGCATTGTCGAACGAGCGTTCGGCATCGGTCCCTGTGCTCTGGCTGAAGCGATGACCATGCTCGAAAACCATCTTCAAGATGCTGAAGCTTGAACTGGATTGCCGGAATAGGCCGAAATCTGTCGGGACGCAAAGTTTGCAACAGAGCCCATCGATGATGCTTTTGCCGTGGAATTATTCGGGACGAACAATCGGCTGAAGTCTGCTGTCGGCCCAAAGCGGAAGCCTTAAAAAATTACCCGAGTGAAGTTTC
This sequence comes from Roseibium aggregatum IAM 12614, assembly GCF_000168975.1. Classification (GTDB taxonomy): domain Bacteria; phylum Pseudomonadota; class Alphaproteobacteria; order Rhizobiales; family Stappiaceae; genus Roseibium; species Roseibium aggregatum. Next base: position 42,583 of record NZ_AAUW01000024.1, read on the forward strand.
ATTGCGGCAAAGATCAATGAATGCCCGCAAAGGCGTCGATGTGAACCGGCTTGGATAATAGAGGCGTGGCCCCTCTTCTTCGGCCCACCAGTCTGGCAAAACCGGAACGAGAGTTCCGGCGCGGAGGTCATCTTCAAGCCAGTTGCGGAACGTGCCGATAATGCCCAGTCCGGCTTGGGCGTAGCTCAAGCCCGTGTTCAATGCGTTCACGCTTAGAATGAGTCGTGTCAAAGGCTTAACGTTTGCGGTTTCATCTCCGTTTTGCAACTTCCAGGGAATAAGCGGTCCGCCGTTCAGGCCGTATCGGATCGCATAATGATCCGTCAGTTGATGTGGGGTTTCAGGGAGGCCGTACTTCTCGATGTAGGAGGGTGCCGCCGCAAGCGCTATCTCCTGCACGCGAGGACCGATTGGAACGGAAATCATATCCTTCTCGACGGACGCGCCGTAGCGGATGCCCGCGTCGCATCCTGCCTCAATGATGTCGACGAGACTGTTCTCCATAACGATTTCGACCTCCACGGTCGGATGTCTCCGCTGGTATTCCACGATAAGGGGCGGCAGGATGTCCGGCATGACCGCTCCTGGAACGTTCAGTTTCAAGCGCCCTTTTACGAAGTCTGCCGAGTGCAGCGTTTCCAAACAAGCCGCATCCATCTCATGCATCAGAGGCTGTATGCGACTGGCCAGGGCCTGGCCTTGTTCCGTTGCCCTGACGCTTCGAGTGGTTCGCAGCAGAAGAGGCACACCGAGTTGCTTCTCGATCCGCGAGACCGTCGTGCTGACTTTTGATGGCGCAAGCCCCAGCCGTTTGGCCGCAGCCCGGAAACCTCCTTCGTTCAGCACTGTCAGAAACACCTGCAGGTCGTTCGGAGGCACATTGTTCTTCATAGAGAACAGACTATTCGAGATTTGGCGGATTATCAATAAAATGGACTGCAATTAGGTTGGTTGCAGAAGTTCCGCGTCCGAGCGGAACTCTCAATCAAAGGAATACAACAATGCTCATTGTTACCGGCGCCTCTGGCAAACTCGGCCGCAAGGTCGTCGAGAACCTGTTGCTTCATATGCCGGCCAGAGAGATCGGTGTCAGCGTGCGAGATCCAAACAAAGTTTTGGAGTTAGAGGAAAGCGGAGTGCGCGTGCGCCAAGGCGATTTCAGTGATGCCGCCAGCCTTCGCCATGCGTGGGCCGGTGCAAAACGACTTCTCCTGATATCCTCCAACGCCGCTGCGACAGGTGGCAACCCGTTGGAGCAGCACGCCACCGCCATCAGTGTCGCGCGCGACATTGGCGTAGAGCGCATCTTCTACACAAGTCAGATATCCAGTTCGGCTACGTCTTATTTCCCGCCTGGCCGGGATCATGCTGCAACAGAGGCCATGCTGGCGGAGTCGGGTATTGCCTGGACAGCAATGCGTCACGGTTTCTATGCGGCAAGTGCGCTGATGATGAACAAGCGCGGTTTCGACGCGGGCAAGCTGGAAGGTCCCGAAGACGGCAAGGTTGCATGGGCGACCCATGAAGACCTCGCGGCCGCCGACACGGAATTGCTTGTCGGGCACGCAGTGGTCGACGGCCCGACAGCACCGCTCACCGGAAGCGAGAGCCTGGACCTTGCCGATCTTGCGCTTATCGCCGGGGAAATTCTGGGGAAGCCAGTTTCGAGGACCGTAGTGAGCGAAGAGCAAGTGGAAGCGAATGCGCGGGCCGCAGGGGTTCCTGAGGGGGCAGTGGCCGTTATGTTGGGATATTACCGCGCTGCCCGCGCAGGAGAGTTCGCGGCGACAGACCCCGCACTTTCGAGGATATTGGGACGCGCACCCGAGAGCATGAGGACATTTCTGAAGACCAATCTCTAATTCGACTGTCTTATTGCATCAGCGACAACTGGGTTAGGTCCGCTTTTGGCGCATTCTTGCCATCAATGTCGTAGCGGCATTTTCGTAAAGCCTAATCGAGCTTGGTCAATGTGCGAGGAAAACACCGCTTACCCTTCATTGCATTTGCGAACACGGTTGACCGCCAGATGCCGGCAATTCGGATAAACCGGCCCATGACTTTACCAACGCAACTTCAGTATAATGTGAGCTAACTGTATGCAGTCTGCGGTAGCCTCAACGCTGAGATGCTCAGGCCCCACGTTAGATCGACCAACTTCTGAGAGCGAGTTAAATGACCAAGCTTGTCTACGGATGCGCCTGTTGCAGCGCGGATTTCGGAAAGCTGTTTTGCTCGAATGATGCCGTCAGCGAGCTTAAAGAAAAAGCGGCAACTGTCGATGGCTGGTCCTGTAATTGGGGCTTTGACCTGGGCAATCTCGGACGGCGTGATTTCCTGAAAGGCGGTGCGGCAGCGGCAACTCTCGCGGCCATGTTGCCGACGCAGGTGGGGGCACGGTCCAACACAACGATCGTCTTCACTGGTGGCACCGTCTTGACCGTGGATGATCGCTTTTCCGAGGCGGAAGCGATCGCAATCCAAGGAAACCGTATTCTATCGGTGGGAACCGATGGTGAGGTCCGCGCTGTCGCTGGTACCGACGCGCTTGTCGTTGATCTAGACGGCAAAACCGTCTTGCCGGGTTTCATCGATCCGCATACCCATGTCATCGCCGGGTCGGTCGTCGATGCGGTGATGGAATACGTAGGGATGGCGACGTATTCTACAGTCGCCGAAGTGTTAGATCATATCGCGCGGCGCGCCGCCGAAACCCCTGCCGCGGAATGGCTCGTTTTTCGAAATTTCGACCCCGCTGTGCAGGAAGGTCTGGATGAACTGACGTTCGCGGATCTCGACGCAATCTCTACGGATCATCCGATTTTCGTCTTCAACGCGTCCGGGCATCTGGCCTATGCCAACTCGACGGCCTTCCAAGTCGCCGGAGTTCCCACCGATGTTGAGAACCCACCAGGTGCGGAATTCGTCCGCGACAAGGATGGTAACCTGACCGGTGTCATGAAGAACAACGTGGCCTTCCTGCAAGTTCTCGGGGCTTACCCTGCGCTGGCCACAACAGACCCGGTCGACGCCGTTGTCGGTCTGTTGTCGAAATGGGGTCAACATGGTCTGACGACCGTTAGTGAACTGAGCCTTGGCGGCCTCTCGCAGTCACCCGTGGACACACAGGTGCTGCTCGAAGCCGCCGCCTCAGGGCGCCTGCCGGCGCGCATACGGGCGTATCCCTTCTATACCATCGGCGCCGAGGCATGGGACGAGGCAGGTGTCCGCCCCGGCACGGGAAACGCCATCGGGCGCATCGCTGGCTACAAGCTGGTCGCTGATGGCTCGAACCAGGGATTCACCGGTTTGCAGCGAGAGCCCTACCTGAATTCTGATAATTACGGACTGGCCTACACGCCCCGTGAGGAATTGGTCGCACTTGCGGTGGATAGAGCTACGAAGGGCTGGCATCTGGCGATTCACGGCAACGGTGACGCTGCGATCGACAACGTTCTCGATGCCTGTGAGGTGGTACGCGACGCGGGTGTTGACATGTCACGCGTCCGAGCACGGATTGAGCATTGCTCGATTCTGCACGATGAACAGATCGAACGCATGAAGGACCTCAGCGTTTCGGCGAGTTTCCTGATCGGCCATGTCCATTACTGGGGCGTTGCGATGCGCGACGAGGTCTTTGGCGAGGAAAAGGCGCAATTGCTCGACCGTTGCAAGAGTGTCGAAGACGCCGGTGTCGGCTTTACGTTGCATTCGGACTTCATGGTGACCGACCCCGTGCCACTGCACATGATCGAGATGGCGGTCACGCGAAAAACATGGAAGGAGCCGGATTACGTTCTGGCCCCGCAGGAACGCATCTCTGTGGAATCGGCCATTCGGGCGGTCACGTCTGAGGCCGCGTGGCAATTGTTCTCCGACCATGAGATCGGAAGTCTGGAGCCTGGCAAGTTTGCCGATTTGGTGATCCTCGAGCAGGATCCGCGTGTTGTCGACCCGGACAGCCTTAAGGATATCAAGGTGGTCCAAACTTGGATGGACGGGCGTCAAGTTTACAAAGCCTAAGCAACGCCGTCGATTAACTTCCGTTTCGGGGGTTATCACGTTAACGATGGGGCAGGCGCTTACGGGTTAGACCCACTGATATGAAGACCGTATCTGTCAGCTACAAACGCCATCGCTTTCCGCCTCAGATCATTGCGCACGCTGTGTGGCTTTATTATCGGTTTCCGCTCAGCCTCCGCATGGTCGAAGAAATGCTGCTGGAGCGCGGTATCACGGTCTCCTACGAAACGATCCGACGCTGGGGCAGAAAGTTCGGTCCCGTCTATGCACGCCGTTTGCGCCGCAAGCAGCCATCCCGCAGTGATGTCTGGTTTCTTGATGAAATGCGCATCGTCATTACTGGCAAGAAGCACTGGCTCTGGCGCGCCGTCGATCAGGACGGATATGTGCTCGACGAAATCGTGCAGACCCGTCGCAACACCAAGGCAGCCAGGCGGTTGCTGACCCGGCTTCTGAAGAAACAGGGTATCGCACCCAAGCGCATGATCACCGACAAGCTGCGTTCCTATGGTGCGGCCAAACGCCTTGTCATGCCGACCATCGACCATCGCTCATATAAAGGATTGAATAATCGGGCCGAGGGTTCCCATGTGCCTTTGCGAAAACGGGAAAGAACGATGCAGGGTTTTCGGTCGCCTGGAGGTCTGCAACGCTTCGTCTCGATCTTCTCCGCTCTCCGCAATCATTTCGTTCCACCCCGTTCACATCGTTGGGCTCAACACATTCGCAATCACCGCCTGCTGACGATGGCGGAATGGTACGTCGTGACCAAGGCCAACTGAAACCCGGCATCCATGCTCTTGCTACGCTTTCGAGAAGTTGCCGTGACAAGCCCTGAACTTGGAAACATAACAGCGATCTACCAAACTGAAACCAGATCAACAAATTGGCAATGCCAACCGAGCAATTCAATTTCAGAAGTGGTACCGATGAGTCAAAGCAATATCGTCCCCAGACGCATTCGCAGGTTCAAGCAGAAAGTCGGGGATTGGCTCAACGGGGCTGACCAGGACACGAAGAAACTCGACGGATCAGCGGTTCTTGCGGCCTATGCCCGTTTGAGCAACCCGACCAAGCAACTCTTTCGTCACCGCTCTTGTCCCCATGTCGCCGCCGAATTCAATCGGCCGCAACGCATTGTGCCAAAAGCCGGTTTCCACTGCCGAATCAATCAACTCTGCGGCATCGGCAAGGGAGGGCTTGTCCAACTTCTCGGCGAGATAGTCCAGCATCAGCGCAGCACTCAAGATCGCGGCCAGCGGGTTGGCCTTGTCTTCTCCCATGATGTCGGGGGCGCTGCCGTGGGCAGGCTGAAACAAACCGGTGGTGTCGCCGATCTCCCCACAGGCGGCCATGCCCATGCCACCCACCAGGCCACCGGCAAGGTCCGAAAGAATGTCGCCGAACATGTTTTCCATCACCAAAACGTCGAACTCCCAGGGCTTGCGCACTAGGTCGAGTGCTTGAGCGTCGACGTAATTGTAACCGACAGGCACGTCGGCAAATTCCGATTTCACTTCGTCGAAGATCTGGCGGAAGAAGGCCAGAGAGGTGAACACATTCGCCTTGTCGACACAGGTGAGCCTGCCCGGATGGCCGCGCTCGCGCCGTTTGCGGGCAAGGTTGAATGCAAAGCGATGCAGTTTGGTGGTGGTTTTGCGCGTGATGCGCAAAACGTCCTGCACTTCGTCATCATTGACTACGAGGCTGCGCTTGTGTGCCGCTGCAGAGTAGAACAGCCCTTCGGTAGATTCTCGCAGGATAACGAGATCGATACCGGCAGCGCGCGGATCGGCGAGCCTTTGCGGTGCGTTGGGATAGGCTTTGACCGGACGAACACCCGCATAAAGCCCAAAGCGATCGCGCAGGCGCAAATGCGGCGAGATCTCCGTGCCGTTTGCATGCCGGATCGAGGGAAGGCCGATGGCCCCAAGGAAAATTGCATCGGCAAGCCCCGCGCGTTCCTCTCCGCCGTCTTCGATGTCGAGGCCAGTCTCCTTGAAGTAACCCGCCCCTGCCTGGATCTCGTCATAGCGGGGCGCGGGTTCTCCTGTGTGCTTCAAGGCTGTTTCCAGCACGGCAATGGCTGCTTCCGCGACATCGACGCCAATACCGTCACCTTTTATCAGGGCAATTTTCATGGGACTGTTCCTCAAATCCAATCAACGTCGTAGCGCTCGACGATCCGGCCGATCTGGTCCGGATTGAGCGCCGATGCGGCGGTGCCGCGTAGCAGAAGGGCAAGCCTGGCTGTTGCTTCCAGCTCTTCCATGGCATGGACGGCGGCGGCCAGATCCCGGCCGGCAACAACGGGCCCGTGGTTGGCCAGCAGTACGGCAGAGCGACGGCCCGCAAGTCCGCGGACCGCGTCTCCCATTGCCGGATCTCCCGGCACGAAAAACGGCAGAAGTTTCACCTTGCCAAGCTGCATGATCCCGTAGGCCGTCAGGGGTGGCAGAACGTTGTCCGGATCGATCTCCGGCAACAGGGAAAGCGCGACCGAGTGGCACGAATGCAGATGCACGACCGCACCTGCCGAATGGCGGGTCTCGTAAAAAGCCGTGTGAAGCGGGATTTCCTTCGTCGGCTTGTCACCCGAAAGCAGTTCGCCTTGGACAGAAAGATGGCTGATCCGGGCCGGGTCCAGAAACCCCATGGAGGAGCCGGTCGGGGTAACGAGCAATGTGCCATCCGACAGACGAACGGAAAGGTTGCCGGTCGATCCATGTGTCAAACCACGGTCGAACATCGATTTTGCCATCAGGCAAATCTGTTCGCGGGTGGTTGCGCTTTCGCTCATTGGCTTGTCTCCAGAACGCTTAGCGCCTCGGAGAAGAAGTCCGGCCCACCGAAGTTGCCTGATTTCAGCGCCAGCGCCAGCGGCTGACCGCTCACCTTGAGCGCGGGAACACCCGGCGCAATCTTAGGACCTATATCCAGCGTGTTTGCTCCGAGACCGGAAACAACGGCCCCTGACGTTTCGCCGCCAGCGACCACCATTCGGCTGACGCCGGCGCTGAACAGTGACGCCGCCAGATCGGAAAAAAGCTCCTCAATCGCCGCCGCGCTTTTTACCCTGCCGTATTTTTGTTGGGCTGCTCGCACCACCTCAGGGTCGGCGGAGGAATAAAGCAGGGGCGATGCTTCCTGGCGAAGCACCCAACCGGCGATTTCCTGCACCGACAGTGTCTTCGCCATGATGTCATCGACGTTCAATTCACGCGAGGGGGCAATGGCCTTGTAGCGCGTGACCTGAGCGCGAGTTGCCATTGAACATGAACCGGACAGAACCACGGCTTTGCCCGAATGTCCGGTCCAACTGCTTCCCGCAGGCGCGTGGCCAAAGTTCTTGGGCAAGCCGAGGGCTATGCCCGAGCCCCCGACAAGAAGCTTTCGCGCCGCGATTGCCCGCCCAATGGTCGCAAGATCATCGTTGCGGACTGCATCCACAATCACCATCGACTTGCAGTCGGCAGGGCAGGCGAGGTTGATTGCCGCCGGACCATCTGCCACGTGATCGAGGGAGACATGACCGACTGCCCAAGACGTCTGACGAGCCAGCACGCGCCGGATGTCCGGGTCGCCCATTGGCGTCAACGGATGGTGTCGCATGCCGCTTTCGCTCAAAAGCCTGTCTGCGACGAAGAGATGTCCCTGGTAGACGGTTCGTCCGTTTTCCGGAAAGGCCGGGCAGACGATCACACACGTCTCGCCAAGCCTGTCGGCAAGGGCTTCCGCCACCGGGCCGATATTGCCTTCGTCAGTCGAATCGAACGTCGAACAGATCTTGAAGACAATCTGCTTGCATCCCTGATCGGTCAGCCAGTCGCAGGCTCGCAGAGACTGGGCAACTGCCTCTGCAGCTGGGATCGTTCGGGACTTCAAACTGATGATGCCGGCGTCCACCGACGCAAGTGCCGGAACATCGGGGACACCGACATATTGAGCCGCCGTCATGCCGCCTTCCGACAACATCAATGCGATGTCAGAGGCTCCGGTAAAATCATCCGCGATCACGCCCAGCTTCATGAGCGAATCCCCATGAGCGGGCCGCGGTCGAGACGGAAGATGTGGTCCGGGCCGTGTTGCGGAAAGAGCGTGCGCACCAGCGGATCATGTCCCGGTACAACAAGGTTTACCGAGCTGGCGAGACGTTGAATGGTGCCAAAACCGTCCAGCATGTCCTGCATGTCGACCACGATCGGGAACGGTTTGGCGTCCAGGAAATTCTCGTAGTAATGCGCTGCGTCGGAAGCCAGGCACATCCAGCCGGCTTCTGTCAGTACACGAACCGCCTGCAATCCCTTGCTGTGCCCGCCAATGCGATGAACTGTAAGTCCTTCCCGGACTTCGCCATCTCCTTCATGAAAGATTACCCGCCCGGAGTAGAGCCTTTGCACAGCTTCACAGACATGGTCCGCGGTGTAGGGAGCCTTCATCGCGCCCTGGCACATGCAGGGACCTGTGGCGAAAGCCATTTCCGCTGCCTGCAGATGGATGGTGGCATTGGGAAAATGCTTCAAGCCGCCCGCGTGGTCATAATGCAGATGGGTGACGATGATGGTCGTCACGGCCTCAGGTTCAATGCCGAGAGGGGCCAAGGCCTCTACCGGATTGAGCCGGACAGGACGGCCGCGCCGCGCACCTTCCTCGCCGTCGTAACCTGTGTCGACCAGAATGATCTCGTCCTGCCGCCGCAGCACCCAGATGAAGTAATCCATCTCGTGTGGCTGGTCGTGGTTGTCGTCGAACAGGAAACTGTCCTTGCGCGTGCGCGCATTCCTGTCGGCATATTTGACCGCGAAAACCTGCCAGGGGCTCATGAGGCCACCTTCGCGTAGGTTCGGACCGTTTTCTGCGCGATCATCCCGGCAACCTTTGCATCGAACAACTTGAAGTGGGGGGTTTGCAGATGCGCCTGAAAGGCGGCGGCATCGTCATAAAGTTCATAGAGAAACACATCGCCGGGGCGATCGGGGTCGGTGCAGACGTCGAATTGCCTGCATCCGGGTTCGTCCTTCAGGGACGCTTCGGCGTTTGCGATCATGAGCGGCAGAAAATCCTCCACCGCCTCGACCTTGATCTGGAACACCACCGTTACGGCATACATGCTCTTCTCCTCAGCGGAACAGGTTCACCATACCCATCGAAAGGAAGGGTATGTATGTGACAGCCAGCAGCGCGGCGATGGCGGCGATGTAGAGCGGTGCCATATTCCGAGCAATCGACAGTACGCCGACACCGGAGATCCGCGAGGCAACATAAAGTGTTGCGCCTACGGGCGGTGTGAATAGGCCGACGGCAACGTTGCACGTCATGATCACGCCGAGGTGGACCGGATCGACACCGAAGGCCTGTGCGGTCGGCAGAAACAGCGGCGCCGTCAGCAGGATTGCCGGGACCGGATCAAGCACTAGGCCTAGTACCAGCAGAACGATGTTGACCAAGAGCAGGAACATCCAGGGTCCGGTTGAAAATTCCTGCACGAAACCGACCAGGATCTGGGGCATCTGTTCAAGCGTGATCAGCCAGCCAAGGACTGTCGTTGCGCCGATCACGACCATCACCACCGCGCTGGTGACAAAGCTGTCGATCAGAAGACGCGGCAGATCGCGGAGTTTGAAGTCCCGGTAGACAACCGTTGTGACGATCAGACCGTAGACGACGGCAAGGGCCGCGGCTTCCGTCGGTGTCACCCAGCCGGTGAAAATGCCGCCGAGGATCACGATCGGCATGAACAGGGCAGGGGCGGTACCGATGAAGGAACTGGTCAATTCCTTGAAGGTCGTTGTGCGCCCACCGGGGTCGCACTTGGTGGTCTTGCCGACATAGTAGCAAACAGCCATGAACAAGGCGCCGAACAGAATGCCGGGAACCATGCCACCGAGGAAGAGATCGGCAACCGAAACGTTGCCGACAAAGCCGTAGATCAGCATCGGAATGGATGGTGGGATGATGATGCCGATCGTCCCGGCTGCAGCCACCAGACCGGCAGCGAAGGCGGTGTTGTAGCCCTCGCGGGACATGTTCTTGATCATGACCGAACCGATGGCTGCACTGTCGGCAATGGCCGAACCCGAAATGCCACCGAAAATCATGGATGCGCCGACGACGACCATGCCGAGCCCGCCTGCCATGAAGCCGAAGGCAGCCCTTGCAAAGCCGATGATGCGCAGGCCGACACCCCCGCGGCTCATCATTTCCCCGGCGACGATGAAGAGCGGGATCGCAAGGAAGTGGTTCGGCTCCACCCCGCCGATAAAATTCAGGAACAGCGCCTGCAAGGGGTAGCCGAGGTCAAAGACGATGATCGGCAAGACAGCGGTGATCAGAATTGCCCAGACCAGCGGAATGCCGATGAAAACGGAGGTCAGGAAGACCGCAACAACGAAGATCAGGATCATGAGAGGGCCTCGCCGCCATCTGAGTGCGCTGCATGAGGAACGACAGGATTTTTGAGGTCGTAGACCATGTTGAAGAGATGGAAGATCAGGGTCAGTGTCATGCCGGCTGGCATGGACGCATAAAGCAGACCGACAGGCCAGTAGAGAACGGTTGTCTTCTGTGCCCAGGTGTGGACCGAGATATTGATACCGGTGTAGATCAGGCTGAGCAGCAGGACGACGATGATCACGTCGATTGCGATCGACAAGACACGTTGACCCGTCAGCGGCACCAGTTTCTCGACAACTTCGGTAACGCGCATGTGCGCGCCTCGGGCAACCGCTGCTGCACAGCCGATAAAGGTGCTCCAGAGCAGCAGGAAGCTGGTCACTTCCAGCGACCAAGCAAGGTCGAAGCCGGCGAAGCCGCGAAGCCAGGCGTTGCAGAACACCAGGGTGACGATCGAAAAGCCGCCGAGCGCCAGGCATATATCGACCAGGTGGCTGAGCCAGCGAAGCGCAGCCGGATAGTGATCTCGGTAATCCAAGGGTCGTCTCTTTTTGAAAAGTGCCAGAACCGCCGCGTGACGTGCGGTTCCGACAGTTGAGCCCCGGAGCACCCTGCGTTCTTTCGAACGCCGTTTGGCGCTCCGACCCACAAGAAACGATCAACTGTTCAACGGGCAACCGGCTCGATCACCCGTGCGTTGATCTCGTTGCCTGATCAGTTCTCGGCCGGGAGTTTTTCGCGGATCGCTGCCGCATCGGACAGGATCTGGTCGACGGCTTCCTCGCCGTAGACATCCTTGGCCTTTGCGTAGACCGACTGCACCGCCTCGCGGAACGGCGCGATATCGGGAACGCTGACCGTGGCGCCGGATTCCTGCATTTCCGTGAGTTGGCTTTCAACCGAACTCTTGACGAGGTTTCGGCTGAAGGCTGCGGAATCGGCTGCAGCTTTCATCACGGCTTCCTTGTCTTCGTCGGAAAAGGACTGCCAGGTCTTTTCGGCCACCGTCAGGGGCAGAGGGCTGTAGACGTGGCGTGTCAGCGTTATGTAGGGCGCAACTTCATAGAACCGCAGTGACTTGATGGTGTCGACCGGGTTCTCCTGGCCGTTGACGATGCCCTGCTGAATGGAAATGTAGACGTCGGTGATCGGCATGACGACCGTCTGGAAGCCGATGGCTTCCATCGACCAGCGGATCATGTCGTTCGGGAAGACGCGCATTTTCATGGACTTGGCGTCTTCTGGCGAATTCAGTGGTTCGTTGGTGGTGAAGCTGCGGAAGCCGGCTTCCCATGTCGACAGTACCCGGAAACCCTTTTCCGGCAGCTTGGCGAATTCTCCCTGCAGCCATTCGGAATTGTCATAGAGCTCCCAACCCTGCTCGTAGGTGTCAACCAGGAACGGCATGGCCGTGAGGTTCAGCGTCGGCATGTGCGTGGCGTAGCTGCCCGTGGCCGAAACCGTGAAGTCGATGCCGCCAAGCTGCAGCAGTTCAATGGCTTTCGGATCGTTTGCGAGCGATCCGGACGGAAAGATCTGCACTTCGTAACGGCCGTCCGTATATTCCGCGACCTTCTCCGCAAACAGTTCGGCAGCCTGCTGACGGGATCCGCCGGGGTTGTCTGTATGGCTGAATCGTAATGTTTCGACAGCTTGTGCGCCGCTCATGGCCATAGTGAGAATTGCCGCGCTCATCAGCAGGCGGCTCAAGGATTTCTTGTTAAGCATTTCAATCTCCTCCCACGGCCGCTCCAAGGCCGTATCAATTTACACATTCAACTGCGTATACGCTACTCAATCCCTTGTCAACGGCGCTAATGTCGACTATCAAAATTCCAATGATGGAATTGCCGCTTCGAAACAGGGAAAGCCCTCGGGTCTTCTGCCGATTTCAGGAGTGTGCGGGAGGACGAAAAAAGATGAACGAAGACTCTGCAAAAGACTTGGGCGTCTCGGACACGTTACGCGTTGCCTGTCTTGGAGCGGGCTACTTTGCCCAGTTTCACTATGATGCCTGGCGCAGGGTCGAACGGGTTCGGCTGGTCGGTTCCTGTGATCAGGATCCCGCGAAAGCCAAGGCTACTGGACTGACTGCCTTCAGTGATCTGGAGTGCATGCTGAAGATGGCGAAGCCAGACCTGCTGGACATCATCACGCCGCCGCCAACGCATTTCAGAGCCATCGAGCTTGCCATCAGGAAGGGGGTGAAGACGATCATCTGTCAGAAACCGTTCTGTACCTCGCTCGAGGAAGCCCGGAAGGCAACGAAGCTGGCAGAAGGAGCCGGCGTGACCATCGTCATCCATGAAAACTTCCGCTTCCAGCCCTGGTACCGGACAATCCGACAGGCTCTGGAACGGCAGCTGCTTGGCGATTTGCTTCAGGTAACTTTCCGGCTGCGCACAGGGGACGGGCAGGGGCCGAATGCCTACCTGGACCGGCAACCGTATTTTCAGGAAATGCCCAGATTGCTGATCCATGAAACCGGTGTTCACTGGATCGACACATTTCGCTACCTCATTGGCGAGCCCGAGGCGGTCTATGCGGATCTTCGCAGGCTCAACCCGGCCATCAAGGGTGAGGATGCCGGTTACTTCATTTTCGACTATTCAAACGGGGTGAGAGCGCTCTTCGACGGCAACAGGCTTCTGGACCACGCAGCCGAAAATTGCAGAACCACACTTGGTGAAGCTTTGTTGGAGGGCACTCGGGGAACGCTGACATTGAAAGGCGACGGCTCGGTGCGCTTGCGTCATTTCGGCGACAAGGATGAAACTCTTCTGCTGGCGGCACAGGATTGGCCTGGCTTTGGCGGCGATTGCGTCAAGAATCTGATAAGCCATGTTGTAGACGGTCTCCTGGATGGAAAGCCGCTGGAAAACGAGGCGCGGAGCTACCTGAAGGTGATTACAATCGAACAGGCCATCTATGAGTCGGATCGCAAGGGGCAGAAAATCCGGGAGTTTGACTGTGCTTGAGGCTCCGAAACAAAAGACCATCACCACCCAGGCCATGGAACAGATCCGCCAGCTCATTTTCGACGGTGAACTGGCGGCAGGCTCCGATCATCTCGAAAGCGAACTTGCCGACCGGCTTGGCATGTCCCGCACACCGGTGCGTGAGGCGACATTGATGCTTGCCCAGCAAGGCCTTCTGGAGGTACGGCCTCGCAAGGGTGTTCGCATCGCCACCTTGTCGTTAAAGGACATGGAGGAAATCTACGCGATCCTGACCGAACTGGAGAGCCTTGCTGCCGAAGAAGCCGCTGAAAAAGGCTATTCGGAAAAGGATCTGGTCGCGCTCAAACAGTCGATCGAATCGATGGAAGAAGCGTTGAAGCGTGAAGACCGGGACGCCTGGGCCATCGCCGACGACGACTTCCACGCCGAGCTTGTCCGCCTTGGCGGCAATTCACGGATACAGTCCATCGTTTCGATGATGTCCAACCAGGTTCGTCGGGCCCGCGCCATGACACTCTATTTTCGCCCGCTGCCGGTCAAATCCAACGAGGACCACCGCGCCGTCTTCGACGCAATCCGAAAAGGCGACCCAGCGGCAGCTCGAGAGCGCCACCATATCCACCGGCAGCACGCTCGCGAAGTGCTGATCGAACTCTTGAAGAGGCACAGGCTTTTGCAAATATAAAAACCTAGCGGAGCACTGAGGGCAGGAGGTGTTGTCGCAAATTTTTTGAAGCGCTGTTCTTCAGCATGGCGTTGTCGAGCACTGCCTCTGCCAGGAGCTTCTTGAGCTTCGCGCTCTCGATCTGATCAACGAATTAGGTCCTGCCGGACTACATTCACCGTGACATCCCTTTGGATCTCCGAGACCTAATCTGACGAGTGCGGATCTTCTTCGGTTCTTGGCCGGAGATGATCTGCAGATATGACTTCTGCAGCTCCAAGGCCTCGCGGGCCTCGGCATCGACACCGGCCTGTTGCTCCAGAAACCGGCGCCAGGACACCCGCTTGCCGGTGTGACCTCCGGTCATGCGTTTCCAGGCAGGATGTTGTTCGAGGCGTGGATCGAGCGGACGGCGGCGGTATTTGGTTTTAGGCTTTGTCTGATCAAAGAGCCGGTCCTGTTTGCGATAAGGGCCGTACTTGTCTTCAAGGTTCTTTTTGGAAAACAGCCGATCAACGGCGCTGGCTTTTTCCATGGTGCCGGTGTCGATATCGCGGAACACGAACCCGGCCCCACGCCGGCGAAGCCCGACGCCGTAGAGTGCAAAGCCCTCGTGCAATTCCTCCCAGGTTTCTGCTACTCGAAGGACCGCAAGCAAGTCGGTCTTGTGTTCCTTCAAGTATCCGGAAAACGATTGCTCCCAGGAATTCGCTTCCTTGTCCCGAGCGCGCTGATTGTCGCGTTCCTCCTGAATACGGTCCTTATCCGGGCCACGGCCCTGGACCACCTCCAATCCGTGTTTCTTTTCCAGCTCGGCCGCGGTCTTCTGCAAGATCTGGAAATCGCGAAACGGGGTGTGCATCCGGAAGGTTTCCGGATGCACAAGATTGAACTGGATATGCATGTGGAAGTTTTCAGTATTGATGTGGGTGCCAACCACGCGCTGATGATCTTCCAAGCCGAGAGCCATTGCGAACTCAGTCTCAATGTCCTTCAGAACATCGATGTCGGGCTTTTCGCCTTTGGCAAATGATACCACCAAGTGGTAGTTCGGATCTGACTTGCTGCGAGCATTCAAGGCCTGCGTCGCGCGGATCTCCGCAATGGCCGTGTCCAGGTCACCGATGCCGTCGCCGGCCTTGCAGTTGGAAAGCCAGAACTGATCGAGCTTTTCGCCCTTCTCCTTTGCACCGGCTATGTATTTCGCGAGAGCTTTGGCGCTGGAACATTTCTTGAGAGACGTTTTTTTGGCAATCACGGCTTTAACTCTGCAACACAAGCCTTGATCTGTTGCTGCGTCTGACGAACGTCGCGCAGAAGCGACTGCATCTGTCGGACCATATGGCCGTCCGCAGTCTCATTCATTCCCTTCAGCAACAGGTTGCCCAACCGAGCCTGGTCAGCGTTGATTTCCAGGAGACGCAAGATCGCCTGATCCAGCGACTTATCCGGAAACTTACCGCTTTCCAGGATTCGTTCGGCAACCTTGGAAACGGACATGTTTGTCCGTTTCGCGTGGCTAGTGATCCGCCCGTGGATCTCCGGATTGAGGTAAGTAATGAGCTGGATTCGCCGGGGCTTTTTCACCGGGACATCTCCAGCTCACGGCCTAATCCTTTGTCCTTGCCTAAACTGCGGGCGTGCTCCCTCTGCATTTGCACAAAGGAATCTCGCAGGGCCGTGAGCAGGCCTTTTTCACCGCGGATCTGTTTCAGGTCGTTCCAGTCAGTTGCCCCGCGCTCCTTTTCGGCTGGCGTAAAACTCGGAGCCAGCACCTTGCCGCCAACCGCCTCGGCGGCGCGTTGCGCGCACTTCAGGCCCTTGTTGGGCAGGGGCGGATTTCTGTTCGGCAAATGATGATCGTCATCGGCTGCGATCAGAAGATTTGCTTTCGGGAACTTCTCTCGAACGGCCTTCGCGGTGGCAACGAGGTTGTCACCATCAAAGGCAACGGCGGTCGGCAGATTGGTCGCCTTATGAACATCCGCACCGGTTGCGTAGCCCTCGCCGATTATGATGGTCAGTTTGTCGCCTTTGTCTCGGCCGTTTTCCAGATCCTTGCTCGGGTCAATCGTGTGAAAGAGCCCTTCTTTTCGGCCATGCTTCAGGTAGATTTTTTCTTCGCCGACAAACTGCAGCGACCAGATGCGGCCGTTTTCGTCGCGCAGCGGCACGACCATGCGGCCATCGTCGGCCACTTTCACGCCATAGCCGCGAACGTTCTTCCGGGCGAGGTAAGGGCAATTTTCGGGGGTGGCCCAGGACTTCAGGTTCGTCCAGATTCCAAAGGCCCGTTTGGCTGTCGCTTCCTGTTCGGTAGCTCTCACGCGCTCGCGGTTCTCGCGGTTCTGCGCGGCTTCGGCGACAAGGCGTTGCTTTTCTTGCTGTGTCAGGCCGTCCCCTTTGGAGATCCACTGCAAGGGTACATCGTCGCCCTTGAAGTTCTTGAACTGGCCGTTAGGAACACCATCCAGAAAGCCGCGATAGCTGGCGTTGGTTTCCTTGCCATCGCCGGTGAGCGCAATGCGGTGCCACTTCCCGTCCATTTCCGGAAGACCATGCAGCTCCGCGCCGTTGTCACGCAGGAACTTACCGAAGGCAGTGCGCGGATCCTCGTGAGGTCGCTCCTGCTGGTTTTCCGGAAGAAACTGTTTCAGCGCCTCCGGAACCTCTGTGCCTTTTGTGAACCAGGCCTTGGCCTTCTTGTCCCAGATAGCACCGGCTTCATCTGCGACCGTGCGCTGCTCATAGGGAACGGCCAGGTAGGTTTTTTGAATGGGTTGTTTGTCAGCCATGGCGAAAAACTCCTTGAACGAAAGCGGGGAAGAAACTTGATGTGCTGTGGCGGTCAGTCGAGGAACACGCCATCGACCTCGGCAGGGCCGGCATAGGCGCTCGTGTCTTTCGGCCAGAGCTCAACGCCATCGGTGTTGATGACCGTGATATTGCGAAGCGGGGAATTGTCGGTGAGGTAGCCGCCGATAATTTCGATATCGCCGTAAAGGCGCTGGACGGCTTCAAGCCGCGCGATTGCTGTGCTGATCTTCATGAGGAAGCCTTTGCGTTGGACGACGGGAGAGAAGGAATTGAAGTGGGGGAGGCGAGCGGGATTTTTGCCCGGGCCTGAAGGTCTTCGTTCTGGAAGTAGAGAACCTGGCGGCCATAGATGGCCGGACGCCCGGCCACAAAAATCAGCATGTCACCGGCACGGGTGACCTTGCCGCTGCTACCCACCTGGATCCCCGGCAACGACATGCATTCGTCCGGGGTGAGAAGCGGCCGGGCCACCTCCATCAATGTTTCGGAATAATTCGTCCCGATTTTCCCGGTGGTGTGGCTGGCTGAGGTCTTTTTCTGAACCAGGGTGGTCTTACCGGCCATGTCCGACAGAACCCGGGCTGTTTCCATCGTGTTCGGCGCGTAGGCGATCCGGACATGGCAGTTGGAAACAATCGACTGTTCGCGGCCGTAAGTTTTCTGGAGCTGCGTGAGATCCTGAACGATGACAAAGGCTTTCAGTCCGTAGCCCGCCATGAAGGCAATCGCCTTCTCGAAAATCTCCAGCTTGCCGACTGACGTAAACTCGTCGAGCATCAAGAGCATACGGTGTTTGTAATGCTTGACGGACCGGCCGCCCTCGAACGCCATATGAGAGGTAAGACGGGTGAGGAACTGGTTGAGCAGGATCCGCACCAACGGACGTAACCGGGCGATGTCGGATGGCGGGATGACGATATAGAGGGTCGCCGGCTTGTCGCCGTTCATCAGGTCGGTGATGCGGAAATCGGATTCCGATATGTTGCGGGCCACAATCGGGTCACTATAAAGCGCAAGCTGAGACGTGCCGGTGGAGTGAACGCCGGATCGCTCGTTGCTGGACCGTTTGCGCATACGGGCAGCGCCCAGGCGCACCTCGTCATTGACGACTTCGCGGCCGTGCTCATAGCGCTCCATATCTTTTAAGAGCCGGTCAAAACTGTCGTCTTCCCCGTCATCTGGCTCGCCATCCTTCTGGCCGAACGCAGCTTTTGCCGCCGCTGCCACGGCCTGTTGGCTGATGGACTTTGAATCCTCGTCGTCACCGATCGACATGAACGCGCGCACGTCTGCGAGTGTCGCGGTGCGGTTTTCTGATTTTTTGATCCGGTAAAGGACATGCAAGATTGCGGTGCAGAGCCAGCCGTAGCCCTCCTGCATCCAGAAATCCTTCAGGCCCGTGCCGTCCGGATCGATGATCATGATTGCGATGTTCTGGCAGTCAGCTATTTCGTGGTCCGTTCCGAACCGGATTTCTGCGAGTGGATTGTATTTGACGGAGCCTTTATCGGCCGCGGGATCGAAGCGAAAAATTCTCTGCCCCTGCGCCGCCCGCCAGCCGGCAGTCAGAGCGTAGTTCTCACCCTTGATATCGAGCACCAACGCAGATTCTTCCCAGGAGAGCAGAGTGGGAAGGACCAGGCCGACGCCCTTACCTGAGCGGGTAGGGGCAAAAGCCAAAACATGCTCCGGGCCATCGTGGCGAAGCATCTTGACGCCGCGCCGCATCGGCCAGCCGCCAACGACGACGCCGGATTCCGACAGAAGGCCGCTTTCTTTCACGTCCCGGGTTTCAGCCCATCGGGCTGTGCCGTGGATGTCCTTCTGCTTCCGGCCGCCAAAGATCGTTTCCGACCTGGCACCAGAAGCGACAATGGCGCCAACAAACATCAAGGTGACAAACGACGCTAGGCCACCATAAGCGGGATGCAGAATTTCAGGCGGGAAGCTGCCAGTCTCAAGCCAGAAGGCTCTGAGCCACTTCCACCAATCGGGCTGCAAGGGATTGAACCCCAGAAAAGAGTGCCAACCGGACAGCGTCACGCCGACGAGAGCACTACAAGCCAGAACGGCAAACAAACGCATCAGATGCATGGTCGATCACGCTGCCTCGGCACTTACCGGCTGGCGGTCGCGCAGCACATAGCGACCCATCTTCATCTCATAAATATCCGATATAAAACGCCCACCCCGTGGGTCGCGCTTGATGTGGATCACCAGATCGACAAGACGGCGCATGAACGTCTCTGCGTCGGGCAAGGTCTGACCGGCCGCGTTTATGTTCTCCTGGAATCGTGCGGGAACCAGCTCGGCGCTTTCGGCATGCACGGTGCACATCCAACCGCGGGCGCCGGTGTTGAGGACGTTGAGTGCAGCGAAGGCATTTTGCGTGGAGATTTCACCGAACAGGATATTGTCCGGAGAGATACGCATCTTGTGATCGTAGAGCTGCTGCCATGTCCGAAGGCCTGCGCCTTGCGCGGTATCGCGGGCCGCCAGAAGCGAGACGCCATTGTAGAACCGGCTGACCTCAAGCTCGGGCGTATCTTCCGCGCTGACGACGCGCCGGTCATCAGGCAGATAGGACAGGAGATTGTTGAGCAGCGTGGTCTTGCCGGTATTGGTCGATCCGGAGATTGCAATGTTGCGCTGCTGATCGAGGGCCGATTTGAGATAGTCGATCATGCCGGCGGACAGACCCATGTCTTCCAGCGTGATCTTGTGAGGATGTTTGCAGCGGATTGCCAGCGACAGGCCGGAGACAACCGAATTGCCGATCAGGCATTCGAAGCGGTGACCGCCCGGCAGAACCGTTGAAAGCTGCGGTTTGGATGTGGGGTCAAATTCCAGACCCTTCATATTCGCCAAAGCTCGGCAGATGGTCTTGATCCGGTGCAGGGTCAAAGCCGGTTCATCGACTTCGGCAATGCGGTTTTCCAGATCGCGGCGCTCCACGATCAGCTTGCCCGGAGCCTTCGTCCGGACCTCGACAACATCGCTCGTGGCATAGTGCCTGGACAGCGGCTCAAGGATTTTTTGCAACAGAACCTGAGACATGGGTGTTCACTCCGATGCCCGCCCAGTGCTTGGGCGTTGCGATAAATTTTGAGAATGGGGAAAGGGCAGGGACCCGGGCCAGGCCAGGTCCCTGCAAGTTTCAGAAAACCGTCAGGTTTCCCAGCGGACCGTTTTCCAGGACGAATAGGTCACCTTGCCGGTCGGATAGACCACCTTGGAGCGCTCATCGATCCGGTTGTAATAGGTCAGCTTGTATTCCGGGTAGCGGCAGGTGCTCACCGGTCCATTCGCCCGCACGAGGCTATAGCCGGGATTGCCGGTCAGGGTCTTGGAAGACCCGCCGCAGTTGCCGGAAACGGTGGTGTAGTTGCCGCTGCCGTCCCGCACGACAAGGGTGTAGCCCTTCGCCGAGATGTTGACGCGGTGGCCGTTCAGCTTGCGCGTTTCCGTGCTTCGCTGACACTTGTCACCGTTGTTCAGTGTGGTGCCGTCCCCGGATGCCTTTGAATAGCTGGACCCGTCCGGACGCGTGTAGATCTTGGTCCGTTTGGTCGGAACCATCTCGGTGCAACCGTTATAGTACTTCCGGGAGTAGTCTGGGCTGTCCTGGTTGCGAACGAAGGTATAGGCAATCTCGGACGTACCCGGTTGCAGGTAGGACGTTGCGATCTTGTAGGCTTTGCCGTTCACATTGATGGAAACGTCCACGAGCTGCTGCGCACGCAGATTGGCATCGTTGTATTTCCAGCCGTTCGTGGTAACGGAGTGCGTGAATTTCTGATCATTCCGCTGGCATGCGGTCACATAGGTTCTTCCGCGGCCGGGAACGTCATAATAGTAGCGCTCCAAACCGTAGGAGAGACCAGCGGCAAGATCATGATCGAACGATGCAGGATCGTCGCAACCGTTCACCGTCGAAAAGATGCCAAGCATGTTCGCTTCGTCCGGCTGACAGCCCGCAATCACTTCCGAAGTGCCATTCACGATAATTTCGGTGCGGTACTGCCTGACGGCCTTGCCGCTCGCCAGATCGACAATCGGAGTGCAGACGTCGATGCCGTTTTTGTCGAACACGCGACTATGCGTGTAAGTGGTGTCGGTTGTGATGCACGGGGATGCCTGGAAGAGCTGACCTTCGTACTCATAGGTCCACATCGCCATTTCCGTGGAAACGCCTGTTCCAAAGTCGTGCTGCATGGAACAACCGTTCGGCTCGGCCGTCATCTTGATCGGAGCGATGGTTTCGGATGGCGCGCATTCGCGCACGCTGACTTCCACCTTGGCATCTTTCGTATAGACAAGCGACGTGTTGACGATGGCCTCGCCGTTCTCAAGATCAAAATCGAACGTACAGTTCTGTTTTTCCTCGATTGTGTAGGCTTTGTCTTCATCAGGCAGACACTCGCTGACCTTCAGCCGGCTTGCCTTCTCGTCTGTATAGGAGAGCGTGTATTGCGCATTGGCGATACCGGCCTCCAGATCGACCACATCCGAACAGGAGCCGTATTCCCGTTCCATTTCGAACACCGTCTCTGAGGGCGCACACTCGCTGACCGCAACGTCCTTGCCTGTCCGATCCCGATAGGTCAGGCGCGATAATAGCGTGACACGCTCTCCCTCAATATCGACATCGGGTTTGCAATCGTCGCTGGATTCCGAAATGGCAAAGGAGATTGACTGATCCGGCTGACAGGCGGCCAGGTCGAAGCGTGCACCGCGATCGTCATTGTAGAAAGACGTGTATTGCGGGCGGGCAAGGAGTGCGGCCTCGTCAACCAGATCCTCGCAGGCTTCGTAATTGCGCTGGATGTTCCAGACAATGCCGTTTGGCGAGCAGGCATCCGTCT
The DNA here is from genome assembly GCF_000168975.1 of Roseibium aggregatum IAM 12614. Classification (GTDB taxonomy): domain Bacteria; phylum Pseudomonadota; class Alphaproteobacteria; order Rhizobiales; family Stappiaceae; genus Roseibium; species Roseibium aggregatum. The sequence continues at coordinate 64,305 of NZ_AAUW01000024.1, forward strand.
CGGTGACAATACCGTCCTCAAGCGTTTCCGTCTTGGCGGTCTGGCGCACGATACCGCTTCCAAGATCGATCTGCGGCTCGCAACCATCAGTCGAGACGTTGATCGTCATGTTCGGATCGCGTTCTTCTTCCGGCTCTTCTTCCTGGGCCAGCCGTTCGGGCGTCTGATAACCTTCTGCAATCGGGTTCTCACTGCCGCCGGCCTCATCAACGCTCGAATCGTCCTCGACAGTGTTTTCCTTGTCTTCAAGCTCCTCTTCCGGCGCGGCTTCTTCTTCGCTCGCAGATAACCGGGCAACCGCCTGAACGAACTCGGCTTCATCGCCATTGACGGAAATCGCCGTGGTCGGGAGAAGGCGGTTGCTTTCAACACCGAACTGGCTTGTGAATTTATCGGCTTCCAGATCGACAAAGTCGGCGTCTTTCTTGAGCCGCGTGACAACCACCTGGGCGATTTCCTCACCGTTGACGCTGACCTTGCGGGTGAAGCCCTCGGCAGTGATCCCACTGATATCAACGGCCTCGGTCGTGTTCGGCTGAGCATTGAATTGCAGTTGGACCGGCACGGCGCTGTCGGCAGACAACTCCGTTTCCAGAGCAGGCGACACGGTAAAGAGGTTCTCCTTAATCAGAACCTCTCCCGCTGCGGCACCCGATGTCTGGACCGAGGAGGGGCTAACCACTGGCACCGTCTGTGCCTGCGTGAGTGCGGTAGATGACGCCAGGACGAGCGCCATAAGGCCGCAAGACACTATTCTAGTGTATCGCATTCCAGTCTCCTTAATTTTGGGGAGGGTCGGCGAGGTACCAGTCAAACTTCGGGCGCACCTGTACGCGGGTGCCCTGGGCAATCCGGATGACTGGTTTAAGATCCACTGTGTCCTCAAGGAGGGCCGCAGTGATGGTTCCAATGTTCTCGCTGGCACCGGACAGGCCATTGGCGACAATATTGGAATTCGAACTGTCGATTTGTTGGGAGCCGGACACGGCAGCCTCGACGGCTGTCCCGATGCCCGTGGTCAAAATGGCGGAGCCGTATTTCTCCCAGAAGCGATTGTTCACTTCGCCGGAGAGGCCCGCATACCCTTGTGCGTCGCCTATGTGAGCCTTGAGCTGATAGATTTCGGCTCGGCTTTCTCCGAGCAGGATCCGGCTGCAGGAAAACCCGACACGGGTCTGCCCGACCTTATCGACCGAGGAATACTCGCAGATCATCCGCGACCCCTTCGGCACGAGCTTGGTCCGGCCGTGATAGCCGTAGACGTCCCGGCTCACCTGAACGACAACAGAGCCGTTGTTGGCAAGCTGGCTGTTGATGCCGCTTTCCAGAATGCCCGTGATGTAGCGGTCAGCCGTCAGAATACGGGTGTTGTCGACTGCGCCGGTCGAATAGCGCGGCGGCGCTGAATAGCGGTCGTTCTCCGGATCGATCCCCTCTGGCGGTGGAAACCCGGGCAGGTTCGCATTCATCGGGGCGGGGCGGTTACCGGCGTCGGAAAAGTCCCCGGTGATGTCGGCGCCAGCAAGCTCCGACTGCATGGCGGCCCGCTCTCTGAGAGCGGTTTGCAGCATCAGCTCGTATTCGGTCGGCTGACGCGGTACTGCCTTCGGAGGTTCGATGTACTTGGTGACAGTCTGTGTTCGGATGACTTCTTTCGTCTCGACAACAGGTTTTTCGACTTCCCGAATGACCTCTTTTTCGATGATCACAGGGGGCATGGTGACCACCTTCGCTTGAACTGGCGGTTTCGGCGGCTCGGGCTTTTCGTAAGAGAAGACTGCCGGATCACTGGCGGGCAAACCGCGTGGATGAACAGGCTCCGGCCCACATGCACCGCCGAAGGTCAGGCCGAGCGCAGCCAAGATCTCGCAGACGGCCATGCTCAGTCCTCCCCGTACTGGACGGAGACGTGACCGGGCTTCAGCGTGATCAGCGGCTTCGCGCCGTCAACAATGAAGGTCGTGTCCCGGAAGCGGACACGCATCCGGCCGTCAACGACATCGATCACGTAATCCGAAGAGCCGGACGCCTTGCCAGGCGAAGAGAGAGCGGGGATAGGAGCTTTCGGCGGCGCGATATCTTTGACAACGACTACCGGCTTTTCGACTTCCTTCTCGATGATCACCGGGGGCATGGTGACCACCTTGACTTCTCGGTCCCCTTCGCCGGAACAGCTGCCGGTGGCCAGACCAAGAGAAAGGAGAAATTCGCAGACGGCCATGATCACTGGCCTCCCTTGTACTGGATGCACATGAAGGACTGGCCGGACTTGAGCGTGATCAGGCGGTGAGTGCTTTCGACAATGAAGGTGGTGCCCTGGACGCGGGTATTGACCAGCTCGTCAATGCCATCGACCACGACATAGGCGGTCGGCAACTCCACGTCGTTCCACTTGTCGCCGAACTGAATGTACGTGAAATGATCGTCCCGGAAGACCTGCTCGGGCCGCAGTTTCTTGTCGCCCCAAAGCTTGTACTGGTTCCATCCGCGTAGCGCGCCCGGATCGAATTTCGCGGTTTGCAGAAAGTCCTTTGAGTTGTGCGTGGCAAGGGCTGTTTCCCCGCCACCGCCGACAGGGTTGCCCTTGCCGTCGAACTCAACGAAAGACATTCCTGCGCTCTGCGGACCAATGATCCGGAAAGAGACATCCGGAACGGACTTAGAATTGATGCCTTCGGCGCGAAGGTAGAAGGAGTACACATCGCCGTCGTCGGTGTAGACCAGCATGGAGCTATCGACACCGGCCCCGGTCGGCTTTACGGCAAGGGTGTTGTCCGACCTCTTCTTGACCTCAAAACGGGAACTGTCGCCCATATCGGCCGACTTGATCTTGACCCCTTTCGGCAACTGGATTGCGCTGACCATGTATTGCCGTAGACGCACTTTGTAGACGCAATCGCCACAGAAATTCTGGACGTGGATGCCCTGCTTTTTGCCGGGGCGCGACCAAGCCTCCTGAATCTGGCCGCCGATGCTTTCAGGGCGGGCGAGGGGACCGAAGTTTCCGGCCGCCTGGGCTTGCGCCTGCGGCACGGAACCGACAGGAAGCGTTGAGTTGACAACCGAGTTGGCCGCAGCAACCCGCTGCGTCGGTGTCGTGTTCGTAGAGACGCTGCCAGGCGTAGCCGGACCTTGACCGAGAGGCGTTTGTGCGTGGGCTGAGCCTGCGACGGTGACAACGACGAAAAGAACAAAAAATCGAAAAGTCATTTGGAAGCTTGCTCCTTGATGGACATGTCGAGGACGCGGATTCCAAGCGGGTTCTCGAACCGCTCAGCAGCCGTGACGTCATGGGGACGGGGGGTCATTTCCAGGAAGGCGCGCAGATGGCGGCGCTTCGGCTGTTCACGGCCAATCCTGTCTGTCTGAAGAAACTCGACGACATAGAGGTAGACGCCATCGTAGGCATCGACCTGATAGGCACCCTTGATCGTGATCGAGCGGTTGAGGCCGTCTTTGATCGCTTCTTCGATGACTGTTTTGTTGGTCTTCACATAATCATTGAAGAAGTCCGGATCGGAGTACGTGCGGACTTCCTTGAAACGGGTGTTCTGGGTGGTGTCGTCAATGGTGAGGATCTGGTGCACATAGCGCCGGGCAAGCTTTTCGAGCATCAGCTCGAAGCCATCGACTTCCATGGAAATCGGTTCGACACGATAGATCCGGTCATCGCTCAGATCGGCACGCAGAAGCGCGATTTCGGTCTCCTTGAGCGGTACCAGCGACACAAGGGCCTGGAGGCTTGCCACCACACAGATTGCCAGCGCGACATTCGTTCCAACCGACAGGCGCAACAGCCAGGCCATGCGCCGGTGAGCGGTTTTGTAGGCAAACGGATCCGCTTGAAGGATGTTGGCGTGCTTCGGCTCCGGCTTGACCTCCGGAACCGTCGCCGCATGGGGCTTGGAACGAGAAATGAAAGCCATCAGGCGGCCTCCACCCATTCAAAGGAACTCGGCTCAAATTCGATTTCCGCGCAGGCGCAGGGCGACTTGCGCATCTTGTCGATGCCGTCCGGTTCAATCGGCATTTCCAACTGTGCGCAGCCGGAAACCAGCCAACCAAGGCACAAGACGAGTCTGAGGTGTTTCATGAGCGAACAACCTTTGGAGCGAAGAGAGAAGAAAAGGAGGAGAGGGCGTTACTTACGAGTTGCCGGAGTCGATGATCCCGCCTGGAGCCGAACGCGAGGATTCCCAGGTTTTTCTATGCATGAAGCCACCGACGCGACCGGCAGCCCCCGCCGCTGTTCGACCGGCAGAGGCACCGATGGCAGCGCCGCGAATGGCACCGGCAGACATGATCCCGGCTGACACGGTTCCAAGCATCGCGCTCGACACCTGACCGGCGATATTGACCGCCTCGGACATCAAGGCAGCACCAAGCCAACCCATAATCATGGCAAGCAGAAATTTGCCGCTAGTCAGGTCGATGTAGGCTTCTGGGTCAACCTCGGCATCAGCGGTAACGCCAAGACCTTTGACGCTGGCGATGACCAGCGAAAAAACCATCGTGACGCAGAGCATGGTGACGATAGAACCGATGATTGTCCGCACGCCGGCGCCGATCAAATTGCGGCCGAACGGGAAGGCAGCCATGCCAATGAGAAAGGGCGACACGCCCATTATGAGCGTGAGCCGGAAAAGAGAGACCGACGTGTGCGCGAGAAACAGAACAAGCAGAATGACGTAGGGCAGCAGAAGCGCCACACCGTAGAAGGTGTTTACGATTTGATCGCCCCAGCTTCCCGATCCCATGATTGTTGTGGCAATGTTGAAGACGCCACCAATCCCGGTCTCAACGGCCAGCAGCAGTGCATCGAGCCCGCTAAGTCCGCCGCCACCGCCGCCATCCATTAGCGCGCTGGACAGTCCGCCCATGACATTGACGCACGCGTCGAACACGTCACCGATCAAGCCACCATCGACACCCTTATAGACGCCGAAGCCAAGCACCATGAAGATGGCTTGTTTGAGCGCGCCCGCGAAGTCGAGCGTCCCCAAAAAGACCTGAATGCCAGCCCAGAGGACCCAAGCACCGACAAGGCTCAAGATGATCCCCTGAAACGGCCCATGAACCGCGTTAACGAGGGTCCCGAGGGTGCTATCGGCATGGGACTGATACGCAGAGAAAATCTCGCAGATATTGCAGGAGGAAGCCGCCATGGTTATTCGCTTCCTTCTTCATTGTATTTACGTTCCTCGGCGACCTCGCTAATGATCGGGACGCCGTTGTTGAGGGCCTGAGACGCGTTGATCTTCAGCATCTGTGCGAGGATTTGATTGGTCTGAGCGGTTGCGACGAGCTGAGCGACTTCCAGCTCGATCAGAACCTGCAGGCGCGCATTGACGGTCTCGGCGCTCTGGCCTGCGTTCTTGTATTCCTGGGCCGTCTCAAGGGTTTTGACAGCCGTCTCATGGGCTTCGTCCGACTGCGCCAGCCCCTTGACCGTCGCGTCCGTGATCGTCGCAATCCGGTTTTCATGAACGGATTTCTGAATGCTGGCTTTTTCTTCCCAGGTTCCCGCAGTGAGCGATTCCGGAGTGGCGACCAGGCCGGACTTGTAGGCGTTGCCCCGCTCGCAGATCGAGCCGAAGTCCACCTCATCAAATTTGATGGTCGGCATGAGCTGCTTGTAGTCAGGAATGAGACAGGCCATGTCTCCCGACACACTGGACGCAAGCGACTGGAAGTTCAGGGACGGAATGGAGAGATTTCCGATCTCACCGATGGATGACAAAGTATCGCCTGCAATGCCCTGAACTTGCCTAAGCGTATCGAGCTGGTCTGTGATGACCGAAAGACTTTCCTTCGCGGTCGCAAGCTGGTCCTTGACGGTGCTGAGCTGTTCTTTGAGCGTCGTGAGCTGCTTTTGCGCTTCGGCGATGTTCTTCACATCGATGACAGCCATAGCGGCATGCGCCGGCGCATTGATCGACGTCGCCAGCATCAGACCGGCAACGAGCCTCATCAGAGTTTTGCAAGCCATTGGTCACCCCATTCCTGTTTGGTTTTTTCCAGTTCCTTGACCGCGGAAGGCCCTGACCGGTAGAAGCGCAAGGCGTCGCCCAGGCCCGACAGGTCCACGTCCAAAATCGTGCTTTCGTTGAAATTCGCGGCCTCGAAGCGCTTCACCACGAGCACCTGACGCCCGCCCTTCATGTCGCCTTCGCCTTTGATGAAGGCGATTTGCTCATTCGACAGATTGAAGGGTTGAAGGTTCTCGGGCCTAGCTTGAGAGTTCGGCAGAAAGAACAAGGTCTGCGCGTTTTCGATCATGGCCGATGCACCGTCGAACTCCAGCAGCGCACCTGGTTCCTGGAAGGCAAGGCCGACTAGCCCGTTGAGCTTGCGGTATTCCTGATACATTTCCCGCACGACAGAGCGGAAACCGTTGTTGCGTAGGAGGTTCGCCGCCTCATCGATGAAGATGGAAAAACCGCCTTCGCCGTGTTTCGCGGCTGCGGAAATCGCAGCAGAGATATGCGCGACCACAGGCGGACCCAGAACCGGGTCCATCAGGGCTTCGTTCATGTTGATGCCAACAAGAAACGACTTTTGCAGAAACCCGGTGATCTGATCGCGCGGGGCGTTGAAGACGTGGCTGAACTGGCCTTCTGCTCCGTCCTCGCCGTTCACCCACTTGGCAAAAGCGCGGCGGATCTCCGACTGAGCCGGGAAGGCCGCACCATAGATGTTATCCAGCGTGCGCAAGCCCGGTTCCAGCTCGGCGGCCATGTCGAGCGCGGCATGAAGATAGTCGTCCATATCCTCATCGAACGCTTCGCCAAGCATGGCTTGCAGGATCAACCGCACCCGGTGCCGGGCGGATTTGTCGGTGAGATCGATATCGAGAGGATTGAGAGCTAAGTCCTGATAGCCCTGATAGATCCCGCCGAACGCCTCAATCATGAAGCGCGCGCCGTCCTTGGAATCGAAGACGTAGTTCCGCACACCGTGGAACTTTGCAAGTCCGCCAAGAAGGTGAAGGATCAAGGTAGACTTACCGCCACCGGTCGGGGCGAACATGAGGTAGTTGCCCGGCGATTGCGGCTTGTCAGAAACATGGAACTGGAAGGCGTAGTTCTGGCCCGTGGGCGTCTTGAACAGACGCACCGGCCGGTCGCCGAACGGGCTTGACCACAGACCGATTGGCGAAAACTGGAACGGCCACAGAGCCGCGACATTGCTCTCGGTGATCTTGAGTGGCCGCAGCAGCTTGTCCCGGCCGGGCATGCGGTTGAACCATGCGGTTGCCGCGCCGACTGTCTCGCAGCAATACCGGATCCGCGCATTATCGAGGAGGGACGTAACCTGATCGATGAGGGAGGTCAGCTCGGCCTCGTTGCGAGCCCGCACGGTGATCTGGAATTGCGTTTCCTGAAGCTGCCCGGAGTTGTTCAAGAGGTCTTCGTTGACCGCTTCCAGCTCGGCCAGAACAGCACCCGTCCCGAAATAGTTGTGCTTCTGCTCGGTGATTTGACGGGTGAAAAGGGCGATTTGCTTGGTGCTGTCGAGCGGCTTGACGATCTGGCAGACTTCCAGCTCACCGCTGAGTGCCAGCAGACGGGACACCAGCATTCCGGACACTGTTTCCGGCCAGCCGCGAACGGCAATCACGCGGTTGAGCGTCTGGTGCGGCGTAAACGTATCAATCGCGCCGTCTGTCGATACGTGAATGTCAGAGGCGGGCAGGTTGGCGCTGATCCCGGCGCTAAGACGCGCAATCTCGGGTTTCAGCTCACCGCAAACCAGATAATTCAGAACACGTGTCAGCTCGCACGGTTGATTGTGCTCCTGGGCGGCAGGGACCGGCCGGATGTTATAATCCGTGAACCCGCTCAACAGGCCACGAGACGTTTTTTCCAGTTCCGCGGAGGTCTTCGTTGTGAGAACCATGTACCAGACAAGCGAATAGGCATTCTGGTAAAGCCGCTGCTCGGCTTCCCCGACTTCTTTCAAAGTCACGGACGGCCAGTCAGCCTGGAAGCTCACATCGCGGCGGCGCTTGATGCCAAACACACGCAGCGATGAACCGGCACTCAAGAACTGATGGAACGTGCTGGCGCGGCCCCTTGCAAGCGCCTCCTGCTCGGAGATGTTGCGTGTCTCATAGGAGAGACCGGACAGGGAAAAGACGCGGACGAAAGACCCGTCTTTGAGAGAGACGGTCTGATTGTCGGCAAGCAACTGGTCAAATTCCAGTTCGTTCGCAAGCCAGTCCTGCTCGACTTCGCCAAGCAGGTACTTGCGGCCTCTGGAACTCACCAGAGCGGCAGCGCCAACGGCGGCGGCGCCTGTCAAAAAGGTGCCAAGCAGCATTATTGTGCAGCCTTCTTTTTGGAGGTTTTGAGCGGAAAACCGGCGATCAGGCGGCGCACCTTCTTCGCCTGGAAGAACGCGGCCGGATGCAGCAGCAGAGATTCACAGTGCGGCTCTCGCCGGCGAAGCAGAATGATCCACGCGATGGCTGGCGGTGTCGTCAGGACGACAAGCGCAAAGCCCGCCGCATTCCCAGCCAGAAACCCGCCAGTGGTTGCGAGTAAGAGTTCACCGATCATCACCAGGGCAGCATGGAGCGGGGGCATGCCGAGGATCTTCATCGGCTCCTGAATGTGGAGTGCGATAGGGCTTTGCGCTTTCATGGCTTCGCCCCTCCTCAAGCTGCCGAGAGAAGGGCGCGAAGCGCGGTCGGGCCGAAGATCACCAGCGCTCCGGCACCGACGAGCTGAGCAAGCCGCATGATGTCGATGCGGCCGGTGACCATGGCCCAGATGCCATAGATGATAACGCCAACACCGATGACCGGAGCGGCAACACTGACCAACCCGCTTTCCAGGGATTGCAGCATGCTGGTCGCGGGTGCGGACCAGTCCTGTGCCATCGCCTGCGCCGGAAACAGCATCGAAGCGGATGCAATCGCTTTGATTGCAGCTTTCTCAAAATCTACCTTAACGGGAGCATGCGGGCAGAGTCCGAGTCTCTTCAGGATGTTCATTTTCAAAAACCCTTATTTCAGGATGAGATAGAAGGTGGCGACTGCCAGCCAGTTGAAGGTGGCCAGCGATGCGCAGGCCATGAAGTTCCAGCGGATCGAGCGGCGTATCTTGTCGCTCTCCACGGCGTGTTGTGCGACGGCGGAAATCACCGTCTGGATGCTCTCGTTGCCGAGAGAACCGGCAAGTTTCTGGATGGTCGAGGCAACGTCATCGACCTTGTGGTCGATAGCTTCATTCACCCCGGACACGTCGTTCTTGAATTGGAGCGACACGCGATTGCGCTCATCTTCCATGAGGGCCTTGAGACGTTCGCCGAAGGCGTTCAGGATCGCGACCACGGCAAGCACCGGATCGTCCTTCTGGAAGGAAATCCCGGTTTCCCGATGGGCTGCCTCAATGGCTTCATCGAGCGTCATCTGTTTCCACTGCTCGACGGAAACAGCGTCAACCTTCTGAGCCGCTGCGGCGCTCATTCGGCGGCCTCCTGCGGTGCTGCTTCAAGGAAGCTCGCGCTGTCCAGGCGCTCAATCGCCTTGGTCCAGTAGATCTTGAGCCGCTGGCGGGACATCACATTGAAATCGCTCGACTGCATCGCCTCTTCGAAGGTCAGCTTTGCGCCCATCATGGCCCGGATATCTTCGCCGAACGTTCCCGGCTGGACCTTGGGGTGGCACATGACTGCCGCAATGCGGTCGGCGTTTTCCTGATAGAGCTTGCTGTCTTCGAAGGCTCGGCCAGCGCTGGCAACCGGCCCAAAAAACTCGTTAAGCCAGACAACTACCGGCACGCCCGGGAAATGACCGAGAATGGCAAGCAGGCTATTGAATGTATCATCCAGGGCCGCACCGCCGCAGATTGGGCAATGAATGAAGACACGAACATCAAACCCTTGCAGCAACTCAAACGCATTGTTCTCAGCAAGGTACGAACAGGTGGCGATGAAAGAAGAGGTGCCGGTGTCAATGACAGTGTGCGTTTCGCTCTCGCTTTCAAAAATCCGCGTCATCAGATGATCGAAGAGGCGCGGGTTAATGTCATCGCCGTCCATGATCTGGATCGGCACTGCTTTCAGCCCCTTGATGGCGGAAAGCGTGGGCGTGGTCGGGTCGAGGTCGATGGCCTGGACGTTGTGATCTGCGTAACGCAGATATTGCACCAGCATTGAAGACGTGAGGCTTTTGCCTGCGCCGCCCTTGCCCTGCATGACGATATGAACGGTCTTCACCACTGGTCCCTCACTGCATCAGAGCCGGTCGGAACGGTAAACTTGCTGATCTCCGGGAGAGGCTTGCGGGCCTTGGTCTGTGGCTGTGGCTTTACCTGCGCGGGCGCTGCCGTCTCCTCCTGCTTGCGAGCTGACCGCATGGCCGCGTATTCCTCGGGAAAAGCCTCGCGATAGACGTTGCAGAAGGTGGAATAGCCGATGGTAACGACACCTTCCGCCTTTAGCCGCGTCCACAACTGCAAAAGGTTCGGGCATTCCTTCGCGGTCGCGGCAATTTTTTCTTTCTGGGACCTGAACTCAAGGCGCGATTGACCCCTTGGCGCCCGTCGTGGTTTCACAGACGACATGCGATTACTACGCCCCGCGAAGCAGAGCGCCCTTCTGATATTGACTATTGAATGTGGATAAGATGCTGTATTGGTCGCACTGCTAAGCGCGATTCACGTACGGCTACGCCGCATAGACGGCGCAAGAAATGCGACCAATACGAACAGTATGGTGAGTGTTGGTACCCCCTATGCGAGCATCAAAGGACAGTTTTGGTGTTCGCTAGGCTCGGGCGATCTTTATTGGCGTTTAGATCGTCCGAGCCGCTAACAGGTCCATTTCTACAGCCTATGATTGGGCTTGTATATCCTTTTAAATACTGCTCACCGCGCCTTTTCCACACATCGTATTTTTGCGGTCAACAAACCCTTAATGCCGCTGCGTATCAGCGGAAACGTTGAGCACTTGTGCGAATAAGCCAAAGATTCGAATGAGTTCCGAAGGATCGACATGCGAAGCGTTCGTTTAGAAAGTGCCTCACTTTCTCTATCTTGCCCTCATTCTCTTACGTTCGTTAAACCGCATAAACACGCAATAAAAGGCGTTATTGGTCTTTGCTGTATTTAGCTGGAATTTGAAAGCCGGTACGGGAGAATAATAGATTTTAAGAGAAACTATCCCTCAAGGTGACAGAAAAACACCTTTCAATGTGTGCAAGCGGAAAACGAAGGATCATTACCCATCTGCTTTTATTATATTTTTCGTCCTTATCAGCCGTTAAAAGGCTGTAGACGGGGATAACAGTAGAAAAGGCGCATGAATACTAGAAACGCAAACGCTCAAGACACCCTGCGTTAGGATATTGACAAACACACGAATCTTGAATCGTGAACTGGACGCGAGTTCAGAAAGGTTCGACGCGCCGCAATTCGAAAACCGGACATGAACCTTTGGTTGAATCGACGGCGGGGAAAGGGAGGGTTTCGGAGCGCCACTTTTAGTCCGGCCGACAACGACGGTCAGCGATCACTGCCAGGTGTCCGGTGATTGTTCATCGTGTCACGGTCGAGCGACAAACTTTCAAGCTGTTTGCTGTGGCACCGGGAGCATCGGAAATAGGCCGCTGCCTGGCTGACCGGCAGATCCGTAACCAGCTTGGAAGGAAAACATGCCGGCGGAAATTGTATCGAGCGTCCGCAAGAACGGCACTGCACAACGAGCCACCTTCCGCTTTGTTTTATGTCTTCGATGGTTTCCATAGCGATAGGTGTCATGGTGTGGAGGGGAAAAATGTGGTTCTTGTTCTGTTCTAAGCTCGCTTGCTGCCTCTGAATAGCATCTTGCCGTTCTTCATCGAATAGGACGGTCCACCTACCGAATGCGCCGGATTGTTCGGCGCGACTTGACCCGTCACCATCCAGTGAACCAGATGGCGGACGGAGGCAAGGTGCAGTTTCGCCATAGGAACAAAGTGGCTCTGGCCAAGGGTCTTCAACCCATTTCGGCGATTGACTTACGGAAGCTAGTAGGGGAGACGCCTGCGATCCGCCGGAATGCCCGAGCAAAATGCTGTTGGTTCTCGTAGCCCACAGCCAGCGCTACGTCGATAATCCTCGTCGACGGATCAACGAGCAGTGCGCGCGCAAGATCGAAACGTGCCTCCTGCACAATGTCTGAATAGGATCGACCGCTGTGCTGCAGCCGCCGCTGGAGCGTTCGTTCGCTTATCTGCAACGCTTCTGCCATTTCGCGGAGTGCGGGATATCCGCCGGGCAGATAGGGCCGAACGACTTCCCGTAGAGCCTTTGCAAAATTCCATTCCACTACGTCTACGTCCGGAATTGCTCTGGTTTGGAGGTTTGCGTCGTCCGCCGTAACACCAAAGTCACGCGTGCATGGTCGAGCAAGCAAATCCTTGCTGACCAGGATCGACGTGCAAGGTTTGCCCACTAGAATATGCGTGTTCGGAAATGCTTCCTGTACAATGGGTGTCGGACGCTGACGCGAAACGAAAGTCATCTCCTGCGGGCACCAGGAAGGTCCGGCAACGCTTCGAACGATCGAGATCATCGCCTGGAGGTCTACCCATTCGGCTAGACCGATGAATGGATTGTTCTGGAACCCTTCCATTGTACTGATTACCCGGACCTGGTCGCCCTCGGGCTGCATTCGAATTGACAGAACGTTGTCCTCAAGGGACGCGCAGCGGAGGAATGCGTTGAAACGCGCGAACCCGGTTGGCGCGTCGAGGATCGCACGCAAGAATGGCGGGCTCAGCGACCCCAGAGTTGCGCGTCTGGCTGACAGGAAACCGAAATCCATCAGCTCGAAGTCGCGGCTACAACTAGCGAGCCATTCTAAGCAAAGTGCAAAACTGACATAAGCATCAGGATCGTCGAGGGTCCAGTGTGGCAGGCGCGAGCGCGCTAGCTCGCTTTCGACAGACACACCGATCTCTTTGAGTTCCTCGAAATAAAGGTGCAAATGCGCTGCCCTGACGATCGCAATTTCCATCAACTTGTTACTCGGTTGGCGTTAAATGGGCAGAGTGAACCGTCGCAATGTGTCACCTTCTGGATGCGTTCATTGGTTTTAACATGCATGCCCTTACGTGAGAAAGAATCTTTCGCTGATCCCCTTCGGGTAAGAGCCGTCGCGGCGACACTTGCTCTATCGGGTCCCGTCTCGGTCGGTCAGATTGCTGCCCAACTCGGTGCCAGTTCCAGGACGCTTCAACGCCAGTTGGCGGACCAGGGCGTAAGCTTGCGCGCGATCATTGAAGAAAGCCGGCTTGAAATTGCCCGGGTCCTGCTTTGCAAGACCGACCTGGACGTGCAGGAGATTGCGGCAAGGAGCGGCTACAGCACGCCCAGCGGCTTTTCACGCGCCTTTGCCCGATGGGCGGGCTGCGCACCCCGGATCTTTCGGAGAAAATTTGGGATGCCAACCAAGAATAGAAACCAGGTGGCGCGAAATGGGCGGACAGAGTGTTCCTAAAAACTTACGCTTCTTGTCGGCCGACTTAGGCGTCGCACCCTTTATTTTGTAAAGGAATTTGAGAATGTTTCGTTTTCCACTCATCAGCTGTCTGGCGCTCAGCGCCTCTTTCAGCCCGACATGGGCTGATGTGAGCCAGAATACCCTCGAAAAGCTGTCCGCCCCGGCAAGCGTTGAGACCAGCATCGGCACTCTCGACTTCAAAGATGGCGTACCGAGCGCCGAGACCGCCAAAAAGGTCTTCGACACACTCGATTTCACCAACGCGCTTACCGTCTATAACAACAGTTTCCGCGGCGCCTCGGCGCTGGGGCTGGTCAAGGGTTTCAAAGAATTGGGCGCCGGTAGCGGCGACGTGATCATCTTCGAGGAGCTTCTAGACGCAAGCTCGCTATTCCTGACCGGGAATGCCGACACCGTCTACTATCTCAGTTACATTGACCTGTCGGACGGACCCGTGGTGATCGAACAGCCGACCGACGGCCTCGGCACGATCAACGACATGTGGTTTTCCTGGGTCATCGACGTCGGCAGGCCGGGTCCGGACCGTGGCCTCGGCGGCAAATACCTGATCGTCGGACCCGGCTATGACGGCCCGCTGCCCGAGGGCGGCTATTTCGTCGCGCATTCCAGCACCAACACCGTTCTCTACGCCGACCGCGCCTTCATCAAGGACGGCAACGACCCCAAGCCCACGGTCGAGAACATCAAGGCGAACATAAAGATCTATCCCTACGCGCCCGGCAGCTACGGAACGTCTATCGCCGAAGCGCTGAAAGGCGAGGTCAAGCTCGCCGGCGAGCCGAAGATCCCCGAGATGAAGTTCATCAATGGCAGCGGAAAGTCGTTCAACACCATCCCGCCCAGCGATTACGGCTTCTTCGAGATGATCAACGAGAACGTGCAGAACGAGCCGGCGACGAGCTATGATCTCGAACTGGCCGGCCAGCTCTCCGCCATCGGCATCGTCAAGGGCAAGGACTTCGCCCCCGACGAGCGGATGAAGAAGATCCTGACCGACGCCGCCGCCGTCGGCCAGGGGGTCGGCCGTGCGCTCCAGTGGAACTTCGCCGACGCGCATCCCGAATGGGCCCGTTACGAGGACTCGCAATGGGCCTTGATGCTCTGGGAGGGCGGCGCGTTCTTCGAGACGCCGCCGCCGGCCTTCAAGGACGGCGTGTTCACGCCGCTGCCGCCCACCGGCGCGCGCACGCTCGACAGCCGCACGGCCTTCTACTACGCCTACACGCTCGACAGCCCGGCGATGATCATGAACATCCCCGGCGTCGGCTCGCAGTATGTGATCGCCTTCCGCGATGCCGACGGCGACCTCTTCGACGGGGCCAAGACCTACAAGGTGACGCTGCCCAAGGACATTCCGGCCGAATTGTTCTGGTCCTTCACGCTCTACGACAACCAGACCCGTTCGATGCTGCAGACGCCGCAGAAGTACCCGCGCGCCGGCAGCCAGAGCTACCCCTCGCCGGCCGCCGAGGCTGCCGAGGACGGCTCGACGACGGTCTATTTCAGCCCCGAACAGCCGGACGGCGTGGATCGCGGCAACTGGATCCAGACCGACCCGGAGAAGGGATGGTTCAATATCCTGCGCCTCTACAGCCCTTTGCCCTCGTTCTTCGACAAGTCCTGGCAGCCCGGCGAGGTCGAATTGGTGCAGTGACGGATATCGCTGCCAGTAATACAGAATAATATCGGCCCAGATCGGCGGCGCGCCAAATTCCGACCGCGCCGCTGATCAATAAAATTAAAGATGAACCCTTTGGAACGACTTCAACACCTTGCAGTTAGCCGGCTCGTACCCATCGGCAAGCTGGTGCCATTGCTCACGCGTACCCAATCAAAGTTGACGGACGCTGGGGGCTGGCCATTGGAGCGACAAATGTGGAGAATTCTAATGCGGTTTGATTATTTGTTGAAGCAGGCGAGCGGCTCACTGGCCCTCGCGACATTGGTAGCGGTGACCGCACCCGCAATGGCTGAGGATTGGCCAGGGGTACTGGAGACCAAATCAATCGCCGAAGAGGGTTATGTCTACGGCCTGCCGATCGTCATGAATTATGCGATCATGTACGATTATGCGATCGATCGGGAATCCGGGCAGTTTAAAGCACCCTTCAATCAGATTAAGAATGAAGCTCGTGTCTATACCTACAAGGATACGACGATCATAAGCCCTAACAGCGACACGCCGTACTCGGTCGCGTCGCTCGATCTGCGCGCTGAGCCAGTTGTCCTTTCGGTACCTGCGGTCGAGAGAAATCGCTATTACTCAGTCCAACTGATCGACGGCAACACCTACAACTACGGCTACATCGGCAGCCGCGCGACGGGCAATGACGCCGGCGACTACATGGTCGTCGGTCCGGATTGGACGGGGGAGACGCCCGCCGGCATCAAGAAGGTGTTCCGGTCGTCGACGCAATTCTCTTTCGTTATCTATCGCACCCAGCTTTTTGGTCCCGATGACATGCCAAATGTCGAAAAGGTTCAGGCCGGCTACAAGGTGAGCACGCTCTCGGCATACCAGGGCAAGCCGGCCCCGGCGGCAGCCCCGGCCCTCGATTTTCCGAAGGTGGACAAGGAGCTCGTCAAGACCAACTTCTTCGAGTATCTGGATTTTGTCCTGCAATTCTCCCCTGCCACTCCCGCCGAGGCAGAAATTCGCGCCAAGCTCGCCAGGATCGGTGTCGGACCGGGCAAGTCGTTCCAGTTCAAGGATCTGCCGCTTGGTCACAGGATCGAAATCGCGCTTGGCATGCGCGATGGCGCCGAAAAGGTGAAGGAATATCTCGGGCAGAAGCTTTTCAAGGCGAATGGCTGGTCGGTGAGCGATTTGTGGGGGGACGCCGCCTTTATCGATGGCGATTGGATCAAGCGCGCAGCCGGTGCTTCAGCGGGCATATACGGGAACGATGCGGCTGAAGCGGTCTATATCCTCGGAAGGAACACCGCCAATGGCGACGAGCTCGACGGCAGCAAGCACGACTACACGCTGACATTTGCCGCCGGCGCGTTGCCGCCGGTCAACTCGTTCTGGTCGGTGACGATGTATGACGGCAAGACCCAGCTTCTGATCGAGAACCCGATCAACCGCTACCTCATCAACTCGCCGATGCTGTCGGGCATGAAGAAGAATGCTGATGGGTCGTTGACCCTCTACATTCAGAAAGACTCGCCCGGAACGGAGAAGGAGCCGAACTGGCTGC
Source organism: Roseibium aggregatum IAM 12614 (assembly GCF_000168975.1). Taxonomy (GTDB): domain Bacteria; phylum Pseudomonadota; class Alphaproteobacteria; order Rhizobiales; family Stappiaceae; genus Roseibium; species Roseibium aggregatum. Next base: position 81,017 of record NZ_AAUW01000024.1, read on the forward strand.
CGGCGCCGGACGGGCCAATCTATCTGGCATTGCGCATGTACTGGCCGAACACCGAGGACCCATCCATTCTGCCGGTCGGCAAAGGCACCTGGCAGCCGCCGGCGCTCGAAGTGGCGCAATAGCGGCTGTGAATATGTCGAAACGTGGCGCTGAATAAAGCGCCACGAGCACACTGATGAACAGGCCATGAGAACAATCGGGTTCAGACGGTTCCCGGAAAAGGCTGGAACGTCGTCCTGCGCCTCTACGGACCTTTGGAATCTTGGTTCGACACGTCCTGGAAGCCAGGCGAGATCCAACTCACAGAGTAAGACAACGTTTTCTCGTTTCGACCACTGAAGCTATAGATCTGGTGAAGACATGTTGACACGCGTTTTGATTGCGACCGCAATTCTTGTTGGCTCATCAGCTTCGGGCTCCGCTGAAGATGTCGATCTGGCCAAGAAGCTTTCCAACCCCGTTGCGGCACTGATCAGTGTGCCGTTGCAATGGAATTACGACCAGGGGATCGGTCCATCGGATGGCAACAAGATGACGTTGAACATCCAGCCGGTCATCCCGATTACGCTGAACGAACATTGGAACCTTATTTCCCGAACGATCGTTCCGGTGGCCTGGCAGCATGATATTGCGGGTAACTCGGGTACCCAGTTCGGATTGGGCGATACCACACAAAGCCTGTTCGTTTCTCCTCAGGCTCCCGGCCCCGGCGGCCTTATTTGGGGCGTGGGGCCGGTTTTGTTGCTACCGACTGGCACCGACGACTTGCTGAGCTCGAAGAAATGGGGCGCAGGTCCTACGGGCGTCGTGCTTCACCAAAGTGGCCCATGGACAGTTGGTGCTCTCGCCAATCACGTCTGGTCGTTTGCAGGTGATGAAAACCGGAGCGATGTGAATTCGACCTTCATCCAGCCCTTTGTGTCTTACACCACCAAGGACGCCTGGACATTCACCTTGAATTCGGAGTCCACCTACGATTGGGTTTCCGATGAATGGTCGATCCCCATCAACGCAATGGTTTCAAAACTCGTCACGATCGACAAGCAGCCGATCAGCTTTCAGGCGGGGGTTCGCTACTACGCAGCAAGTTCGAGCAATGGACCCGAGGGACTAGGGGCTCGGGCAGCGGTGACGTTCCTCTTCCCCAAATAGTCGGTTGTTTTAGAGCTGGCGCAGTGTGCACTCCTGCCAAAGTCCGCAAATACGCAAATGGCTCATGGCTCATGGCTCAATCGATTTAATTCAAAACGTAAGGAAAATCGCGAATGCGGATTGATCGGATCAGGGCGTTTACACTCGCAATTGCGGTCTACACCAGCCCACTGGAAGTTCAAGCTGCCGACATTGCCGATACCACAGATGCGGTAAAGCCTTCTCAAGTCACCGAGGGTAGCAATTGGGAAGTCCAGACAACGCTTTATCTCTGGGCGACCGCGCTTGAAGGATCGCTGGGTATTGGCAATCTGCCAGACGCCAATCTCGATGTTACTTTTTCCGACATCCTGCAAAACCTTGACGGGGCAGTCATGGGTGACATTCTCGTTCGCAAAGGCGAATGGATGTTTCTGGGCGACATCGTCTGGGCGAACCTCTCCGACAAGGTGAGTTTGAATGTCGCCAATTCGCCGACGCTGAAATACGATCAACAGCTCCTGATCCTGTCCGCCATTGGCGGCTACGAACTGCCGCTGAATATCGACGTACTTGATTTGAGTGTCACGGCCGGCGTGCGCTATCAGCAGCTGTCTTCACAGACGACATTGCAGTCAGGAACGTTCCCGATCAGCGCCAACCGCGACCGCACGGAAGACTGGATCGATCCGATTTTCGGTCTGGCGCTGCAATACGACATCAACAATCGCTGGCAAATCAATGGACTGACCGATATCGGCGGTTTCGGGGTTGGATCACAACTTACCGCCCAGGGATTTCTTGCCGCCAGCTACAATTGGAACGACAAGGTTTCTACCGCGCTCGGCTATCGGGCCATCTACACCAATTACGAGTCCGGTAAGGGATCGAGCACGTTCGACTACGAAGGAACGCTGCACGGCCCGTTCATGAGCCTCGGCATCCATTTTTGATTGATGGGATATAAAACTTTCACCTGCGCCGGGTTGGGAAGCTGGCCGCTTTCGAAGCTCTGCGTCATATGAGGAGGAGTGAAGCATGGGTATCGGCAAGTTAAACAGACGCGAAGCCATCCTTGCGACTGGGCTCGTCGCTGCGAGTTCGGCGATGTCGCCGGCAATCGCCGCCGAGGAAGAAGCCGAACTGCTTTTTGTACAGAATAGTGGCGGTGTCAAATTGTCAGCCGGTAAGCTGACCCTTACGGGCACAAGTGCAAAAACCCTGTATTTTTCCGACCGTCCGGAACGCATCGTTGGGCGTGTGACGACAAAGGAATTTGTCGATCACTGGGCAACCGGAGACGACAGCTTCAAGCAGGACCCACCCAATGCGGTTTTGACCGCAGAAAATGGCGGAGATGCGGTCGAGGTAACGCTGGTGCTCAAGAATCCGACGCTAGAGGGCAGCAACCTGGTTTACGAGGTAGAGGTCCTGGATGGGCCGACAGAAGTTTCAGGCTCCTGGGCATCACTCTTCATTGACCTGATTGGAGCACCACTTACGCCCCTGTCTTACGCAGGTGTTGCACGCAGGACTGGGCGCAGAACCGCAAGACGGATCATGTGGCGATAGCGGCTGGCAGAGGCGTTGGGTTCGATTGTCGGCAAAGTTTGTCTTGTCAGCAAATAACCAAATCAAAAACATCCCAATGGAAAGTTCAATGAGTACACTTCTTAGATTTGCCGGCGTGGCCATTTCACCTTCACCTGGGAAAACGGAAGCCCTTAAGGCGCGGCAAATCGAGACGCTCAAACATCTCAACGACCTACCAAGTCCACGCGGTAGCTACAAGTTGGCAATGCCGTCACGACACGCAAGTCGTGACGCCGGTCTGGCAGGCAGACTAGCTGAAGGGACGCTTGCCCGCCTGCCAGAAAGTCATCACCGGGCCAGACCTACCGAGTCAAACTACCGGCGATGAGCGACACTTCGTCGGTCGAGATATAGGGCGTGTGCTCGCAGAGCTCGCCCGCTGCCGTTGGCACACAGGCCTCGCCGCCGTCCTGGTTGAGGCCGAGCTTTTTCATGTTGCCGGCTGGATCGAAGGCGGTGAACCAGGCATTGATCTTGCCTTGCGGAGTCATGCCCGGTTGGGAAATCCGCCAGCCGAAGGGCAAGGTGCCGGAGAGTTTCGGCGTTGAAACCTCGAACGGGCAGGGCATCTGGGTCTCGCATGGCGTCATCGGCGGAATGCTGGCTGATCCTGACGCTGCAAGCGACGCGCCAATTTCCGGAAGGCCTTTGCCCTGAGTCAAGGCGTGAATGATTTCCGCCGGAACGATTTCGCCGCCGTTCTCCGCTGTCTTCTGCAAGATCGTGCTTAGGCCCTTCATCGCCTCAGCTGCTGCCGGGTCTTGTGCTGCGAGTAAGCCCGCTTGGCCGCGCAGGGCCGCAGGCAGATCCGGTGCAGAAGCGGTGCCAGTTGCGGCCGCTGATTGCGTTGCAAGGCCGGGAATGTGGACCAGCGACTTGGTAATCATGGCGACGTCAGCTTCTGGCGCATCGGTGCCGGTGAGGAACCGGCAGAAACGGCCAGCCTTGACGTCCTGGCAGGGGCCGTTGCTCTCCAGCCATTGCGAGGGGTTGAGGACATAGGTGTCCGGCACTTCCATCGGGCTGAAGAAGGTGATCACTGGCGTTCCGTTCTGCGCACCGCCCAACGTACCGCCGAAGGCCGGTTTGTCCGTGTACCAGCCAACTGGCAACACGAATGCGAGGCCTGTCACCGGATCTGTAATAGGGCAGGGGAAGGGCCCCTCGCAGAAGTAGCCGATGTCGCTTTCCGAAAGCACCTGGTCCGGTCCATGGGTCGGATCGGGATCTCCCGCCAGCGGGATCGGCGAGGCAGGTGTCTGGTGCTGTGTAGCTGCATTCTGCTGGCCTACCGGTTGCACCTGTCCGCCCGGTGTCGCAGCGCCTTCTTCATAGCTGCCTGCACCGGCGCCGACTGTCAGCGGCATGCGGGTGGCGATGGCGCTATCGCCGTCTCGGTCGGCTACCAGGTAGACGATCTCATAGGCGCCCGGCTCGCCCGGTGCGGCGATCGGATTGGCCTTGCCATACTCGTTGTCAAAGAGGTCGCGGACATAGCGGCTCTGGTCCCAGCTATAAAGGGCGCCGTCCTTCCAGATCTCGACCCGGTCATTGGTTCCAAGGCCGCCGGTCATGGTGACCGGGAGCATCGCGCCAGGTTCTGCCGTCTCCGGGGCATTCAAGGTCACGGCAGGTTGCAACTGGGTGCTGAACGCAAAACTTTGCAGCGCGCTGGCAAGGTCGCTCTCACCATATCGATGGAAGGCAACGACATAGCTGCCCGCATCCGGCGGCAGGTTGAGCTGGCCGACGCGCGCGCCCTTGCTGCCATCCTGCATCGACCAAGTCAGCGCCTGATTGAGATCCGTTGTTCCTGCGGGAAGGAGCGACAACACGAAATCGGCCCCGCCGACCGCCAGTCCCTCGTTGGTGATTTCATAGGGAAAGGCTGCCTGCGATCCGGCAAGATAAGGCCCGCGCGGCGGCAGGACGACGCTCGGCATCGGCCCGGTGAAAGGGACATAAAGCGTGCGATTGTCTCCGGCGACGATGGTGGCTTCCATCTCACCATTGCCCTTGTCTCCGGCATCGGCCGTCAGCAGCCAGGCGCCTTCTGCAAGTTCAACGGGAAGGGCACTGTCACTTTCAAAGTCAAGTTCACCGAACTCGACGTTTTGGCCACTGGTCGTATGTATACCGCGAAAGGCAACCTTGTTCGGCCGACCGGAAATGTCAGCAGCAATTGTCAGGTTGATGGCAGCTTTGCCCGGGGCCTCGGCTTCGCGAGTTACCGGTTCGGTAACGCGGACCAGCGCATCGGCAAGCTCTGCTCCCGATTGCGGCGCCAGCACCATGCCGCCGGTGGTCTCGGCGATGCAGGAAATCTGGCGCACCTCGCCCTCGGTGAGCCCGAAGCCGACCACATGGGCGCGGACCGGAATGCCTTCCTGCGCAAGGCTTGCGGCCACTGCGCAAGGATCAAGGCCGCAGGTCTCAAGCCCGTCGGTGACCAGAACGATGTCGGCCTCTTCGGATGTCTTGGGGATCAATGTTGCGGCGCGGCGCAGCGAACCCGCCAGCGGAGTCTTGCCGCGCGGGCTGAGCCCATTCAGGCGGCTGCCAAGCGAGGCCGGATCCTGAACACCCACCGGAGAAATGGTCTCGATGTCCTGACAGTCGCCCTTGCGATTGTGGCCATAGGCGATGACGCCGAGCGGGCGGCTGCCATCGCGGCTGCGCAGGTAATCTCCGAGAACGTCGCGGGCAACCTCGATGCGGCTGCGACCCTCGGGCAGCTGCGCCCACATGGACCCGGAGGCATCGAGAATGAGGATGGTCGCCCGGTCCGCTGCCTGGGCTGAAGACGGGACGAGAGAAAAAGCGGAACTTGCAACTAGCAAAGAGGTGGCAACCGCGAGGCGCGGCAGGGACAGGGGCATCGTGCACTCCGGAACTGTGATAGGGCTTTGAAACAGGGTGATGTGTTGAAAATCGCTTTGCTTAAAGACAGTGTCGACTTTTCCGTGTTCGGATATATCTTTCAATCTATTGATTTCCATAGGTAAGGTTTGCGCCGTGCATGCAGCAGCGCTTGAGGATTTCGTCGAAACCATCAGCAGGGAGGTTGCTCCGGACGCGCTCTGGCAGTCGACGCTTGCCTTCCTCGCCGATGCGGGTTTCGACAAGGTGTTGCGGGTACGCGCCGGAGTATCCGGCGTCACGGTCCGGACAACGCTCAGCGACGGCTTTCAGACCTTTTACTGGGAGAACGGGTATCAGAAGGATGACCCATTTCTCAGACATTGCATGACCTCGCCGGTGGCTGTTGCCACGGGTGCTGACTATCTCGATCGCTATGACTATCTGAACGAGCGCAGCCGGCGGCTCATCCTGAGCGCCGCAGAGGATGGCTTCCGGGCGGGCTTTTCAGTTGTCGCTCCAGTGCCGGAACAAAGGCGCGCGCTTGGCTGGAACATCGGCTCGTCGCTGAGACGTGCCGAGGTCGAGCGTATTCGGCAGGAGCGAGAACCGCTGATCCGACTGGCGCTGGTGGCGGTGCAGAACCGGCTTGATGGCCCTGAAGCCGTCCGGGCTAGTCTCACACCCCGCGAGCTGGAGTGCCTGTCGCTCATAGCCAGTGGCCTGCGCGTCAAGGCAATCGCGGCAGAGCTTGGAATTCAGCCGGTTACCGTCGAATTGCATCTCGGCAACGCCCGCAAAAAACTAGGCGCCGCCACCCGAGAACACGCCGTGGCGCTTGCGTTCGGCAGCCGCTGACCCATGGGTGTTTTCTGGAAATGTATGAAACCTCCGACCCAGGTTGATGGTGCCGGAAAATCGCTCATACTCCAAAATTTTTCCCATTTCTTCCCTGCCTGCACAATGTACCTTACACGGACGGAAAGCTTGTTGTGGAGACCTGTTGGTGGCGTCGCCTTAACTGTCAATCGGCATTGAATGTTGACCCCACGACGCTCAGCAACGATCCCATCGCATAGTTCTGGCCGTCGACATAGAAGTTGGCCCCGCGCTCATAGTACCAGGGCTCCACGGCGTAGTCGCAGAACATTAGGATCAGCATGTAGCGCTTGTCCATGACGTGGGTGACGCACTTGTAGCTCTGCAGCAGATCGCGCAACAGCGCCAGCAGATGCGGTCGGTTGTTAGGGCGCCGCGACAGTGCACGGTATTTCAACTCCGGGGCTTGGCGGCGCGGAAAGTGTTCCTTGATCAGGAGGGCGGCGTCCTCGTCGCTAATCGCGATCGCTGCGGCACCTTGGAGACGCTGCTGAGGGATGAGTAGGTCGAACCCAGTGTAGCCGCTTTCGTCGATCCGGAAACATTCCATGGTCACCCCTCCCGTTCGCCGCTCATATATAGGGCCGCATCATGGATGACACCGAATGATCATCGCCGGCTGCCGAAGATGTCAACCACCGCGATATCGTAGTGGCTGCTTCCCATCAATCCCCGTCAAAGCTGACCTGGCAACTGTTTCCGCTTCCGGACACTTCAATTGTGAAAGCGGACACACGTGGCAACGCAGCATCAATGATCAGATGAGGTAACCATTGGTGTTATGTATTAGGGGGGCGAAGATCAGTCTTGACCTTCAATGCGAGATGGCAGACCTGGTAAAGTCCACTTGTTGGGCAAATGTCTATTTCCCTGCATTTAGTGTCGACCCACAGCTTCACCGATATGAAATTGGTAGTTCAATAAGAAGGCCTCGGCTCCCGCGGCTTCATTAAAAATCGACCGCCTTTTCAGTTGGGCATGTCCACGATGGAAACCCCCGGAATACTTTTGCGAGCGAGTTCCACCAGATGTACGTGGTGGGTAAAGATGATCGCCTGCCCGCTGCGCCCGATTTCGGCACAGAGATGCAATGCAGCGGCAGCGCGGGTGTCATCAAAGGTTTCAAGGATATCGTCCAGGATCATAGGCAGGGGACCCGGATCGCGTGCAAAGCTGCGATACCCGGCAAGGCGCAAGGCAAAATACAGCTGACCCATGGTTCCGGTAGACATACTCTCGACCGGAACAGCATTGCCATCCGTTTTGACGCCGACCAGCTTTTCACCCTCGGTCTGACTCCAGACCTCCACTTTTTCCCAGTCCTGAGACGTCATTGCTACAAAGGCTTCCTCTACATCCTGAAGCATTGTGCTGCGTCGTTCGGCGGCCAGGCGTTTCAATGCACCGCGCGCCGCCAAAACTCCGAGCTGTGCGACGGCCGCCCGGCGCGCTCCGTTTCGCAACTCTTCGAGGATTGTGGCCTGTTCTGTGATAAAATCGCTGTTGTCAGCGGCATTGTAGGCCTCGCGATAGAGGCGGTCTTTTTCAAAGGACTCGTCGCGAGCCCGGTCGCGGGCTTCTTGCGCGTCGTCAAGCTCCTGCTGAAGTTCTGCTTCTCGCGTCGCATCCGGTAGGCGGGTCAACTCCTCGTCGAAGAGCTCTCCGTCAACACTGTCGCGGGTTTCGTTTCGATGCTTATCCGCATCGCTGTGCTTAGCTCGCAAACCATCGCGTTTGGATAGAAGTGAAGCCCGCTCCATCGGAAGCAGGTCGGTACCACCTTGCCCCTCAAACAGTTTGTCCAACTGGCTTTGCGCCTCATCGCGCGCGTCAATGGCACGCTTCCGGCTTTGGCTCTCCTCTGCAAGGCGTTCTTCTTCACGTCCTCTCAGACGATCAGCTTCAGCGGCTTTGGACACGCGTGTTCGGGCACGATCGATTATGAGAAGCGGGTTGTCTTCCGGATCGAGGGACTCTTGAAGAGTTTCAGCCAGTCGGGTCGTACTCTGGCCCAGGGTCTGCACTGCGCGTTCAAGCGCTTCGACGCGTCCTGCCAGGCTTTTATACTCTGTGTGAAGCTGCTGCAGTGTGCGCAGGTGCGACAATGCCGTCTTTATGCCGGAGGCCGTACGATCAGGCAGGGGTAAAGCGGCGGTGAGAGTTTCCAGTCGGGTTATCGCTGCGTTCTTTTTCGTCTCGGCTTGCGAGACGGCTTTTTCGTACTCGGAAATGCCTTGTTCGCCTCGACGCCATTTCTCCCATGCCTGGCGTACACTGTCCTGAAGGGCGAGAGCTTTATGGACCCGTGCCGGAAGGTCACTTTCTTCGCCTTTGATCTCGACCAGTCGTGCGGCAACTGACAGATCCTTGAGGGCTTCCTTTTGACGTTTTGAAAGCGCAGCCACTGCCTTCTCGGCATTCGCAACCTCAGCCGCGATCTCAGAGGCTGTCAGAAGGGTGGAATATCTCTCGGTAAAGGAAGCCGGTCCGGCATCCGGCGAAAGGCCTAGGGCTTCAGTGTTTGAGGCAATCCGCTTCGACAAGGTATCGCGTTTCTCGATCAGCTTTTCGAGCTTGGCCTTTGTGGTGTCGCGTACGGCTCGTGTTGTGTTTTCAAGCGCGCGGGAGTTGGCCAGTTTCTGGCGTGCCTCTGTGCCCATCAGAAAATTCGTGCGGGCGCCATCATCGGCGTACATGGCGTCCTCGAAACGGTTTGCCGTTTCGTCGGAGAGAGCGCTGCGATGCGACTGCCAGGCGGCGTCGCGCAGGCGACGTGTCTCTTCGGTCGCAGCAGCATCAATTGACGAGGGTTCACCTTCGTCTGCTTCCCGCTTTGCGCGGGCAGCTTTGTATTCGGCTTCGCGGGTCTCGAAATCCGCTGAGGCAGAGGCAATGTCAGAGGTTAGGGTGCTCCATTCCCGCAAAATGTCATCGAGTGTTTCGCGAGCGGGAAGACCGTTTTCGATAAGCTTCGGCCAGGAGGTGGGCAGACCGGACACCGCTTTCGCAAGCCGGGCGTTTTCCGCTTCAAGGGCTTGTTCTGACAGAGATAGATCTGCGACCTTCTGCCAGGCACCAAACGCCACCTGCAGCTCAGATAAGTCCTGCGGCTCAGGTGGCGCGTCACCCAGTTGCTCACGAGCCGTTTTCAGGACGTCCCTCGCTGCCTTCAACTCAGCTTCGGTGGTTTGGCAGGCCTGCGCCGCATTCGCCAGAGATTCCAGGTCTTCGGTGGGTAATGCCAACGATGCAGCGGGCACATCAGGGACCCGTAACGTTGCTTGGGCCTTTTCCATCTGGCGGACTACGTCATCCCGCTCGCCGGTTCGCTTTTCCAGGTCGGATCTGGCCGTGTCAGCGCGCGAGGTCAGGGAGGCTCCGTCAATTTTCACCTGGTCCAGCTTTGCCAGTTCCACCGCAAGATTTGCAGCAACAGGATCGGCTTCGTTGGCAGCGATCACCTCTACATGCCGGGCGATCCTCCCGTCGGCTTCTTCGATGCGGGAGGTCTTTTCCGATATGGTCGTAACAAGAGCCGCGATCTGTTCGAGCGTTCCTGGCTTCAGATCGGGTCCATCAGGAAATCGGCTAAGCGCTTCGTCCGTCTCGCGCATATCTTCAGTCCGGTCATACCAGACTTGGGCCGCCTTACCTGCAGCCTGTCGTTTTCGGGCTTGAGCGAGAGCGGCATCCGCATCGTTGTATGCCTTTTGAGCTGTATCCCGGTCTTTCCGAAGCGCGCGCTCTCGCTCCGGTGTCAGGCGATCAACTCGCATCGCGCGTCCGATCTCCGCCAATCGGTCCTTACCCGTTTTGAGGGAGGTGCTTCGCCCCCCTTTTTTGTGAAACTGCTCGGCGCGCGCAGTCATTTCCCTGAGGGTATCTGCCATATTGGTCAGCCCCGAAACGCCAGCGTGCAAGAGCTGTCCCAGGTCGCCCTTCGCACCCGCGATCCGTTCACCGCCTTCACGGAGCCCTTTGTCGTTCAGTGAAAAGCGTTCGACATAGTCATCCAACCCCAGTCCGTGGAGTGCGCTCGACAGAATGGCGTCTTCCACCGGACGATCCTGATCGTCGAGTAGAGATTGGGTACGTTTGCCGTTTCGGCGCAAGATCGTCGCCCCGCGCCCCGGTATGCCCAGCTCCGCGCCCACCAGAAGATCGTTGCGTTCGAATTTGAAAGCATACGGGTGTGCGCCCGCCTTCATACCGAAGAGAAGTTCCAGGAATCCGTGGAATGCCGTCGATTTTCCCGATTCATTTGGTCCATAGATCACGGTCACGTCCGGATTTCCCTCGGCGGGGCGAGGAAGCACGATCTCTGCACCGTCAAAGCGGCCGTAGCGGATGAGATTAAGCCGGTTCAGTCTCATTCCGCGGCTCCCGCGTGAAGAGACAGCGTGACTTCATTGATGGCCTCTTCCAGAAGAGCATCCAGAGCTTTCTCTGTTAGCTCGTCAGTGATCTCGCGAGGCAATGCGGTCCTGAGTTCCTCAAGGGCTTGTTTGCTGGCAAGCTGGAAACCCGGTTCGTTCAGCTCTTCCCGCATCAGGCGCACCAGGTCATCCGCCTTTGAGTTGTCCTTTAGCTCTGGGGGAGCCACTTTTACCTTGTCCAGAAAGACGCGGTCGATGTTCTCCAGTACCTCATCGGCCAGAGAGGTTAGCTCTTCGGTTGTATGGTGCCCTGTGGTCACACGCAGGCGTACAGCGGTATCATGTTCGGGATGTTGCAAACCTTGAAGTCCCGTTCGCAGTTCCCGCAGGACTTCCGGAACATCGGAGCATTCGTTCAGGTCCAGCGGGCATTCCGCGAACGCCAGTTTCCCGACCTCGTACCTTTCGATTGTGGGCGCGTCGTCCCCCAGCTCGACAAGCGCGACGGTACCACCCGTCCGTTCGCCGAAATGGCGTGGCTGAGGTATGCCCGGCATAACCGCAAGAACCGAATCTGATGTGTGCTCGAAGGGCGCATGGATATGTCCGAGGCACCAAAGATCATAGCCGTGAGCCATTAGATCCTTTTCGGAGCAAGGCGCGTAGGGGTCGTGTCCGGGCGAGCCATCAAGTGAAGTGTGCATCAACCCGATGTTTTTCCGACCCTGTACTGGCGCGGGATAATCCGGCAGGAAACTTTTTGAAACGTGCGCTGCGTCGAATGACAGACCATGGAACCATACGTCTCTGATCTCTACGCTCGGTGATCCCTTGTGCAGCAGATGGATCATGGGGCCAAGGTCGCCATGGGCACCGTGATCCAAGAGTGCATCGTGGTTTCCACGGATCAGCATCGTAGGAATATTGGCATCAGCGGCCCGCGTCAGCTGTGCCAGGAGAAAAGCGCAGGTTTTCAGGTCTGGCTGGTCTTTGTCGAAAATGTCCCCGGCAAGAACGAGTGCATCCACACTCTCCGATATGGCCAAGTCGACCGTGCGGATAAAAGCGTTACGGGTTGCCTGCTTCAGCCGGTCGCCCAGCTCGGGGTTGCGCATCGCTGCAGAGCGGATAGGCGAACCAAGATGAATGTCAGCTGAGGCGAGAAGGCGCATAAAACTCTGATTTTCTCCCGAAAGTCTTTCTGCAGGCTACTGGTCTTTCGCAAGCAGCGATAGGGTGCAGATCAGTTCTTGTCCACGCGAAATTTAGTAAACTACTAATACCAGATTATCGTGAAATTCCGCTAACTAACTATCGTCGCCCCGACCGGCAAGGGAAAACCAAAGATAGTAATTTTTAGATTGTGCTGTATCGGTATTTCAACCGCGATGGCATTTAGTATACTCGAGCGCAAGGGGAAGGCACACGCGTAAATGTGGATGAGGCGCTAGGGAATGGCTATAATCGAAACGATAAAGTCGCTAACCGGCGTTGGGGTCCTGGCTGACAAGAATGCCAAAGAAGACATGCCGCCATTTCGCCGATTTAATCTCGTTTACGGTTTTAATGGGGCTGGCAAGAGCACGTTGTCGAGGGTCTTTGCCTGCCTAGAGGCGGGCAAACATCAAGAAGACCTGCCTTCAGGTTGCAGCTTCGAGATTGCGCTTGATGACGGCGTAACGTTCAAGGCACCAAACACGCTAACCGGCCTTGAGAACCGCATCTGCGTCTTCAATGAGGACTTCATCGCGCGGAATCTGCGATGGCAGGAGGGCCGCGCATCTTCGATCTTCTATATCAGTGAAGCGCAGTCAGATCTTGCGGCCGAACGCCGTACGACCCAGCAGACACTCGCTGAAAAGCAACGGTCACTGGAGGCAGAAAAAAAGATTGCTAGCGAGCGTGAAAAGTCGCTGAAGACCTTCCGCACCGAGCGAGCCAAATTGATAGCAAGATCGCTAAATCTGGGCAACCGCAGGTACGAGGCCGGACAGCTGGTGAAGGATTATGAAAAGCTGCCATATGACAAGAGTTCAAGGTTGGAGAAAGAAGCCCTTGATGCGCTTGAGAAAGTAACCGGCCTTTCGGCGCCGCCACCTCAACTGGAAGCCATCGCCATCGACGTTGATGGTGTTCGCAAAACGGTGGAAGGCGCCCGGCACTTCGCGGAACTGAGTATCGGGACGGTGGTGCTGGACGAGATGGAAAATCACCCTTCGATGGTTCCCTGGCTGAAGACCGGCCTAGATTATCATAGCGCGAACAGTCTTGAGACCTGTCTGCTTTGCGGCAACCCGATCAGCGATGCTCGGAAGCAGAAACTCGCTCAGGCGCTGGACGACCGCCTCTCGAAGCTGCTTTCAGACTTGAAAGACGCGAACGTGAGGGCATCGACTCTTCTGACCGGAATCAGATCCGCTGCGGGCAGCTGGCCCAAGACGGCGGAACTCGAACTTCAGCTTCAAGAACGATATGCTGATGCTCGCCGGCACACTGACAGCTCCCTGAAAAAACTTGTCCCTCTTATCGAGGAAACGTCCCGAATTTTATCCGCCCGCTTGGAGCAGCCAACCATCACTGTGACGCATAATCTGCTCGGCCCCGACGAGATCACTGCAGAGTGCAAAGCCGTGGAAGAGGCCGTCGAAGTCCAAAATGCCGTTATCCGCGAGCATAACGAAGCGTCCACGAATTTTTCCAAACGCCAGGACGATGCCCGCGAGGCAATCAAGAAGCACTATCTAGCCGACGGGCACGACGAGTACACCGCGCTCACGAAGACGCTTGAGGAAGCGAATGGACGAGTCGGCTCTTTGACAGAAGAGCTCGGTGAGCTGGAAGGCCATATTGCTGAACTAAGCGCCAAGGTGCGAACCCATGGCCCTGCAGCCGACCAGATTACGAAGCTTGTGCGTGCCTACCTCGGCCACGGCGAGTTGACGATATTCGCAGCCGAAGAGGGATATGAGCTGCACCGCCACAACAAGATTGTCAAAGGAGCACCTAGCGAAGGCGAGAAGACCGCTATCGCGCTTTGCTATTTCATCTCATCCCTGGAGGCCGACGGACGAGCGCTTAACGACCTTATCCTGGTCGTCGACGATCCCATCTCAAGCCTCGACACCAAGGCCATGAATTATGCCTGCTCACTAATTCGCTCGCGTCTGACCGGGGCAGTTCAGCTTTTCATACTAACCCACAATCAGCACTGCATGAACGAGTTCAAGAAAGCTTGGCGGAACCAAGCCAAGGCCGATCCTCCGACAGCCGCGCTGCTTTTCCTCGATGTTTCAATGCCCGAGGGCTCCGACGCCAGGAGCGCCCGCATTGTTAACCTGCCCTCACAACTATCGGCTTATGACTCCGAATACCACTTCCTGTGCCACAAGATGCTTCAATTCGAAGCGGCCGGCGTCGGATATTCTGATTACTGGTTCATGATGCCGAATGTAATCCGGCGGGTTCTGGACGTTTTTCTCGCCTTCAAGGTTCCGGGAAGCCATTCACTGGGGCAGAAGCTCGAAACACTGACGAAGAAGTACCCTGATATCGACGATGTCCGTATCAAGGCCTTGGACCGCTTGATCCAGGTGGAGTCACACTCAGACAGCCTTGATGATCTTGTCTCGCATTCCTCTATGACGATTGAGGAGACGCGTGACGCGAACGCCGCCCTTCTCGAGCTGATGGCGGCTGCCGATCCCGATCACACCGCAGCGATCCGCAAACAGTGTAAGGCCACGTGAGGAAAGCCGCTTGGTTAGATACGCCTATCAAATTGCCAATTTTACGCTTGTCTAAAGCAAGGGCGGTGACGACTACCACCCGTGCTCTGGCACGTCGTATGCAACGACGGGGAGCCCCGTTCTCATTCTCTTACCTGAGACCAAGCAAGTTCCGAATATGCTAATGCGCACGCTGGAGAGACGACTGGTCAATCGGTACTCTCATTAGTAGTCTTTGGGGCCGCAAAGCGGACGTTCACTGCGGTTTGAACGAAAGTCGGCTCGGGCCGGAAGCGTCGACGCATTCAGGGCTGACGAATGTCAGCTAACGTCAAACGGAGCACACTAGGCGCCAGTCCGGTCACAGCCCATAAGAGCCGTTTCATGACAGGGCGGTGCGCAGTCAGGTGGAACTGGCGGCAGCAACCTTGAACAGAAAAGCTATTCACCTGGCTAAAAAATTTAAAACTTGTTTATTTTCAATATCTTATAAAAAACGCGTAATGTTTATTATGGAACAATTTTTGATCATGTGGTCAAATTTCCGATTCTGGAAAATCGCTTACTCAAGTCTCCATTCATTGCATCTGCGAAGGCGGGTTGCCACTAGATGACGGCAATGCGGACGAAGCCGCCGTTCGCTTCAGCAGACTTAGTGACCGCTTTCCAAGAAAGGTGCGAACGGGACGCATCCTTGGCGAGTACTCTTTGGATTAATTTCTCAAACTCTGCGAGGGAATATGGTGATGCATTGCGCGCTTCCCATTCGAACGCATCTTCACAAGACCGGATCAGTCACAAAGCAGCACTAAACCTCCAATTGTGTTCTATGCGAATTTTCTTCTAACGGTTCTATTTCGATCTGACGTAGATAAGTTCTCGGGGCCGCTCCCATGGTTCTTCGGAAAGCAGCAGCGAACGCACTTTCCGAGCCGTATCCGACTTCGGTCGCGACCGTTGCGACGGACGAGCCCGGGACGCGCAGCCGTTCCACCGCCAGTAACATGCGCCACTTCGTAAGGTACTCAATGGGGGACTGACCCACGACAGCGCGAAACCTGACCGCGAAGGTCGTTCGCGACTGTGCGGCTACCGCGGCAAGGTCTTCGACCGTCCACGCCCGCGCGGGATCGGCGTGGATCGCGGCGATCGCGGGCATGATCTTGGGGTTCGTTAGGGACGAGAGCCATCCGGTCTGTTCGATGTCGCCTTGCGCCAGGGCGCTACGGATCACATGCACCAGAAGGACGTGCGACAGATGCGTGATGGTCAGGGCACCGCCGATCTGCGGATTGCGTAACTCGGCGGCGAGGCGCGACAGAAACCACGGGACGATCCCGTCGTCCGCACCGTGCCGAAGCACCAGAACAGGGGGCAGTGTGCCTAACAGCATCCGCGCGTTCGGCCCTGCGAGCAGGAACCGCGCGCCCGTCATGTAGAAGTCTTCGCCCTTCCCGTACCGGGCAGTTCCGCCGTGGCGTGACGGTGCGTAGATCGACCTCGCGTCAGCGGGACGGGTCGCTGCGCCCGACCACACCACGAAGGGCAGTCCGTGGGGCAAGATAACGCAATCCCCCGCCGTGAGAGCGACAGTGGGGCCGTCGTTCACGGACAGACTGCAACTACCCTCCACGATGCCGTTGCACTTCAATCCCTCGTGCGCTTCGAAGTAGATCGACCAGGTCCCGCCCGCGACAAGACCGGCTGCGACGCAATCGTGCGGACGCAGAAGCGACAGGATGTCTGACAATGGGTCCATGCGGAATTCCGAACGATTGCGACGGCTTTTGGAATGATGGCATATAGATCATTCGAAACGTACACAATATTCAGGGTCGAGGCAACGGCACGGGCAATCGTGAATGTACTGTCAATTTCGGACCCTCCGACCAGGATCCTGTCCGGAATGCATAGGTCGGCGCGAGCTTCTCGCCTGCTGAGCTGCCATGAAACCGAAATAAACTGGAAGTACCGCTATGATCCTCGTGACAACCCCAACCGGCGACATCGGTTCGCGTGTCCTGACGAAACTTCTGGAAGCCAAAGAAGATGTGCGCGTGATCACCCGAGACTCCTCTAAACTCTCCGACGACGTGAAAGGGGCTGTCGATGTCGTCGTGGGATCGCACGCTGATGAGGCCGTTATATGCAGTGCTCTTTACGGGGTGGATGCCGTGTTCTGGCTCCCGCCCGGCAGCCCTACCGACACAAACGCACATGCGGGCTATGTCGAGTTTTCCGAGGCTTTCGTTCGGGCGCTACCGGCTTCGTGCGTCAAGAACGTCGTCGGTGTTTCCGCGCTAGGAAGGGGATGGGAAAAGCCTGCGGGCCTCGTGTCGGCCAGCCTGGCGATGGACGAGGCGATCGCGAACACCGGCGTTGCTTACCGCGCGCTTGCCTGCGCATCGCTGATGGACAACCAGCTGCGTCAGTTGGAACCGATCCGGGAGGCAGGTACATTCTACGCGCCCCACCCCAGCGACCTGAAGCTGCCGCATGTCGCGAAGTCCGACGTGGCCGACGTCGCCGTGGGCTTACTGACCTCGCGGGACTGGCAGGGCTTCGAGGACGTTTCGCTGCTTGGACCCGAGGACATCACCTTCGAGGAGATGGGCCGCGTCATGTCGAACGTGCTGGGGCGCGAGATCACTTTCCAATCCATGCCCATCGAACAGTTCGAAGGAACGATGCAGTCGATTGGGACGAGCGAGGGCATGGTGCGCGACTACGCCAACATGATGATCGCGAAAAACGAAGGCATGGACCATATGCTGCCGGACGCCCCGCGCACGAACACACCGACGACGTTCCGACAGTGGTGCGAGAACGAGCTGAAACCTGCGTTGGTTGATACCTAATTTTTCAGCTTACGCTATGCACATAGAAAGAAGACCCTTTCAAAAACCTTGAACTACGAGCAACACGCGAAACTCTGTTGAATTTTGTCGTGTCTCTGTGTTGCTAACTTGAGACCCGACTTTGGCTGCGATGCAGAAGTTTGGTAAAGTGGGCTCCAAGCGGACTTGCGGCGCCACGGCATCCCGATCCTAACCTTGGCTGGTTCCTGGTCGACGCAAACGGCCCAGAGCATTCATAGGGCACCGTCTCAATGAATGGCGGCAGCGCGGGACGAAGTCGCCCTTCGCTGTTGAGGTGCGAAGGACGGCCTTGGATCGCGTTTCTACTTGTGAGAAGTGGCGCCCCGGTGGTTGTTCCGTGCTAAAGGAAACCCAGTTGCCACCTTGTGCGTGGCGTCAGTCGTGAAAAAACCGCGTTAGCAACTCTACAATCAGCTTCGGTGTTTCCATCAAAGCCAGGTGTGGCCCGTCAATCCAGTCGAGTGTGGTGCGGCCGATGCCATCCGCCAGAGCGATCGAGGCTTTGGGGTCAACCATCTGATCCTGCTGATTGCCAAGTACCAACGTATGAGCGCGAATATCTGCCAGATCGCTTGAGACATCGACTTGGAGATCGAGTTCTGCCTGCCGCGCGATACCTTGCCAGTTGCTGCTCGCCACCATTTCGGCAACGACCGACTCCATATCGTCTACTCCTGCGAGGAAGGCGCGGCTGAAGCCTGTCAACAGCATTAGCCGTGCGAGCGATGCCGGATCCCGCCGTGCAAGATCCGCCCAGTGCTGAAACTGCAACTGCGACCGAGGATCAGCTCCAGAGACAAAGCCACCGACTAGGATGAGCCGTTCGATCCTGGCTGGCTGGCGTACCGCAAGCCGAGCTGCGACAGCAGCACCGAGGGAGAAGCCCAACAGATCGAAGCTTTCGACGCCGGAATGGTCCACCGCAGCCAGCACTTGTCCGGCCAGCCGGTCCAGTGTTAGGGCCGTGGCGGGATCATCGGTCAGCCCGGCCCCTGCGTAATCTGGTCGGATTACCCTTCGGGCAGAAAGGTAGGGCATCAAGCCGGAAAAGTTCGCCTCACCGTCCCCTCCTGTCCCATGCACCAGCACCAGAGGCCGCCCCTCACCGTCGTCACGATAACCAACGCGGGCACCGTCATGCTGCAAATATTCGATTTTCGACATGAATCTGTTCTCCGACTTGATGTGTCGGCTTTCGTCATGCACGCTGACAGCGCTGTCAGCGTCAAATGAAAAATGGAGATATATCAATGCAGATCGGAGAAATTTCTCAGCGCAGTGGTATCACCGTCCGGATGTTGCGCTACTACGAGGCCGAAGGCTTGCTCCAGCCGCACCGAACCGGCAGCGGCTATCGCGACTATTCTGAAACCGACCTCCAAGAGGCGAAGCGCATAAAACAGTTGGCGGATGCCGGCCTGACGGTCGAGGCTATGCACGACCTTTTGCCCTGCATCATCAGCCCGAAACCGACGTTCCACCCCTGTGACCGCTTGCGCGCCCGGCTTGAAGGTGAAGTGGCGAAACTCGACCAGAGGCTGGCGGATATGGAGCGGTCCCGGTCCCAGATTGTCGGCTATTTAGCTGATCTGCCGGTGGATGCCCCCGCCGCCATGCCTCAGGACTAAGGCATTTGCACCGTAGCCATTATTTTCAAGACAGCCTCGCTGAACAGTGGCTATGAATGGCAAGAAGCGCTGTCAGAGCCGCCCTTCTTGCCTTGCGCAGCATTGATCAAAGAGGGCTCGAAGCAGCCATGCGGCAGCGCCGCAGGCCTGCCGTATCCGAACGACTTCGCTGACGTTGCTTCCGGCCCGAAGCGGTCATTGCCATACTCGTCAACGAATGTCCGTATCGTGCCTCGAGTCGGCTGTTTATAGTCTGTCGAACTTGCCAAATGAGATTCGCACGGAGTTAAACCCCGACGACGAAGAATGAAACATTTGCGATTATCAGGGACATATTTTTTTGATGCCGTAAGGCTGCTTCATTGTCAATCTGGAAGACTGCAAAATGGCAGAAAATCTATACCTCTGCTCTCAGCAACCATGTATGCTTCTCCGTCGATTTCCACCCCAAGGAAAGATGTTGCATTCCACCAGTCGCCGGACCACCGCCTTCTCTGGTGGCATCGCATTGTTTTCCCAAATACAGAACTGTACAGTCCGTCAGCGTAACCAATGCTCCGTGCTCGTTGCATTTAGCGATTTCCTCGGCTTGCACCGAGGTTGCGATAACAAGAGTTGCTAACAAAATGATTTTTCGCATATTTGGTTTCCAAATGAACAAATTCGAACATCTATTGGTATCTCGGCCAGTTGATGTTCTACAACGGTGACATTAAAGCCAATCATGTGATGCAGGCCACATAAAGTACGTTCGTCCACGAGATATAATTTTCAAAGCGTTGATGTACGCCTGAAGACGAACAGATATTCTTGTTTTCCGTTGTCGGAACATACGGCAATATCGATTTTATTTTTCAGAATATGCCTTTCTTGGAGAAAACATGGAAATTACAAAAGCGCTGATCTCTTTTCTTTTGTTTTTCGTTGGTTTCCAGTTTCCGGCCGTTTCGCAAACTGCAAGTCCCATCGCTCCCGTTTCCGGCGATCCGCTGATCGATTATCAGATAGACAACTGTGAAGGCACAAGAGGCTTTGGATGGCTCAGATATGAGCCCTCCGGAATACCGCGTCTTAGCGATCTCTGTCTGAATGAGGAAACCGGAACAGCCGTTGCTGCCGAGACTTTGTATAACCTTGAGTTGACCGCTAAGAGCAGAAACGGCCGTAAGTTCGAAGACCTAGCCTCCGGTGCAAATGAGTATCAGAGGGATCGGATTGAGATCACTGGAGATCAAAATGCGCCGAATTGCACTCAAGACAACGTTGAAAGTTTCCAGTTCTGGGCAAACGGTTCTTCGGTGAAACAGGTGCCAGGCCAACGAACTGCCTGGATCAATGGGTACACCATTCCTGTGACAAGTCCGGCCCCGATGAAGCCGACAGCCAAACTCTTGTTTGGGATTCGGAACATAACGCAAGCAGACACCGGTTCGAACACGTTCCCCGATGGACTCATCACAAACGGCTTTGGGGACATTTACGGTGACGCGTCTTTCACTGGCACCGATGGCTCAGTATCCCTAATCGAAGGCGCTGGACACAACTACGGAGAAGCTCGGGGCGAACTGTCTGTCAAGTTGTCTGGTAATGGTGAGTTCACGATCAGCGGTTCTTTCACTGCCAAGAACCAGCGCCTCAAGGGCCATGAAGCCAACGAAATGGTTCAGATCTACGGCGAAATTGTTCATTTTCGCGGACATGTTCTGGGATCCGGCGGTGAGCAGCTACTTGGGCACGGCATCGTACGAGGTGAGCTTCTGGATGCCAGTGGAAGAACCCATAGCTACAGGTCAACCGCCTATGTCATTGGCTGCATGTCTTCAGAATGAATTATTGAGGTTTTTATGCATTTTCGACAAGTTGCTTATTCTGTTTCAATCGCAATACCCGTTCTATTCGGATCTGTTCTGAATTCGCAAGCAGGGACCGGGATTACTGATCTTTGGGAGCGATATCTAAAGAATTGCGGAAGCCTAATGACCAGCAAAGAGGCCATGCTTGCGGATTTTCCAATCAAAGAGCCAGGGCATGTGCTCGGCATATCAGAAGCTGGAACTAGGCTTGCGTATGGCTGGGCATCCTCGGACTACACGGAGTCGGGAGCAGTGGAAGTTTCTTTCGGCCCTGAATTGATGTCTGTGAGTTGTACAGTCGGGATAACCTACAGCCAATCAAATATTGATCCCGCCTTGGAGGCGGCAAAGCTGAAAGAACACATTGCAATCAATGAGCGCCTTACTGTCGACGGTGGTCAGATGCAGTACCTGTCAGACACTCCCCAGAAGATTGAGAATTTTACAGGTTGCGGGGTGGCGCTGTCTTTCAACGTTTATGGCGTTTTCGAGGATCCTCAAATAATCTCTATTGTAGACATCAAGAAAAACTACGCGACGATTTTCAATATGTATGTAACCAAGGTTGATTGAGGAGTAGACGTTTTGAGAAACATTCTTTTGGCTCTTTGCGTTCTTGTTCCAACCAATGTCCAGGCCGACGGGTTGGGCTTCATGACACCCTCGAAAAATATTTTCTGTAACGGAGGAGTAACTGGCGGCGGTCATTTGTACTGCACGATTATCAATCGCAGCGGCCCCACACCTCTTCCGAAGCCCGCTTCATGCAATGGATACTGGGGACACGAGTTCTACATAGAGGCATTCGGCCGAGTGAAAATGATTTGTAGCCAACGACCTGAAACCGTGGACTACACAGACATCGCTCACTACGGAGTGTCAGGGGAATTCGGAAGTGTGAACTGCCGCTCGGAAAAAACCGGGTTCACATGTACCAATGCTGACGGCCACGGGTTCTTTTTGTCCCGCCGTAAACAACTCGTATTTTGATTGCAAAATATTATTTGGGGATTTGAATACGATGAAAACCTTGTACGCCGCCTCCGTGATGGTTGCGACATCTATTCTAGCTAGCAGTGCCCAAGCCGGGCAAGTTGAAACGGCATGGGACTTGTTCACTCAAAAATGTCAGCAGTTTCTCGATAATCCTGCTGAGTTTTTAGATCGATCGAACAGAAATATTCCAAGTTGGGAATGGATTATCCGCGAGGAAGTAAACACCGGTTTCTTTGAGTATTTCTCCGTTTCTCCTGGAGGGAAAAAGCAATTTACGGCGATAAGGCATGCAGGCGTAGAGAATGATTTTCTACACTGCTCACTCTCTGTAGTTTCAGAAAGATCGGAGTTATCCGAGACGATTTCGCGACATCTTTCAACTCTTCCCGATGTTCAGCAAGTTGGCGGTGTTATCGATTTTCCGAATGAAACAGGAATGTCAAACGATCTGAAACGATATTATTCAACAGCGAACCGGACTTCTCTCGCGGGTGTTTTTGATAGTCAAAATGTATCCACCCAGGTTCGTGTCGATGATGTTGGCAGTTTCTATTTTGAGGTTCATGCTGTTCGTCCTGCCGAATGAGGTAGAGGGCGTGGTTGATTTGAAGTGTTGGTAACTTCAGTCTTCTCGCACTGATCCTCATGGACAACCTATTGAAAGCCTACATCTAGATCACCTTTTTCGAATTGTATCACTGCTGCATAGCCGGAGCTGACATTCATTCCGACCACAGCGAATAACCGCTCCCCGCCCACTAAAGACCTTTGCTCGCCGTACAACGAACGCTCGCTTCGTGGTACGCGCGAGACCGCATGTTTGGGCCCGACATTCATAGCCGCAGGTCGTCGCCACGGTAGAAAACAACAAAAACGCGTTTGGAACACGAATATTGCGTAACGCCTTAAAACACGCTAACCGTGTCCATACACACTAAATTTGCGTGAGGCGGACATGAAAATCAAAGAGCTGCGTGAGAAGATGAACTGGAGCCAAGGCGAGTTGGCGAAACTGCTCAGCAGGACACAACAGACTGTGTCCAGGTGGGAGAGCGGAGCGACAGAGCCCGGCATCGAGGCCCTGCGCGACATGGCAATGATTTTCGGTTGCAGCGTTGACGACATTCTCGGGCTTGAAGGGATAAGCCCGAGCAACAAGCTCACCGTTTCAATTTCACATGCAGACGCGCTGGCCGAAGAGTTCGACGGCTGTTGGGGGAACCTGGGTCTCAAAATGAGGGACCGGAAACATATCAAATGGTATCCGATTTCTGCCTCGCAGCGCGACGAGATCAGAGACGCCCTGAACGGCGAAATCCTTCAGACGCAAGTGAAGTGGTTCACTGTCACAACGCTCAACAATCGCGCCCTGATCGTGAACCCTAAAGCTATGCGCCGGATCTGGCTGCTTGCAGAAGAACACGACGAACCAGAGAACAGAGATTTTGTGGACGTCGGCGACGCGATCACGGGATGGCCTCTCGAACTGTACCGCGGCCTTAGTGAATGGGCTTCATGCGACGACGAAAAAGCCTGGCAGAAAGGCACCTCCAAGAAGTACCGCTCTGCCATTGCCGCCTTTGTCTCTGAAAAAAATCTGGACCAAGAGAGTGCGCTAGACCTTGTCCATAGCGCCCACATCTACGACATCGGCGGCCACGAAACCTCCTATTGGGTGGACGAGCAAAATGCCTACGATGCGATAAACGCAATTGACGCGGGCGAGGGAGAGCCCCCGGCCGCATTTGAATTATCCCATCAATTCGGTGAGTTTGAATCGTTCTTCCCGGCCGCGAATATCGCACTGATTGACTTGCCATTGCTCGACATCATCGATGTGCACAAGAGCATGTTGGAAGAGTACGAAAACGAAGCGCAACAACTGGAAAATCGCTAGAAAGCAATCAGCATTTCCAGAACCGAACTGGATTCTGGATGTGCTTCAGCTCCGATTGTACCACGCGTTTTCCATTTTGCCCCACGTATAGTTCCCAGACTTCGGTGGGAGCTTCCGTGCCGACGAAGCCAACGCGGTGGGCCTCTGACCCGTCGGCATACGGGATGTCCGGGAAATTCTCCGGGGTGGCCGGCATCCAGCGTTCCGGACGAAATGCCCCAACCACGACGCCACGCACAACGGCGAGAACATATTCGGCCGCTTCAGCACGTTGCCGAGAAATGCGCCAACAGTAGCGAACGAGATTGTAAATCGCCTTTCGATTACTGCGATTTTCAAGCTTGTTTATGTTGATGAGTATCAAACTGTGCTCCGGGTCAACCGGTAGTTCTGGAAGGTCATATTTGGTGATCAGCTCCAGGTGGTTCATTGGCCCCCGGTCGCTGCTGGCGTGCCCACCCTGAACGTTTGTAAGGCCCGGATATGCATCGATGAGTGCTGCTTCAACCTCGAAAACGGCATCATTCGGGATTTCATGGCGGTGGATCACGTGGATCACATCAAGGCCAGCATTTTGGATGGCGCGAATTCGATCGAGTTTAGCGCCAAGTGTCTCATTACTCTCTGAGGACATTCCCGGCCGGCCGGCCGCATGATCGAAAACGCGATTGTTTCGTCCCTTGCCAACATAAAACGTCTCGCCATTCCTTGGATCGATCAATCGATAGACATAGTTCCCGAGCTTTTCGCAAACTTCTTCCGTAAACCGCATCATCTGTCTCCATCATCAAGCAGCCTGTCAACGCAACTCGTTGAGCTTGTTCTGCAGGCGGGCACCGTCCGGCGTCGCGAGCAAATTGAACACGTCCTTGTTTGCCTCTTTCGGGTTCAGCACAAGCCAGTTGTCACCGGTCACTCGGGTTGTGCCGCCCTCGGCCTGGAACGTGAGTTCAAGGAACGAAACCGGCGCCCCCTTGGTCCGGTCCTTCAGCGGGTTATTGTCGTTGACGTTGGCCGGGAGCGTCTTGTTGAACAGCACCTTGCTGTCCGTTTCACGGGCAACCTTGAAGCCAAGGGTCGGCCGCGTGAAAATGGCCTTTGAGGCGGCTTTGGCGGACGCCAAGTTCTTGGATGTTACGACGGTGGGCTTGTTTGCCTGGGAGAAGGCGGTGGTACCGCCATCGGTGGTCTGACATGCCGCCAGGAAGGCAGCCGCGCATGATGCGATCAGGAATTTTCTCATAAGTTTGCGGTCCTCGTGTTGGGGAGCTGGATTTCAATTGTTCCGTCGCCGGAACGTGGGGGCGAGCCCCCTTCCCTTGCAATTTGTCTGGCGGAACGCCAGTCCGCCGCGCACCGGATATCAGCCTGACCATCAGGTCAGTCCGCTTTCCGGCTGGGGCTGTTTCAAGAGCCCGAAGACGGATTTGTGAAGGTAGAGCTTGCCTTGGCGGGCACGTGTCAGCATTCCGGACACGAACCCGCCTGGATTGGCGACGGGGTTGTTCGGGTCGGAGAGGCGGCGTTCGGTGACGACGATGCAAACGGACGCGGCGGCCGGACCTGTTTCGCGGCGCAAGCTTGTCCAGAGCGCCGGACTAAGACCCAGATAGCCGGCCGCTTTCGCGGCGGCCCTGTCCAGGGCCGTCCAGTTTGCCTCCCTCTCTCCGGCCTCTAGTTGGATCATGTCCTGCATGAGCGGGCTGGCAACATTCATCACCTGATCGAGCCGGATGTGTTCGATCCCGGTGCTGGTAATACCGGCCTTCGGCCTCGCCTTCGCACCAGTGGGCATATTTTCGCGGTGCGTCTGCCCCCTACTCCCTTCTTCCATGCCGCCCGCGTTAGCGGGCTCCGTTTGCAGGATAACTTCATCGCCGTCCGGCGATGTCCGTTCGCCACTACAAGTCCCTACGGGATTTTGCCTTGTATCTTCCGTATATTGGTGCCGGAAATCCTGTTCCGCCTGGGCGGAAATTTCTTGATCGAGAACCGAGGTCAAAGCTTGTTTCAGGCGCGCAATCTCGTCCTCCAGTTCCAACCGGAGTGAACACACGGCAATCGTCGGCCAGGCCTTCTTGCTGAAGCTCCGCCCGGGGATCCTGCCAAGGAGGATTTCGGCCGATCTGATGAGATCGGCGCTGCAGTCATGCGCATGAGCCTGTTGCGCCAGATAGCTCAACACACGGCGCAAGGATCTGATGCGGCCGATTTCGGAAGTGCGCAGTTTGAGGTCATAATCTTCCGCCTCGCCCATCTTTTCGATGTCCGCAAACCGTTCGATGAGCGGCGTGAGCACGATGCCGTAAGCGTCCACGAGTTTCCCGGTCTCGTCGCGCTTGGCATATCGCCGACGGTTTCCAGAATCGTTCCAGAAGATCAGGCCTTTCCGGGCAAGACTGGCCTCGTAATTTCGGATCGTCCGCTCCTCAACACCGAAGTAAGCGGCAAGGGTCTTGACCTGGGAGAAGGCAACCGGTGCTCTCCCCTGCTCCCAGTCCTCGGCCTGCGTCATGCAAATTTGGTGCTCAAGGTACGCAAAAACGGCCGGCTTTAGATCGAGCGCACAACGCGCCCGTTTGAGAGCCTTGACCACGTCGATTTTGGTCTTGCCTTTTGGCAGACCGATTGAGGGAATGAGTATTCCGGATGAAAACGCGGGGCGATGTTTTGCAGCTTCTGCCGCGTCGATCCAGTCCGGATGCGTAGGGTATTCCAAATTGCTCAAGTCCAGCTCCGCCCCCTACCCTACGGTTGTGGATAGACAATAGAAGTCCGCCCGCAAAAATTGCGGCCAAGCTTGTTAAATTGTCCGGGGAGAGCTACAAAACCAGCGTTCTAGACATACCTCGGTAATGCTCTCCCCCTGGATCCGACTTGTCGGGTCTGGGGGTTTCCATTTCAGCCCCCTGAACGGGGTCTTTTGTGTCCTATTTCCATTCAAAGTCACCAGATTGACTCGCTGAATTGCAGCGAATCAGCTCAGCAACCTTGCGTTCATTTGACTGGCAATAGTGAGAGCAACTTTCAATTTTGTTTGAGAACGGCGGAGCTTTTTTCGCAACTTTTCTGTGAAGTAATCTTAAATTTTACTAGCTACTATTAACTTACGATAACCCGTATACGACCCAACAAATTTTACTTATTTACCGTTCGTAATATATTTCTATTAGTGGTCACCATTTCAGCAAAAATCAATCAACAAATACTTGTTAGCAGTTGCAATCATTGATAGAATCTCTCTAGTCAAAAGGAGAGCCAAAAGATGAGCCCCGTATTCAGGGTTGCAGTTATTGAGGTGACGCGTCTAATCGCCCTTGCAGCAGGGGCCGCATCAGCCTTTCTGCTCACCGCATTTTCAATTTCACTGCTCAATGTTCCCTACTCTCTCTTTTATGGCCCTTTGCCGATTGAGGAGTGGCTATTAACAGCTATTGCCGCGGCTATCGCTGTGGCGCCGGCCGTTTTCGTTGCCTACGTTCCGTCTTTCGCCGCCAGCGCCTTCGACATTCGTTTTTCGACACGCAGACTGTCTCAGCGCGAAAAAGAACTCGTCGCCAAGGTCGAAGCCGTTCTCGAAGACTGTGCAAAAAAGAGCGGGATCAAACTGCCCCAGATCGTTTGGCGGGTTCAGGACATTGGGGAAATCAATGCCATGGCCTACGCGCATAACCGGGTGTGCTTCAGCAAGGGCATCCTGCACAAGTACGGCGACACCCAGGCGGGCATCGAGCGCCTGGCCGGTGTTGCGGCCCATGAGATCGGGCACCTGCGAAATTGGGATACCAGGATCAACATGCTCCTGCATTACATGACCTTGCCGGTGAATTTCGGAATTGGCCTCGCCAACACCACCATCAACCGAATTCCGTTCATTGGGCTGCTCTTTACTCTGGTAACGGTCGTCTTCAGGCTTCCATGCGACATCGCGCACTTCCTGAACGGGTCCACGTCACAGTTTCAGGAGTACCAGGCCGACAGGTTTGCGGGAAAGCTGATGAACGGCGTCGGAATATCGGAATTTCTGGAGGACATTTCGCACATGAGCGAACTGCCGGGCGACAAGTTCTCCGACTGGCTCATGCGCACCCATCCGCCGACCGAGCTCCGACACGACGAACTGACGCGCGAAGCCCGGTAACTGCTCCCCCCACATTCTGGATCTTTCACAGCACGTTGACCTTCTCTCGCCGTGCCCCGTCCCCATTACTGACTCAAAGCGAAAACAATGAATATCACTGCCTTTCCGCGCCGCCCGAAACGCCCCAAGACCCCTGAAACGAAAACTTGGTGTGTGCCGGTAAACTTCGTCTTCGATGACGGCACCGAACTCTCCCTTCGCCTGGCTGAAAAGTCGGTCCAGTATTTGGAAAACCGCCTTTGGTCCGAAGACAATGAGAGGCAGTTCGTCATCTTCCAGACTGTCGAAGAGGTTGTTGCGCTCAATGCCCGACGCTTGACGCATTGGACACCCGATATGGAAGAACTCAGCATCGTTGAGTACGCGGAACGACGAGAAGAAGATGAGGACGAACCGGCGCCGGTCTCGGTTCACTGCGCCAACCTGGCCGGACCAATCCAACTTTGGTGTGTGGCGGAAAAGGAAGGCGGTGAAAGGGAGCCGGTTCGAACCGCAATGATCGATCTGGACGATGCAGACAGCCTAGGCCAGCCGTTCTTGAGGGTCACGGATTCCAGCTTGCAGCCGCATTATTTCCGGACAAGCAGCGTGCTCCTGTTTCGGGTGCCACAGTGGATCATTCCAGGCTTTTCCGACTGAGCCGCCCGACGTCACACCTCCACGACGAACTGCCAGATTTGAGCTTCATCTTCGTTCCTTCGTCACTACGACGAAACCCAAATCCTCCTTAAATCACAAACCCAAATCTGGGCCATAGGTGCTGACGCCGGACAAGGATACCATTCAGCTATTCAAGCCCGGCAGTAGCACGCCTAAGGCCGACATTGGATATGGTGCGCTGGAATACGTCAGAAGTTCATCAATCTGTGATTTAATAACATTACTTGAGGAGAGCCGCCGTGCGGGCAGCCTCCTCAGGCTGGCCTGACCGGACGAAAGGATGATTATCCGGAAGCCACAAGGAGCCACCATGACAGGAAATCGCCAAACCGACCTCTCCGATCTGTCGTTCGACGAACTGGACGAGCACAATTTCCCCCGCGCAGAAGAAAACGAGTTCGACCGCGTCGTCGAACGCGCGATTTCCCGCCGCGGCTTCCTGGGCGGCGTGCTCGCCTTTGGTTCAGGCGCGGCCGTTATGGGAACCGGGCTTTTGGATAGCACCTCGGCACAGGCTCAGGCGGCTTCTCGCTTTGCCTTCACGCCGATCGCGGCCCAGACAGACGGCACCGTGCATGTGCCGGAAGGCTACGATTGGAAGCTGCTGGCCCGCTGGGGCGATCCCTATTTCTCCGGCGTCGATGCCTTCGATCCGGAAACCGGCGTTTCCCTGGAGGCTTCCGACAAGGTCTTCGGCGAAAACACCGACGGCATGGAGAGCTTTGTCTACAATGGCCACCAGCTCCTGGCCATCAACCACGAATACGTCAATCCGAAGATCAATCTGCCGCTGACCGGTGGCGAGACCGAGACTGCGGAAGATGCGCTGAAACTGCAGAATATGCAGGGTGTCTCGGTCATCGAGATCGCGGAAGACGATTCCGGCTGGTCGATCGTGGTCGACAGCCCGTTCAACCGCCGCATCCACCAGAACACGCCGATGAAGATCTCCGGTCCGGCTGCCGGCCACGACCTCTTGAAGACCGAAGCCGATCCGTCCGGAACGTCTGCTCTCGGCACCATGAACAACTGCGGCTCGGGCAAGACGCCCTGGGGCACCTATTTGACCTGTGAAGAGAACTTCAACACCTACTTCGGCACCACCGAAGCCTCTCAGGACCAGAAGCCGATTGAACGCCCCTTCGGTTACGACCGCTACGGCATCGCCAACGAAGGCCGCTACGGCTACGAGAAATTCGACCCGCGGTTCGATTTCTCCAAAAATCCGAACGAACCGAACCGCTTCGGCTGGATTGTGGAGATCGATCCGACCGACCCGAACAACACGCCTGTCAAGCGCACCGCCCTTGGCCGTTTCAAGCATGAGAACGCCGAAGTCGTTCTCTCCCGCGATGGCCGTGTGGTTGTCTACCTTGGCGACGACGAGCGCGGCGAGTTCCTCTACAAGTTCGTCTCCAACGGCAGCTATGTGCCGGGCGGTCCGACCGAAGGCCTGCTCGACGACGGCACGCTTTATGTCGCGAAGTTTAACGACGATCAGTCCGGCGAGTGGCTGGCGCTGACGCCGGACACCACCGGCATGCCCCTTGCCGAAATCCTCGTCTATTCGCGCATCGCAGCGTCCAAGGTCGGCGCGACGACCATGGACCGGCCTGAGTGGGTGGCTGCCAATCCACATGCGGTCGAAGCCTATTGCTGCCTGACGAACAACAAGAACCGCGGCGTCAAGACCAACGCCGGTGGCGATGAAACGCCGGTCGGCGGACCGAACCCGCGCGAAACCAATAACTACGGCCAGATCGTCCGCTGGTTCCCCCGCGAGGACGATCATGGTTCGACGACCTTCGATTGGGATCTCTATGTGATGGCTGGCAACCCGACCGTCCACAAGGATGCCTATGCGGGATCAGAAAACGTGAACGAGGGCAACCTCTTCAACTCACCGGACGGCATGGCCTTCGACTCCAGCGGCATCGTCTGGATCCAGACCGACGGCGACGACAGCAACGAGGGCGACTTCGCCGGCATGGGCAACAACCAGATGCTCGCCGGCGACCCGGTGACCGGCGAGATCGCTCGCTTCATGACCGGCCCGAACGGCTGTGAAGTGACCGGACTTTGCTGGTCGGCCGACCGGCGCACAATGTTTGTCGGCATCCAGCATCCGGGCTCCAACTGGCCGGACGGAGGCAAGCTGACACGCTCCTCCGTGATCGCAATCAAGCGTTCGGACAACGGCCTAATCGGCTGACGCCTATACACAGAGATGCCTCCGGACCTGCGTCCGGAGGCGTTTCCTCAAAGTGGCGGACAGTTCGTCGCGTCCACTCCGCCTTGAGATTTGCACAAGGTGTCACTTCGGCTCCAACCGGAACTGCCCCCGACTTGACCTCAAAACCCTTTCACCACCCTGCCATTGTACTTGTGAGGAGCTGTTACCTCATATTGGGGAATGCTGGCAGCGCCGATATGGAAGCAGGCACGGTCGATGGTGGAGACGAGGATCTGCGTATCGGAGATAAACCCGGAAGCGATCTGGTTCAGCTTCTTCACCATCGCCTTGAACACGCTTTGTGGCAGCAGTCCGCCAAGTACGATTGCTTCACTGTCCAGAAAGAGCTGGGCATGGCGTACCAGCGGAGCGATCTGGTCGCAGGCGCGTGAAATCCAGGGCGCGATGCGCGGATCGTCGCCCAGGTCTTCGTCAAGGTCGAAAAGGCTCTGATGGGTTTCTCCGAGATCGGCGAGGAATGTCATCAAATCCCTGCCGCTTGGGCGCGGCATGTTCTGAGGGAAGAGCCCGCCCAAGGCGGCGGCATTTCCAAAAGAGCCGCGATAAAGCCGGCGATGGATGATGTTGCCTCCGCCGAGCCCGTAGGCAAAATAAAAAAGCGTAAAATTCTCCATGCCTGCGCCTGCACCAAAGTAGGCTTCGGCAAGAGCGGCCGCATGGGCATCGTTCTCGACCCAGGTCGGAACGCCCAGGACCTGCTCGAATAGCTCCCGGGGCCGGGACTTGCGCCAAAGCGGCCACTCGGACGGTGTAAAGAAACGGTCCTTGTTGTCGCTGAAATTGATGGGCAGCGAGATGCCCGCTGCCAGCAACTGGCTCCTGTTCACGCCTGCGGTTTTAAGCAGATTCTCCAGCGTCGCCTTGGTCAGGGCGGCCACATCCTGCGGATCCCGGATCTCAGTGTCCACCATCTGTTCGGCGATAATCTCGCCGGTGAGGGAGCTGAGGGAAAAGGCGATCCGGTCCACGGTGAAGGCAATGCCTGCCGTGCGGAGCTTGGAATTGTCGAGGCGCAGCAGTCTCGTCTTGCGCTTTGCCGCCGAACGTGTCTGCGCGACGCTCTCGTGGCTCGCGTCCTCAAGCATGCCCCAGTCGATCAGGTCCTGGCTCAGCCGTGTCAGGGTTGCCGGCTGCAAATCGGTGATCTCGGCGACATCGATGCGTGACAGGGGCCCGTTCAGCCGAAGCGTGTCGAGAATTCTGCGGTGATTGTGACCAAGCGAAAACTTCGGCGTCAGCATGGCGTCTCTCAGGGACGGGCGATTCAGATCATCCTTTCTGGCAGCGGAAGACGCGGAATACAACCGCTTCACTAATTTTCTTTATGTAATGTAATTGTCATTGACCGGGTCTATCCCTGTGGCCATTCCGCAATCAGGAAGCCCACCGACCTTGCTCAAGGAGCCCAGAATGCAACTGAAATGTCTTGCCGCCTCTGCCGCGGTGATTGCTGCCATGACGGGAGCGGCCCACGCCGCAGATGTGACCGGCCCGGCGTTTGGCGACACTTTCAATGTCACCGACACATCGGTTGATCTGAGCCAGCTCACCCGTGAAAATTTCTACGACGTCCTGGTGCCTTTGGCCAAGAAGGACGGCGAAATGACCTTCTACAGCTACTGGCCGCCTGCGCCGCTGGTGGTCTTCCAGAACCAGATCATTCCGGCTTTTGAGAAGAAGTACGGTATCAAGGTCCATTTCAACTCGGTCGAGACCAACGTCGGCCTGCCTCAGCTGGATGCCGCCTACAAGGAAGGCAAGCCGTCTCCGATGGACGGGTATTTCTCTTCCGATCTGCCGGCTGACCTGAATGAGATGGCGAACATCCGCCTGACCGACATTCTGCCGAATGCAGCGGATCTCGACCCGTCTCTGGCCTATGAGTATCGCGGCATCGAGCACAATGGTGCCTATGTTCCCTTCCATGGCAACCAGACGGTCATCGCCTTCAACTCCGCCTTTGTGAAGGGCGATGAGGTTCCGCAGACCTTCGAAGATCTGCTGGCCTACTCCAAGGCAAATCCGGGCAAGGTGGCCATCACGTCGCCACTGCGCGGTGGGTCAGGCAGTGGCTTTCTGACCGCTGTCTCCCACAAGCTGATGAGCGATGATTGCGTGGCCAAGTGGATGGACCTCAGCGCTGATGAAGCTGCGGCAGACAAGCTGGTGAACAATTCGGAGTGTTTTGCTCCCGTATGGGCCTATTTCAATGACCTGCTCGAAACCGCGCAGATCACCAATGGCAACACCGACACGCTCAATCTGATGGCCAATGGCGTGGCCAATGTCGGAACGGCTTGGGAAGATCTTACCTTCTCCTATGTCATGGGCAATCAGCTTCCCGATACAGTGCGCGTGACCATCCTCAACGGTGGTCAGCCGGGCGGTGCCGAAGGTGCGTTCATTCCGTCGAATACCGCGAACCTGGCTGCCGCACTTTTGTTCATGGACGAGATTCTGGCCCCGGAACATCAAGCCTGGAAGCTAGCGGGCTTCGCTTCGCGTTCGCCGAAGACCGAGCTCGATGCCTCCCTCATTCCGGCAGAGGCCCAGAAGCTTCTCGTTCCCGCCGACATCTATGAGGAAGGACGCATTTCCAATGCAAACCCGGTGATGTCCCGCGTGGTGCGTGATGCCTTTGCGGCAAACGTTCTCGACAAGTAAGACAAGATGGAAAGCGCCTGGCATGCCCGCCCTGAAAAACGAACTTGATGTCCTGGACATCTCCAAACACTACAGCGGCGTCGAGGCGCTTTCCCCCACATCCCTCTCGGTGGCGAATGGCGAATTCGTCACCATCCTAGGACCGTCCGGCTGCGGAAAGTCCACCCTGCTGCGAATGATCACCGGGATTACCCTTCCATCAGGAGGGCATATCCTGCTGCAGGGTCGCGATATCACTCGTCTGCCGCCGGAAAAGCGCGACATTGCGATCGTTTTCCAGTCCTATGCGCTGTTCCCTCATATGAGCGTGCGCAACAATATCCTGTTCGGCCTGAAGATGAAAAAGCTCGGCAAGCAGGAACAGCTCAGACGCTTCGAGCATGTCGTGACGATTTGCGGGTTGGGCGACCTGGTCAGCCGCTACCCGAAACAGCTCTCCGGCGGACAGCAGCAGCGTGTGGCACTGGCACGTGCACTGGTCATGCAACCGGCCTTGTTGCTGCTTGATGAGCCGCTGTCAAACCTGGATGCGAAGCTGCGGGAATCCCTGCGCGATGATCTCCTTGCCCTTCATCGCAGCACAGGCTCTACGACGCTTTATGTGACACACGACCAGAGCGAAGCCATGAGCATGTCCGACAGGATCATCGTCATGGACAAGGGGCGTGTGGTGGAATCCGGTCGCCCGCGTGATCTATATCTGAAGCCGCAAAAGAGATTCACGGCGCTGTTTTTTGGCCACACCAATCTGGTGCCGGTCGAAGCAGAGGGGACACTGGCAACCTTGCCGTGGGGGAGCGTTCTGCCGCTAGACCAGGCTGCCCGTGGCAAGGGAGAAATTTCCCTGCGTCCCGAATGCATCTCCGTCTTCCCTGACGCCGCGGGCGACGCGGTGGTGCGTCAGGTAACCTTCATGGGACCGGATATCTTTTACGATCTCCAGATCGGAAACCATTGCCTGAAGTCAAGGCAAGGCAGCAACGGCGTGCCGCTTGAGGTCGGTGCGCGGGTGAATGTCCACATCGAGGGCATCGCGACGCTGCTTGAGCAGACCGGTTCGGCAAGCGTCTCTGCGGGGGCGGCTCCCGAGAGCCCTTCGCTTGAAGGAGACCGATGATGCGGCGCATGGCCCTCGACCTGCCTCTGTTGCTGTTGCCCGGGGTCGGCTTTCTCGTACTGACCTTCGGTCTTCCGCTTTACTGGGCGATTACGGGGTCTCTGGGTCTCGGGGCGGATGGAACCGGCTTCACGCTCATGCATCTTGCCGACATCTTTCTGGAGACCAAGTTCCGCAAGGGGCTGATGATGTCCCTCTATTATGCGATCGCGCCCACGGTCCTGACCCTCTTTGTCGCCATTCCGCTGGCCATGCTTTTGCAAAAGAGCTTCCCAGGCCGCAAGCTTTTCAATGGCCTCTACAAGATCCCGCTTGCCATTCCCTCAATCGTCGCGGCCTTCATGGTCCTGACGCTGATCGAGCAGGGGGGCTTCATGGACCGTGTCCTGGTGCACATCGGCTTGAGCATGCCCAAGATCGTGCGGGATCAATTCGGCATTGGCGTCATTCTCTCGACGCTCTGGAAGGACATTCCCTTCATGACCTTGATCATCGCGGGGGCCTTTGGCGCAATCCCCAAAGACATGGTGCCTGCTGCCCGCAGTCTCGGCGCGTCAAGGACGAGAGCCTTCCTGATGGTTGAACTGCCGTTGGCAATGCCGGGAGTAACGGCCGCTACCCTGTTGTGTTTCGTCAAGTCGATCGGGAACTTCGCCGCGCCCAGCCTCCTGGGCCCAGCTTATCCCTTGCCGCTTTCGATCCAGATGTATGACGCCTATCGCGAAGGCGACTGGATCGCGATCTACAGCATGGGCACCGTGCTCATCATCGTCTCCTTCATCGTGCTCGGTGCCTACTACGCGCTGACCGCCAGGACCCTCCAACACATGAAACGGGAGGGCTGACATGCAGCGCTACCACAGCATTTTCCTGAGCCTTCTCGCCCTTGTCTGCCTCCTGTTCATGCTCGTGCTTCCGATCGGCATCATCCTCTTGTGGTCGGTGTCCAATGGCTGGTTCCCGCCCAATCTCTCGCCGGGTGATTACACCTCGCGCCATTGGGCGATGTTTCTGTCGGACCCCACGCTGACCCCTGCGATTGTCAACAGCCTGGTTATCACGGTCATCGTCACGGCCAGTTCCATGGTCATCGCCATGCCAACGGCCTGGGCACTGGCGCGGTTCGATTTCCGCCTTAAGAAAATAATCGAGATATTTATCCTCGCGCCGTTGATCGTGCCCGGAATGGTGGTGGCTGTCGGGCTCGGGCGGGTGTTTCTGAAACTGGACCTCGCCTATTCCATGGAAGGGGTCATCCTGGTGCAGATCGCGGGTGTCCTGCCCCTGACCATCCGCATTCTGTCGGGCGGGTTCGAAAGCATTCCGGGCGACATCATCAACGCGGCACGGACCCTCGGAGCACATCGGTTCGCCATCATCCGGTACATCCTGTTGCCTCTGAGTATCCCTGCCATGTTGGCTGCGGGGCTTCTGTCCTTTGTTGGCAGCTTCGAGGAATTCGAACGCACGCTGATCATTGGCGCGCCGATCGTCCACACGCTCACCACACGGCTTTTCGTCAATCTGTCCGGGCAGGGGCTTGTCATTCCCGTCGCTGCCGTCGTCAGCCTCATTCTCCTCCTCCCAGTCCTGGTCGTCTTTCTGCTGACCAGCCGCATCATGCGCGACGACGTCATGGCTGCCGGCATGGGCAAACTCTAACTGCATCGAGAAACGGAACTGAAATGTCTCAAGCAACATTCCGGGTCGGCGCTTCCGCCGAGTCCGCCAACGGCCTGCCGGCGACCATCAATGAAAGCCTCGACATTCTGGAAAAAATCGGGACGGACACCGTCGAACTGCCATTGCTCTGGATGGAACTGGTTGCCAATGGCGAAGTGATGCAGGCACGGCTTGAGGAGTTGCGTCAGGCACTGGCGGGGCGTCCGTTCGGCTACAGTGCCCACGCTGCCATCGGCATCAATTTCATGAGCGATCCGGTCTATCTGGACTTGCATGTGCGCCTCGCCCGAGCCCATCTGGCAATCTCGGCAGAACTGGGCTGCGAGCACATGGTCCTTCACACCGGCTTCTGTCCGCCGTATTTCGCCAAGCCGCAGATCGAGAAACTGTATGACCAGCAGCGGGAGACGTTCCTGAAGCTTGGCGAGGAAGCCAAGGCGGCCGGGGTCGTTCTCTGCGTCGAGAACATTTTTGCGGAGAAGGGCAATCGGCTGACAGCTACGCCCTCGCAGCTTGCGAAGGAACTGCGCCTCATCAACCACTCCCACGTCATGGCCTGCCTGGACATAAGCCACGCCGCACTGCATTGCGACAGTCTGGGGCTTGACCTGATGGAGGAGGCTGGGGCGCTTGTTCCGCTGGCAAAGCATGTGCATATTCACGACAGCTTCGGCCGCACCGGCAACATTCCCGTTCATACCCAGCAGGAAGCGCTTGGCCTCGGTGTCGGTGATCTTCATCTGCCGATCGGCTGGGGCAACCTGCCGTTTGACGAGATTGTCTGCCTGGACAGGTTTCCGAAAGACGCAATCTTCAACATCGAACTCAACAAGCACCGCTGGCACGCGATCGAGGAGACCGTCGTTGCGGCCCGGCGCGTTGCAAAAATTGCTTTCGAGCAGTCACGCCCGGATTGAACTTACGACTCGCTGATCGGCAGGGTAATTATGATTTCGGTGCCCCGGGAACTCGGCATGGTCTCAATCGTCCCGCCATGCCGCAGAACGAACTCCTGAGCCCGAGGCAACTGCCGGAACCAGGTTTGATCTGCCGAAACGCCTGAGGGTGACATCCGCCAGTTCCGGAGGCACCCATCAACAGAGCCCGGAGATTCATATCCAATCCTTTACCCGCCCGGTGCGCAGGTCCTCTCCGCACCACATCGGGGCACGGGAGCGCGGAGAGGTATCCAGTTGACGGAAAGCGCTGGGTTAGCGCTTCCAGCCTTCTGTCTTCATCAGAGCTTCGGCTTCCGGCGTTATGAGAAATTCGAGAAAGGCCTTTGCTTCCGGATCTGCCTTGGGGGAGAGCACGACATTGACGTCACGCCAGATACGGCGGTTATCGTCCAGATCGACATAGCTCAGGACGTCCGGGTTGTTGATCGGCCAGTTCGGCCAGGTGATCCAGGCATCGGCCTCCAGGTTCTTGAACGCCCTGAAGCTGGCGCCGGAACCCTTTTCGAACGCGACGATGTTCGCGCGGAAGGCGGAGATTTCGCCGAGAGTGCCTGTCCTGCCGGCAACGTCTTCCCAGACGCCGGTGCCGGACGTATTGGCAACGCCGGCGCCCTCGGTCACGACGATCTTCATCCCGTCCTTGAGCAGATCTTCAAAACCCTCGATCTTTTTGGGATTGCCAGCCCGCACCGCGATGATGGCGGGCCGCACATAGATCGGCTGCACTCCGTCGGACGCAAAGTTGCCATAGGTTTCCAGAAACGCCGTCATCGACTGTTCGGACGTTCCCCACAGAATGTCGGCATCCGCCTGGGCTTTCGCAGACCAGGTGGTTTCCGGGCCGGCTGTGATCTCGACCTTGTTTCCGGTCTTTTCTTCCCAGGCCTTTGCAACTTTCTGGAAGGCCGTGTGCGGACCGCCTGCGCCGTAGAGCTTGACGATGCCGTCTGCCGGCTGGTGTTCAATGGACGGATCGGCGAGCGTGCCTTCATGGGCTTGAACGGGGCTTACGCAAGCCAGAAGAGCGAGCGCACGGATGGTGTTCTTCATGTCGGAGTTCCTGATTTCCTGTTGATTTGAGGCGCAGGACGCCGGAGGCGGCTTTTCACCGCCTCCACTGCGGATTACGCCTCCCGGCCGTCAGGTCTTCCCGCTGGAGGCATCACGAACGCGCGAGGTCACCAACAGGTGTGGCGAGATACGGTGACGCTCAGTTCGATTGCTGCGATGGGTCGAACTGGGTCTGGATCAGGTGGGCTAGGTTCAGGAGCTCGGGCCGGGGCATGTCGCCGGTCACCGCGTAGGTGAAGGCGGTGTCGCTCCAGAAAAACGCCTGCTCGGTGCCGGATTTCACGAACTGGAATTTCGGTTCGCCGTCGACCCCGCGGCGCAGGTAGACCGTTACCCGCTTGCCGTCCTCGTCGTCATACATGAGCTGCGCCGCCGGATCGATGCCGCTCGGCAGCAACCGTCCGCCCATCAGCGTCAGACCGGCAACCCGCAGATCGGGAATGCGGAACGGATGGTTCAGCCGGTTGCCGAGCCAGGTCGCCAGATGCCGCTGGTCACTGGCCGCGACTTCGACGGGATGGGCAACTTCAACGGTGAAGGTGCGGTGGGCCGTCAGGGCGTCGGTGAGGAAGGGTTGCTGTCCAGGCTGGCCCGCCTCCGGTTTCAGGGACCAGCCTGCGAAGACACCCACCAGCAGGGCCGCCGCGATGGAGGCGGCGATGCCGGTGCGTGGCAGCCATCTGCCCCGGGACGGTTCAACCAGGCTCGGCGGCTCGGCCTTCACGCGGGAATAGGCCGTCCTGAGACTGACCGCGATCTGCCGGTCCGCTTCGACCCAGGCAGCTGCCTCCGGATTTTCCTTGAGATAGGCCTCGACCTCGCGCCTGCGTTCGGCCGGCAGCTCATTATCGATATATCGGACGAGGTCCTCCTCCGCGATGGGAGGCACCGCCTGGGAATTCATGTCACGCTCCTTAGATGGGGACGCTCGGAGGCGCGGGGGGCTTCTCTCAGTCTGGCACGGGCGCGGCTGATGCGCGACATAATGGTTCCTTCGGCAACATTCAGGATCGCGGCGGCTTCTGCATAGGTAAAGCCTTCGACCCCGACCAGGAACAGGGCCTCGCGCTGGTCCTCCGGCAGGGCCAGCATGCGGATGAGAAGATGCTTGAGTTCGGCGCTGTCCTGCTGCGAGGCCGGTGCTTGAAGCTGGTCTTCCAGATCGTCCAGCCCAATGTGGTTAGAATGCCGCCGTAGCCGCCGCCAGCGGCTGACGTGAAGGTTGCGCATCATGCGGAAGAGCCATGGCCGCAGCGGAACGGACGGCCGGCGCAGGCTCCACTTGCGCAAGGCTCGTTCCAGGCAATCCTGGACAAGGTCTTCCGCCTCGGTCTGGTCGCAGGTCAGCGTCACCGCGTAGCGATGCAGGGCCGGCGACTCCCTGAGCAGGCGTTGTGTATGGTCGGGCAAGAGCTCTTCCTCGTAGACACTACTGACACCAACGCTCGCGCTGTCCGAATTATTCCATCGGCGGCCAGAAAGAAATTCCCGCTTCATCGGGAAGGAAATCTCCACCGGCGGCGTAGTCACCACCGGATGCGGCAGATCGCATCTCGAATAGTGAACGAATGGAGACCTCAAATGAAGCTGATCAGTAAATTTGCCGCAACCGCTTTTGCCGGCACGGTTCTTTTTGCATCCGCAGCCCTGGCCGGTCCGGGAGAAGACCTTGCACGCGCCCATTTCAACAACATTGCCAGCGGCAAGGTCGATGCCCTGAAAGCATCTTATTCCGACAAGGCGGTACTGGATTGGGTCGGTGGCCCGCTGGACGGTGTCTATACCGGTGCTGCCAGCATCGGCACGGTCTGGACCAAGTTCACAGATGCACAGGGCAAGCTGAAAGTCGATGTCTCGAATGTCCAGGAAAACGCCAACCCCGCCGGTGTGACCGTGACCGCAAATGTGCGCTTTTCCGGCAAGAACACCATCCCGGTCCGCTACGTCCTGACCTATCGGGGCGGTAAGCTGGCAAGTGAAATCTGGCAGATCGACCCCAAGCTCGCGAAGTAAGCCGGTATCACCCTGCCTGCTGTTCCCGCTTGCATGGGAGGGAGAACCGGCGCGCAAGCATCCTGCGTTCACAAGAACGCAGGATGTCTTTTTTTACCGGGACAAGTCCAGTGGAAACGCTATCCAAGTTTGTTTCCGGAAGTTTGCTTTGCTCTTCCCTGCCGGCTTGCTGTTTCGGCCATTGAGATTGATACGCCTCTGCAAGGCTCTTATTGAGCGTCATTTCAACTGCCAGTCCGTTGTCAGGAGAAATCCTGGTGTCGCGAGACTGATTGCTATTACGTTCAGAAAAGCAGCTCACAGGGCGCTTGGCACCTGTTCCTGTTCATCACCACCCGATGCGCGG
>NZ_AAUW01000023.1:2500-122769 GCF_000168975.1 Roseibium aggregatum IAM 12614
AAATCTCGTGAAACTGGTCTTATATTATTGATGATCAGTTTGTTTTGAAGCCAGGTTGGTCTTGAGTGTTAAAGGTACTCAAGGTTGGTCTGGTGGATTTGCAGACATGAGATGAGCATTGATAATGAGAGTGATCAAGTGTCTTAAGGGCATTCGGTGGATGCCTTGGCGACAAGAGGCGATGAAGGACGTGATACGCTGCGATAAGCCATGGGGAGCTGCGAATAAGCTTTGATCCGTGGATTTCCGAATGGGGAAACCCACTCCGTATGGAGTACCCGCAAGGGAGCAAACCCGGGGAACTGAAACATCTAAGTACCCGGAGGAAAGGACATCAACCGAGACTCCGCTAGTAGTGGCGAGCGAACGCGGACCAGGCCAGTGGCTTGCATTTAAGAACCGGAACCGTCTGGAAAGTCGGGCATTAGTGGGTGATAGCCCCGTACGGGTAGAAATTATGCAAGTCCTCGAGTAGGGCGGGACACGTGAAATCCTGTCTGAACGTGGGGGGACCACCCTCCAAGCCTAAGTACTCCTTGTCGACCGATAGCGAACAAGTACCGTGAGGGAAAGGTGAAAAGTACCCCGACGAGGGGAGTGAAACAGTTCCTGAAACCGGATGCCTACAAACAGTTGGAGGGCGCAAGCCTGACAGCGTACCTTTTGTATAATGGGTCAGCGACTTAATTTAACGAGCAAGCTTAAGCCGGTAGGTGTAGGCGTAGCGAAAGCGAGTCTGAATAGGGCGCCCTAGTTCGTTGGATTAGACCCGAAACCGAGTGATCTAGCCATGGCCAGGTTGAAGGTGCGGTAACACGCACTGGAGGACCGAACCCACGCCTGTTGAAAAATCGGGGATGAGCTGTGGTAGGGGTGAAAGGCAATCAAACTCGGAAATAGCTGGTTCTCCGCGAAATCTATTTAGGTAGAGCGTCGGATCAATACTCTCGGGGGAGAGCCTGGTGGGTATGGGGGCTACCCCCTTACTGATCCTAACCAAACTCCGAATACCGAGAAGTACTATCCGGCAGACACACAGTGGGTGCTAACGTCCATTGTGGAGAGGGAAACAACCCTGACCGCCAGTTAAGGTCCCTAAGTTATGGCTAAGTGGGAAAGGATGTAGAACTCCCAAAACAACCAGGATGTTGGCTTAGAAGCAGCCATCATTTAAAGAAAGCGTAACAGCTCACTGGTCTAAATAAGGGGTTCCGCGCCGAAAATGTACCGGGGCTCAAGCCATACACCGAAACTGCGGGTGCATCTTAGGATGCGCGGTAGCGGAGCGTTCTGTAAGTCTGCGAAGGGGGACCCGTGAGGGCTCCTGGAGATATCAGAAGTGCGAATGCTGACATGAGTAACGATAAAGCGGGTGAGAGACCCGCTCGCCGAAAGTCCAAGGGTTCCTGCGCAACGCTAATCGGCGCAGGGTTAGCCGGCCCCTAAGGCGAGGCCGAAAGGCGTAGTCGATGGGAATGCAGTTAATATTCTGCAGCTTGGTGGTAGTGACGGATGCCGTGTGTTGTATCTCCTTATTGGATTGGGGGTGCAGCGAAGGTGTTCCAGGAAATAGCTCCACCGTATAAACCGTACCCGAAACCGACACAGGTGGACTGGTAGAGAATACCAAGGCGCTTGAGAGAACTATGCTGAAGGAACTCGGCAAAATGCTCCCGTAAGTTCGCGAGAAGGGAGACCTCACGATGGGCAACCGTTGTGGGGTGGCACAGACCAGGGGGTGGCGACTGTTTATCAAAAACACAGGGCTCTGCGAAGCCGTAAGGCGACGTATAGGGTCTGACGCCTGCCCGGTGCTGGAAGGTTAAGAGGAGGTGTGCAAGCACCGAATTGAAGCCCCAGTAAACGGCGGCCGTAACTATAACGGTCCTAAGGTAGCGAAATTCCTTGTCGGGTAAGTTCCGACCTGCACGAATGGCGTAACGACTTCCCCGCTGTCTCCAGCATAGACTCAGTGAAATTGAATTCCCCGTGAAGATGCGGGGTTCCTGCGGTCAGACGGAAAGACCCCGTGCACCTTTACTACAGCTTCACACTGGTATTCGTCACGACATGTGTAGGATAGGTGGTAGACGTTGAAGCAGGAGCGCCAGCTCTTGTGGAGTCACCCTTGAAATACCACCCTTGTCGTCATGGATATCTAACCGCGGTACAACAATATCCGGGACCGTGTGTGGCGGGTAGTTTGACTGGGGCGGTCGCCTCCCAAATGGTAACGGAGGCGCGCGAAGGTGGGCTCAGAGCGGTCGGAAATCGCTCGTTGAGTGCAATGGCATAAGCCTGCCTGACTGCGAGACTGACAAGTCGAGCAGAGTCGAAAGACGGCCATAGTGATCCGGTGGTCCCTCGTGGAAGGGCCATCGCTCAACGGATAAAAGGTACGCCGGGGATAACAGGCTGATGATGCCCAAGAGTCCATATCGACGGCATTGTTTGGCACCTCGATGTCGACTCATCACATCCTGGGGCTGGAGCAGGTCCCAAGGGTTTGGCTGTTCGCCAATTAAAGTGGTACGTGAGTTGGGTTCAGAACGTCGCGAGACAGTTCGGTCCCTATCTGCCGTGGGTGTAGGAGAATTGAGAGGATCTGTCCCTAGTACGAGAGGACCGGGATGGACGTACCTCTGGTGGACCTGTTGTGGCGCCAGCCGCATTGCAGGGTAGCTATGTACGGAAGGGATAACCGCTGAAAGCATCTAAGCGGGAAACCCACCTCAAAACCAGTTCTCCCTGAAGAGCCGTGGAAGACCACCACGTCGATAGGAAGCGTGTGGAAGTGCGGCAACGCATGAAGCTTAGCTTTACTAATAGCTCGTTCGGCTTGATCCTCTCATTAGTCAATGTTCATCTTTTGGATGCGCCCCTGGCGCATCAAAAAGATCATCTTAAGTGCGCTATCGCCCTTTGGGCTGCTTGAGCGCGTTTGAGATAATGGTTTTGTTCTCACGGACGTACCGGTCCTTTGGACCTGTCCTGCGAACCACGCGGCCTGACCGGCCGACGGCCACTTGGCCTTGCCTTCGCTGCGCTCGGAGCTCTTGTTCCTTGCAAAGCAGAAGGAAAACCAGATCAAAATCAAATAAATATATAGACCAGTTCACGCAAATTGCGCTTCGCCGGCCTGGTGGCCCTAGCGGGGAGCCCCCACCCGATCCCATCCCGAACTCGGCCGTGAAACTCCCCAGCGCCAATGGTACTGCATCTTAAGGTGTGGGAGAGTAGGTCGCCGCCAGGCCTGCTAATCGCAATTTGAAACCTCTTCAATTTGTCTGTCGCTCACGCGCGTAACGCCCTTCGGGCTGCGCTCCGCGGGGCGGCCTGCCAAATACAAAGTCTGGCCGGCGGCCACTTGGCCTTGCCTCCGCTGCGCTCCGGAACTTCTTGTCCCCTAACAGCGCAGCACTCAAGGCAACACGAAACACGCTGCCGCAGCCTTGATGCAGCAGCCCAGTTTGCCCCCAGGACCAAAGCGCCGAGGACAAACAAAACTAAAATCTCCGGG
This sequence comes from Roseibium aggregatum IAM 12614, assembly GCF_000168975.1. Lineage (GTDB taxonomy): Bacteria > Pseudomonadota > Alphaproteobacteria > Rhizobiales > Stappiaceae > Roseibium > Roseibium aggregatum. Next base: position 6,021 of record NZ_AAUW01000023.1, read on the forward strand.
CTTACTCAAGCCCATCCGGGATACCTCGGTACCCCGAAAACAACCGAATAACGCGGGATGGAGCAGCCCGGTAGCTCGTCAGGCTCATAACCTGAAGGTCGCAGGTTCAAATCCTGCTCCCGCAACCAACAAATAACCCGGCCTCGCGCCGGGTTTTTTGTTGGTAACGGATACAGATTTTAAACTGACCAGGGGCCCGCAAGGAGGGCTATGCCCGACGCAGAAGGGCAGAAAACTCTCAAATCCTGCTCCCGCAACCAAACAAAAAAGCCGTCCGTAAGGGCGGCTTTTGTGTTTGAGGACTCGCGGCATGGATCTTGACATCAACCCGCCCCATCAACGAGCGCTTCGCCCGACGCAACCGGCCAGAAAACTACAAATCCTGCAACCGGAACAAAATCAAACCCCGTCAGAAAAATCTGACGGGGTTTTTTGTTATATATGACAGGCAGGGCAAAAGCCCGAACACCTAGGCCGTCTCTGAGAGGACCTGTCCCAGCGTTTCCACCATCTCGTCAATCATGCCTTTTTCTACAATCAACGGAGGCGAAAGGGCAATGATGTCCCCTGTAACGCGGATCAGCAAGCCCGCCTCAAAACACTTGACGAAAACCTCGTAGGCCCGCTTTCCGGGGGCTCCGTCGCGAGACTCAAGTTCAATGCCGGCGATCACACCGATGGTGCGGATGTCCTTGACGTGTTTTGCGTCCTTGAGGGTATGGATCCGGTCCTCCCAGGTGCTGGAAATCTCTGCGCCGCGCGTCAACAGGCTCTGTTTCTCGTAAATGTCGAGCGTTGCAAGACCAGCGGCACAGGCGACGGGGTGGCCGGAATAGGTGTAGCCGTGGAAGAGTTCGATCGTCTCGGCCGGTCCGTCCATGAAAGCGTCGTAGATGGCGTCCTGCGCGAAAACCGCGCCCATCGGGATGACGCCGTTGGTGAGGCCTTTGGCCGTGGTGAAGAGATCCGGTTTCACGCCGAAAAAATCGGTCGCGAAGGGGGCGCCGAGGCGGCCGAAGCCGGTGATGACTTCGTCAAAGATCAGCAGAATACCGTGACGGTCGCAGATCGCGCGCAGCCGTTCGAGGTATCCCTTGGGCGGGATGAGCACACCGGTGGAGCCGGCAACGGGTTCGACAATGACCGCGGCGATTGTCTCCGCCCCGTGTAGCGCGACGATCCGTTCCAGATCGTCGGCAAGATGCGCGCCCCACACCGGCTGGCCCTTGCTGAAGCTGTTGTGTTCGAGAGCATGGGTGTGCGGCAAGTGGTCGACGCCGGTCAGGAGTGACCCGAAATGGCGGCGGTTGTTGACGATGCCGCCGACGGAAATGCCGCCGAAGCCGACCCCGTGATAGCCGCGTTCCCGCCCGATCAGCCGGGTGCGGGACGCATCGCCGCGGGCACGGTGATAGGCGAGGGCCATCTTCAGGGCCGTGTCAACGGATTCAGATCCGGACCCGGTGAAGAAGACGTGATTGAAACCATCCGGTGCAATCTGTTTCAGGCGCTCGGCAAATTCGAATGCGATCGGATGGCCCATCTGGAAGGATGGCGCATAGTCCAGTTCCGAAAGCTGCCGGGCGACCGCATTGGTGATCTCTTCATAGCCATGGCCGGCATTGCAGCACCAGAGACCTGCGGTGCCGTCGAGAATGCTGCGGCCGTCGTCGCTGCGGTAATGCATGCCCTTGGCGGAAACCAGCATGCGCGGCGCCTGCTTGAACTGACGGTTCGCTGTAAAGGGCATCCAATAGGCGTCAAGCGCCTGGTTGGTTTTGAAATCTGTGTCGTTGCTGACGATGTTCATGTGCACCTCCTCGGTCGGTCGCACTAGAAAGCACTGATTTTGAAGCGCCGAACAGTCTGTTTCTTCTCCACATCAAGTCCTTGAAAAGGCGCTGTTTCAGTGGGAGATTGTTTACGATGGTAAACACACTAAACACCGATGACTTCTCTCGCGATGTTGGATTGCGCCTGCGCGCGATCCGGGAAGCGCACGGATATTCGCAGCGGGAGTTGGCCAAACGGGCCGGTGTCACCAATGGCTTCATCTCTCAGCTTGAAGCGGCCAAGATCAACACCTCTCTCAGTGCATTGAAGCGGGTTCTGGACGGCATACCGATCGGTCTGTCCGAGTTCTTCGCCTATGAACCGGAACGGCAGGAGCAGGTGTTTTTCGGAGCGGATGAGCTGACCGAAATCGGCAAGGGCAACATTTCCTACAGGCAGGTCGGCAACAGCCTCTTCGGCCACGAACTCCAGATGCTTTACGAGGTTTATGAACCGGGCGCGGACACGGGCCGCGTCATGCTCAGCCACGAGGGTGAAGAGGCCGGTATCGTCATCGAGGGGCGGCTTGAGGTCACCGTCGGCGAGCAGAGAAAAATCCTCGGGCCGGGGGACGCCTATCTCTTCAAGAGCACGACCCCGCACAGGTTCAAGGCGCTTCGGAACGAGCGGTGTGTCGTCGTCAGCGCCTGCACGCCGCCCACGTTCTGAACGCGGAATTAGAACAGGCCGAGCTTCTTCGAATTCGCCTTCCATTGCACCAGCCGGTGAGCGGAAGCTGTCTCGTTGGCCCTGGCGGCGACATCGACCATCAGGCTGAGCGCGGCAACAATGCCGATGGTCGATTCCAGAAAAAGCCCTGTTCTGGAGGGGGCATAGATCGCCGCGTCGGCAATCTCCCGGCTCCAGTGGCAATATTCGTCCGAGACCACGATAACCGACCGGCCCTGGCTCTTCGCCAGCCGGGCAAGCTTCACAGATTCCGACGCATAGGGAACGACATCCACCAGTATGAGGCAACTGGAGGCCGCGCTTTGCGGGCTCTGGTCGAGCCATTCGCCCAGCATGCTGTCGTGGGCGGACAGGAAGTGGACATTCTTCCGCGCGAGCGCCAGCCGGCGGGCGAAGTCTTCAACCGTTCCGCGGATCGACTGGAACCCCGTGGCGAAAATCGTCTCAGCGTCCGACAACAGCCGGGTCACCTCGTCCCAATTGCCGCCCTGGGTCTGGTTGAAGACATTGGTCAGCCCCTGAACCTCGGCTTCCAATGTCTCGACGAAGCGGATGGGAATATCGCCATCGGTGACGAAGGAGGCGGTGGTGACGGAGTAATGCTCGCGCAGGAGCTGCTTGAGCCCCTTCATGCCGTCGCAGCCGAGCCGGCGCAGCAACCGGCCGACTGTCACCTCGGAGACGCCGGCCTTTTCCGCGAGCGACTTGCCGGTTTCCAACCCGAGAGATGAAATATTCAGACTGACAAATTGCGCAAGCCGGGCTTCCTGCTTGGGAAGTTTCGGCGTTTCATCCTGCAAGCGCTTGAGGAATTCATCGAATTTGGCCTGCGGGAAGGATGAGAACCCGGCTTCCATGCCACCTCCCAAAATGACAGAAAAATAACATTTGACAGAAATGTCATAATTCAATCTCCTTTTGGACGCAAGCCCGTTCACCTCCCAGAAACGTGGCAGCAAACCAGAGGGTTCCATGACTAACAACACGCTGAAGAGAGTTGCCAAGGCAACACTTGCGGCAGCGGCACTGGTGGCTGTTGCCAGTGCTGCACAGGCCGAAGAAGAACTGAATCTCTATAACTGGGGCGACTACATCAATCCGCAGGTCCTGGCCAAATTCACCGAGGAGACGGGGATCAAGGTCAACCTGGATACCTATGGCTCCAACGAGGAAATGCTGGCGAAGATCCAGGCAGGCGCCACCGGCTACGATATCGTGTTCCCGTCGGTCCACATGCACGACATCATGTTCCAGCTCGGCCTGTTGGAAAAGACCGATATCGGCAGCGATCCGGCTTTCAAGAACATCGATCCGCAGTTCATCCGCGCGAAGACCGACCCGGATGCCGAATATTGCCTGCCCTATGCCTGGGGAACCGTCGGCATCGTCTATAACAAGAAAAAGGTCGCCGAGATGACCGGCTGGGAAGATCTCTTTGCCCTGGCCGACAAGGGCGAGAAGATCATCCTGCTGGACGATCTGCGCGAGACGATCGGCATCGGTCACATCATGAACGGCACGTCGGTCAATTCCACCGACGAAGACGAAATCAAGGCTGCCGCCGATTACATTCTGGAGCGCAAGAAGAACGTCACGGCTTTTACCTATGACAGCATTCCGCTGGTCCAGTCGGGCGATGTGGCGGCGGCCCATTGGTATGTCGGTGCGAATATCTTCGTGCAGCAGGCGCCGGATGTGCTTGCCTATGTCATCCCGAAGGAAGGCGCGACCATGTATCAGGAGGACATCTGCGTCCTCGCCAGCGCTCCCAACAAGGACAACGCCAAGAAGTTCCTGCAGTTCTATCTTCAGCCGGAAATTGCCGCACTGAACGTGCAGCAGCAACTGAACGGCACGCCCAACCTTCCGGCCCGGGAGCTTCTGCCGCCGGAAATCGCCAACAATGAAAGCATCTACCCACCTCAGGACGTGATGGAAAAGCTGCAGATCTTCGTGGACCTCGGCCGCGACCTGCAACTCTACAACAGCGAATGGACACGCATCAAAACGGCTCAATGACGCCGGATGCGGACGATCGTCAAGATAAGACTGCGCGGCCATGGGCCGCGCACGTTGCCTGACGTTCCGAGGGGGTAGAATGCAAGGAATTTTAAGGATCGAAAACGCCTCCAAGAGCTTTCAGGCTCCCGAAGGCGGCGTCATTCGTGCACTGGACAACGTGTCCCTGACGGTGGCTCACAACGAGTTTCTGACGCTGCTTGGGCCGTCGGGTTGTGGCAAGACAACTCTGCTCAGGGCGGTCAGCGGGTTCGAGGATCTCGACAGCGGAGAGATCTATATAGACGGCCAGCCTGTGTCGGATCAGCCGGCGCACAAGCGACCGGTCAACACCGTCTTTCAAAGATATGCCCTGTTCCCGCATCTGACGGTGGAACGGAACGTGGCTTACAGTCTCGAGGTTCGAGGCACCGCCAAAGCCGAGATCAGAGAGCGCGTCGGCAATATGCTCGAGCTTGTCGGCCTTGCCGGCATGGGCGCACGCAAGATCGGCCAGCTTTCCGGCGGCCAGCAACAGCGGGTGGCGCTTGCCAGGTCACTGGTCGCCCAGCCGAAAATTCTGCTGCTGGACGAACCTCTGTCGGCACTCGACAAGAACCTGCGTCACAAGATGCAGCAGGAACTGAAAACCCTGCAGCACGAACTCGGCATCTCCTTCATTTTCGTTACGCACGATCAGGAAGAAGCGCTGGTGATGTCGGACCGGATTGCGGTGCTGAACGGCGGCACCATCCAGCAGCTCGATGCCCCGGAGGAGCTTTATCGCCGCCCCGGCAGCGAGTTCGTCGCCCGCTTCATCGGTGAAAGCAATCTTCTGGATGCCACGGTTGTGTCTGTTGAAGGCGAAAGCTGTGACGTCGTTCTGACCGACGGCACGGTCATACGCGATTGCCCGGTGAACGGCCTGAAGCGGGGCGATCCGGCAAAGGTTCTGATCCGGCCGGAAAACCTCGTAGAGGGTTTTGGACAAAGCAATCCAGACGAGCGCGCAGGGCACGAGATCTCGGGCACGGTCAGCGAGAGCTTCTTCGCTGGAACCGACTATCATCTTGTCCTGGCGTGCAAGGGCTTGCCGCCGGTCCGGGCATCGCTTCGGGCAGGGCCTGGCACGTCGCATCATACGATCGGCGAACAGACCTCGCTGTTCGTGCCGCATGATGCGGTGCACCTCATTCCGGGCAAGGGAGCGCCGGCATGAGCAAGGCGCACCACACTTTGGAAAGCAGGCGAAAGCTGACGCTGTTCGGCCTGCTGCTGCCGCCGTCCGCCTTCCTCGCGGTCTTCTTCCTCGGGCCGCTCGCCATCATGATCGTCTATTCCTGGCTCACGCCGGGGCTTTATGGCGGCGTTGAATGGAAGTTTTTCCACCTGAACTACGGCCGCATTCTGGGCTGGGCCGATACCAAATACGAACGCTTCGATCCGGTCTATTTCGAGATCTTCCTGCGCTCGGTGAAGCTCGCCGCAACGACGGTTCTCCTCAGCCTCATCCTTTGTTACCCGGTCGCCTTCTGGGTGTCGCGCATGCCGGAGAAACGCAAGAACCTGGTTATCTTCCTGATCACGCTGCCGTTTTTCATCAGCCTGATCGTACGCCTGTTCGCCTGGGTCCTGATCCTGCGGCCGACCGGGTTCTTCAATCAGGCGCTGATGGGCCTCGGGCTGATCGATGAGCCGTTGGAAATCATCTTCACCGGAACGGCGGTTATCATCGGCATGGTCTATGTGTTCGTGCCGTTCATGTTCCTGCCGCTCTATGCCAGCATCGAAAAGCTCGACCTCAGCCTGATCGAAGCCTCGCAGGACCTGGGCGCCAACCGGCTGCAGACGTTCTTTCGCGTCATCCTGCCGATGACCCTGCCTGGCATCGTCGGCGGTTCGATCATCGTCTTCATTCCGAGCCTCGGCAATTTCATCGTGCCATCGCTTCTGGGCGGGGCGAAGGTGGTGATGATCGGCAATCTGATCGAGCAACAATTCCTGTCGGCGCGCAACTGGCCCTTCGGAGCGGCGCTCGGAATGATGGTTATGGCCGCCGTCCTGGTCCTGCTTCTCTACTACATCCGCATCGTCACACGTGAAGAGCGGCAGGCGGGTGGATTGAAGGTGGCTGAGGAGGTCGCGGCATGAGACGCAAGATTTCCTGGAGAAACCTGTTCTTGTCGGTCTACGGATGGCTGTTTCTGGTCTTCATCTATGTGCCGATCCTGTTGATCACGGTGTTCTCGTTCAACTCCAACCCGGTCAACATGATGATCTGGCAGGGGTTCACCTTCGACTGGTACCGCACGATCTTCGGCTTCCCGACGGAGCTGAACGAGCTGACGCTGTATGTGGAGTCCACAGATCAGCTCTATAACGCGGTGCTGAACAGCCTGACGGTGGCCCTGATCACCACGGCAGTGTCGACGGTGCTCGGAACGTCGGTTGCGCTGGCGGTCGCCCGCTTCAGGTTCCGTCTCAAGAATTTCTACCGGGCCCTGATGTTCATGCCGATGATCATGCCCGACATCATCCTCGGCATCGCACTGCTGATCTTCTTCGTGTCCTTCGGCTTCGGGCTGGGGCTGCACACCATCATCATCGGCCACTGCACCTTCCTCAGCAGCTACGTGTTCATCGTGGTCAGTGCCCGTATCTCGGATATGGACGACAGCCTGGAAGAGGCATCGGCGGATCTGGGGGCGGACGGCTGGACGACGTTCAAACGGGTGACTCTGCCGCTGATCGCACCGGGGGTTATCGGCGGCGCCATGCTCGCCTTCATCATATCGATGGACGATCTGGTCATCACCTATTTCATTTCCGGCGTCGATTCCACGACCTTGCCCGTGCACATCTACGGGATGCTGCGCAGGGGCATCAAACCGGAAATCAATGCAATCGCCACGGTCATGCTGGTGTTCTCCTTCATCATCGCCTCCGTTGGCCTCTACATGCGGTCCCGCAAGAAATGACGCAGAAACTCAAGACCAAACGCGCCCGCGATCTGGGGCTGCCAATGCCGGGCACTCCGGGCCCGCAAAACGCGATTACCGATGTCGAAGGTGTGCTTGTCGGCTACGAGACGCTTTCCTCAAGGCGGACACCCGCGCTCGCCAGAAATGGTCTTCCGGTGCAGACCGGGGTGACGGCGATTCTGCCCCGGGGGCGGACATCGACACCGCGTCCCGTGTGGGCCGGTTTGCACGCGCTCAACGGCAACGGCGAAATGACCGGCAGCCACTGGGTCAAGGACGCGGGCTATTTCACCGGCCCGATCCTGATCACGAACACGCACAGCGTGGGCGCTGCGCATGAGGCTGCGGTGCGCTGGATGGTCGATACCTACCGCGATGCCTGGGAAAACAACCATCTGTGGGCCATGCCGGTTGTCGCGGAAACCTATGACGGTGTCCTGAACGACATCAACGGTCTGCATGTGCGGCCGGAACACGCGACGAAAGCCCTTGAAAATGCAACATCAGAGCCGCCCGCGGAAGGCAATGTCGGCGGTGGTGCGGGCATGATCTGCTACGAGTTCAAGGGAGGAACAGGCACCGCCTCGCGGCGTGTCGAAGCCGGCGGGAAAACCCATACGCTCGGTGTTCTTGTGCAGGCGAACCACGGGCTTCGGCCATGGCTCAAGGTGCTGGGGCAGCCGGTGGGCGAGAAAATGACGGACCACCGGATACCCGGTTTCAATGCGGAGCGCGGGTCGATCATCGTCATCATCGCAACGGATCTGCCGCTGCTGCCTTCCCAGCTCGACCGTCTGGCCCGCCGCGCGACCATCGGCATCGGCCGGGGCGGTACGCCCGGCGGCAACAATTCCGGTGACATTTTCCTTGCCTTCAGCACGGCCAATGAAATGGATCTGCCTCAATTAAGCGGGCCGTGGAAATCCATGGTATCGCTGAACGATGATCTGCTCGACCCGGTCTATATGGCCGCTGTAGAGGCGGTCGAGGAAGCTGTCCTCAACGCCATGCTGGCGGCTGAAGACACGCCGACGGCCCGTCCATCCGGTTCGGTTTGCCGGGCGATCGACGCGGAAGCCCTCAAGCGGCTTTTCTCATAGGGGTCAAAGACCCACCGGCACCGATGCCATTTTCTGGAGGCACCGGTGGGCTGCATTTGCCTCTAGCGACCGATCGCATAGGCCTGCATCAGGCGCGGTGTTGCCGCCGCCTTCAGAACGCCGTCTGCGCTGCGCTTGGCGGCGGTCAGCCGGCCGATGGTCCAGTTGCCGGAAACCTCCACCGAATGCCCGCGAGCCCGCAGCAGATTGATCGTCTCGGCGCTGAAATTGCCTTCGGCCATCACGTGCCCCGGCTGGCGCTGGCGCGGGTGGAACGAGGTCGGGAAGTGGGTCGTGTGGAACAGCGGCAGGTCGATGGCTTCCTGCAGGTTGAGGCCGTGATGCACAAGCCGCAGGAACAGGGAGAGCTGCCACTGGTCCTGCTGGTCGCCGCCGGGCGTGCCGAACACCATCGCCGGCCGGCCGTCGTGGAAGGCAAGGCTCGGGGTCAGCGTGGTGCGTGGGCGTTTGCCGGGCGCCAGGCTGGTCGGCAGGCCGTCTTCCAGCCAGAACATCTGCGCGCGTGAATTCAGGCAGAAGCCGAGTGTGGGGATGATCGGAGAGGATTGCAGCCAGCCACCGGACGGGGTGGCGGCAACCATGTTGCCCCAGCGGTCGATGATGTCGAGGTGAACCGTGTCGCCCCGCCGCTCGGAAAGATGCGCCATCGTCGGTTCGTAAAGACCCGTGTTGGCAATGCCGGCGCGTTCGATCACGGCCATGTTGGCAGCCACCTGGTCCTCGAAGCCCGGCAGAACGCCGGGGCGCAGGTCGAAGGAGGCGGTGTCGGAAATCAGTTTGCGCCGCGCGTCGTTGTAGTCGTCCGACAGCAGCGCGCTCATAGGAACGTCAACGAAGGCCGGATCGCCGTAATAGACCTCGCGGTCGGCATAGGCGAGCTTCATGGCTTCCGTCACATGGTGGACGAAATCGGCCCCGGCCGGGTCCATCGCGCCGATGTCGAAGCCTTTCAGGAGCGCCAGCGCCTGCAGCAGCACGGGCCCCTGTCCCCACGGGCCAGTCTTGGCAACGGTCCAGTCGTGATAGTCGCTCAGGAGCGGATCTTCGTATGTCGCGCTCCAGCTCGCCAGATCGTCGGCGGTAAGCACACCCTTGTGCTTAGCACCCGAGCCATCCATCACCTCGGTCTTGTCCAGGAAGGCCACAATCTCCTCGGCAATGAAACCGCGATAGAAACAGTTGCGTGCCGCGTCGATCTGGGCTTCGCGGCCGGTCTGGCCTTCCGCTTCGCTCAAAAGCCGCGTCCAGGTCTGGGCGAGAACCGGGTTTTTGAACATCTCGCCGGCTTCCGGCACGGTTCCACCCGGTACCCAGGTCTCAAAGGACGTCGGCCACTCTGTCTGGAAGAAGTCCTTCAGGCCGCCAATGGTTGCCGCTGCGCCCGGCAGCATCGGCTGGCCGTTTTCAGCGTAATAGACCGCAGGCTCCAGCACGTCGCGCAGGCTCAAGTTGCCGTGGTCGCGCAGCATCAGCATCCAGCCGTCGAAAGCGCCCGGAATGACAGTCGACAGCAGACCGTTGCCCGGAATGAGATCCAGCCCTTCGGCCTTGTAATGCTCGATGGTGGCTCCCGCCGGCGCAGGTCCCTGGCCGCAAACGACCTTGGTTTCGCCCGTTCCGGCCTTGTGGAAGATCACCGGCAGATCGCCGGCCGGGCCGTTCAGATGCGGCTCCAGAACCTGCAGCACAAGTCCGGTCGCGACGGCGGCGTCAAAGGCATTGCCACCCTTTTCCAGGATGCTCATGCCGACGGCGCTTGCGATCCAGTGGGTGGAGGTGACGACACCGAAGGTGCCGGTAATTTCGGGGCGGGTGGTGAAAGTCGGCATGAGTTACTCTTTGGGGTTTAAAAAAGGATCAGCTTTCGCGGGGGTCGAGAGCGTCGCGCAGACCGTCGCCCAGCAGGTTGAATCCGAGAACGACCAGGAAGATCGCTGCGCCCGGCCACCAGGCCATCCAGGGCGCTTGGGTCATGAAGTTCTTGGCAACGTTCAGCATGGAGCCCCAGCTCGGTGCGGGGGCTTGCTGACCGAGGCCGAGGAAGGAAAGGCTGGCTTCGGCAATGATCGCTGTGGCGACCGTCAGGGTCGCCTGAACCAGAACCGGCGCGAACACATTGGGCAGGATGTAGCGGGACATGATCGCGAAATGGCTGAGCCCGATGGCCCGTGCCCCTTCGACATAGTCTTCCGTCTTGACCGACAGCACCTGTCCTCGCGTCAGGCGCACGAAGATCGGCATGGCTGATAGCCCGATGGCGATCATGGCGTTGGTCAGGCTCGGCCCCAGGAAGGCGGCAAGCGCAATGGCCAGAATGAGGAAAGGCGTTGCAAGCAGTGCATCGGTAACCCGGGAGATCGCCTGATCGGTCCAGCCGCCGAAGTAACCGGACAGAAGACCGAAGGGCACTCCGATCAAGACGGCGATCAACACCGAGACGACACCGGCCATCAGCGAGGCCTGTGCCCCCCAGATCATGCGCGAAAGGATATCCCGGCCGATCTCGTCGGTGCCGAGCCAGTGGGCGGCGGAAGGGGCCTTGCGCACCGCGCCCCAGTCGGTTGCGACCGGATCCGCAATGGGCAGCACTGGCGCGGCGACGGCAATGCCGACGAAGAAGGCGACAATAATGAACCCGAACAACGCGCTCTTGTTCGCCTTCAGCTTTTTCCAGGCGCGGCTTTCGAGGCGGATTGTTTCCTCAGCCGGATCTGCGGCAGATGTCACGGCGCTCACAGGCTGCTCCTCATGCGCGGGTTGAGAAGGAAATAGAGGACGTCGGCGATCAGGTTCATCAGGATGAAGCCGGCAGCCGTGCACATGACGACTCCCTGGACGACGGCATAGTCGCGGGTGAAGACCGCATCCACGATCAGCTTGCCGAAGCCGGGAATGGTGAAGATCTGCTCCGTCAGCACCGCACCCGCGAGCAATTCGCCGAAGAGCAGGGCACTGAGGGTCACGATGGGCAAGAGCGCGTTGCGGAAGGCGTGTTTCAGGATGACCACGTTTTCCAGAAGACCCTTGGCGCGGGCCGTGCGGACATAATCGGCCTTCAGCACACCGAGCATTGCCGAGCGCGTGTGGCGCATCAAGGTGGCGGCCAGTGCCGTGCCCAGTACGAAGGCGGGCATGATCATTGTCTGGAGCGACTTCAGCGGATCGACGAAGGGCGATTCATAGCCTGAGGCAGGCAGCCAGCCCAGGTGAACGGAGACCAGCATGATCAGCATGATGCCGAGCCAGAAATTCGGAATGGACAGACCGGACAGCGCCACGAAATTGGCGATGTAGTCGATGGCGGTGCCCTTGCGCACCGCGGACAGGATGCCGGCCGGAATGCCGATGGCAAAGGCGATGATCATCGCCATCACGGCGAGCTGGATCGTGACCGGCAGCTTGTCGGCAATAAGCTCCGTCACCGGCAGATTGGTCCGCAGCGAAATGCCGAGGTCGCCCTGCAGCATGGCCTTCATCCAGGAAAAATACTGGTAGAGGATCGGGTCGTTCAGCCGGTATTTCTCGCGAATGAACTCCAGCACAGCCGGATCGCGCTCTTCACCGGCAAGCACGAGTGCCGGGTCGCCGGGCAGCAGCTTCTGCAGCACGAACACGAAGATCGAGACCAGAATGAGCGTTGGGATGGCGATGACGAGCCGGCGCGCGATGTAGGACAGCATTCGGGCAAAATCCGTTTGGAACGGAACCCGGCCGAAGCCGGGTCCCGTCATCGGTGTGGTTACTTGAACTTGACGTTCTCGAGGCGGATCATGCCGTCCGGGAAGGCGGTGAAGCCTTCCAGCTTGCCGGACAGCGCCCAGATCCAGGTCGGGTGGTAGAGATAGATGATCGGCAATTCGTTGATCAGGATATCCCGTGCCGCGTCATATTTTGCCTTGCGCGTGGCGGTGTCGTTGCTCTGCCGGGCTTCGTCCAGCAGTTTGTCGACTTCGGGAATGCAGACCTTGGAATCGTTGATCCCGCCCTTGCAGGTCATGAACTGGTGGATGTTGCCGTCCGGATCGACACGGCCCGACCAGCCCACCTGGCTTGCCTGGTAGTTGCCGGCGGACTGGTCCGCCAGCAGGCTGGCAAATTCCATCGACTTCAGTTTGACGTTGAAACCGGCTTCCGCCGCCATCGACTGGACAACCTGCATCATCTGCGTCTGCACGGGGTTGTTGGCCACCTGCACCTCGACGTCGAGGCTGTCGTAGCCGGCTTCCTTCAGCAGGGCCTTTGCCTTTTCGACATCCCGGGCCGGTACCGGATAGTCCTTGTCGTACCAGGGGCTGGTTGGCGGGAACGGCTGGTTGCCGGGCGCAAAGGCACCTTCGAAGACAACCTGGTTGATCGCGTCACGGTCGAGCGACAGGCTGAAGGCCTGACGGATCTTCGGGTCGTTGCCGAAGGGGTTGTCACCCTTTTCACCGTTGTTGATGTTTACCGTGATGCCCTGGTAACCCAGGCTGACCGCTTCCGCAAAGCCGAGGTTGGCATCGCCCTTGACCGAGGCAACGTCGGTTGCCGCAAGGCGTTCCAGCATGTCGATGTCACCGGAGCGCAGGTTGGCAAGACGCACGGTGGTGTCCGGGATCGGCAGGAAAGTGACCGTGTCGAAGTTGATGGCGTCCTTGTTCCAGTAGTCTTCGAACTTGGACAGAACGATACGGTCCTGCTGGACGCGCTCAACGAACTTGAACGGGCCGGAACAGACCGGATTGTTGCCGAAATCGGCACCGGCAGCCTCGGCGGCGGTCGGCGATACCATCATGCCGGCGCGGTCGGCAAACTGGGCCAGCATTGTCGCGTCAGGTGCAGTCAAGGTGAATTTGACCTGAAGCGCGCCGGAAACCTCCACGCTCTCGATGGACTTGACCTCACTCTTGCGGCGGCTTTCCGGCAGGTTCTTCGAGCGCTCGATATTGGCCTTCACGGATTCTGCGTCAAATGGGGTGCCGTCATGGAAGGTCACGCCATCGCGCAGGTCCATGGTCAGAACCTTGCCGTCGTCGGACCAGGTCCAGCCGCTGGCAAGCTGCGGGATGATTTCCAGATCCGGCGTGATGTCGACCAGCTTGTCGCACAGCGAGGTGTAGACGATACGGCCGACAAAGGTCCGGGACTGATCGGGATCCAGCACGTCAGCATCGTCCTGCAGGCCGATGCGAAGATCGGCGGCCTGGGCGGCCGTTGCCAGGGTTGTTGCGCTGAGCAGCAGCGCGGCAAGGAAGTCCTTACGCATGTTTGTACTCCTATCGGAAGGGCTCGATTTATGGTCTTGTGGCCGTCGTCGGCTCTTTTTGTTGGCTTCGGGTCCGGAACAGCGCAAAGCGCTTTTCCGCATTTGGGCTCCTTGGCGGTTCCTGAACCGGGGACTGTCCGTCGTCCGCAATTTTTTCCCAGTGGTGGCAGGCAACGGTCCTGTCACCAGCAACGGGAACCGGCGCCGGCTTCTGCTGGCTGCAAAGATCTGTTGCGTGCGGACAACGCGGATGGAAGCGGCAGCCAGAGGGTGGATCGAGCGGCGAGGGCACGTCGCCAGAAAGGGCAGCCTTCATCGACCGGCCGTGAGGCGAGGCAATCGGGATCGCGCGCATCAGGGCCTGGGTGTAGGGATGCAGAGGCTTGTCGAACAGCGCGTCATTCGGCGCCAATTCGACGATTTCGCCCAGGTACATCACCGCCACCCGGTCGCTCATGTGGCGGATAACCGCCAGGTCGTGGGCAATCAGGATCAGCGTCAGGTCGAATTCCGACTTCAGGTCTTCCAGAAGATTGATCACCTGCGCCTGCACCGAAACATCCAGCGCCGAAACCGGCTCGTCGCCGACGATCACCTTGGGTCCGCTGGCAAGCGCCCGGGCAATACCGATGCGCTGGCGCTGGCCGCCGGAGAACTCGTGCGGATAGCGGTTGGCGAAGGCAGGACGAAGCCCGACCCTGTTCAGGAGGTCGGCAACCTTCTGCCGGCGTTCGGAACGGGTCAGCGTCGTGTGAACCTTCATCGGTTCCTCGATCAGCGCGCCGACGCTCATGCGCGGATTGAGCGAGGAGAACGGGTCCTGGAAAACGAACTGCAGATCCTTCCGCAACCGACGCATTTCCTGTTCGGAAAGGGCGGATATGTCGTTTCCGTCGTAAAGAACGGCACCGTCCGAAGGCGTCAGCAGGCGGACCAGAAGGCGGGCCAGAGTGGACTTGCCACAACCGCTTTCCCCGACGATGGAGAAGGTTTCACCCCGTTTGATGGCCAGTGACACACCGTTGACGGCACTGACCGAAGTCGCTGGTTTGAACAGGCTCTTGCGTCCGCCGAACCGCTTTGTGACGGCGCGTGTCTCGATGATCTTGTCCCGGGTCGTCAGGCTCATCCGGCGGCCTCCGCAAATGCGCTTTCCAGCGGTGCATAGTGACAGGCCGCCCGGTGGGAGGGGCCAAGTTCGGCGAGCGGCGGCGCGATGTCACAACGCGGGCCGGCAAAGGGGCAACGCGGGGCGAAGCGGCAGCCGTCGGGCATGTTGTCGATGGCGGGCACCATGCCGCCGATGGTTGCCAGCCTGCCGGAACGTGGCCCGACCGACGGAACTGAGCTCATCAGGCCGATGGTGTAGGGGTGCTGCGGATCGTCGAAAATCGCGGCAACCGGGCCTTCCTCCACCGCACGCCCGGCATACATCACACAGACGCGGTCGGCGATTTCGGCAACGACACCCAGATCGTGCGTGATCATGATCAGCGCCGTTCCGCTTTCCTTTTGCAGGTCCTCGATCAGGTCGATGATCTGGGCCTGAATGGTGACGTCCAGCGCGGTGGTGGGTTCGTCAGCGATCAGAAGAACCGGATCATTGGCAAGCGCCATGGCGATCATGACCCGCTGACGCATGCCGCCGGAAAGTTCATGCGGATAATCGTCCAGCCGGTTGGAGGCAGCCGGGATCTTGACCCTCTCCAGCATCTCCTGTGCCCGTGCGCGGGCCTGGGTCCGGGTCACCGGGCGGTGACGCAGCACGATCTCCGCAATCTGGTCGCCGATCCGGTAAGACGGATTGAGCGAGGTCATCGGTTCCTGGAAGATCATGGAAATGCGATCACCGCGCAGGTCGGCCAGAGCCCGTTGCGGCAAAGCCAGCAGATCCTGTCCGCCGAAGATTGCCGTTCCGGACATGACCCGGGCAACGCCCCGGGGCAGCAGACCCATCAGCGACAGGGCGGTCACGGACTTGCCGCAACCGCTCTCTCCGACGATGCACAGGGTCTCCCCCGGCCGGACGGCAAAGGACAGGCCATCAACGATGTTGGCCGGGGCGCCCTTGAAACGGAGCGAGAGGTCCTGAACCTCCAGGACGGGCGCGTTTTGAGGGGCGTTATCGGGAGCCTCAGTCGGCATTGGCCGCCTCGCTTGCACTCTGGAACAGGAGACGCTCCTGAAGCGCCAGCAGGTGGGCGCGCATGGTTTTTTCCGCAGTAATGGGGTCCCGGTTCGCAATGGCCGTGATGATGTCGACATGCTGTGCCCGGTAGAGTGTCAGGGCATCGTCGGTCCGCAGCGCTTCGCGCACGTGGCGCCAGGCGGTATCCTGCCGGACCCGGTCAACAACGTCGAAAAGGGCCAGGAACAGTGTGTTGCGGGCCGCCCGTGCGATCGCCCGGTGCAGCGCGCTGTCCCACAGTTCGCGGCTGTCCATGTCCTCCGCCTTGCCGACCCGGTCGGCTAGGTCGCTCATGGCGGCAATGTCGGAAGGGGCGGCGCGAAGGGCAGCCAGACGCGCCAGCACGGGTTCGATCTGCAACCGGACTTCCATCACCTCGAGCATGTTGGAATTTTCGTGCAGCGACAGGATCTGCTTTTCCGGTTCGGCAGGTTCGCTGCCGACAAAGGTTCCTGCTCCCTGTCTGCGCCAGATCTTGCCTTCGGTCTCCAGCACTTCCAGTGCGCGGCGCACTGCCCTGCGGCCGACACCGATGGTTTCGGACAATTCGCGCTCGGTCGGAAGCTGCTCCGCGCCCTCGGCCGTGAGCTGGTCCACGATGATCCGAAGGCGTTCCAAAGCCATGCTGGAATTGCGCTGGGAAGGTTTCTCGGTGCCGCTCATGCCATACCAATTCGAACCAATTTGAATTGGTTGCATTATTGGCGCGTTATTTTTAGCTGTGCAAGTAGTGCTTTTTGCCGGAATGCGTCCGAGGCTCAATTGGGATCCTGCCAGACCGGTCAGGAATAGGGAGGCGATGAGTTGACTGGATTTCTAATAAGTATTTGTAAAATAAAATAAAAATTATTCGTCGGCGAAGGGTTGGAAACTCCGGTCAAAGGCCTTCCTGGAGCAGCTGCCTGAAATTTGTGCTAGGGAACAAATTTTAATCGGTTCCGAAACTTCAGCAGGTTGTCTCCTGCGTTGAAATTTTATGTTGTCCGTGCACGAATAAGGGGGCGTTTGTTTCTCGAACAGGCGGTAAATTTACCTTTCTTTTCAAGAGAAACCGCGAATTTTGATGTTCTGGCTGCCGATTGGAACAAACTTCAAAATTGGTTCGTATGAGGCAGCTTGTTACTGCAGTCGTTTGTGGCGAAATTTTATGCGTGGCTGATCTTTGAGCTTTGCGGCGATTGACAAGAATTTTTTCTTCGGCGATCCTGATATCGAAATAGCGGCAATCGTTCAGCCGCACGGCAATTGCGCCCCGATCTGTCGCAGGTGACCACCTGCGGGTCGGGGTTTTTTTATGTTCAGCCCCCGCGGTTCACATCGTTCGGCTGAAGGGCAGGGTAAAACATGGCCTTTGGTGAAATACCGGTTGGCGTTCTGTTTTCGAAATCCGGTTCCTATGCCGCGATCGGGCAGGAAGGCTATTGGGGTGCCCGGATCGCCATCGATGAAATCAACGCCTCCGGCCTGTTCGATTTCCGCTTTCTGCGCGTGGATGGCGACCCGAAGGGTTCTGCCGAAAACTACGCCGTAGAAGCCGAAAGGATGATGCGCGAGGCTGGTTGCCGGCACATCATCGGCACCCAGACCTCGTCCTCCCGCAAGGAAGTGCTGCCGGTGATGGAGCGCGGCCGCGGGCTGCTCTGGTACACCACGCCGTATGAAGGCTTCGAAAGCCATGACCGGGTGGTCTACACCGGCGCCTGCCCGAACCAGGGCGTCGTCCCGCTCTTCCGCCACATCGTTCCGGAATCCGGTCGCCGGGCTTTCCTGCTCGGGTCCAATTACATCTGGGGCTGGGAAACCAACCGCATCGCCCGCGAGCTTCTAGCGGGATGTGACGGCGAAGTGCTGGGCGAGCGTTATGTTGCCATCGGCGACGAGAACATCGACCATCTGATCGTTGAAATTCGAGAAAAACGGCCGGATTTCATCTTCAACAACCTGATCGGTGAAAGCAGCTACGCCTTCCTGCGTGCCATGAAGCGGCTTGCAAAGGAAGATCCCGCCTTTGCGCCGAACCGTTGCCCGATCCTCAGTTGCAATCTGACGGAAGCCGAACTGCCCGTTCTGGGGGCGGCCGCGGAAGGGCTTGTGTCCACCTCGACCTATTTCGAAACGCTGGACACGCCGGAAAATCAGGATTTCCTGAGCCGTCTGGAAGGCCTGCGCGGCCCGGACGCGTCGATCTCCTCCATGTTTGTCGGGCCCTATGAGGCCGTCTGGCTGCTGGCCCGCGCCATCGAGGCCTGCGGCTCGGATGCGCCGGATCATGTCCTGGCGGAATTGTGCCGAAGGCCGCACCGGACCCCGTTGCGCGACATCCGCATCGACCCGCAAACGCAGCACGCCTACTTGCAGCCGCTGATCGCCGTGGTGGAAACCACCGGCCCGGAACGTCCGCGCTCCCGGTTCAGGATCATCGAAAAGACCTCCGGGCCGTTGGCACCAGACCCCTATCTGGTTCACTATGACCCGCTGGAAAGCAACGCCGGTTCGTCTGGTGACGCACCGGTTCCGGACAACGGCAACACGCCGAGATTGAGGCTGGTATCGTCATGAGCAGCCTGTTCCGCACCCCGAGTTTCCGCGGCTGGTCCGCGACGGTCCTGCACAAGCCGCATTCCGACAGGGATGCCGTCTGCCGTCAGCTTGACCGTCTGGGCATCGCAACCTCCACCGCCTGGCCCGAACTTCCGGAAGAAGCCCGTCAGGCCGATCTGGTGATCTTCGACGCCGATGCCGGCCATGATGCGCAATTCCCCTGGCCGGTGGAAGAGCTCCCGATGCCGATGATCGCGCTGATGGGCAGCGAGGCTCCGGGCCGCGTCGAATGGGCCATCCGGCGCGGTGCCATCGCTCATCTCAGCAAGCCCATCGCCTCCAGCGGTGTCTACGGTGCGCTGGTCGTGGCGACGCGAACCTTCGCCATGCGCCGCGCCTCCGAAGACAGGATCGCGAAACTGGAAGCCCGCCTTGCCTGCCGGCCCCAGGTGGCCGAAGCCATCATTCTGCTCATGCAGCACCAGGGCGGTGATGCCGAAACCGCCTACAAACTCTTGCAGGACATGGCGATGGCAAGCCGACAAACCATGGAAGACGTAGCGCTTGATCTGCTGGCGCGCTCAGGAGGGCAGAATGCCGGCCGACGTGAAGCCTGAAGCAATGCCAGAATCCGTGAAAGTTGCCGCCCCCGAAACCCCCAAAGGTGTCTGGCGCCGTCTCCTGCAAAGGAAACTTGCCGTATTCGCCCTGGGTCTGGTCGGCGTGATTGTCGGGGCTGCCGTATTCGCACCCTTCGTTGCGCCTTTCGATCCGGCGGAACAATTCTTCGAAGGCCTGACCCTGGAAGGCGCGCCCTTGCCGCCGGGCGAAACCTTCTGGCTGGGCACGGATCTGCTCGGCCGGGATCTCCTGTCGCGACTGATCTACGGCGCACAGACATCTCTGATCATCGGGGTCGTCGCCAACGGGATCGCCGTTGCGGTCGGCGCCTTTGTCGGCATTCTCGCCGGGTTCTTCCGCGGTTGGGTGGAAACGGTGCTGATGCGCTTCACCGATCTGATGATGGCCTTCCCGGCGCTGCTGCTCGCGATCACCCTGGCGGCCCTGTTCCGGCCCTCGCTCTGGATCGTTGCCATGGTGATTGCCATGGTCAACTGGGTGCAGATGGCGCGTGTCGTCTATACAGAAACCAGGTCGCTGTCGGAGCGCGAATTCATCCTGGCCGAACGGGCCATGGGCGCGGGTCTCTTCCGCATCCTGTTCCGCCACATCCTGCCGCATCTTCTGTCGACCATCGTCGTCTTCGGCACGCTCGGCATCTCGACGACCGTGCTTCTGGAAGCAACGCTCAGCTATCTCGGCATCGGCGTGCAGCCGCCAACCCCCTCCTGGGGCAACATCATCTACGAAAACCAGACTTATTTTACCTCGGCGCCCTGGCTGGTGTTCTTCCCGGGCGTGGCCATCATCGCGCTCGCGCTGGGCTTCAACCTGCTGGGCGACGCCCTGCGTGAGGTGCTCGATCCGACACAGAAGGGGAGGCACTGATCATGGGCGGTTATATTCTGCGCCGGGTGTTCCAGTCCGTGCTGATCCTCATCGGCATTACCTTCCTGACCTTCGTCCTGCTCTATCTGATCCCGGCTGATCCGGCCCGCCAGATCGCAGGCCGCAGCGCCACCGCGCAGACGGTCGAGAACATTCGCGAGCAGCTTGGCCTCAATCTGCCGTTCTACCAGCAGTATTTCCGTTATCTCACCGGACTGCTGCAGGGCGATCTCGGCCGGTCCTACCTGCAGAAGACCGAAGTCGGCGCGCTTATCTGGTCGCGTCTGCCGGCAACGCTTCTTCTCATGGTCGGCGCCATCGTGTGCGAACTGGCCATCGGACTTACCATGGGGCTCGTCGCAGCCCTGCGCCGGAACACGGCGACAGATACGAGCCTCATGGTCCTTTCCTTCGTCGGGGTGTCCTCGCCCCAGTTCGTGATCGGCATCTGCTGCTCTATGTCTTTTCGGTGCAGCTCGGCTGGTTCCCCATCGGCGGTTACGGCACTTTCATGCACATGGTGCTGCCGTCGCTGACCCTCGGGTTCCTGGGTGCCGGCTGGTACTCGCGCATGATGCGCTCCTCCATGATCGACGTGCTGCGCCAGGACTTCATCCGCACCGCCCGTGCCAAGGGCCTGAAACGCTGGCAGGTGCTGTTTGGTCACGCCCTTCCCAACGCCTTGCTGCCGATCATCGCCATGATCGGGATCGATATCGGCCTCTTCATGAGCGGCATAGTGGTGGTTGAAAGCGTGTTCGGCTGGCCGGGCATCGGCCAGCTCGCCTGGCAGGCCATCCAGAGGGTCGATATCCCCATCATCATGGGCGTCACGCTCGTATCCGCATTCGCGATCGTCGTCGGCAATTTCCTCGCCGACCTGATCGCCCCCCTGATTGATCCGAGGATCAAGCTGCGCTGACGCGCGGCAAGCGCCGGAAAACCGTCACCAGAGCGGCCCGGCAACTCACCGTAAGAACCGGAGGTTGGACTATGAAGAAGACAGTATTGGCAGGGGCTGCCGCCCTTCTTGCCGCCACCGCCCTGACATCGGCATCCGCTCTGGCGGACGACATCAAGCAGGGCGGATCGATGATCGTCACCTATAAGGACGACGTCTCGACGCTCGACCCGGCCATCGGCTACGACTGGCAGAACTGGTCGATGATCAAGAGCCTGTTCGACGGCCTGATGGACTATGAGCCCGGCACCACCAACCTGATGAAGGACCTTGCCGAGGACTACACGATTTCCGACGACGGCACGGTGTTCACTTTCAAGCTGCGCGAAGGCGTCAAGTTTCACAACGGCCGCGAAATGACGGCGGAAGACGTGAAATATTCGCTCGACCGCGTCACCAACCCGGCCACCCAGAGCCCGGGCGCCGGCTTCTTCGGCTCCATCAAGGGCTTTGATGCCATGGCGTCCGGCGATGCCACCAGCCTGGAAGGCGTCACCGTCGTCGATCCCTATACGGTCAAGATCGAGCTGTCCCGCCCGGACGCGACCTTCCTGCACGTGATGGCCATCAACTTCTCGTCCATCGTGCCGAAAGAGGCTGTGGAGGAATGGGGCGCCGACTTTGGCAAGCATCCGGTTGGCACCGGTGCGTTCTCTCTGGAAGAATGGACGCTCGGTCAGCGCCTGGTGTTCAAGCGCAACGAGGACTACTGGCGCGCAGGCGTGCCCAAGCTGGACGAAATCACCTTCGAGGTTGGCCAGGAGCCGGTGGTTGCGCTTCTGCGCCTGCAGCGCGGCGAAGCCGACATTCCAGGCGACGGCATTCCGCCCGCGAAGTTCCTGGAAGTGACCAAGGACCCGCAATACAAGGACCTGATCATCGAAGGTGGCCAGCTTCACACCGGCTATGTCACCATGAACGTGAAGATGCCGCCCTTCGACAAGCTGGAAGTGCGCAAGGCCGTCAACATGGCGATCAACAAGGATCGCGTGGTGCGCATCATCAACGGCCGTGCCGTTCCGGCAAACCAGCCGCTGCCGCCCACCATGCCGGGGTATGACAACGAGTACACCGGTTACGCTTACGACCCGGAAGCCGCCAAGGCGCTGCTGGCCGAGGCCGGTCTGGCTGACGGGTTCGAGACCGAACTCTATGTCTACAACACCGACCCGAACCCGCGTATTGCCCAGTCGATCCAGGCCGACCTTGCCGAAATCGGCATCAAGGCCGAAATCAAGGCACTGGCCCAGGCCAACGTGATCGCAGCCGGCGGCGAACCCGACCAGGCACCGATGATCTGGTCCGGCGGCATGGCCTGGATTGCCGACTTCCCGGACCCGTCCAACTTCTACGGCCCGATCCTGGGGTGTGCCGGTGCGGTCAAGGGCGGCTGGAACTGGTCCTGGTACTGCAACGAGGAGCTGGACAAGCAGGCAACCGCTGCCGACAGCATGACCGATCCGGCACAGAAGGCCGAGCGCGAGGAAGCCTGGCGCAAGATCTTCATCTCGGTGATGGACGATGCTGCCTGGGCACCGGTCTTCCACGAGCAGCGTTTCACGATGCGGTCCGAACGGCTGGGTGGCCCTGACGCCATCTTCGTCGATCCGGTCCACATTCCCGTCAACTACGACTACGTATGGGCGAAAGATGTGCAGTAACTGCAAGGCCGCTTACACGATCCACGCGGCACAGCACCACTTCGGTTGGGACAATTCCAATGCCCCGGCCGAAACGGTGGCACCGGGCACGGTGCTGGAATTCGAATGTCTCGACAGTTCGGCCGGGCAGCTGACGCCCGAAAGCACTGTCGAGGATGTTTCGACGCTGGATTTCGGCAAGATCAATCCGGTCAATGGCCCCATCTATGTGGATGGGGCCGAGCCGGGCGACGCACTGGTGGTCAAGATCCACGAGTTCAAGCCGTCCGGTTTCGGCTGGACCGCCAACATTCCGGGTTTCGGATTGCTGGCGGACCAGTTCAAGGATCCGGCCCTGCATGTCTGGTCCTATGACAAGGACAAGCTGGGCACGTCGGCCTTTGCACCGTTCGGCAAGGTTCCACTGAAACCGTTTGCAGGCACCATCGGTGTCGCTCCGGCGGAAGCGGGTCTTCATTCCATCGTTCCGCCCCGGCGGGTCGGTGGCAACATGGACATTCGCGACCTTGCCGCGGGAACCACGCTCTACCTGCCGGTGGAAGTTGCCGGAGCCCTGTTCTCCATCGGCGACACCCATGCGGCGCAGGGCGATGGCGAGGTCTGCGGAACCGCGATCGAAAGCCCGATGAACACGGTGGTTGAACTGGACCTGATCAAGGGGGCCAACCTCAACATGCCGCGGTTCGAAACCCCGGGCCCGGTCACCCGCCATCTCGACGAGATGGGCTACGAGGTCACCACCGGCATTGGCAGCGATCTGTTCGAGGGCGCTCAGGCAGCCGTTTCCAACATGATCGACCTTCTGTGCGCCCGTCACGGCTACAGTGCGGTCGATGCCTACATGCTGTGCTCGGTCTGCGGCGATCTCAGGATTTCGGAAATCGTGGACATGCCCAACTGGGTGGTCTCGTTCTACTTCCCGAAAGTCGTTCTCCAGTGATGCAGCCGGGCGGCGGTGCTCGCCGCCGCCCGTTTTTTCAGAGTTCAAGAAAGACCAGGACGTCCGGATGTCCAGCCAGCCAGACCACGAAACCGTAGCCGAAGACGTCGTTCTTTCCGTCAGAAACCTGCGCACGGATGTCGCAACGCCTTCCGGCCGCAAGACTGTGGTCAAGGGCCTGTCGTTTGATTTGAAGCGCGGCGAAACCCTGTGTATCGCGGGCGAATCCGGCTCCGGAAAGTCGATCACGGCTCTTTCCATCATGGCACTTCTGCCCGAGCCGATGGCCCGGGTCTCCGGCGGCGAGGTTCTGTTTCAGGGCAAGGACCTGACCAAACTTCCCGAGGATGCCATGCGCCGCATTCGCGGCGGCGACATCGCCATGATCTTTCAGGAGCCGATGACCTCGCTCAATCCCGTTCTGACGGTTGGCCGACAATTGCGAGAGGCGATCCTGGCCCATCAGGACGTCACCGGAAGCGAAGCCAACAAGCGCGCGCTGGCAATGCTGGAATCGGTGCGCCTGTCGGAACCGGCACGGCGGCTGAAACAATATCCGCACGAGCTTTCCGGCGGCATGCGCCAGCGGGTGATGATCGCCATGGCGCTGGCCTGCAATCCGAAGGTGCTGATTGCAGATGAGCCGACGACGGCGCTCGACGTGACGATCCAGGCGCAGATCCTGCAGCTGATCCGCGACCTGCAGCGTGATTTCGGCACGGCCGTCATCATGATCACCCACGACATGGGTGTCGTGGCCGAAATGGCCGACCGGGTGATCGTCATGAACCACGGCAATATCGTGGAAACCGGCACGGCTTCCGACGTCTTCGAACGTCCGGCGGATACATACACACGGCACCTTCTGGACGCCGTGCCCAAGCTTGGCGCCATGACCGGTGTCGACAGCGCGGCTCGCAAAACGGACCAGCCGGAAGCACCCGTTCTCGAGGTGGAAGATCTTGTCGTCCGCTTCGATCTGCACGGCGGCTTGCTCAACCGGGTGACGTCCCGCGTGCATGCGGTCGAGGGCGTCTCTTTTCATCTGGCTCCAGGCGAGACCCTGGGTCTCGTCGGAGAAAGCGGCTGCGGCAAGTCCACCATCGGCAAGGCGCTTATGAACCTGGTGCCCTGGGAAGGAAGCATCCGGATCGCCGGACAGCACGTCGGCATTGGCAGCGCGCAGGAACAGCAGCGCCGCAGGCGCGACATGCAGATGATCTTTCAGGATCCCTATGCCTCGCTCGATCCACGCATGACTGTTGGCGATATTGTCGGAGAACCTCTGGTGATCCACGGTCTGGCGCGCGGCAAGGAGCTGAAGGACAGGGTGGTGTCTCTGTTCGAGCGGGTCGGCCTGCCGGCCGAGATGATGACCCGCCATCCGCACGAATTTTCAGGCGGCCAGCGCCAGCGTATCTGCATTGCCCGCGCCCTGGCGCTCTCGCCCAAGGTTATCGTCGCGGATGAAAGCGTTTCGGCGCTCGATGTCTCGGTTCAGGCCCGTGTCCTTGATCTTCTCCAGGAACTGCAGGAGGATCTGGGGCTCTCCTATCTGTTCATTTCCCATGACATGGCGGTCGTCGAGCAGGTTTCGCACCGCATTGCGGTCATGTATCTCGGTCAGATCGTCGAGATGGGCACGCGCCGCCAGGTTTTTGAAAACCCGCAGCACGAATACACCAGGCGGCTGATGAAGGCGGTGCCGATCCCCGATCCTAAACGCCGGCGCACCGTTTTCGATGTGCCGACGGGCGAAATCCCCTCACCAGTTTTGCCGCTCGGGCAATCGGTTGAGCGGGTGCGCTACACAGATGTCGGCGACCGGCACCTGGTGGCGGTTGCCTGAAACCCCAGGGCCAGGCGTGGGACTTGCGGCGCTATTCCCCGGCAAGTTCCTCGATTATGGGTGACGGCATGAAACTGTAATAGAAGGCGCTCAAGTCGACCGGAGCCACGGCCAGGCAGGCGTTCACAAGGCGTTCGATCTCCGCGCGAGTGGACCCCCGGGTGCGTTCTTCGATAAGTTTCACGTGCAGCCGTTCCAATGCCTGCCATTCCTTTGTTCGGGCAAGTGCCTCATCGCCGACAAGAGCGTATAGAGTTGCGGGCTGAGCCTTGCCCTTGAGTGCAATCGACCCTGCTTCGAGAAGGGCCATGGACTTGCACGCGGTGGCGGTTGTTTGCGACAGCAGGATAGGCCAACCTACCTGCTTGCAGGATGTCTCGATCCTGGACGCAACGTTGACGGCGTCACCGATCACCGAATAGTTGAACCGCGAATTCGACCCCATGTTGCCGACGCAACTAGGCCCGCTGTTCAGGCCGATGCCAATATGGACGTCACCCAATTTGTAGGGGCCGGACTTGAAGCCGAAGGCGTCTCGCTCGTTGAGTTCCTTGACGATGCTTATCATGTCCAGAGCAGCATGGGCGGCCTTGACCGGATGATCGGCAACGTCAAGTGGCGCGTTCCAGAACGCCATGATTGAATCGCCAATATATTTGTCGATTGCGCCTTCCCGTTTCTGGATGCTTTCGGAAAGCGGGGACAGCAGACTGTTGAGGAATGCGACGACCTCCTCGGGGGGCAGTTTTTCGGATATCGGCGTAAACCCCCTCACGTCCATGAACATCATCGTCATGTAGCGGATTTCACCACCAAGTCGCAGCGTTTGAGGCTGTTCCTCCAGCTTTTTGAGCAGGTCCGGTGCGAGATAGCGCTGGAACGCCCTTCGGACAAACCGCTTTTCCCGCTCCGTGAAGGCGAACATCAAGATTGTGGTCAGCAGAAAAATAAGCCCGGAAACCAGCATGGGAAAGACCGGATCCACAAGGAGACCATAGCTGGCGAAGGCAAGCCAGCTTCCGCCGCTTACGACCGCGCTCAGGACGGCGCCAACGGTGGCCGATGGGATCGCGCCCGTGGACGGCAATATGGCACCGATAATGAGCGTAACGATGAACAACGCCGCGATTTCAGCGCCGGTCGCCCAATCGGGACGGTTGAGAAACGTATTCGACAGGATCTGATCAATGATCTGCTGATGCATGAAAACACCGGGAACGCTCTCGCCGAGTGCCGTGAGCCTGATGTCTCGCAGCCCGGCGGCCGACGATCCGAAAAGGATGATGTGGCCTTCGATCAGGGGGGCCAGCTCCTCGTCCGACAGATTCAGAAGATCCTTTGCAGAGAGATAGAGAGACGGGTCATTGTGCGAATAATAAATCAGCAGATGACCATTGGCTGTCACCGGAACCTGAAACTCTCCGACCTTGAATTCGGTCATGGCGAGTGTTCCTGCACTGAACTCGCCGCTCGCTTCCGACGTTTTCAGAATGAAGGTTTTGGCGCCGAGCGCGACACGAAGCGTCTCAAGTGCCAGGGCCGGGTATTTTTCGCCGTTCGGGCCGGCAATGAACATCGGCACCTGTCGCACCACTCCGTCGGAATCCGCCTGCCCAAGTGAAATCGAACCACTTCCTTCCGCGACCGCCTGATAGGGAGGTAAGCTCATCACGCTGCCTCTGATCGGGTTGAGGAGCGGTGTCGGATCTTCCCCGAGGACGACGTAGGCGGCCTTGGCATCGGGCAATCCCATTGCCGATCTGGGTTCGTTGAAAAATCCAAGGATCGTCGGCAGCCCGGCCATTGCCTGAACGAAAACGGCATCATTGTCCGGGATTCCGGAAAGCAGTGGCTTGATTTGGTTGCGGCCGGGCCAGCCGCGCTCCTCCAGCTCCCGCAAAAATCCCGCCGGGCCTGTCCGGTCAGGTTCGGAAAACACCATGTCAAAGGCAACGCAGGCAGCGCCAAGGCTCTGAATGCGCTTCAGAAGTTTGGCAATCTGTGTACGCGGCCACGGCCATTGGCCAAGCTGCGCAATCGACTCCTCGTCGATGTCGACAATCCGGATCGGTTGGCCCAGAGCCCCCCTTGGTTTGAATCGCTGGTAGGTATCGAAGGTGATCCAGCGCAGGGATGCAATGAATGGGGGATCGGACAGGCGCAGTTCACGGGCGCCGAAAAGGAGGATCAGCGTCAGACCCAGGACGAAAACGTGCCTGTTGCGTAGCAAGTTGAAAAGCGTCTTTCCCACCGGCATGCCCCTGATTGACACGGGTGTTCGGCAGTCGCGACACCGTTCCCATGTCCGATGCCCACTCTACGCTAGAATACGCAATTCGGAAAAAAATCTACCTTGACAAAAAGACCCGTATTTGAATTGAGCAACTAGCAATGATTCGTTTAATGGTTAGGGATGTGTTAAAATCAGCTCGGTTGGGCTGGAGTGGGAGTTATGAGGTTTGCCCCGGTTTTTATAATTTTATTATTATCCATCGTTGGTTCGACGGCGTCGTTGGCCGATAAGGTTGGCACAACTGTTGATGCAAGCAAGACCGTCAAGGCGACGGGTGGGAGCAACTCCCGCATCCTGGCTTCAAAAACGTCCATTTTCAGGAACGACCGGTTGCGGGCCAACTCCAGCGGAAACGCACAGATCCGGCTGATTGACGGCACCAAGATTGTTGTCGGACCCAATGCGGATGTGAAGATCGATGACTTTGTGATCACGGGGCAGACTGTAACCAAGCTTACTGTAAGTGCCACGCGCGGCGCCTTCCGCTTCATCAGCGGGCGCAGCAAATCTTCCGCCTACAGCATCAGGACACCGAATGGCACGATCGGTGTGCGAGGCACGGCCTTCGATGTGACGATCACGCCTCAGGGAACCAATGTCGCCCTGTTGCGCGGCACGATCAGGGCGTGCGACAGGAGCGGGCGCTGCCAGATAGTCAGAAACCGGTGTGACTATGTGCTGATCGGTCGGCGCGGCGTGAAAATGGATCGGCTGAATTCGGATTCGCTCAGGAATCGGTCGAAGTCACTCTTTCCGCTACTCGTGAATGAGTCGAACCTGAACAAACAGTTCAGGCAGCGCGGGTCTGGATGCACCGTAAAAAATGCAAGGCTGGCACCCGATCGGGCTCCCGAGCAGCAACCCAGGAACATTTTCCGCGCCCTCTTCAGTACGCGACAACCAACCATCAACTTGAACAGTCCCGAGCGGAACAGCCCAGAGCCGAACAGCCCAGAGCCGAACAGCCCCGAGCCGAGCAATTCCGTCTCCAATTCACCAGAACCGGCGGCACAGCCTGGCAGCGAGCCTGCGAGTGCTGGCGTTCCCAACAATCCGGGCAACGGCAATGCTGTCGGCAATGCGGGAGAAAAATTCTCCAACGGCTCACGCGGAAACAGTTCAAACGCACCCGGCCAGAGCAGCGATTCACCGGGCAGGAGCGGCAGCTCACCGGGAGAAAACAGACAGGCCGGCAACCAGGCTGAACGCCGCAACAATTAGCCTTTTTGTCAGGCGGGCGGTGCGCCGATGGCGTCCGGATGGGCGTCCTTGAACGCGTCGAGCGCTTCCGCGGCGGCGGCCACGCGCAGGATTTTCGGAAAACCGGACACATCCACACCCCAGCGGTTGGCATTATAAAGCTGAGGCATCAGGCAGCAGTCGGCCATGGTCGGCGTGTCGCCGTGGCAGAACGGGCCGTTGTCATCCAGAAGGGTCTCGAAGGCGGCAAGGCCCTTGCCGATGAAGCGCTGCATCCAGGCTTTCTTGGCATCATCGCCACCGCCGGTCAGCTCAGCCACATGGCCGACAATGCCGAGATTGCAGACCGGGTGGATTTCCATGGCAATGGCATAGGACAGCTGGCGCACCCTGTACTGGCCATCGACGTCTTCCGGCATCAAGGTGGAACCGGGTGTCGTTGCGTGCAGATATTCGATGATGGCCAGCGACTGCGTCAGTGTCTTGCCGTCGACAATCAGCGCCGGCAGCAGGCCCTGAGGGTTGAGAGCGAGATAGTCGTCGTCCAGATGAGCCCGGGTCAGAAGGTTCACCGGCCTGTATTCGGCCTCGAGCTTCAGCAGGTTGAGCGCAATGCGCACGCGGTAGCTCGCCGAGGACCGCCAGTAGTCATATAAAACAATATCTTTTGCCACGAATCCCTCCCAGCAACACGGTGTGCATTGATACACTTATTTGGCCCCGAATTGGCAAGTCCGTGTGAGCCGAACGGCGTCAAAAGCCGATTTTTTGCTGAGCCGTCGAAGAAGCCTGTGCCGACATCAAATCTCCACTGGAGGTCACCCCGGACAAGCGCGGCGCCGTTCCGGGGCCACTGGCGGGGCGGCTTGCTGAAGTGATTGGAAATTCCCCGAACCTCAGCCGGGAAATAAAGACGCTCAGGAAACGAGTAGGCCCCGGGTCTCGCGTTGCTCGCCCGGGGTGACTCCTGGGTTTTGTGCGAGGATCGTGGATCAGGAGCGACGAAGTCCTGATGTGTAGAAAAAGGACGCGAAGTTATCAAAAATTCCCAGTAGAGAGCCCCGGCGTCCCCGCCTCTCACCAGCGCGTCACCCCGGACAAGCGCAGCGCCGATCCGGGGCCCACTCGCGGGGCGGCTTGCTGAAGCAGTCCGAAATTCCCTGAACCTCAGATGCGAAATAAAGAGGCTCTGCAAACGAGTGGGCCCCGGGTCTCGCGTTGCTCGCCCGGGGTGACGCTTGAGTGTGGCGTGAGGTCCGTGGATCAGGACGGCACAAGGTGCTTTTCACGGGCAGAAGGTGTTTGGCGCTCTTGTGACCGCGCGGGTTGCGGTACCACCGGTGCCTTGCCCTTCTGCGCCTTGCCTGCGACATAGACCTCGTCGATGGCCCGGTCGTCGCCCAGCATCTGCAGAACGAAAAGCTCTTCCGTCAGCGTCGAGGCGCGCTCCATGCGCAGGGCCATCGCTTCGGTGGCGCAGCTGTCCAGCACCACGATGTCGGCTTCCGTGCCTTCGTCCAGGGTGCCGATCTTGTCTTCCAGACCGAGCGCGACGGCATTGCCGCGCGTGATCCAGTGGAAGGCGCGGAACGGATGCAGTTTCTGGTCCTGGAGCTGCAGGATCTTGTAGCCCTCGTTCAGTGTCTGCAGCATGGAATAGCTGGTGCCGGCGCCGATGTCGGTGGCAATGGCGTTGACGATGCCCTTCGAGCGCAGGCCTGCATCATCGAAAAGACCGCTGCCGAGGAAGAGGTTCGACGTCGGGCAGAACACCGGCCGGGCGCCGGTTTCGGCCAGCGCATCAATCTCGCGCTGTTCCAGGTGGATCGAGTGGCCGAGCAGCATCTTGTCCGACAGGAGGCCGTAGCGCTGGTAGACATCGAGATAGTCGCGGGCTTCCGGGTAAAGCTCCAGCGTATAGGCGATCTCGTTCCTGTTTTCCGACAGATGGGTCTGGACAAAGCAGTCCGGATGCTCGGCAACCAGCGCGCCGGTCATCTCCATCTGTTCCGGAGTTGAGGTGATCGCGAAGCGCGGCGTGATGGCATAGCTCGCACGCCCTCGTCCGTGCCATCTGGCGATCAGGTCCTTGGTGTCGTCGTAGCCGGACTTCGGCGTATCGCGCAGCCCGTCCGGGGCATTGCGGTCCATCAGCACCTTGCCGCCGATCATGCGCATGTTGCGCTGCTCGGCTTCCTCGAAATAGGCCTTCGCCGACGCCTTGTGGACCGAACAATAGGCAACGGCGGTCGTGGTGCCATGGTCGGTCAGCAGGTCGAAGAACCGGCAGGCCATGGCGGCCGCATGGCCTTCATCCGCAAAGCGGGTCTCTTCCGGGAAGGTGTAGGTGTTCAGCCAGTCGAGAAGTTGCGCCCCCCAGGAGGCGACGATCTGCACCTGCGGAAAATGAATATGGGTGTCGATGAAGCCTGCCATCAGCAGTTTCGGCCGGTGATCGATGATTTCCGCATCACCTGCCTCGCCAACCACATCGCAATAGGTGCCACGCCGCAGGATGAGGCCGTTTTCGATCAGAAGCGCGCCATCCTCAATGTAATCGAAAGCGGCGGTGTCATCCGGGGATTGCGGCTCGGCTGAAAAAGTCAGCAGGCGGCCACGAAGCAAGAGACGGTCGGAAGGCATCGAGAAAAGTCCCGTTTGTCGGAGTTCGGGGCGGAAGATCCGCCCCGAAGTGGTTTTAGGTCTGGTTCATTCGCCCGGGCTGACCTGGGCAGTGGCGATCGGTTCGGCTTCCGGCCCTGCCGCGTCTTCACGGTGGAAGATCGGGTAGATGAACAGGAAGGCTGCGGCGATCAGGTAGCCGAGGCTGACGGTGGTGAGTTCCGGCCAGTGCAGCGTTGCAGAATGGATGATCCCCACCGAGGCCATGGCAAAGGCGGCAAAGGCGAAGCCGCCGGCATTGCGGAACTTGCCGTCGATGACGCTGGCAACGATGGCGCCCCAGATCAGACCCGTCAGGATGGCCCCCTGGCTGAGGGCCAGATGGCCTTCGTAATGCGCACCTTGCTGCAGCAGCGCTGCCGTCAGTTTCGGGTCACCGAGGGCCAGCATGCCGGTTGCACCGGTCGCGCCGAGCGCACCGATCAGCGAGCCCCACTTGATGATGAGGAAGCTGGAGACATGGGGCATCATCGCGATTGTGACGGCGGCCATATGGTCTGTGCGCACCGCATGGGCCGTGTTGGTGATGAGGCTGAGCGCGACGAACACCAGAACGGGGGCGGCGGCAGCAACCGGGATCAGGTTGTTCAGGAAGGCAAGCAGGCCGAAGAAGGCCGCCAGCGGGATGACCACGCCGACGCCGATCACATAACCAGCATGAGCCCCCATGCGCTTGTAGGCCGGATGGCCGATATAGGCGGTGGTGGGGAAGGGCGAACCGAACAGCGCGCCGATCATGGTGCCGACACCGTCGGTGATCTGGCAGGTTGCCACCGGATAGTGGTCGCCTGCCGCTTCCGCGCTCTCCACGTTGTTCATCGTTTCGATGAAATTGTAGATCTGCACCGGCACCAGAACCAGGAACAGCTCCGGATGGTTGAAGAGGTGCTGGATCCCGGCCATCAGATCACCGAGGTAAGGAACCGGCGGATAGAAGCCGACACCTTCGAAGCTGATCGTCGATTGACCGGTGGCCAGCGCCACGCCGGTGCCGACCATCAGCGCCAGCAGGCCGGCCGGAATGTTGAACGGCAGGCGGAACCGTCCGACGAGGCCCCACAGGATGATGATCATCGAGGCAAAGCCGATGAACGGGTTCTCGAACACCGTTGCCAGCGGCACGGTGCCGATGAACACCAGCGCGACTCCGCACAAGGTGCCGAGCATGCCTGCCCGCGGGGTCACCTTCTTCAGCCAGGGGCCGACAAGCGCCCCAAGGGCCGCGACGATGCCGCCCATGAAACCCGCACCTATGCCGACCTGCCAGGCAAGAACCGGGTCGTTGGTCGCCCAGTAGATCGGTCCGATAACGCCGAACAGATAGACGAACATCACCGGCGTCGAAATGCCGTAAGGCAGCGCGGTCACGTCCCGGCCGTGCTGCGCGGCGGCGCGTTTCGCCAGCAGGACATAGGCGGCAACACCGGCCAGGATCGCGATGGCGGCACCCGGCACGATCTTGCCGTAGACAATGTCCGCCGGCATCTGGAATACGAACTGGCAGATGCCCGCCAGGACCATGAGGTTTACAAGGTTATCGGTGAACAGGGCCCAGAAGGCGCTGAAATCCCCCCTCGAAAACAGAGTGTAGTCGTTCCTCCCAACCCGCATATCGGGTCTCCTTTCAGGGTAAGACAGCCGCTCTGATCCATCTCCCATTGGACAGGGCAGCCGTTGTTTCACTGCGCGGCCTCCAGCAGCGCAGCCTCCTCCGTGTCGCCGGCGGTTCTTGCGCCCGTGGTCAGGGCGGTCAGAACTTCTGCAGCGACAAAAGCGGCAATCATTTCGGGACGCTTGTCCCGGCTGGCGGTGGCGCCGATGGGGCAGGTCAGCCGGTCGGTGGAAAGGCCATTGCAATGGCTGTTGCACCAGGAGCGCAGCTTGGCGCGCTTGGTGGCGGACCCGATCATGCCAACGTAGGACGCATGACCGATCTCCAGCGCGGCGGACGTCAGCAGGAAGTCGAGGCCATGATCATGGGTCAGCACGATGAAGGCGCTGCCTGCGGGCGCGTTATAGATCTCGACTTCCGGAATGGCCCGCAGCCGCATGTCGACCCGCGCCTGACATTGCGCCAGCTCTTCCTTGCGCATGTCGACCAGAACGCAGTGAACCGGCGCATGCTGCAGCAGGTTGGCAATCGCCCGGCCGACATGCCCGGCGCCCATCACGTAAACATGCGGAAGGGCATCGTCTGCGGCCTGCAAACGGCTCACAGCTGCGTTCCGTTCGGCTCTGCGCATGCGCGCGAGTGATACTTCCACCCGTCCGCCGCAGCACTGGCCGATTTCCGGGCCAAGCGGCAGGTCGAGCCTTGACGAAAGCGTGCCTTCGGCCAGCATGGAACGGGCCCGGGTAATGACGATATGCTCCAGCTGACCGCCGCCGATGGTGCCGTAGAGGCTCTCCGGGCTAACGAACATCTCCGTGCCGGCTTCCCGGGGCGACGATCCTCGAACCCGTGTCAGCACGACACGGACGATCGGATGGGCTGAGCCGAAAAAGCTTTCGGTCTGGCTGGAGCGCGGTGTCATGACTTACTCCCGGTTTTTAAGCCGTTCGATGGCCATCAGCACCCGTTCCGGGGTTGCCGGGGCATCAAGGCGAGGGCATTCGCGGTAATCGGCGACACTGGCGACGGCCATGGAAAGCGCCTCGAACACCGAAATGCCGAGCATGAAGGGCGGTTCGCCCACCGCCTTGGAGCGCTTGATGGTGCGTTCCTTGTTTTCCGACCATTCGGCAAGCTTCACGGTGAACTGTCGGGGCCGGTCGGATGCGAGCGGGATCTTGTAGGTCGACGGCGCGTGGGTCCTGAGGCGTCCGGCCTGGTCCCACCACAGTTCTTCCGTCGTCAGCCAGCCCATGCCCTGAATGAACGCGCCTTCCACCTGCCCCTTGTCGAGGATCGGGTTCAGCGACTTGCCGACGTCATGCAGGATGTCGGTCCGCTCTACCCGGTATTCGCCGGTCAGCGTGTCGACGGAAACCTCCGAGCAGGAGGCACCATAGGCGAAATAGTAGAACGGGCGGCCCTTACCGGCAGCGCGGTCCCAATGGATCTTCGGCGTCTTGTAGAAGCCTGCGGCCGACAGGTGCACACGGGCCATGTAGGCCTGGCGGACAAGATCGTTGAAGGACACCAGTTCGGACCCGATCTCGACCATGTTGTTATGGAAGCGGATGGTCTCCGGTTCCGAGTTCCAGCGCTCGGCGGCAAAGGCGACCAGCCGTTCCTTCAACTGTTCGGCCGCGTTCAGGGCGGCCATGCCGTTGAGGTCGGAGCCGGACGAGGCGGCGGTTGCCGATGTGTTCGGCACCTTCTCGGTCGTCGTTTTGGTGATCTTGATACGCTCGAAATCCACCTGGAAGGCATCGGCGACAACCTGGGCGACCTTGGTGTTGAGGCCCTGGCCCATTTCGGTGCCGCCATGGTTCAGGTGGATCGATCCGTCATTGTAGATGTGGATCAGGGCGCCGGCCTGATTGTACCAGGTGGCTGTAAAAGAAATGCCGAACTTGACCGGTGTCAGCGCAATGCCCCGTTTGATCATGGAGGAACGGGCATTGTGCTGCAGAACCGCCTCGCGGCGGGCCTGGTAGTCAGAGGAGCTTTCAAGGTCTCCGATCAAGCGCGGCAAGATGTTGTCCTCGACCTCCTGATGATAGGGGGTGAGGATGCGGCCGTCGTTGCGGTCGCCGTAGAAGTTGGTTTTTCGGATTTCCAGGGGGTCCTTGCCGAGCGCATAGGCGATCTCCTCGATCATGCGTTCGGCGGCAACCACACCCTGCGGTCCGCCGAAGCCGCGAAAGGCGGTGTTCGAGACCGTGTTGGTTTTCATCGGCCGGCTGGTGAGCCGGACATTCGCATAGAAATAGGCATTGTCCGCATGAAACAGCGCGCGGTCGGTCACCGGGCCGGAAAGGTCCGAGGAATAGCCGCAACGTGCTGCGAAGGTGCCGTCGACAGCCTCGATCCGGCCCGTGTCGTCGAAAGCGACGTCATAGTCGACCACGAAGTCGTGCCGCTTGCCGGTGGCGGTCATGTCCTGGTCGCGGTCCGGACGGATCTTCACCGGACGGTTCCACTTCTTCGCGGCAATGGCAGCCACCGCGCAGAAGAGGTTCATCTGGCTTTCCTTGCCGCCGAAGCCGCCGCCCATCCGGCGCACATTCACCGTGACCGCATTCGACGGCACGCCGAGCACATGGGCAACCATGTGCTGCGCCTCGCTCGGGTGCTGGGTGGAACAATGGACCACAACGTCGTCGTCCTCGCCCGGAATGGCAAAGGCGATCTGGCCCTCCAGATACATGTGATCCTGGCCGCCGATCGTCATCCGGCCCTTGATGCGGTTCTTCGCGCTGTCGAAGGCGGGGGCGATGTCGCCGCGTTCCAGCTTCAACGGTTCGGTGACATGCGGATAGTCGGCCTCTATCGCGCTGACCGGATCAAGCGCATGCGGCAGGACCTCATAGTCGATCTTCGCCAGTTCCGCGGCCCGGCGGGCGGCGTCGCGGCTTGTCGCGATGACGGCAAACAGCGGCTGGCCGTGAAATTCCGTCCTGTCGACCGGAAACACCGGTTCGTCTTTCTGGCCGGTCGGGCTGATGTCGTTGTGACCTGGAACATCGTCGGCTGTCAGCACGCCGATGACGCCGGGAGCTGCCAGAACCGCATCCAGATCCATGGACCTGATCAGCCCGTGGGCAACCGTGGACGTGCCGAGATAGGCGTGCAGCGTTCCCTGCGGCTCGGCGATGTCGTCGCAATATTCGGCGCGGCCGGTGACGTGCTTTTCCGCGCTGTCGTGGCGGCGGTCGGTGTGGACAGCGCCGCTGATCGACTTCTTGGCGTCCGTGATGATGTCGTGTTTCATGTGGTTCGCCTCAAACTCAAGCAGACAGCAGGTCGGCCGGCGCTTCGCTCCGGTCGTCATGGGTCAGGAAAAAGCGCTGCAGCAGGTTGCGCGCGGCAGTTGCCCGGTATTCGGCCGATGCGCGCCAGTCGGACAGCGGTGTGAAGTCCGCCTGCAGCGCCTGGCCGGCAGCCAGGAATGCGGCCTCGCCCCAGGGCTGGCCCCGCAGCGCGGCTTCCGCCTTGGCAGCCCGCTTCGGCGTGCCGGCCATGCCGCCGAACGCCAGACGGCAATCGGTGATGCGGCCGTCGGAAACGGTCACGTTGAAACCGGCGGCGACCGAGGAAATGTCTTCATCGCGGCGTTTGGAAATCTTGTAGGCAGCGTGGAGCTGGCCGGGCCGGGGCCGCGGGATCAGGATGCTCTCGACGAATTCTGACGGCGCCCGGTCCTGCTTGCCGTATTCAATGAAGAACTGCTCCAGCGGCAGGCTGCGCTGCTTGGCTCCCTTGCGCAGAACGATCTGCGCTCCGAGCGCGATGAGAACCGGCGGCGTGTCGCCGATGGGCGAACCATTGGCGATGTTGCCACCGATGGTGCCCATGTTGCGCACCTGTTGACCGGCGATCCGGTCCCAATAGCTTTTCAGATGCGGGAAGGTCTCGCAGATGGTCTCCTGCGCTTCCGAGTAGGTGACACCGGCGCCGATCTCCAGCGCGGTGTCGCTCAAGGTGACCGACTTCAGTTCCTGAAGGTGGCTGATGAAGACGGCCGGGCCGATGGGGCGCATGAACTTGGTGACCCAGAGACCGACGTCGGTCGAGCCCGCGACAATGGTCGCCTGCGGGAACTCTTCCAGAACGGCTGCGAAGTCGGCGACATCCGCGGGCAGGATCGCCTGGTTGTCCTTAGGACCGGTGACGACACGGCGGCCGTCGGAAAGCGCTGTCAGCCGTTCGGTGATGTTTACCCGTTCCGTTTCCAGAAAATCCTGTGCAGGCGAGCCGTAGCGGTTGGCGGCCATGGCGGCAGCGATGATTGGCTGATAGCCGGTGCAGCGACAGAGATTGCCCTGGATGGCGCTCTCGACTTCGGTTTCGGTCGGCTCCGGATTGCCCATCCACAGCGCATAGAGCGACATGACGAAACCGGGTGTGCAGAAGCCGCACTGGCTGCCGTGGAAATCGACCATTGCCTGCTGGATCGGATGCAAGCCGCCGTTCTGCCCCCGCAAATGTTCGATGGTGACCACGTGGCAACCGTCGAGCGAGGCGAGGAAGCGGATGCAGGCATTGACGGTCTCATATTTCAGACCGCCACCGGCAAGCCGGCCGACCAGCACCGTGCAGGCCCCGCAATCACCTTCCGCGCAGCCTTCCTTCGAGCCTGTTAGCCGGCGCTCCAGACGCAGGTAGTCGAGCAGGGTCTTGTCGGCAGGCACATCCGTGACAGTCACGTCGGCGCCATTCAGCAGAAACCGGATTTCTGTGCGGTAGGTCATCGCGTCCTCGGGCAAAATCTTCTCTCAGCCGAGGACGGTACGCCTCAGGACACTTGCAAAAAATCCGGTGATTCCGGAAATTCTTTCAACAGATCATTGAAAATAGCCGTGCGATACTGCGGCTCATGAAATGAGACGAAAGTCGATTATCGGAACCAGAACCCTGTAATCGCACGAGAATTCAAATCCGAGGGAAGAGGCCATGTCCTATCTGGAATCCCTGCGCGTCTTCACCCGCGTGGTCGAGCTGGGCAGCATTACTTCCGGTGGGCGCGACTTGCGCCTGACACCGGCGGTCGCCAGCAAGCGCATCAAGGAGCTGGAAAAGCATCTCGGCGTGCGTCTCTTCAACCGCACCACAAGATCCCTGACACCGACCGAGGTCGGCAAGGTGTTCTACGATTATGCAGTGAAGGCGCTTGAGTCGATCGAGGATGCGGAGGCTGCCGTCGCAAGCTTTTCCGACACCCCCCGCGGGGTGATCCGGGTTACGGCGCCGCTTGGAGTTGGTCGGCGCATCATTGCACCACTGGTGCCGCGCTTCGTCGAGAAGTTCCCCGCAACGGAAGTGCACATGCGCCTGTCGGATCGCAAGGTCGACATTCTGTCCGACGGTCTGGATGTCGCCTTTTTCATCGGCACCCCGCAGGATTCCAACCTGAAACTCCGCAAGATCTCCGATTGTCCCCGGGTGCTCTGCGCTGCGCCGGAGTATCTGGAAAAGCACGGTACGCCCCGAACCCCGGACGATCTCCTGAGCGACGAGCACAATTGCCTGCTGCTGCGCTACCCGCGATCACCGGAGTATTATTGGGTCCTTCAGACGCCTGCCGGACCGCGTAAGCTTCAGGTCTCCGGCAAGATGGATGCCGACCACGGCGACGTCCTGACCGACTGGGCCCTGTCAGGATATGGCATCGTCAACAAGCCGAGGTTCGATGTTGCCCAGCACCTCGACAGTGGCCGTCTTGTCGAGATCCTCAAGGACACGCCGCCTCCGCCTACCATCTTCGGTTGCCTCTACCCTCACCGCCGCCTGCAGGACCCCAAGATCCGCCATTTCGTGGATTTCGTGATCAGCAACGCGGATGTGGCGGGCTAGGCGTGACCCCGTTCAGCCTTTGCGGCGGGCCTGAAAGATCCGGTCCGACATGTCCTTTGCCGGTGCAACAACCTGGTGCGGGTCCAGTTCCTTCTGCCAGTCGAGACTGACAGGGGCAAGCCTTGCAAGGGCTTCGGCAAAGGGAGCCGGATCTTTTGCGGCGGCTGCGACAAGATCCTTTGCTTCAGCGCGGGAGACGCCATTTCGAGCAAGGACGAAACTGGCGGTTTCGGCCATGATTTCCGGGTTTGCGGCCAGCGTAGCGGCCAGATTGGCCTCATGCGCCTGAAGGCTGGTGGCAAGATCTTCTGCGTGAACCAGCGCAGCGCCCGCAGCCAGCAGCATTTGCGGCAGGAAATGCCATTCCAGAGGCCAGGCTGTTCCGTCGCGTTCCTCCAGCGGGCTGGCTGCGGCGGCAAGTCCGGCCTGTGCAGCAATGGCAATGCTGTTGAGCACCTGGATGGTCTCGGCCTGCACAGGGTTGGCCTTTTGCGGCATGGTCGAGGATCCGCCACCCGTTCCGCTGGCAAGCTCGGCAATGTCCGTACGCCCTGAAAGAGCCAGGTCTCCCGCCATCTTGGCAAGGGCCGATGTGAGCTGTTGCAGCCAGCCGGCAAGCGCCAGAATAGGCGTCCGGTTGACGTGCCATGACGGGCTGTCCTCCAGACCGAGTTCCAATGCAAGAGCTGTCGAAACAGTGGTTCCGTCCGGAGCGATTGCGCTGTTGATGCCCGACGCACCGCCAAACTGGACGCGCAGTACCGCGGACCGGAGTGCGGGCAGGGCATTTTCCGCGTCGATCAGCGGATGCGCCCATTGTGCGATCCGATAGCCGAGGGTGATTGGTGT
The DNA here is from genome assembly GCF_000168975.1 of Roseibium aggregatum IAM 12614. Lineage (GTDB taxonomy): Bacteria > Pseudomonadota > Alphaproteobacteria > Rhizobiales > Stappiaceae > Roseibium > Roseibium aggregatum. Next base: position 46,024 of record NZ_AAUW01000023.1, read on the forward strand.
CGCCACCTGGCTGCGGGTACGTCCCGCCATAAGTTGATCCGCATGGCGCGCGCTCTGCCGTTCCAGCGTGTCGATCAGCTTTTCCAGCCGCGCGCCCAGGATCTCGAGCGCCACTTTCGCCTGCAGAACCATCGCCGTGTCGATGACGTCCTGGCTGGTCGCACCCCAGTGCAGCCAGGCCCCGGCGTCGGCGCTGAGCTGCTTGCGCAGTTCCGCCACAAGCGCTGGAACAGGCACACCGGCGGATCTTGTACCGGCCTCAAGGCGGGCAGGCTCGATATGAACGCCGGCGAGCTTCTCCGAAATCTCCCGCGCGGCCTGTGCCGGGATGATCTCCAGCCGCCCCTGCACGGTCGCCAGGGCCCGCTCGAAGGCGATCATATGTGCGACATCGCTGCCGTCATCGAGTAGCCGGGTCAGCTCGCTGTCTGCAAAGAGGGCGGTGTGGATCTGGCTGGAAAAAAGCGAAAGGGGCATGGCTCTGCTGGGTCTCTGGACGGGCCCTTATTGAGAGCCAAGTGGATAGGCGGGTCAAGCCGCCTTCAGCGGCAGTCCCAGGATCTCGCGCGCCTGCTGCCAGGTGGCGACGGGGCGCTCGTATGTGTCGCAAAGATCCGCCGCCCGCTTCACAAGCGCCGCATTGGAAGGGGCAAGCGTGTCCCGGTCGAGGCGGATGTTGTCCTCAAGGCCGGTGCGGGTATGACCGCCCAAGGAAATGCACCACTCGTTGAGCGTGAATTGATGCTGGCCGATCCCGGCGGCGCACCATTCCGCGTCCGGTGCCAGCCGTTCCACCGTCTTGATGTAATAGTCGAAGACATCCCTGTCGACCGGCATGGCGTTCTTCACGCCCATGACGAACTGCACATAAAGCTTGCCGGGAATGCGCCCGTCCCGGTTCATGGCTGCCGCCTGGTGAATGTGGCTCAGATCGAACGCCTCGATCTCCGGTTTCACATGATGGGTGCGCATCTCGCTGGCAAGCCAGTCGACCAGATCCGGCGGGTTCTCATAGACCCGGGTCGGGAAATTGTTGGAGCCGACGGAAAGCGACGCCATGTCGGGCTTCAGGGCAATCATACCACCGCGTTCCTTCCCGGCACCCGAACGGCCTCCGGTGGAAAACTGGATGATCATGCCCGGGCAATGTTTTTCCAGCCCTTCCTTGAGCCGCGCGAACTTCTCCGGATCCGAGGACGGCGTTTCATCGTCGTTGCGCACATGAGCGTGGACGATGCTCGCACCGGCCTCAAAGGCAGCCTGCGTGCTTTCCACCTGCTCCGAAACGGTGATCGGCACCGCCGGGTTGTTTTCCTTCCTCGGCAGCGAACCGGTGATCGCGACACAGATGATGCAGGGTTTAGACATTTCCGTCTCTCAATATCTCGTTCTGCACTCAAAAGGGGACACCAGTCACCACTTCTTACACCTCATCCTGAGGAAGCGCTTTAGCGCTGTCTCGAAGGATGGGCCACTTTTTCCGAGTTTGCAGCCCATCCTTCGAGACGGACCTTGCGGTCCTCCTCAGGATGAGGGGCGCGTTAGGCGCACATCAAATATCGAAGAACACCGTTTCATCCGGGCCTTGCAGCTTGATCTCGAAACGGTAGACCGTCTTGCCGTCGCGCTCGGTCTTCCGGGCGATCAGGGTCTGGCGGCGTTTTTCCCATTCGATGAGGTTGATCACCGGGTCGGCGGCGTTGGCCTCCGCCTCGTCCTCGAAGTAAAGGCGCGTCTGAAGGCCGACGTTGATTCCGCGTGCGACGATCCAGAGGCTGATATGGGGCGCGGAAACCTTGCCGTCCGGCAGCTTGACCGGGCCGGGCTTCACGGTGTCGAACCCCCATTCGCCGGTGTCGAAATCGGTGATGACACGGCCCCAGCCGCGAAACCCGTCTTCCACCTCACCGGCATGTTCCGGATGGGCGTAGAGACCCTCGCTGTTGGCCTGCCAGGTTTCCAGCATCACGTCCTTGATCGGCGAGCCCATGCCGTCGATGACGACGCCCTCCACACGGATGCGTTCTCCCTTGGCATTGGGGCCGGCAATATCCCAGCCCAGTTCCTGCCGGTAGATGTCGAAACCGGCGGCGCCGGGCGCGAGGCCGATGTGAACGTAAGGTCCGGCCGTCTGGGAAGGCGTTTCCTTCAGATAGTCGAGTTGCTGCGTCATGATCAGTTCCCCTCCGGCCGGTTTTCGAACAGGGTCGAGCGGCGTCCGCGCAGGACGATGTCGAACTTGTAGGCGATCGTGTCGAGCGGAATGGTGGCGTTGAGATCGAGCTTGGCGACCAGTTGCTCAATCGCGGCCGGATCGGGAATGGTGTTCACGATCGGGCATTTTGCGATCAGCGGATCGCCCTCGAAGTAGCATTGGGTGATCAGTCGCTGGCAGAAGGCGGTGCCGAAGATCGACATGTGAATATGCGCCGGCCGCCAGTTGTTCACCCAGTTGCGCCAGGGATAGGCGCCCGGTTTCACCGTGCGGAAATAATAATAGCCGTTCTCGTCGGTCAGCGTGCGGCCGCAACCGCCGAAATTCGGGTCGATGGGCGCAAGATAGGTGTCCTTCTTGTGCCGGTAGCGTCCGCCCGCATTGGCCTGCCAGATCTCCACCAGGGTGTTCGGGATCGGCTTTGCGTTTTCGTCGAGCACCCGGCCATGCAGGATGATCCGCTCGCCAATCGCGCTTTCGCCCGCCTTGGCGTAGTTATAGATCAGATCCTTGTCGAGCGGGTCGATGTCATTGTGGCCGAAGGTCGGTCCGGTGATCTCGCTGACGTTGTTTTCCAGGCTGATCATCGAATACTGCGGTGACCGCGACACGCTGGTCTTGTAATTCGGCGTATGCGCAGGCGGATGCCACTCGCGGTCCCGCTGATAGAAAGGTCCGGGTTTCAACATCGATTTTCCTCCGTTAACCGCCTGTCGCGGTCAGCTTCTCGCCGTTACGTTCCATTTCGGCGTAGGTTTCCTTGGCGATCTTCAGCGCCTGGTTGGCACGCGGCACACCGGCATAGATCGCCACATGCTGAAACGCCTCGAGCACGTCCTGCTTGCTGGCGCCAGTTCGGGCGGTGGCCCGGATGTGCATGGCAATTTCCTCAAAATTGCCGAGCGCCGCCAGCAGCGCGAGCGTCAGCATAGACCGCTCCCGCCGGCTGATCCCCTCCGACGCCCACACCGTGCCCCAGGCCCCTTCGGTGATCAGGGTCTGGAACGGTTCGTCGAATGGTGTCTTGGCGGCTTCCGCCCGGTTGACGTGTTCGTCGCCAAGCACCGACCGCCTGACCTTCATGCCGGTTTCAAAACGATCAGACATGGAGGTCCTCCTTCAGAAAAGTCATGAGATGGCCGGCAAAGACATCCGGCTTTTCGACGCAGGGCAGGTGGCCCGCACCGGAAATTTCGACATAACGGCTGCCCGTCACCAGGTCCGCCGTGGCGCGCACCATGGCGGGCGGGCTGGCAAGATCCTCGCTGCCGCCGATCCCCAGCACAGGCAGGCCAAGCCCCGAGGTGCTGTCCGTCAGATCCGTGCCGGCAATCGCCTGGCAGCAGCCGATGTACCCCTCAACCGGAGTTCGGACCAGCATGTGACGCCAGGCCAGACATTCGGCCGTCTGGCGGAAATCCGCCGAAAACCAGCGGTCCAGAATGGCATCGGCAAGGCTTTCGATACCGCCTGCACGGATCTGCGAGATCCGGTCCTGCCACATGGCGGCTTCGCCCATCTTTGAACCGGTGTTCGACAGCACCAGGCCCTTGATGCGGTCCGGCTGCCTGTGCGCCAGAAGCTGGCCAATCATGCCGCCGATGGAAAGTCCGACGAAGATGCAGGAGCCAATCTGAAGGTGATCGAGCAGGTTTTCCGCATCCATGGCGAGATCGTCCATGGAGAAGGGGCCGCTCGGGCAAGACGACAGGCCGTGGCCGCGTTTGTCGAAACGGATCAGCCGGAAGCCGGTTTCCGGCAACAGGTCGATGACCTTGTCCCAGAGCCGGAAATCCGTGCCGAGCGAGTTGGCGAAGACGACAGGCGTGCCGTCCGGGTCGCCATCTTCGCGCCAGTGAATGTCGGCGGCAGGCAAAAGCGCGATCTTCATCAGTAGGGCAGCCCCACGTAGTTCTGCGCAAACCACTTCTGCGCGGTTTCATTGTGGTGCAGCGACTCGATTTCTGCCCGCTGCATCTTGAGGTCGAAGTCGGACTGGTCCGGAAACCGGTGCAGCATGTTGGTGGTCGCCCAGCTGAAGCGCTCCGCCTTCCAGATCCGTGCCAGGGCCTTTTCCGAATAGGTATCGATGCCGTGGCTGTCCTTGTCCTGATAGTAGTGCACCAGACCCTCATAGAGGTAGTGCACGTCGGAGGCGGCGGTGTTGAGGCCCTTGGCGCCTGTCGGCGGCACGATATGGGCGGCATCGCCGCACAGGAACAGACGTCCCCAGCGCATCGGCTCGCACACGAAGGACCTGAGCGGGGCGATGGACTTCTCGATGGAAGGCCCGGTCACCAGCTTTTCGGCAATTGCCTCCGGCACGCGGCGTTTCAATTCGTCCCAGAACTTTTCGTCGGTCCATTCGAAGATGTCGTCGTTGACATTGCACTGGACATAGTACCGCGACAGGTTCTCGTTGCGCATGGAGCAAAGCGCGAAGCCGCGTGCCGAGTTGGCGTAGATGAGTTCCTCGTGCACCGGCGGCGTCTCGGACAGAACGCCCAGCCAGCCGAAGGGAAACACCTTCTCGTAATCCTTGCGCACGGTGTCGGGAATGGTCTTGCGGCTGACGCCGTGAAAGCCGTCGCAGCCGGCCACGAAATCGCAGTCGATCCGCCGCGCGCTGCCATCCACGGTAAAGGTGACATAAGGCGCTTCGGTATCCGCATCGCGGATCTCGACCCCCTCGACCTCGAAAATCGTCTGACCGCCAACCGCATCCCGGGCATCGTAAAGATCACGCGTGACTTCCGTCTGGCCGTAGACGACGACATTCTGGCCGATCAGCTTCTGGAAATTGATGTCGAACATCTCGTTTTCGTACGAGATGCAGGTGCCGTCATGGACGAAGCATTCCTTGTCCATCCGCTCGGCCACGCCGGCCTCGCGCATCATGTTCACGAGACCCGTTTCCAGAATACCGGCCCTGATGCGGCCAAGTACATATTCGCGCGTCTTGCGCTCCAGAATGATGGTCTCGATGCCCTTCCGATGAAGAAGCTGCCCGAGCAGCAGGCCGGACGGTCCACCGCCGACAATGACAACCTGAGTTCGCATCCGAACCTCCCTTGTTGAAAGGATATTGAATGATCGAAATTGGGAAGTAAAATGAGATATTCAGCTTCTTTCTTTCTAAAAAGAGAAACTAAATGATCGACCGCCGCATCAAGTTCCGGCATATCCAGTGTTTCGTCGAGATCGCCCGGGAACGCAGCCTGAAACTGGCCGCCGACAAGCTGAACCTCACTCAGCCGGCGATCTCCAAAACACTCAAGGAACTGGAGGATATCATCGGCGCCAGCCTGATGACGCGAAACCGGGCCGGCATTGCGCTGACCAAGCAGGGCAAGGTGTTCCTGCATTTCGCGCAGATCTCGCTGGCAAGTCTGCAGCAGGGGCTGGACGGGGTCGAGAAGGAAGGCGAACACGCCCGCGCCACCTTGAAGGTCGGCGTCCTGCCCAGTGTTGCGGCGAGCTTCATGCCGCCGGTGATCAAGGAATTTTCCGAACTGTCGCCCAATGTGATGGTCCAGATCATGGATGGACCGCATGGTTATCTGATCGACCGGCTGAAGATGGGCAAACTGGATCTGGTAATCGGCCGTCTCGGCAGACCGGTTGCCATGGAAGGCGTTTCCTTCACCCAGCTCTATTCCGAACGTGTCGACGTGATCGTCCGGACCGGGCATCCGCTTCTGGAAAATCCCGACATCAAGCGCATCGTCGAATGGCCGGTGCTCTATCCACCGGAAGGCGCGGCGATCCGCCCGCTGGTCGAACGCTTCATGATTGCAAATGGCGTCGGCGACATTCCCAACAAGATCGAGACCGTGTCAGGTGCTTTCGGCCGGGTCTACACCCGCCGGACCGATGCGGTCTGGATCATTTCGTCCGGAGTCGTCCAGAACGAAACCGCCGACGGCCACCTGGTCCGCCTGCCGTTCGACACCGACATGACCAAGGGCCCTGTCGGGCTGATGACCCGCCCGGACACCCAGCCGGGCGCGGAGGAACAGGTTTTCCGGCTGGCGGTACAGACGGTGATCGAGGAGCTTGGGTTGAAATCCTGACGGAAAGCCGCCGCAGTCACCTACATCCGCGCCGCACACCCCGCCAGAGCGGCGAAATCGTCATCAAGCAGATGAACCGGAATGCCGGAAACCAGCTTTTGCTGGCGGCCTTTCGCGCAAAAGGCATTGATGAACTCAGGTTCTGTCAGAAACTTCGCCAGACTCCGGGTGACGCCGCCCGTCAGCACGATGCCGCCGAGGGAGAGAAACACCAGTGACAGATCGCCAATGACCCGGCCGAGAAAGGTCACCCATTGCCGGGCAGCGGCAACGCAAAGCGGATCGGAGCCGGAATTGGCCCGCTCGGCAATCTCGGCGGGCGAGAGGTCGCGCGGCGACAGGCCCTGCTCCAGACAATACCACTCGTGAATTTCCCTGAGACCGCTGCCCGACAGCGCCCGCTCGACGGAGGCGCGCCCGCGGTTGAGAGCCAGATAGGTCCAGAGCCGCAGTTCGTCTTCTGTTTCGACCGGTAGCGTCGCGTGACCGCATTCCCCCGTGCCGACATGAAGACCGGCAGGTGTGTGAAACAGGGCGGCGGCGTTGAAGCCGGTTCCCGCCCCGACGACAAGGCGCGTCGCATTGCTGCGCAGCTTTACCTCGGGCTGATGAACGGGCTGAAGCCGCTCGGCAGGAACATTGTCCAGCGAATAGGCCAGCGCCTCGAAATCGTTGAGAAAGGTGATCCGTGCGTCGCCCAGAACCGTGCCGAGGCAGTCGGCACTGAACGTCCAGGGATGGTTGGTCATGCGGATGGCAGGACCATCGATGGGGGCCGCGATGGCAATGACGGCGGACGCGCAGACCGGCCGCCCTGCTTCTGAAAGATAAGTGCCTATGGCCGCTTCCGGCGTTTCGAAATCCGCATTGCGGAACCGCGCGATCGTATCTTCCAGAACCCGGCCGTTCTCCACCAGCGCCAGTCGTGTGTTGGTGCCGCCGATATCGGCGGCAAGGCCTCGTTGAATGCTCATAGGCGGTTACCTGATGCAATGTCGAAATAGGAAATCTTGGAAAGATCGAAAGCAATAGGCACACGCTGGCCGGCGGCGACAGGTGCATCCGCGGACAGCCGGGCAACGGCCTCCGTTCCTCCGAGTTGAACCACCGCATAGGTGTCGGCCCCGGCCGGTTCGACCACATCCAGAAGGCAGTCGGCGCTTTGCAGGGTTCGCCCGTCCATGCCGCCGGACCGCAAGCCGAGATCCGTCATGGCTTCCGGACGCAGTCCGATGGTGAGTTCTGCCGTGTCGCCGGCGGCGAGGGTTTCCGGTCCCGGGCCATAATCGAACAGTTCCAGAGGAGGTCCTTCCGGTGTCGGGATCTGCAGCCGCACATGCTCGCCTTCGCGTGTTGCGGTGCCGGTCATCAGGTTCATGGACGGCGCACCCATGAAATCGGCGACAAAGGCATTCACCGGTTTGTTGTAGATCTCCTGCGGCGTGCCGATCTGCTGCACCACGCCGTCCTTCATCACCACGATCCGGCTGGCCAGTGTCATGGCCTCGATCTGGTCATGGGTGACATAGACGATGGAAGCGCCCGTCGTCTGGTGGATGCGTTTGATTTCCGTGCGCATGGTCACACGCAGCTTGGCATCCAGATTGGACAGCGGCTCGTCGAACAGAAACAGCTTCGGTTCACGCACCAGAGCCCGGCCCATGGCAACGCGCTGGCGCTGTCCGCCGGAAAGTTCGGCAGGGCGGCGGTGCAGTAGGTGCTCGATCTTCAGAAGATCCGCGACCTCGGCCACCTTCCGCTTTTTCTCCGCCTCGTTGACCTTCCGGACTTCAAGACCGAAGCCGATATTGCGTTCAACGCTCATGTTGGGAAACAGGGCGTAAGACTGAAACACCATGGCGATGTCCCGGTCGGCCGGTTCGTCGTTGGTGCGGTCCCTGCCGGCAATGTGGATCGTGCCGGAGGAAATGTCGGTCAGCCCTGAAATACAGCTCAGAAGTGTCGATTTTCCGCAGCCCGACGGCCCGACGAGAACGAGAAACTCACCGGGCGCCATGGAGATATCGATGTCCTTGAGGACATTCACTTCGCCGTATCTCTTTTGCAGGCTGCTGATTTTGAGGATGGCATCTTGCGTCATTGCAGCGTTCATTCCTTTTCGATCTCCTGCCTGGGTCAGCCCTTGACGGATCCGGCGACCAGTCCGGAGACGATGAATTTCTGGAAGGCGATGGCGAGAATGGCGGGTGGCAGGGTCGCCAGAACGCCGACCGAGGCAATGACGCCATAATCGGTCACGCGCCCGGCGGAGAAATCCGCAATCGCCACGGGCAGGGTCTTTGCGCTGAGGTCGTTGGTGAAAATCAGGGCGTAGAAGAACTCGTCCCAGGCCACCAGGAACGACAGCATCGCGGTGGCGGCTATGGCCGGAAGGGCCAGCGGTAGCACCACCTGCCGGATCGTGTAGGCGGTTCCGGCACCTTCCATGAAGGCGGCCTGTTCCACTTCCACCGGCAGCACGTCGATATTGGCCTTCATCAGCCAGGTGGCGAAGGGCAGCAGCATGGCGGTATAGACGATGATCAGGGTCACCGTGTGGTTCAGCAGGCCAAGGCTGCTGAAGGTCGAATAGAGCGGCAGCACATAGGTGATCGGCGGCATCATGATCGTTGCGAGAAACGCGAACAGCAGCACCATAGACGCCTGCCGCCGGGAAAAGGCATAGGCGGCCGGAATCGCCAGTAGAAGCGCGGCCGCCGTGGCCCCTCCCGCTGTCAGGATCGAGTTGCGCAGCGCGCTCAGGAAGCGTTCGCCGTTGCCGCCGTCCAGGCTGAGCAGCGCGGCATACCGGCTGAAGTCCAGTTGCGAGGGGATCCAGCGCAGCGGCACTTCAGTGAGGTCCGTCGGCGCGCTGATGCTCATGACGGCAAGCCAGAGCAGCGGTCCTGCGGTGAAGGCTGCCAGCAGCAGGGCACAGCCGTAAAGCAGGATGGATTGAACGAGCGAGCGTCTCATGCGGCACCTCCCGCCGTCTGCCGCTTGGTCACGGAATAGTAGAAGACAATCAGCACGGCGCTGATCCCGGCAACAAGCACCGCATAAGATGCGCCGCTGCCGCTTCTGAGGTAGTTGAAATATTCCTGGTAGACGTAAAAGCTCGCGGTCTTGGTGCTGTCCGCCGGGCCACCGCCGGTCATCACATAGATGATGTCGAAGACACGGAAAGCCTCGATGGTTCGCAGCACCATCACCACCATCAGCGGACCCGCGATCCACGGCAGGGTGATCGAGCAGAAGCGCTTCCAGGGTCCGGCCCCTTCGATGGCGGCCGCCTTGCTGAGATCTTCCGGCACGGTCTGCAGGGCCGCCAGGGCGACATAGGCCACCAGCGGAAAGTTCTTCCAGACATCGGCCAGGATGACCATGTTCATCGCCGTTGCCGGATCGCCGATCCAGCTCCGGTAGTCCGATATGATCCCCAGCTGGAAAAGCAGCGAATTCAGCGCGCCATAATCAGGATGATAGATCAGCCGCCAGGCAACCGCATTGACGATGGTCGGCACGGCCCAGGGCAGGATGATCAGCGCCCGCAGCAGCGTCCGGCCGCGGAATTCCTGGTTGAGCAGAACGGCAACGGCGACGCCGAGAACGCCTTCCAGACCTACCGAGACGATGGTGAAATAGAGCGTTCTGAAAAGGGCCTCCTGAAAATCGGGATCGGTGAGCGCGTAGACGTAATTTTCCAGGCCAATGAAATGCACCGGCTCCGGCAGAGCCGAAATGCGCGTGTCGGTGAAGCTGAGCCACAGCGTGTTGGCCAGCGGTATCAGGGTGATCAGCGCGAGTACGGCAAGGGCCGGCGCCAGAAGGATCCATTTTTCGCGTTTCTGGCGTCGGCCAAGCATTGTCAGTCTCCTGTCAACCGCAGCTTAGCGGATGCGCTTGACGCGGCTTGCGGCCGCTTCCAGCGCTTCATCCACGCTCGCCTGCCCGAGCAGGACCTGATGGATGTTCTTCTGCAGGATGTCGGAAACCTCCGTGTAGGACGGTACCAGCGGGCGCGGATACATCACCGCGATGGACTCTTTCGCCGCCGCGATCAGGTCTTCCTGGCCTTCCACCACCTTCGGTTCGGAATAGGACGCCTTCCAGATCGGCAGGCTGAGCTTGGCAAAATCGTCCTGAACGTCTTTCTGGGTCAGGAAGGAGATATAGGCCCAGGCTTCGTCCGCATGCGGGCTGTTGGCCGGAATGCCGAGACCCATGGAGCCGTTGACGCTGGAGGCGGTGGACTTGCCTTCGACACCCGGTGCGGGCGCAACCTTCACCTTGCCGGCGACCTTGCTTTCCTTCGGATCGTTGGCCAGGGCGTTCATGTAGGTCCAGTTGAGCGCAAAGGCCGCCTCGCCGTTGGAGAACACGCGGCGGACGTCTTCTTCGAAATATTCGCGTGAAGACGGATTGGTCAGGCCTTCGTCGAGCGTCGCCTTCATGAAGGCGACGGCATCCTTGGCACCGCCCGCGGTAAAGGCCGGCTGGCCTTCTTCGAAGAAAGTGCCGTCATTTGCCGCCGTCAGCGTGGTGAAATCGCAGATCATCGCTTCGGACTGCGACCAGCTCCAGACCAGCGGAAATTCGACAATGCCCTTGTCCTTGATCTGCTTTGCCTGTTCCGCCAGTTCGGCCCAGGTTTTGGGCGGTGCGGAAATGCCGGCTTCCTCAAGCATGTCGGTATTGTAGAAGAGGTATTTCGTATCGAGGATCCACGGCATGCCGTAGCGCTTGCCGTCATATTCGACCGTGGTCCAGGCGCCGTCGAACACCTTGTCGGTATAGTCGGCCGGAATGCGGCCGGTGACATCCTGCAGGAAGCCGCGCGTTGCAAATTCGGCCGGCCAGATCACGTCGAACAGGACAACGTCATAGCCGTCATCACCGGCGCCTGCCGCGGCGATGATCTTGTCATGCAGGGCCTCGTAGGGAACGAATTCCAGTGCAACCGTGATGCCGGGATTGGCTTCCTCGAACTTGGCGGTCATCGACTTGATGTCGTCTTCACTGTAGGCCGCCTGGCTCATGAAAAGTGCATTCAATGTGGTGTCGGCCAATGCCGTTGTGGTCATGGCCAGGGTCGCAAAGGCGGACCCCAAAATCATCTTTCCAAACGTGTTCATCTCGCCCTCCGGTTTTTGTGTAGGCAAAGCATCCTATGTTCGATTTTTTTATTTTGTCAAATTGATAGAAAAAATAATTTCTGGTCTATTGGCGCCATGAATGACAGTGCGCCGATCCTTGCCTCTTTCCGCACCAGCGGTACCAACCTCACCCGCGCCAAGACGCATAATCACCGCGTGGTGCTGGAAATCATCCGCACTCGCGGGCCGATCGGCCGTACGGAAATATCTGAAATCACGTCGCTTTCCCGCCAGACGGTGCAGAACATCGTCGGCGAGCTGGAAAGCCGCGGCATTGTCGAAATGCATGCCCAGAAGGCCAGGGGGCGCGGCCATCCCGGCATGATGGTCAAGCTCAAGCCCGATCATGCCTACAGTCTGGGCTTTCACGTCGACCGGCTGTCGGTGACAGCGATTGCCTGCGATCTTCTGGGCAGCATTGTCTGGCAGTCGGCCGCCCCCATGGCCGCAGCCACACCTGAGGCCGCCAACAGTCGGATCCTGTCGATGGTCGAGGACTTTCGCGCGGCCCATCCGGCCATGGCCAAATGCCTGTTCGGCGTCGGCCTCGCCGCACCCGGGCCCTTCGAAACCGGCGCGCAAACTTCGAGCGGAACGGACGCCACCACCTTTTCGGACTTCGGCTCGCCGGAAAACCTGGCAGAGCTCCAGTTGGCGGTCGGCTTGCCTGTGGTGCTGCAGAACGATGCCTCCGCCGCGGCGCTGGGCGAGCACGTTTACGGGATAGGCCGCAGCTTCAACAGCTTTGCCTTCATCCAGTTCGGCATGGGGCTTGGCGCCGGCTTTGTCCTGAATGGTGCGCTTTATCCGGGGGCATCGAAAAACGCCGGTGAAATCGGCCATGTGGTGATCGACCCGAACGGTCCTGCCTGCTCCTGCGGCAACACCGGCTGCCTTGAACGGTACCTGTCACTCAACGCGCTGTGCGAAAGACTTGGTCTGGAGCCGACCGAGCCGGGGTCAGTCGCGCGGATCGAGGCCCTGTTTGCTGAAGGCGACCCGGCCGTCCTCGGCTGGATCGCCGATGTCGCACCGCTCATGCGGCAGATGATCAACATGATCGAAATGATGCTCGACCCGGAAGCGCTGATCCTCGGGGGTATTATTTGTCCGGAGTTCCTTCAGGCACTCCTCGACAGCGCCGCCCCGCTTCCCCGCCGTCTTGATGGTTCGCCGGAAGAAGGCAGGATCCGCATCGGCACCTCGGGCGCAACAGCGGTTGCCCTCGGCGCGACAGCCGCCGCCGTCGACGCCCTCTACGCCCCCTCGGTCTCGCACCTGCTGCTGTGAGGCCACATCTCTCGCACGTAACCGGAAAGAGACCCTCATGCCGAGGAAGACCGCTAGCTCCGTCTCGAAGCATGGGCGGCATATCCCGAGCAAGCGGCCCATCTTTCGAGACGCCGCCAGAGCGGCTCCTCAGGATGAGGTGGGTGGGGAGTGTCAGTAAATCCGAAATGAACTGTCGAGGTCGGCGAAGCGGCAGCCTCAACCACTGCGGTCACCCCGGACAAGCGCAGCGCAGATCCGGGGCCCACTCTCAACGCCGCTTGCCGAAGCGGTCGGATTTCTGCAAAGCCTCCGCATCACACCAGATCTCTGGCAACGAGTTGGCCCCGGGTCTTCCTTCGGTCGCCCGGGGTGACAACCGAGATAGCGGCAATGCTGCGTCAATCAGGACTGATTATGTTGCCGGAATGAGGATGAGCGGTTGGTCCGCCCCTAACTCAGCCCCAGCATCTTGCGGATCTGTTCCTGGTCGGTCTCACCGCCGGCGAAATCGTCGAAGGCCTTGTCGGTGACTTCGATGATGTGGTGCTCGATGAAAGGTGCGCCTTCCGCAGCGCCCTGTTCGGGTGACTTCAGGCAGCATTCCCATTCCAGAACGGCCCAGCTGTCATAGCCGTATTGGGCGAGCTTGGAAAAGATGCCCGAGAAATCCACCTGGCCATCGCCCAGGGACCGGAACCGGCCCGCGCGGTTGACCCAGCCCTGATAGCCGGAATAGACGCCCTGGCGGCCGTCCGGATTGAACTCGGCGTCCTTCACGTGATAGGCGCAGATGCGCTCGTGATAGATGTCGATGAAGGCCAGATAGTCGAGCTGCTGCAGCAGGAAGTGCGACGGATCGTAGTTGATCTGGCAACGTTTGTGACCACCGAGCGCCTCCAGGAACATCTCGAAGGTTGCGCCGTCGAAGACATCCTCGCCGGGGTGGATTTCATAGCCGACATCGACGCCATTTTCGTCATAGACATCGAGGATCGGTTTCCAGCGCGCAGCCAGTTCCTTGAACGCTTCCTCGATCAGTCCTGCGGGGCGCTGCGGCCAGGGGTAGAGATAGGGAAACGCCAGTGAACCTGTGAAGCTGACGGACGCAGTGAGGCCAAGCCGCTTGCTGGCAATCGCCGCCTTCTTCATCTGGTCGACCGCCCAGGCCTGCCGGGCCTTGGGGTTGCCATGAACCTGAGATGGCGCAAAGCCGTCGAAGGCCAGGTCATAGGCCGGATGAACCGCCACGAGCTGGCCCTGCAGATGGGTCGAAAGCTCGGTGATCTCGACGCCGGCGTCGGCGCAGATGCCTTTGACCTCATCGCAATAGGCTTCGCTTTCGGCAGCCTTGTCGAGATCGAACAGACGACTGTCGAAGGTCGGGATCTGAATGCCCTTGTAACCGAGGTCCGCAGCCCATTTGGCGATTGCGGGCAGCGAATTGAACGGAGCATCGTCTCCGGCAAACTGGGCCAGGAAAATTGCGGGCCCCTTGATCAGTCCAGCCATGAATATCTCCTTAGGGTGTGGCCTCATAGATGAAGACGAAACGGGGGCGCGAGGCTGCTGCCTCACGTTCCCTCTGGTGCATATGAAAACCTGCTGAAATCGGCGGTCTTTCCCTGACCGGTGATGTCGAAGGCCAGCATACCGACAAAGGCACCGGTAAAGGAGCCATGTTCACCGCGTCCGCCTTCATCCGAAATCACACTGGCATCGAGATCCGGCCCGAAGGGCGTCCAGTCGCGGCCCTCTTGACGCCAGAAGAACTGTTGGCGAGCGCCATCGACGTTGACAGCAAGTTCCACCGGCCCGTCGGCAAGCGCGACCGGATCTGCCGGAAACGACATGCGCCCGTCTGGCCAGTCGCCGGGGCAGGAGAGGAGCGTCAGGCAGCGGCCGAGCTGTTCCGTCCAGCTGACAGCCAGAAAATGGAACTTGTGCCGGTTGTAATAGGTCGTCAATCCGGCGGCCTGCTGATAAGTCGTCGGTGCGAAATCCGTCAGGGTGGTTTCCACGCGGTAGCTGAGGTGTTCCTGGCGCCGGGCCACCAGCGACTGCTCATACCAGCTGCCGATGCTTTCCCGTCCGGTCAGCCGCAGGGCCGTTCCGGTCAGCGTTAACAGACGCTCCGGATAAGGCGTGCGCAGCCACTGAAATTCCGGCGGCAAGCTGTCGCCGGTGAAACTGCGTTCCACCCGTTGAAGTGGACGCGGTTCTGCCGCAGTCAGGCCCGGCACCTCGACCTTTGGAACCGTGCCGCCGTCTTCCAGGTAAAGCCAGCCATCGTCCCGCCACTCGCATTTCTGGATCGCGGTTTCCCGCCCCAGCGGCGAGAACCGTCCGGGCAGCGGCCGGGAGCACAGATGGGTATGGTAGACCTTGCCGTCCGGCGTTTCGACGATCTGGCCATGGCCGGCCCGCTGCAGCGGTGCGTCCGGGGTGTCCTTGGCGGTAATGAGATGCGTCTGCGGATGAAGCTCATATGGCCCTTCGATCGATCGGGACCGGGCCATCGTGACGGCGTGACCGTAGCCGGTGCCACCTTCGGCAACGGTCAGATAGTACCAGCCGTCCCGCTTATGAAGATGCGGGCCTTCTGTCAGGCCGTGCGGACTGCCGGAGAAGATCTTGCGGATCTCGCCTTTCAGCCCTTCGGTTTCCGACCATTCCTGCAGAAGGATGCCATCGAAGGCCGGATGGCGCGGATGTCCGCCAACGGAGTTGGAGATGTGGTTCCATTGCAGCACCAGGAACCATTTGCGGCCATCGTCATCGTGAAACAGTGATGGGTCGAACCCGTGTGAACTGACGTAGATCGGGTCGCTCCACGGCCCCTCGATGGAAGGGGCCGTAACGATGTAGTTATGCGCGTCCTTGAAATTCCCATCCAGCCGTTTGACGTCCGTGTAGACCAGCCAGAACCGCCCGTCCGCGTAGGAAAGGCACGGCGCCCAGATGCCGCCGCTGTCCGGATTGCCGCGCATGTCGAGCTGGCTCGCCCGGTTCAGCGGCCGGCACGCCAGATCCCAGTTGACCAGGTCTTTCGACCGGTGGATCTGGACGCCCGGATACCATTCGAAGGTCGAGGTGGCGATGAAGTAGTCATCGCCCGCCCGGCAGATCGAGGGGTCCGGGTTGAAGCCCGGCAGGATGGGATTTCGGATCATTTCCGGCTTGGTCCTTTCCGTTCCGCCGAGGCAGCCCACAGGTTGATATCGGCCTCGCGGGTGGTTTCACCGATCAACTTCAGCTCGTCTTCGGAGAACTGCAGGTTGGCAACCGCGCCGACACAGTCCTTCACCTGGCTGGCGCGGCTTGCACCGATGAGGGCCGAGGTCACCCGGCCGTTGCGCAGTACCCATGCCAGCGCCATCTGCGCCAGAGTCTGGCCTCGTTTCTCGGCAATGTCGTTAAGCGCCCGGATGGTGGCCAGGTTCTCTTCGCTCAGGAATTGGGTCTTCAGCGATTTGCCCTGGTTCGCCCGGCTGTCTTCCGGAATGCCCTTCAGATATTTGCTGGTCAGCATGCCCTGGGCGAGCGGCGAAAAGGCAATGGAGCCGATGCCGAGGTCGTCGAGAGTGTCCAGCAGGCCGTCGTCCTCGACCCACCGGTTGATCATGGAATAACTCGGCTGATGGATCAGGCACGGCGTGCCCAGCTCCTTCAGGATGGCGGCGGCTTCCCGGGTCCGTTTGGAATTGTAGGACGAGAGGCCGACATAAAGCGCTCGACCGGACCGCACGATGTGGTCGAGGGCCATCATGGTCTCTTCCAGCGGTGTCTCCGGGTCGAAGCGGTGCGAATAGAAGATATCGACATAGTCGAGCCCCATCCGCTTCAAGGACTGGTCGCAGGACGCGATCAGGTATTTGCGGCTGCCCCACTCGCCATAAGGCCCGGGCCACATTTCATAACCGGCCTTGGACGAAATGATCATCTCGTCCCGGTAAGGTGCAAAATCCGTCCGCAGCAGTTCACCGAAGGCGGTTTCCGCAGAACCCGGTTTCGGGCCGTAATTGTTGGCAAGATCGAAATGGGTGATGCCGAGATCGAAGGCGGTCCGGGCAATCTCCCGTTTCTTGTCGAGCGGCGTATCGTCGCCGAAATTGTGCCACAGGCCGAGCGAGATCACCGGCAATTTCAGGCCGGATTTCCCGCATCGGCGGTATTCCATGGTGTCGTAGCGCGTATCCGCTGCTGTCCAGGTCATTTGCTATCCCGTTAGACTAGAAGGGCCTTCGCCGCCTGCGGGTCCAGGGCTTCCGGGCGCTCGCAGGTGGTTTTGATGTCAATGAACGTCCCGCTCTCGCCGGAGGCGAGAATCGACGTCATCACATCGACAACATGCAGAGCAAACTCCAAAGAGCAACGGTGCGGCCGGTTTTCCAGGATGCCGAGGGCCATATCCGCCAGCCCCGCCGTCCGGTAGTTGGCGTGTCCGCGGTCATTTGCCTTGGAGAACGGATGCTGCCAGGCTTCCGACAGCGTTACGAAGCTGCCCTTGTCGGTCATGCGCACTTCGCCGCCGAAGAAATTCGGATCCGGCACATGGAGCGTGCCTTCGCGGCCGTAAAGCTCCATGTTGGAATGGCCGTGCTGCCAGACGTCCCAGCTTGCGCAATAGGTGATCTGGGCACCGGACTGGAACTGCATCACCGCGTGAATGGTCGTCGGCGTTTCCACCTTGATCTTGTCGCCGTAACGCGGCTGCGAGGTGATGGTGCGGTACTCGGAGCCCGAGGAGCTCATGGCGCAGACCCGCTTCACCGGCCCCAGAAGCTGCACCAGGTTGGAAACATAATAGGGTCCGAGGTCGAGGATCGGGCCGCCGCCGGGCTGAAAGAAGAAGTCCGGATTCGGATGCCACATTTCCATGCCCGGGCTCTGCACGAAACAGGTTCCCGAAGTGACCTTGCCGATGGCGTCACTGTCGATCAGATGCCGTACAAGCTGGTGCGCGCCACCCAGGAACGTATCCGGCGCCGAGCCGACCCGGAGGCCTTTTTCCTTTGCGATCGCGGCCAGGGCTTCGCCCTCTTCGAGGCTGAGCACGAACGGTTTTTCAGAATAGACATGCTTGCCGGCCTCCAGAACGCGTCTGGAGACTTCATAGTGCACCGCCGGCACCGTCAGGTTGACGATGATGTCGATATCGCTCGCCGCCAGAAGGCCGTCGACGGTTTCGGCTCTGAGGCCGAATTCCTCGGCGCGGGCTTTCGCCGCCGCTTCGTTGATATCGGCGCAGGCGCGCACCTCGATGCCCCTGAAGAGCGGCGAGAGGCGCATGTAGGCGGCCGAAATGTTTCCGCATCCAAGGATGCCGATGCCAAGTGTCTTGCTCATGGGATTACCTCAATAGGCGCGGAAGGCCGCGATGGAGCGGGTTGCGAAACGGTCGAAGTCCGATGGTTTGTCGTGTTCCATCACGAACAGATCGACCCCGGCGCCCTTGAGCGCCTTCATGATCCCCTGCCAGTCCATCGTTCCCTGGCCGACATCCGCCCAGCCGTCTTCGTCGGCACATTCACCCTCGGGCGCAATGTCCTTCACGTGGGCGGTAGTGATACGGCTGGCGTATTTCTCGATCCAGTCGAGCGGGTCCTGGTTGCCGCGCACGATCCAGGCAATATCGGCTTCCCATTCGATGGAAGGGGCAGCCTCCATCAGGATATCCATCGGCAGACGGCCATCAGGGCAGGCCTTGAACTCGAAATCATGGTTGTGCCAGCCGAAGCGCAGCCCGGCGTCGCGGATCTTTTCGCCGATGGTTTCCAGGCGTCCGGCGATGGACTGCCACATGGCCGCGTCCGGAATGCGCTGCTCCGGCGGCACGGCGGGAACGAAGATCCGCTCCATGCCCAGGGTCTTTGCGGTGTCGATCACGTTGGCGAGGTCGTCTTCAAATTGCTCCATCGGAAAGAAGTGGCCCGACGGCATCTTGAGCCCGTTTGCGTCAAGCATCTCGCGGAAGGCTGCCGGGTTCTCGTAATTGCCGCCGAAGCCTTCGACCTGGGTATAGCCGAGGTCTGCAAGCCGCTTGAGAACGCCGTCCCAGGGAGTGAATTCGCGAGCGGAATAGAGCTGGAAGGAAATATCCATCTTGAGTGTCCTGAATTGGGGGCCTGAATTGGGGGCCTGAAGTGAGAGCGCGTCGGTCTAGAGCCGGGATTCCGTTGTTTTGTCGAAAAGATTGGCGCGGGCGGGATCGAATCCGACGGAGATGGCATCGCCGTGCCGGACAGTTGCCTGACCGTCCATGCGAACCCAGAGCGTCCTGTCGCCGATGGTGAAGCGGACAAGTGTGTCCGAGCCGAGCGGTTCCACCAGTTCCACGTGGCCGTCGAACCGCACAGGGGACGCTTCCGCCTCCGCGCCGCTGACCATATGCTCGGGCCGGATACCGAACCAGGCAGCGCCTGCTGCCGGAGGGCCGTCCTGGAAGGCATAACCGTCAAGCGAGAAGGTCTTTCCGCCGGTGGTGAAGCGGTATGTCCCGCCGGTTTCTTCCAGATCGCCTTCAAAGAAATTCATGGTCGGCGAGCCGATGAACTCGGCCACATATTTGCTGGCGGGCCGGTTATAGATTTCGTTGGGCGAGGCCAACTGCAGGATCTGACCGCCGCGCATGATGGCGATCCGGTCTGCCAGCGTCATGGCCTCGATCTGGTCGTGGGTGACGTAGATCATGGTGTTGGAAAGCTTCTGGTGAAGCTGCTTGATCTCGACCCGCAGGTCTGCCCGGAGCTTGGCATCCAGGTTGGAAAGCGGTTCGTCGAACAGGAACACGTTGGCGTCGCGCACCAGCGCCCGGCCGATGGCGGCGCGCTGGCGCTGGCCGCCGGAAAGGGCGGCCGGCTTGCGGCTAAGCAGCGGTTCGATCTGCAGGACCTTTGCGGCCCGGTTCACCCGTTCCTCGATTTCCGCCTTGGGCAGGCCCGCATTCTTCAGACCGAAGCTCAGGTTCCCGGCAACGGTCATCTGCGGATAGAGCGCATAGGACTGGAACACCATGCCGATGCCGCGCTGGGAGGGCTCCGCCCAGGTCACGTTACGCCCGCCGATGAAGATCTGACCGCCGGTGACATCCAGCAATCCGGCAATGCAGTTCAGCAGGGTGGATTTTCCGCAGCCCGACGAGCCGAGCAGCACGAGAAACTCGCCCTGGCCGACATCGAGATTGAGATCTTTCAGAACGTCGAGGCTTCCGAAACTCAGGGAAAGGTTCTTGATGGAGATGCTTGGTTCCATGGGTCGTCTCGTTAGCCTTTCACCGCACCGGCGGCGATGCCGCGCACGAAGAGTTTTCCGGAGATGAAGTAGATGGTGAGGGGAACGAGGCCGGTCAGGATCGTCGCGGCCATGTTGACGTTGTATTCCTTCACCCCTTGCGTGGAATTGACGATGTTGTTGAGCTGTACCGTCATCGGATAGAGGTCCGGCTTGGTGTAGATCACGCCGAACAGGAAGTCGTTCCAGATGCCGGTCACCTGAAGGATCATGGCAACGACGAAGATCGGCAGGCTCATCGGCACCATGATCTGGAAATAGATCGCCCAGAACCCGGCCCCATCGACGCGCGCCGCCTTGAACAGTTCCTGCGGCACGGAAGCGAAGTAGTTTCGGAACAGCAGCGTCAGGATGGGCATGCCAAAGATGGTGTGCACGATCACCAGCCCGGTGAGGCTGCCGTAAAGGCCGATTTCCCGCAGCATGATGACGATCGGATAGATCATCACCTGATAGGGAATGAAGGCTCCGACGATCAGGATGGCGAAGAAGGTTTCCGATCCCTTGAAGCGCCAGTTGGCAAGCGCGTAGCCGTTCACCGAGGCGATCGCGATCGACAGGATCACCGATGGGATCAGGATCTTCACCGAATTGAAGAAGCCGCGTGACAGGCCATCGCAGTTCAGGCCGGTACAGGCTTCCGCCCAGGCTTTCACCCATGGCTGGAACGTGACCTCGACCGGCGGTGCGAAGATATTGCCCAGCCGGATTTCCGGCATGCCTTTCAATGAGGTGACGATCATCACGTAGAGCGGCAACAGGTAATAAAGACAGACGACGATCAGCGTGCCGTAGATCAGGATGTTCCGGCGGGACAGCGCCTTGCGCGGCTTGCGACCGGCGGGGCCTTCAACCATGCGGTTGCCGGACGAGGAGCCGTCGCCGTGCCGGAGGGCCCGGTCGGGACCGGTTTCCATCGCGGTATCGTATGTCATGGAACCTTTCAGGAGGTGGGGCGCCTTGGTCATTTCCGCTTGCCTCCGAATTCGAGATAGGCCCAGGGCACGACGATGATGATGACCGTGAGCAGCATCATGGTGGAGGCGGCAAAACCCTGGCCGAGGTTCTGCGACAGGAACATGGCGTCATAGACGTATTTGGCCGGAACTTCGGAGGAGATGCCGGGGCCGCCGCCTGTCTGGGCAACGACCAGGTCGTAGACCTTGATGATGCCGGAGGCGATCAGCACGATTGCGGTGATGAAGATGCCGCGCATCATCGGAATGACGATGAAGAGATAGGTCTTCCACATCGGGATGCCGTCGATCTTGGCGGCCTTCCAGATGTCTTCGTCAATCCCGCGCAGGCCCGCCAGCATCAGGCACATGATCAGCCCGGTTCCCTGCCAGAGGCCGGCGATGAGGATGCCATAGATGACGATCTCGGGATTGTAGAGCGGGTCGAAGTTGAAACTCTCCCAGCCGAGACTGCGCACCACGTGCTGAATGCCGAAGTCGGGGTTGAGAATCCACTGCCAGGCAAGACCCGTGACGATGAAGCTGAGCGCGAAGGGATAGAGCAGGATTGTCCTGAACGTGTCCTCGAAGCGGATCTTCTGGTCGAGGAGAGCCGCCAGCATGAAGCCGATCAGCAGCGAGAAAACCAGCGAGAAAGCGCCGTAGATGGCCAGGTTCTCGATGGAAATCAGCCACTTGCTGCTGCTCCACAGCCGTTCGTACTGGGCAAGGCCGACGAATTTCTCACGCGGCAGGAGCTTGGAATTGGTGAAGGAATAAAGAACCGTCCAGGCGGTTCCTCCGATGAAGACCACCACGGCGGTGATGATCATCGGAATCGCGGCCACCTTGGCGCTGATGTTCCGATGCCACCTCGCGGGGCGTGTAGCTGCGGACATGCCGAAAACTTCCTTGTCGAGACGTCGTCCAGGGTAAGGTCGGATGTTCCCTGCGCACCGGAGCGCGCAGGGCCGGAGGACACCACCTGCCGCCGCAATCTCTCAACACGTGACAGGATGCGGCTTTGGCAGGTGGCGGGCTCTTGCTGCCTTTAGTCGGCGTTGCCGACGATCGACGCGAACGTTGCCTGTGCGTCTTCAGCAGTCATGGACGGGTTGTTGAAGAACTCGACGAACAGGTCGTTGACCTGGGTCAGGCTGTCGGCGGACATCAGCTGGTCCGGAGACTGGATGACATTGCCCTTGGCCAGGATATCGAGGCCCTTCTTCATGCAGTCGTTTGCAGCCGCCAGATCGACGTCGCCGCGCACGGGCAGCGAGCCCTTCTTGAGGTTGAAGGCAACCTGCGTTTCCGGGGAGAGCATGACCTTCGCCAGTTCGCCCTGGGCTTCGGTGATGGCCGGGTCGTCCACTTTCGGGAAGTAGAACGCGTCACCGCCGGTCATGATGACCTCGTTGACGCCGAGGCCGGGCAGGCAGGTGTAGTCCTCGCCGGCAACCTGATTGGCGACCTGGAACTCGCCCTGCGCCCAGTCACCCATGATCTGGCCTGCAGCCTTGCCGGTGATGACCATGGTGGTGGCATCGTTCCAGCCCTGGACGTTGGAGTCCTTGGACATGTCGCGAGCGGTCGCGGCGGCCTGGAAAACCTTTGCCAGTTCATCGCTGGCGGCAAGCTCGGCATCCTTCTCGCCGAAAATCTTTGTATAGGCTTCCGGTCCGGCGAGCGCGGTCAGAAGCACCTGGAACGCCAGGGTCGTCTGCCAGGGTTGCTGGCCCATCGCCAGCGGCACGATGCCCGCCGCTTCAAGCTTCGGTGCGGCAGCTGCGTATTCGTCCCAGTTGGTCGGAACCGCCAGTCCGTTGTCCTCGAACACCTTGTTGTTGAGCCACAGCCACTGCTGCGAATGGATGTTGACCGGCACGCAATAGATCCGGCCGTCCAGCGTGCAGCTATCGAGCAGACTGGAGGGATGGATGACTTCTTTCCAGTTGCCTTCCTCCGCAATGTCCGTGAGGTCGCGCATCAGGCCGGCTTCCACCAGTTCCTCGGCCTGGCGGCCATGGTTGAACTGGGTGGCGCCCATCGGGTCGCCGCCAGTGATGCGGCTGATCATGATCGGCCGGGCTGTGCCGCCGGAGCCGGCAATGGCGCCGTCGACCCACTTGTTGCCGGTGGCGTCGAATGCCTTGGCGAATTCAGCGACCGCAGCCGCTTCGCCGCCGGATGTCCACCAGTGGGTGACTTCCAGGTCAGTCGCATTTGCGGCCGTGGCTGCGCAAAGGGCGGTGGTAGCTGCAAAAACTGCACGTAGTGCTTTCATCATTTCCTCCCATCGAACGTGGTTTGTCCGATTGTCCTCACTATGCGGCCTCCACCGCATTTTTGTAATCGATTACATCTTATTGTGTGCTATATGTAATCGATTACATTTCATCATTCTCGGGAAATGGTCTTGAGTCAACCCGGAATGTAGGGCCTGACACCCACAAGGACGAACAAGACAGGGCGGCGGCAACAGTCCAGGCGCCTGTGTGAGAAAAACCGGAGCAGGCCTTGGCCCAGAAAATTGCAAGAATTCAGGATGTTGCCCGCGAGGCGGGCGTATCGACGGCGACTGTCAGCCGGGCGCTCAGCAATCCCGAACTTTTGACCGAGGCAACCCGCCAAACCGTGTTTGCGGCCATTCGGTCCACGGGATACCGGGTCAACCGGGCGGCACGCAACCTGCGCACCCAGCAGGCAGGCGCTATTCTCGTTCTGGTGCCCAACCTCGGGAATCCCTTCTTTTCCCAGATCCTGGCCGGCATCAGCGCTGCCTTCGGCAGCCGGGACTATTCCGTCCTCATTGCCGACACGAAGGATCACACCACGGGTGGAAAACACGTGGTCGACTACTTTCTGGATGCCCAGATCGACGGGATGATCTGTCTGGACGGTGCCATCTCGCCCCAGGAATTGCAGCTTTTCGAGGACAACGGCGTTTCGGGAAAGATCGTCTTTGCCTGTGAATGGGCGCACGACGTCGCGTTGCCGTCCGTACGCAGCGACAACGTTCGCGGGGCGCAGCTGGCCGTCCGGCATCTTTATGATCTCGGCCACCGCAAGATCGCCCATATCACGGGGCCGCAGGAAAACGTCCTCACCCACGCCCGGCGCGAAGGCATGATGGCCGAGCGGGCCCGACTGGAGCTGCCCGCACGGGAAGAATGGATCATTCGTGGCGACTTTTCGCTGGAATCCGGCCGGAGGGCAGGCGAGCAGATCCTGGCGATGAATGATCGTCCCACTGCGGTCTTCTGCTGCTCGGACCAGGTCGCTTTCGGGTTGATGTCGACCCTGACCGCGAACGGCTTGCGCGTGCCGGAGGACATCTCGGTCGTCGGCTTCGATGACATCGAGCTGTCGGAGTTTTATGTCCCGGCTCTTACAACCGTTCGTCAGGACAGGCGGGCGCTCGGCGCCAGGGCCGTCTCCCTGCTTCTGGACTGTATCGACGCTTCCCATACCGAACAGGCCGCTACAACCGAACCGGTCATCGTCGACGTGAATCTGGTTGTACGCGCCAGCGCGGCAGCTCCCAATTGGTGAAACCCGGTCTCTTCGTGGGACACTCGCGAAAAGGTGAGACAATTCCGTGGCTTACGAACCAGTGCCGGTTGTGCCGATGCGATGCCTGGCAAGTTGATCAGTGAAACGGCGCAACTTGAAGCCGGGTCAAAGTTTAATTGATACAACTTTACGTCGATGTGGGAAGGAACACTAGGGGCTGGCTGATTACATCTTTCCAGCTCGCAGTCGGGTCACCTGAACCCTTCACTTTGCTAGTCGAACGAATAAGCCATGCCGGTAAAATATGCATGCTAGGCAAATATTTCCTGGAGATGCGCTTCGTTTGATTTCGGTATTATTATATTTCTATTTGAAAAAGTAATTTTGCTTACATGTTTATTGTAATTTATGGCGGGGGTTTAGCAATTAGTTAACTTGAACATGTCACTCTAGATAGTACCGTCAATTTTTGGGTGATAAAAATGCGTAGACTGGCATTTGCCTTGGCATTGTCCCTTTGCACGTTCTTCCTACAGAGTGATCCTTCTTCGGCGCAATCTTCGCTCAATGTTGTTGGTACAGGCGACGGCCTTGAAATGCTTCAGGAAATTGGGGTTGGCTTCACCGAAAAATACCCCGATATCAATCTTGAAATTCCGCCGAGCATCGGCTCTGGTGGCGGCATCGCAGCCGTCAGCTCGGGCACGGAACGCCTTGGCCGGGTCGCGCGCGCGCTGAAGGACAGCGAGGTGGAATACGGCCTCGTTTATCTGCCGATTGCAAAAATCCCCAGCGCAATCTTCACGCATCCCTCCACCGGCGTCGAAGCTGTGACCAGTGATGAACTCGTCAGGCTGTATACGGGTGAGATCACGAACTGGTCCGAATTGGGTGGTGCAGACCTGCGCGTTCGCCTTGTCCGGCGCGAAGATGCGGACAGCACCTTGCAGGTGTTGCGGGCGACCATGCTGGGCTGGACAGACCTGGAATTCTCGCCACGCTCGAAAACGGCCCTGACCACCCAGGACTCAATTTCCAGTGCCCGGGAAGTCGAGGGGGCGATTGCCTTCGGCCCGTATTCGAAACCGCTCGAAGACGGCCTGACCGTCTTGAAAATTGACGGTCACCATCCGACCGACCCCGAATACCCGAGTTCGGTGACCCTTGCGCTGATCTACAAGGAAGGCACGCTCGATGAGGACATGAAAGCCTTCATCGACTACGCGCAGTCCGGTCAGGCTCACACATTGATCAGCAACTACGGTGGTGTTCCCATCGGAAACTAACGCAATTGGTTCACATGATACGTCACTCGTCCCTCCTCTGGCATTACACATACGGCGCCGTTTTCACGGCGGTGTGTGCTTTTGCCGGTCTTATCGGGCTGGTTGCGTTTCAGCTTGAAGACAGCATGCAGCGGCAGGAATCCGAGTTGCTCGAGCTTTCCCGGGTCCGGCTTGTGGAAACCCTGAATGCTGATGTGAAACTTGCCGGCACCCGCATGGAGTTCCTGTTCCAGGACAGACTGCGCCGGATAGATGCCCTGTCCGAAAGGGTCGACACCGCCAAGGCCGTTGAATCCCGCAATGTGGTCGCTATGTCGGAACTCCTCGGTCCGGCGGCGAAACTGGCGGATGTGGACGGCATCGTCATACTGGACGAGGAAGGCCATGTGATCGGTGCTTCCTCTTATTCGGCGGATCTCGTCGAGCTGGGCTCGAAGATGCAGAGCCTGAGCTTCTTCGGCGAGGTTTCAAAATCGCTGAAAGAAAGTTTTCCAGGACAGAAATTGACCTACTCCGGCATCTTGCCACGGACCGAAACGGGCGTGTTCGTACCCGGAGACAAGGTCAACGAAGTTTCACAGATCGCCTTCGTCCCCGTTTTTGACGACTTCGGCTATGTGATCGGCGGTCTGGTTGCGCAGCGCTGGCTGCGGCCCGAAGAACCGCTTCTGGCGGATCTTGCCAAGATCAATTCCTTTGAAATGGCGATCGTCTTCGACGGCAAGATAATCTCCACCGCGAATTTCAGCGGCGATCTGCCTGACCTGGCGCGGTCTCCGGAAACACCGAATATCACCGTCGACGGTGCCCACGTGATCGAATGCGGCGTTCCTGTCGTTCCAGTCACTGTCTGTGCGATGACGCCCATCGAGGCGCTGACCGAAGTTCAGAACAAACTGACGCGCATCGGTACGGAAGAAGAAGCCAAGCTGCTCAGGCGGCTGTTTCTGTTCGGTCTGATTGCGCTGGTGGCCTTTGCCGGGGTCGCCTATCTGATGTCCCGGCAGATTACCCGGCCGCTGACCAAGATTACCCGGGTCCTGACCGGCATTGCCGCGGGCGACTTCGAAAGCGAGGTCGTGGGGACGGGACGTCAGGATGAAGTCGGCGACATTGCTCGCTCCGTCGTTTCGCTGCAGCGGTCGGTGAAAGAGCGCGACGCCTTGCGCGAGCACGTGCACGAGAAAAACTCTATCCTGCGTTCTCAGGAAGCCCAGTTGCGGGAGCAGAACGTCCTGTTTGACGCAGCGCTCAACAACATGTCGCATGGCCTGTGCATGTACGATGCAAATGGCCGGCTGATCGTCTCGAACCAGCGGTACGCGGAATTGTTCCAGCTTGAGCCAGGCAAGGTAAAGCCGGGCATGACGGCCGCCCAGCTTGCCACGCTGCAGAAGGTGGAGGCCGTCGAAACCGGGGACAGCGCGCTCTACGAGTCCCGGCTGCCGGATCACAGGTATGCAAGCGGCTCGCAAAGCACGGAAATGGTGAAGATCAGCTCCGGCCGGATCGTTCTGACCACCCGCCAGCCTCTGGCGGAAGGTGGCTGGGTTGCGATTTCCGAGGATATCACCGAGAGGCAGGAAGCGCGTGACCGGCTGGCGTTCCTGGCGCGTCACGACCTTCTGACCCAGTTGCCGAACCGTATCGAGTTCCGCGACCAGTTGGACATGCTGTTGAACCAGCAGATGGTCAAGGGCGGTGAGTTCGCGATTCTTTGCCTCGATCTGGACGAGTTCAAGACAGTCAACGACAGCCTTGGCCATCCCATTGGCGACGAATTGCTGCGTCAGGTGGCAGAGCGTCTGCGCAAGTTGATCGGCCGCAAGGATGTTGTGGTTCGCCTGGGGGGCGACGAATTCGCGATCCTCACCGGTCTGCCGTCCAGGCTAAAGGATGTCGAGGAACTGGCCCAGTCCGTCATCTGGGAGATTTCCCAGCCGTTCCAGATTACGGACCATGAAATCGTCATCGGCGTCAGTATCGGCATTACCATTGCCAGGGCCGACGGCACCGCGGGAGACGAACTGTTCAAGCAGGCGGATCTTGCGCTTTACCGGGCCAAGGAAGACGGCCGCAACACCTATCGCTTCTTCGAGACGGACATGGGCACGGCCGTCAACGACAGGCGTGAACTCATTACCGATCTCAGAACCGCAGTCGCCAATGGCGAACTGGAGCTTTACTTCCAGCCGCAATACACGCTCGCCGATGACCGGATTTCCGGTTTCGAAGCGCTTGTGCGCTGGAACCATCCGAAGCGGGGCATGGTCTCCCCTGCGGATTTCATTCCGCTTGCCGAGGATACGGGCCTGATCAGCCAACTGGGCGAGTGGGTGCTGATGGAAGCCTGCCGGATTGCGGCCAAATGGCCGGATCATTTGCGGGTCGCGGTCAATCTGTCCCCCCGGCAGCTACGCGGCCATGCCTTCGGCCCGGTGTTGATAGATGCCCTGGTGCAAACGGGCCTCAAGGCAGATCGGCTGGAGCTGGAAGTGACCGAAAGTGTGCTTCTGACGGACTCCGAAGACGTTCTGGACTCGCTGCATCAGGCCAAGTCGCTGGGCGTGAAGGTGTCCATGGACGATTTCGGCACCGGCTATTCCTCGCTCAGCTACCTGCGCCGGTTCCCGTTCGACAAGATCAAGATCGACCAATCCTTCGTCCGGTCGATGGCATATTCGGACGATTCCATTTCGATCGTGAAGGCGGTCATCGAACTCGCCAACAATCTCAACATGACCACCACTGCCGAAGGTGTAGAAACGAGACAGCTTCTCGACATGCTGACCGAAATCGGCTGCACCGAGGCGCAGGGCTATTATCTGGGCAGGCCCATGCCGGTCGACAGCACCGAAGACCTGATTTTTGCCGGAGAGCGGTCGCTGACAACGGCCGCCCAGTAGGGTTCCAACAGCTTCCCGGCAGCGTTGTTCCAACCCCTTACGCCTTCTCCTGACAGCAGTCAAAATGGCAGCGTGGCCGAAGACCGGCCACCGGTTGCCGGTACGCTTTGACCGGGCCCTGGCCGAAGGCTCTTTGTGGGCTCTGGCACTATCGCGGGTTTCAGCCGGCCGAGGCCGAGTTGAACGGGGCGGAAGCCTTGCGGAGGAGGTTCCCGGCAAGGGCCAGCAGGCCGCTGTCTTCTTCCGCCACGAAGAACGGATCGGCGTAGAAAGTCGCCCCGGCGTTCAGCGCGATCTCCCGCATGGCGTCGACATGGGACGGTGCACCAGCTGAATAGACGACATGATCGGACGTCAGCGGGCCGGCAAGTTCGTGCGGGCGGGCAGCGCTGACCGTCTCGCCATCCCCGTCGCTTGCCGTCAGGGTGATGGGAATGCCCCGGCTCTGCAGCCAGCGGACTGCGTCGCGCATATAGATCCCGTCCCGCGTCCTCGATCCGGCGATGATCCGGATTTCACGGTCGGGCTGCCCGAGGCTCGCCGCAACGGCAATCGACCAGATCGGCGCAAAACCGGTGCCGGTCGAGGTGAGCAGGATCGGGTTCGGCTGCCGCCGCAGGAACGCGTTGCCGAAGGGCCCGCGCAGTTTCACGGCATGACCCTTGGCAATCTCCTTGCCCAGTTTCGAGGACACGACGCTGTCCGGATACACCTTGACGTGAAACACAAGGACATTTTCTTCCGCATCCAGGTTGAGCGGCGTCGTCGGGCTGTAGTCGCGCGGCGGATAACCGGCAAAGGTTGCGCGCAGATATTGGCCCGGGAGCCAGGGAACCGGCCGCGCTGTCCTGATGCGGACTTCCAGGTAGTCGTCCTTGATCGACCGGATGCTTTCCACCGTGCCCTTGGTCGTCTTCACGAGCGGTACCGGATCGAACGCAATCTCCGCATCCCCTTCCAGAACCGACAAGCACCCGAGCACCGTGTCCTTTTCCCTCGTCCCCATGTCGTCGATCTGGCCGCTCAAGACACGTACGCGGCAGGTTTCGCATTGGCCGGAACAACAGTCGTGCGGAATGACAAGACGCCCGCCGAGGCCAGCGTCGATCAGCGTGTCGCCGACATTGGCCTTGATGGCCTTCCCGTTGATGGTGACCGTGCAGGTGCTTTTCGACATGTCTGATTACATCCGTTGAAAAAACGTCAGGGGAGGACGGAAAAGGCGGGGCTCAATTGAAGGTCAGCCGAACGGGCCGAGAATGACGGGTGTGACGGGTCTGGTTGTGGTCGAACACGGAGACCCACATGAACAGCCCGTCCTTCATGGCAAGGTCCTGGCTTTGGCCGGTGTCCATGTCCCGGACGACTTCAAGCGTCCAATAGCCGTCCTGCCATTTGGAGCCGCCCAGGAGATCCGCCCGGCTGCCCGAATATTCACCCTGGATGAGAACGCCGGGAATAACGGTTCCAACGGGAATTTCCGCGTCTTTTTCCGGCGAGTAAGGCACGCTTTCTTCTTCGAACATCCACCACTGCGACCCCTCGTCCGAGATCGCGTCGGTGGCCAGATCGACGGTTCCCATCAGCGCGCTCATTTTCTTGTAGTCGTTCGGAAGCCGGTGCACGCCCACCGTGCCGTGGTAATGGGTCACGGGATCGCCGATGTAGTTGTAGACGTAGAACGCCTTGCCTTCATCGGGATTGTAGCCTGCGCTGTACCGGCTTTTGCCGGCGGCCTGGGCTTCATTCGGTTCCACCGGTGTCGAGAAGTGCATGTCGTCGACACGTCCCAGCATGCCGCCGCGCGAGGCTTTCCACTGCCACACGTCAACGAGGCTGCCGTCGGTGGTGTAATGAAGGCCACGGCTGTTGAAGGCCGCCGGTTTGTCGCCCAGGGGCTTCGGCCCCATGTGGGTCGCGCCGCCGCCGCCAAAGGTGTCGGTGGTCGAAAAGGCGACCGAGAACTTGTCCTCGTAATAGGCGGTCTCGTCCGAAATATCGGCCCGGTTGTTCAGCATGTGCCAACCGTCTTCACGCTTGACCAGCGGATGCCGTTTCAAGGAGCGGTTCTTGTCCTCCCAGCGGAAGGCGAAGGCAATCTTGTCACCCACTTGCACGGCACGGACTTCGACCGTCGACTCGCCCGTTCCATTCAGGTTCGAGCCTTGCTGGGTCCTGATGAAAACCGGAGGCGCGGACTGCCAGGCCGCATCGTCCAGTTTGCCGTCAAGCACGGGCAGCGTGGCGCCTTCAGCGACGAAAAGGCTGTCACGTGTAGCAAAATCGAGGCTGACGGCGCCAACCAGAACGATCGCGCCAAGGGCAAGGGCAAGGGCAAGCGGATGGCGGCTCATGCCCGGGAACCGGCGCAGGGACTGCGGACGGAACAGCCGCAGCAACTGGGCAACGCCGCCATAACAGTAGTGCAGCACCACATGGGCAACGATATAGGTCAGCACCACGAGGGCGGCGGTGTAATGCACCGTCACCCAGATGCCGCCATGTCCGAGATAGAGCAGCACACCGGTTGCCGACAGGGTGAGCACGGCGCCGAAAAGAACCCAATAGGCAATGACGTTGACGGCGGCCAGGCGCAGCTTCGTGCTTGCGGGCAGCGTCAGCACGATAATTTTCTTGGAAGAAATGCGCCGTTTCAGGCGGCCAAGCGTCATATAGGCCGCATAGGCGAAGATGAGCGCCAACACGAAGACGGCCGACACATAGTGCCAGGTCCAGATTTCGCCCTGTGGCAGGATCGGTTCGAACAGTTTCGAGAACCAGGCGTTTTCCGCATCGGCCGACAGGCGTATGCCGGTGAGCAGGCTGGTGACAATCGCAACGACCAGCGTCCAGTGCAGGAGGATCGTTCCGATGTCGCTACGCACTGGCGGGGTACGGTCTTCTGGCCGCCTGGGCGTGCTTTCCGATGGATTGCCGGGCTGGCCGGAACGGGCTTTACCGTTGGTTTTGGACGATGAGGGCAGTTCGAGGGCGTGATCTGTCACTTGGTCCGTCAACGTTTCCTCCAGGGCCGCCAGCGTTGCGACCGGGTTACCGGCATAGGTTGTGCAACCGGATGCCGGGCAATTCAAAGCTCTGCGCCCAAAAAATAACACATTTTAACAAAAGTGAAGAAAAAATGGCAGATACAACTAGCTTAAAACCTATCCGCGCAGCGCGGTGCATGCATTAGTAAATTACTCAAGGGAAGAATATGAGAAAAATATTTTGAATTAGTTTGAAGTTTTCTCAATTTTCCGCGATTATGAATTTGAATCAGGAAATTTGTAAAAATATATGAGAATAATATTTTGATAAATAAACTAAACTTCGAGTTGTGTTTCAAGTTATGCTTGCGTGTTCGCGCGATTTGATCCTCGCCTATCTGTCCTAATCTTGCCTTTCGGAAGTCTTTTGCCTGTCTCGCGAGGCTGTGGCATCTGGCCGCCGTCAACTGTGGTTAACCCTTCGAGTGAAATCGCGAGAGGGAGACGCCTGACCTGTTCGTCGCGATTTTGATGCAGGTCATACGACTGTGGTCATTTCTCTCTTAACGTCATTCCAGTTGAGGCGAGACCGGAGCGGCACGAAGGTATCGGTTGTGCGCGTTTGAAAAAACCGCCTAAGATGGTGTGCGTTGCAACAGACGGGTCCGGCCCGGTTTGAATGACCTTCATTCTAAAAGGGGGCGTAGATGCTGGTCTCCCATACGCGGATTGTCGATATCGTTGGCGATATCATTCGCATCCAGGTGTCTTCGACGAAGAGCGAGTCGGAAGGAAGGCCGTGCCTGGGCGATCTGGCACTGGTCGATGCGGGCAATGGTGCGACGTCTCTCGCGCAGGTCATCAACATCGACCGGGACATGGTCTCGCTGCAGGTCAACTCCGGTACCAAGGGCCTGGCAAACAACGCATCCGTGCGCTTCCTGGGCGAGCCGGCCAAGGTCACCTATTCTGACAATATCCTGGGCCGCGTGTTCGATGGCGCCGGTCAGCCGATTGACCGGGGACCGGATCTGTCCAGTGATCCTTCCGTGCCAATCGGCGGCCCCTCGGCAAACCCGATGAAGCGCGTGCTTGCCTCACGCATGATCCGCACCGACGTGCCGATGATCGACATCTTCAACTGCCTCGTGGAAAGTCAGAAGATTCCGATCTTCTCGGTTTCCGGCGAACCCTATAACCCGTTTCTGGCCCGTATCGGCATTCAGGCAGATGCGGATATCGTGGTGTTCGGCGGCCTGGGTCTGATCTTCGACGACTATGCCTTCTTCCGGCAGCAGTTCGAGGATGCCGGCGTTTTCCCGCGCACCGTGATGTTCATCAACCAGGCGTCCGATCCGGTGGTGGAGCGTCTGCAGGTTCCGGACATGGCGCTTGCGGTTGCGGAAAAATTCGCTGTTGAGGAAGGCAAGCGGGTGCTGGTGCTGCTCACCGACATGACAGCCTTCGCCGATGCCATGAAGGAAGTCTCCATCGCCATGGAGCGGGTGCCCGCGAACCGGGGTTATCCGGGCGATCTTTATTCCCAGTTGGCCCGCCGCTATGAAAAGGCTTGCGATTTCAAAGGCTCCGGCTCGGTCACCATTCTGACGGTCACCACGATGCCGGGCAATGACGTCACCCACCCGGTGCCGGACAACACCGGCTACATCACCGAAGGCCAGTTCTATCTGCACAGCGGGGTGCTGGATCCCTTCGGCTCGCTGTCGCGATTGAAGCAGCATGTGATCGGCAAGGTGACGCGCGAGGATCACAACCAGATCATGAACACCATGATCCGTTTCTATTCCGGAGCCCGCGATGCGGAGCAGAAACTGTCGATGGCGTTCGAATTGTCGGAATACGACCGCCAGCTCCTGAAGTTCGGTGGTCTTTTCCGGCAGCGCTTCATGGATATCAACGTCGCCATGCCCCTGGAGGAGGCGCTCGATCTGTGCTGGCAGACGCTTGCCGAATGTTTCCAGCCGGAACAGCTTCTGATGAAACAGGGGCTGATCGACAAGTATTTCCCGAAAAAGAAACCTGCCGGCGGAACCTCTGACGAGGAGGCTGCCTGATGGCAAGGCTCGCGCTCAACAAGTCGTCTCTGGCCCGGGAAAGCGGACAGCTCTCGGAATACAGGCGCTTCCTGCCGTCTCTTGAGCTGAAGCGGCTCCAGATCATGGCAGAGCGCGCCAAGGCGAAGGAAGCGGTCACCCGGCTCGAGGCAGAATATGAAGAGCGCTTCAACGCTCTTGCGCGGTCCTTGCCGATGCTCGCCAACAAACATGTCCCGCTGGAGGGGCTGGTGGTGCTGAAGCAGGCCGTTGTGGGCGAACAGAACCTCTCCGGCACCCGTCTGCCGGTGCTGGAAGATCTCGAGGTCGAGACGCAACCCTATTCCCGTCTGGCACGGCCGCATTGGGTCGATCCCTATGTCGAAGGCATGCGAGAGCTTCTGCGGCTCAACAAGGAACGCGACATCGCCAGGGAGCGCATCGCTCGGCTGATCGAGGCCGAAGCGGTTATATCGCGCCGGGTCAACCTGTTCGAGAAGGTGCTGATCCCGCAGGCGGAACGCAACATCAAGAAGATCCGCATGGCCCTTGCCGATGCGGAACGCGATGCCGTGGTCCGTGCCAAGATCTCCAAACGCAAGACGGCCGCCCGCGGCGCCGAAACCTCGGTGGCCGAACTATGACCATCGTCCCGCTCGTCAAGGTGAACCTGGTCGGCATCCTTGAAGACAAGGACAAGGTGCTGGAAGCCGCGCAGGAATTCGGCGCTTTCCATCTGATCCCCCTGACATCGGCGCAAAAGGAACTGGAAGCCGTGCCGGCGGGCCGGGGGCGTGAGGCGAGCGAAGCCCTGCGCTGGCTCATGGACAGCAACGCACAGCGCCGCCCCATCACTCACCCCGACGACTTCGACCTGGAAGCGGTCATCGAGCAGACCCTTGCCAACCGCAAGGCGCTTCGCGACTGCGAAGACCGGGTGGCACGTCTCGACCAGCGCATTGAGGACGTGGAGCCCTGGGGCGAATTCAGCTTTTCCGACCTGGCCGAGATTGGCGACTACCGGCTTTGGTTCTATGTGGTGCCCAACGCCAAGCTCAAGCAGGTCGATCCGACCGGCAAGATCCTGGAGATCGTCCACCGCGACAAGTATCGCAGCTATATCGTGCTGCTGTCGCCGGAAGAGCCGGCGGCAAATGCCATGCCGGTGCCGCGTGTTCACGTGGGCGCCGAGGCGCTTTCGGTGCTGCGGCGTCAATATGAAGATGCGGCCATTCAACTGGAAGAGCTGGAGCTGCAGCGTCAGGCGCTCACCAAATGGCGGTTCGTGCTTGCCCGTAACCTCGCCGCGGCCCGGGACCATTCCGCCCGGCACAGGGCATCGCTCGAAACCGCGGATACGGATCGGGTGTTCGTGCTTCAGGCCTGGGCGCGGCGGGATCAGGTGCCGGAGATCAGCAGGCTTGCGGAGAGTCTCGGCATCGCCCTGCTGGTAACGGACGTCGACGACGCCGATGCGCCGCCCACGCTTCTTGACAACAGCCCGGCGCTGGAAGCGGGGGAGGATCTGGTCGAATTCTATCAGACCCCCGGCTACAGAGGGTGGGACCCCTCGGCAATTGTCTATGTTTCCTTCGTGATCTTCTTCGGCATGATCATGACGGACGCGGGCTATGGCCTGCTCCTTCTTCTCCTGTTGTTCCTGTTCCGGGGGCGCTTCACGGGGTCCGCGCTGGGCCGCCGCATGTTCCGCATGTCGGTCTGGCTGATGATCTCCACGGCAGCCTTC
Source organism: Roseibium aggregatum IAM 12614 (assembly GCF_000168975.1). Lineage (GTDB taxonomy): Bacteria > Pseudomonadota > Alphaproteobacteria > Rhizobiales > Stappiaceae > Roseibium > Roseibium aggregatum. Next base: position 81,479 of record NZ_AAUW01000023.1, read on the forward strand.
GGTGTGGCGACAGGCAGCTATTTCGGCGTCACGCCTCCCGACGGCACGTTCCTGGCGCACCTGAAGGTGCTTCACCTGAAGGACGTCGACACGATGATGAAGATCACACTGACCATCGGCGTGGTCCATATCGTCATCGCAAACCTGATGCGCGCCTGGCACGAACAGACCCTGAGCGGACGCATGCAGCCTGCCGGCTGGTGTCTGGTGGCGCTGGGCGGTCTGGCGACTTTCCTGGGGCAGGGCACCCCCATGGCCGTTGCCGGTCCGGTCGCGGTGGTTGCCGGGCTTCTTCTGGTCGGCATCTTCGGCAGCGACCGCAAGGTGACATCGCTCAAGACCGGCGGCCTCAGGGTGTTCGACGGGCTCGCGTCGCTCGCGCGTGTCGTCAACATCTTCTCCGACGTTCTCAGCTACATGCGTCTGTTTGCTCTGGGGCTTGCGGCCGCCTCGCTCGCCGAAACCATCAATTCGCTGTCGGGCCAACTCAATAACGCGGTCCCGGGCGTGGGCCTTTTGATTGCCATCGCGGTTCTGGTGCTCGGGCACGCCATCAATATCGGGCTCGGGCTGATCGCCGGCTGTGTGCACGGCCTGCGCCTGAATGTCATTGAATTTTTCAATTGGGGTTTGAAGGACGAAGGCACACCCTTCCGTCCCTTCAGGAAAGAGGAGACACGCCTGTGAACGAATTTGTTGTGGCTCTCGGCTGGTTTGGGCTGTTCGCACCGGTCGCCCTCGGCGCCATAGGCAGTGCCTGGGGCTGCGCCCTTGGCGGCAGCGCAGCCATAGGCGCCATGCTGGACAGCGACGGCGGCTATGGCCGGTTCATCGGTGTTTCGCTGATGCCGTCTTCCCAGGTGATCTACGGCATCGTGATCATGTTCTCGCTGCAGCAGCCCACCATCGATGCGGCCAATGGCGCAGCACTGTTCGGCATTGGCCTCCTGTCCGGCGTCACCATGCTCTACACCGGAATCCGCCAGGGCGAGGTGCTCGCCTCTGCCATCCATGCCTCCAAGGCCAAACCGGAAATTTTCGGCATTTCGCTCGCTCCGGCAGCGGTGCTGGAGGGGTTCTCGGTCTTTGCTCTCGTCTTCGCGCTGGTCCTGTCCGGCTCGATCCCCGCTTAGGGCCAGAAGGAACAGGAGGCGGTAATGTCCAAACATGACGCAGCAGACGACCTGGAAAACGCCGCCGGCGCCGGTGTCCAGGCCCTGATCGAACGGCTGAAGTCCGAAGGCGTGGCCGCTGGCCTGTCGGAGGGGGATGCCATCCTGGCCAAGGCCAGGGAAAAGGCGGAAGCGATTGTCGAGGAGGCAAGGCTGAAGGCGGACAGCCTGCTGGCCGAGGCAAGGGCGGAGGCGGCCCGCGAAAAGGCGGCGACGGAAGACGGGCTGAAGGTTGCCGCGCGCGACCTTGTCCTCAGCCTGCGCAACGAGCTTGGCGACCGTATCCAGCAGGAAGCCGGACGGCTGGTGGCAACCACCCTTGCCGACGAGGAATTCTTGAAAAACCTCATTCTGGCGATGGCCGCCAATGCGAAGGATAATGCCTCGGTCGGCGATGCGGAACCGATGGAGATCGTCCTGCCGGAGAAGGTCGTCACCTTCGAGGAGCTGAAACAATCGCCCGAGGCGGTCGAACCGGGAACGCTCACCCACTTCGTCATCGCGCTGGCGGGCGAGGTCCTGCGGGAAGGGGTTACCTTCTCCACCGCGCCAGGCTTCGACGGCATCAAGGTGAAGCTGACCGACAGGGACGTTTCCATCGACCTGACCGAAGAGGCCATCGCGACACTGTTGAAGCGGCACCTGCAACCGCGCCTCAGGGCAGTGATGGAAGGGGTGCTGCGCTGACATGAGCCGGCCGCACCAATATATCGCGCTGGTCTCCAGTCTGCCCCATCTCGGCAAGCTGTTCTCGCGCAAGGACGTGCCGATCTCCGGGTTCCGGCTGAAGCAGCGGCTGTCGATGCTGGAACCGGCGCACGCGAGCCTGTTGCGCGAAATGGTGGAAGTCACGGCCTGGGCTGGCGTTGCCGGGTTCGACCGGGACATCGACGTGATCCGGCGGGCAAATAAGGTCCTCGCCGATCTTCAGGCCTATCCGGATCTGCAACATCTTGTCGGTGCGCGCATGGAAACCCGGACGCTGATTGCGGCGTTGCGCCGCCGCCGGGACGGACAGGAAAGCGCCGCCGACATCGAAAACTGGGGCCTCGGCCGATGGTGCAACCAGATCAGGGCGAACTGGAACGATCCGGCCTTTGGTCTGGGACACTTCATGCCCTGGGTGGGGGAGGCGCACCGACTGATGCTGGCAGGCGATCACATCGCCATGGAACGCCTTGTGCTGACCCAGGTGTTCGACCAACTGGGTCATTACGGCAATCTGCATGAGTTCGATTTCGAAGCCGTGGCGATCTATGTGCTGCGCTGGGTGATCGTCGAACGCTGGTCGCGCTACAACGAGGCCGATGCCCGCGCCCGGTTGGAAACGCTTGTGGCGGCCGCTCTTGCCGGCAAGACCGATGCCGGCGGGCTAGCCGGCCGGCAGGACCTTTTCTCAGACTTCACGTCTGCCCTTGAGGGAGCCTTTTCATGACGAGCCATGTTCAGTTGCCCGAACCGACCGCGGAAATTGTTGCCGTTCAGGACGATCTCGTCACGCTGTCGCCGCTCGGCTCTGCCCCCCTCATCAAGAACGAGGTGGTCTATATCATTCCGCATGGGCCGGAGCGGGACGGCAAGCCGCGTGAATACCTGAAGGCAGAAGTTCTGCGTGTGCGCGGCAAGTCGGCGGAAGCGCAGGTGTTCGAAAGCACCGCGGGCGTGCGGGTCGGCGACAAGGTGATCCAGAGCGGCGAGATGCTGTCGGTTGCGCTCGGGCCGGGCCTGCTCAGCACCGTCTTCGATGGCTTGCAGAACCCGCTTGCCGATATTGCCGCCGAGCACGGCTTCTTCCTGCCGCGCGGGGTTCTCACCAACGCGCTCGACCAGAACCGCAAATGGTCGTTCGAACCAAAGGTGAAATCCGGTGACGTGGTGAAAGCCGGGGATACGCTCGGCACGGTTCCCGAAGGCCGGTTCGAACACCGGATCATGGTTCCTTTCGTCACCGCCGGGTCCTGGACGGTGGACCGGATCCGTGAGGGGACTTTCACCATCAACGAGGTGGTGGCAACGCTCAAGAACGAGCGCGGCGAAACCCGCGACCTGACCATGGTTCAGCATTGGCCGGTTCGCCGGGCTATTCCGGAAGCGATGGTGAAGGCCGGTCAGAGCGAGCGGCTTTACCCGAGTGAGCCCCTGATCACCACCTTGCGCCTGATCGACACGTTCTTCCCCATTGCCCGCGGCGGCATGGGCTGCATTCCGGGTCCCTTCGGCGCGGGCAAGACGGTGCTGCAATCGCTGATCTCGCGCTTTTCGGCGGTCAACATCGTGATCGTGGTCGCCTGCGGCGAGCGCGCCGGTGAGGTGGTGGAAACGATCACAGAGTTTCCGCACCAGCCGGATCCCTCCGGTGACGGCACGCTGATGGACCGCACGGTCATCATCTGCAACACCTCGTCCATGCCCGTGGCAGCCCGCGAGGCCTCGATCTACACCGGCATCACTCTTGGGGAATATTACCGGCAGATGGGCTATGACGTGCTCCTGATCGCCGACAGCACCTCCCGCTGGGCTCAGGCCATGCGGGAAACCTCCGGCCGTCTGGAGGAAATTCCCGGAGAGGAAGCGTTTCCCGCGTATCTCGACAGCGCCATCAAGGGCATTTACGAGCGCGCGGGCGTGTTGCGCACCGCCAGCGGCGAGACCGGCAGCCTCACCATGATCGGCACCGTGTCTCCGGCCGGTGGCAATTTCGAGGAACCGGTCACCCAGTCGACCCTTGGCACGGTCAAGACCTTCCTGGGCCTCTCGTCCGAGCGGGCCTACAAACGCTTTTATCCGGCGGTCGACCCGCTTTTGTCCTGGTCGCGGTATCACATTCAGCTCAACGACTGGTACCACAAGAACATTGGCCCGGACTGGGTGCCCCGCGTTTCCGAGATGATCGAACTCCTGCGCAAGGGTGACGAGATCACCCGAATGATGCAGGTGACGGGCGAAGAAGGCGTCTCCACCGAGGATTTCGTCCTTCAGCAGAAGGCGCTGTTCCTGGATATGGTCTATCTGCAGCAGGATGCCTTTGACGATGTCGATGTGTCGGCTCCGCTCAAGCGCCAGCAGGAAACCTTCGACCTCGTCTACCGCATCGCCCGCACCGACTTCGCCTTTCACGACAAGGAGGCCGTGCGCAAGTTCTTCACCGAACAGACGGCCCTCTTCAAGAACCTCAATTACGCCGCCGATGGCAGCCCTGACCGCAAGGAGCTGCTAGAGAAGATAAAGGCCAATGTCAGCACCGCCCCGACGCATGTGACGGGGTGAATTGCGAGGTTTCGGGCAAGCCGTTTCTATACATACCCCACATCCTGAGAGACGGACCTGCCGGTCCTCCTCAGGATGAGGATTGCTGTGCTTTGGGTTCGCATTGAAGCAAGGGGCAGCGCGTCGAATGTCCCTGCCGTGGTGAAGCCGGGGCCATCAGACGATAGGGCCTGGCGACGCGCACCAATGTCACCTCGGAGAAGCAAAGCGCCGATCCGGCCCTACTCGCAGTGTCGCTTGTTGGAGCAGGGGATTTGCGACGTGAGGCTCGCCGCCACATCAGCAATCTGGAAATGAGCAGGTCCCGGGGCTCATGCCGCTCACCCGAGGGTGACATCCTGGAAGGCCGCCTCGGCGTCGTTATTCCTGATCCTCGAACACGCTCATGATCTCCTCCAGCGGCTTCTTGATCTTGGCGACCGCCGGAACCGTGGCGTCTTCGGCCGGGTGGCCGACGGCCAGGATCATCACGGGTTTCTCAGCTTCCGGACGTTTCAGGATCCCGTTCAGAAACTTCATCGGGTTGGGTGTATGCGTCAGGGCCGACAGGCCCGCATGGTGAAACGCGTTGATCAAGAGGCCGGTGGCGATGCCGACACTTTCCGGCACATAGTAGTGCTTGTAGCGGGTGCCGTCTTCAAAGGTGCCCCATCGCTGCGCGAAGATCACGATCAGCCAGGGCGCGATATCCAGATGCGGCTTGTCCGCATTGGTGCCGATTGGCTCCAGCGCCTTGATCCATTCATCGCCCGCGCCGCCGTCATAGAACTTGCGCTCCTCCTCCTCGGCGGCCAGACGTATCCGGTGCTTCAAGTCGGCATTGGAAATCGCCACGAAATGCCACGGCTGGTGATTGGCACCGCTCGGCGCCGTTCCAGCTGCCCGGATGCAGAGTTCTATGACGGAACGGTCTACGGGCCGGTCGGAAAAATCCCGCACCGTGTGACGGGTGCGCACGTCGTCATAAAAGTCCTGCGCTCGCACCAGCATTTCGGTGTCGTCGAACAGCCGCCGGTCGGGCAGCGGCAACGGTTGGTAATCCAGGGCTGATTTGGAAATCATGTTTTCGCATCCATTCGCATTGCCGGCCGGCGGACACTCAGGAAGCCGGGCCGCGCAATCTCCTCCCACTACGCGGCGGGAAGTATGGACCGGCTACCCGCGCGTCAGGCAACTAAAAAACCGGTCGACCGGCTTCACAACTGGAACCGGGGGTGCCTATGCTCACCTTGAAAACACCAAATGGCCTTGATGAAAAAATAACCTTGACCAGAGACGGGGCACCTTTCTAGATTTTCTTGACCAATTGGTCAGCGCTGTTCGCTGAGAAGGCAAAATGCCCCAGCGTTCGGATGCGGCCAAACTGCCGGTGGCGGAAAAAGCGGCCGGGAACCGCTCGAAGGTCCGCGTTGGCAAGGGTTTAATGTTCCAGAGAAGGGCGAGACCGATATCGGTTCGCCCATAACCAGTAGGGGAATGGCAATGAAGGCATTGAAAAGTCTGGCGCTCGCGTCCGTCCTGGGCGTAAGCCTGGCGTCGGGCGCGGCCAACGCCGCGGACGAGCTGACACTGCAGCTTAAGTGGGTCACCCAGGGCCAGTTTGCCGGCTATTACGTGGCCAAGGACAAGGGCTTCTACGACGAAGAAGGCCTGGACGTAACGATCAAGCCGGGTGGTCCGGACATTGCGCCGCCGCAGGTTATCGCCGGTGGCGGTGCCGATGTGATCATCGACTGGATGCCGTCCGCTCTCGCATCACGCGAAAAGGGTGTGCCGCTCGTCAACATCGCTCAGCCGTTCAAGAAGTCCGGCATGATGCTGACCTGCCTGAAAGAAACCGGCATCACTTCGCCGGAAGACTTCAAGGGCCGGACACTTGGCGTTTGGTTCTTCGGCAACGAGTATCCGTTCCTGTCCTGGATGAGCCAGCTCGGTATTCCGACCGATGGCGGTGAGGAAGGTGTGACCGTCCTGAAGCAGGGCTTCAACGTTGATCCGCTGCTGCAGAAACAGGCCGACTGCATTTCCACCATGACCTACAATGAATACTGGCAGGTCATCGACGCCGGCATTCCGGCGGAAGACCTGATCGTCTTCAAATACGAAGATCAGGGCGTCGCCACGCTGGAAGACGGTCTCTACGTTCTGGAGTCGAGCCTGGACGACCCGGCAATGGTCGACAAGCTCGCCCGCTTCGTGAAGGCCTCCATGAAGGGTTGGGCCTATTCCGCGGAACACCCGGAAGAAGCTGCTGAAATCGTTCTGGAAAACGACGCCACGGGCGCACAGACCGAAAAGCACCAGATCCGCATGGTCGGCGAAATCAACAAGCTGGTTGATGGCTCTGACGGCGAGCTCGACATGGCCGCCTATGAGCGCACCGTGAAGTCCCTGCTCTCCGGTGGGTCCGATCCGGTCATCACCAAGGAGCCGGAAGGCGCAACGACCACGGTTGTCACCGACAAAATGTGATGTCCGAGGGCAGCCGGGGCGGTCCACCGTTCCGGCTGCCGGGACATTGTGCCTGCCAGGGCACTAAAAATTAAATTTTTGAATCCAGACTGCATCGCTGACAAAAGCTTGGGATTTTGAACGCGAGATGCCGGATCTGTCTGGAAAAACAGACAAATTAGAGTTGGTTCCTTCAGTCGCGCATGCCGCGTCCGACGAACCGCGCCCGGCAAATTCCAGCCTGTTCGGCGTGTCTTCCGGCGTTGTAATCCTGCTGATGTTCTGCGCCGTCATTTTTTCTTTCGGCGCCGTGCTGTTCAAGGTCCTGGTTGCCGAGCGAGAAGCGGCTGCGCGGGAAACACGGTCCGTTGCGCGCGTCTTTGAGAACCACAAGCAGGTGCTGCTGCGTGAAATGGAGCGTTACGCCGCCTCCAACGCCGCCTACCAGAACATCGATACCAATCTCTCGCCCGACTGGATCAAGACGCGGTTCGGCGTCGATATGGCACTGGATTTCGCGCATGACTATACGGTGCTGCTCGGGCGCGACGGCAAGGTTCTCTTTTCCTCGACGGTCCACGGCACGGAAACCGCCGAGGCTTTTTCCGCGAAGGTCGGGACCAGCATTTCCGGGACGCTGGACACCATTCGCCGCAACTACGTCGACGCATTGATCCGCTCCGGCACGGATGAGGTCCGCTTCGCCGGCAACCTGACCGACATCTCTGCCATCGATATCGTCGAGATCAACAAGCGTCCCTACATCGTAACGGCTTTTGCGATCGTGCCCGATCCGGGCGGCATCGAAATGTCCTTCGGGCCGCCGAACGTTCTTGTGAGCGCGTTTGAGATCGATGCCGCGCATCTCAGCAATCTTCTGTCCAGTCTCGCGCTCGACAATCTGAAATTCGCCTCCGATATTCCCGTGAGCATGATCGGCACGCCGGTGGAAAACGGGGCCGGATCGGTACTTGGCTATCTTGTCTGGTATCCGATGAGCCAGGCTTCAAGGATCATCCTGTCCTCGATACCGGTCCTGCTCTTGTCTCTCGGGGTCATTCTGACCGTTGCGCTGATCGCTCTGCGGCAGAACGCCAACGCCAAGGCGCGGCTGGCAGCGCGCGAGCAGGAAGCCAGATATTCGGCTGATCACGATTCTCTGACGGGCTTCGTCACACGGGGATTTTTCCACACCACTGCCACGAAAAGGCTGATCTTGCGCGCGCACCAGCAGCGTGATGCCTGGCTGGTTTATCTCGATGTCGACAATCTCAAGCAGGTGAACGACATTCACGGTCATACCGTCGGTGACAGTCTGGTGGTTGCGCAGGCGGAACGCATCAGATCCGTCATCGGCCCTTCCGATCTTGTTGCGCGCAGCGGTGGCGACGAATTCCTGATCTTGACGGATCGCTGGGAAACGCCGGAACAAGCTGTGCGGGAAGCCGAGAAGCTGTTCGAAAAGCTGAGTCAGCCGTTCGACTATGAAGGCAAGCGCATCGAGACGTCCGTCAGCGCGGGGATTGCCCGCTTCCCGGATCACGGCCAGGCCTTGACGGGTCTCATCCGGGCTGCCGACATCGCCCTTCAGCGCTGCAAGATGGAGCAGAAAAGCTCGTTTCGTATTTACGACAAGCGGATGGACGATCATCTGCGCCAGAGGCGCGAAATCCGGGTGGAGCTCGATTCAGCGCTGCGCGAAGCGCAGTTCGACCTGTTTTACCAGCCGATCATCGATGCCCGGTCAGGTCAATTGGCATTCTACGAGGCCCTGATCCGCTGGCGGCATCCGTTCCGGGGGCTGGTGCCGCCGGACCTGTTCCTGCCGATTGCCCAGGACGCCGGGCTTATGCCTGCAATCGGGGCCTGGGTACTGGAGCGGGCGCTGTGCGATGCCTGCAGTTGGATGCAGACCGGCGTGTCCGTCAATGTCTGTTCAAGCCAGATCCAGATGCCGGGGTTTGCGAAGAAGGTCAGCTTGCTGTTGCAGGAATACGATTTTCCGCCGGACCGCCTCATTCTGGAAATCACGGAAGACCTGATGCTGGAAGAAAGCGCGCAGACACGGGAGACCATTGTCAGGCTGCGCGACCTGGGGGTCGGCCTTGCCATAGACGATTTCGGCACCGGCTTTTCCAGCCTGAGCTACCTGCACAAATACAGCTTCGACAAGATGAAGATCGACCGCAGTTTCATCTCCCGCATTGGCGAGGATGAAGAGGCCGATATGGTGGTCCGCTCGATGCTAAGCCTTGCCAGGGTGATGCGCATGCAAAGTGTCGGCGAGGGCGTGGAAACGGAAGCGCAGCGGGATTTCCTGGTGGAAGCGGGCTGCGACTTTCTCCAGGGCTATCTGTTCGACAGACCGCTGCCCCTTTCGGAGTTGTCGCCGCCGGAGTCCTTGCGGCTGCCAAAGGCGATGCGCTCCGCAGGAGGCTGAGCCGCGTCTTGGCGCGGCGCCTTGCAAGGCCCCCCTGAACAAAAAAACGCGGGCAGGGGAGGATCCTGCCCGCGTTGAAGGTGACCGCCGGAGGCTTGCCTATTCGGCTGCTTCCTTGACGGCCATCGGGTTGTTCGGATGCGTGGTCCAGTTGGCGTAGTCCTTTTCGACCGGCTTCTTGGTCCGCGGGTCGATGCTGCCGGCGGCCATGGGCTCCATGGTGATGCAGCCCTCGATCGGGCAGACATTGACGCACAGATTGCAGCCGACGCATTCCTCGTCGATCACCTCGAACTTGCGCACGCCGTCCACCATGTTGGTGATCGCCTGGTGAGAGGTATCCTCGCAGGCGATGTGACAGCGGCCGCATTCGATGCACAGATCCTGATCGATCTTGGCCTTGGCGATGTAGTTGAGGTTGAGATACTGCCAGTCGGACACATTCGGCACCGCGCTGCCGACGAACTGGTCGACGGACGTATAGCCCTTGGTGTCCATCCAGTCGCTGAGGCCTTCGATCATGTCCTCGACAACCCGGAAGCCGTAGGTCATTGCGGCAGTGCAGACCTGCACCGAGCCTGCGCCGAGCGCCATGAACTCGGCCGCGTCACGCCAGGTGGTCACGCCGCCGATGCCGGAGATCGGCAGGCCGTGGGTTGCCGGGTCGCGGGCGATTTCGGCGACCATGTTGAGCGCGATCGGCTTGACCGCCGGGCCGCAATAGCCGCCATGAGCTCCCTTGCCGTCGACGGAGGGGGACGGCGACATGATGTCGAGATCGACACCCATGATCGAGTTGATGGTGTTGATCAGCGAAACGGCGTCAGCACCGCCCGCCTTGGCGGCCTGTGCCGGCTTGCGGACATCGGTGATGTTCGGCGTCAGCTTGACGATACAGGGCATGCGCGAATGCTGCTTCACCCAGCGGGTGACCATCTCGATATATTCCGGCACCTGGCCGACGGCGGAGCCCATGCCGCGTTCGCTCATGCCGTGCGGGCAGCCGAAGTTCAGCTCGACACCATCGGCTTCGGTCTCTTCGACCTTCTTCAGGATGTCGATCCAGTTCTGCTCTTCGCAGGGCACCATCAGCGAAACGACAAGCGCCCGGTCCGGCCAGTCGCGCTTCACCTGCTTGATTTCGCGCAGGTTCACTTCCAGCGGACGGTCGGTGATCAGTTCGATGTTGTTGAGGCCGATCAGCTGCCGGTCCTTGCCGTGGATCGCGCCGTAGCGCGGACCGTTGACGTTGACCACTGCCGGGTCTTCCCCAAGCGTCTTCCAGACGACACCGCCCCAACCGGCCTTGAAGGCCCGCACGACGTTGTATTCCTTGTCCGTCGGCGGCGCGGACGCCAGCCAGAACGGGTTCGGCGATTTGATGCCGATAAAATCAGTACGCAAGTCAGCCATGGTGGCTCTCCCTCAAATCGGTGGCGCCGAGCGTCTGCCCCTTTCAGGTGCGAAGGTCTCGGGCGCGCAGGTCTCAGGCGCGCAAGTCCTCAGGCGGTCAGGGCAGCGTTGATGCTCTCGGCGGCAATCTTGCCGTCCTCGACGGCTGCGACCGTCAGGTCTTCGCCGCCCAGCACGCAGTCGCCGCCCGCCCACACATCGGCAAGGCTGGTCTTGCGGTCCGCATCGACCACGATCCGGCCCCTTTCCAGGGTCAGGGCATCGCCGAGATCCGCTTGCACCAGCGTCTGTCCGACGGCCTTGAACACCATGTCCGCAGGCAGGGTGATGACCTCGCCGGTGCCGGTCAGGGCACCATTTTGCTCCTGGGTCCGTTCCAGTTCAATCGCGGTTATCGCACCATTTTCTCCGACAAGCCCCTTGGGCTGGGCCCAGGTCATGATGCGGACACCACTGGTCTGGGCCAGTTGCTGTTCGTATTCGGAGGCATTCATACGGTCCTGGCCGCGGCGATAGGCGATCGTGACGTCTTCCGCACCCAGCAGCTTGGTCTGGACCGCGATGTCGACCGCGGTCATGCCGCCGCCGATCACGATGATGCGCCGGCCCACCGGCAGTTTGGAAAGATCTTTCGCCTGGCGCAGGTCGGCAATGTAGTCGACAGCGTCGATAGCGCCGCTCTTGTCCTCGCCTTCAATGCCAAGCGCGTTGACCCCGCCAAGTCCGATGCCGAGGAAAACGGCATCATATTCGGCGCGCAGGCTGGCCAGATCCAGATTGGTACCAAGCCGCGTGCCGGTGCGCACTTCGATGCCGCCGATGGACAGGATGAAATCCACTTCCTTTGCGGCGAAGTCGTCGACCGACTTGTAGGAGGCAATGCCGTATTCGTTCAGGCCGCCGGCCTTCTCGCGGGCGTCGAACAGGGTAACCTCGTGCCCATGCACTGCCAGCCGGTGTGCGCAGGAAAGGCCGGCAGGTCCGGCGCCGACGACGGCAACCTTCTTGCCGGTTGCGGCAGCGCGCGTGAACGGCGTCGAGCTGAATTCCGACATGAAGTGATCTGTCGAATACCGCTGAAGCTGGCCGATCTTCACCGGCTTGCCTTCGGCAACCTCGCGCACGCAGACCTGTTCGCACAAGGTCTCGGTCGGGCAGACGCGGGCGCACATGCCGCCCAGAATATTCTGCGCGAAAATGGTCTTCGCCGCCCCGGTCGGGTTCCCGGTCGAGATCTGGCGAATGAACTGGGGTATGTCGATACTGGTCGGGCAGGCCTGCATGCAAGGAGCGTCGTAGCAGAAATAGCAGCGGTCGGCCTCGACCTGCGCTTCGTGCTGGTCCAGCAGCGGGTGCAGGTCGCTGAAATTCTCAGCGTATGCGTCCTCAGGCAAGCGCCCGGCGGCGATGTCCGGGCTGGCTTTGGTCTGGGTCATGGAGATCTCCGGAAGGTTGGCGATCGTTTTCAAGGCGGCTTCCTTCGTTTGGTGAGGAGGCTCAGGAATGCATTGGAAGAAAATTTGAACAGTTAGTCAAATTTTTTTTGGAATGATTAAAAACTTGAGCTAAAAAATCAGCAATAAAATTACCGGGAAAACAGCAGCTTAAGGTGAAAAACGGCCTGTGATGAAATTTTCGCCATGGCGCATAATCCGGCCTGTTCGCCGAGACCTACGGTGGCGCCACGGGAAAACAGGTGAGCGGATCAACGGGAGTGCACGCGCAAAAAGCCCCGGCGCATAGGCATGCGCCGGGGCTGAAGTGTCAGCCGAGTGGACTGAAATCCAGTATTTCGCGAACGGTGTCCGGTTCAGTGCGACCGATGCGACAGGCGCAGCGGCACGGTCTGCCGGGTGCCGTGAAGACGTCCAGACACATTCTGGAAACCGAGCGCGAGGCTGACTGCAATCAGGGTCGCCGGCCAGAAGACTGAAGTTACGAGAACCCCGAACAGCCTGCCGGGTGTGCTCACGCCGCTATCGAGCAGTTCCGAAGACGACAGGATCAGAAACAACAGCGTGATGGCACCATAAACGATGGCTCCAAAGAAGAACAGGAGATACATGTCGGTTACCCACCTTAACATTAACCCAATGCCGCATCCCGAGCCTCAATGCAGCGTCCTACCGCCTACATCACAGGGTAAATATTTGGTGTAAATGTGGCGACCTCGCCTCTGGGTAGATAAAACTTTGCTCAAACTTTTGGCGTTTTGAACGGGGTGGACATGTTAGTCAGGCGTGCAACGCGCTTGAAAACAGGCTTAATCATCTGATTTTTCTCAAGTCTTGGTTCTTGGAGCAGTGGCGATACGTCCCTTCATGCCACCGCCGCATCGCGAGTGACGCCTGTGGGTAGATCTGTGGAGATAACGATGCCCGGTCTGCGCTTTCGGGGCGAACAGGCCAATAACGACGGGCATGCGTCTTGGTAGGTGGGCAAGGAAGTGCAGGCCCACTGCACACAAAAAGGCAGCGGGCTGAAGACATAATGATGCTTTTCAAGTGCAGCGGACTTGCCTACCCAAAATGGAACGCATCACGGCAACAGAATTGGGGCAGCGCCGATGGCCAAGCATTTCTTCTGGAACGAATTGAATGCCTCCGATTTTGCGGCGCTCGATCCCGACCGGGTCATTGCCATTCTGCCGACCGCCTCGACAGAGCAGCATGGGCCGCATCTGCCGATAGCGACCGATGTCGTCATTGCAGTGGGCATGCTGGCCGAAACGCGCAAACAGTTGCCGGACGATGTCGATATCCTGGTTCTGCCTGTGCAGGAGATCGGCAAGGCGAATGAGCACATTTACGGCCCGGGAACGCTCTCCCTCGGCGCCGAGCTGCTGATACCGGTCTGGACCGCCATTGGGCAGAAGGTCTCGGAAGCCGGCATCCGCAAGATGGTGATCGTCAATTCTCATGGCGGCAACACCGACATCATCAGCATTGTCTCGCGTGAACTGCGCGTCCGCTACGAGATGGCTGTCCTTGTGACCCATTGGAGCCGCTTCGGCCACCCGGAAGGCATGATTTCCGCGCATGAGTCCAAATTCGGCATCCACGGAGGCGAGGTTGAAACCTCGTTGATGCTGCACTTCCGGCCAGAGCTTGTGCGTATGGACAAGGCCGAGAACTTCGTCTCCAGGGCAGAAGAAATGCTGGAGAACTCGAAGTACATCCAGCCGACGCCGCCTCACGCCCTGGCCTGGATCGCGCATGATCTCAACCCGGCAGGCGTTGTCGGCGATGCCTCAAAGGGAACGGCGGAAAAAGGGGCGGCGATCAGCGCCCATCAAGCCGCCGGTTTCATTGAGATGCTGCGCGACTTCGCCGCCTATCCGCTGGCCAACCTGTATAAGCCATAACGATCTTGAGATCTTAAACCGGCAGGTTGCCTTCCCGCTGCAATTCCTCCACCTGTGCAACGAGTTCCTGAAGCAGGAACTCGACAAAAAGGCTCGTTGCCGCGTCCATCGAGGCTCTTGCCCGGGTGAACAGCTTCATCGGCTGATGGTGCGTTCGCGCGACGTTCAGCGGGCGGAAGACAAGCTCGCCCCGCCTGCATTCGGCAAGGACATCGAGCGGATTGAGCAGGCTGATGCCGATACCGCGCCGGACAAGCTGGCGAACCGTCTCCGAGGAATTCGTTTCCAGGATCGGCTCGACCGGGATCGGCACGGATGACAGCACCAGATTGATCACGTCCCGCAGGCTTGTGCCCGACTGGGCCAGCACCAGCCGCTCCTGAACCACATCCACCAGATCGACCGGCCCGGTTTCCTGCGCCAGCTTGTGGTCGGGCGGAACCACCGCCCCAATGGGAATGTCGAAGGTGGCCAGCGTCCTCAGACCCGGCGTTGCGGCGATGTTGAAGCCGAGGCCGATGTCGACTTCGCCCGTCAGGACCGGATTGATCGTGGTCGTGCCGCCATCGCTGCGCAGCTTGATGTGAACGCGCGGGTTCTTCTCGATGAACTTGGCAATGATCTCCGACAAGGGCCCGGAGGCAAGGCCGACAGTCGTCACCAGCGAGACCTGGCCGGCCTGCGGCATCTTCAGCGCCCTGATCCTGGTTTCAAGCCGGGCATAGTCTTTCAGGACGCCGCGGATATGTTCCACGCACAGCTCTCCGGCCGCGGTCAGCCGCAGTCCACGCGGCAGTCGCTCGAACAGCGGCACGCCGAATTCCTCTTCCAGGGCAAGGATTTGCCGGTTGATGGCGGAAGACGAGACGTTGAGCCGGTCAGCCGCCTTCCGGATGGACCCACAGCGCGCGATTTCATCCAGATACAGCAGTTTGCGGGAATGCAGCTGGGCCAACTTGTGCCTCCTTTTTGTGCATGCGGCACAATTGATCGCCATAAATGCGAGCGATGACAATAAGGCATCGCTGCAGGCGAATTTTGATGCTTTTCAACGTGCGCTGCAAGGGCTCAAATATTTCCGGAAATGTGCGGTTTCACGGCAGTTTTGTTTTACTGGAGGGTACGAAATGACAGTTTTCCCATCTGCGAAGACGCTTCTCGCGGCGGTTCTTCTCACCGGAACCGCCACGCACCAGGCTTTGGCGCTGGATGAGGTGAGCTACGGCACCAACTGGCTGGCCCAGGCGGAGCACGGCGGCTTCTACCAGGCCGTGGCTGACGGCACCTACGAGAAATACGGCCTGAAGGTCACCATCGCGCCGGGCGGCCCGCAGGCTGCCAACGATGCGCTGCTGATCTCGGGCAAGATCGATTTCTACATGGGCGGAACGCTGAAAGGCTTCGACTACGTCAAGGAAGGCATTCCGCTGATCAACGTCGCCAGCATCTTCCAGAAGGATCCGCAGATCCTGGTCGCCCATCCGGACCAGGGCATCGACACGTTCGCCGACCTTGCCAAGCTCGAAACCATCTACATGGGCAAGGACGGCTACGTCACCTATTTCGAGTGGATGAAGAAGAACTTCGAGGGCTTCTCCGATGCTCAGTTCAAGCCCTACACCTTCAACCCGGCCCCCTTCATCGTCGACCCCAAGTCCGCGCAGCAGGGCTACCTGACCTCCGAGCCGTACGAGATCGAAAACCAGGCCGGATGGGCGCCGAAAGTGTTCCTTCTGGCAGATGAAGGCTGGACGCCCTATTCGACCATGATCACCACCTCCAAGGCGCTGGTCGAGGAAAACCCGGATCTGGTTCAGCGCTTCGTCGATGCCTCCATCGAAGGCTGGTACAACTACCTCTACGGGGACAACGCCGCGGCAAACGAGCTGATCAAGAAGGACAATCCGGAGATGACCGACGGTCAGCTCGCCTATTCCCTTGCGAAGATGAAGGAATACGGGATCGTCGATTCCGGTGACACGGAAGAAAAAGGCATCGGCTGCATGACGGACGCGCATTTCAAGGAATTCTTCGATACGCTCGCGTCGATCGACGTTGTGGAGGCCTCTCTTGATTACAAGCAGTCCTACACCACCGAGTTCGTGTGCAAGGGCGTCGGCCTCGATCTGAAGAAATAAGCCGGTTCCGGCTCATCCATTCCGCTTCGCACGGCCCCGTGCGGAGCGGCCGCCTCCAGATGCAGAGTTGAGTATGGTCATCGCCGAACAGGGCAGCGCAGAATCGAAGACGCCGTCGGCCCGCAGTCTGAAATCGTCTCGCCCGCTGGTGGCGATGGACAATGTTTCGAAGGTTTTCTCCAACGGGACGCTGGCCTTGTCCGGCATGTCGATGACGGTTCGCCCGGGAGAGTTCATCAGCCTGTTGGGTCCGTCCGGTTGCGGCAAGTCGACCGCGCTCCGGATCATCGCGGGCCTTGGTGACGTTTCTGAAGGCGAAATCGACTGGCCGAGTTTCCGGATCAACTCCAGAGGCCTTCCGGACGGCGACATCAGCTTCGTGTTTCAGGAACCGACGCTGATGCCCTGGCAGACAGTGTTCGGAAACGTCTATTTGCCCTTGCGCCTCAAGGGCGTATCGAAAAAGGTAGCCTCGGAGCGGATCCTGACCGCACTGGAAAGCGTGGGTCTTCAGGATTTTGCCGACGCCTATCCGCGCGAACTTTCCGGCGGCATGAAGATGCGTGTCTCCATTGCCCGTGCGCTGGTGACGGAGCCCAAGCTGCTGCTGATGGACGAACCCTTCGCAGCCCTTGACGAGATTACGCGCCAGAAGCTCAATGACGACGTGCTGGCGCTCTGGAAAGCCACCGGCATCACGGTGATCTTCGTGACCCATTCCGTCTATGAATCCGCCTATCTGGCAAACCGCATCGTGGTGATGAAGGCGCGGCCAGGCCGCGTTCATTCGGATTTCCCCCTGCACACCAGCCTGGAGCGGGACGCGCAATACCGCACCTCCGAGGAATACAGGCAGGCCTGCGCGGAAGTTTCCGCCATGCTGCTGGAAGCCATGGGAGGCGAGGAGCACTGATGACCACAACGGCAAATGAAACGCTGGCATCCGCCGACCTGCCGCAGGAAACGGACGGTTCAACGCCGCCCTCCCGCAAAAGGCGGTCATCAGCAGTCAAACTGCCGACAAAGGAAAGCGCCGCAGCATCCAAACGCCGGGAGCGCACCCTGACGGTGCTGGTGCCGATCTGCGTCATCGCCACCCTGATCGCCCTCTGGCAGATCATGGTCACCGTGAATGATATTCCTCACTACATCCTTCCCGGCCCGGGACTGGTGGTTCAATCGCTGCTGTCGGACTGGCACGTCCTTCTGCCTGCCCTCTGGGTGACGACCAAGATCACCCTTGCCTCCCTTGCTCTGGCGCTGATCGGCGGTGGCGGCATGGCAATTCTGCTCGTGCAGTCCCGCTGGATCGAGACGGCGCTTTATCCGATCACGGTCATTCTGCAGGTTACGCCGATCATCGCCATCGCGCCGCTGATCCTGATCTACGCGCCGTCGACGCAGGCAGCGCTTCTGATTTGCGCCTTTGTCGTCGCTTTCTTCCCGATCCTGTCCAACATGGTTCAGGGCCTGAAGAGCGTCGATCATAACCTCCTGAACCTGTTCGAGCTTTATGGCGCCTCGCGCTGGCAGACGCTGATCTATCTGAAGCTGCCCGCCTCCCTGCCGTATTTCATGACCGGTCTTCGCATCGGCGGCGGCCTGGCGCTGATTGCGGCGGTCGTTGCGGAATTCGCGGCCGGATCGGCGGGGGCCGGCTCGGGCCTTGCCTTCCGTCTTCTGGAAAGCCAGTTCCGGCTCAATATTTCGCGTCTGTTCGCGGCGCTGTTCCTGCTTGCCAGCCTGGGTGTGCTGATCTTCGCTTTGACGTCCTTCATCTCCTGGTGGACGCTGCATCGCTGGCACGAAAGCAGCCTGAAGCGGGAAAACTGATGACGCTCAATCTTCCCAAAGCCGGCCGGTTCGCGCTGCGCACCGCAACCCTGCCCGCCGCAGTCACGCCGGGGTCGGCGCTTCCTGCGCGCGAGGGCCTGTCTTCGGCCGATCTGATCATTGCAGACGGCCGGATCGAGGCCATTCTTCCAGCAGGTTCAGCGCCTGCGGATATCGAAGGCGTCGATCTGCAAAGACGCATGGTCTGGCCGTGTTTTGCCGACATGCACACGCACATCGACAAGGGCCACATCTGGGACCGGCAACCCAACCCGACCGGGAATTTCGACGGTGCGCTCAACGCCGTCCGGGCCGACCGGGAAGCGAACTGGTCGGCAAGCGACGTGGAAACGCGCATGGACTTTTCCCTGCGCTGCGCCTACGCCCACGGCACCAGCCTTCTGCGCACTCACCTCGACAGTCTGGCGCCGCAGCACCGGATATCCTTCGAGGTTTTCGCCGACATGCGCGAGCGCTGGAAAGACCGGATCACCCTCCAGGCGGCGGCCCTGTTTCCGATAGATGCCATCGACGATGAAGCTTATTTCATCGACCTGGTGGAAGTCGTCGTGGCAAGCCGCGGCCTGCTGGGCGGCGTGACCTTCCCGCTGCCGGATCTCGACCGCAGGCTCGATATCCTGTTTCGCACGGCCGCCGACCATGGCCTTGATATCGACCTGCATGTGGATGAAACCCAGGATGCCAGTGTCCTGACGCTTCTCTCCATCGCAGAGGCCAAGCTGCGCAACGGCTTTGAAGGCGCCGTCACGGTCGGCCACTGCTGTTCCCTGGCGCGTCAGGATGACGACAAGGCCAAGGCGACGATCGACAAGGTTCGCGAGGCGGGCCTGTCCGTCGTTTCCCTGCCCATGTGCAACATGTATCTGCAGGACCGCCATCCGGGCCGCACACCGCGCTCACGCGGTGTCACCCTTCTGCATGAATTGCGCGCCGCAGGTGTGCCTGTGGCCGTTTCATCGGACAATACCCGCGATCCCTTCTACGCCTATGGGGATCTCGACATGGTGGAAGTGTTCCGCGAAGCGGTGCGCATTGCGCATCTGGACCATCCGCTCGATGATGCCGCCAAGGTGGTCACCAGCCTTCCGGCGGATATTCTGAAAGTTCCCGAAGCCGGGCGCATTGCCGAGGGACTGGGCGCCGATCTCGTCATCTTCAATGCTCGCACGTGGAGCGAATTTCTGTCCCGTCCGCAGGCGGACCGCATCGTGATGCGGAATGGCATGGGCATCGACCGCCGCCTGCCGGATTATTCTGAACTTGACCCTCTGACGAAAGGCTGACGATGGCCGATTACGAGACAATCAAGGCTGAACTTGATGGCATTGCGGTTGAGGACAATCCGCGTCTGGTTCAGGCCAAGAGCCGCGATTTCTACTGGTATTCGCCGGTCCTGAAGGCGCAACTCGACAATGTCACCGGCGATCTTCTGGTCTCGCCGAAAAACGAGGCCGAAGTCATAAAGGTCCTGAAGACGGCGTTCGCCCATGGTGTGCCGGTCACGCCGCGCGGCGCGGGCACGGGCAACTACGGCCAGGCGATGCCGCTCTCCGGGGGCATCGTTCTCGACATGTCGAAGATGGACGAGGTCAAGGAAATCGCACCGGGCCGGGTCGTCTGCGGTCCGGGCATCGTCATTGCCAAGCTCGACAAGATCACCAGGGAGCATTCCGGCCAGGAACTGCGCTTCCATCCTTCAACCGCGCAAACCGCGACCATCGGCGGCTTCATCGCCGGCGGGTCGGGCGGTGTCGGTTCGGTTCACTGGGGCGGCTTGCGTGATCTCGGCAACATCCTGCGCCTGCGGATCGTCACCATGGAGGCGGAGCCTCGGGTGATCGAACTGTCCACCTGGGACCTGCAGAAAGTCAGCCATGCCTATGGCACCAACGGCATCATCACCGAAGTCGAAATGCCGCTGACCACGGCCCATGACTGGGTGGATGTGATTGTCGGCCATGAAACCTTCATGGATGCGGTGGTCTTTTCCGACAAGCTGGCGCGCAGCAACGGGCTTCTCCTGAAGGAAGTGGCGCCGATTGCCGCGCCGATCCCGTTCGACTATTTCACCCGCCACAAGCCCTGGCTGAAGGAAGGCGAGGCTGTCACCGTGCTGATGGTGGCACCGCATTCCATGTCGGCGATGCTTGCCCTTGCCGAACGGATGAAGGGCGAAGTCCGCTTCCGGTCGGACGAAGTGGACAACATGAAGGGCATTCCCCATGCCTACGAGCTTGCCTGGAACCACACGACGCTTCGGGCGCTGAAGTTCGACAGCTCCTTCACCTATCTGCAGACCCAGTATCCGGGGCCGAACCATGTGGAGCTGGTGCGCAAGACCACCGAAATGTTCCCGGGCGAGATCTTCGGCCATCTGGAGTTTCTGCGCTTTGACGGTCAGGTCCAGTGTTCCGGCCTGCCGCTGGTCCGCTACACGACGGAAGAACGGCTGGACGAGATCATCCGCCTGCACGAGGAAAACGGCTGCAGGGTCTTCAACCCGCACCGCTATACGCTGGAAGAGGGCGGCATGAAGCAGACCGACCAGGTTCAGCTTGCCTTCAAGAAGGAGACAGATCCCAAGGGGCTGCTCAATCCGGGCAAGATGATCGCCTGGGACAATCCGGACTTCGACTTCGACGCGGGCAAGAACTACCTGTTTCCGGGCCTCCAGGCCTTTGCCGAGGCCTGATCCGATGCGCGTACTGGTTCTTCATTCCCATCCGCAGGAGCAGAGCTTCGGCCGGGCGCTTTATCACAAGACGTGCGAAAGCCTTGCCAGGGCGGGGCACGAGGTCGACGGCTGCAATCTCTATGAGGAAGGCTTCGACCCGGTTCTCTCCGCGCGCGACAGGGACATCTATCACACAGTCCCCGACAACCGGGCGCTGGTCGACAGCTACTGCGAGCGCCTGCTGGCGGCCGAAGGTCTGGTCATCTGCACGCCGGTCTGGAACTTCGGCTTTCCCGCCATGCTGAAGGGCTACTTCGACCGGGTCTGGCTGCCGGGTGTTTCGTTTCGTCTGGAGGACGGCGTCCTGACGCCGACCCTGCGCCACATCCGCAAGATGGCGGCCGTCATGACCTATGGCGGCAGCCGATGGCGGGCGTTTCTGGTCGGCGATCCGCCGCGCAAGATCGTCAACCGGGTTATCCGGGCCCAGATCAAGATCGGCGCGCCAGTGAAATATCTGGCCCATTACGACATGAACAACTGCACCCCGGCCTCGACAGGCGCCTTTCTGGAAAAGGTCGGCCGGGAAATGGAGCGGTTCTGACACCGCTCCAGGCTGGCTGGGCTAGAACACCTTCGCCGCGGTCACTTCCACTTCCACCAGGAATTCCGGACGCGTGAAGCCGCCGACCACCAAAAGGGTCGAGACCGGTTTCAGCGTTCCGGTGTAGCGGTCGCGGACAGCCATATAGTCCGCGAAATCTTCCCGCCGTGTGACGAAGCCGGAAATGCGGATGACATCGTCAAAGCACATGTCCGCTTCCTTCAGGATGGCGGCAATGGCCTCGAAGCAGATTTCAGCCTGACCGGTCACATCCGGCGGGATCGAATCGTCCGGCCTGATGCCGAGTTGGCCGGAGGTCACCAGCAGGCTGGCGCCCGGCGGCACGTAAAGGCCGTGATTATACTGCCCGAAGGGCGTGCGCACGGAAGACGGATTGAAGGGTTTCTTGTCGGTAGGACCGGCCATGATCGCGGAAACTCCGGAAGTTGCATCTTGTCATGCATGTTCCGGCAAAAAGGCCGGAAAGTCATTGAAAAAATGCAGCTTTTCTGAGTTTGCGATGATCGTGCGTCTCAGCCTTCGGGGCACCGGATAGATCTCCTCACGGGACCTATTCCGGATACCAGAGCTTCGCCTTTTCCGCACCGCGCTCGATGATCACGTGCCCGTTGGCAAAGACGCGGTAGCCGTGACTCCAGTCGCCGTCTGGCCACTTGATGCGCACATTGGCGCGTTCCGCCACGCCGAGGCCGAAATGCACAAAGCCCATCTGACCGGAGGCGTGTCCGGCGCCCACCTGGATGTCTTTCACCACGGTGCGGTTGCCCGTCTTCACGCTGATCTTGGCACCCACCGCGCGGGCATTCGGCTTGCCCGGCTGGCGCACTTCGACAGCCAGCCAGTTGCCGAGCTGTTTTGGCGTTTCAGCCGTGCCCTGGCCAACATTCCGGAACAGGCTGACCGGACCGGAGCGGTTCACGACCACCAGATCCATCAGCCCGTCGGCGTTGAAGTCCGCCAGGCCCGCGCCCCGGCCACGCCGGTTCAGCGCGATCCCGGCCGTGTCGCCCGTCTCCACAAACCGGCCATCCCATTGGCCGAGCAGCAGATTGTCAGGGTCATAGGCGGCAAAATCGGGCATGGCTTCCACGTTGCCCTTGGCGATGAACAGATCCCAGAGGCCGTCGTTGTTGACGTCCTGAAACTCCGAATGCCAGCCGGTGGAAGGTTTCAGGTCTTCCCCCGCATAGGGCCTGTGCGCGGTCACGCCGAGATCGAAGGCAATGTCCTGATAGACCGGCACCGTCTCGTCCGATTCCGGATCGAGCTTCTGCAGTTTTGTGTCGCCCATGCTGGTAAGCGCATATTCGGGAAATCCATCCACATCCAGGTCGATGGAGGCAATGCCCATGCCCCAGATCTTCAGGTGTTGCCAGCCGTCGGACTTGCGATAGGGGCGGGGCGGGCGGCCGGGTGGAACGGCCCAGAGCTGCTCTTCGCCGCCACGATAATATTGCCGGTCGTTGGAGATCCGAAGCGCCGGCTCGCCGGACCGGTTCCAGTCGGTAAACAGCATCGACAAGCTGCAATAGCCGGGTGAGAGGCGGGTGGCCTCAGGATAACGCACGCTGCCGTCTTCCGCCGTTTCCGGCCGGAACAGGAAGTTGTCGTGGCAGGTGCCCCAGGGCGAGCCGGGAGCGGAGCGGTCGACATAATTGCCGAAGGCCAGCGTGGGGTAATCGAGGCCGGGTTCATAGGTTGCAGAAAAGGCCGTGCTCCACTCGCGGCCGCCGTCAAAGCCGAGCGCGCGGTTGGCAACCTCGAAGGTGCAGGCGCCCTTGCCTTCCAGGATCAGGTTTTCCCCCAGACGCAGGACGACAAGATCCATATGACCGTCGTTGTTGATGTCCAGAGGATAGGCGCCAAGCACGCCTGTTGCCTGCTTGTCGCTGAGACCGGTGTCCAGCGCGGTGAACTTCAGCGGCCCCGCGACGCGGCTTTCATTGCGGTAAAGCTGCGCCGGGTTCTTGCCTCCGGCAAAGAACAGATCCGGCTTGCGGTCGCCGTCGCAATCGAAGATCGCGGTGCCGCCACCGACGAAGAATTCCCAGGCGCCGTCATAGCTGTGTTCGATGCCCGCGGCAGCGGCTTCCTCCACGAACGTGGGGACGGGCGCAACGGATGCCTGCCGCGTGTCCTCTGCCAAGGCGGGCGCAGCAAAGGCCACGCCCAGCAACACGCCGGATACGGAAAGAGCGAACCGGTTCATTCCGCGATCTCCAGACTGCGCAGGAAGGCGATGATTGTCTGCTGCTCGGTTTCCGTCAGATCGGCATAGGCCTTGCGGCTGTCGGTCGCCGCGCCACCATGGGCGAGAATGGCTTCTTCCAGCGTGGTGATATCCCCCCGGTGCCCATAGGGCGCCGTGCTGCCGATGCCCCAAAGCTCGGAGGTGATGAACACGTCCCGGGCAACGAAGCGTTGGGCGAGCAGTTCGTTGCCGAAGGTGTCGTTGGCCGCGTCGGCAATCGTGTGACGCTTCAGGTCGCCATAAAGCGGAACCAGCACACGTCCCTGGTCGTCCCGCGGCAGGGCCTTGACCCAGTCCAGTGTGCCGAGATCGAGTTCAAGCGGCGCTGTCACGTCGCTCTGGCGCAGGGTTCCAGCGGTGTCGAACGGGCCCGGATCCTGAAAGATCAGGCTTTCGAGCGGCAGTTCTGGAATGTGGCAGGCGCTGCAGCCGATCGTACCGAAGAGCTGCTCTCCCTTTGCCGCGGCCTCCTGCCAGACGTCCGGCAGGTCCTGTTTTCGGGTCGGCGCGGGAAGGGTCGCCTGAAAGGCAACCAGGGCCGAGATCTGGCCGGGCGTTATTTCGTTCGTGTGGCCGTCACCGTCGAAATCGTCCGTGCCTGTCCAAACGGCCCCGAACCGCTCGGCGGCCTGCATGCCATGATGATCGTTGCTGGCGTTCACGGTGAACTGGCGAAGGGAGGCAAAGACACCCTTCTGGCTGAAAGGCCGCACGGTCAGGTCGTCATCTATCCCCTCGAGGCGGGAAACGTCCAGCGTTCCGTCGGCAAACGCGGTCAGCCTGCCGAAGGAAACACCCTTCGTCTTCAGGTCGACGGTCTCTTCCTGGCCGCTCGCCCTTGCCCGGGCCAGCAGATCCGTCCGTTGGCGGCGCAGATCCGAGGTCATTTCCCGGGCGAGCAGCTCGATCAGCCCGGCGCCCTGAAGCGCGACCGTGTTGCGCTCGTTGGAAAACTGCGGATCGGTCGTGTCGAAGTCGGCGCTTTCAAACCCCTCGGACACGAACACATTGGCGGTGAACGCGCCGGAGCCGCCGATGATTGGCTCGTTGTGGCATGACGCGCAGGCATTGGCGTCCATGCCCGCCAGGCGCTGGAAGGCCAGTGGCGACTTGCGGCGCACCTTGGTCGGTACGATGGCCCGTGTCGCCTCCGGACGGCCCGCGCCATCCAATGTGGTGAACTTGGCCTTGAAAAGCTCCTTGCCGATCGGCTGCAGCACCGGGATCACGTCGTCGCCGGACTGTGCCAGAGCGTCGATATCGACATCTTCCCTGATCGCCCGCTCACTCCACGGCGCCGGATCGGCGAGCGTGGCGACGGGCAGGGCGAGACCCAGGGAAAGGCTGAGGGCAATGGTGGAAACCGCCGCGCGGAACAGGCTGGTCATGCGGTCGCCTCCTTGCGCTCAAGCCGGGCGATGCGGCTTGACGGCGCTGTCGCGTTGCCCAGAAAGTCCTTGTCGAGGCGCTCCATGGACTGGGCGATCAGGCCGCTGCGGATGAAGTCCTCATTCCACGGCATCACGTCCAGGGAGAAATTGTTTCTCAGGTCGGCGACCAGGGCTTCCTCCAGACCTTCCCACATGCCCTTTTCCATGAAGGAGAAGGCCCGCATGGCAGCACCCGTCAGCACAATGCGCTTGGGGTCGATCATCGCGATCACCCGGGCAAGGCCGTAGCCAAGAACCCGGCCGGCCTCATGAAAGGCGTTGCAGGCGTCCTTGTCTCCGGAGCCGGCGAGTTCAATCAGCCGGGCAAGGCCGCCAACCCCTGCCTTGATGGTGCTCGGATCCGTGTTTTCCGGCAGGTGCGAGGCGGCCCGCACCAGCGCGTAGTCGGACAGATAGGCCTCAAGACACCCTTTCTTGCCGCAGCGGCAGAGCGCCCCGCCGGGCAGATGGTTGGCATGGCCGAATTCCGCGGCCGTGCCGCTTGCGCCGGAAAACAGTCGGTTGTCGAGGTAGAGCCCCATGCCGACACCATAATCGAGCATGATAACGGCGAAGGTTCCGCTGTAGCGGTTCGGGTCCGACCAGTGCAGCGCTTCGGTGATCATGTTGGTGTCGTTGGAAATGTAGCAATCCGCCCCGAAGGCATCGTGCAATGGTCCGACGATCGGAATCTTGCGCCCGGCAAAGGCGGGGCTCCAGGCCACGACACCTGTTTCCGTTTCGACGACACCCTGCGCCGCGACGCCGATCTCCCGGACCCGCGACGGAACAATTCCGGCGTCATTGAGGAACTGCCGGATCGTGCCAATCAGCGTTTCGGGAAAGCTTGCGGCATCTTCGGTCGCACTGTCGAAATGGCTACGCTCGCTGCGCACCACCTCGCCGGCGAAATTCACCAGGGCAAGGTCGATGTTGTTGACCGAAAGACGCACGCCAATCGTGTAAACCGCGTCGGGATTAAGTTTCAAAAGGGTGCGTGGCCGTCCGCGCGCCTGCGGTGCTTTCGGCTCCTCGCTTTCCAGGCTCAGGATCAATTCCTGGTCCAGAAGATCGGAGGTGATGGCCGTCACCGTCGCCGGACTCAGCCGTGTCATCTGGCCGAGATCTATCCGCGCCATAGGGCCGTTCCGGCGCAGGGCCTGTAGAACAATACTTCTGTTTTGCCGCCGGATCTGATCCCGGTCCGCCTTGCGTGTCATGCTCGCTCAGCTCTTCCCAAGGTGTTTCCTCTGTCCCGGGTTTCTCCCGGTTTTCCTGCTTCTCACCGGGTGTTTCAAACCCCGCGGAACAGTGTTTTGCAAAACCATGTTGACAGGAGCAGCGCTTTCCTGCAACTTTTTTTCGGACACTAAAAAAAATAACAATAAGGCTGTCCTATCTGAAGGCGTCTCGAAAAGGCGCTTCGACACTGACGCATTTCAGGCGCACCCGTCCGACGTGGGATGTGCCAACTGGAGGAAACATCGCAATGCGTAAAATCACCACTCTGCTGGCGGGCGTCCTGCTGTCCGCAACCGCACTGAACCTTGCCCATGCAGAAGACATCGTTGTCGGCGTAAGCTGGTCCAACTTCCAGGAAGAACGCTGGAAGACCGACGAAGCCGCCATCAAGGGCGCACTGGAAGCTGCCGGCGCGAAGTATATTTCCGCCGATGCCCAGAGCTCGTCCGCAAAACAGCTTTCCGACGTTGAGGCGCTGATCGCACAGGGTGCGAACGCCCTTATCATCCTGGCTCAGGATTCCCAGGCAATCGGCCCGGCTGTGCAGGCTGCCGCTGACGAAGGTATTCCGGTCGTCGGTTACGACCGTCTCATCGACGATCCGCGCGCCTTCTACCTGACCTTCGACAACGTCGAAGTCGGTCGCATGCAGGCCCGTGCCGTTCTGGAAGCCGCGCCGAAGGGCAACTACGTCATGATCAAGGGCTCGCCGACCGACCCGAACGCGGACTTCCTCCGCGGTGGTCAGCAGGAAGTCCTGCAGTCCGCAATCGACGCGGGTGACATCAAGATCGTTGGCGAAGCCTACACCGATGGCTGGCTGCCGGCGAACGCACAGCGCAACATGGAACAGATTCTGACCGCAAACGACAACAAGGTCGACGCGGTTGTTGCCTCCAACGACGGCACGGCAGGCGGTGTTGTTGCCGCTCTGACCGCGCAGGGCATGGACGGCATTCCGGTGTCCGGTCAGGACGGCGACCATGCCGCTCTGAACCGTGTCGCAAAGGGCACCCAGACCGTTTCCGTCTGGAAAGACGCACGTGAACTCGGCAAGGCGGCCGGCGAAATCGCCGTTACCCTGGCTGGTGGCACCGAACTGTCCGGCGTCGATGGCGCAGCAGCCTGGACGTCTCCGTCCGGCACCGAGCTGACCGCCAAGTTCCTGGCACCGCTTCCGGTTACCAAGGACAACCTGACCGCTGTTGTGGATGCAGGCTGGATCTCCAAGGCAGATCTGTGCCAGGGCGTTGAAAACGGCCCGGCTCCCTGTAACTAATAACACTACGCTTAATGTACGGCCCCGGTTATTCTTAACCGGGGCCGTAATAACAGGGACAGCTGCTGAAGAAGCCGCACCCCGGGATGGGCCACCCGATGCGTAAGCGTAATGGTCTCCAAGCAGGAGTAACCTCTATGTCTGACACCGCACTGTCAGGGCCCAAAAGCCCGACAGCACGAAACTTGTTTGCCGCATTGCAGCTCGACACCCGGCTTCTCGGCATGATCGGGGCGTTCATCGTTCTGTGCCTGGTGTTCAATGTGTTCACGGATGGCCGGTTCCTGACGCCGCGCAACATCTTCAACCTCACGATCCAGACCGTCTCCGTCGCCATCATGGCCACGGGCATGGTGTTCGTCATCGTCACCCGCCACATCGATCTGTCGGTCGGCTCCGTGCTGGCGACTGTTGCGGCCGTCATGGCGGTTGTCCAGACCGATGTCCTGCCGCCGCTTCTGGGCCTCGGCAATCCGTTCATCTGGATCCTTGCCATTCTGGTTGGCGTGGTCGTCGGTGTGCTGATCGGCGCGTTCCAGGGCTGGATGATCGGTTACCTCGGCATTCCCGCTTTCATCGTAACGCTCGGTGGCCTCCTGGTCTGGCGCAACGTTGCCTGGTTCATCACCTCCGGCCAGACCATCGGCCCGCTCGATGAAACCTTCACCATGATCGGTGGCATCGGCGGCACCATGGGCGAAACGGGCTCCTGGATCTTCGGTGTTCTGGCGGTGGCAGCAGCTCTCTGGCTGCAGGTCTCCTCGCGTCGCCGCAAGGCCGCGCACGGCTTCCCGGTCAAACCCGGCTGGGCGGAAGTCACCATGGGTGTCATCACGACTGCAGCCATTCTCGCGTTCGTCTGGGTGCTGAACGCCTACGACATTCCCTCAGCGCGCCTTGAACGCATTTTCGAGGCCCGCGGTGAAACCATGCCGGAAGGCCTGGTCATGGGCTACGGCATTCCCTATTCGGTGCTGCTTCTGATCGTGGTCACCGTGATCATGACCATCGTTGCCCGCCGTACCCGCCTCGGACGCTACATCTTCGCAACCGGCGGCAATCCGGATGCAGCCGAACTGTCCGGCATCAACACTCGTTTCCTGACGGTCAAGGTGTTTGCCATCATGGGCGGCCTCAGCGCGCTCGCTGCGGCTGTCGCAGCCGCACGCCTCGGCTTTTCGACCAACGACATCGGCACGCTGGACGAACTCAGGGTCATCGCCGCGGCGGTCATCGGCGGCACGGCGCTTGCCGGTGGTGTCGGCACGATCTACGGCGCTATCCTGGGCGCGCTGATCATGCAGTCGCTGCAGTCGGGCATGGCCATGGTCGGTGTTGACGCTCCGTTGCAGAACATCGTCGTCGGCACGGTGCTCGTCATCGCCGTCCTCGTCGACATCATCTATCGCAAGCGCACGGGAGACTGAGACATGGACGCGCCTCTCGTAGAAATGAAAGACATGTGCATCTCCTTCGGCGGGGTGCAGGCCGTGGATCATGTCTCGGTCGATCTTTACCCGGGTGAAGTTGTGGGCCTGCTTGGCCACAATGGCGCCGGCAAGTCGACCTTGATCAAGATCCTCTCCGGCGCCTACAAGGCCGACAGCGGCGAAATCCGCATCAACGGCAAGGAAGTGCACATTCACTCGCCGCGCGACGCGCGGGCGCAGAACATCGAGACAATCTACCAGACGCTTGCTCTGGCGGACAATCTCGACGCGGCGTCCAACCTGTTCCTCGGCCGTGAACTGACCTCGCCGCTCGGCTTTGTCGACGACGATGCCATGGAAGCGGAAACTCGCAAGATCATGGGCCGGCTCAATCCGAACTTCAAAAAGTTCCATGCGCCGGTGAAAGCCCTGTCGGGCGGTCAGCGCCAGTCGGTGGCCATTGCCCGCGCGGTCTACTTCAATGCCAAGATCCTGATCATGGACGAACCGACCGCCGCGCTTGGCGTGCATGAAACGCAGATGGTGGCCGAACTCATCCAGGAACTGAAGAAACAGGGTCTCGGCATCTTCCTGATCAGCCACGACATTCACGACGTCTTCCAGCTTTGCGACCGTATCGCGGTGATGAAGAACGGTCAGCTTGTCGGCACCGCCCGCACGACCGACGTCACCGACGACGACGTGCTCGGCATGATCATCCTGGGTAAATGCCCGGAAGGGGCGATCCCGGGTCCAGGTGCCC
Organism: Roseibium aggregatum IAM 12614; assembly: GCF_000168975.1. Classification (GTDB taxonomy): domain Bacteria; phylum Pseudomonadota; class Alphaproteobacteria; order Rhizobiales; family Stappiaceae; genus Roseibium; species Roseibium aggregatum. The sequence continues at coordinate 111,272 of NZ_AAUW01000023.1, forward strand.
TTGTGGACGATACCGTGGTCGGATAAACCGGCCGGACCCGCGGGCTCTTGCCCGCGGGGCTTCCTCATGGTTTGAACAGATGGCCTGGCCCCTGTTCTGACGGTGTGGAACCTCATGCCGAAGCCCGTTCAGGGGTCATCGGCATTCTTTTTGGTTCATTTTGAGGAACGCACCTCATGTATATCGGTCTCGATATCGGTACGAGTTCGGTCAAAGCCATTCTGCTAGGCGAGGACCAGTCCCTGATCGCATCGGCAACCGCGGAACTGACGGTCGAGCGGCCTCATCCGGGGTGGTCGGAGCAGGATCCCGACAGTTGGTGGCGCGCTTGCGAAACCGTTCTTGATGCCCTGAAGGCGGAAGCGCCGAAAGCCATGGCGGCTGTGCGCGGCATCGGCCTGTCCGGCCACATGCACGGCGCCACGCTTCTGGATGCGGCCGGTACGCCGCTGCGCCCGTGCATCCTGTGGAACGACGGCAGATCGGGCAAGCAGTGCTCGGAGCTGGAAGCAGCCGAACCGAAATTCCTGACGCTCGGCGGCAACCGGGTCATGCCCGGGTTCACTGCGCCCAAGCTGCAATGGGTGCGCGAAAACGAGCCGGATATCTTCGCCAGGACTAAAATGGTCCTGCTGCCCAAGGACTACGTCCGCTTCAAGCTGACCGGCGAATACGTCGGCGAAATGTCGGATGCCGCCGGAACGCTGTGGCTGGATGTCGCCAGGCGCGACTGGAGCGACGCGCTTCTGGCCGCCACCGGCCTGACCCGTCAGAACATGCCGCGCCTTGTCGAGGGCTCCGAAAGCTCGGGCACGCTCAAGGCAGAACTCTGCGGCCGCTGGGGCTTCGATGCCGCGCCGGTGGTGGCAGGCGGTGGCGGCGACAATGCCGCCTCGGCCTGCGGTGTCGGCGCGGTCGATCCGGGGTCGGCCTTCGTCTCTCTCGGCACCTCCGGTGTGCTGTTCGTGACCAACGATCGTTTCTCGCCCAACGTGGACAGCGCGGTGCATGCCTTCTGCCATGCCGTGCCGGACACATGGCACCAGATGGGCGTTATCCTGTCGGCCACGGACAGTCTCAACTGGCTGGCAAAGGTGCTGAAGCGCAGACCGGGCGAACTCACGGGTCTGGTCGGCAAGGTCGAAGGGCCTTCGCCGGTGTCCTTCATGCCCTATCTCGGCGGCGAACGGACACCGCACAACGATGTCGACATCCGCGCCGGTTTCTTCGGCATTTCGCACGCAACCGACGATGCCGAACTCTGTCACGCGGTTCTGGACGGTGTCGCCTTTGCGCTCAAGGACTGTCTGGAAGCGCTCAGCGTTGCCGGCACCAGGATCGAGCGTGTTCTGGCGGTCGGCGGCGGATCGCGTTCGACGGTCTGGCTGGAGATCATCGCCAGCCTGCTCAATGTGCCGGTCGACGTTCCGGTCGACGGCGATTTCGGGGGCTCGCTGGGGGCGGCACGCCTCGGCCAAGCCGCTGCACTCGGCACCACGGAGGGGATCTTCTCAAAACCCGCTCTCAAGACCAGCATCGATCCCGTTCCGGCCCTCACACAAAGATATGCCGAAGGGTACGAGCGCTGGCGCAAGCTGTATCCGGCGCTGAAACAAGCCGGCTTTTAGAAAACACTTTCAAGGAGATGACAATATGAGCACTGGTTTCTTCGGCGATCTGCAGCCGATCCAATACGCCGGTCCTTCCAGCACCGAGCCGCTGAGCTACCGACACTACAACAAGGACGAAGTTGTGCTCGGCAAGCGTATGGAAGACCACCTGCGTCTTGCCGTGTGTTACTGGCACAGCTTCTGCTGGCCGGGTTCCGACCCGTTCGGTGGCGAGACCTTCAACCGCTCCTGGATGGCTGCCGGTGGCGACCCGATGGAACAGGCGAAACTGAAAGCGGATGTCGCCTTCGAGATGTTCCAGATCCTGGGCATGCCGTTCTTCACCTTCCACGACCGCGACATTGCGCCGGAAGGCCGGACGCTTGCCGAAAGCAATGCCAACGTCAACGCGATTGCCGACATCTTCGAAAAGAAGATGGCCGATACCGGCATCAAGCTCTTGTGGGGCACGGCCAACATGTTCTCCAACCGCCGCTTCATGGCGGGGGCTGCCACCAACCCGGATCCGGACGTCTTTGCCTATGCCGCCGCACAGGTGAAGAACGCGATGGACGTCACCTATCGCCTCGGCGGTGAGAACTATGTGCTCTGGGGTGGCCGCGAAGGTTATGAGACCCTGCTCAACACCAATGTCAAACAGGAGCTGGACCAGTTCGGCCGTTTCCTCAACATGGTGGTCGAATACAAGCACAAGATCGGCTTCAAGGGCACGATCCTGATCGAGCCGAAGCCGCAGGAACCGTCCAAGCACCAGTATGACTACGATGTTGCCACCGTCTATGGCTTCCTGAAGGCCTACGGGCTGGAAAACGACGTCAAGATGAACATCGAGCAGGGCCACGCCATCCTGGCCGGTCACTCGTTCGAGCACGAGCTGCATATGGCCCGTTCGCTCGGCATCTTCGGGTCGGTCGACATGAACCGCAACGACTACCAGTGCGGCTGGGATACCGACCACTTCGGCATGAACGTGCCGGAACTGGCGCTCGCCTATTACGAGATCCTGATGGCAGGTGGCTTCACCACCGGCGGCACCAACTTCGACGCCAAGCTGCGCCGTCAGTCGCTCGATCCGGTCGATCTGATCCAGGCGCATGTCGGCTCCGCCGATGCGATTGCCCGCGGCCTGAAGGCTGCGGCCGCCATGATCGAGGACGGCCGTCTCAAAGGCTTCGTCGACGACCGCTACGCCGGCTGGCAGAAACCGGAAAACGCCGACATCCTCAAGGGCGGCTCTTCGCTCGAGGCTCTGGCCGAGCGCGTTCACAAGGCCGACCTGGAACCGCAGCCGAAATCCGGGAAGCAGGAATACCTGGAAAGCCTGGTCAACCTGTTCGTCTGACGCGAACAGCATCCGGGGCGCTTGTTGCTGCGCTCCGGATGCCCTCCTCGGCTGAGGCCCGGCAGGGGCGACCCGCGATTTGCTGCCACGGGGTCTCAGCTGTCTGCAAACTTTTCCCGGTACTCGCCGACGGTGGTGTTGAGATGTCTCTTGAACGCCCGCTGCATCTGCTGAAAATCGGTAAAACCGGAAACGCGGATGGCGCTTCCCACCGGCGCGCCGCCAGACAGGACATCCGCTGCCCGCTTGAGCCTGTAGCGTTCCAGATATTTCACGGGCGTTAGTCCCGCGCTTGCCGAAAACCGCCGGCTCAAGGTCCGCGGGGTTAGACCGGCAACCTCAGCCATCAACTCCAGTGTCCAGTCGCGTCCAGGATTGTCCTGCAAGGCGTCAAGCAGCCGGCTAAGTTCGCGGTCGCCGGAAAACTGCGCTTCAAGCAAGTCGGCGAACTGGGTCTGGCCACCGGCTCTTTTCAGATAGACGACCAACTCGCGGGCAACGGCAAGAGCCAGGGCTCCGCCATGGTCCCTCTTGATGATTTCCAGCGCCAGATCGATGCCCGAGGCCACGCCGGCGGAAGTCATCACCTTGCCGTCGATGTGATACAGCTCGTCGGTGGACCAGCGCACCTGCGGAAATTGCTGCTGCACCTGTCGGGCGCGCCGCCAGTGGGTCGTGGCTTTCCGGCCGTTCAAAAGGCCCGCATTGGCCAGGACCAGCGCACCGGAGCAGATCGAGATAACCCGTCTGTCCTCCATTTCCGAAGGCCATGTTGCAAGAAAATCCAGGATCATCCGGTCATGCATCGCGTGATCGACACCGGTCCCGCCCGGTATCAGGAGGTCCCGTCCCCCGTCTGTCGAAGCAACCACATCCGCTTGCAGTCTGAGCCCGCAGGAAGAGGTGACACCCATCCCGTCCATGGACACGAAGCGCAACCGGTAGCGTTCGGTGCCGTCCTCATTTGCGGAACTGAAAACCTGCACGGGACCTGCCACATCCAGGATGTTCAGGCCGTCGAAAAGCAGGATGTCGATCTGGCGAGGTGGTTTGTCCATAATTGACGATACTATGTCATTATAGACAAGCGGTTCAACCGGTAAACATGAGCGATCCTTGGATCTACACCCTCACGTAACCGGTACGGACGACCTCATGCTCACGAGAAACTTTCTGCTCATCCTCCTTGCGAATATCGTACTCGGCTCGGCAATGCCGATGCTGATTATTCTGGGCGGTCTGGCGGGTGGCTGGCTGGCTCCCCACGTGTGGCTCGCAACCGCGCCACCGTCAACGCAGATGCTGGTTGGCATCATCGTGGCAACACCGGTATCTCTCTTCATGGGACGGTTCGGCAGGCGGGCAGGTTTCCTGCTTGGCGCGGCTATGCTGTGCTTCGGCGGTATCGTAGCGGCATTGGCGCTTGTTCTGCAGAATTTCATCCTGCTCTGCCTGGCGCATGCGGCTCTTGGGGCTGCATTGATCAGCGTGAACTATTTCCGGTTTGCCGCGTCCGAGGCTGTTTCCGCAGAACATCGCGCTCAGGCGATTTCCTTCACGCTGGCTTCCGGACTGGTGGCTGCGTTGCTGGGGCCGCAACTGTTCAATGAAGCAAAGGATGCTCTGGCGCCAACACCGCTGGCAGGCGCATATCTTGCAATCGCCGCGCTGGGAGTTCTGGGGGCGTTGCCGGTCTGGTTGTTAAAGATGCCAGCATCGCCGCGAAAGACCGCCCACAGGCGAGCGGACAGCGCGGTCCGAATCCTGAGCCGCAATCCCAGGGCAGCAGGAGCGATCGGGCTAGCGGCTTTATCACAGGCGATAATGGTTCTTTTGATGACACCGACACCCTTGGCGATGATCGGTTGCGGTTTTGCCGAAGGCCAGGCCGCGGATGTCATTCGCTGGCACGTGGTCGCAATGTTCGCGCCCGGTTTCTTTACGGGGTTTCTGATCCGCCGCTTCGGCGGAACCAGGATCGCCGTCCTGGGGCTCGTTCTCCTGTTCGCTTCCGCGCTGACTGCATGGTCCGGCATCGGCCTGCTCGAATTCTACGGCGCGCTCGTCCTGTTGGGTGTGGGTTGGAATTTCGGCTTCATCGGGGGAACGCATTTGCTTCAGGCGGCCTTGAGCGACGAGGAAAGGCCGCTGGTGCAAGGTGTCAACGATACGCTTCTTGCGGTTTCATCCTCCGGAGCCTCGCTTCTTTCCGGCATGCTGTTTGCGGGGATAGGCTGGACGGGTCTGGCTGCTGTGTCCGCTCCTGTCCTGGCGCTGCTTGCACTGATCCTGCTGCTTCGCTTCCGGCGCCGGGCATCCCTTGCAGGAGCGTGAGACAAAGGCCGGGACTGAACACCTAGAAGCGAAGGTCGAAGCGCATGCTGAAGTCATGATCTTTCACGCCCTCGGCAAGCTGTCCGTCATAGCCAAGCGAGAGGCTTGCATCGTCGCTGACTGCGAAGGACAGTCCGACACCGAGCAGGGCAGCGTCGCGGGCTGTTGGAACACCGGCGATACTGAAATCGCTGCCGCCATTGAACGCCATCACCGAGGTTCCGGTGAGATCGCCATAGGCATGCTGCCAGCCGGCGTGGCCGGAAAGACGTGCCGCCGTTTCGCCCAGCAGGATGTCGCGGCTGGCGCGAAGCCCAAGCGTCGTGGTCCACATATCCTGTGTTTGCGATGCCGCGTGCAGCGCTGCCATGCCGCCTGTTTCGGAGAAACCGTCGGTCTTCAGGTTGACATAGGATGCCGCGGCGAACGGTTGCAGATATCCATCCTCGTCTCCGAACCGCCAACCTGTCTCGGCGAAGGCCTGCAGCGTGCGGGCGCCATAATCCGCGTTCAGCTGTTCGCTCAACCCAACAAAGGAAACCGCGCGCTTGGTGGAGATAGCGTGATGGCCGTAGGAGCCACCGAAGCTGAGGCTGCACGGACCTGTCTGTGTGCTGCCATATCCGCCGATATAGTAGCTGTCGGTATCGGCTGAAGCCGTGAACCCCTTTTCGCCAATCGAGGAATTCATGTAACCTGCGGCAAGGCCGAACAGCCAGTCCTGACCGACGCGGGCGTCAACGCCCAACAGTGCTCCACCGCCGGAAGTGTCTACAGTGTGTGCATTGCCATCGCCCCGATAGCTCCCGAACCCGCCCAGAGCATCGAACCAGACCGACAATACCCCACCCGTCGCCAAGGCGTCGCCGTTTGGCGCAGCCTCCTGCGCCGCGCCCGCGGCAAAGGCGGCATCAATCCGGGAGAGGATTACCCTCTCGACCTGTCTCGGCTCATCCCGCAAAACGGTATTGGCGGATGCATGGATTTCGCCGGACAGCGCATCGAATATCTCCGGCGCTTCATTTTCGTAAAGCCCAAGAATCGTCCGATAAAGCGCGGTGTCCTGCGACAGGCTGTCCAGCCCTTCCGCCGTCGCCTTCTGGTTTGGCGTTCTTGCCTCATCGACGAAATCGACATTGTTTCGCCGAAGCGTCAGATAGACGTTTGTGGCGTCGTAACCGAGATAGGAGTCGAGAAAGACAAAATTGTCGGTCACGCTGCCGAAGCTGCCGGTGATACCGCCTTCGGCAGTCACCACGGTATAGACATTGATCGAATCAAAGCCGGAGCCGTCATCGCCGGAACGCTCTGCCAAAACGACGAGGTCTGCGCCCGGGTCTATCGTTACAGCGCCCGTAACCTTCAGCAGGTCATTGTTGATGCCGGCTTGCGTGCCGGCCTCATTGACCTCAACCTGATAGACCGAGCCGGCGCCAAGCCCCAGATCGCCGGCAACACTCATTGTTCCGATGGAATTGCCCGGCGCAACCACACCTGAAACCACCGTATCCCCGATCGTGCCCGAGCCGGCAAGCAATCCAGCGGAGGAAACATTCACCGCCCCGGTAGAGCCATTGACGACCAGCTTGCCGCCGAACACATCCGTGCCACCGGTATAGCTGCTTTTGCCTGTCAGAATTGTCGTACCGGAATAGACTTCAACGCTACCTGCGCCGGTAATATCGGGCGCAAAGGTGTAGTCCGCGTTGGTGTGGTTGAAGACGATGCGGCCATTACCCGCGCCGAAGACGATCGCGCCGGTCTGAAGCGTACCGGCGACGCCTGCGGTCCCGCCTGCCGCAGACCCGATATTGAGCGTGCCGGAGGAGCCGTTTTCCTTGGCGATTTCGACGCGATCATTGGCGATGACGTTTGCGCTGTCAGTCAGCGTCAAAACGCCGTCTCCGCTATTGCCGACAACAAGCACGCCGCCGGTGCTTGTCCACCTCGTGCCCACACCGGAAACAGTGGCTGTGCCTGAACCGCTCGAGGCTTTGCCGATGACGCCGCTGACGGCTTCAATCGTTCCGCCGCCTGACAGGTTGAGTGTACCTGTGCCTTTGTCCCCCAGAGCCAATGTGCCGGTGAGTACTAGTTTTGAGCCGGAACCGATCAGATTCACGGTACCCTGCGCAAGGCTCCCTTCGCCGAGAATCATGTCCTTTCCGCTCATCACGCCGCTATCCGTGATGGTCAGCACGCCTTCGGCGTTCCATCCCACGCGCGAAATAACGAAATCATACCAACGCGATCCGGTGCCGATGATCGTTGCCGCGCCGTACTCATTGGTACCAATATTGGCGATGGGAGCGGTTACGGTGCCCCCTCTTGAAATTGTCAGCGAAGCGGGGTCTTTCACCCCGACCGAAACGAAATCTGCTTCTGAAATAGCTTTCCCGTATGGCCCGCCGTCGATGCCGTCAACGGTAACATCAGTGTCGATCCAGAGGCCGGCGAGCGCCGGTCCCGAAAGGGCGGTAAACGCTGTCGAAGCCAGCAATGCCAATTTGGGAGCAGCCTGGAACGCACGTTTGGTCGCTCCCTTTGGGCGCTTGTGGGAAGGCACTGATGTACGAACTGATGTTGTTGTCGGTTGACCTTGCCGCATGGTTGCTCCCCTGAAATCATCTCGTGGAACCATGCTCTCGGAGCGGCTTCGACGATTGGGAAACCGTGCCGACTTGCTTATGAGATAAAGCTCCCTCGGAGCTTATTGTTCAGCCACACAACGATTGGAATCCCCGGATCAGGGGATTTGACGCGCAGGTCCTAGCACTACTTTGGCAGGTTTATGTGAGTTTTGATTTTTGAGGATTCCCCAGAAGAGTTTTCGGTGATTCATAGGAGACCGGCTTTAGAAGGTGTCGGTCATGTATGGGAATTGGCAGGTTGATCTCGAACGTTGGCTAGCGCCGTTTATGATGGCGCTTCGTCACAAGACGCGCGCCCGGATGTGCCCGGCCTACATTGAAGGCTTGATCGGTCCGGGAGACCGCAAGAGCATTCAGCCGATGGCCGAGAGGATAGGCACAGCCAGTTACGATCAGTTGCATCATTTTATTGCGAGCAGCCGCTGGGATCCTGCACCGCTTGAAGCGGCATTGCTAAGCGAAGCTGACCGGAAGCTTGGCGGGAACGATGCCTAGCTGATCATCGATGACACTGCACTGCCCAAAAAGGGGAACCACTCGGTCGGGGTGGCCCCTCAATATGCCTCGGCATTGGGAAAACGAGCGAACTGCCAGACGCTGGTGTCAGTAACGCTGGCTTCGAACGAAGTCCCCGCCATAGTCGGGTTACGGCTCTTCCTGCCGGAGAGCTGGACTTGCGATATCGCCCGGCTTGATCGCGCCGGAGTTCCTGAAGATATTCGTGATTACAGGACCAAGCCCGAGATCGCCCTTGCGGAAATCGACCGGGTGAGCGCCGCAGGTGTGCGTTTTGGTTGCGTCCTCGCAGATGCCGGATATGGCTTGAGTGCTCCTTTCCGGCAAGGGCTGAGCGCACGCGGGTTGACCTGGGCCGTTGGCATTGCGCTCAAGCAGAAGGTTTATCCCGCGGATGTGCAGATGATCTTCCCTGTCGCCAAGCGAGGCCGCCCGCGCCAGCGGCACATTCCCGATACAAAGTCGATCACGGCGCAGGCCATGTTGGAGACAGCAAAATGGAGGAAGGTCAGTTGGCGGCGCGGGACCACGGGAACGCTCTCGGCACGCTTTGCAGCCAGGCGCGTCCGGATCGCAGACGATCCACCTCAACGCATTCGCGACATGGGTGCCCAGCATCTGCCGGGAGAGGAGGTCTGGGTCGTCGGTGAGCACCGCTCGACCGGCGAGCGCAAATACTACCTGTCCAACCTTCCCGCAGAAGCGTCACTCAAGCAACTTGCAGGTGCCATCAAGGCACGATGGATTTGCGAACAGGCACACCAGCAGCTCAAAGAGGAACTCGGTCTGGATCACTTCGAAGGGCGATCCAGGGCCGGGCTTCACAGGCACGCATTAATGACGATGATCGCCTATGCCTTCCTGCAATCCTGCCGCCTCAAGCAGGCGGGTGGGGGGAAAAAGAATCTCCGGACCGCAACCGACACTGCCTGCCGTCCGCATGGAACTCCTGAAAATCATTCAAAAACCTCCACCGCGAACATGCCCACATTGCGGGAAATGTGTCTTTGACAGAAATCTGCCAAAGTAGTGCTAATAGCTCTGGAACAACCGAACGCCGTCTGGGTCGGCAAGGTTGTGCAGCCGGTGTGCTGCGTGGCGGGCGAAGCGCAGCGTCACGGACTTTCGGGTGGCTGCCGCCAATTTGTGTTCCGGCGCTTTCCGCAGGATCTCCGCTCCATACCCGTCGGACACAATCAGCCCGGCTTCTTCGGGAAAGATCTCCAGTGGAACATCCGGATGGGTCGCGAAATAAAGACGGTCGCAATGAAGGCGGTAGTCCGGCCACTTGGTATCGGCCCGGAAATCGGCAATCGAGGATTTGACCTCGACAATCCAGAGCTCGTGTTTCGGCCCAAGCGCCAGAAGATCGGCCCGACGGGCGGAGGCAAGGGTGACTTCCGGCAGGCAGGCGAAATCGAGCTGCCGCAAAAGACGCGCTGCACCGCGCCAGACCTTCAGCGCGGTTTCCGACTGGCGTCCGTCCGAGAGCGGGTCTTCCAGCTGTATCCGCCCCGCAAGTGGCTGATAATCGGGTTCCATACGAATTTTGTTCCACATTTGTTCGTTTTTTGCAAGTTTCGCTGCCAGCCTCATTGACCTTTCCTGCCAACATGCGCGATCTTTCCGCGCATTGGATTTTCCGGACAGATCCTGTCACTCTGGGAGGGGGAGCGGTTGAACGGTTTCAAACGAAGTGCCTTTTTCGGCATTGCATTGGCAATTGCCTGCGGGCCAGCGCTGGCAGGCAAGGGCGACCTGATGTTCAAGGTGCCGAAATCCGCGCCCCTGATGCAGGGCCGCGCACTGGATCTGCGGTTCGCAGATTTCGCACAAGGCATCTGGGTTCGCGAGTTGCAGGACTGCCCGGCACCGAGGATCGATCGAAGCCCGCCGGGCTCGACGCTTGCCATTTACCGCGGCCTTCTGGAAACCCCGGGCCGCATCTGCCAGGTCTATGGTGCCGAGAAGAGCGGCAAGATGACCCAGCGCGCAGCCATCAATTGCCTGCTGACGGACGGCGGAGAGGCGATCGAACTGGTCACGGTGCAGCCAAGGGGCGCGGAAGGACTGATCGTCCAGGAAGGCGAAAAACCGCCCGTCCATTTCCGCTTCTGCGAAAAGATCGTCCCGATCCTGCAATCGTCGAACAGCAATTGATGCTCTTTTGCTGCCTGGTTTGGAAACCGGGAGCCCTGAGTACGACACCCTCATCCTGAGGAGGCCGTCAGGCCGTCTCGAAGCAACCATGTTTTTAGGTGCTCATCGGCTGCCATTCCCTATTGTCCCTGACCATTGCGTTGAGGATGGTCAGGAGTTTCCTGGAGCAGGCGATGATTGCCTGTTTCTTGCCTGTTCCACCTTTGATGAGGCGTTCGTAGAAGGTTTTGATGATGGGGTTGTGGCGTGCCGCTGACAGGCTTGCCATGAAGAGCATCCTGCGCACCTTGGCCCTGCCGCCGGCGATCCTGCGTTGCCCCCGCATCATGCCACTGTCTCTGGCGAAGGGCGCGACGCCAACCAGGGCAGCAATGGCCCGCCGCGAGACCTGCCCCAGTTCGGGCAGGAACGCCAGGAGGCTGACGGCGGCGACCGGCCCGATGCCCGGAACGGCCCTGAGCTGGTCATAGCGCTGGCTCAACTCGGCCTTTTCGCGAATGCAGCTCTGGATCATGCGGTCCAATTCCGCAAGCTTGGCCTCTATCGTCTCCAGTATATCCCGGTGCATGCGCTCCAGATCAGCATCGTCATTGAGGCCGAGCTGATTGCGCAGCCGGGTCTTCTCGGCAACAAAGCTGTCCCGAGCAGAGGCATAGCGCGCAAGCTTCGCCTCGACGTCGCCCGGACGAGGAGCCGACGGCGGATCAAACACCTGCGCATAGTGGGCCAGAACGGCTGCATCCAGCCGGTCGGTCTTGGCCAACCGACTACCGGCCTTGGCAAAGTCCCGGGGGCGGGCCGGATTGACACACAAACATGGTATCCCTGCTGCTGCAGCGCCTGCACCGCCTTGCGTTCATAGCC
>NZ_AAUW01000022.1 GCF_000168975.1 Roseibium aggregatum IAM 12614
GCTTGTCGATGATGCCTGGTCAGATTGTCGAGATCTGGCGCGATGGCCGGACAAGGGGAAAGGCGGCAAATACCTGATGCTGCCGCCCGACTACCAGGGGGCGGTGCCGGCAGGGTATTTCGTGATCAGAACCGACACGTACAGCAACCTCGTGTTCCTGCGCGGCTCCATCGCGAAGGGTCTTGAGCCTGCGGTCGAGAACATCAAGTCCAATCTCAAGGTGTATCCGCTGGCGCAGGCGGACAACCCGCCTGAAACCGAGTTCGTCAACTTCTCTGGCAAGAGCTACAACACGATTGCGCCAAATGACTTCAGTTTTTTTGAGGGCATCAACCAGGTGGTTCAGGAAGAGCCGATCGGCGCGATCGACTCCGAGGCACGGGGGCTTCTGGCCGCGATCGGCATCGTGAAGGGCCAACCCTTCAACCCAGATGCGCGCATGAAGAAGCTGCTCGGCGAAGCGGCGACAATCGGAAACGCGACTGCGCGGGCCATCACCTATCAGCCGCGCATCGACGGGGTGTTCATCTACCCGGATACCAATAGTGCCTGGACAACCGCCTATGCGAACAAGAACACGACCTTTGAGACCAATGGCGCGATGGGTCTCGATGCGCGTGTCTTGTTCTATTTCAATGCGACCGGTGTGACACAGGCGATGGCGGCCACGACTGTCGGGCAAGGTTCCGACTATGCCCTGGCTTATCTTGATGCCGACAAGAAACCGCTGGATGGGTCAAAAACGTACAAGCTGCGTCTGCCGCCGGACGTTCCGGTCAACAATTTCTGGGCGGTAACGCTCTACGACACGCAAACGCGCTCCTTGCTGCAAACTGGGCAGAGATTCCCGACAATGGGCAGTCAGAGCGAGGGGGTTCAGAAGAACGCCGACGGCTCCTACGACGTTTATTTCGCGCCAGAGGCGCCTCTGGGCAAGGAGGGCAACTGGCTCCAGACCATTCCGGGCAAGAGCTGGTTTACCATCCTGCGCATGTACGGTCCGCTGGAGCCCTGGATCAACAAGACCTGGCGGCCGGGCGAAATCGAATTGGTCAAGTAAGGTTGCTGAAACCTGAAATCCCGATCAATTCACCTTCGAACATCACAATTCAAATGGAGCTCGGTTTTAGAATGAAAAGCTTTTCTTCTCTATCTCTGGTATGTGCGCTTGCCATGACCCCGCTTCCCCTAGCGGCACACGCGGCCGAACCTGTCATCGTCAATGTCGACAATTTCGACAGGGCGCAGACCGACTTCGAGTTTGTCGGCATCATCAAGCTGGCGGACGGCATCAACAAGCTGCACCATAACCGGACGCCGACGCCGATCGACAAGCAGAATGTCATCCGGATGAACCGCGATACGCTGTACAGTCTCGGCGTCGTCGATATTTCAAAGGGAGCGACCGTGACCATGCCGGATGCCGGAAAGCGATACATGTCGCTGATGGTCATCAACAATGACGGCTACGTCAATGAGGTCTTCTATGGTGCTGGTGCCCACGAACTGACAGTGGACAAGTTCGATACGCCTGTCGTCGGCCTTGTCATCAGAACGCTCGCAGACCCGGAAGACAAGGCGGATCTTGAGGAGGCTCACAAGCTTCAGGACATGATCGAGATTTCGGCCGGTTCGGATGCACCGTTCGTGATGCCGGACTACGACAAGGCAAGCTACGAGGCGACACTCGCACCGGTTCTCGATCTTGCCAAGGGGCTGAAGCGGTACATCAGCACCTTCGGCTCCAAGGAGGAAGTCAACCCCGTCCATTTCCTGATCGGCACCGCGTCCGCCTGGGGCGGGCTGCCGGACAAGGCCGCGGTTTACGTTAATGTTCAGCCTGACCTGCCGGTGGGCGAATATGAACTCAAGGTCAAGGATGTGCCGGTCAAGGGTTTCTGGTCGATCAGCCTTTACAACGCCAAGGGCTATTTTCAGGAAAATGACCTTCATGCCTACAGCCTCAACGATCTGACCGCGAAGCCGAACAGTGATGGGTCCTACACCATTCGCTTTGGCGGATGCGGCGAGGGTGTCGAGAATTGCCTGCCGATCATGGACGGCTGGAACTACGCAGTGCGTATGTATGAGCCGAGCGAAGCGATTCAGGACGGTATATGGACGTTCCCGGGTCCGCCGACGCCTCGGAAGAAGTGACCGGAAAACGGCCCGGCCACTAGACTGTCCGAGCCATCTCGGGTGCGGCTTCACAAGCCGAAATGCGTAGCGCTGGAGGACCCAGGGTCCTCCCAGACGATTAGAAAAGCCAAACAAATTCTGTTCCTGAGCCACTTCCAGTTAACGGGTGTGGCTCCACTTTCAATCTGTTGGGAGAATTCCGATGAAACAGCTGGAACTTGCAGTAAACAGACGGACACTGGTAACGAGCCTGGCCGGAACCGCGGTAATTGCGGCGGCAGGCTCCTATTCGGCAGCACATGCCGCGGAAGACAATGCCGACTTCCTTTTTGTGCAGACTTCGAAAAGCATGGCATTCGATCCGGCAACCATGACGCTGACTCTGAAGGATGTCAGTCCGACGACGCTGTTCTTTTCCGACAGACCGGAACGGATCGCCGGCAACATGACCACCGCTGCATTCCTTCCGTTCTGGAGCGAAGGCACCGACAGCTTCCTCTCGGATCCGCCGAATGCCGATATTTCGGTTCTTGAAGGCGACGCGCTTCGTCAATCTGTGGTGGTCCTGATGGATCCTCGTCTTGAGGGAAATGATCTAGTCTATGCGGTGAAAACGATCGAGGGCGAGTTGCCTGCGACCGGGGAAAACGTGTCCGTCTTTATCGATGTCATTGGCATGCCGATGACGCCGCTTTCCTATGCCGGCGCCCGGCGCCGCGTCTATCGCCGGGCATATATGTACCGATAAACATGAACCGGAATGCAATAGCGGCTCGACAAGTCCTGGAAGCCAGGCGAGATCGAACTCATAGAGTCAGACAACGTTTTCTCGTTTCGACCACTGAAGCAATAGATCTGGTGACGACATGTTGACACGCGTTTTGATTGCGACCGCAATTCTTGTTGGCTCATCAGCTTCCGGCTCCGCCGAAGATGCCGATCTGGCCAAGAGGCTTTCCAACCCGGTTGCCGCGCTGATCAGCGTCCCGTTGCAATGGAACTACGATCAGGGAATCGGTCCATCGGACGGCAACAAGATGACCTTGAACATCCAACCGGTCATCCCGATAACACTGAACGAACATTGGAACCTGATTTCGCGAACGATTGTCCCTGTAGCCTGGCAACACGATATTGCAGGCAACTCGGGTACGCAGTTCGGACTGGGCGACACGACGCAAAGCCTCTTCGTTTCCCCTCAGGCTCCAGGACCTGGTGGCCTTATTTGGGGCGTGGGGCCGGTTTTGTTGCTACCCACTGGCACTGACGAATTGCTGAGCTCGAAGAAATGGGGTGCAGGTCCTACAGGCGTTGTGCTTCACCAAAGTGGCCCATGGACAGTTGGAGCTCTCGCCAATCACGTCTGGTCGTTTGCAGGCGATGAGAACCGCAGCGATGTAAACTCGACCTTCATCCAGCCCTTTGTGTCTTACACCACCAAGGATGCCTGGACATTCACCGTGAATTCGGAGTCCACCTACGATTGGGTTTCCGATGAATGGTCGATCCCCATCAACGCAATGGTTTCAAAACTCGTCACGATCGACAAGCAGCCGATCAGCTTTCAGGCGGGGGTTCGCTACTACGCAGCAAGTTCGAGCAATGGACCCGAGGGACTAGGGGCTCGTGCAGCGGTGACGTTCCTTTTCCCCAAATAGCCGGTTGTTTTGAGGCTGGCGCAGTGTGCACTCCTGCCAAAGTCCGCAAATAGTCAAGTGGCTCACGACTCAACTCAATCGATTTAAATCTAAACGTAAGGAAAATCGCGAATGGGCGAGGATCGCCACGCCGCGCAGCGCTTCTGCAAGGCAGGTTCGAGCCAAAGCTCGTCTTTCGTGTCTGTGCAGTGATTGTCCGTTCAAGAGTGTATTTCCTGATGCGCAATTCCGTATAGTAGGCCGCAGCTGGCAATCTTCAGAGTGGTCGTATGACAAGCTTCAGAGAGAAGGAACATCAAGGCTGGGCCGAAAAAGCTCCCTTCTACGACGAACATTTCGCTGGTGTAACGCGACAGGCGATCGGGCCAATACTTGAGGGGTTAGGAGATATATCCGGCCGTAACCTTCTGGACATCTGTTGTGGTACCGGAGATTTGGCCGAAGCCGCCACACAAAAAGGAGCGCATGTAACGGGCGTGGATTTTGCCGAACCAATGATCGAAATTGCGCGGGAGCGTGTGCCGACTGCGCTGTTTGATGTTGGAGATGCGGAAAAGCTCAGCTTCGAAGATGCTGGTTTTGACGCGGCAACATGTCTCTTCGGGCTATGGCACGTCGGTGAACCGGACAGCGCCATTTCGGAGGCAGCGCGAGTTCTAAAGCCTGGTGGGGCATATTCCTACACCGCTTGGCTTCCACCTGCCGAGGGCTGGGATATGATGGGGCTTCTGATGACAGCTATCAACAATCACGGCACCATGGATGTCGACCTACCACCCGCTCCGCCACCTTTTCGGTTTGCCCAAGAAAACGAGGCAGCGGACGCACTGCAATCTTCTGGATTTGGATCTGTGACGTTCCAGAAAAAGATGGCAATCTGGATTGGCAAAACTGGCGATGATCTACTCGATCTTCTGTACAAGGGAATTGTACGCGCCCCAATGCTCATCGAGGCACAGACACCCGAGTCAAAGCAGGCAATCATCAACGATATCAGGTCTGGCGCGGAGACCTTCCGTGAAGGCGAAGAGATCAAAATGCGCCGGCCTTCGCATCATCGAGGGCCGCGTCATACGAGACGTTGCCCGCACGTTGGCGCGTCGCCACCGCCAGCGACGCCAGATCCCCAGTAAATTCCGCCAGATCCGCGGGATCTACATGCATGTATCCGGTCACGATCAACATGGGAGCATTCCTCCGGTTTGGCTCTCCCCGACCGGATTGCGATCGGAGAGCGGTGTTCGGGTGGCTGCGAGCTATCTGGCGACGAGGACGATCTTGCCCTGAATCCCTCCTCCGGATGCCCGCTGATGGGCGGCGGAGGCGTCTGAAAGCGGGTACTCACTGTCGATCACGACCCGAATCGTCCCGTCGTCCAGTAGGCGTCCGGCTTCGGACAATTGCGCGCCGTTGGAGCGCACCTGTGCCGTTGAAACGGTAATCCCTCGTCTTGTAGCCTCCTCATGGCCGGAAAAGCCAATGGGATTGACCAGATAGAGCGCACCATTCTTCCTGATCACGCTCAGGAAACGTTGCATGCCGGAGCCGCCGACGGCGTCGATGACGAGATCAACATCCTGTGCAATCGTCTCAGCAGCTTGTCTGGTGTAGTCGATGAAGGCATCGGCGCCGAGATCGCGCACCACGGTTTCGTGTTTTCCGGAAGCAACGGCGATGACATGGGCCCCCTTCCACTTTGCCACCTGAACCGCCAGGTGACCGACGCCACCACCGGCGCCATTGACCAGTACGGTCTTTCCTTCAAGCGCAATCGGCGCGTGGTCGAAATCCTGGAACGGATTTGGTGCATCGTGACCGGGCTCGACAAGGAACTGCCACGCCGTGAGCAGCGACATCGGGGCACCGGCGGCCCGGATGTGGTCGATACCTGCAGGCTTGATCGCGAGGTCGGAGACCGGAACCTTGACATATTCGGCATAGGCATTGCTGCCGATCATGAGATCATGCGGGAAACGCACCATCGAAAAGACCTCGTCCCCAATGCTGAAATCCGGAACGTTCGCCCCGATGGCTGCGACGACACCGGAGATATCCGTGCCGAGGATCAGCGGAAAGTCCAGGCTGGGCCGCCACTCGGGCGGAAGCGCCCGGTAGCCATCCCGCAGGTAAAGGTCCGGCGGATTGAGGCTTGCCGCATGCACGCGGACAAGCACCTCTCCCGTGCCGACCACCGGCCGTGGCGCCTCCTCATAACGCAGGACCTCGGGGCCGCCAAATTCGTGCAGGCGGACGGCTTTCATCATCTCGGTCATGGGGACCTCTTTCCCTTTCTAGTTTCGTCGACCGGATGTATGGGCTTGCCTCCAGATTGATAATAGTGCTCGAATTCGCTTTAATAGTGACATGAAGGAACAAATTGGACTTGATAGGCTAACCGGTCTCCTCGCTTTTGCCCGTGCCGGCTCGCTGGGCAGCTATACGGCCGCTGCGCGCTCCCTCTCCGTTTCGCCTTCGGCGATCAGCAAGAGCGTCCAGCGTCTTGAACGGCAACTCGGCGTCCCGCTCTTCAACCGTACGACACGCTCAATCACTCTCACGAATGAGGGCCGCGATCTGCACGAGCGGGCGCTCAAGCTGCTGCGCGATGCCGAGGAAATCGAACAGGCCGCCAAAGCCGCCCGGTCCGAACCCGCCGGCACCTTGCGCATTGCGGCCTCGTTTCCGATCGGATTGCATGTCATCGCCCCTTTGCTGCCTGTCTTTCGCGCACGCCATCAGAAGGTCTCGATCGACCTCAGACTGAACGATCACAGGGTGGATCTGATCGAGGAGGGAATCGACCTTGCCGTGCGTATCGGTGACCTTCCCGACTCGCGCCTCCTGTCGCGGAAACTCTCGCCGCACCGGCTCTGCTGCTATGCCTCGCCGACCTATCTTGCCGCGTCAGGCACGCCCAGCCATCCCGACGAGCTTCAGTCATACGAGACGGTGAACCTGCGCTATCAGAGCAGCGGCCAGTTGTTCCGCTGGCCGTTCCGGATCGGAGACCGCGATGTCGAGATCTTGCCGTCATCTTCAATCGTCGTCGATGCGAGCGAGGCCGTGATCTCGACCGTCGCGGCGGGATCCGGCATCGGAATGGCGACAAGCTTCATGGCAACATCCTGGGTCAAGCGTGGAGACCTGGTACCCGTTCTTTCCGAATTTGCGGTCGAACGTCACAACATCACGGCCGTCTGGCCGCAAAGCCGCCGGACCAACCCGGCTGTGCGCGCCTTCCTGAACATGCTGACGGAAGCACTGTGACCTTCGGCCTTCGTGAATGCGCCCGCTTTCATCTGCTCCAGCAAGGGGCGTAGCTGAGCGAACGGTAATGCGATGGGCCGAGCGCATTTGGACTGATCAGGATTGGGATGCACTTCAACGAAGAGATGCGACAGCCTAACAGCGAGGCCTGCACGACCAAGGTTCCACTCCCTGGTCTTGCCTGCCGGCAGTCGCCAGAGGCTCTGGCAGCAGCATCTCTCATCTGAAGGGTATGCGTCACATCAAAGATGATCGGTGCGTCGTTGCTAGTGGGCCGCAACACACCGATACCGAGCAAGTCGACCATCGGCGTTGCAACTATTCGGACATGCGGTTCAAGGATACCGCGCGCAACATTTGCGACACCGCACTGGTGGATCAGGTGGAGCCTGTGCGATCAACTTCGCCCGGAGGTGAATGAGCAGGGTGAAGCAGACCTTTTGACCGTCCCCGGCCAGATGGTGGCAAGCCCGCGGATCCTGCCAATTCCGGCCGCTCTTGAGTGCTGCAGCCTTTCAACCCTGCGGTCGGCCCTTCCCGCGAAAACATTTTTGGAGAGGTCGTTGGCGTCTTCGTGCGCAGCGCTGCGACCAACACGGCCAATCTCCACATCGACCAGCGGCTGATGGATACGGTCGGCCGGAGAGGTCGTTGACACACCTATGCCCGCACCGGCGATCAGTCCGACATGAAGACGCCGTCCCCCTGAAATGGGATCACAGGAAGGA
The DNA here is from genome assembly GCF_000168975.1 of Roseibium aggregatum IAM 12614. Taxonomy (GTDB): domain Bacteria; phylum Pseudomonadota; class Alphaproteobacteria; order Rhizobiales; family Stappiaceae; genus Roseibium; species Roseibium aggregatum. Next base: position 7,793 of record NZ_AAUW01000022.1, read on the forward strand.
TGGTGCAGCCTGCCGCCAGCGCAGGTGCAGACCCGAGCCTTTCCAGAACAGGCTGACCGAAACGTCTCACGTCAGCGTCAAAAACAGACCGGCTGCCAGTTTGGCCCGTTCTTCCAGGCTGTCGATCTCGATGTGTTCGTTGAGTGTGTGAAGGCCAGCGCCGCGCACGCCGATGGAATCGATGGTAGGGATGCCCATGGCGCCGGTGAAGTTACCGTCCGAACCGCCGCCTGCGCTGGCGTGGGTCAGGTCGAAGCCGATCTCGCCGGCAAGGGACCTGGTGATTTCGTAGAGTGCCAGCGTTCCGGCATCCGGCTCCCAGACAGGGCGGGTAACGCCCCGGGTCACTTCCACGATCACGTCTCCGGAGGAATCGCTCAGATCCAGCATGCGCTTGACCCCGGCATCCAGATCCTCCTGTCGCTTGGCCATGGAGAGGACTTCGGCAGCGCAGGAAGACGAGACGCAATTGACCCATTGCCCTGCGTGAATGACACCGACACTGAAGGTGCAGTCGTCCCCTGTCATGGCCTCGATTTCCAGAACCTTGCGGGCCATGGCCGCAATGGCCGAACGGCCGTCCTTCAGCGCCCAACCCGCATGGCTGGGGCGGCCGATGGTCTTGATGTTGAACCGGGCAATGGCATAGCGGCCCGTAACGCAGCCGCCATCGGGGCGGGCCGGTTCCGGCACCATCACATATTTGTTGCGCGCAGCCTCGTTCTCGATCAGGTCGCGGGTCGAAGGCGTGCCGACTTCCTCATCCGGGGTGAAGAGGACAGTGACCGGCAGCGGCGTTTCCAGCGCGGCGGCCTGGATCTGGCGCAGGGCTTCGACACTGACGTAATTTCCGCCTTTCATGTCCTGAATTCCGGGGCCATAGGCCTTGTTGTGCTCAACCCGGAACGGCAGGTCCTTCAGGGTGCCGATGGGATGCACCGTGTCGAGGTGGCCGCTGAGCAAGATGCCGGGCGTGCCCTTGTTCTTGTGCGGCAGCCTTGCCCGAAGAGAACCGCCGAAACCCATGCGTCCTGGAATGCGTTCGATCTCCGCGCCGAGCGCCGCCAGTTCATAGGCGGCAAGGTCCATCATCCGGTTGACGGCAGTTGCATCAAAGGTCGGGCTTTCGCATTCCACCCAGGTCCTGAGACCTTGCAGCATCTGCTGGGAATCGAAAGGCAATTCCTTGAAATTCATCGTCTTGTCCTGTTCTTGACGTCGTTTGAGGCTCTGCCGTTCAAATGGCGAGGCGACGCTCGATGATGCGGGCATAGATGCTGGCGCCGACAGGCAAGATGGCGTCGTCCAGAACAAAGCCCGGATTGTGGACCGGGATGCCGCCCGCGTGACCAACGGTGCAATAGGCGCCTGGAACCACGTTCAACATGTCGGCGAAGTCCTCGCTGGCCGGAACCAGCGCAGACTGATCGGACACATTTTCTGCCCCGACGATATCGGCAGCAGCTTCCAGATAGGCCGCAGACAGGTCCGGATCATTGCGCAAGACAGAGAAGATCGGACGCAGGTCCGGCGTCACCTCAACGCCGTAGCTGACGGCAAAGCCGGCGCACATTTCACGGATGCGGGTGTGGATCAGCTCCTTCACACCATCGTCGAAGTAGCGGATGGTGCCGGAAAGAACCGCCTTTTCCGGAATAACGTTATAGGCACTGCCCGAATGGATCTGGGTGACGGACAGAACCGCCGGCTGGATCGGCTCGACGTTGCGGCTGACGATGGACTGGAGGCTCTGCACCAGGGCGGTCGCGATCAGAACTGCATCCCTGGAGTGGTGGGGCGCTGCCCCGTGGCTGCCGCGTCCTTCGATGACAATGTCGAAGAATGTTGCGCCCGCCATGGCGACACCTGGCCTCAGGCCCACCTTGTTTGGAGCGGCCAGCGGGTTGTTGTGCATGCCATAGATTTCATCGCAGGGGTGCTTTTCGAACAAACCATCCACCAGCATGGCGCGGGCGCCGCCCAGCCCTTCTTCGGCGGGCTGGAAGATGAAGACGACCTTGCCCTTGAAGTTCCGGGTTTCGCTCAGATAGCGCGCCGCGCCCAGAAGCATGGTGGTGTGACCATCATGGCCGCAGCCGTGAAACTTGCCCGGCGCCGTTGAGCTGAACGGCAGATTGGTCTGCTCATCCATGGGCAACGCATCCATGTCGGCGCGTAGTCCGATGGTCCTGCCACTGCCGCCGCTGCCTTCAAGAACGCCGACGACGCCGGTCTTGCCAAAGCCGCGGTGCACCTCGATGCCCCACTCGGCCAGACACTTTGCGACAATCTCGGAGGTGCGCTCTTCCTCGAACCCTATTTCCGGGTGAGCGTGGAAATCATGGCGCATTGCGATCAGGTCATCGGTAAAGGAGGCAATTTTGGGAAGGACGGACATGGAGGTTTTCCTTAGAGGGAAAGGGAGAATTTTCTGGCGGGAGCCTGAGGGGTGTCCCCTCAGGCCGATGCGGCGTTGAGTTCGCGGAAGTTGGCGAAATCCCAGTCACGGCCGGGGGCGGCCTCGATCAGGGCCTTTGTGTAGGGATGTTTGGGATTGCCCAGAACGTTCGCCGCCGTGTCGTGCTCCACGACCCGGCCCTTTTGCATGACAAGGACGTCGTCACAGATCTGCGCTGCGACCCGGAGATCGTGGGTTATGAAGAGGATCGCGATACCCAGCTTTTGCTGTAACTCGTCCAGCAGCTTGAGCACCTGGTCCTGCACCGAGACATCAAGTGCAGAAACGGCCTCATCGGCCACCAGCACATCCGGCTCCATGGCGACCGCACGGGCAATGGCGATGCGCTGGCGCTGGCCGCCGGAGAACTGATGCGGATAACGGTCGATGGCATCGGGCGGAAGGCCGACCAGGGCGAGAAGCTCCCGCGCCCTGGTCATTGCCGCCCCCTTGTCCTCTCCGCAGTTCAGCGGGCCTTCGACAAGGCTGCGTCCGACAGTCCAGCGCGGGTTAAGTGAGCGGAACGGGTCCTGGAACACGATCTGGATGTGACGGCGATGCGGCCTGAGGGCTGCCCGGCCCAGAGTGGCGATCTCAAGATCACCGACCTTGACCGAACCTTCCGTGGGATCGATCAGCCGCATGATACAGCGGGCGACCGTGGATTTGCCGGAGCCGCTTTCGCCCACGATGCCGAGGGTTCGCCCCCGCGGAATTTCGAAACTGACATCCCGGGCCGCATTGGTCGGCTCCCGGTTCACCAGCCAGCCGGAAGATCCATAGACCTTGCGCAGACCCTGAACGGTCAAGGCTGATGCAACCGGCGCCGTTTCGCGGGCCGGACGCGGTGTCAGACTGGGAACCGCCTGCAGCAGCTTGCGGGTGTAATCCATCTGCGGGTTGCGCAGAAGCGTCTCCACCGGAGCCTGCTCCACCAGCTCCCCGTGTTTCATGACCTGCACCGTGTCCGCAATTTCGGCCACCACACCCATATCATGGGTGATGAACAGAACGGCGGTTCCATGCTTGGCCTGAAGCTCGGCAATCAGGCTGAGGATCTGCCGCTGGGTGGTCACGTCGAGCGCGGTTGTCGGCTCGTCCGCGATGAGAAGCTGCGGCTCCAGTATAAGCGCCATGGCAATCATGATCCGCTGACGCTGCCCACCGGAAAGCTGATGGGGATAGGACCGGTAGATCCGATCCACATCCGGCAGATGCACCTGCTCCATGATGTCGAGAACGCGCTGCTTCTTCTCCTTGGCGGATATCTTCACATGAGTATTGAGCACTTCCTCGATCTGCTGCCCCACCCGCATCACCGGGTTGAGTGCCGTCATCGGCTCCTGAAACACCATGGAGAGATGCCGGGCGCGCATATCACGCATCTGGCGGCCATTGAGATCCAGAAGGTTGCGGTCCTGAAGCAGGATCTTGCCGCCGGTCACTTCCAGAGCGGATTTGGGCAAGAGCCCCATGGCAGCCAGAGAGGTGACGGATTTGCCCGAGCCGCTCTCGCCGACGAGGCAGAGGGTTTCCCCTGCCCTGATCTTGAAGGAAATGCCGTTGAGCACGGGTTTGGCGCCGGGGTTGCCGGTCAGGCCAACGGTCAGGTTCTCTATAGAGAGTACCGGAGGAATACCCTCGAAGGATTTTGTGCTGAACTTCATGGCTCAAGCCTCCCGTTTCTTCAGACGCGGATCCAGAAGGTCGCGGGCGGTGTCGCCGAGGAGATTGATCGACAGGATGCACAGGGACAGCATCAGGCCCGGCCAGAAGATCAGCATGGGCTTGATCTGGAAGTAGAGCCGGCCCTCGGCCATGATGTTGCCCCAGGTCGGGATTTCGGTGCTGACGCCGGCCCCCAGGAACGACAGGATCGCTTCGACGAGAATGGCCGAGGCGCAGATATAGGTCCCCTGCACGGTCAGCGGCGCGAGCGTGTTGGGCATCAGGTGCTGCCAGAGGATCTTCGGCATGGAAGAGCCGAGCGCAATTGCCGCTTCCACGTATGGCTCCTCGCGGGATGTCAGCACGACGGAACGCACGAGGCGCACCACCCGGGGGATTTCCGGAATGGTGATGGCGCAGATCACGGACCAGAGGCTCGGCCCGTTGAGCGCGACCAGAGCGATGGCCAGCAGGATCGACGGGATGGCCATGAGACTGTCCATGATCCGCATGATCACCGCATCGGCCGTGCGGAAGAACCCGGAAACAAGACCTATCACGAGACCCAGACCGACGCTGACCAGCGCTGCGCCGACACCGATGAAGAGGGACACCCGCCCGCCCATGACCACCCGCGAGAAGAGGTCGCGGCCGAAGGCGTCTGTTCCGAGCGGATAGGTCTCGCTCGGTCCCTTGAGGCGGTGCAGGGCGTCGATCGCCAGCGGATCATGGGGAATGTAAAGCGGCGCAAAAAGCGAGGCGAGAACGATGATCAGCAGCACGACCGCGGCAATCATCGGCCCGATGCCAAGACGCATGCGCCGCGGCAGAGACAGGATGCGCAGCACCGGCTGCAGATGGGATACGGCTTGAGAAGGAGTTGTCATCAGTACCGGATCCTCGGGTCAATCAGGCTGTAGGACACGTCGATCAGAAGATTGATGAAGACGTAGAGGGCACTGGTCAGAAGGATCATGGCCTGGATCACCGGATAATCACGCGCCAGAATGGCATCCACGGTCAGACGGCCGATGCCGGGAATGTTGAAGACACTCTCGGTCACCACAACGCCGGAAATCAGCAGCGCGAAGCCCGTTCCGATGATGGTCAGGATCGGCACGGCGGCGTTCTGCAGCGCGTGGCGGAACAGGACCACCGTTTCGCTGACGCCCTTGGCACGGGCGGTGCGCACGAAATCCTCGCCCAGCACCTCAAGCATGCTCGCCCGGGTCATGCGGGCAATCAGCGCGACATAGATGGTGGCAAGTGTCAGACACGGCAGGATCGCCTTGGACAGAAACTTGGCGAAATCCTGTGAGGGCGCCGTATAGCCCTGCACCGGCAGCCATCTGAGTTCGATGGAAAAGACCTGAATGAAGATGTAGCCGATCACGAAAACCGGCACGGAAAAGCCGAGAACCGAGAAGCTCATCACTGCGTAATCCACCCAGGTCCTGTGCCGCCAGGCGGCCAGAACGCCCATGGGGACTGCCAGAAGAACAGAGAGGATGATGGTCAAGACCGCGATGTTGATGGTCGGCCAGATCCGGTCCGCGATCATGCTGGAAACGGAGGTGTTGGAAATCAGCGAGATGCCGAGATCGCCCTGGAACAGATGCTTGACCCAGGTGGCGAACTGAACGGGCAGCGGATCGTTCAGACCAAGGGAGGTGCGGATCTTTTCAAGCTGCGCAGGCGTTGCTGCATCACCGGCGATGATCGCCGCCGGGTCGCCCGGGGTCAGCCGCAGCAACAGAAAAACGAACACCGCGACAATGGTGATCACCGGTATTACGGCCAGAACACGTCGAAAAATATAGCCTATCATCGGCGTTCAAGGTCCTTTCAGGATCTTGAGGTCGGAGGATCAGGCGGGCCGGAGCACAAGGCCCCGGTCCGCCTGGCTGAAGATGCGTCGTGTCAGTCCTCTTTCTTCACGTTCCAGAAGACCGGCACCGGCGACGGGATCATATCAACCAGCTTGGTGCTGCGAGCCTGGGGCGAGAGATACTGGCCAAGCGGAATGTAATTGACCACATCCAGCGCATGGGCCTGGATCAGCTTTGCCACTGCAAGCTGCTCTTCCGGCGTTTCGGCCCTGATGAACTCCTTGCGCAGAGCTTCCAGTTCCGGATCCGTCGGCCAGCCGAACCAGGCTTCATCGCCACGGCCATTGAGCATCGGATTGATCAGCGGCGTGTTGATTTCCGGCACGCCCCAGTTGGTGAAGAACAGGTTCCAGCCGCCTTCGGAGGGTTTGGACTGGCTTGCACGGCGCGTCACCAGGGTCTGCCAGTCCATCGGCTGCATGTCGACGTTGAAGCCGGCATTGCGCAGGGCCTGCGCCGCCACGATCGGCTGGGCAGAGATGGTCGGAACGTCCGTCGGCTGCATCAGGACGACCGTCGTGCCGTCATAGCCGCTTTCGGCAAGTGCCTTCTTCGCGCCTTCGATGTCGCCACCGTTGATCAGGGTTTCGGCGCCGGTTTCATCGGCCAGCGGTGTACCGCATCCAAAGACCGCCCCACAGACCTTGTAGTAGTCCGGATTGCCGATCAGCGTGCCCAGCACGTCCTCCTGGCTTAGGGCCATCATGGCCGCCTTGCGGACCTTCACGTTGTCGAATGGAGGATAAAGGAAGTTCATCCGGCCAATGGTCTGGTAGCCGAGCGGATCGCGCACCTCCGCGACCACTTCATCGCTTCCCTCCAGGATCGGCAGCAGATCCACCGGCACCTGTTCCATATAGTCGATTTCACTGGACAGCAGCGCGTTGATGGAGGTCTGGCTGTCGGGCATGGTCACCCACTTGACCTTGTCGACGTTGACGACCTTGCCGCCGGCCATCCAGCTCGCAGGTTCGGAGCGCGGCACATATTCCTGGAACTTCTCGTAGGTGACGCTGACGCCGGGCTGGTACTCGGTTTCAACGAACTTGAACGGCCCGGAGCCGACGAAGCTGGAGATCGAGGTGTCCACCGGTGTTGCTGCAACACTTGCCGGCATGATGAACGGCGGCAGAGCCGACTGCTTGGCGATGGTGTCGATCAGCGGCGCATAGGGCTCTTTCAGTGTCCAGACGAGCGTCTTGTCATCCTTGGCTTCCAGGCTTTCGGTCACGTCGAAGATCAACTGGCCGCCGGAGTCCTTCTGTCCCCAACGCTTGAGGGACGCAACCGCATCGGCAGCTGTTACCGGAGCACCATCATGGAAAAGCAGGCCGTCGCGCAGGGTGAAGGTATAGACCTTCTTGTCGTCCGAGATTTCCCAGGAGGCCATCTGCGGCTGCGGCGTGAAATTCTCGTCCACAGCCACAAGCACATCATAGATCATATAGGCGTGGTTGCGCACGATATGGGCGGTGGTGATCACCGGATCGACCACGCGCAAGCCGGAGTGCATCACCGCGGTGATGACCTTTTCTTCCGCTTGTGCCGCTGTTCCAAGGCCCGTCCCGGCAAGTAGCGCACCTGCGATGAGACCGCTGGCTGCCCGCTGGGTAATGCCAGACCAGACGCCTTTCAGTTTCGCCTGATCTTGAACTCTGTTTCTTACACTCAACATGTCTGTTCCTGTCTGGTTAGGTGATGTTTTGTGTTTTGATTTTTCCCGGCCTGTTTCCGGCCGGTTGAGTGCGGGCAAAGCACAGGACCGCAAGAGTGGCCCCGAGCACCCGGATCGGTCATTGCGCCTACCCCGCCGCCAGCGGCACAGGCGCACGGAAGGCTGGGCCGCATGGGGACATGCGGATGCCGTCTTTGAGGTTCTCAAACGGTAGATCGCTTGCAAGCAGCGCCATCGGTCCCGGTGATTTGCAGACCAGGATCGTTTCGGCAATAGGCGTGAAATCCGCCCGGAAATGCACCGAGCTCTTGTTGACGAGAATGGCCTGTTCCGTCGGTTCGATCCCGACGAACCGGTACATGGACTGGTCGGCAAGCTGCACCTTGCGGCTTGCGAAAACCACCCTCACCCCGCCAATCTTCAGGCAAGCCGAAAGGCCAAGGCTCATGTGCGAGGCACCGAAGAAGGGGCCAGTTGCGGTAAATTCCCCGTCGGAGAGTTTTTCGACTGTGAAAGTGGCTGTGAAAGGCTCATCCCCGGCAACGCCCGATTTGCCGCCGAGGGTCAACGTGACATCAGCCCCCTCACCTGCGTCATGAGCTTTCTGCGCCGCCTGCGGATCGACCATCAGCCCGATGGCGGCCTTCTGTGCATCGGCCTTGACGAGGGCACGCAGAATTCCGGCGGTGTTGGAATCCCCTCCGGCTCCGGGATTGTCCTGGGTATCGGCAATGACAACAGGCTTTTCCGCACTCCGGCTCAGGGTTTGCGCCAGCGCCACGCAGGCGTCCGGCTCGTGCGCTTCGCCATTGAAGTCAGCTTCCTTCTCCAGAACTGCGGAGACAAACCCGTCAGCGGCGGCGGCTGCCGTTGCCTCGTCGTCCGCATAGACCAGAACCGACGGACAGCAATCGGCGAAATCAGCCGCCGGAAACCCCATCAGGAAGGATGCACTGAACACTTTACCCGCTTCCAGCTCGGCCAGGTCTGCATAAAGGCTCTTGGCTGGCTCAATATCGGTGCACTGCCAGGGAATCGGGATCAGGAACGGGAGCTGACGGAACGCCTTCTTGAAAGGCTTACCCCGGCTCATCAGCGCCTCAAGCTGCACCGCGGTGCGGTAGCCGGTCTCGGCCATGTCCACATGGGGGTAGGTGCGGTAAGCGACCATGACGTCGCTGGCTTCCACCATCTTGCGGGTCGTATTTCCATGAAGGTCCAGACTGGCGGCAATCGGAACGTCCGGTCCGAGCGCGGCGCGAAGACGGGCAAGGATTTCACCTTCTCCGTCATTCAGATGCTCGCACACCATCGCGCCATGCAGATCGATATATAGTCCATCCAGCGGCCCCGCCGCCTTCAGGCGCTCGATCAGGTCGCCGAGGATCTGCTCGAAGGCGTCTTTTTCCACGTGGGCGGAGGGAATGGCAACGGCCCAAAGAAGCGGCACCAGCTCCCAACCGGCTGCCTCGGCAAACCCGGCAGCCCCCGCAACGCCGATGTTGACACCCTTGCTGCGGCTCAGGACCTCAGATCCGCGGCTGAGCGGAATGTGACCGCCACCTTCCTCGAAATGAGCGAACGTTGCTGGTGAGGGTGCGAAGGTGTTGGTTTCATGGAGAAACCCTGCAACAGCTACACGTTTAGTCACTTCAAACCGCCTCCGCTCTGCCCGAGATCATTTCAACCGGATCCGTGAACCACCTGACGGTGGTCTTGCGTCCCGCGCTGCGCCAAATCTTGTCTTGAACTGGAGTATCGCTGTGCGATACAGTTGTATCTATAATCATGCTAGAAGGTTTTTCAGCCTCTGGTCAATCGTCGGACCGATTTATTTGAAGGCACCATGAGCTCAAATTATTTGCGATCGATGCCCAGCATGCCGCCAAAAGACAGCGAGACTGAAAAGGATGGCCTTTTCGTTCAGTCGATTGCGCGGGCTATGGACGTTCTGTCGATCTTTCATCAGGTCGACCGACCGCTTTCCTTGCAGGAAATCAGCTCCTTGACGGGCCTTGGCCGCAGCAATGTCCAGAGGATTCTCTTCACACTCCGCTCGCTTGGCTACATCACCCGCGACCCGGATGACCGGGGCTATGTTCCAGGCCTCAGGCTGCTTGACCATTCCCTCGACTTTCTCCGGCTCAACCCGGTCGTGGTCAAGGCGACCCCGATCCTGCTCGAATTGCGCCGAGCCGTCCGGGAAAGGGTGGATCTGAGCATCTGGGACGATCTGCGACTGGTCTATGCATCCCGGCTGCAAAGCAAGCGCGAGATCCTCACATCGACCTTCATCGGCTACAGCGTTCCTGTGTTTTGCGTCTCCGGCGGATGGGCCATTCTTGCTCAGCTTGAAGAAGCCGAAGCCGACAGCATCCTGACCCGCTCGTACAGGGCGGCGTTTACGCCCAAGACCCTGACGGATCTCGGGGCTCTCAAGGAAAAGATCCGGGAAACCCGCGAAGCCGGCTACGCCACCGCGCTTGAGCAGGTTCTGCCTGGCGAAATCGCCATAGGTGCGGCCATTCTTGACCAGGCACGACGGCCGGTTGCCGCCATACACGTGGCCGGTTCCCTGTCCGAATGGACGCCCGAAGACTTCACCCGGCAATTCGCCCCGCTTCTGGTCCAGGCTGCCCGGACCATCAGCAGGGTATGAGGCAGGAGCCGCTCTCCAAGCACCGACCGGCATCACGACGCGATCACCGGCCAGTTGGTTATCGGCCCGCGCCATTCCTCGAATGCCTTGGCAAGGCGCAGAACGGTCAGGTCCTCAAACCGTGGCGCGACGATCTGAAGACCGATCGGCATGCCTGATTTCGAGAACCCGCAGTTGATGGAGCAGGCTGGCTGGTCACCCATGTTCCAGGGCATTGTGAAGCAGATATGCTCGAAAGGCAGCGCCGGATCATTCGTCGGAGCCGGCCATTCTGCGGGAAAGCTGACGATGGGATTGACCGGAGAAAGAATAGCACCGACCCCGTTCAGGGCGCTTGCGCAAGACTGGCGCATGGCGAGCATGTGATCAAAACCTGCTGCGACAGATGCTCCATCGATCTTCGCGGCTACGCTGGCCCAATCAAGGATATAGGGTAGGATCTTGCCCCGAGCCTCATCGCTCAGTTTCCGCATCTGGGACCAGAAACGGGCCCGCCAGAACGTGTCGAGACCATCCAGATTTTCCCGCGTCAGCAAGGGGCCAAGGTCGACGATGTCCGCGCCCTGCTCTTCAAACATCCGGGCCGCGGCGAGCACCGCATCGCGCACCTCCGGATCGACCTTCAATCCCGTTCCTGCGTCCAGGATAAGTCCGATCTTCATGCCCTTCACATTCGCCGGGGCGACGTCATAGTCGAGTGCCTCATAGGGAACGGAGGTCGCATCGCGCCAGTCGGACCGCGTGATGACCGGCATGACCATGAGACTGTCATCGACGGTGCGGGTCATTGGGCCAACGCAGCGGCCCGGATAATAGGGATAGACCGGTACCCGCCCCTGGGTCGGTTTGAAACCGAAAAGACCGGTCCAGCCGGCAGGCAACCGCACGGATCCGCCAATGTCGGTCCCGATATGCAAGGGACCATAGCCTGCCGCGCCAGCGGACCCGGCGCCGGCACTCGACCCGCCAGGATTGGTGCTGAGATCCCACGGGTTGCGGCTGAGCTGGTGAAACGTCGACAGACCCGAACTCAGCATGCCGTAATCGGGACAGGTGGTCTTGGCAAAGATGATCGCGCCATCTTCCTTGAGTCTGGCAGCCGTCGGCGCGTCTGCATCGGCAGGTACCAGTTCGGTTGCCGCCGTTCCCATCGGGACAGGGTCTCCCTTGGTGGCGATCAGTTCCTTCAGGGTGACGGGCACACCATCGAGCGCACCATTGGGAGCGCCTTTCAGCCACCTTTGCGTCGCTTCTTCCGCCTGTTTCATGGCCTGTTCGGGCCGGTAATCGTAAAGGGCGCCCACCTTCGGTTCGCAAGCCTCCACCCTTTCGCAAACCGCTGCCATGTAGTCGCTCGGCGATACGGTCTTGCCGGAAAAAGCCTTCAGAAGTTCGCGCACGCCAAGATCAAGTATGCCGTTCATTTCACCATCCGGAAACGTCAAGGAAGAGGAGAAAACCCGGCAGACTGCTGCCGGTTTCAGTTTGGAAAGAAGGCGCTTTGCATCGCCTGCATCCAAACTCTGCCCGAACTTTCCGTGTAAATTCAATGATGATATTGTGGCCGCAGTGCTACGGTTTCCGTTGCACTCACATCATGACCCCTGTTTCCCCATAGGATCGCAACCTGGCCTCCAGATAGGCGGAAAGCTTTTCGGCGGCAAAGCTCAGCGTACGCCCTTGCGGAAGGCTCAACTGGATCAGCGTGTCGATGGCAGCATCTCGTGCCAGGGGCCGGACAACCAGCTCTCCGGAGCGGACCTCCCGGGCGACGGAAATTTCCGGCAGGATGAGGATGGCAGCCCCTTGCCGGGCAAGCTCTTTCTGGATGGTGACGGAGCGCGTCGTGAACACCACGTCTGCAGGCGATCTACCGGCAGCAGACAGCCGCTCTTCAAAGGCCTGCCGCAGCTGAAGCTTGTGTCCGGCATGGCCAGCGGATAGGCGCAAAGGGTTTCCAGGGAGACTTCCCGCACTCCGGCGGCCGGATGGGCAGGCGACAGGATTGCCGCGTGCCGCACCGGAACACGGCTGCGGGCGGTGACTTTCGGCTCGGAAGGAGAAAACAGGGTCAGCGCCATATCTGCATCGCCCTCATGCACAGACTTCAGGGCCTCCGTTGCTGACCCTTCCAGCAAATTTGCCCGGATGGCTGGAAAGTCCCGAGAAAACCCGGACAGAACCCCGGCCAGAATGGCCCCGCCTGTCGCTCCGTTGACGTAAACAGTAACCTCGCCGCGCTGAAGGCCGCGCATGTCGTCGATGAGTTGCCGGGCAAGGTCGAACTCCCTCATGGCGCTGCGCGAGCGCTGAACCAGAAGCTCGCCGGCTGCGGTCAGTTCAATTCCGCGGGCGGTCCGGTCCACCAGCGGCGCCCCGAAATGATATTCGAGATTTTCAAGCTGCCGGCTGATAGCGGTCGGGGAAACACCGAGGTTCTGCGCTGCTTCGCGTATCGAGCGGCAGCGGGCGAGTTCGTTGAAATAGGCGATGGCTTGAAGTTGCATGGCGTCCAATTCTGAAAACTTCGGCGGTCTTGAACAGGCAGAGGGCCTGCCCCGCGCTTCAACTGCAGCACACAAACAGCCTGTCTTGCAAACAGGAAAGCTGTAACGAATTCATATCATTCGCGAAGATTTTCGAGGCTCCATTCACTTGCCCGATCTTTAACCTGCTCGGCTAAACTTCCGCCTAGGGCCAGTGGACAATTGGCCTGATGCAATGAAATGGAAATCCTACTGTCCACAGGCGCTAGATGGGCTGTTCGCCAGGTAACGAAGGGGAGCCAAACTGTCGGAGCATCAGAGGGGAAATGTCGGTCACGCGATACGCCCCGGGGAACACTTCGGTTCGTACTTTACGCATGGTGACACAACGTTGCGGCACAGTCATGCCAGCTTTCGGGCAGGCAATATGACGAATTTAACGACTGACCTGGGAATGGCTTGCGGACTGGCGGGTTACGCCAGGAACGGCCCCATCAACTCTGGCACCGTAGGCAAACTGTCGGCTCCTGCTCCATTTATAATGTTTGCAGACGCTTATGCTGGTTGGTGACCGCGAAAGACTTTGAGGCGGGATGGCATCCGATCAAATGTGTCGGGCGTGGCATTTGCCCAAGACCCCCTCGTGATGGATCTTTTCTTCCACTGCCGCCTGTGCCTTCGAAGGGATGATCACGGAGTTGTCCACCGGATATCCGGGATACAACAGCATATGGCCACGCTCGTCCGGTACGATTGCGGAGATCCTCAAGGATCACGGCTACTCCAACGCAGCCTTCGGTAACTGGCACAACGCACCAAACTGGGAAACTTCTCCGATCGGGCCGTTCGATCGCTGGTCCACTGGACTGGGTTTCGAATACTGGTACGGTTTCCAGGGTGGAGAAACTAGCTAGTGGGGAGCCCCAGCTTTTTCGCAACACGCCCGTCGAGCCTGAAGCCCGTCCCGAAGAGGGCTACAATCTCAACGTCGATTTGGTCGATGATGCGATCGCCTGGCTCGACCGCCAAGACTCGATCGCACCAGACAAGCCCTTCTTTCTTTATTTCGCGCCAGGTGCTGTCCACGCGCGCCTGCATGTCAGCAAAGACTGGATCGAGAAGCTTTCAGGCAAGTTCGATCAGAGATGGGACGCGGTGCGCGAACAGACCCTGTCTCGGCAAAAAGACATGGGTCTCGCTCGACGCGGATGCCCAAACTCTGTTTAGCAGGCACCAGGAAGTGTTCGCCGGCTTTCTTGCGCAAACGGACCATGAAATCGGCAGGTTGATCGAGCAAGTTCGTTCAACGCCTGAGGGCGACAACACGCTGATCATTCTCGTGGCAAGCGACAACGGGCCGAGTGCAGAAGGCAGTGTCACTGGTACTCTCAACAATATGATGACCCAGAACGGGATACCGGACACGGTCGAGAACCAATTGCCGGAGATCGACGAGATCGGCTGCCCGGCGCACGAAAACCATTACCCCGTCGGCTGGGCGTGGGCGGGGTCTTCTCCATTTCAGTGGATGAAGCGCGTGCCCTCCCATTTCGGTGGAACCCGGAACGACATGATCGTCAGCTGGCCAAGTCGAATTTCAGACACTGTCGGGATCCGGTCGCAGTTCCATCATGTCGTGGACATCGCCCCGACCATCTTGGAGGCCGTCGGCGTTCCGGAGCCAAAGGTCGTGAACGGTGCAGAGCAGACACCCACGACGGGTGTCTGCATGGAAAATAGTTTTGCCGATGCGTCAGCACCCGGCACCCGACATACGCAGTATTTCGAGACCGGCGGCCATCGCGCTCTCTATCATGACGGCTGGGTCGTCGCCTCGTTCCATGGCGCTTCATGAGTGCTCACTGGCTCGGTGGGTTTCGATGATAGCATCTGGGAACTCTACAATATCGAGGAAGACTTCTCGCAGACCCATGATCTCGCCGCCGAGAACCCTGAAAAGCTGGCCGAACTTCAGGCACTCTTCGACGAGGAGGCGCGAAAATTCGATGTCTACCCTCGGAACGACCGACTTGGGAGCACCTTATTGACAGACAGCTCTGAGGAGGACAGCGGTCGTTCGTGAATTTTCGCGAGAACAACTGGACATAGCTCGACGCTGATATTGTTGAATCCGTGCGATACGGTGCCACTCAAGGGCTAAGTGACCGCAAGATTAAATTCGCAAAAATCTTTTTCCCTTTTTATTTTCAACAACCGGCAAAAAATCACGTGACAATTATCCGGTGGTTTTATTGGGTCGCATGGCTGATTTTTTCTGTTCGTCCGACAACAATCCATTTTGACGGTATTACAAGAACAAAAGTAGACGTTGACATTCTCATTGAAAATCCATATACGAACGATATCGATATTTTCTTGCCGAGCTTTGGTTACAACGCGATTGGCACCGCGTTCTTAACGAACCCTCCCTTTAAAGCATCGTTATCACCACCTGCGAGCCTCTGGCTTGCCGGTTCTTCTCTCTATGCTATGAAAGGGTTCATCATGACCACTGGCACAGTAAAATGGTTCAATTCCTCCAAAGGCTTCGGCTTTATCCAGCCTGACAACGGCGGCCCGGACGCATTCGTCCATATCACCGCTGTCGAGCGTGCTGGCATGCACGAAATCGTTGAAGGCCAGAAAATCGGCTACGACATGGAGCGCGACACCAAGTCGGGCAAGATGTCCGCCTGCAATCTGCAGGCCGCCTGATAGATCCGGAATCTGCTTTCCCTTGACCACGGATGTACTGGCACTGTCGAAAGCATGAGACCAAGCAAGGTCAGGCAAGTTGCCTGGCCTTTTTCGTAGCTGCTCACTGGTGAGCGGCCACTACGAAGAAAGCTACGACCGAGAACTACCGCAACCTTCGCCAGCAGGCCGAATCCGCTTTTGGTAAAGCCCAGTCGCAACTCTTCGAACGCCAACGTGCGATTGAAAACCTGAACTCGATCGTAATCGCCCGCAACGAAAACAACCAGGGACTGCGCGAGGCTCGGCTTGCCAAGGAATTGCAAGACAGTGTGGCCTCAGCAACCAAGCCGGCTTCAAAACGGGCAAGAAAGTCCTGAAGCCGCTATATCTAACCCGTCAAATGGAATTGAGATTTGAAAAGAAATATAAACAGCGAACACGCCGACCGTCGCAGCGCTGCGACGGGCGCCAAGGCAGCCCTTGTTGAGGCCTTTCGTGCCGCCAGGGAAGCTGCCGAGCCGACCCGAGAAGCCAAACAGGCGGAGCGGCGTTTGATCGCCGAAGCTCGTGAACAGCGCCGGGCCGAGCGCGAACAGGCGAAACTTGAAGAACAAAACCGCGTTGCCACGGAAGCAGCAGCAAGAGAAGCCGCCGTTGCTGCCGCAGCCAGAGCTGAAATCGATGCGCGCGAGCTGGCTGACAAGACCCGTATCGAGCGCGTCCTGCAGGACGAGGCAGCTCGTAAAGCTGAACGCGACCGGCGCTACGCAAATCGAAAGGCCCGTCAGGCCTAAAGTTGTCATGACGCATGGTCGTGCTCCCACCTACTTAAAGTGACCACAACCTTGCCCCTGGCGCGTCCGGTCTCGACACAGGCCAAGGCGTCCGCCGTCTGCGCAAACGGAAACACCTTGTCCCCGACGGCCGGATGACGCCTGCGTCGAGAGCCGTCGCCCGGGTGATAGTCGACCTATGTCAGATCATCTGGGCGATCGCAGAACTCAGCCGGGAGAAAAGATGGATTTGGGTCCATTCAATAGACGGTCGTTTCAAGGCAGCGGGCGAACGCGTGCGATGACTGACTTGAAGGCGCGAAGCAGGTCGGGCTGGTCACCCAACGCCAAGACCAACCCACCCGCTCTGGGGCCGGTAGCGGACTTGCAGGTTGGGCAATCCCCCCCAAGAGAAGTTAATCCAAGTTATTTAGGGCTTTCCGAGCCCAATATCTGTACTTGGATAATCGGCAAAAGTCGCGAGGTGGCGTTGAACTCGTTTTAGAGCCTGTGGCAGACCCCATTCAAACCTGGAATGGCCCGAACTCGCCTGCTCCTTGGGATCGGTATAGAGATTGTAGACCCAGGGGCTCATGCCCACATCCGACACCGTTGTCTGATCCAGGTTCCTCCTGGGCGCATGCTGTTGCATGACCTTGAAGTGGATTTTGTATTCCATCCATCGGAGCGCCATCAAATTGTTTTCCGAATACATGAACACGGCGTCCCGCAGAGACTCTCCCTTGTCCGCAAGCAGGAATGACGACTGATCGATGCCGTCTATATAGCGCTCGCTTGGTATCGCACCCGATTTGCCCACCAATGCGAGTGAAGTATTTAAGAAGTCGGTCAGATCGATAAGGCCGTCACCTTCACAGCCGGGAGCAATCATTCCGGGCCAATATGCGATGAAGGGCACACGCACACCGCATTCCCAGGTCGTTCCCTACCCCGCCACGGCTGAAAACCGTTGTCGGGATAGAGGTCTTCATTTGCCCCTTTGTCCGGCGTCAGAAACATGAAGGCGTTCTCAAGTTGACCTGTCTCTTCGAGCACGCCTATCAACCGGGCCACAATGTCATCTACCTCCACAATGGCGTCCTTGCAGGGGAACCCGGCCGAACTTTTTCCGGCATATCCCTTTGCCGGATAGCTGTCTTTGTGGACACGCGCAAAGGCATGTTCGAGAAAGAACGGAACATTGTCAGCAGATGCCCTGCGGATGAAATCTTCTGAAAAGTCAGCAAATTTCTGATCAATTTCCGCAAGTTCTTCTATCGAGGTAATTTCCTCCGCAACTTCGAGAGGTTGCCCCTAGACGCCCCGGGTAATGGCTGCTTCTGAAATTTCCTTCAACGCTGCCAGCCTTTCGGGGGCGCAGGACCATGTCTGGATAAAGGCGCTCATCAAGTTGCTGAGACATGTCGCTGATGACCGAAAGAATTCCGTAAAACTCGTCAAACCCGGCCTCATGCGGGCGAGATCCTTCCGCTTCGCCCAGATGCCAGTTCCCCGCAAGAGCCGCGCGATAACCGGCATCGGAAGTGTTGCTTCGATCTTCTGGTCGTCGGGTTCTCTCCGGAAAGCGTCGGGCGCGTCAGACCGCTACGCGTGGGAATACGCCCTGTGAGGAGAGCCGCACGCGTTAGAGTGCAGGTCGGCTGTGAATAGACTGACGTCAGCCTCAGGCCTTCACGCGCCAAAAGGAAAGCACATTTGGTGCTCGGCAAGGTCATCGATGCGATGTGCCCCCTGCGAATCCGCTCCCGAAAATCCATCACGTTCGACCGTGGAACCGAGTTTGTAGCGTGGCCGCATCTTCAGGCAGAGATTGGAACACAGACCTGGTTCTGTGATCCCTGGCAAAAAGGCACCGTCGAAAACACCAACCGGCACGCCGGCCGAAGTCTTCAGGGAGAAGATGCCAGCGAAATGAGACGACGCCCTTTTGGGGAATTCATGCCCATCGGCCACATTTTTCGGCAGAGGAGCTTCAGCGGCTTGAACGCTTCGATCCCGTTCAGCGTTCACAGCAGCCGATGGACTAGTCACGCAGTGCGTCGGCGATCCTCTCGGCAATTTCGAGAGCCAGGGGCCCGAACTTTTCAAGCGCCTCCGGCGTGCTCATGGCGCTGCGGATCCAGATGAGCGAGACGCAGCCCAGAACAGCGCCGGCCGAGCGGATCGGTACGGCAATGGAAGCGGTTTCCGGGCGAAATTCGCCGCTGTCCCTGATGGCGATGCCGCGATTGCGAGTTTCTTCGAGCAGCCTTGAAAGCCAGCGTTCCTCCAGAAACGGGGCATCCTTCTCATCTCCGAGACGGCGCAGATGATCCAAGATAAGCGCGCGCTCCTCATCGGGACAGAAGGAGATATACGCACGCCCGCTGGAGGTTCGCAGCACCGGCAGACGATACCCGGTCATGCCGCGGTCGATCGACAGCGGCGACCGGCCATGGGTCGTCTCCTGGATGACCATTGCTGCATTGTTGTAGACTGTAAGGTCGAGCGGCCAGACAACCTGTCTGGAATATTCGCTGAAGATTGGGCCGGCCGCTTGCGTGATTTCCGTGGTGAGCGCGTAACCGTCTCCGAGCGCTGCGGCGAACCGTGTGACCCTGACGTAGTTTGACGTCGCGGAAAACGCGACATAGCCAAGTTCCTCCAGGGTCTCCAGAAGCCTGTAGACCGTTGGGCGCGGCAGATCGAGAGCCTTGGCCACCTCACCCGGGCGAGCTTCGCCCACCTTGTTCACATAGCGCAATATGGCAAGTCCGCGCGCGAGTGCGCGCACGGACCCGGATGTTTTTGGAGAGGTCGCCGGTTCACTGAGCATGGCAGGACCATTGCACAGGCCGGGCTTGGGAAAAAGTCAGACTTCCGCTTTCACCGGGTTCGACAGAATGCCGATGCCCGACACTTCGACCTCGCAGACGTCACCGTCCTTCATGAAAAGTGGCGGAGACCGCCTGGCACCAACGCCACCCGGCGTACCTGACACAATCACGTCGCCGGGCAGAAGCGGCAGGATGGTCGAGCAATAGGCGATGAGGCGGGGAATGGATGTGACCAGCAGCGAGACGTCCGTATCCTGGACCACTTCACCATTGAGCCGCGTCTGCAGATGCAGCTTCGACGGATCGGGAATTTCGTCGGATGTCACCATCCACGGTCCGAAGCCGCCGGTGCCGGCGAAGGTCTTGCCGGGCATGAACTGGTGGGTGTGTTTCTGCCAGTCACGCACCGAGCCGTCGTTGTAGCAGGAATAGCCTGCAACATGGCTGAGAGCGTCTTCTTCGGAGATGCGACGGCCTTCCTTGCCGATGATCACGGCGACCTCACCCTCATAATCGAACATGTCGGATTCCAGCGGTTTGATCAGCGGTGCGCCGTGTCCGATCTGGGACCCGGAATAGCGGGCGAACAGCACCGGGTTCGGCGTTTCTTCGCGGCCGGTTTCAGTGATGTGGTCATGGTAGTTGAGCCCGACGCAGATGATCTTGTCCGGGTTCGGGATCACCGGATCGAAGGCCACTTCCTCCACTGCGTATTCCGGCTCTTCCGAAGCCAGTTTGGCAGCTTTTGCCATGTCGCCGCTGGCGAGGAAATCGCGCAGCGTTTTTTCGGCAAGCCTCCTGCCGAGATCGACAAGCCCCTTGTCGGTCACAAGTCCGTAGGAGGACGCGCCGTCCTTGGAAAAAGAACAGAGTTTCATGGGTGTTAGACCAGTTCCGGTTGTTGTGTTTCGATCGGGTTCGGAAGCACGAGCGCCAGCAGCGCTTCGAGCTCATCTCTTGTGTCGGCGCCGCCCAGCGTGTGCCGGTCGGGCCTGAGAACGGTGGCGCGCGCGCCGAGGCGGGCGAGGTGCTCAGCCGCGTTCGAGGTCTCTGTCGTCACCAGGGCGACGCCTTCCTGCAACACGAGCCCTTCCGCAAGTCCCGCCTCTGCGACCACGACGAACTGATGCGGAAAAACAGCGTCCATCAACGTTCCGTCGTTGAGGCGCGGCTGGCCGAAGAGACGGCCTGCCTTCTCCCCCTGTCCAAGGCCGTGCCCAAGGGGAGGAGCAATGCTTTCCATGCGGGCGGACCCGTCAGGCGTGGGCAGGGCGGCGCGGAGCGCTTCTTCCGTTCCGGCGGTGTTGATCAAGCCGCCAAGACGCACGGCCGTCTGGATGTATTCGCGGGCATTCGGTTTTCGTTCGCTCTCATAGGTGTTTAACAAAAGTTCGGCGTTGGTGCCCGTGACCTTGCCTTTGCAGACGAGCGCCAGCTTCCAGAACAGATTGGCGACATCGCGTGTGCCTGCGCACATTCCCTGGCCCATGAAGGGCGGTGTCTGGTGGCAGGCGTCGCCAGCCAGCAGAAGCCGTCCCTTGCGCCAGTCTTTCGCGACCAGCGAGTGGAAGACATAGACAGCGGTGCGTTCGAGATCCGCTTCGTCCGGTGTGATCCAGTCGGACAAAAGCGCCCAGACATTTTCCGGCCTGGTGATCTGCGCGCTGTCTTCTTCGGGCAGCACGGTGATTTCCCAGCGGCGGCGCATTCCCGGGGTGCGCACGTACGTCGCCGGTCTTTCGGGCCGGCAATACTGGATCGAATGATCACCAAGTTCCGGTTTTTCGGTCTTCAGGATCACGTCGACGACGAGCCAGCGTTCATGAAAGCCATAGTCTTCCATGCCGCTCTCGATATAGCGGCGTATGAGCGAGCGTGCTCCGTCGCAGCCGACGACATATTGCGCCGAGATACGTTCGATGCTGCCGCAGCTCATGTCCTCGTAGCGCAGTTCGACCCGATCGCCCTTGTCCTCGACATGGAAAACCTCGCAGCGGCTGCGCACCTCGACATCCTGTCGCCGACCCAGATGGTCGCGCAGCAATTCTTCAAGGTCTGGCTGGTGGAATCGGTAGTTCGCCCGCCAGCCCTGTGGCCCTTCACCCTGCGGCCGCGGCCAGTCGAGAAGCAGTTTGCCCTGCGGATCAACGAAGCGCATGCCCGGATGGTGATGGGTCTTTTTTTCCATCTCGTCGGCGATGCCGATCCACTGGAAGACGCGCATCACCTCGGCATCGAAATGCACCGCACGCGGCAGGTGATAATGTGCGTTTTCCCGCTCCAGAACGAGCGTTTTCAGCCCGCATTGGCCCAGAAGGTGAGCGAGCGTTGCGCCGGCCGGCCCATAGCCGACAATGGCGACGTCGAAATGCTCCATGGTTATTTCCCCTGTTTTGCAAGTTCGCCGTAAAGCCACGGGCACTCCACGACGGGCGGCGAACGCCGGCCGGCCCGAGCGGCTTCAAGGCGCATGTCACGCAGGCGTTTGCGTCCGCCTTCCTCGGTCAGATAGAGGCGCTCATGGCCCCAGAAGCTTGGCCCGTCGTGGGTCTCGTGCGGTTCCCAGGTGGCGGGGTCGATGACCCGGCCGCCCCAGCCGTTCTCCACGAAGAACCCCGAAGGCGAGTTGGCGTAAAAGGATGTCATGTAGTCGTTGGTGTGCCGGCCGAGCGTATAGGCGACACGGCCCTCCTCCTGCTGGGCAAGGTCGTACCCCTGCCCGACGTCATCGAGGTTCTGGAATTCGACCATGAAGTGATGGAAGCCGGCCTGTCCCGATCCGACCATTGCGAAGGAATGATGGCGTCCGTTCACATGGAAGAAGTAGAGCCCGTACGGCTGAAGGCCGTAATCCGAGACGTGAAAGTCCAGAAGGTCCCGGTAGAAGGGCAGCATGACGTCAATGTTCTTCACATGCAGCACCGCGTGCCCCATTCCCATGGGGCCGGTCAGAAAGCCGTCTATCGGCCGGCCCGGACGGAAAGGGTCTGATGCGATCATCGGGTTGTGAAACAGTTCGATGCGGTTGCCCATCGGGTCCTCGAAGGCGATCAGGCTTTCGACGAAGCGCCGGTCGCACAGCGCCTTTGAGCCGAGGGTCACCTTGACGCCCGACCTTTCGAGCCGGTCCGCATAGGTCTGAAGGTCATCCGCATGCTCGACCTCCCAGCCCATGAAGGCGAGGGTGTCGCCCTCTTCATCCGACACGAGCAGGCGCTGCATCCGGTCGTCCATTCGAAAGGCGAGCGCCGTTTTACCGCGGTCGATCTTCTGCATTCCGAGCAGCTTGCCGGCAAAGTCGCTCCAGTCATCCAGCCTGTCGGAGCGCACGCCGAGATAGCCCAGTGCATTGATTGCCATGGTCGTTTTCCTGTTTGAATTTGCGATGTCACAGTTTAGGCGCCGCAGACGGCCCGCTCCCAGGCGAGATTGGGCGCCGTCCGTTGGACGGACAGGCTGTGGGCCACCTGTCCGTCCGCTGGTCGAACGGGACCGGTCATTCCTGCCATACCAGGTGCGGAAGACACGGGCCGGCTCATTCTCCGGCGATTTCCTTCGCACGCTCCAGAGTGGTCGCAGCGGCGTCCGCGTCCGGCTGACCTTTGACCCAGGCTTGCGCGGCACCCGCGAATGCCTCGTCCCAGGCGGCCTGGCCCGCATCGTCCAGATCAATGAAGTTGACCTTGCCGTTCTCCCGGAAGCTCTTTTCGATCTCGGCATCTGTCGCATCGACGACTGAGGCAATCCATTCCGCCGTTGCACGGCCCGACATCTCGTCGATGACGGCCTTGTCGGCGTCGGACAGGCTGTCGTAGGTGGCCTTGTTCATCAGGATTGCCATGGGCGAAGCGATGAAGCCGGTGGTGGTGATATTCGGAGCAACCTCGTTGAGGCGGAAGGTTCGATAGGCGTCCATTACCCAGACAGCGCCTGAGACCACGCCTCGTTCCAGACCTTCATAGACCTGAGGCGCGGGCAGTCCGACACCGGATGCACCGACCATGTCGAAAAGCTCGGAGCCGAACTTCGACGGTGAGCGCAACTTGAGACCGGAAAGCTGCGAAGGTTCCGTGACCGGATCGCTTGCCATGAAGAACCGGTAGGAAGGTGTTGTGAACAGCGCGATGACTTTATAGTCGGTATATTCCCCGGCAAGGCTGCCGTCCTCAAACAGTGTATTGAGAATGTCAGCCCCCTCCGCGCCATTGCTGACAATGCCCGGCACTTCAACCACGCCTGTCAGGGGAAAGACGCCGGGTGTATAGGTCGGCACCACCAGTGCCACATCGGCGACACCAGCCTTCAACAGATCCGCCTGTGCGGGCGGGGCACCCAGGATCGAACCGGGATACAGCTTGAATTCAGTCCCGTCGGAAAGCTTGGCGTTGACCTTGTCGATCCAGGGCTGAAGGATCTTGGCGGAATAGAAACCCTGCGCTGGTTCGAACGACGAGACACGCATCTGGCGGGCTTCCGCAAGTGTTGCGGTCAGCGATGATGCGCAGAAGAGCGCGATGGCCGTGGTTTTCAGCAGTTTGTTGAACATGAATTCCTCCCTTTGAAGTCACATGGCATTGAGCGGCAGCCAGAGCACGATCGCCGGGACGGCGATGATGATGGCGACGCGGATGAAATCGGCAGTGACGAACGGCGCCGCGCCTTTCCAGAGTTCTGTCAACCGGATGTCGGGGGACACGGTCTTGAGAACGAACAGGTTCATGCCGACCGGCGGTGTGATGAGACCCATTTCGACGACCATCACCGCGAATATGCCGAACCAGACCAGGTCGATCCCGGCGGCCTGTGCGACCGGAACGAAGAGCGGGACAGTCAGCAGCAGCATGGCGAGGCTGTCCATGAGCGTCCCGAGCACAAGGTAGATTGCCAGCATCAGAAGAATGACGAGGAGCGGCTGATCGATGATCCCCGAGAACATGCCGGTCAACGCGAACGGCAGGCCTGACAGCGCGAGAAAGAAATTGAACAGATTGGCGCCGATCATGACGAGATACAGCGCCCCGCAGGTCAGTGCCGTATCCCTGACAGCCTCGAGAAATCCACTCGGCGACAATCTGCGCGACAGGAACCCGTAGGCCAGAACCAGGGCTGCGCCGATGGCCGCCGTTTCGTTGGCTGTGAAGACGCCGCTGTAAAGGCCGCCCATGATCAGGCCGAAGATCGCCAGCGGCGGCAGCAGCTCCTTCAGCGCCGCGCGGCGTTCGTCGCGGTGGGCGCGTTCGTGCTGGGGCGCAGTCGACCAGCCGGCCCAGATCGGGACCCAGATCGCCAGACAATAGAGAAGGATTGCCAGAAAGATGGGGCCGGTGGTGGCAAGCAGGAGTTCGCGGATCGACTGTTCGGCGATGAACGCATATATCACCAGAACCGTCGACGGAGGGATCAGGATTCCGAGCGTGCCACCGGCTGCGACGGACCCGGCCGAAAGTGACTTCGAATATCCCGCCTGCCTCATCTGGGGCATGGCGATCCGGCCCATGGTGGCGGTGGTGGCAAGAGACGAGCCCGAGATCATGCCGAAACCGGCAGAAGCGCCGATGGTCGCAAGCGCCAGTCCGCCCCGGCGATGACCGAAAAGCACCGACATGGACTGGTACAGCTTGGCCGACAAGCCGCTGTGCGCTGCCAGATTTCCCATCAGGACGAACAGCGGTAGCATGGTCAGCGTGTAGTTGGTGACACTGTCCCAGACCGTGGTCGCGCCAATCGTCATTGCACCGGCAAAGCCGATGATCATCGCAGCGCCCAGAAGACCGACGAGACCAAGGGCGACGGCGACCGGAATTTCCAGAAAAATCATGATGATGGCGGCGCCGAAGCCGAGCCCGCCGAGCAGAAGTCCGTCCATTATCAAGCCTTTTCGTTCCGAACGACCAACCAGACGCCCGCCATCGCGGCGAGGAAGGCTGCAAGGAGGGCCAGCGTGACGACGGTCAGGGCGATCGGTATCGGAAAGCCGAGATCAGGTGTCGTTTCCGGGGAACCCGCCTTGGCAAGAGCGTTCTGGCCCACAGCCCAGAGGATCAGTCCGGAAAAGCCGAGAGACACGACACTCCCCAAGAGGCCAAAAGGCCGTGCGAAGCGGGCCGGTGCCAACTCGGAAAGCAGTTTTGCGCTGACATGTCCCTGTTTGGCGTAGCAGACCGGCATGGACAGAAGCGCACCGAGGCCGATGGAAAGCGACGTCAACTCGATGGCACCTGGAACATTCGTCCCGGCAATCGCGCGCAGGACGACATCGCAGACCGTGACGGCAGTGCCAAACAGAAAGCAGATGCCGGCGGCGGCCAAGAAACTGTTCGGGACGATCTTTCTCAAAGAGGGGCTGTGCATGACATCCGTTTCTCGTTGTAGATAAAGACGGAGGTCAAAGTGCCTGTAAAACGACAGGCCCTTAGGGCTGCAGCGCTGCGGTCCTCCCAAACGCAACGGTCGGACTATAGGGATTAGAGCTCGGATCGAGGTACCCGAAACACGAAGGCGTCCACCAGGCGGACACAGTGCAGTGCCGCAATGCAGGTCTGGGAAACCGGTGGGACGGATAGTCCCAGACATCGCCCAGGTTGGATGATCTCCCTCATTCCGCCGCATCCGCGTTTATTGGGATGCGGGTAGCGCAAAGGCATACTTTACCGCATGGAAGGGTAGCCGTTCATGGACGGTGGAGCCTCTTTTGTGACATGAAGCCCTATCGGGCCATGATCGGTGATGCCGCTATTCTTGTTCCCGTCGGTGACAACGATGCTGCCGTCACCGCGACGCGGGACGAAATCGAGGTGCATTGTCGCGAGAAGAGGAGCTCCGAAAATGGATGAGGTCTGGGTCGGCTACCCGCATCTTAGCCGCAGCTTTTCCTGTCATGAATCAAATGAGCTGCAAGATCGATTTCCGAGCGTCCAGAAGCAGCTCCACGAGCTTGTCTTTCAGTTTTTCAAACCGATGTGACGGCACCGGAACGGAGACGGCGTAGATCAGCCCCATGGGGTCCTTGAACGCAAAACCTGCCGCAGATATCCCATCCGTATGTTCGTTGAGATCCCAGGCAATCCCGGTTTTCCGGATGTCTTCGACCTCCTTCATGAACTCCGACAGCGGCTTGGCGGTTTTACCGTCGGCTTTGAGCTCTGGCCCTGCGATCGCGACAAGAACATCGTCCTCCATCAGGGAAAGTGCAGCCTTGCCGTTTGCCGTATCCGTCATCGGAAAAACCTCTCCGACGGCAGAAACGGTACGCAAGCGATGGGAGCCGACGACCTGATCGACGAACACCATATGGTCGTCGCGAAAAGCGGCGAGATCGACCGTCTCCTTTGTCTCCCTGGAAAGTTCCGCCAGGATCGGCCGGACCAGCTCGGCCATGTTGATCCGCCCAGCCGCGGCCAGAGACTGGATTTCCGACCCCAGCCGTAATCCGCCTTCCGCAGCGCTGGCCATCACGAGGCGTTCGGCGATTAGCGCATTCACGATCCGCTGTACCGTAGAGCGGGGCAGATGTACACGGTCGGCAATCTGCCCGAGGCTCAGTCCGGAATTGTCCTTCTTGAGAATTCGCAGGATCTCCGCTGCCCGGGAAATGACCTGAATTCCTTGGTTTGATTGCGTTTTTCGTTCGGTTTCCATGATGTCCGCCGTCATCTTCAGCCCATTTTTCCCAGTCGCGCCGTTCAATTCGGTTCGGTTCTGACTAGGCCATATAGGCAAAGTTTCTCGATTTGTCGAGAAACTGCTTGACCGCATTATGATACAATCGTACCGTAAAGCAATACAGCAACGCACTGACCCTCGGGAGGAACCAACATGTCAGTGACCATTCGCGGGATCGAGTTTCAGGAAAACCTGAACAACGACATGGGCGTGGAGTTTTACAATCTCTCGCACCGCTACGGCTTTCAGTGCCCCAATTGGCCTTACTTTCAGGACGTCCAGATCGACCGGAAGCATTACATGGCAAAATCCGGGGTCCTGTCGCAGACCATCACCACCACCATGCATGTCACGACCCATATCGATGCGCCGGCGCATGTGGTCCAGGGCACGCCGTTTATCGATGAAGTGCCGCTGCCGCATTTCTTCGGTTCGGGCCTGGTCGTGTCGATTCCGAAGAAGAAGTGGGAGCAGATCACCGGCGACGATCTTGAAAAGGCCTGTGGCCATGCCATTCGCAAAAACGATGTCCTGATCATCAACACCGGCTGGCACAAGCAATATGAAGATGGCGACTATTTCGCCTATTGCCCCGGCCTTGTCCCGTCAGCGGCTGATTGGATAGTCGAAAAGGGCATCAAGGTCGTTGGGCATGATACCCAGGCAAACGACCATCCGCTCGCAACGGCCATAGGCCCGCAGCGTAACGGTCCGATCCTGCCGCATCTGGAGGCGGAATATAAGGAATGGTCCGGCGGCAGAGGCTGGGAAGAGGATTTTCCCGAGTGGGAGCCGGTGCACCAGAAGCTTTTCAGCAACGGCATTCTCGGCATTGAAAATGTTGGTGGCGACCTCGACGAAGTCACCGGCAAGCGCTGCACCTTTGCCTTCTTCCCATGGAACTGGGATCGCGGTGACGGCTGCATCATCCGTCTGGTGGCCATGATCGACAAGGGTCAGCAATATCGCATCGAAGCCGGCGAGAGCTTCTGATCTGACTGAGCCGGCCGTTTCGGCGGCCGGCCCGCATACGGGGATCTGGGAGGACGCCGATGCATATCAAACGTTTCGAAGACGCCGAACCCTATGAGGCGCCGAACCACCGGGCGGTGGTTGGATTGCGTCTCCAGGGATTTGAGCCAGGCGGGCCGGAAAATCAGTGGGTGGGCCTCAGCCAGTTTCTGCCGGGCGGAGGCGCCGGGCCGGATTCGACACCTTTTGAAAAGGTCTATGTCATTCTCGAGGGCGAGATGACCGTCGAGGCACATGGCTCGAAAACCATCTTGAAGAAATACGATAGCTGCACGATCGCGCCGGGCGAGGTGAGAACCATCGAGAACCGCTCGAACCACACCTGCACCATGCTGGTCGTCATTCCCTATCCGCCGGAGACAAAACCATGACCGACAGTTGGCGCAATCCTCTTGGCCTTTTCGATGTTGCCGGCAAGGTGGCCCTGATCACCGGTGCGTCCGGCGCCTTCGGAGCCGTCGCGGCCAAGGCGCTAGCCGGTGCGGGCTGCAGGCTTGTGCTGGCGGCCGGAAACGCCGACGCTCTGTCAGACGTTCAAAACGCGTGCCAAGACCTGGGCGCCGAAGTTGTTTGCCTTGCCATTCGCCCGAGTGATGAAAGCGCTTGCGACCGATTGATTGCGCTTGCCCGGGAACGGTTCGGCGCTCTCGACATTCTGGTTGTCGCCTCCGGCATGAACAAGGTTGCCAAGATTGACGCGCTGACGCCCGGCGATTTCGAAAACGTCATGGATGCCAATGTCACCCAGTCCTGGCTGCTTGCCCGTGCGGCCACAAAGCAGATGAAGACGCAGGTGAGCGGCGGCAAGATCGTGCTGGTTTCGTCGGCCCGAGGCCTGTTGGGACATCCTGCCGGTTATACCGCCTACTGCGCCTCCAAGGCTGCCGTCGATGGCATCACCAAGGCGCTCGGTTGTGAGCTCGGCGAAGACAAGATCACGGTCAATGCGATCGCACCGACCGTCTTCCGCTCGCCACTCACCGCCTGGATGTTCGAGGACGACGACAAGGCGCGCGGGTTCCGAGACGGCTTTCTGGCCCGTGTGCCGAAAGGACGACTTGGCGAACCGGAAGACCTCATCGGCCCGTTACTGTTCCTGAGTTCCAGAGCTTCGGATTTCTATACGGGCCACATACTTTATGCCGATGGCGGCTATACGGCGGGCTAGGTGATGGCAGACACAAAAATCATCGCGGTGCTGGGCGCAGGTCTCATGGGACACGGCATTGCCCTGACATTCGCCAATGCCGGGCATGACGTCAGGGTTTACGATCCCCTGCCCTCAAGCCTTGAGGTCTTGCCGGGCCGAGTCCTGGCCAGCCTCGAGGCGATGGGCTACACCCGGCCGGAGATTGACGCAACGCTGTCCCGGATCACGGCAAAAGCCGGTCTTCCCGCGTGCGTCTCTGGAGCAGATTTCGTGTTTGAAGCAGCTCCGGAAAAGCCGGACCTGAAGCGGTCGCTGTTTAAGGAGGTGGAGCGGCACGCGCCGGCAACCGCGATCCTCGCCTCCAACACCTCCGTCATTCCGATCACCACCATCATGGCGGACCTGGATGACGGGACCCGGGCGCTCGGAACTCATTGGTGGAACCCGCCGCACATGATCCCCCTTGTGGAGGTCATCCGAACTCAACGGACGGCGCAGTCCACAATCGACAAAACCATGGCTTTGCTGGAGAGCGTCGGCAAGACACCGGTTCGGGTGGATAAGGACGTCGCCGGTTTCATCGGCAATCGTCTGCAGCATGCCCTGTGGCGCGAGGCAATTTACCTCGTCGAAAGCGGTGTCTGCACGGCGGAGGCCGTGGACGTGGTTGTCAACGCCAGTTTCGGCCGCCGCCTGTCGGTTCTGGGGCCCCTTGCGAACGCGGATCTGGTCGGCACCGATTTGACACTCGACATTCATGAAAACGTTTTGGCCGATCTGGACAACCGGCCGGAACCGTCCCCCTATCTGCGCAGGCTTGTGGAGGAAGGCAAGCTTGGCATGAAAAGCGGGGAAGGCTTCAGGAGCTGGACGCCGAAGGACATGGAGGATGTCCGGCAGCGTGTCGCGACCCATCTGCGGAAGCTCGAAACCATCTTGGAGGACTAGGAAGCCGCCGTATCAAGCGCACAAGCGCATCTGGGAGGAGAAACGATGACGCATCTTCGGAAGACATTAGGGATTTCCCGCCGCACGTTTCTGGCCGGCGCATCGGCCGGTCTGGCCGCGCCCGCCATTTTGACCCGTACACGGGCCTACGCCGCGAACCCGGTCATCAAAATCGGGCATGTCAGCCCGCGTACCGGACCACTCGCCGGCTTCGCCGAAGCCGACGACTATGTCCTTGCCGGTATCAGGCAAGCCCTGGCCGGCGGTATTGAAAACAACGGCAAGACCTATCAGGTCGAGATCATCTCGAAGGATAGCCAATCAAACCCGAACCGGGCCGCGGAAGTCGCATCCGAACTGTTGCTCGGAGAGGAGGTGGACCTGATTGTCGCCGCCTCGACCCCGGACACGACCAACCCGGTGTCGGACCAGGCGGAACTCAACGAAGTCCCCTGCATCACCACCGATTGTCCCTGGCAACCCTATTTCTTCGGCCGCAACGGCGATCCGCAGACTGGCTTCGACTATACATACCATTTCTTCTGGGGGCTTGAGGACGTCATCAACGCTTTCCTGGACCTCTGGCAGCAAAGTGGCGTCGCCAAGACGGTCGGCGGCCTGTTCCCGAACGACGCTGACGGGAATGCCTGGGGCGACGAGATCCATGGCTTTCCGCCCGCTCTCGCAGGTGAGGGATATGCGCTGACCGATCCGGGCCGCTACCAACCCTTGACCGATGACTTCTCGTCCCAGATTTCCGCCTTCAAGGAAGCCGGCTGTGACATCATCACGGGCAACATGATCCCTCCGGATTTTGCAACCTTCTGGGCGCAGTCCGCCCAGCAGGGGTTCACGCCCAAGGTTGTAACCATAGGCAAGGCACTGCTGTTCCCCTCCGTGATCGAGTCTTTGGGCGATCGCGGTGACGGCTTGACCTCCGAAATCTGGTGGTCGCCCAACCACCCGTTCTCGTCGTCGCTGACCGGTGTGTCTTCGAAGGAACTGGCCGACGGCTACATGGCTGCGTCCGGCCGCCCCTGGACCCAGCCGATCGGC
Source organism: Roseibium aggregatum IAM 12614 (assembly GCF_000168975.1). Classification (GTDB taxonomy): domain Bacteria; phylum Pseudomonadota; class Alphaproteobacteria; order Rhizobiales; family Stappiaceae; genus Roseibium; species Roseibium aggregatum. The sequence goes on from NZ_AAUW01000022.1 coordinate 38,783, forward strand.
TTCAAACACGCACTCTTTGAGGTTGCGACGGACGTGATCCGGCGCAGCGCCGATCTCGAAGATCCGAACGCGATCCTGGAAGCCATCCAGAAGACGAAACTGTCTACGGTGGTCGGCCCGGTAGACTGGAGCAACGGTCCGGTCCGGAATGTGACCAAGACGCCGCTTGTCGCCGGTCAGTGGCAGAAAGGCCCCAACGGGTTCGATCTGGTGATTACTGCAAACCGCAGTGCTCCGTTCATCGCCACCACAGGCGAATTGAAGCTACTGTCCTGAGCCATGGCTGGCGCACGGCTCCCGGGCCGTGTGCCGCCCCAGACATGAAGGTCTTCATGACTGCTGTTCTCGAACTCAAGGGCGTTTCCAAAGCCTATGGCGCGGTTACCGTGGCCGATGATCTGAGCTATCGGCTCGGTGACGGCGAGGCGCTTGGTGTGATCGGGCCGAACGGGGCCGGAAAAACCTCTATGTTCAACCTGATCACCGGTACGATCCGCGCCGACAGTGGGCAGATCCTGCTCAACGGCCAGGATATAACGCGTCAATCCGCGGCGCGGCGGTGCCGTAGCGGCATCGCCCGATCTTTCCAGGTCCCGCAACCCTTTGCCGGTATGAGTGTTTTTGAAAACACCCTGGTGGCGGCGATACACGGCACGGCTGGTCCGCTAGCCAAGGCAAACGCCCACTGCCTTGAAATTCTTGAACTGACGGGTCTGATCGACAGGGCCAACGACCCGGCGGGCAAACTGAACCTGCTTGGCCGCAAACGACTGGAACTGGCGCGCGCACTCTGCGCAAAGCCCCGCATCCTGCTTCTGGACGAAATCGCCGGCGGATTGACCGAAAAGGAATGCCACGAGCTGGTGGCCACCATCAATACCATCCGCAAGACGGGCCTCTCCCTCATCTGGATCGAGCATATCGTCCATGCGCTTCTGTCCGTCGTCGACCGGCTGATCGTCATCGATTTCGGCCGCAAGATTGCCGACGGCGACCCGAAGAAGACCATGGCCAGTCAGGCGGTACAGGAGATTTACATGGGAGTTGATGCCGATGCCTGACGCTCTGCTCTCCACGAAGGCACTGGAAGCGCATTACGGTGACTTCCAGGCCCTGTTCGGTATCTCCATTGATGTTCAGCCCGCCGAAGTCGTTGCCATCATAGGCGCGAACGGAGCTGGCAAAACCACCTTGATGCGCTCGATCACCGGTCTGATCCGGAACAAGCCGGAGATGGTTGTCTGGAAAGGCCGGGCAATCGGCGCGCTGAGAGCCGATCAGGTGGCGCATCTGGGCATCGCCATGGTGCCGGAAGGACGGCAGCTTTTTCAGTCCCTGTCCGTGGAGGAAAACCTCATGATCGGGGGTCAGATGGGGCGGAAAGGGCCATGGACCTTGAAGACCGTCCAGGATCTGTTTCCGCTTTTGCAGGAACGCCGCCATGTGCCTGCCACGGCACTCTCAGGCGGTCAGCAGCAGATGGTCGCCATCGGCCGAGCGCTGATGTCCAACCCCGATATTCTTCTCTTCGACGAAATCAGCCTCGGTCTCGCGCCGATCGTCATCAAGTCCATCTACGAAGCGCTGCCGGCCATCATCGGCGAGGGCATGAGCGCGATTATCGTGGAGCAGGACATTGCCAAGGCGGTGAGCGTTTCCCACCGGGTCTACTGCCTCCAGGAAGGCCGGGTTTCGTTGCAAGGCCGACCGGACGAACTCACCCGCGAAGCCATAAGCGCCGCCTATTTCGGAGTATAAGATGGACTGGATCAACGCCATCCTACAGGGAATTCTGCTGGGCGGGCTCTATGCGCTCTTCGCCGCCGGCCTCTCGCTGATTTTCGGGGTGATGCGGCTGGTGAATATTGCTCACGGTGACTTCATCGTTCTTGCGGCCTTTCTTGGCCTGACCATCACCACGACGCTCGGCCTGTCGCCGTTGCTGGCCCTGATCCTGGTCGTGCCGGTCATGGCCGGGATCGGCTATGGATTGCAGCGGCTGGTCCTCAACCAGACCCTGGGCGATGATATTCTGCCGCCGCTTCTGGTTACGTTCGGCCTCTCCGTCATAATTCAGAACGGTCTTCTGGAGATCTACAGCGCCGACCCGCAAAAAATCAGCGCCGGCGCACTGGAAACCGCCAGCGTCGCCCTCCCCGGCGATCTCAATATCGGCGTCCTGCCACTGTTGATGTTTGGCGTGGCTGTCGCCGTGATCGCCGGTCTGCAATGGATCTTTTACCGCTCTGCACTGGGGCGCGCCTTTCGTGCGGTTTCGGACAAGCAGGATATCGCTCAGCTCATGGGGCTCAACAAGGCCCATATCTTCGGGCTCGCCATGGCGCTCTCGCTGGCGGTCGTCGGCCTTGCCGGTGTCTTTCTTGGCATTCGCACCAGTTTCGATCCCTCAATCGGTCCGGGGCGTCTGATCTTCGGTTTCGAGGCGGTGATCATTGGAGGTCTGGGCAACCTCTGGGGAACGCTGATCGGAGGTATCATCCTCGGGGTAAGCCAGAACATCGGCGCACAGATCAATCCGGGCTGGCAATTGCTTGCAGGTCACATCGCCTTCCTCATCGTCCTTGCCGTCCGCCCGCGCGGCCTGTTTCCGAGGATCGACTGATGACAACGTCAGCTCATGCCTATTCCATTTCCCGCTCTTCAACGGCGAGCCGTGTGGCGGCTGTTGCAGGTGTGCTGGTGCTGATCGTCTTGGTCTCGGCACCCTTGTGGGCGGGACGGGCCGACATGCGGCTCCTCAGCGAGATATTCCTCTATCTGTCGCTTGCCTGTCTCTGGAACCTGCTGGCTGGTTATGCAGGGCTTGTCTCCGTCGGCCAGCAGGCCTTCGTCGGCTTCGGCGGCTACATGCTGTTCGCGCTGGCGATCTTCGCCGGCCTTTCTCCCCTGGCCGCAATCCCGCTCGCAGGGCTGCTCGGCGCTGTTATCGCCGTTCCGGTTGCCCTGCTTATCTTCCGCCTGCGCGGCGCCTATTTCGCCATCGGTACCTGGGTGATCGCAGAGGTGTTCCGGTTGTCCTTTGCACAAGTTTCCGCCCTGGGAGGCGGCTCCGGTACCAGCCTGCCCGTCGCAATCGTCCGGGACATGGCCTCCAGCCGCTCAATGCGCGAGGCGACCACCTACTGGCTTGCGCTTGCCATGGCCGTGATCGTTCTGGCGGTGATCTATCTGCTGTTGAGATCGCGCAACGGCCTGGCCTTGACCGCGATCCGAGACAGCGAACTTGCGTCGGAGAGCTTCGGCATTGACATCTGGCGCAACAAGTTCGTCGTTTACGTTCTCACCGCCGGCCTGACCGCTATGACCGGTGCGCTCATCTTCCTGCAGAAACTCCGGATCTCGCCGGATGCCGCCTTCAGTGTCAACGACTGGACGGCGTTCGTGATCTTTATCGTCGTGATCGGCGGCATTGGCACGCTGGAAGGCCCGATCATCGGTGTGATCGTGTTTTTCCTGCTACGCGAGACCCTCTCCGATCTCGGCACCGTCTATCTGCTGATCCTCGGCGTGGTGGCAATTGCCGTGATGCTGAAAGCACCGAAAGGGCTCTGGGGAACGCTGAAGGAGCGAACAGGGCTGGAACTGTTCCCGCTGGCGAGGCGGGTGGTGAAAAAGAAATCATAACATCGGGAGGCGGCCATGGCCCGCACACGTAACAAGACCATCATCACCTGCGCGGTCACGGGCGCTATTCATACGCCAACCATGTCGGATGCCCTGCCCTATACCTATGACGACATCGCCCGTCAGGCGATCGATGCCGCTGAGGCTGGCGCTTCGATCCTGCATCTGCATGCCCGAACCAACGAGACCGGTGCGCCCTCGGTCGAACCGAACGACTTCGCCCCGTTTCTTTCGCGCATCAAGCAGGCGAGCGACGCGGTCATCAACATCTCGACCGGCGGTTCCCTGACACTGTCCATCCAGGACCGGATCCGGCCGGCGGCCACGTTCAGCGCCGAGATGTGTTCCATGAACATGGGCAGCATGAACTTTTCCTTCCATCCGCTGGCGAAACGCTACGACAACTGGAAATTCGACTGGGAGAAGGACTATGTCGCCAATTCCGACGGCAACATCTTTCGAAATACGTTCAGGGACATCCGCGAAGCGGCCGAAACCCTGGCCCCGCATGCCATCAAGTTCGAGCACGAATGCTACGATGTCGGCCATCTCTACAATCTGAAATTCTGCATGGATGCCGGGTTGTTCAAGGCGCCGATCTTCATCCAGTTCGTCATGGGCATCCTGGGCGGAATCGGGGCGGATATCGACAATCTGGTGTTCATGAAAAAAACCGCCGACAAGCTCTTTGGCGACGACTATCGCTGGTCGGTCCTGGCAGCCGGCAATGCCCAGATTCCGCTGGCGACGACCGCCAGTCAGATGGGTGGAAATGTACGGGTTGGCCTGGAGGACAGCCTCTTCATCAGCCGTGGGCAACTGGCGGACTCCAATGCCCAGCAGGTTGCCAAGATCCGCCGGATTGTCGAAGAGCTAGGCAACGACGTTGCAACCCCCGACGAAGCCAGGGAAATCCTTGATCTGAAGGGCGCTGACCGGGTGTCGTTTTAAGAGGGTTGGCTATCAGTTGCCTTTTTAACAAGCGTTTTCGATGCTGTTGGGTCACTCGATGCTCCTTAAAGGCATTCAGGTGATCCACGCCGCACTTCTGCTTGTACTCCTTGCAGTCTTTAGTTCACGGACAATGAAAGGCTGCTCTTAGGGGGACAGCCGGAAAACGACGATGGTCCGAAATGGGCATGCGTTGTTGCTGTAGCTGATTTTCAGGTTAAACGGGTCCACACCCTAAACTGACTTCCGGCGTCGCTTGTTGTGAAAGCAGTGATCGGCGGTTTTTGAGGGACGAGGCCGGCGAAACAGAGAAATGGCCGTACTTTTGTACCCCTTCGAAGCTGCCACGAAAGGGGATGGCGCAAGGGGACATTTCGCGGTAATTGCGTTCAGCTTTTTGGCTCCGAACTGTTCTAGATGCCGACCTGTTTTTTCTCCAGCAGGCGTTCGAAGACAGCTTCCACGTCATCGAGAAAGGTACTCCACTCCCCGTCTTCATCTATGCCGGTAATGCGCAGGAGTGATCGCGATGCTGGCGGTCGCAGTTTTCTTTGCACTGGCCGGGGGCGCAGCTTGTCTAGAACCAGTCAATAAACGCCTTTCGAAGAGGTTCGTAGATGCAGATCATTGAAACCGACCGCCTGATCCTGAGGCCCTTCCGGGAGGGAGATGCAGCAGACCTTTTTGCGTATCTGCATGCGCCCACCGCACGCTGCTTCCTCTCACTCAAGCTCGCAAATCTGGCGGAAGCGGAGGTCGAGGTCAGGAAACGGACCCTCGATGAGGGCAGCGTGGCGATTTGTCTGAAACAGACTGGTCAGCTCATCGGCGATCTGTTTGGCGCTGACGGAGAAGAGGAGGAGGCTGGGACAGCCTCGGTCGGCTGGAACCTCAACCCGCAATTCGGTGGACAGGGATATGCGTTTGAAGCCGCAAGAGCGCTGTTCGACCATCTTTTCCAGGTTAAAGGCATTCGCCGGATTTATGCCTATGTCGAAGACCACAACATTTCCTCGCAGCGCCTCTGCGAGAAATTGGGCATGCGCCGGGAAGGCCTGTTCATTGAATTCGTATCGTTCATCAATGACGAGGCGGGTAATCCGATCTACGAAAACACCATGCAATACGCCATTCTGCGTCGCGAGTGGATGTCTGGTGCTGCAGCAATTTCGCAACCGCCGGTCGGGAGTGGCACCGTTGGCACCGAAACGTCAGGTCGTCGCGTGTAGACGACGGGGTTCGGCAAAGGCGCACACGCGATTTAGGGGTGATGCGCCTGTCGGCGGCGAGAGCGACCTGTCGAGAGCAATCGGCGTTTTTTTCGCGGAAGGGCGTAGCGGGTCAGGTCAAGACAAGGCGGCAAGAGCTTCTGCGTGCAGGGCGGCGTTGGCCGCGGCGAGAACCTGACCCTCCGAGTGCAGACCCAGGCTGTCGCCTTTCCAGTCGGTGATCACGCCTCCCGCACCCTCGATAACCGGAATGAGGGCCATGTAATCGTAGGGATGCAGATTCATTTCGAACACCAGATCAATGTGGCCCGAAGCCAACAGGCCGTAGCCGTAGCAGTCGCCCCCGAAGCGGCGCATGGCGACCTTTCGGGAGAGCGTCTCGAACTGGCCGCTTCCCGCCGCATCGAACGTGTCGGGTGTTGTTGTGTAAAGGATCGCGTCGGCCAACCGGGTCCGGTGGCTCGTGCGGCAGGGCGCGTCATTGAATGTTGACGGTTTGCCGCGCAGCCCCGTCCAGCGTTCGCCCGTCGGCGGTATCGAGATGATGCCAAGTTCCGGTGTGCCGTTGCAAAGGCAGGCAATGAGCGTGCCGAAGGTCGGCATCCCGGAAACGAAACTCTTCGTGCCGTCAATCGGGTCGAGCACCCACAGGTATTGGGCATCCAGACGCGCGTCCTCGTGCTCTTCGCCAAGGATGCCATGGGCCGGGAACTCTTTGAGGATGCTTTCACGCATTGCTGCCTCGATGGCACGATCAGCCTGCGTGACCGGCGAAAGGTCGGCCTTTTGCTCCACGTCCAATGGCTTGCGGAAGTAGGTCATCGCCATGGCGTCGGCCACGTCGGCGAGCCCGTCGGCAAAACGTGCCAGCATCTCCGTCTCGGGCGGCGTCGTGGAGATTTGCATGGGTTTTCCTTGTCTGCGGGGAGGCTGCAACAAAGGTCAGCCGGCAAATTAACTCTAGACAAAATCCACAAAAATGCAAGACTACACAAAAATCCCCAAGTCCGTGCACAGAGGGCGCGGCAATGAGAATGGGTCTCGGGAGGATCCGATCCGGGGCAGGCACTGGCACACGAACACGTGGATCAAGAAGGAGAGACGACATGAAGACCTGGAGCAAATTCACCTTGGCTTCGCTGTTTGCCGTCGGCATGGCGGCAACAGCCTCCGCGGACGAAATCACCGTCTACACAGCGCTTGAGGAAGAAGAGATCGCGGCCTACGTCGAGGCAGCCAAGAAGGCGATGCCCGAAACCGAGATCAATGTGCTGCGACTGTCCACGGGCAAGCTCGGCGCGCGTCTTCTGGCCGAAGCGGGGAACCCGCAGGCAGACGTGATCTGGGGATGGGCCGTCAGCGCCATGATGGACCCACAGATCCTGGAGATGCTGGAACCCTATGCAGCCAAGGGCATCGACGTTCTGCCGGCCTCCTTCCGCGGTGAAGACGGCAAATGGTTTGCTCCGATCGGCTACATGGGCGCGTTCTGCGTGAACACGGCACGGCTTGAGGAAAAGGGACTTCCGATGCCCAAGAGCTGGAAGGATCTCGAGAACCCGGACTTCAAGGGCGAGATCCTGATGCCGGACCCGAATTCATCCGGTACCGGCTATCTGCACGTCAACGCGGTTCTGCAAACCATGGGCGAAGAGGCCGGTTGGGCACAGCTCGAAGCCGTCGATCCGAACATGGCACAATATACCTCGTCAGGATCCAAGCCCTGCAAATCCGCACGCGTCGGCGAATACACCGTTGGCATCTCGCTGGCATTCACCGCGATGCAGTCCATCGAGGAAGGCTATCCGTTGGCGATGGTTTTCCCCGAGGAAGGCGTTGGATATGAACTGGAAGCATCCGGCCTGATGGCCAGCTCCGACAACAAGGACGCGGCAAAGGCCTTCCTCGACTGGACAATGTCGGACGAGGCAATCGGCCTCTACCAGCAGTACAAGGCGCTGATCACGGTTCCGGGTGTCGATGCCTCGCAAGCGGCTGAAAAAGCGGGCCTGCCAGCTGATATTGCGACTGTCCTTGCGGAAATCGATTTCGTCACTGCGGCCAAGAACCAGACGGCCGTGAAGGAAACCTGGAAAGAAAAGCTGGGCCGCTGATCGTGCCCGCGGCAGTTCCGGCTGCCGCCAGAAGCGCGCGGGACTTCACTGGAGACCCGCGCACCTTTGACAGGAGACCTGATCCGCCGTGTATCTGACTGTCCGCAACGCCACCAAGACCTTCGGGTCCTTCAAAGCGCTCGACAACGTCTCGATCGAGATCGATCGACGGGAATTCGTTTGCCTGCTGGGTCCGTCCGGCTGCGGGAAGACGACGCTCCTGCGGCTGATCGCAGGGCTGACGGAGCTGAACAGCGGTGAAATCCTTCTGGAGGGGACGGCGCTTTCAAACCTTCCCGCACGCAAGCGGGGCTTCGGGATCGTGTTCCAGTCCTACTCGCTCTTTCCCAACATGACAGTGGCCGAAAATATCGGTTACGGGCAGAAGATCCGTGGCACGCCGCGGTCGGAGATTTCACGGCGTGTGACTGAGCTTCTGGAGCTGGTGAAGCTGCCGCAAGTCGCTGGCAAGTTCCCCGGTCAGCTGTCCGGCGGACAGCAGCAGCGGATCGCGTTGGCACGGGCAATCGCCGTCGACCCGCGCGTCTTGCTGCTGGACGAACCGCTTTCGGCGCTGGACGCGAAGGTCCGAGCCGAACTGCGAGATGAAATCCGCCATGTTCAGCGTTCGCTCGGCATTCCAACCCTGATGGTGACACACGATCAGGAAGAGGCGCTGGCGCTGGCGGACAAGATCATCTGCATGAACCATGGCGTCGTGGTGCAGGCCGGCACACCGGAAGATCTCTACCACCGACCGGCGACGCGCTTTGTGGCGGACTTCATGGGGATCAGCAATCTCGTCTCTGCCGACCCGATCCGGCGTGAATTCCCGGATCTGATGGCAAAGTGGCCGGGGGGAGCGGGAGCGGAGCATGTTGCCTGCATTCGCCCGGAACAGATCGGTCTGACCCCGGCACAGGACGGCAACGCCACCGTGCGCAGCATCAGTTTCCTTGGCAATCTCAGACGGCTCGAGGTCGACAGCGCGATCGGCCCGCTGGTCGTCGAGACTCATGGGTACAATTCCTGTCACGAGGGCGAACGCGTGAACCTGAGCATTCCGCCGGAAGCCTGCACCTGGGTGGCTGACGACCTGGCCCACCAGCCTGCCGAGACCGCCGCATGAGCGGTGTGGAAAAGATGACCACGCCTGCACGCAGACAGCTGGATGCGGACCGGCTGCTGACGCTTGTTTGCGTTGGGCTGCCGCTGCTTGGGCTCGTCCTCTTCTTTCTCTACCCGATGGTGATCGTGTTCCTGCGTTCCCTGACGGTTGACGATGGTTACGGGCTTGCAAACTACACGCGGGTTCTGGGATCGACGGGGTTCTGGCGTGCGACCGAACATTCCCTGATCATGGGAGCTGCCACGACAGTCCTCAGCGTCTTCCTGGGTTTCATCATCGCTCATGGGCTCTATCGCTGCGCTTTCCGGGGCAAGTGGCTGATCCGCGGCGTGATTGTCCTGCCGCTTCTCGCCCCTTCCCTTGTGCAGGCGCTCGGCCTGATTTTCCTTCTGGGGCGCAACGGCGTCATCAGCCGCGCCCTTGGTGTCGAAATCGAAATCTACGGCTTCTGGGGACTGCTGATCGCCAACACTCTTTACGCTCTGCCGCAGGCGGTGATGATTATCGGTGCGGCGCTGGTCCTGCTGGATGCACGCGTCTACGAAGCAGCGGAAGTCATGGGCGCTTCGCCGTCACGCCAGTTTCGCGATCTGACGCTGCCCGCGGCGCGCTTCGGGATTCTGAACGCGGCTTTCGTCTGCTTCACGATCACGATCACCGATTTCGGCAACGCGGCGGTGATCGGCGGGGACTACTCGGTTCTGGCGACCGAAATCTACTCCCAGGTGGTCGGGCAGCGGAACTTCAACATGGGTGCCGTCGTCGGCATCATGCTGTTGTTGCCGACGGTGGTTTCCTATGCCATCGAGCGGCAGGCGATGAAACGTCAGCAGGTCGGGCAGATGGCTGGCCAGGTGCCGTATCGGTCATCTTTTGCGCCCGTGCGCGACCCGGTCATGGCGTCCCTGTCGCTTTTGGTCTGCGCCGGGATCGTCGCGGTAATCGGCATCGTCGTCTATGCAAGCTTTGTCACCCTGTGGCCCTACAACATGACGCTGTCGTTCAAGCACTACGACATCACTCTGGCCGGGGGGTATTCCTCGCTCTGGATGACCATCGTGATATCGCTCATGGCGGCGTCGGGAGGCACGCTTGCCGTCTTCCTCCTGTGCCTTGGACTGCGCCGCCTGCCGCGCAGTGCGGCCCAGCCCATCCAGATGCTCGCCGCCATGCCGGCCGCAGTCCCCGGGATGGTCCTGGGTCTCGCCTATATCCTGACTTTCAATTCAACGGCGACACCGCTCTACCTGCTTTACGGGACGGCCGCTCTCATCGCGATCATCAACTTCTACCACTACCATACGCAGGGTTTTCTGACGGTGATGACCGGTTTTCGCCAGTTGCCCCGGGCGCTCGAGGAAGCGGCCGACAGCCTTGGGGCCGGAATGGCACGGACGGCCGTCGATATCATCGCGCCGTTCATCGCTCCCATGCTTGTCTCGGTGTTCTTTTTCCTCTTCATGCGATCCATGGTAACCCTGTCGGCGGTTGTCTTCCTCACCACGCCCGATCTGAGCGTTGCGGCGGTCACCATCATGCGGCTGGACGATGCCGGTCTGACGTCACAGGCGGCTGCCTTTTCCACCTGCGTGATGGCTGTCGTCAGCGTCGCGCTTTTGAGTATGAAGGGAACGCTTGAGTTGATGGGACGGCGCAACCGGATCAAGAGGCCGGTCTGATGTGGGCAAAGGAACGTCACCGGCTCATTCTCTCGATGCTGGGCGCGAAGCAGCAGGTGAGCGCCAACGACCTGGCGCAGATGCTGAACGTCTCTCGCGAGACGGTGCGCCGCGATCTGCTGGACCTGGAGGAGGCCGGACAGGTCAACCGCGTGCATGGCGGGGCGGTCCTGCCTGATCCGCGTTCTGAGGAGCCTTTCCGCCAGCGGATGACAACGCAGATCCGGGCAAAGTCGGAGATTGCCCGCAAGGCCGCCGGTCTGATCCAGCCCGGCCAGACCATCTTTGTGGACGCGGGCACGACGACGGCGCTGTTCGCCCGCGAACTGGCGAAACTGTCGGGCCTGTCAGTGATCACCAATTCCCTGGATATCGCCACCACGCTGCAGGGAGCCGGCAAGGAAGTGCTGCTGCTCGGCGGACGGATGGCCGCCGACGTGCCGGCAACGGTCGGTGAACTGACCCTGTCCGAGATCCGCCGTTTTCGTGTCGACCTGTGCTTCTCCGCCCCGGTTGCGGTGCATCCGGCAAGAGGCGCCTTTTTCTACGACCTGCAGGAAGCCGAAATCGCTATCGCCATGGCGGCACAAGCGCTGCAGACGGTCATTCTGGCCGACCAGAGCAAACTTGGCAAAACCAGCAGGGTTCAGTCCTGGGAAGCTGGAGAGATCGGCAGGCTGGTGACAAACACGGCGGTAGATGAAGAGCAGTTAGCGGCCTTCCGTCAAGCCGGCGTAGATGTCGTGGCCTGACAAACGGAAGACGCTCACCAGCGGCGCCGCGCTGGATGCGGTGCCATAATTGCTGCCGCAGTGCATTCCAGGTGCGTGGCCTTCCGCTTTATCCGCTGCGGTTTCTCAGGTGCGAGGGATCGGGCAGAGACCTGTCAAAAACGCGGCCTGGACGGTCTCGCGAACCCGACGATCTCTGCAAACGATTAAACGCCTAGGCGAGCTTGGTAAGATCCGATTGTCGGTGGCTGGCGTTCTTGCGTGGCGCGACGAACGGCCGCCATACCCGGACAGTGTATCAATTCGGCAAAATCTTCAGCGTCAGACAGACGTTTCGTCTCAACTCCGTCGGGCAGTGATTGGAGTAGTGAGTGAAAGGTGAATGCCGGCTTCTTTTAGTAGGATTTCTGAAACATCGAAGCTGTGGTCCAACTTGCCGTCCTGCGATGGCTTTGGCGGACATTCGACACAGGAAAGCCCGCTCTGAATAATCGCCCTTGCGCAATCGGCACATGGAAACCGGTTGACGTAGAGGGTGCAGCCGGCAAGCGCCGCGCCGGCACGGGCCGCGTTATAGATCGCATTGCGTTCGGCGTGTTCCACCCAGAAGAACTTTTCGCCGCTCGGACGGTCGAGACGGGTTTCGTCCGTTCCGGAGACACCCCGCGGCAGGCCGTTATAGCCTGTCGCGCGGATTTCCTGACCAGGCCCGACAATAACGGCGCCCACCTTGAAGTCTCGATCTTCCGACCATTGTGCGATGTGATCGCACAGGCCGAGAAACCGGTCGCGCCATTTGCCGGAATTCCTGCTCATTGTGCTTCTCCTAGCCTGCAAACATGTAGCTGGTCTTGACCGTGGTGAAGAACTCTGCCGCGTAGCGGCCCTGTTCGCGCGGTCCGAAGGACGATCCCCTAGTGCCCCCGAAAGGAACGTGAAAATCGACACCGGCAGTCGGCAGGTTCACCATCACCATACCGGCCCTGACGCGTCGCTTGAAGTCGCGGGCGTGCTTCAGACTTGTGGTGCAGATACCGGCTGACAGGCCGAATTCGGTATCGTTTGCGACGGTAATGGCTTCCTCGAAGTCTGCCACCTTGATGACGGATCCGCAGGGACCGAAAATCTCTTCCCGGTTGATGCGCATGGAGTTGATCGTCTCGAGAAACAGGGCCGGAGCCTGAAAGGTGCCGGGCACGTCAAGTTCGAGACGCTTTCCACCAATCACCTTTGCGCCTTCCTTGCGGGCAAGATCCACATAGGCAAGGTTGGAGGAGAGCTGTTTCTCGTCGACCACCGGTCCGATCTGTGTTGCCGGGTCCAGCGCATCCCCCACCTTCAGGGCCAGCATCGCTGCTTGCAGCTTCTCAACGAAAGCATCGTGAATGCCTGCTTGCACGATCATGCGCGAGGACGCTGTGCAGCGCTGGCCGGTGGAAAAGAACGTCCCGTTCAGGCACGCGGAGACGGCGACATCCAGATCGGCATCATCCAGCACCACCATCGGGTTCTTGCCGCCCATTTCAAGCTGGCATTTGCGTTTCAGCCGTCCGCACACCTCGGCGATATGACTGCCCGTGGCAACGGACCCAGTGAAGGAAACCGCATCGACATCCGGATGGGTGACGATGGCCTCGCCAACGACGGAGCCGCGACCCATCACCAGATTGAAGACACCGGGCGGGCAGCCGCATTCATCCAGAAGGCCGGCAATGACATGAGCGCAGCCAGGCGTCAGATCCGCCGGTTTCAGGACAACGCAGTTGCCATAGGCCAGCGCAGGCGCTGTCTTCCAGGCGGGAATGGCGATGGGAAAGTTCCAGGGGGTGATCAGGCCGATCACGCCCACAGGCTCACGCGTGACTTCAACGTCGATATCCGGCCGCACGGAGGCCTGCAGATCGCCGGTCACGCGCAGCGCTTCGCCGGCAAAGAACTTGAAAACCTGGGCGGCGCGCGTGGTTTCGCCGATGCCTTCCGCAAGTGTCTTGCCTTCCTCGCGCGACAACAGGCGGCCGTAATCCTCTGCCCGTTCCGCCAGCTTTCGCCCAACCGCTTCCAGGAGATCATGCCGGGCCTGCGGCGTTGCCGCTGCCCAGCCAGGCGCAGCCTTGCGCGCTGCCGCGACGGCGGCATCGACATCGTCAACGCTTCCCTGGGCATAAAGGCCGACAACCTCATCGGTATTCGAAGGATTGCGGTTTTCGGAGTAGGTGTTGGAAGGCAGCCATTTGCCGCCGATCAGATTGTCGTGCTTTGTCATTGGAAATTCCGGTTTCAAAGGGTTTGGGCAATGCGGTCGAGAGACCCGCATGCGGCAGCGTCCAGATGTTGAAAGGGAGGCAGGACACGGTTCCAGGCACTTTCAGCCGCGCGCCGGCCAACAAGATATTTGACCGCCGGGACCAGCGGGTGGGCAGCGATGTCTGCCCGGATGCCAGCAACCCGGCTGGCCAGTGCCTTGTCTGTGTGGTCCTGCAGAAGCCGCGCGCAAAGGGGAGCGCTGATGTTCACGGTGGCGGAAATACAGCCTGCGAACCCGGTGCTGGGCCCCTCCGCGAGCGCCGTTTCCGAACTCGGGAACACCTTCAGGTCAGGCAGTCTCCGGACAAGCTCCCGGCAATAGTCGAGATCGCCGGAGGAATCCTTGATGCCCGTGAACCGTTTCGGATGGGCCTTTGCCAGACGCTCGACGACATCAGCGGGTATCTTCAGCCCCGTCATCTGCGGGAAATTATAGAAATAGATTTCGATTGGTGTCTCGCCGAGTGCCTGGTCCAGCGCTTCGTACCAGGCAACCAGTCCATCCTCGCTGACGGGCTTGTAGTAGAAGGGCGGCAGGACCAGCGCGACGCCGTAGCCCATGTCGGCGGCCGCGCGCGTGAGGTCCAGCGTGTCGTCAAGTGACGTCAGGCCCGTGCCAACCATCAGCCGGCTTGTGTCAAAGGCGTCTGCTGCCCAGGCCATCACCTTCTTGCGGTGGGCCAGACCGAGAGAATTCGCTTCACCGGTCGTTCCCAGGATATTCAGCGCATCGCACCCGTTGGCCAGCGCCCAGGTGCAATGTTCCAGAAAGACGTCTTTCACCGGAGCGCCTTGCGCATCCAGCGGTGTCGGCACCGCCGCAACTATCCCCTTCATGTCGTCTGTTCCTCGAAATCGCGTTTGAAAAAATCCCGCACTGCAGGGTGGTCCCGGAAAGGCGTGTCGCCCCTGGTCCAGCCGCCTGGCGAGACCAGTCCTCCGTCCGGGCCCTGGAATACGTCCTTGTTGATCTCGACGAACGCCCGGTCCGCACCGGTCACCTCGTCGTCGTAGCGGATCGCGTCGACAGGGCAGATGCTCTCGCACATGCCGCATTCGATGCATTCTTCGGGGTGGATGTAGAACATCCGCTCGCCTTCATAGATGCAGTCAACCGGACAGGACGTGGTGCAGATCCCGTCCTTCACATCAATGCATTCGCTCTTGATGATCAGCGCCATCTTGATCTCTCAACTCATTTGCCTTGCCAGACCGGAGCGCGCTTTTCCCGGAACGCCCGAACCCCTTCGAGGGAATCTCCGGATGTGAGGGCCGCGATCAGTTCGGGAGATCGCACGGCCTGTGCCTGGTCCGGGGGCAATTCTGCGGTTTCGCGCACGGTGGCCTTGATCGCCTGAACGCAAAGCGGTGCGCTTGCCAGAATGTCGGCAATCCAGCGGTCCACTTCCGCATCGAGTTCACCCTGCGGGACGACCGCATTGACGAGACCGTAGCGCTCCATCTCCGCTGCGCTCGCCATCCGACCGGTCATCATCAGGCCGACGGCGATGTTGCGGGGGACGAGGCGCTGAAGCAGCGTCATCCCGCCTGCCAGCGGAAGGTTGCCGACCTTTGCTTCGGGCAGGCCGAACCTGGCCGTTTCGCTGGCAATCACGATGTCGCAGCCTAGAACCATTTCCATGCCGCCGCCGAGTGCCAGACCGTTGACACGGGCAATCACCGGCACCTTCAGCGAGCGCCTCAGAGCGATGCCACCGAACCCCAGCGGGTTTGCGGACGCCCAGTATTCCAGCCCGCTCAGGCCGTTATTATCCTTCAGGTCCGCACCTGCGGAAAAGGCGCGTTCCCCCGAACCGGTCAACACCACGCAGCGCACGGTGGGATCCGCTTCGATCTTCCGCCAGATGGTTTCCAGTTCGTCCGAAGTTGCCCGGTCGACCGCGTTCATGCGCTCCGGGCGGTCGATGACGACCCGGGCGACATGGTTTTCGAGGGTGAAAAGGACGCTCATTCCGCCGCCCCTGCCACCTGTTGCAGGCCGAACTCGGCAATGACTTCGTCGGTGTGTTCACCCAGACGCGGCGGTGCGTGCCGCAGTTTCAGCGGTGCTTCACTCAGGTGCACGGGAGACCCGACGACCCTCAAGGGGCCAAGGACAGGATGGTCGAAATCCAGCAGCATGCCGTTGATGGCGGTCTGCGGGTCCTCGAGTGCCTCGCCGAGCGCACGAACGGGCGCGCAAAGCAGGTCCTGCTCCTCCAGCCTGGCGATCCAGTGCGCCGTCGTGTCGGTTGCGAACACCGCCCGGAACCGGTCCTGCAGATATGGCTTGTTGGCGCGCTGGCTGGCGAGATCCGGATAGGTGGGGGAAAGGTCCTCGATACCAAGCGCAGTGCAGATATCGCGCAGCGGGTTCGCCTTGAAGGCTCCGACGACGACCAGAGCACCGTCGGTGGTGTCGAAGACACCGGTCAAGGGCATGGCGGCCCAGTTCAGCACTTCGCGGTGCTTGGTCCACTGGGCGGCTTCCTGCATCTGCATCGCGATCATGGAATCGTAGAGCGAAACGGATACCCGCTGGCCGCGCCCGGTCTTCGTCCGCGCCAGCAAGGCCGCCAGAATGCCCTGAACCAGATGCATGCCTGCCGTGTAGTCGCACAAGGTGGTGGGATAGATGGACCGTTCGATCGACGGATCGGCGGTCTTTTCCATGACACCGCTCATCGCCTGGGCCAGAACGTCCTGTCCGCCCTTGTGGGCATAGGGTCCCTTCTCGCCAAAGCCTGTTCCGGATGCGCAGATGATGCGGGGATTGATCGCCTTGAGCGCGTCATAGCCGAAGCCCAGCCGATCCATGACGCCGGCCCGGAAATTGTCGACGACCACATCCGCGTTGCGTACCAGATCATACACCATCTGCTTGCCCTCATCGGACTTGGTGTCGATCTCGACAGACCGCTTGTTGCGGTTCAGCGACGAGAAGACGGCATTGTTCATGCCTTCTTCCGACCGCACGTCGAAGAAGTGCCGCGACAGGTCGCCCGCACCGGGGCGCTCGATCTTGATGACGTCCGCGCCGAAGTCGGCCAGCATCTGGGTTGCACATGGACCCAGCATGACCTGGGTGAAGTCCAGAATGCGGACACCGGAGAGTGGGAAAGCTTGGGTATTCACGTTTGTTATCCTTTTTATTCTGCAGCGACGGTGCCTTCGACGAGCGCATTTGCTGATGGGATGTCGCCGGGATCGGCGCCCTGGGCACGCATGCGTTTCTGGATTGTTGCAACGTCGGCATCGCGCAGTGCACAGTTCTGTTCCAGCGCGACCGCCACCGCGACGCCGGCTGCTTCGCCCTGCGCCATGCACGGCGGGATTTCCCGCGAGAGCTTCTGGGCTTCGCTTTCCACCGAGTAGTGGCGGCCGGCAACGATCATGTTGTCGATGCCCTTGGGCAGCAGAGCCCTGTACGGCGTGTAGTAGTCCCTGCCCCGGCAGACACTGTCGGAGAAATGGCGGCGGGAACGCACGTCATCGCGGGTGACCACATATTCGCCCTGCAGCAGACGGGTCTGGCGAATGCCGATCTGTTCCGCAGCCCCGAGCATCTTGGCGTTTTCGAAACCGGGCAGATTGGCGCGTACAAAGGCAAGCAGCTTCATCATGCGCTCGCGGCCTTCGACTTCCGCCGCCAGCATGTGTTCCGGCGACAGGCCGTCATACCCGGGCATGTGCGGGCAGTTGCACCAGACGATGCCCGGCAACGGCGTCTTCAGCCACCACATGCCCCAGGCGCCACCGATCACCCGGCGCACCTGACGGTCCAGGGCCTTGTATTCTTCCGGATTTTCGAACTCGAAGGCTTCCGCCTTGTCCGTGTCGACATCGCACAGGCGGAACACGGTCGTGACGATGTACTGGCCGGTCTGGAAAGACGCCCCTGCGGAGGAGGCGACATCCAGATCGCCGCTGGCATCGATCACCATCTTCGCCTTGACGGCCTGACGGCCAAGCTTGGTCTGGCAGATCACGCCGGTGACACGGCCATCTTCCACCAGCGCTTCGGAAAACCAGGAGTGCAGGCGCAGATGGACCCCTGCCTCACGTGCCAGGTCGAGGCTCACCCGTTTCCAGCAGTCGGGGTCGAATGCCACCGCATGAATGATCGGCTGCGGCATGCCGGTCTTGTGAAAATCGATGCAGCCCCAACGGGACCATTTCTTCCACATTTCCCAGTTCGTCAGGCAGTCTTCGGGCGGTGGGAACACAGCGCCATCCTGGGCCGACATGCGGTCGACGAATTCGTTGACGATGCCCGTCGTGACAATTTCATTGCCTTCGTTGACCATGTCGTCAAGAACCAGAACCATTCCGCCGGAGGCCATGCCGCCGAGGTGGTGGTAGCGCTCGAGCAAGGTGACCGAGCAGCCGTTTCTGGCGGCCGAGACGGCCGCACTCAAGCCGGCGGGACCGCCGCCGATGACGACCACGTCGCAGTCTGCGACGACCGGAACCTGCTCATTGCGGTTCATGGAAATCTGCGTTGTGTTGGTGCTCATTTCGGCGCACTCCTCCCGTTGGGCCGCCAAGCGACGGCCCGGTTTCAGTTCAGATTTTCGTTTTGTTCAGACCCGGTTCACCACCGCACGATCATGCGTTCGGCAATGGAAACGGCGGCAAACATCAGCACCGACAGGCCCGACGACAGGAAGACCGTCGCGTAGAGCAAGGCAGAGCGGAAATTGAAGGTCGCATCGATGATCAACGCGCCGAGACCGACGTCCGCACCAACCCATTCCCCGACGATTGCGCCGATGACACAGGTGGTTGCCGCGATTTTCAAAGCCGAAAACAGGAACGGCAGCGAAGACGGCAGACGGATTTTCCAGAACACTTCAGATTTGGTAGCGGACAGGATCCGGGCCAGCTCCAGCGCTTGTGGGCTGACGGATTGAAGTCCGCGGACCATGTTGACCAGCGTCGGGAAAAAACAGATCAAGGCGGCGATGACGACCTTGGCGGTCAAGCCGGCCCCGAAGATCAGGACCAGGATCGGCGCGATGGCCAGGATCGGAATGGTGTTGATGAACACCGCGATCGGGAAAAACGCCCGCTCGACCATGCGGCTGTGCACGAAGGCGACCGCGATCAGCACCGCCGCCACGTTGCCAACGACAAAGCCCAGAACGCTTTCGAACAGCGTCGGCCAGAAGTTCCGCATCAACTGCGGAAATTCGGTCACCAGCGTCGTTGCGACCTCACTGGGGGACGGGGCGATATAGCTCGGCACGCCAAAGGCTCGAACGCCGATTTCCCACGTGGCGATCAGGCCGATCGCTGTCAGCACCGGCGTTGCAACGGCAGTCAGCCGTGCTCTTCGCGCCAATGCCTTTTCGGCTGCATCATCGTCCATCGGCATGCCAAGTGTTTCGTCGACGGCAGTCATCAGCACGCCTCCAGAAGTTTGCGCAAATATGCGGAATATCGGGTGAATTCAGCCGTATCCCGCACCTCGGTGGTGCGCGGGTATGGCAGATCGATATCGACGATCTCGTGCAGGCGGCCCGGATGCGCCTTGAGCATCAGCACCTTCTGCCCCAGAAACACGGCTTCCGGGATGGAGTGGGTCACGAACAGGATCGTCACGCCGGTCTCTTCCCACACCTTCAGAAGCTGAAGGTTCAGGTGATCACGTGTCATCTCGTCGAGCGCACCGAAGGGCTCATCCATCAGCAGCAGTTTCGGCTTGCAGACCAGCGCGCGGGCGATGGCCACACGCTGGCGCATGCCTCCTGAAAGCTCGTGCGGCAATGCGTGTTCGCGGCCCTTGAGCCCGACCAGCTCAAGCAACTCCATCGGCGACTTGTCGCTGACCGGGATCTGGATCCCACGGCTCCGCCCCATCTCCAGCGGCAGCTCGACATTCTCCAGCGCCGTGCGCCAGGGCAGCAACGCTGCATCCTGAAACACGAAGGCGAATTCCCGTGCCAGACGGGCAGCTTCGGTCGTCTTGCCGAAGATCGAAACGTCCCCGGACGCGGGCGGGATGAGATCAGAGACCAGCCTGAGCAAGGTCGACTTGCCACAGCCCGAAGGGCCAAGAATGGAATAGAAAGCTCCGGCCTCGATCTCCAGGCTGATGTCCTGGATCGCGGTGAACTGACCGAACTTGACCCAGGCATTGCGCAGGCTGGCTGCAGGCACCATCGTGCCTGCCTCCAGATTTTCCAATACCGCTTCCATGGCCTTAACCGACCTTCGGGCGGGTGTCTGCGGTGCTCTCCAGAACCGACAGCGTCATCACATCGTCGACGGCGGGCGCACCGTTCGCGAATTGCTCGAGATTTTCGTAAGTCTCGATCTGGGCCTGCCAGTTGTCGCGGGTCATGGTGCCCCAGCCGTTTTCGGCGGTCTTTTCGTTGAAGGAGTAACCGACCACCAGCGGCACCGCCTTCAGTTCGCTTTCCCTGTCCAGGTTCGGAAGGCGTTCGACCAGATAGTTGACCGCCTCTTCCTGGTTCTCACGAACCCAGCCCCAGCCACGCGAGATGGCCCGGATCATGGCCTGCACCTTGTCGCCATGCTCGTTCAGCATCGTATCCGTGGTGTAGAAGGGGTTGGCATAGAGCTGGATACCGGCATCCCAGAGGGACATGTCGACACGTTGATCACCGAGGATCGAAAGCGCGTTGACGTTGGTCTTCCAGCCCGTGATCGCGTCCACCTGTCCGGTCAGCAACGGTGCCATGTCGCTGCCGATGACCTTCAGTTCGACCTGGTCCTCGGATATGCCGTTCTTGGCCAGAAGCGCGCGGAACAGTATCCGCCCGGTCGCCTGGGTGCCGATGGTCTTCCCGATCATGTCCTGAGGTGTCTTGATCGGGTTCTTCTTGAGCGAGAAATACGTGTATGGATGCTGCTGGTATCCTGCGGCAATACACTTCACCGGAATGCCGGCCGAGCGCGCCAGCATCAGCGAAGGGCTGGAAGACACCTGGCCGAGATTGGACCGTCCGGACGCGACGGACGCCACACCATCGACATTCGGCCCCCCCGGCACGATTTCGAATTCCAGTCCTTCTTCTGCGAAATAGCCCAGCTTGTCGGCCGCGATTTCTCCCAGGTTGCCGTTCCCGGCCAGCCAGCCGAGCTGCATGGAGACCTTGAAGGTGTCCTGAGCAAAGCCGGGTACGATATTCACAAGTGTTCCGGCGCCTGCCAGACCAGCGCCTGCGGCCATGGTCTTGAGCATCGAGCGGCGGTTCAATCCATTCGAGAATAGGTATGACATACTGTTGGTCCCCCTCATTTGAGATTGGGCGGTTTGTGGCCGACTGTTCCCCTTGCCGACTTCACAGTGAACTCTAACGGGAAGAACCACGGTGCAAAAAGTGCAAAAACATGCTAACGGTGATGCATAAAATGCACCACGCTTTGTGGTGCACTGTTTGCCACACTGTCCGGGGGGACATCGTGCATTCAAATTTTCTGCGTTATTTCGACGAAGTCGCCCGCCAGGGCTCCATCCGCAAGGCATCCGCGGTTCTGAACGTGTCTTCCACCACGGTGAACCGGAAGATCATCAGCACGGAGAACGAGATGGGCGTTCGCCTGTTCGAGCGTACCCCTGAAGGCGTGACGCTGACCGATGCAGGAGCCATCGTGCTGGAACACTGCCGCAAGACGCTGCAGGACTATGAGCGCACCCGCACCTTGCTGGACGACATCCGCGATCTGCGGTCCGGGCACCTCAACATCGCGGCCATCGATTCCGTAACCTACGGCCTGTTGCCCCGTATCCTTCTCGACTTCAACCGGATCTATCCGCAGGTCACCTATTCGATCACCACGGCGCAGCCGGACGAGATCATGACCGCGGTCGCAGGCGGGATTGCCGATATCGGCATCACCTTCACCTTCGACCTGCACCCCAACGTGCGGGTGATCTCCGACAAGACTGCGCCAATCGGCATCATCATGCGCTCGGATCATCCTTTCGCGGAACGCACGAACCTCGCCATCGAGGAACTGGCCGGACAGAAGATGGTACGCACCGTGGATGCACGCGGCCGCAATTCCATCATCGATCAGGCGATATCGGGCATGTCCTCCGCCCTGTCGACCAACTGTTTTACCGATACCTTGCATGTAGCAAAGCAGATGATCCTCGCCGGCCGGGGTCTTGGTCTTTACACCAAAATCGGCTTCATCGACGAAATCGACCAGGGTATTCTCCGGTTCGTTCCGCTCATGCACGACGTCCTGTCCAACCTGCGCATCGGTGTCGTCATGTCCGCATCTTCAGGCATCTCTCCGCCCGAAAGGTTGCTTGGCAACGAAATCAAGCGCGCGCTCATCCAGTTGCGACTGGATTCCTAGGGCCTGAAGGAAAGGCTTTGGAACGCACGCGTGCAGACAGTTCACTCAAGTGTATTCGTCGATCAAGGTAGCAAAACCGAGCTTGTCAGCATTATGCAAAATCCCCCGCAAAAGCCCAGGACGAACCAGCTCGCTGTTGCCAGCAAAGTGACGGGAACTCCGCAAGTTCAAGGCGCACTCAAGCGATTGCCAAAGGCATCAGGTTCTTGATCCTTCGCGATTCAGCAAATTATGGAGTGCCCTGAAACCATCTCGATACTGAATCGCGCTGTTTCCGAAATTCGAAGCAGTTCGTCTTGATGTTATTTCTTACGTTGCGTAATCTTGCAGGGTGCAACAACACGCAAAGCTGCCCACATGACGCCGGTACCGCAGGTTCGAGGGAGTGCCTACTTGCCATTTGTCGAATTTCTCGACAAGGCAGACGTGTTTGTTGAACGCGGCATTGAGCGTGATCTGGTTCCGGCGATCGTACACCGGGATGGTGAAGCACTGGTTCCCGTGCATCTCGCACACAGTTTTCTCGAGAAGGGCGCACGCAAGCTCGGGCGAGACGATTTCGGCGTTCTCGTCGGCAGGAACTTTCAGATCTGCGAACTGGGCGCTTTCGGCCGGAGCATATGCCGTTCTCTCACCTTGCATGACGCCCTGACCAAACTCCGGTCCACTTTCTCACTTTACAGTTCGGCGGAGCGCGTCTGGTGGACGCAAAAGACAAAGGAAACGGTCTGCTTCTGCCATGCTTACGTCCACAAAACCGGGCCCGGCAGCCGTCACGCACGCCATTGCGCCCTGTTGCTGATGCGGGCGGCCGTCCGGCTTGCCGCGGGCTCGCACTGGCAGCCAGCATGCGTCCTTGTGCAAGACCTCGATGATATCCTGATTTTGAAGGAGGAATTCTCCGATCCGGAATTCTGCCGGCCCGAAGTCAGCGGCTTTACCTTTCCAGCGTCCATGCTCAGCCTTCCGTTGCGCCAGCGAGGCGCTCTCAGCTGCGCTATCCCCGACAAGGACGCTTTCGATAGCGCAACGCCGAGCGACGATTTCCTCGGCTCGCTGAGGCAGGTCATAGCGACCCTGCTGCCCGAAGGGCAATGCGGGCTGGAACATGTGGCCCAGGCGCTGGGTATGCATCCGCGTACCCTTCAACGAAAACTTTCCGCCCTCGGACAGGACTATTCCGAACTCCTGTCGCAGATCAGATTCGAAAAGACCCTGCTCCTGATGCAGGACCCCGACTTTCGAATTTTCGATATTGCGCTGGAACTCGATTTTCAGGATGCGTCGAATTTTTCCCGGTCCTTCCGGCAGTGGACTGGCGTTACACCGACGGAATTTCGCAAAACGCAGCAAAACCGGCACTGAACTCATTTTAAGGAAACGCAGGGGCATGTCGTGAAATGACGAGGCTCCGACACCTGGCAAGACGTATTTTTGCTTTTTCGGCCGGGCGCGAAACCGTGCCCGGGACTTCCATCAATGATTTTTTCCAATGGAGGATCGAATGCAGTCTTTTTCTCAAAGCAGAATGATCGCAGTGGGGGTCGCAGTGGCGGCGTCCATGACTGTCGGCATCGGAGGCACCGTCCTGGCGGATGTTTCCTCCGATGTCCTCAAGGCAATGTCGGCGCCCCAGGCCGTCGATACGCGTATCGGTACGCTGGAATTCAACAAGGGCGTGCCGACCGACAAGACAGCGCAAACCGTTTTCGACACGGTTGATTTCACACGTGCGCTCAATGCCTACAACAACAGTTTCCGCGGTGCTTCTGCGCTTGCGATCAAGAAGGGCATGGAAAGCGTTGGCGCCGGCAGCGGCGACGTCATTATCTTCTCCGATCTTATGGATTCCACCTCTCTGTTCCTGACCGCGAACGCCGACACGGTCTACTACATGGCCTATATCGATCTTTCCGACGGCCCGGTGGTGATCGACCAGCCGACCGATGGTCTGGGCACGCTCAACGACATGTGGTTTCAATGGGTGATCGATATCGGCAAGCCGGGCCCGGACCGGGGCCTTGGTGGTAAATATCTCATCGTCGGACCTGATTATGATGGCCCGCTTCCGGAAGGGGGCTACTTCGTTGCTCATGCGAAAACCAACACGGTTCTCTATGCGCTGAGGGCATTCATCGCAAACGGTGACGATCCGAAGCCCGCCGTCGACAACGTCAAACAGAACCTCAAGATTTACGCCTATAAACCCGGCAGCTTCGGCACTTCGATTGCCGAAGCGCTGGAGGGCAAGGTTCGCCTTGCAGGTGAGCCTCAGATCCCGGAGATGAAATTCATCGAGGGAAGCGGGCTTTCGTTCAACACCATTCCGCCAAGCGACTACGGTTTCTTCGAGCTGCTGAACGAAAACGTCCAGAATGAATCGGCTACGAGTTATGACGTCGAACTTGCCGGACAGCTCGCTGCGATCGGCATCGTTCACGGCAAACCCTTCGAACCTGACGAACGCATGAAGCAAATCCTTTCGGATGCCGCCCAGACCGGACAGGCTTTCGGGCGGGCGCTGCAATGGCAATTTGCCCAAAAGCAACCGGACTGGGCCTACTACGAAGGGTCGAGCTGGGGAAACATGCTGTTCCAAGGCGGAGCCTTTTTCGAAACGCCGCCGCCCAAATTCGAGGACGGTATCTTCAAGCCGTTTCCGCCAACCGGCGCCCGGACTCTCGACAGCCGTACCGCCTTCTACTACGCCTATACCCTCGACAGCCCTGGCATGATCATGCGCATTCCGGAAGTCGGATCGCAGTATCTGATGGGCTTCGTCGATGCTGACGGCAATCCTTACGATGGCTCGAAAACCTACAAGGTGACGCTGCCGAAAGGTATTCCGGCGGCGGCCTTCTGGTCGTTCACACTCTACGACAACCAGACCCGTTCGATGCTGCAGACACCGCAGAAATACCCGCGTGCCGGCAGTCAGTCATACCCGAGCCCTGCTGCCGTTGCGAGCGAGGACGGCAGCACGACGGTCTATTTCAGTCCCGAGCAACCGGATGGCGTTGAGCGCGGCAACTGGATTCAATCAGATCCGGACAAAGGGTGGTTCACGATCCTGCGCCTCTACAGCCCCCTGCCGGGTTTCTTCGACAAGTCCTGGCGGCCGACGGAAATCGAGCTGGTTCAATAACGAGAAATTTGCGGGCTGTCCGGTGGCCGGGAATGGCCATCCGCCAGCCGGCTCAACATATTCCGAGGAGGAAATTTCCATCATGCGCGTAATGATGTGCTCCTTATACGTCGCGACAGCGCTTGTCTTTGCATCGCCGGCATCCGCAGAAGGCTCCGACCCCGTCAAGGTCACCATCGACAACTATGTTCATGCCGAAAGCAACACGAACATGGCCGGTTACGTGCAGAAGGGCGCTTTCGGCAAGTTCCTGCATGAGCGTGAGATGGTCAATGCGGCCGACCAGATTGTCATCCGGTCGAATGTCGATACGCTCTATTCAATGCTGATCGTCGACCTGACGACGCCAGTGACCATCTATCTTCCCGATCCAGGCAACAGGTTTCAGTCACTGGAATGCCTGAGCGAGCAGCACTCGATCCTGCCGACGGTCTATGGCCCGGGCTATTTCGAATTCACGCAGGAGCTGATGGGCACCCGCTATGCCTTTTGCGTGGTCCGCACCTTTGCGGACCCGGCCGACCCCGACGACATGAAGTCAGCGCATGCGCTTCAGGACCAGCTCAAGTTGGAGCAGGTCAACATAGGAGAATTCAATGTTCCGAACTGGGATCAGAAGAGCCTGGACACGATGCGTCAGTTGCTTCAGCAAATCGCCCAGACACGGCCGAGCACCCGCGGCTATTTCGGGATCAAGGAAGACCTCAATCAGCTTTACTGGACACTGGGAGCTGCTGCGGGCTGGGGCGGAAATCCCTACGAAGATGCCATTTACGCTGTCGGCCTGGTCGACAAGAACGACGGCAAGACGCCCTATGTGCTGAATGTGCCGAAGGAGGTTCCTGTGGAAGCCTTCTGGTCGGTAACGCTTTACGATGCAAAGGGCTATCTTCCCGCGAACAAGAGCGGCATCTATTCCTTCAACAGCGTTACCGCCAAACCGAACCAAGACGGATCCTACACCATCTCCTTCGGTGGCGACGGCCCGAACAGGTTCGAGCTGGTCGAGAGCTGGAACTACGTGGTGCGCATGTACCGGCCGAAGAAGGAACTGATCGAAGGACATTGGCGCTTTCCTTCGGCGGTCGCCGCAAACTGAGCGCTTCGAACCTCCGATCCACGGGAGGCGCCAACACGGCGCTACCCGTTTCGGGTCCGGTCAGGGCGGGCACGCGTATGTCTCTTAATCGCGCGAATAAGTCCAATCCGCCCAGTTGAGTTTCCCGGAGACATTCTCGACAAGAGCATCGATCAGAACTCTGACTTTCCTGGGCGTGTTCGCGCCTGGGGCGCGCAGCACGTAAAGACCGACTTCCGGTGTCGGGTAGTCAAGTAACAAGGGAACGAGGTCACCGCGTTCAACCGCTTCGTTGACGAGAAACAGGGGTGCGTGAGCAATTCCCAGCCCCGCAACCGCCCAGGCGACCGTTGTGTCCCCGTTGTCGGTGCGCAAACGTCCGGACGGGCGCACCGAGATCTTTCTGTTGCCGGACTGGAAGACCCAGTCCGGTGAAAGTGCGGCAGTGTAAATAAGGCAGTCATGCGCCGTCAGATCTTCGGGCGACTGTGGTG
Source organism: Roseibium aggregatum IAM 12614 (assembly GCF_000168975.1). Lineage (GTDB taxonomy): Bacteria > Pseudomonadota > Alphaproteobacteria > Rhizobiales > Stappiaceae > Roseibium > Roseibium aggregatum. The sequence goes on from NZ_AAUW01000022.1 coordinate 65,619, forward strand.
TTCCATTTCGCTCCAGATACGTCGGACTGGCAACGACAATCGAGCTTATCGGCGCGATCTTGCGCGCGATGTAGCTGGAGTCACGCAGGTGACCGATCCTGATCACGGCATCGAACCGTTCCCCAATCAAGTCGACTACCCGATCGGAAAAAGAGGCATCCACCTTGAGACGGGGATAACGGCATGCCAACGACGCGAGCACGGGTCCCAGGTGTCTGGTGCCGAATGCAAGCGGCACCGAGAGGCGCAGCTCTCCGACAATTTCGTTCGAATGCTCTGAAATTGCTTCCAGTGTCTCCTCATACTCGAGAAGGATACGCTCGCTTCTCGATTTGAACTCCAGGCCAGCCTCCGTAGGGGCGATGCCGCGTGTCGTTCGATCCAGGAGCCGCGTACCGAGCAGGTCTTCGATCCGCGCAATTTTCCGGCTGACGACGGATTTGGAGATGTTAAGCCGTGTGGCGGCGGCACTCAGGCTGCCACAATCGACAACTTCGACGAAGCATCTCATGTCATCCAGATCAATCATGCGTTCCTCTCAGGGCAACAATCTGGTGCGGAAAATGACGGTTCCAGAAAACGCCGCCAGGAACCAAGTTGCGTCTGATTTTTCTTCATGAAAATAAGGACGTACATTCAATGTCTAAAGTTCTCGTACTCACGAGCAGTGTGCTCGGCGATGCTTCCGTGTCCAACCAGCTTACCTCTCACCTGGTCAATCAATTGCGTCTCAAGGACGGCAACGCCAAGGTCATAACGCGCGATCTGGCAAGCAATCCTGTACCGCATCTGACACAGGAGTCCACGATTGCCTTGCGCGCAGCCGAAACAGAAAACGAAGCGCAGGCGACTGCGCAAGCGCTCTCCGACGAACTGATTGCCGAACTGAAGGCGGCTGATCTGATCGTCATGGGCGCGCCCATGTATAATTTCGGCATTCCGTCCACCTTGAAGGCCTGGTTCGATTACGTGCTGCGCGCTGGAGTAACCTTCTCCTACAGCGAATCCGGTCCGGAAGGGCTGCTGAAGGGCAAGCGCGCCATCGTCGTGCTGACACGCGGAGGCCTTTACAGCGAAGGACCGGCGCAGCTCATGGACGCTCAGGAACCGCATCTGCGCACCTTGCTGGGCTTCATCGGCATCACGGACGTTACCTTCGTTCGGGCAGAGAAACTTGCCTTCGGTGCGGAAGTCCAGGAACAGGCAATCGCTTCTGCCAAGAAGGAAGTCAACGACCTGGTCGAAGGACTGTACATGGCGGCCGCCTGACAGGCGTAAAGCCGGTTTTGACGGCCAAACTGGCAAATTCTTGAAGCTGCGGTCCCGCTCTCCTGCGTTTGTCAGGAGGGCGGGTTTTCCATAAGGTCCGCACTTCTGATCGCGGCATTCAAGCCGATCACAGCACCATCAATCGCTCAACAGAACTCAGACCCCTGGACTGCGCCAGGTTTGCCGGAGGCCGTTTGGTATACGTTACGGGACACACACCATTTGGTCTTGTAGCCATCCTTTCTGCAGGCACAGCTGAAGTATTGCCCGGCTTCAGAGACCGGTTTGTGATTTTGTGAAGTTGTCATTGGTTGACGGCATACAAAGCTGGCGTGCCGCAATGGAGGGGCAGAAAACCAAAGGATCTTAATGTCATTCTCGCCTGTTCACCGGCGAGAAGTCCTCCCATTGATCGTGGTAGCTATTTCCTGGCTAACCCTAGAAAACCATTCGCTTGAACGGAACAGCCGCGGCCCCGATTGCCGCAGCATCGCCTTTGACTTCGCTCACAATGAGTTTGGCCGGCGGATGAGGAACGCCATAACGGGGTATTTCGAATGACACGGTTCTTTCAATCAACATTCTTGCAAGTGCCGGGGGAACTTGACCACCGAAGACAATAGCCTGTGGGCCAAACACTGCCCAGATGGCATTGATCAACCGATTGTACACCGGTGTGATGTCATCCAGCCATTCCTTGACGCCTGGCCAATCGGCTCTGAAATTCCGTTGTAAATAGTCAACTGTCGGAACCTTGATTCCGTTCATCTCAAGTCGCTTCATGAGGTACTGCAGCGCAGGACGTTTATCGATTTCAGTGGGATCGAGGATACAGGCAAACTCGCCTGCATTTCCGTTGCCGCCCAGCAGCAATTCGCCGTTGCTTATCAAGCCGCCGCCAAAGCCATAGCCGATAAAGAGATAGGCAAAATTCTGGATGTACCGGCCGACGCCGAACATAGCCTCGCCAGCTGCAGCCGTTTGTCCCGAGATATGAACCCAGACAGGTTTGCCGAGCGCATCCGACATTAGGGGACCTAATTCGATCAGCGACCATTCATGTAACGGCAGGGGGCCGCTGAAGCGGGTTCCACCAACATTGTAGCCCATGAAGCCAACACCGATGCCGATATTGGCTTCCTCGGTCAGCGCGTGTTGGCTGCGCAATTTGACAATGACTTCCCTCACCTTTGAAAGGGCTGTCGCCATCGTCTTTCCGGCAAGACCGATGGAGTCCTGCGCAATCAGCTCTCCGGCAAAGCTCATGAAGTAGATGTAGATGGTATCTGCGTGGACCGATATTCCGCAGGAATAGGCATAATTGCCGTTGAGATGCAGGGTGGGGCTCGGCTGCCCGCGTCCCTGCCCGGGTATCGGAGCGCCTAGTTTTACCATGCCCCTGTCCACGAGGGTATCGACAATCCGGTAGATCGACTGTTGTGTCAGGTCGAGATGATCGTTGAGGGCCGAGCGCTGCATGCCCGGATAGAGCCGGAGCAGCCGCAGGATGTTCCGTTCATTCTGCGACACGACCGAATTTTCTCCCTTGCGAAGGAAGCGGCTCGAAATCAGAGAATCTGGCGAATAATCCATTGGTCCGACTTCTAGGGCAATTATCACATTCCCGGCGTAATAACCGGAGATCTTGCTAAGTGAACTAGCATGATTGTTGGGTGTTATCCATTCAAAAACAAGCCTTTATTTGAAAGTTTGCTCCCCGATTAAAAATCGGGTTCCGGAACGGAAGATTTTTTGTTACACTCTTTGTGTAGAAAAGAGGGGCTTAGGCCTCCACTTCAGCAGCAGTCCTCGCGACAACGCAGAAAAATAAAAAGAACGGCGGACCCATCGACTTCGCAATCCTGCTGGAGCAATGCCAGGCACCGGTCCCCACACCGGAAAGCAATAACAAAGCCAAGGCTGCTCCAGCGGATCTTTCGTCTCTGCCGAGGTTTTACCGAGATGATCACGAGACGCTTCTTTCTCTCAGCATGCATTGCCGGCCTGCCGACCATGAAGGTGGTTCCAGCAATGGCAAAAGCAGGCCAGCCGGCGGTGCTGAACAGCGCTCTTCAGATAGACGCGCCGCCTTATGCGTATCTCGACAAGAACGTCATGGCGATGCGGGGTGTCCTCATCGATTTGTTGAATATTTTGGACGGCCCTTGCATCGGGTCCTTCCTCCACCGCGGTTATCCATGGGCGCGTGCGCAAAGCATGGTGGCGGCGGGTGCTGCGGATGTATTTTGCTGTCAGGTTACGGACGAACGTCATTCATATGCGTATTTTGCACCAACCCCGATTGCTGTTTATGCCTCACGGCGCCTTTTTTTCAGTAAGGACAACCCGAATGCCGGCGCAATCCCCATGGCGCGTTCGATCGAAGACCTCTACGAATTTACGACCGTCGACCTGATCGGCGACAGCCGGGCAGACGAGATCTGGCGCAGCCATCCCAACCGGACACTGGTAGCGGAAACAGAGTCTGTCATTTCAATGCTGCGAGCCAGACATGCGGATTTCGCATTAGCTGACCCTCTGACCATACAGTTCAAAATGAGAGAACTCGGGTATCAGGACACTCTTTCGAGTGCTTCCGGGAGCCATATTTGTGGCCTGCGCCCGGAAGGGATCCATTTCGGATTGCGTAAGACTTTTCCTGATGCTCAAGCCCTGGTCGAAAAGGTCGACGAAAAAATCAGGACCACGCTGAGCTCCAATCTGCGCCAACAAGTCATGGCAAGGTATGTCACGAAAATCACGTAGAAAGTCTAGCTGAGTGCGAAACGCGCTTACCTTTACCGGTACCGGCGGAACGTCACACAACATCGCCGGAGTTTGTGAAGCAACAGTAGAGACAAGATCTGCAGCCACTCGTGTCACCGCCGCAAGCGAACAGTCTTCGAGGCAGTCGCAGCCGCTTCTGACTTCAGTTCTCAAGTTTTTGGCGAGCGTTAAGGTAGCTGGAGAGCGTTTGGTCGAATTTTCGCAAAGAGGCATCATCGCTGGCGGTGCTTTGCGGGTCTTCCTTTTGTACGAATTTGCGTCAGGAATGTCTGCTTTCGGAAAGATCTATGGATGCGTGGCCGTCTGACTTGGAAGCGCATTACTGACTAGCCGGTTATGCCAAGACCCGCCCATCAGGTCCCGGGGGCCGTCAGCGGACTGGCAGATGTTGGTTGTCGACTGACGAAACTTGCCATTCGCCTAGGTGTGCCTTCCAAAAAGGTTGTTCACTCGCATTGAAGATCTGAGACTGGTTGGAGACCAAACACAATCAGTTTCGATCGATGTGATTCATGCGACTATCTCAAGCATTTCCTCGAATGCTTGGTCACCCTGTTCAAGCTCGCACCCGTCGCGATTTCCGAAAGAACCAGACACAACGCGCTTCTAATCACGAAAACGTTTGACCTTGGATATGGGTTCGCACGTCGCAACGCAGAAAGCCCAGACTCTCGCAAGTTTCAATGGCACGTGAATGACGACATAGGAGGCTGACAAATGTCAGAAATCAAGTTGACCAAAGTTGCAGTGCGGCCCGGTGACCAGCTTCTTTATTTAAGTTCGCGTGAACACTGCGGCAGGCAAGGTTGAATTGCCTTTCGCCATCAGGGAACGGGGATCTGACGCCTCGAGCGAAACGAAGGTCCTTCACTCTTTGCTCGCTATTGCAGAAGAATCTGAGGGATCACTTAGTCTTCATCTCGGAGCAAAGTCGTAAAGGATCTCCTTAGAAAGCGGCCATCACCATGACGGAACGGTGAACGAGAAGCTTGATCACACTGGCAGTAACAAGAGGCCAAATCAGAAGTATTTGGTCAGTCGGGCCCACCAGGCAGCCAAGAACCGTGCCTTCAAGTTCTTTGGGCGTGCCGCCCGCCGTGTGGAATTGCCGGTATTTGTATTTGTCATTTGATCCAGCGCGTCTTTCGCGTTCATGTCGTCCATCAGGTTGCCGCCAATTGTCGCCGGAATGCCGGAGAAGACGTGGTAAATCGTCCAGGAGCCGTCTGGTTCGACACGCTTGCCATACTCACTGTGCATGGAATCCTGCGCGGGTGCTCCTCCCTCGTCGTCCCAATTTTCGAGCGCGCGGTTCATGAAATTGAACGGATCTGGAGAAGGGACCGAAATGGGTGCAGGTTCGCGCTGTTTCCAGTTGGGTAGTCCCGCCAGATCGGTCGAAAACGACTTGGTCATTGTCCGCTATCCGTCAGGTCACTGACCAAATCGCCGCCGCTATCCGGCTGGCGGCGATCCTGTTTCCCAACCTGAGCCTGCATCCCCTTCAGGAACTTGAAAAGGTCACTGTCTGTCGACAGGACGAGGGTTGTTCCCGAGGAAATCATGTCCTTGTAAGCCTGCATTGTCCGGGTAAACTCGTAGAATTCCGCAGCCCGGGGCGTCGTGTTATACGCCTGCGCGTAGATGTCCGCAGCGGACGCATCTGCCACGCCGCGAATTTCCTCGACGGCACGATAGGCTTCGGATTGGATCTTGTTCAGATCGCGCACCCTGTTGCCGCGAATACGTGCAGCCTCGCCGTTGCCCTCCGAGAGAAAGCGTTCGGCTATCTGGCGGCGCTCCGAAACCATCCGGTCGTAGATCTTCGGCCGGACACTTTCATTGTAGTTGATACGCTTGAAGCGGATGTCGAGCAGTGCAATCCCGAAGACCTCGACTTTTTGTGCGGCGGCCTGGAAGATTTCCTGCTCCACGAGGGCGCGGCCCTTCTGGATGGGAACAAGTGACCCGATATCCTGCGCAAGTTCCTCATCGGTCAGGAGCGTGTCCCGCAAGGGCGTACGTCCTTTCGTGGTTCGGATAATCTCGATCAGTTCGTGCTTTGCCACCGCGTTGCGCGTCTCGCTACCGAGAATATCGTCGAGCCGGGACTGGGCGCTGCGTTCGTCGCGTAGCCGAAGAAAATACTGCAAGGGGTCAGTGATCTTCCAGCGGGCGAACAGATCGACCGAGATGTAAAGCTTGTCCTTCGTCGGCATGTCGGAAGGATTGCCATCCCATTCCAGAACCCGACTGTCGATGCGGTTGACTTCCTGAACGAAGGGAAGTTTCAGCTTGAGCCCTGCCGTGGTAATGGGCTCGCCAACGGGTTTACCGAACTGGGTGATGATCGCCTGTTCGATTTCACTGACCGTGTAAACGGCGGTAGAAGCCGTGACCAGTGCGATGGCCGCGATTCCGGCCAGAAGTCCCCATATGATCTTCATTGGCTGGTTTCCTTTTGGCGATCGAGATTGAGAAGTGGCAAGATACTGCTGGTGGATCCATCGACGATGATCTTCGACTGGATGCCGGGCAAGACATCCTGAAGGGTCTCGATATAGATCCGCCGCTGTGTCACATCGGGTGCTTTGAGATATTCCGCCAGCAGCGCAGTGAAGCGTGCCGCGTCACCTTCGGCCTCATTGATCCGTTTCAGCCGGTAGCCGTCTGCTTCACGGATACGCTGATCCTTTTCGCCTTCAGCAAGTGGAATGATTTTGTTGTACTCCCGGCGCGCCTCGTTGATGAGTCGTTCCTTTTCCTGCTGTGCCTGGTTGACTTCGTTGAAGGATTCCTGGACGGGTTCGGGCGGGTTGATGTTCTTGAGTTGCACCTGGTCGATGCTGATGCCCATGGCATATTTCGTGGCCAGAGCCTGCATCTTCAAAAGCGCCTCGCTTTCGATCTCCTGCCGGCCGATTGTTATGACTTCGTCGACGGTGCGGTCACCAACGACCTCACGCATCACGGATTCCGAGACATAGCGGAGGGTGGCGGCGGGCTCACGCACCTCGAACAGAAACTTGACCGGGTTTGAGATACGGTACTGAACGACCCATTCGACCAGCGCCGCATTCAGGTCGCCGGTGACCATCTCGGTCTCGCGCCGCCCGTCGGTGGGACTTTGATAGGGGTCGTTCCCGCCGGGCGTTGCAAAGCCGAATTCCTGCTTCAATTGACGCTTAACCGGGACAATCGTTGCTGTGTCGATCCCGAGCGGGAACTTGAAATGCAGCCCCGGCGGAACCTCGGCGACGAACTTGCCGAAACGTTGAATGACCGCAACGGAGTCACTGGGCACGGTGTAATAGGAAGACCAGAGACCGTAAGCGGCCAATCCAAGAGCGACGGCGATCAGAAGGCCGCGGCCCGGAGGAGAACCGCCCGGAAGAATGCCACTGAGGTGCCGGCGGCCCTGCCTAAGAAAGGCGTCGATATCCGCTGAGCGATCGTTCGGCCCCTGTCCCCAGGGTCCGGAATTGTCCGGACCAGTGCTTTGGGAAATCATGTTGTTGCCTTTCATGAGACGCTTTTGCAAGCGGAACGGTCTGGTTGGTTTTTCGAAAAATAAGCCCACACCCTAGGGTCTGGTCCGGGCCTCTGCCTCACGGCGGTGTTTCATGACCCGGCATGGCGCGCGTGCTTCCGGCCTGTACTACGTGAAGCTTTTCCGCTTCTCCAACACCGACATACCTTCGTTTTCGGCAGCCTGAATTGCGATCTGATCTGTTTGGTGTTTCGTCTGTCTCCGACAGAAGAACGCCTGCAGTGTCAAAGGCCCGGGCTTATGTATATCTGCGGCTTCGATATCGCCGCCTGCAACGGCCGGAAAGATCCGTTTAGGCATCAAGGTCGCTCCGGGCTTGCGGAGAAACAGCTTCAGGATTTGTCGAGTTTGAGTTCAGCCAGACAAGCTTCTGCAAGATCCCGGTCAGCGGTTTCCGAGCCGGGAAGTGTCGCCCAACCGGTCTCCATAAGAGCACCTCTGCGCTGATAGGCTGAGGTCTCGCGAATTGTGGCCAGCTTGTTCGCCCGCAGGGTGTCAGTCCGGGACTTTTCAACGCAGACCAGTACCAGCGCCGCGATAACGTTGTTGTGCGACAGCTTGTTCGCCATCTTGTCCGCTTTTCCGCCTGTTACCCAGCCGCCCCAGGAAAAGCCAACGGTGGTAGCGGTCACTGCGCCGATCACAACGCCCAGGATGACAGGCTTCAGCCAAATGGGAGTGTTCATTTCAGGTCCTCCTGCGGAGTGATTGCCACCTTGCAGTTTTGTCTGTCATCGCCGGCGGCCCGGTCTCGCCTGAGCGCGGCTTCGAGATCGTTTCCGGAGATTTCCCGCATCTCGGTCCTCCCCTTGCCGTCAACGATCAGATACGTCGCCGACTTTCGGTATCCGAGAAAATTCATATCCTGAAGAAGTTCTTCTTCGACAACGATTTCGTAGTCTCCGGCAGGCAAGACACCCGAATGCTCCCTCAAAGAGAAGGGTTGCAAGAACTTCACCGTCGATCTGGTAGATCGGGTGTTCATGGGAATGTCTGCCGTTTTTCGTTGTTTAAGCTTCAATCAAGCTCCCTGAATCATCTTGGTCGATGAATTCATACGGAGGCGAGATTGTTTCAAAGACTTTAGATCGATCCAGCCGGTTGTGTGCTGATCGAAGTTAGTCTCGATCCGAAATCGCGGTCCAAACTTCGAAATTTCTTAAAGTATTTTCGCCAAATGTCTGTGTTAGCGGAACATCGGCTGCATCCCGCCCGCGGCCAATCAGAAATCGTGCGATGCGGCGCTGGTTGTTGCGCGGATCAAAGATCCACCATCGGTTTGCCAGGAAAACTTCCATCCAGGCTGCGAAATCACCCGGGAGATGTGGTTCCGGCTCACCAATATCACTCAGGTATCCCGTGCAATAGCGAGCCGGTATGTTCATGCATCGGCAGAAGGCGATCGCCAGATGAGTAAAGTCGCGGCAAACGCCCCGCCCTTCAGCCAACGTTTCGGAGGCCGTTCGTGTCGCTCTTGCATGCTCATAACCAAAGGTCACATGCTGATGCACGTAGTCGCAAATCGCTTGAACCCTGTTCCAGCCGGCAGCGCTTCCTTCAAACAATCGCCAAGCCTCCTCCGACAGAAGGTCGGTGTCGCAGTAGCGGCTCCCCACCAGATACATGAGGGTGCCAGACGGCAAGTCTTGGACGGCATGCTGATAGGCAGTAGGGAAAACCGGATCTTTCCTGCCATGGTCGAAGAAAGTACCGTTTGTAATCATTGTAAAGGCGCCGGCTGGCGCTGTCAGCCTGATGCACCAGTTCCCGAAAGTATCCCGGAAACTCTCCAGAGGTACGCAAGGGGAAGTGGTCAAATAGTCAAGGCGCTCGATTTCACCAAAATGAACATTGTGCACGTTGAGCATTGCGAGCATCGGTGTGTGGTTTGAAAATTCGAAATCGAGACGGCAGCCCAAACTGATCCGGAGCGGGTCTTTTCTGGCCAATCCGGAGCTCGCCAGACAGACTTTTGAGGGCCGTTCTTGTTTCATAGTAGCGAGCTCTTGATCGAAGCCTTCATCGCAGGAGTGTGTTTTCGTTGCTGCCCGTTTTTCGCAAAGGCACAATCGAAACCAAGCTCCACGATGCTATTTCTGCCGGGGCAGGCTCAACACCGGGTCGAGATTGTTCGATTGTGCAGCTGCCGCATACCGTGGTCCACATGACCGCAACACTGAAGCTTATTGCGCGGCCTCAAGGTTGAGCGTTGAAATACCAAGAGCAATATTCAAGCCGGATTGGCCTTCGACGCTGAAGGGTTGCAATCCGATATTCTTTTGTTGCCCTCCCACGAGAGCGTTGGCACCGAGGCCGATTCCGAGGGATACTCCGGTCGAAACACCTGCATAGGACCCGGCAAGAGAGAATTTGCCGATCTCACTTCCGGCAGGCGTGAATACGACCCATTTGATGTAGGATTTTCCGGTTATGCCTACATCCAGGCCGATCTTGCTGATCGAACCGGAATAGGTCTCGGAGCTGTCATCTTGACCGGTAAAGGTGCACTGGAGTTTCTTGCTTGAACCAACAATAAGTCCCATTCCACCTTCAACTTCACATTCCAACACACCCAGCCTGGTTCCATTTACCTCGGCAAATGCCGGGAGCCCGATCGTGGCGGCTGCTACCGCTGCCGCCGCGAGGGTGAAAATGGCTCTCATTGTTTTTTTCCTTCCTGTTAGAACGCCTTGGCTCAACAGTTTGCTTCTCCCGGCGCTTCGGGTTCTTTGCTCCGAAAATATTTCACCATCTTGGGAGCAAGACTCGAGGATCGAAGCGACTCTACTCAAGACCAATGGATCTCGTGCTGATTGAGGTTAGCTTGTCGGGATCTTCCGCTCGAATGCGGCTTTGGACAATCCGGAAGTGGCATCCTTGAGGCGTTGCTGATCAACATGCCGGTCTTGATGGATTCCGCCGGATCTGACGGTTTCATCGCCAGTTTAGAGATCTATCTCAACAGCGGACCAGTCTGATCAAGATAGGCCGGATCAAACCCCGCAAGCTCACTCAGGCGTTCATGGTCGTCGAATGTAACCCAGCCGTCCCGGAACGTAACCAGGCCCCTTTCCCTCAGCTGCCTGAGGACACGATTAACGTGCACAGCACTCAGTCCCAGCGCATCGGCCAGATGATATTGGGTCAGAGGGCAAGCGTAACCAGTCCTGCTTCCCAGTCCGACCAGCATGAGCCGGGCCCCAAGCTCCAACATGAAATGCGCCATGCGCGCGAGCGATGTGCGTCGTCCAATGCCCACCAGATGCTCAACGACCATCGCTTCGTCACGCGACGCTGCCCAAAGGACGGCTGTTGCCAAGCGAGGACTCGTCGCGAACGCTTCGAGAAGTTCCTCCGCCTGCACCTCCGCGGCCTGAATTTGCGTGATCGGCTCGAAACTGTGGTCCGAAGTGCGAAGCAGAACACTGCGCAACCCTAGAAAATCGCCAGGGATCTGAAAGTCGACGATCTGGCGCGTCCCGTCAGGCTGAATCTTGTAGGAACACACCCAGCCTGACGCCAAAATATAGGCCGCCTGTTTCGACTGCCCCTGTTCCACGAGGTCTTGTCCTGCGACGAATGTTCTGCGGCACTGATACAAGCGCTCGAGAACGGCAAGTTCATTCGCGGACAGAGCAACGAATGTAGAGAGTTTGCGTGTAAGTGGGCTGATGTCGACGGTGTTCAAAAAAAGGCCTCCAGTGCCGAGGAAAAATAACTCATATCCACGGCGCAAGGACTGCTTTCGATCAGTGCAGCATAACACGATCTCTGCGAGGCTGATGATAATCAACAGGTTCGCAATCGATGGGGACCTCGTCCCCACGGGAAGGAACGCCGGCGATGCCCAACCCAAAAGACTATTCAGGAATAGCGGCCCTCTCAATTTGTGAGGCTCTCCTGCTTGCCATGAATGATCACGCTATTCTCCCCGAACATGAAATCATAGGTGTGCTTCGCGACGCTGCAGCGTCACATGAGAATGCCGTTTTTCCTGAAGCAGACTTGGAAATGCACCGCGGTGTCGCCGGACTGATCAATCGGATTATCGCTGGCGGGAACTCGGTTCGCAGGTCCTGACCTGATCCGGGCCTGCGGGCGGCCAAGCCAGCCTCAACACATGGATGTGCGAAGAGGCATCAATTCTCCGGCGAGGACAGGAATTGACATGACCGGTTCAAAAGGCGCTAGCCTTCCTCAGGAGATTGCCGACCGGTTCACGAAGATATTCGCACGGTTTCTGAAAATCGAGGCAGCGGCAAGCGGACTGTTGCTCCTTGCTTTGCTGCTCGCCCTTTCCCTGGCCAATTCGCCCTGGGCTCTGTCTTTCGAGGCCATTTGGGAAACACCGATCGGTCTCCATTTCGGATCGCTGGATTTCACCCGTTCGTTGCGGCACTGGATCAACGATGGACTGATGACGTTCTTCTTCTTTGTGATTTCTCTCGAGCTCAAACGAGAAATTGTTCTCGGAGAATTGAGGATCCCAAGGCGGGCTGCGTTACCATTTGCTGCTGCGCTCGGGGGGATGATCGTGCCGGTCTCGATCTATTTGGTGTTGATCGCCGGGAATCCGGGGATACGCGGATGGGGAACCGTCATGGCCACCGATACGGCATTCGCTATCGGGTGCCTCGCACTCTTCGGGCGGCGCATACCACCTTCTCTCCGGCTCTTTTTGTTGTCATTGGCTATATTTGACGATGTCGGCGCTATTCTTGTTGTGGCTGTGTTTTACGGTGAGGCGTTTAACTGGACTGCTTTAGGGGCAGCGGTACTGGGATTTGGTCTGGTGGCCAGCATTGCCCGCCTCGGAATTAGAAGCATGCCCATATATTTTTTGGCGGGCGGCGCAATCTGGTTGTGCGTCGACGCCTCCGGCCTTCATGCAACCATTGCCGGAGTTCTTCTCGGCTTAATGACACCGACACAAAATTGGGTGAGCGATACACGCCTGCGGGCAATTCTCGAGCAGGTGCTTACCTATCCAGGAGGAGAACATTGGAGCGGAGACACTCCGGATCGGCATGACCTTCGTGAGGCCGGCCGGGCGGTTTCAGAGACCCTTTCTCCGGTCGAGAGGCTCGAAATAGTGCTGCATCCATGGGTGGGATTTGCCGTTATGCCGGTCTTCGCCCTGGCGAATGCCGGGATCTCGATCGACATGGCCTACTTTGGTCAGCAAATCTCTTTGGCGATTGTCGCAGGTTTGGTGCTGGGCAAGCCTCTTGGCGTTCTCGGTTTCAGCTGGGCGGCTGTTCGCTTGGGCTTTGCGGTGAGACACCCTGATCTGTCATGGCCGTTTTTGACTGCAGGCGCATTTCTCGCCGGTATCGGCTTCACAATGTCGCTGTTCATCGCGAACCTGGCATTTGATCAGGAGCTACTAGGGGCCGCAAAGCTCGGAATTCTTATGGGATCCGCAGTCTCAGCGATTATAGGTCTACTTGCGCTCTTGTGGCTGGTGACGCGCTCTGACTTCCGCCGAAGCGGGAAAGCCGGGGAAGTGTGAAAATATACAACGCCAACAAAACCTTTTGGGCCGGCTGACTGAACTCAATCAGGCACTATTGGGTCTGGTTTTCTGCCGGCAGGGTCCACACCCTGCCCGAGACGCTCTTCCGCTGACGAGATCGTCAGGGACTTCTTGAGTCTGATTGTCGCCGAGGGTTCTGGGGCGACGAGGAACCACAGTTTCTGACTGCGAACATGGAGGTCGCGGCCGGCCGTCTAAATAGGCAAGCCCTCAGGAACAGCTCCGGTGAGAGTTAAGGGGCACTGAAAGTGACATCCCCCTGACGGTAAGCCGTTTCAGATACGGCCAAGCAGTACCAGCACGATGACGACGATCAGCACAGCACCAAGCACACCGACCCCGGCGTGGCCGAAGCCAAAACCATAGCCGCCGACACGGCCGCTGAATCCGCCCAGCAGAATAATGACAAGCAGAATAATGAGGATCAAGCCGAGTGACATGATGGTTTCTCCTGAAAGATGGACTATCGCTTCTCGCGATAAGTCCTGTTGATCTGAACCTCGGCGACTGGACGGCTCAATGGTCTTCGCAACGCTCCGGCGGCGTCATTTTGCTCATTTGCCTTCGATGGAAATGCCGTTCTGGCCGATCTCGATATCGATCCCGCGCTGGCGTTCGTTGTAGTAAAGGTAGCTTGCGCCAACCGCCACGACGACGAGCACTCCGACAAGGATCAGAAGAAGGTTCCGGTTGATCATCATGTCCCTCAATGAATGCCGATGTTCAGAAGACCGTGGAGGCTGGGTGAAGAGGCAGCCAGTCCCCTTCTAATTTCCATGGGCTTGCAAGCCGGCATAGGCCAGCAGCAGGCCGATGCCGACCAGCCAATAGATGGATATTGCGGTCGGTCGGGGCGTGGGAACGTCCTTGCCGACGCGCGGAAGACAAGCGATCAGCCGCGAGACGGCCATGTCTAGTGCCGGACCGAACAACGGTACATCGGTGAAGCGGCCCAGGAGCGCCTCCAGTCTTTGCCGCGCAACTACCTCCTTCAAATGAGTCAGCGTCGCCGCCTCAACCCAGGGATCGACGCCAAGCCGGGCGAGCATCGAAAGCACGGTGACACTGGTTCCGCGAACATCGTCGCCGACAGTGGCTTGTAGAAAAAGGTCGTATTGCGGGTCTTGTCTCAGTCTGTTCGGTACGTATGCCATTTGAGGATCCTTGCGGGCACCGTCCGTTTCGGCAGAAATCGCCGGGGACTTTGCTCCGATTGAACCGAAGTAGGTCAGGCCTGTTTCTTCGGTGTCATTCACCTTAACGGAAAGCAGGCAATACGGCACTGACCCAGATCAGTGGTTGAAGGGATAAAAGCCTTTGGCAAAAGCCCGCTCCATCGGTTCCCTCGAGGCCGACCACCGGATCGCTAATCACCTGGCCCTGCTGTCCAGTTAAGTTCGCCTCAAAGGGATCGATCCTGATTATGGTCAGCGACAACGGGCCAGGTCTTGGGAGTGCCGGCAACGGCAAGACCGACGGAGGTTTGGGAACACGGCTGGTAAAGGCGCTGTCGGCTCAAATCGGAAGCTCGATCGAGTATTCATCCAGCCAAAAGGGGGGACTGCAAGATTGACCTTGGCGAGTGTCGGCTCCGTGTTCAGCCAGTCGGACGTGTTACGCCCAAGCTTCAGCCGGAACGGCTAGAACTGGAGTGGATCTGGCGTGGTTTGGATTGAGTCAGCCCAGGTTGCGAAATCTGCGGTGCTCCATTCGGTGTTTCCAGATGCCGCGGCGTCCGATTGGTGCACGGGCAGCATTTCAGCTTTATTCATCAAGCACTGTGTGATGCACCTCGACTGACATTTCTGCCAGAGCGTTCCCAGGCCCCGCAAAGCTGCCTGCAACCGGGACGACCTGATGAATCCCCCGGGCGACGGCAACGGGGATCAGATTTTTCGATCCGACACTTTGGTTCGTGGGATCGAAAGCGACCCAGCCCGCACCTGGTACAAAGACTTCCGCCCAAGCATGGGTGGTGCCCGTACCTTCTTGACCCACGAGACGCTTTTCAGGATCGAACAGGTAGCCGGAGACGATACGGGCTCCGAAACCAAGGCTTCGCACAGCCTCCGCAAACAGGACCGCAATGTCGCGACATGACCCTGATCCGCGCGATAGAGTGTCCATCGGCGTCTGTGTTCCCTCCATTTCGCGACTAAGATAGGCAATGCAGGTCGAGACGCCGATCGCGATGTCCCTCAACAGGGACAATGTATCGGTTGGACGTCCAAGAACAAAACCCTCGGCCCATCTGGATAGTTGGCCGTCAAGGTCGGGGTATTGAGGTGTTGAAAGCGCTCCTAGATCGATCATGTCGTCATCAGAATAGAAAAACGGGTAATTGATGGCCTCGGCAGCAATGGTGAATACCGGCCAGGCCGACGCGGTGAGCTCAACTGTTGCCCGGCTTTCGACAAGCAATTGTTCGGTCGGTTCGCTGAATCGGGCAGTCGCGACGGCGTTGCCCGCGACGTCATGAGCCCAGGTGATTTCAGCCTCTGGCGTCACCGTCAAGTCATGTGAAATGAGCCGCAGGTCGCGCGCTTCACGCGGCCTCAGCATCATCCGATGAGGTCCTAGCAAGACCGGCACCAGATAACGGTATGCCGTTACGTGATATGTGCTCAGCATTGTCATGAGAGTCTCTCTGATATTTGGCGCAAGAGGGGCGCGCAACGCAGAGGGCTGAGACCAGGCACCAGATCGTGAGAGGTGCCGTCAAGCGGTAGAAGCACCGGCAGCCCTGCCAGAGTGTGGACCACGCGAAATTCACACAAGGCACCCGCTACTCTCATAGGCATTGAGAAGCCTGGCCAATCCGCCGGGATGTTGGTTTCGACGCGAAGACTGTCGCCTTCGCTGGCTGTGCCGAGGATCCCCTCGATCGCTTGCCAGGTGCATCCAGGCAGCTGTTGGTGTGAGCCACGTAGGCCCAGACCAGACCGAAGACCCGCGGATAGCCCCAAGACGCGCCATCTGCGAACTATGGTCGCGCTCGGTAGTGGCTGGGCTGCAGGCATGATCGGGTGACCGGTTGCAAGTTGAACACTGCAGTCCATCCGCGTAGCCGACAAGGCGATTGCCCTGTCACAAATCCGGCTCAGGCTTTTTTTGCCTTCGGTACCGTCTCGATGGTCAATCCCTTACTGAAAGAAGGAGCCGGGACAGGTTTGGTCTTTTTCTGTTTCGGCTTTCTGTCTTCTTTGCCGCGGCGGCTTTTACCCTTTGCCATTTCATTCTCCTATGCTGTCATCGAATCCATAAACATTCGCGCCCTTGAGATTCGCTGTATTAGCTTCTTTGACGGGTATGGGCGTATTTGATGAACGACCCATGGGACTTCCTCAGGGTAACTGGAACGCTGGGTTGAGTTCAGTCCCCGTCAGTAATTGTCTGCAATGATAAGAAATGTCTTCCTGGCCTCCACATGATGCCGGATTAGCGGAAACATCCATGCTTGTAGCTAATTCACAACATAGCTGCTGTGGTGGCGGCGCATGCTGATGTGGGTTAGGATGTGACCCATAAATGAAGATGAAACTTTTGACCGCGCGTTCAGGCCGAGATCGATGAAAATCACCCCGGTTTCTGGCTCACCGAATGCAGCGGCTGCAGGTGGCTAACCACACCGGTGAAGATGCGATCGACCGATCGGACCGGCAACCCACGCCATCTCTGAAACCGCCTCGTTCAGAAAGTCTATGTCAATCAACGACAGATAGGACACGACTTATCGCCGAATGGCAGATGCGCCGTGAAAGCCCCCCGATGATTGCCTGCTGAAGTCAATCTCAATCGCTCGTTTGCCACGCTGCAAATGTCCGGTTTTGGGGCCTGCTCACGAGACGCTGTATGGCTGAATTGGCGGTGCATCTGGTCTCAACAACGCTAGGCAAGCGACCGGGCCAAAAGGAAACTGAAGACGGACAGAACGGCGAGACACGAGGTAATGCCGAGTACAAGTCTTGGTCCGACCGTCAGCATCCGACGCAGGTCAACGCTGAGGCCGAGACCACACATGGCAACAACAAACAAGGTCCGCGAAAGATCTGAAGTCAGCGAGCTGACGCTTAAGGGAACCAATCCCAGATTGTTCGCCAGGGCGGCCGTCAGGAATGCGGGAATGAACCAGGGGAATACCTTTGCAAACGCCAGGCGCGGCTTGCCCGCGATGCGGGCCGCAGTCTCATGGTTCCTTAAAAGCAGCGGGGCAAGCAGACCGCAGGCATGAGCATCAGCACGCGCACGAGCTTTACCGCCGTGCCCATATGGGCGCTTGCCATGCTGACCGGGGCGGTCGCGGCAACAACTTGCGGGACCGCGTAGACTGTAAGCCCGGCAAAGGTGCCGAACTGAACGGCGTTAAGGCCGAACGCCGGCTCGAGAAGCGGGAGAAAAACGACGACCAGAACGCCGAGGATCGAACTGAAGGTAATCGCCGCCACAACGTCCTCGTTACAGGCCCGCACAGCCGGAGCGACTGCGGCAATCGCGGCGTTGCCGCAGATCGAGTTGCCGCAGGCCACCAGCACCGCGAGGTGCTCCGGAAGACCTATCGCCCTGCAGATCGTGAAACTCAAGATCACCATGACGGTGACGAAGCCAAGAATGCAGCCGACAAAGACGAGGCTGTTGCCTGAAAAGACACTGAAATCGAGTGAGAAACCCAGCAGGAAAACCGCAATCTCAAGGATGGTGACCGCAGCAAACCGGATGCCGCCCGACCAGAACGCCGGCAGATCGAAAGACGACCTCACGCCGATGCCGAGAACGATCGCGCAGGTGAAAAGCTCGAAATACCGCTGCCCCGTAAGCCTGTTCCCTGCAACGCTCACCCCGTAGGCAAGACCGCCGAGGGCAAGGCAGAGGAAAAAACCGGGCAGGACGCGGAAAAGCGCTTCCCGGTTCATCCGGCGAAGGCCCGTTCGATGACGAATTCCGCGGGACGATTATTTGCCCCCTCCGTCAGACCGGCTCTTTCCAGCAGCGCTTTCGTATCCTTGAGCATGGCCGCGGAGCCACAGATCATGGCCCGGTCGTTCGCCGGGTCGAGCGGTGGGACGCCGAGATCTTTAAATAGCTTGCCGGTGTCGATCAGGTCGGTAATGCGCCCCTTGAAGGGATAGGGCTCGCGAGTGACGGAGTTGTAGAGCTTCAGTTTCGAGCTATCGAAGAACTCCTTCAGCATCTCATCCTGCTTGACCGCGTCGACCAGGTCCTGGCCATATTTGAGCTCCGCCACTTCCCGGCAGGAATGCGTCAGGATCAGCTCATCGAATTTCTCGTAGGTTTCCGGATCCCGGATCACGCTGGCGAAAGGCGCAATGCCCGTGCCGGTGGAGAACATGTAGAGCCGGCGCCCGGCCACCAGTGCGTCGTTGACGAGCGTTCCCGTTGGCTTCTTGCGCATCAGGATCGCATCGCCCGGCTGGATTTTCTGCAGATGCGCCGTCAACGGCCCATCCGGCACCTTGATGGAAAAGAACTCCATGTCCTCCGCCCAGGACGGACTGGCGATCGAATAGGCCCGGAAAACGGGTTTGCCCTCGATCATCAGCCCGATCACGACGAACTCGCCCGAGCGGAACCGGAACCCGGCGGGACGGGTCATGTGAAAATGGAACAGCCGGTCGGTGTAATGGGTGACCTTGGTGACGGTTTCGACGAAGGTGCCTGCAGGTGCACAGGCCTCCAGCTCCTCGGGACGGGTCATGACATTCATGGAAAGCTCTCTCGGTTGGGTCGGGTTCGCGGCTCGGTGCCGTTTTGGCGGGCGGGCGCACCCGCCTTTGGGCGCCTTCAGGCGGCCTTTTCGCTCAGTTGCTCAAGCTTGCCTTCAACGCCATTCCAGTCTTCGGCATCTGGCATGGCATCGATCTTTTCTGTGATGACCGGCCAGAGCGCGGCGTATTTGGCATTGAGATCGATCCATTTCTGCGCTTCGGGATCGGTGTCGGCCAGGATGGCCTCGGCGGGGCATTCCGGTTCGCAGACGCCGCAATCGATGCATTCATCCGGATTGATGACGAGCATGTTCTCGCCCTCATAGAAGCAATCGACCGGACAGACTTCGACACAGTCGGTGTATTTGCACCGGATGCAGTTTTCAGTGACGACAAAGGTCATTGGCCCCTCCGTTGTGATGAACTTTCGCCGTTATTGCGGTCCTTTTCCGAATTGTCGGTCAATTAGTTGCTATTGGCGTTTCCAGGCGTGTGGTCAGCTGCTTCCACCAAAGGCAAGGAGCTGAAACCCGTGATCCCGACCCCATCGGAACCAACTGCCCCCCTTCCCTCGCCCGACCGGCTGAGAAACTGTGAAGGCCGGAGGAAATCCGGTGACCGAAAAGCGCAGACTGAGCTGACTGGCCGGACGGACAGGTGCTTTCTTCACCGCGCCGTTTTTGCGGGACAACAGCCAGTCGGCGCGCAGCAAGAAACTGAAACTCTCGGGCCTTGCCGTACCGGCTGCCGCGGACGTGACGATCAGCGCGCTCCGCCCAATCGGGGCATACGCGATCAACATCGTCTTTTCCGACGGGTATGACCGCGCGATCTATCCCTGGGCCTATCTGCAAGACCTCGCCCAATCGGCGCTGTCCGCCCGGAAAAACAGCCCTCTGACACCAAATGATTTTCTGAAGGGCAATTAGTTGACCGACCGGCCGGAGCAGCCGGCCCTAGTGTGAATGAAATTGCTGGAGAGAGTGGAGACAGGCATGGATGACCTTCGTGCAGGATTGAATGAAGTGGATTGCGACCTGCTGGTGATCGGCGGCGGCACGGCCGGACCGATGGCGGCCTACAGGGCGCGGAAGAAGAACCCGAATGCCAAGGTCATCTTGCTGGAAAAGGCCAACGTGAAACGGTCCGGCGCCATTTCCATGGGCATGGACGGGCTTAACAATGCCGTCATTCCCGGGCATTCGACGCCCGAGCAGTACACCAAGGAAATCACCATCGCCAATGATGGCATCGTCGACCAGGCGGCCGTCTACAAATATGCCCAGAACTGCTACGGCATCATCGAGGAGCTCGACCAGTTCGGCATCCGGTTCCAGAAGGATGAGAACGGCGAATACGACGTCAAGAAGGTTCACCACATGGGAACCTACGTCTTGCCGATGCCCAATGGCGACACCGTCAAGAAGGCGCTATACCGCCAGTTGCGCCGGGCACGCGTACTGATTTCCAACCGCTACATGGCCACGCGCCTCCTGACGGGAAAGAGCGGCCGCGCTGCAGGCGCCATCGCCGTCAACACCCGCACAGGCGAGTTCCTGGTGATCAAGGCCAAGGCCGTGATCATGTGCATGGGCGCGGCCGGCCGACTCGGCCTGCCGACATCAGGTTATCTGTATGGCACCTACGAGAATCCGACGAATTCCGGCGAAGGCTATTCCATGGCCTATCACGCCGGCGCCAAGCTCGCCAATCTGGAGTGTTTCCAGATCAATCCGTTGATCAAGGATTACAACGGTCCCGCGTGCGCCTATGTGGCGGGTCCCTTCGGGGGCTACACGGCCAACTCGAAGAACGAGAGATTTATCGAATGCGACTACTGGTCCGGCCAGATGATGCAGGAGTTCTACAACGAACTGCAGTCTGGCAAGGGACCGGTGTTCCTCAAGCTCAACCACCTGCACAAGGATACCGCCGATCACATCGAGCACATCCTGCACACGGTTGAGCGGCCGAGCCGCGGCCGCTTCCACGAGCAGCGCGGTACGAAATACTCCGAGCAGATGATCGAGATGCACATTTCGGAAATCGGCTTCTGCTCAGGGCACTCGGCCTCCGGGGTTTATGTCGACGAGTTCGCCCGCACCACCGTGCCAGGCCTCTATGCCGCCGGAGACATGGCGAGCGTCCCGCACAACTACATGCTGGGCGCGTTCACAAACGGTGCGATCGCGGGCGAACACGCTATCGAGTTCGCAGACGACGTCGATTTCGACGATTTCGACGACGCTGCGACCTCCCTCGAACAGGAGCGTGTTCTGGCACCGACAAGGCGCGACGACGGCATTCCGCCGAACCAGATCGAATACAAGATACGCCGTCTGGTGAACGACTACCTGCAACCGCCAAAAGTGACGGCTAAATACGAGCTGTGCCAGGCACGCCTCGCCGAAGTGCGCCACGACATGGAAACCCAGATGATGGCTCGGGACGCGCATGAACTGATGCGCTCCATGGAGGTCGCCAGCATCCTGGATTGCGCCGACATGGCGGCCTTCGCCTCGCTATACCGCACCGAAAGCCGCTGGGGCCTCTATCACTGGCGCTCCGACTATCCTGGGTCGAATGACGTGGACTGGAAGTGCCATGTGCTGCTCTCTCAGGAGAACGGTGTCATGACCTGCGAGAAGAAGGACGTCGCGCCCTACATCATCCCGATCGGCGAGGACGAAAAGGACGCCTACTACAAGCAGCGCATCACCGCGCAGGCCTGACCCGGACATACGGAGACAAAGATGCCCATCGCAAATACACCGACGACCGTTCCTGTTGTGGTCGACGAAGACAAATGCATTGCCGACAAGGGCTGCACGGTCTGTGTCGACGTCTGTCCGCTGGACGTTCTGCGCATCAGCGACCTGACCGGCAAAGCCTACATGAAATACGACGAGTGCTGGTATTGCATGCCCTGCGAGGCGGACTGTCCGACCAACGCGGTGACCGTCAACATTCCGTATCTTCTGCGCTGAGGAGGGCCCGATGGTATTCGAACCCTTTGAAGACGAAAGCGATTTCGAAGTCCTGGCCGACAAGCTATCCGATCCGGACCCGGCGGTCCGCCGGGTAGCAGTGATGGATCTTGCCGACACGGCAGATCCGGAAGCGATACCGATGATTGCAAGCGCGATCGCCGACGAAAGCGCCGAAGTCCGGCTGCAGGCCGCCATCGCGCTTGGTGAGTTCGATGGTCTTGAGGCTGCGACCGCGCTGTGCCGGGCGCTGCAGGACAGCGAAAGCAAAGTCGCCCAGGCTGCGACCGACAGCCTGTCGGAACTCAAGGACCCGGATGCGGCAGATCCGCTGCTGGCGCTTACGTCCCACGAGAACCCGAAGGTCCGCGAAGGTGCGCTGCTCGGCCTGAAGCAGCTTCGCCGGCCCGATGCGCTCGCCAACGGTATCGAGGCCATGAAGGATCCGGTCGCCGCCGTGCGCATCCAGGCTGTCGGCGTCGTGGGATACCTGAAGGCGGAGGAAGCGCTGCCGGCGCTGATCGCCTGTTGCCGGGATGAGGATCCGGACGTGCGGCGCACATCGGTCGGCGCGCTTGCCTTTTCCAAATCCTCGCATGCAAAGGACGCCTTGCTGACTGCCTTGAACGATGAGGACTGGGCGGTGCGGGAAATCGCCGCCGAAGTCCTCGGCAAGTTCGCTATCGGCACCAGTATCGATCCGCTGATCGCGCTCCTCGATGATCCTTACTGGCAAGTACGGGTCAAGGCGGTCCGAAGCCTCGGCAAGCAGAGGGTCGTCGCAGCTGTTGCACGGATTGGAGCGCAGCTCGGAGAACCGGTTTCAAACCTGCGCAAGGAAGCGGCCGCCGCGCTCGGCGAGATCGCCGACCGGTCCGCCCTTTCTTACCTCGAAAACCTGGTGAACGATCCGGATCCTGACGTCCGCAAAAATGTTCGTTGGGCTTTGACGCAAATTGAGTAACAATGCTGCTGTGCAGCATTTCAGAAAGGGGAGAGGCTGAGTGTGAGCAAACAGGTGGAACAGGTGACGGCTCGGACCAAGGCGCATGTTGGCAGCCGCATGTGTGAAAGCCTTCCGTCTTCCACCACCTCTCCCCGTCCTCACAAGTATCAGGAAATCAGCAACACGCTGATGGAAGCGATCCTGGCAGGGGATTTCCCTCCCGGCAGCTACCTTCCCAGTGAAAGTGCCTTGATGAAAAGTTTCGGGGTCAGCCGGGTTACCATCCGGCTGGCCCTCAATGTATTGCGGGACGCCAGCCTGATCGTCGGGCATCAGGGCAAGGGCTATTTCGTCTGCACCCTGCAGGCGGTCCAGGATCTCGGCCGCCTGCAAGGTTTCGGCGAACTGATGGCGCCCCTCGGCGTGGAAACCCGCTCCGAAGTCTTGTCCGCCGACATCGTCGCGGCTCCGGCCGCCGCAGCGGCGGCGCTCAGCGTGAAACGCGGTGAAGACCTGGTGAAGATCCGCCGCATTCGCATCGCGGCCCAGGAGGCGATGAGCATCGACGTCAGCTATTTTCCGTTGTCCATCGGCCAGCGGCTTTTGGAGCTCGATCTGCCGCACACCGATATTTTCGCGCTCATCGAAAACAAGCTCGGCATTGAAATCGGCTTCGCCGACATCACCATGACGGTGGTCCCGGTGGAACCCGACATCGGCCGTCTCCTGAATGTGAACCAAGGTGACGTTGTGATCCGCACCGAACGTCTCACCTATGATGCATCCGGCAGGCCGATAGACTACGAGCACCTGTTCGTGCGCGCGGACTGTCATCAATTCAAGATCAGGGTACCGAGATGGTGAGCTTCAGCCGTCGGGACATTCTGGGAGGACTTGCTGCCGGTGCGGTCGCCGCGACGCCCGCCTTTGGCGCTGAACATGACTTCACGTATCTGGGCCTGGCCGAGCCGCCCATGGTGATCGACGCACCCGAACTCGACATTCCGGACCTTTCTGGCAACATTCACAAGATCGAGGACTACCGCGGAAAGATTGTGGTGATCTCGTTCTGGGCGACCTGGTGTCCACCTTGCCGGAAGGAAATGCCGACATTGGCGCGCCTGAACCGCCAACTGGGCCTGGATCGGTTTGCTGTTCTCGCCGTCAATGTCGGTGACCGGGAGGACAGGGTCCGTGATTTCCTCGAGAAGATTGATCACGATGCGTTGCCTATTCTGCTAGATCAGGACACCAAACTTGTGAGCAAGTGGTTCATACGAGGCCTGCCGGTGACCTATTTGTTGGATCCCAAGGGCCGCGTGATCTACGGAGCAATCGGTGAAAGGGTCTGGGACTCCCCGGCCATGATATCCGGTCTCAAGTCCTTGAGCTGAGCCGGAGATAAAATAAAGTATTTCTTGCTTTCCAATCCTTGTTGGCAAGCCTGTATCTCTTTTCACCAAATTTCAGACAGAATAAAGAACAAGCCTGACCATCAGGTTTGCTGATTTTCGTCTTTTCGCAGACTTAAAACGTGACCTATTAATACAGGTTTTTCGAACTTGTATTACGGTTAAGCTTGTTGCGCTGCATAAAAACCGCGCAACCTGCCATGTGGATAAGCGTTTCCGGGTTTGGACTTACCCGTATCCGGGGACGGGACATTCCGTCATCCCTATAAATACGTAGTCTTTTCAAACTATTACAGAACTCTTCGATTTTTCATCCCGCAAGCTGGCACGGCTTTTGCGCCAATAAAACCGTCCTGAGATAGGCGGCACTACTTGAGGGAACGTTATGACGCAGAAAACACTTGGATTCGGATTGAGGCTCGCGCTCGCGGTCGCACTCCCCAGCATTCCTGCATTCGCCAAGACCATCGATATTGCGATCGGTCACCAGAGCATGTGCACGGACACCTACACCGCAGGCATCGTGGTGAAGGAACTCGGACTTCTGGAAAAGAACCTTCCGAAGGACGGCGACTACGCCGATGTCGACTACAACATCACCTGGGCGGACTACTCTTCCGGCGGACCGATCACCAACCAGATGCTGGCCAACAAGCTAAACATCGGCGTCATGGGTGACTATCCGCTCATCGTGAACGGCGCGAAGTTCCAGGAAACGGATTCCCTGCGCACGCTCTATGTCGCCGGAACCGGCTACAATCTCAAGGGCAGCGGCAACGCCGTCGTCGTGCCGGTGGAGAGCGACATCTATTCCTTCGACCAGCTGAAGGGCAAATCCGTCTCGACGCCGGTCGGGTCCGCCGCCTGGGGCATGCTTCTGAAGGCGATGCAGGACAACGGCATCACCGAAGAAGTCTCGCTCAAGAACCAGAGCCCGGCCGTCGGTGCCGCAAACATTGCCGCCGGCAAGATCGACGCGCATTCGGATTTCTGCCCCTGGTCGGAAATCATGGAATTCCGCGGCACGGGCCGGAAGATCTATGACGGCAGCGAAGCCGGCGTTCCCTATCTGCACGGCGTCGTGGTCCGCCAGGACTTTGCCGAGGAATATCCGGAAGTGGTCACCGCCTTCCTGAAGGCCGTGATCGAAGCCGGGAACTGGATCCAGGAGAACCCGAGCGAGGCTGTTGACCTGATGGAGAAATGGACCGGTGTCGAGAAGGAGGTTCTCTACATCTACTTCTCCAACGGTGGCCACCTGACGCTCGATCCGACCATCAAGGACGGCTGGATCGAAGCCTTGAAGTTCGACCACACTGTGCTGGTGAAGGAAAAGGCGATCCCTCCGCTCGATTTCGACGAATGGATCACCGAGGACTACATCAAGGCGGCCTATTCGGATCTCGGCATGGATTACGAGGCCGACAAGGCGAAGGTCGTGGATCCGGAAACCGCCAATTTGGGCCTGCCAGTGGAGATCTGGCACTCGCGTGACGGCATTCTCAAATATGAGACCCTGCCAGAGTTTCTCAAGGCCGTTGCCGAGTTCCAGGGAACCGGCGCCAAGCTAAACGCGACCTATGTCTACGACAAGTCCACCGGCCTGAAGCTGTTCGGCAAGACCGCCTATTTCGTCCAGGGCGAGGACGGCTCCTACGAAACCTTCCTGCGCAAGCCGGACGCCGAAAGCTACGCGGCTGAGGTCAAGGGGCACGTGATCGACCTGCCGACCGCTGTCGCGGCCTTCATTCCTTCCGAATAGCCTCACAACCACGGGTGCCGCGAAGAGATGCGCGGCATCCGGCCTGCAAGTTCCGGCCCGTTTCCGTTCGGGACCGCCGCCGTCTTGATCTGTTTTTCGCAGCCACATGGTGGCACCTGACTGCGGCAAACCGATCGACCAAAAAGGTCAGAGCGTTTCGTCCATGTTCGGACGACGCTCTCGCGAGGGAGAGTTGAATGAGTAATCTGGGTCAGGCCGTGGATGTGGCCGGCGAAAAAATTTGCGAGCCGACACCGTCCGCACCCGTTCAGAGGAAGGAAGATTCCATCGGTTTCGCGGAGGCGCCCGGCCTGTCGGAAGGGCTGTCCGGCGGGGACGTTCTCAGGGCCGTCAAGTCGGGGCTTTCGCATGGGGGGGCTTTCTTGAGGAAGAATGTTCTCAACATTGCGCTGAGTGTCGTCTCCCTCGCCACCGGTATCTTCCTGTGGCATTTCGCGACCGCCTACAAGGTCGATTTCTACATAAACTTCGAAAACATCCCGTCACCGGAGAAGGTTTTCACGGCATTCTGGACCCATCTGGGCGAAACCGACTTCTACATCCACATCGCCGTGTCGATGCAGCGGATCCTGATCGGCTACATCACCGCCGCCGTTATCGGCATCCTGGCCGGCGTGCTGATGGGGCGCTCCAAGCTCATCCGGTCGCTGATCTATCCCTATATCGAGGTGCTGCGGCCGATTCCGGCCGTCGCCTGGATCCCGCTGGCCATCCTGATGTGGCCGACGGAAGAGGCTTCGATCATCTACATCACCTTGCTCGGCGCGCTGTTTCCGATCGTGCTGAACACGTTGCACGGCGTAGAGCAGACGCCGGAAGTGCTGGTGCGCGCGGCCAAGTCGCTCGGCGCTTCCAGGTTGCAGATCTTCTGGCACGTGATCCTGCCGGCTGCGCTGCCTTCCATTGCGGCGGGTCTTGCCATCGGCATGGGGGTGAGCTGGTTCTCGCTGCTCGCTGGTGAAATCATCTCCGGCCAGTATGGTATCGGCTATTTCACCTGGAACGCCTATTCGCTGATCAACTATCCCGACATCGTCGTCGGTATGCTGGTGATCGGCGGACTCGGCACGCTGTCCACATACGCGGTGCGGCTCGCCATGCAGCCCCTGCTCGCCTGGCAGAAAAGAGCGCGGTAATGGTTCTCGCACCCGCATCCAGACTGATGACCGCCAGCCGTGCCGTTCGCTCAAGGTTGGGCCTGTGGCTGATGCTGTCGGTGGGTCTCGCGGCCGGCTATTATGCGCTCTTGATGGCGGCGCTGATCGTCCGGTTCGGCACCCTGCCGAACTACATCACCTTCTACAACTGGCCGGCAAGCGTCTGGAAAATCTTCCGTTCGACGCCGTCATTCTCCGACGTCCCGCCGATCGTCGCCCAGGAGTACCTGATCGAGATCGGTTACATGAACTACGACTTCGGCCACGGCATTTCCGAGTGGGCACTTAACATCCTGCCTTACAAGGTGCTCCAGGTCCTGGTGCTGACCGCGCTGCTTGCTGCCAACATCGTGCTGCTGCGCTCAAAGCGGAACTGCTCCACCGGCAAACGTCTGAAGATGGGTGCAGCCTCGGGGCTGGGTGCCGGGTTCGTCGCCCTCACCTCAGCTACCATGAGCTGGGTCGTCTGCTGCGCAACGCCGAGCTGGATCGTCGGTCTGTCGATGCTGGGCTTGAGTGTCTCGGCATCCTTCTGGATCGAACCGGTCGGGCCGTATCTGTCGGCCGCCGGTTACCTGATACTGGCTGTCACGATGCTCGTCATCGCCGATCCGGCGCCCGAGGGCCTGCCGGACGGCAGGACTACCGGCCGTGACCACAAGATTTCCTCCGCAAAAGGAGTGCATGCATGAACACGCAGGTCGTTTCCCTGAAAGAACATATTCCGCACAGTTCCCAGGCCATGGCCCAGAAGGATTTCGGTCATATCGTAATCGAGGATGTCGAGATCGTCTTCGGCAAGGGCGCTACGGCCAACCAGGCGGTCACAAAGACCTCGCTCGACATCAAGCCAGGTGAATTCGTCTGCATCCTCGGCCCGTCCGGCTGCGGCAAGTCCACGCTCCTGAACTCGATCGCCGGCTATGTAAATCCGTCGAGCGGCACAGTGTTCGTCGACGGCAAGCCGGTCAAGGAACCGGGGCCGGACCGGGGAATGGTGTTCCAGCAGTACTCGCTGTTTCCCTGGAAGACCATCCGCGACAACATCGCCTTCGGCCCCAGGGTCGCCGGGCGGACGAATGTCGAGTGCAGCTCCATCGCCAACACATTCCTGGAAATGGTCGGGCTATCGAAATTCGCGGACAAATACCCGGCCGAACTCTCCGGCGGCATGCAGCAGCGCGTCGGCATCGCCCGGGCATTGGCCAACTATCCGTCCGTGCTCCTGATGGATGAACCCTTCGGTGCTCTCGACGCGCAGACGCGGCTCATGATGCAGGAGAACCTCCTGTCGATCTGGAGCGAGTTCGGTATCACCGTTGTGTTCGTCACCCACGACGTGGACGAGGCGATCTTCCTGGCCGATCGGGTGCTGATCATGAGTGCGAGCCCCGGCTCCGTCATCGACGACTTCAACGTCACACTGCCACGGCCGCGAGATCCAGCCATGGCGACCGGATCGGAATTCATGGCGCTGAAGAAGATCTGCCTCGACCAGATCCGCTCTGAAAGCCTCAGAGCGTTCGAACAGCAGAACAGGTGAAACCATGATGCGGATGTTTCTCGGTCTCCTGTTTATCTGCCTTTCGTTCGGCGTATCCGCGCAGGACGTCAAGGGCGTGGTGCTCGATGAGCCTGTGCCGGTCGCGAAATTTTCACTTGTCGCACAGGACGGGACGCCCTTCACCCAGGAAGAGCTCAAGGGGCACTGGACGTTGCTCTTCCTGGGCTTCACCAACTGCCCGGACGTCTGTCCGTTCACGCTCGCCAACCTGGAGGCCGTTCGCACCGAACTGTCGCAGCTCATCACGCCGGACAATCTGCCCGAGGTAGTGTTTCTCGCGGTCGACCCGGACCGGGATCAAGACGTGCTGGGGGATTACGTCAAGCATTTCGGCATTTCCTTTACCGGTATCACCGGCGAGCGGACGGAAATCGACAGGCTGGTGGAAAGCATCGACGGTTTCTACCGGTTGGAAAAATCCGATCCCGAGGCCGACGCCTACGACGTCACCCACAGCGCCGCCGTCACCGTGATCAATCCGGACGGCGAAATCACCGCGAAAATAAGCCCGCCGTTTCACCCGGTAACGACCGCGACCCACCTGTTCCGCCACATGCGCGGACTGGAAACCCTGAACTGAGAGGAGATCGACGTGGATACATGGATCCTTGCCCGGAAGCGAGCCTCAGCTTTCGCCGCCGCCCTCGCCCTTTGCAGCCTTGGGCTTGCGTCGTCGTTTGCGGAAGAGAGCCAAGGACACATGCAGGCGGAGGCTGTCGGCATCGTCGTCTCGAACGCCGTGTCTCCCGCCGTAGCGCCGGGCATCAAGACAGCTGCGGTTTATTTCACGCTGGCAAACAATAGCGGTTCAGACGCCGATCTCGTTGCCGTCCAAAGCCCGGCCTTTGCGATGGCGCATTTCCACAAGACCGCCATGGCGGACGGGCTGATGACCATGGAACCCGTCGCACAGCTTTCGATCCCGCAAGGGGAAAGCGTGAGCTTCGCGCCCGGCAGCCTGCACGTCATGCTGATGGGCGCGAAGAAACGCTTCGAAGCCGGCGACCGTTTCATGTTGACGCTGCAGTTCGGCACCGGAACCACACTGGAAGTCCCTGTTGACGTCGTCAAGCCGGGTGACATGTCAGGTGGTTCCCACGATCACAGCTCCATGAAGATGAACTGAGGTCTTCGGCAAATGACCGGTTTCGGAAGCGTTAGACACGCGGGTGTCGTTGCCGGGCTCTGCCTGGTCCTGTCGCTGCACGCAGTTTCGGTGCCGGCGGACATGATCGACACGAGTGGTCTGCAGCCCTGGGAGGTCTGCGGCCTGTGCCACTCGCTCGACGGCATCAGTCCGATGTCCAGGTTTCCGAAGCTGGCCGGCCAAAGGAAGACTTATATCGAGAAGCAGTTCAGGGACTTCCACACTGCGCGACGGGAGAACGACCGCGGCCAGATGCAGGCGATCACAACCGAGGTCGACCTAAAGGACCTGCCGGCTATTGCGGACTATTTCTCTTCGTTGCCACCGCCGCCTGCGGCCCCCGTCGAGGACGCGGCCAATATTGGTGACGCGGAGGCGATCTTCCGGGAAGGGCGCGGACGGATCCCGGCCTGCCTGTCCTGCCATGGAACGACGGATCCGGCGATGCTGCTCGCGCCCTGGCTGGAGGCGCAGCACGAGGACTATCTGGTCAAGCAGTTGATGGACTTCAGGGCGGGCATTCGCACCAACGATCCGGAAGGCGTGATGCGGACAATCGCAGCGCAGCTTTCCGACAAAGACGTATCGGATTTGGCGACCTACATCGCCGCCCAGGACAGACCGGAGAGGACACCGTGAACAGGATGTTGCGTGACCCAGACAGAATGAAGGACCAGGCGACCCCGGCTCCGGACCGGGTTTCTGCCGTCTATCTGAGCGAAGTCCTTTCCGATCTTGACGAAGGGGCAGATTTCCTCAGCCGGCTGAACGAGACGGACCTTGCCGCGGTCAGAGCTGCGGGCACCGCGGTCCGGTGCGCAAAGGGCGAAGGCGTATTCTTCCAGGGCGACCGTCACAGCGGCATCTGGCTGATCGAAAAGGGCACTGTGCGCACTTTCTATGCCGGTCCTTCCGGTCGGGAGATCACTCTCGCCCTCTGGACGGTGGGTCATTTCGTCGGTGGTCCGGAGATATTCGGTGGCGGCACCCATATGTGGTCTGCGGATGCGCAGGAAGACGTCGAACTTCTCTATCTGACCGGCGCGCGCATCCGGCAATTGATCGATACGATGCCATCCTTCGCGATCTGCATCATCAACGGCCTCGTCGCCAAGGGGAAATGCTATTCAGCCCTCGTGCAGATGCTCGGCACGCGGTCGGTGACCGAGCGCCTGGCGCAATTGCTTATCATCCTTGCCGATACCCACGGCCGGCCGGAGGGCAACCGTCTGGTGATCGAAAAGAAGATCACCCACGAGCACCTGGCCGCGATCGTCGGCTCAACGCGCCAGTGGGCGACCATGACACTCGACAAGTTTCAAAAGAAGGGACTGATAACGGTGAGCCGCAGCCGAATGACAATCGAAAATTACGAAATGCTGCTAGGGGTTGTGTCCTGAGCTGCTCAAGTCTTCAGGAACAATAGCTAATATGAGAGCAAACCGGTCGTCTCATCAAAGATTAAGAAATGTCTGCTTCTGGGGAGCTAATTCGAGGTTGCAAACGACCGACTTGGCGGCGCAGAACCGAAGCGCTATCTGCTGTCCTAACTAAAATTCCTCTGGTCACAAGCGAGCTCATAAACTTCCATGTCATGGATTAAGCGCCAGATGAGCTCTGCCCGGTTGTGAATACCAGTCAGCATTGTCCCAAGATGCCACCATGTGCCGAATCCGGCTCGGTTCGTCACTCTGCAGGATGAAGACATGCGGAAGGACGTGGCGTAATCCCTTATTCTCGATACCGAAGGCATCCTTCGACTGGGTGCAGCTGATGGTCGCTTCAACCGTCACGGTCTTTCCATCGGCGCTCCCAAGGTCGCCGTCACCTCGTCGGTCAGATCGGGAAATACATCAAACAGGGCACCCCATATGCCTCCGCCCTCCCCCGGAGGCGGGTCCTCGCAAATCGGCGGGGTAATAGTTGATGGTGCCCTCTTCGGTGAATAGTGACACCATCGCGTCAACGTCCTGGTTCCGATAGTGCGTGAAGAACTCTCGGCAGTGTCAATCTCGTCCCGGAAGTGGCGGACGGAAAGGACGCGCTTGCCGGCTTCATGCAAACCCGGCAAAACCGCCTGTGTCTCGATCCATTCGGGGAACGATCGTTTGCGCAGGTCTGCTTCGCAGAAGACGGCCCTGTCGGCGCCAGGCATCTTTTATGAGCCGGGGCTTTGCGCGCCCATTGGGGCAAGGATGAACCGATGGCGGCTGGAAAACGCGGGGCAATTCAATCCGTCGGCTCTTTGTTTCTTTGTTCCGATACTGCGAGCCAGCCGGGAAAATCAGCCGGCTGCTCACCGCCCAAAAATTCTGTGGGCCCACTGGTTAGCGCGGCAGATTGATTGAATTAGCGACTTCCATGAGCCGCGGAGCAATTTCCGCGTGAACGCGGTCGAGCGACCATTTCAGGGATGAAACCGAACACTGCACCGTTCCGGCAACCTTGCGTGTGCGGTCGAATACCGGTGCGGCGATGCCGATTTCATTGATGATGTTCTGGCTTACCGTAATCCCGTATCCCTGCTGCGCGGCTTCCTCCACTTCCCGGGCGAGCAGGGTCCGGTCCGTGATCGTTCGCGGTGTGATCTGGTCGATGGGCCAGGTTTCAAGCGCTATCCGCCGCTCCTCTTCACTCATGTGTGCCAGCATGATCCGGCCTGAGGAGGAACTCAGCGCCTGAACCTTGTTGCCGATCAGCATCGCCGAGAAACTGGTGAGTTGGGTCGGAATCCGGATGACATAGATGATGTCGGTGCCGGCCGGTCTTGCTGCGTTGATCCGCTCGCCGAGATCGTGGCTGAGGTCGATCAGCTTTGGCATTGCAAGCTGGACGAAGGGGTCGGACCACATGTAGGCGGCCGCGAGCTCCAGGAACTTCAACGAGGGGCGGAATCGCCGGCTTTCCGGATCCTTCATCAGATAACCGGTCTTGTGCAGCGTGTTGGTGAACCGCTGTGCAGCGCTCTTGTCCAGCCCCACGATGTCGGCAAGCTCCGTCAACCCCAGTTCGGTTCGGTGGGAATTGAAGGCGGCCATGATCCGCAGCCCCTTTTCCAGGGATCCAACGAACAGCGTGTCCTGTTTTTCCTTAATCGTTTTCGTCACTTGTCTTGCCATGGCTACCTAACGGCAGCGGGCGCTTGACAAAGTACCCGCTTAAAATACACTGAATGAAGATACGATATAACGTATTATATAATAATAAAACAAAAATCAACCAGAGGGTCGGCTACGTGCCGGTTTTGAACAGATGAAACCATTCTTAGCGACAGGTGTAATCGCTCTCACCACCGCGCTCTCCTGCGGTCAGGTGTTTGCGAACAAGTCGGACGACACGCTTCACACTGCCTTTTCGAAGGAACTGGAATCCGTCGATTTCTATTTTCAGTCGGCCCGCGAAGGCACCATCTTTGCGCGCCAGGTCTGGGACGGCCTGGTCTACCGGGATCAGACAACCGGAGACTATGTCGGCAACCTGGCCTCATCCTGGAAGTGGGTCGACGAAACCACCCTGGAATTCAAGCTGCGCGAAGGCGTCAAGTTTCACAATGGTGAGGAATTCGACGCTGACGACGTGGTCTTCACGGTCAACTACGTTGTCAACCCGGACAACCACGTCACCGTGCCCGGCAACGTCAACTGGATGAAGGGCGCCGAAAAAGTCGACAAATACACGGTCCGGATTACCACCAATGGTCCTTTCCCCGCAGCGCTTGAATATCTCTCCGGTCTGGTCGCGATCTATCCGAACGACTATTACGCCGAGGTTGGCCCATCCGGCATGGCGCTCAAGCCGGTGGGAACTGGCCCCTACAGGGTGGAAAGCGTCGAACCGGGCAAGCATTTTGTCCTGAAGAAATTCGACGGCTACTACGGCGGTCCCAAGGGGCAGCCCTCCATCGGCACGATCGACATTCGCACGATCCCGGACATCAACACCCAGCTGGCCGAGTTGTTTTCGGGCGGCATCGATATGATCTGGAATGTCCCCGCTGACCAGGCTGAGCAACTTGCCGCCATGGACCAGTTCACGGTCGCCAATGAAAGCACCATGCGGATCGGCTATATCACCATGGACGCGGCGGGTCGCGGCGGCGAAGGTCCTTTTGCCAAGAAGGAAGTCCGTCAGGCAATCGGTTATGCCATCGACCGTCAGGCCATTGTCGAAAACCTCCTGAAAGGAAGTTCCAAAGTCGTCAACTCGGCGTGCTTCCCGAGCCAGTTCGGCTGCGAACAGGACGTCGAGACCTATTCCTATGACCCGGCCAAAGCCAAGGCGCTGCTTGCCGAGGCCGGCTATCCGGACGGGCTCACGGTCGATTTCTACGCCTACCGGAATCGACCCTATGCCGAAGCGATGATGGCTTATCTGGCAGACGTCGGGATTAAGGCTAATCTGAATTACCTCAAGTATTCCGCTCTGCGCGATATGCAGAAAAAGGGCAGCGCAGGCTTCGGCTTCCTGACCTGGGGATCGAATTCGATCAATGACGTGTCGGCCATCACAAGCCAGTTCTTCAAGTTTGGCGATCAGGACTTCGCCCGCGACGAAGAGGTCAAGACCTGGCTCGATACCGGCGACAAGTCGGTTGACGACAAAGTGCGCAAGGAGAACTACTCCAAGGCCCTGAAGAAGATCGCGGAGGAAGCCTATTGGATCCCGCTCTTCTCCTACAATTCCAACTACGTGTTTTCGAAGGACGTCGCCTTCACGCCGACGCCGGACGAAATTGTCCGCTTCTTCGACATGAGTTGGAAGTAAGGCGGACCACCACCGCCTGGGTCTCGCTCTCGCCCGAGGCGAGACCCGCATAGCCTTGCGGAGTTCAATCCATGCTCGCCTTCGCTCTCAAGCGCCTTGGCCTGGCCGTCCTTGTGACGTTCACAGTCTCGGTTATCAGTTTCTCTTTGCTGCATCTGTCGGGGGACCCGGCAGCCGCAATTGCCGGCGAGAATGCGACTGCGGCCGACATTGCCGCAATCAACCGGCAATTCGGTTTCGACCGTCCCCTGACGGTGCAATATACCGACTGGCTCTGGAAAGCCCTTCATGGCGATTTCGGCGAGAGCTACTATTTCAAGATGCCGGTCGCTGACCTGATTTCGGACCGGCTCTCCATCACCATGTTATTGGGCGTCTGTTCCATTTCCTTTGCGCTGCTGACGGCCGTTCCCCTCGGCGTCGCAGCTGCGGTGCGGCCGAACTCCCTGATTGACCGCACCGCCCTTTTCCTGTCGGTTGCCGGCCAGGCCATGCCGAGCTTCTGGTTCGGCCTGATCATGATCGTCGTCTTCTCGATCAAGTTCCGCCTGCTGCCGCCCTCCGGCTCCGAAACCTGGCGGCATTTCATCATGCCAACGGTCGTGCTGGGCTATTACGCTATGCCCGCGATCATGCGGCTGACGCGGGCCGGCATGCTGGAAGTTCTGAACGCCGACTACATCCGCACAGCCAGGGCCAAGGGCGCCGGCGCCGGCAGGGTGCTTTTCAAGCATGCGCTCCGAAACGCAATCGTCCCGGTCGTTTCCCTCTCCGCTGTTCAGATGGGTTTCATGCTAGGGGGTTCAATTGTCGTGGAAGCCATCTTTGCCCTCCACGGAGCCGGGTATCTTGCCTGGGAATCGATCAGCCGGCACGACCTGCCTACCGTTCAGGCACTGATCCTGATCTTCTCCTGCTTCTACATTCTTTTCACCCTCTTGTCGGACCTGGCAAATGCCTGGCTCGACCCGCGCATCAGGGTAGGCTGACATGGCAAATGCTCCCGCACTCACGGCTGAAACCATCGTCGCGATCAGTCCCGGCGCCATGCTCCGCCGCCGCATTTTCGGGCACTATGGCCTTTTGTTCGGTCTCTCAGTCCTCGCTCTGGTCGTTGCCGCTGCGGTTTTCGCGCCACTGCTTGCGGATCATAATCCTTACACGCAGGACCTTTTTGCCCGGATGAAACCGCCCTTCTGGATGGCGGGTTGGGATCCGGACCACCTGCTCGGCACCGACCAGCTCGGACGAGACTATCTGGCACGCTTGCTTTACGGTGCCCGCATCTCGCTGCTCATCGGCATCGTGACCGCTCTCATTTCGGGCATGATCGGTACGGCGCTCGGTGTCGCGGCAGGCTATTTCGGCGGCAAGGTCGATCTCGTAGTGACCTTCCTTATCAATGTGCGCCTTGCCATGCCCGTCGTTCTGGTGGCGCTTGCAATCGTTGCGCTTTTCGGCGGTTCGCTTCAGATCGTCATTCTGGTGCTCGGCTTTCTGCTCTGGGACCGCTTTGCCGTTGTCATGCGCTCCTCCGTCATGCAGATCCGCGGGCTGGAATATGTCAATGCCGCCAGAGCGATCGGCTGCTCCACGACGCGCATCGTGCTTTCGGAGATCATGCCCAATGTGGTCAACAACCTCATCGTCGTCATGACGCTGGAAATGGCCCATGCCATCCTCCTGGAGGCCGCCCTTTCCTTCCTCGGTCTCGGTGTCCAACCGCCAACCCCCTCCTGGGGTCTGATGATTTCGGAGGGCAAGGAAATGATGCTGTTCCAGCCATGGCTGATCACCATTCCGGGCGTTGCACTGTTCCTGCTCGTTCTTGCGATCAATCTCCTGGGAGACGGACTGCGCGATGTCACGGCACCGGAGGCGAAGGGATGAGCGAGACTATCCTCAATGTGGAAGGCCTGACCGTCGACATTCCTCTTGGCTCCGGAACCCTGCACGCCGTGCGCGGGATCGACTTCGCGCTGAAACGGGGCGAAACGCTCTGCATCGTCGGCGAGTCCGGATCCGGCAAGTCGCTGACCTCGCTCGCCGTCATGGGCCTGCTCGGCAAGCGGATACAAGTCGGTGCCGCAAAGCTGGAATTCGAGGGCCGAGATCTCAGATCGCTGACACCCAGGCAAATGCAGGCGCTCAGAGGCGACCGCATGGCAATGATCTTCCAGGAACCGATGACTTCGCTGAACCCGGCCTACACCATCGGCGACCAGCTCTGCGAAGCCTTGCAGCTTCATCGCAGGGTGTCGAAGGCGGAAGCCATGGCGCAGGCGGCAGATCTTCTCGGCAAGGTCGGGATCACGGCCGCTGAAAGCCGCCTCCAGCAATACCCGCATCAGCTCTCAGGCGGCCTCCGCCAGCGGGTGATGATTGCCATGGCGCTGATGTGTGAACCGGACCTGATCATCGCAGATGAGCCGACGACGGCTCTCGACGTCACCATCCAGGCTCAGATCCTGCGCCTGCTCGCCGACCTGAAGCGGGAGATGAACCTGGCGCTGATCCTGGTCACCCACGATCTCGGCGTCGTCGCCCGCATCGCCGACAAGGTTGCGGTGATGTATGCCGGCGAAATCGTGGAAAGCGGCACGGCGAAGGCCATCTTCGACGCTCCCTCGCACCCCTATACGCGCGGGCTGCTCGACTGCATCCCGGTACCCGGCAAGACGAAGCCGGGAGAACCACTTGGCTCCATCCCCGGGATCGTGCCGTCGCTCGTCGGCGACGTTGCCGGCTGCGCCTTCCGTAGCCGTTGCGCTCTGGCAAATGACGCCTGCTCAGAGACCATTCCGAAACGAACCGCCAGCGGCGAGCACATGTATCGCTGTGTTCATGAAACCCTGATAAGTGAGGTGGCGTGATGTCGGGCAAGAACAAACGCGAAGCGGTGCTCGAACTCACAGGCATCACCAAAACCTATCAGGTGAAACAGGGCATGTTTTCCAAGCCGCAGCCGCTGAAGGCGCTCGGTGGCGTGTCCCTTCGCCTTTACAAGAAAGACGTCCTCGGCCTGGTCGGCGAATCCGGTTGCGGAAAATCGACGCTGGCCAAGATCCTTCTGGGACTGGAAAATCCGACGACCGGGGAGGTTCTGGTCGACGGCAGGCAGATCGGGCCGGCCGACCGCCAGCTTCTTGCCCGCCGCATTCAGCCGATCTTCCAGGATCCCTATTCCTCACTCAATCCAAGGAAATCGATCGAGGAAATCGTGTCGTTGCCCCTGGTCGTTCACAAGATCGGCGACAGCGTCTCGCGCCAAAAGGCGGTGACGAAAATGCTCGACCTCGTCGGATTGCCGGAGCGGTCGCGGCGCGGGTATCCGGGCCAGCTTTCAGGTGGGCAGCGCCAGCGGGTCGCCATTGCCCGGGCCCTGGTGATCAATCCGGAAATCGTCATCTGCGACGAGCCGACGTCCGCCCTCGATGTGTCGATCCAGTCGCAGATCCTGAACCTGCTTGCGGATCTTCGCGAGGAACTCGGGCTCACATATCTCTTCATCAGCCATAATCTGGCTGTTGTCGAACATCTAGCGACTCGGGTCGCTGTCATGTATCTAGGTAGAATTGTCGAGGAAGCACCTGCCGGTGAGCTCTTTGCCGGTCCCAGGCATCCCTATACAAAGGCACTCCTGGAATCGGTGCTGACCCCTGATCCCTCACTCTCTGTCCCGGATATCCACCTGGGTGCACAATATCCCAATCCCATATCTCCACCGACGGGATGTCATTTCCACCCCCGCTGCGCGGCGGCCAGGGACGTCTGTTCCACCACCCCGCCACCGCATCTGCAATCCGCCACCTCCCAGGTGGATTGTCACCTCTTTCGTAAAGGCGCTGACGGACGATCTCTCGTCCCTGCATGACCGGTGAACCCATGAGCAATTTTTCGACCACCCAGACTGTGCGCAAGCAGGTCATCCCGACCCGTGGCGGCATCGTGGCGGCCCAGCATCGCAAGGCGGCCGAAGTCGGAGCCGCCATTCTGGAGGCAGGCGGTGATGCGATAGACGCGGCCGTCGCGACCTCCTTTGCGGTCGGCGTCGTCGAGCCCTGGATGAGCGGGCCTGCCGGCGGCGGCTGCATGATGATCTGGCGCGAGGCAGAGCAGAGAGCCCACACCCTGTTCTTCGGTATGCGGTCTCCCAAGGGTCTCGATCCGGCGGACTATCCGCTGGACGGCTCCGGCCGGTCTTCCGACCTTTTTCCCTGGCCGTCCGTCAAGGAAGACCGAAACGTCCAGGGCGCAACCGCGATTGCGGTCCCCGGCACCGTTGCCGGCATGGAACTGGCGCACCGGCTTTTCGGCCGCGTCGATTGGAAGGAGCTGCTCGCGCCCGCCGGGAAACTCGCCAGGGAAGGTCTGCTGATCGACTGGTATGCTTCTCTGCTGATTGCCTCCAGCACCCGTGCGCTCTCAAAGGATCCCGATGCAGCCCGTCTGTTTCTGGAAGACGGGCAATGGCCGACGATAGCCGGCTGGACGGCCCTGTCGGAGAAAAGGCTCGACCAGAGCCGACTGGCCGAAACGCTGGAATGGCTTGCCAGGGAAGGCGCCCGGGACTTCTATGAAGGCGACATCGCCCGCGCCATGGTGTCCGACGTCAGGGCCAAGGGCGGTTCGCTCGGTCTGGACGATCTGGCAGCCTACAAAGCGGAGCTGCGCGAAGCTATTGCGGTTCCCTATCGCGGCGGCCTTGTCCACGCTTCCAAAGGATTGACCGCAGGCCCGAACCTCGCCGAATGCCTCGCAATGATGGAAAATGCCTTTGAACCGGGCAGCACGCCGGACGGGAAGAGCTACAGTGCCATGGTCGAGGCGCTTGGCGCCACCTACAGGAACCGCCTGAAATTCATGGGCGATCAAGATGCCCCGCACGCGCCCTCCTGCACCACCCATTTTTCTGTCGTCGACCGGCATGGCAACATGGTCGCCGTCACCCAGACCCTGCTTTCGATCTTCGGCTCGCGTGTCGTCTCTCCGGCCACCGGCCTTCTCATGAACAACGGCATCATGTGGTTCGACCCGGAACCCGGCAAACCCAACTCGCTGGCACCGGACAAGGGCTGCCTGATGAATGTCTGCCCGACGATAGGCGAGAAGAATGGCAGGCGTTTTGCCATCGGGGCCTCTGGCGGCCGTAAGATCCTGCCGGCCACCCTGAACCTCGCCTCCTTCATGATGGATTTCGGCATGGATCTGGAGGAGGCCTTCCACCAGCCGCGCGTCGATAATTCCGGCGGGACGACCACCGTCGCCGACGAGGATCTGGCGCCCGAGATCCTTACAGCACTTCAAGAAATCCAGCCTGCCGTAACCACGAAACGAACGGTCTATCCCTATGCCTTCGCCTGTCCCGCAGGCGTGATGCGGGAAAACGGAATGAACACCGGCTGCACGGAAATCATGTCGCCCTGGGGCGATGCCGTGGCCGAAAAGGACGTGATGAACTGACATGACAAGCCGCTCTTCTGCACTGAAAAATATTGAGGAATACGCAGATCTTGGAGGCTTTGTCGAAGAGCTCTCCAGGCTGGTTGCCTATCCGACCGAAAGCCAGGAACCGGCTGCCCGCCCTGAACTTAAGCGCTATCTCATTGAAGCGGCCATCCCCATGCTGGAGGGCATGGGCTTCAACTGCCGTATCCTGGAAAATCCGGACGAGGCCGGTTGTCCTTTCCTTTACGCCGAGCGGATAGAAGATCCGGACTTTGAGACCGTTCTTACCTACGGCCATGGCGATGTGATCCGCGCCCAGACGGATGAGTGGCGGCAGGACCTCGCCCCCTTCAAGGTCGTCGTCGAGGGCGACAAGGCCTATGGCCGGGGAACTGCGGACAACAAGGGCCAGCACCTGATCAACTTTGCCGCTCTGCGGGCTGTCATTGAAGCTCGCGGGTCTCTTGGCTTCAACGCAAAGGTCATTCTGGAAATGGCCGAGGAATGCGGATCACCCGGCCTCGATGCGCTGTTTTCGGCTCACAAGGACCTTCTGCAATCCGACGTCCTGATCGCTTCAGACGGGCCACGCCTCCATCCGGACAGACCGACGCTGTTCATGGGATCGCGGGGCGCGGTGAATTTCGATCTTCGCGTCGAGTTCCGCAAGGGCGCGCACCATTCCGGCAACTGGGGCGGATTGTTGAAGGATCCCGCGATCGTTCTTGCCCACGCCATATCATCAATCGTCGACCGGCGGGGGCAGATCAAGGTGCCGGAGTGGCGGCCGACCAGCCTGTCGCCAGCAATCCGGGAAACCCTCAAGGATTGCCCGGTCGGCGGCTTTGACGGCCCCTGTGTCGATACGGATTGGGGAGAAGAATCGCTGACACCCTCCGAACGGGTCTTCGGCTGGAATTCGTTTGCTGTACTGGCCCAAAAGAGCGGCGTTCCGGAAGCCCCGGTCAATGCCATTTCCGGCTGGGCGAATGCCCATTGCCAGCTCCGCTATGTCGTTGGCACCGACCCGGAAGACATTCTCCCCGCACTGCGCAGGCACCTCGACCGCGAAGGATATGCGGACGTTCAAGTGGTTCCAACGGAACGGGGCAGGTTTCACGCGACTCGCCTCGACCCGGATCATCCATGGGTCCGGCGCGTGGCGGTCTCGGTGGGAGAGACAACCGGCAAGAAGCCTGTGCTTCTGCCGAACCTTGCCGGCTCCCTTCCCAATGAGAGTTTTTCCGAAACTCTTGGACTGCCGACCGTCTGGCTGCCGCATTCCTATCCCGGTTGCTCCCAACACGCACCGGACGAGCACCTTCTCTTGTCTTCCAGCCGCGAGGCCTTACGAATGATGACAGGGCTGTTCTGGGATATCGGAGAAGGCCGGGGGCATGCCGGCAGCTCCGGCGTTTAGGGGAAGTGGGGCAATGTCGGATGTTCTGGTTCTCGGTGGAGGCATGGTGGGTGTCTCGACCGCCCTGGCCCTGCAGAGTGCCGGACGGGATGTTGTTCTTGTTGACAGACGGGAGGTCGGACAGGAGACGAGCTACGGCAATGCCGGGGTCATTCAGAGCGAGGCCGTCGAGCCTTATCCCCTGCCCCTCTCCCTGACCACGCTCTTCAACATTGCTTTCAAGCGCAGCAACGATGTCAATTACCACCTGACCGCGCTGCCGGCCTATCTGCGTCCACTGTGGCTCTATTTTCGCTCGTCCCTTCCCGCCCGGCACAGGGAGATATCGCAGACCTATGCCGGATTGGTCCGGCGCGCGACCGCCGACCATGCTCCGTTGATCGCCGCGGCCGGTGCGGACAATCTGATCCGCAGATCCGGCCTCCGATTTGTCTACAAAACGCAGCAAGCCCTCGAGTCCTCTGCCAAGGAGGCGGAACGCATTTCGCGCGAGTATGGAGTTGAAGTTACCTTCGAAACTGCGTCGGAACTCGCAACTGCAGAACCGCATTTGAAACCGGTCCTCGCCGGTGCGGTCCACTGGCCCGAAACCTGGAGCTGCGCGGACCCGGGAGATCTGACGCGGGCCTATGCCGCTCTGTTCATCTCAAGGGGCGGCAGCATCGTCACGGTGGATGCGGCCACGCTTTGCGAACAGGATGCCGGCTGGTCCGTGACCGGGCGTGAGGGAGCCGTCACGGCAAGGGAAGCCGTTGTTGCGCTCGGGCCATGGTCGCCCGTTCTTCTCAAGCGCTTCGGCTATGATATTCCCCTGCTTCGCAAGCGCGGTTACCACCGTCATTTTATCGGTGGCGGCACATTGAACGCTCCCATGCTGTTGGGCGAAAGCGCCACTGTACTGTCTCCGATGCAACGGGGGCTGAGGGTCCTGACCGGAGCGGAACTTGCCACCATTGATGCACCACCCTCACCCGTTCAATTGCAGCGAAGCACTGCAGCGGCGGCCGAATTGGTCGAGCTGGGAGAGCCCGTCGAGACCGAGCCCTG
The DNA here is from genome assembly GCF_000168975.1 of Roseibium aggregatum IAM 12614. Classification (GTDB taxonomy): domain Bacteria; phylum Pseudomonadota; class Alphaproteobacteria; order Rhizobiales; family Stappiaceae; genus Roseibium; species Roseibium aggregatum. The sequence continues at coordinate 108,159 of NZ_AAUW01000022.1, forward strand.
GTTCGGCAATCGTCCCTGCATGCCCGACATGTTGCCACTCGCCGGCAGGGCGCCGCGTCACAAGGGGCTGTGGTTCCACTTTGGGCATGGTCACCAGGGCTTCACTCTGGGCCCGACAACCGCGGCCCTGCTTGCCGAAGAGATGGCGACCGGAAGCGCCCCGGTACCTGAACTTTCTCCTTCCCGCCTGAGGTATCTCTGAACATGTCCGACCCCGCAGACCTGACAGCGATTGAAGCCCGCCAACTCATCGGCAGGCGCAAGCTGTCGCCCGTTGAACTGACCGAGGCCTGCATCGCCCGGACAGAGGCGATCAACCCGGCGATCAACGCCGTGGTTGCGAGCGATTTCGATCGCCTGCGAGATGACGCCCGCAAGGCGGAAGCTGCCGTGATGAAGGGCGACGCCCTTGGCGCGGTGCACGGTCTGCCCTTTGGCGTCAAGGACATGATCGATGTAGCCGGGCTGCCGACAACCTTTGGTTCGGACCTCTTCAAGGACAATATTGCCGTCAGGGATGACGCCATTGTCTCCGCCCTGCGTCTGGCAGGCGGCCTTGTGCTCGGAAAGACCAACAATCCGGAGTTTTCCGCCGGCGGCAATACGATCAACACGGTGTATGGGCCGACGGGCAACCCGCATGACCCGGCAAAGAGTGCTGCTGGGTCGTCAGGCGGCTCGGCGGCAGCCCTTGCCACAGGCATGGCCCCGCTTTGCACCGGCTCGGATACCGGCGGCAGCCTGCGCAATCCGGCCGCGTTCTGCGGCGTTGTCGGCTTCCGCCCATCTCCGGGCGTGGTACCTGGCGACAATCGAAGCATCGCTCTGATGCATCTGCCGACTTCCGGCCCGATGGCCCGCACGGTCGCCGACACGGCCCTGATGCTATCGGTCATGGCGCGGCCAGACCGTCTCGACCCTTTCACCGGGGTCATGGACGGCAAGACGCTGTGGAACCCTGAGGATTTTGCCACGCTGCCACGCCGCGACCTGAACGCGCTGAAGATCGCCTTCACCGAAGATTTCGGCTTCGCGATGACGGAAAAGGTGATCCGGTGCGCTTTCCGCAAGCGGGTGGAGCACCTGACACCACTCTTCGCCTCAGCAGAAGAAACGTCCCCCGACTGTACCGGCGCTGACCGGATATTTGCCGTTCTGCGCGCGATCATGATGCTCGGCGCTCACCATGCCAATACGCTTAAGTATCCCGGACGGTTCGGGCCAAACATCATGGCAAATGTCGAGGAGGGGCTTTCCTATTCGGCACTTGATGTCGCCGATGCGATGAACCGGCAGGGTGTCTACTATCGCAACTGGCAGGGCTTCTTCGACAAACACGACTACATCCTCTCGCCGGCGGTGACAATCAGCCCGCGCGACTGGCATGAACTTTACCCGGTCGAGATCGATGGCGTGGCAACACAAAGCTACTATCAGTGGCTGGCCCTTGCCTACGCCTCGACCATTCCGGGCCATCCTTCCGTGACCATCCCGATGGGCCGCGACGAGCTTGGCATGCCCTTCGGTCTGCAGATCATCGGCAAACGCAACGATGACCTTGGCGTGCTGGCAGTTGCCGCGGAAATCGAAGCCGCGATAATCGGAGAGGACACCTTTGCGGTGCCAAAACCCGACCTGACGGCACTCAGGAACGCAAGGCCGATCCTGGAAGGTTGATAATGCACAATAGGACAGTGGCACGTTGTCCTTCACGCTCGCATTACGAAGAAAATCCAGGTCTGGCGCACGCCGGGCAGCACTATGAGCTGTTTGCCATGCAGCTTGTTAAAGGCGGTCAAGCGCCGGGCGCGGATCTCCAGAAGGTGCTTGCGCACGGCGCGCAGCACCGCTTGCCGTCATGGGGCAGGCTCCACACCTAGGCCACTTCGGGAACGAGTGCGGTAACGAAAGCCTGAATTCTGCTCAGGGCGGTGTCGATGTCCGCAAGTGACGCAGAGCCGAAGCAGACGCGCACGCGGCCCTCGCCTGTCGGGCCGTAGAAGCAGCCTGACTCGACCACAACACCGGATGCGTCGAGAAGTTTGTCGGCGAATTCCTGGGAGCCAAGGCCGGTGCCGGTAATATCTGGGAAGGCGTAGATCGTGCCTTCGGGCCATTCACAGGTGATCCCTGGCATTTGATTGAGGCGGCTTACAACCACCTGGCGTTTTTCAGCGTCTTCCGCGATCAGGTCTTTCAATATCGCCGGGTCGCCCGTTACCGCGGCGACGGCGCCTTCCTGAATAAACGTGTTCACGTGCGTCACGTCGCTTGCGGTGATCTTCAAAAGCGCACCGATTGCCGCCTTGGGCGCGACCATGTATCCGAGACGCCAGCCGTCCATGGCATAGCTCTTGGTAAAGGCAAACAGTGTGACAGTGCGGTCGTCCATGCCATCAAGCGAGGCTATGGAGACATGCTCGGCGCTGTCATAAAGAATATCCTCATATACTTCATCCGATACGACGATCAGATCGTGCCTGATCGCCAGATCCGCCAGAGACTGCAGCTCCTCCCGGCTATAGACGCGACCCGTCGGATTGCAGGGATTGATGAGCACGATCACCTTGGTGCGTGCGGTGATCTTTGCCTCGATCATCGCAGCATCGAGCCGAAACCCGTTCGCAGCGTCGAGCGGCGCCATCACCGGCACTGCGCCCGCCATTTCGATCTTGCCGATATGCTGCGGATAGTAGGGTTCAAGCAGGATTGCCTCGTCACCCTCATCGAGAAAGGCCATAAGAGCGGCATAGGAACCGTGCGTCAGGCCATTGGTGACGATAATCCGGTCGGGGCCGACGTCCAGGCTGTTCTTGCGCCTGAGCTTTTCGGCAAGGGCCTCGCGAAGATGCGGCAGCCCGGCGAGATCGGAATAGTGGACGCAGCCGTGCTGAAGAGCCTTGATCGTTGCGTCCTTGATGTGTTGCGGCGTGTCGGCGAAAGGACGGCCGACTTCGAGGTGAATCAAGTCGTCACGCCCAGACATTGCCGCTTTCTGGTACATGCCGAAGGATTTCGGCGATGTATTGGTGATGCGTTTTGCAAGGTGTTTCATCATCTTACCGATCTTCATCTCCGGTTGATCTGATTGATTGCATTGGTTCCCGCTGCTTGTGGCCTTTGGCCGAGGCGGAAATGGGCGGCGGAAAATGACCAGGCGGGGGGCCCCACACGTCCGTGAGGTCGCCAGCAGATTTACCTGCTTTGGTTTAAGGCCGGACATATGGCTTTTTCAGTGCAGGGAAGTGTCCAATCCCTGTTTCTCCCACGCGTGCATTCGCGTGGGGACGCCTCTGCGGACAAAGGTAGAAATCATGTCCGGGAACTCAGGCGGGCGCTCCCCGTAGCGGGCTTTCTCCGGGCCTTGACGTGCCGTGAAACTGTCGCGTTTTCTCCAAGAATGCCGCGCGGGCGAACGAGCAGTACGACACACAGAGCAATCCCGATAAGTACGATCTGCAGCGAGGACGCACGCGCCTGCTCGCTGGCCGGAAAGAGTTGTGAAACGATGTTACCTGATACCGCCCAGATGCCCCAGACGAGCACGCCGCCGAGGATAGCGCCCCGCATGTTGCCCGATCCGCCGATGATCAGCATTGTCCAGACCTGGAATGTCAAAGTCGGAAGGTAATTATCGGGAGCGATAAAGCCGATGAAATGGGCTTGCGCCGCACCTCCGAGCCCCATCACGAACCCGCCGATGGCAAAGGCTTGAAGCCGGTAGGATTCCGGATTTTTTCCAAGGCCGCGGGCGGCGGTCTCGTCTTCACGGATCGCGCGCAAGACGCGCCCCCAGGGCGAACGGACCAAATGTTCAAGCACAAGATAGGTCACACTCACGAGCGCAGCCATCACCGCCAGATTTGCGAAGCTGAAAAGGTCGGTGTTCTCTGCAAATTCGCCGAAGGGGCGGGGGATAAAGCCGATACCGAAAGGACCACCCGTGAGACCGACCAGATTTAGCAGCACAAGCTGGATCATCACTGCAGCGCCAAATGTCGCGATTGCGAGGTAGTCCGATCTTAGCCGCAGAGTGAGTAAGCCAAGGGCTGCGGACAAGAGCCCCGCGACAAGCCCTCCACCGAGCCAGCCGATCACGATAGGCAGGCCGAAACCACCGATGCGATCCACGATGAAAGGGGTTGTCAGCAGCGCGGAGGTGTAAGCGCCAACCGCTACAAAACCCGCTACGCCGACATTGAACAATCCGGTCTGTCCCCATTGCACATTGAGGCCGAGGCAGATGACCGCGTAGCTGAGGGCCATCGTCAGAAAGAACGCGCCATAGGAAAGCAGGTCGAAGATCATGCCGTTGCCTTTCCGAAAAGTCCGTTGGGGCGCAGCAGAAGGACTGCCACGAGAATGACGAAGGCGACTGCAGCGCGCCATTCAGCGCCGATGACCTGGATCGTTAACGCTTCCGCCAGCCCGACAATCAGGCCAGCCAGCATGGCTCCGGGAACCGACCCAATGCCTCCGAGGATGGAGGCTGCGAATAGCGGCAGGAGAAGGTCGAGCCCCATTGTCGGCCGAATCTGGACGAGCAGTCCCGACATGACACCGGCGACTGCGGCAAGCGCGGCTCCCAGTACCCAGACGAGACGGATGACGTTGCGCACGTCGATTCCTGTCAGACTGGCAAGCTGAGCGTTCTCGGACACCGCGCGCATCGCGCGACCGGCAGGTGTTCGCGTGAGCAAGAGATGCACCAGCACCACGGTGATGAAGGCAAGGCCGAGAACCAGCAGTTGGTCGGGTGTTGCCCGCATGCCGCCGAACAGAGGCTTTGAGATTTGCAACGCATTGGTGAAATACGCCGGCTTGGAGGTGAAAATGAACTCGAGCAGGTTCCGCAGTGCCAGGGCTGCTCCGAAGGATGCCATAACCAGGATGATGATTGCCGAACCGGAACGACGCAGGCGGCCAAAAAGGAGCCAATCGACCGTCAGCGCCAGGAGCGCGGTGAGGACCATCGATCCAATCAGGGCGATAGGCACTGACCAGCCGAATGAAAATGGACCTATCGGGGTGCTGAGTGAGGGCAGCATCGCACCTAGCGCAGCGCTCAAGGACAACGCCACATAGGCGCCCCAACTCAGCAGTTCCCCATGCCCGAAGTTTGCGAAACGCAGGATCGAGTAAGTCAGGGTCACGCCGATTGCGCCGAGGCCGATGATCCCGCCGTTAATGAGACCATCCATGATGGCTTGCGTGATCATGCTGTGACCTCTTCTTTTTTGTGACCGCCGAGATAAAGTTCGGAAACGACCGGGTCACCCAGAAGACCGTCCGCGGGCGCATCATGAGCAACACGACCCTCTACAAGGATCACTCCGCGGCTTGCGATTTGAAGTCCGGCCTTGACGTTCTGTTCGACAAGGATCGTGGTGACGCCCGACGCATTGATCCGCACGAGTTGTTCGAAGACTTCCGAGACCATCTTGGGCGACAGCCCGGCGGACGGTTCGTCGAGTATCAGGATTTGCGGTTCAACTATGAGAGTGCGCGCGCAGGCAAGCATTTGGCGCTGACCGCCCGACAGCGCTCCGGACCGGGTCGTCTGGCGTGACGCAAGATCGGGAAACATTGCCAACATCGCGTCGATCCTTGCAGCACGACGCGCTTTCGGAAGAATTTGCGCCGCAAGTTGAAGGTTTTCGCGGATGGTCATCGTGGCGAAAATATTCTCGGTCTGGGGAACAAAGCCCAAGCCCTGACGCATCTTGCGATGCGTCGGCACATCGGTGAGATCAGCTCCCGCGAGGTACACCCGCCCCGAATGCACCGGGACAAGTCCGGCTATGGTTTTGACGAGGGTAGATTTTCCCGCTCCGTTCGGGCCGAGCAGAACAAGGAATTCCCCCTCGCTGACGCTAAGGTCCACCCCCTGAATGATCGGCAGGTCGGGCTGGTAACCGGAAACGAGGCCCTGCAGTTTGAGAATTTCGCTGCTCATGCGACGTCTCCCAGATAGGCGCGGATCACATCAGGGTCCCGGATCACCTCGTCCGGTGATCCCTGGGTCAGCTCCTTGCCGGTGGCCATGACGACGACGCGCGAACACAGTTGAGCGATCATGTCCATGTTGTGCTCGATGATCAGGATCGTCTTTGCGTGCTCTTCGTTGAGCGCCACGATCCGGTCCATGATCTGTTCGAGGAGGCTGGGGTTCACGCCCGCTGCCGGTTCATCCAGAAGGATCATTTCCGGGTCCGCCATGAGAATACGTGCAAGCTCGAGCAGTTTGCGCTGCCCTCCGGAGAGCACCGACGCGGGCTGGTCTTCCAGGTGGGACAGCAAAAGGAAATCCAGCAAGGCGTGAGCCTTGTCCTGTGCGGCCTTTTCATCGCGGCGCACGGCACCGGGCCGGAAGCAGACGTCGAAGAGCCGCTCCCCTGCCTGGTTCTGGGCGCCGGTCAGGACGTTTTCCAAGACTGTCATGTTTGGGAACGGTCTCGGAATCTGGAAACTCCGACCCATTTTGCGTCCGGCCCTTTTGTGTGCGCCTTCGGTGGTCACATCCGCGCCCAGGATCCTGATTTCTCCGCTGCTCGGCGGCAGTGTACCCGCGAGCATGTTGAACATGGTCGTCTTCCCTGCGCCATTAGGGCCGATAAGCCCCAGCATTTCACCTTTCTTCAGTTCCAGAGACATGCCGTCCACCGCCCTGAAGCCGCCGAAGCTTCGTGTGAGGTCTTTGGCCTGCAGCAGAAAACCGCCATTTTCGATGAGCGATGTCACATCTTTTTCCTGTTGCTGTTTCAGGTCGTATGGCCCATGCGTCAGTTTTGTATCTTTGATCAAAGATATTGACATTAAGGCATCGATCAAGCAAAAAAGCTTTAGGCACGAAATTTTTCGGAGGTTGGCACCTTGTCTACTCTACCCCAGCAGAAGCAGTCGGGGCGCGTTGCCGCCTTGCCCGAACTTGCACGCGTCCAGCGTGAATCCCTTCAGGAGCGCGTCTATCAGGAAGTCAGCCGCAACCTCATGCATGGGGTTTTCGAAGCTGGGCAAGTGCTCCGCATGCAGTCGCTGGCGGATCAGCTCGCCGTCTCCGTGATGCCGGTCCGGGAGGCACTTGCCCGGCTCGTGTCTGAAAATGCACTGGAAGTTATGCAGTCCCGCTCGGTGCGCGTCCCGCTCATAAGCGAGGAGGCACTTGAGGACCTGAAAAGCGCCCGCTGCCTCATAGAAGGTGAGCTGGTCAGAATTGCCGCGCAGAGGCTGACGAAAGAAAGCCTCCACGAACTCAAGCAACTGACCGAAGAATGCGAGGCGGCTTTTGCAGCCCTGGACGAGAGTTGCGCGGCGGAAACGTCTCTTCTGAATTATCGCTTTCATTTCGGGATTTACGAAGCGGCGGGGTCGAGGGTCCTCTTGCCGGTGGTAAAAAGCCTTTGGCTTCAGTCTGGTCCCTACGTGCGGACCGCAGCGACGATCTACGGAAAAAATCCGAACCTGACCGCAATCCACCACCATTGGGCACTGATCGAAGCTCTGGAAGCCAGGGACCCGGAACGGGCCGTTAGCGCGCTGCATGAGGACATTACTCAGAGTTTCAATCTGATCCGGAACCAGATTCTGGAAGGGGGACTTGAGACATGACCGAAGATACCTTTGAGCTTTACGATTTGCGGGTCGAGGTTGTCGCTCCCGATGGCGGTCCGATCTATTGCGGCGCCAAGGTGGGGGACTACTTTGAACTGCGGGGTGAAATGCTGCACCTCCCGAAAGATCAGGGATTTTCGATCTACTCGCTGGCATCCGTTCTTCCGCTGCTGGCCGCAAAGCAACGCGAAACTCATCCGGCAGACTGGATGAGCACGGACGCGGAAGTTGCCTGCCCTGACCCGAACTGCAGCACAAGATTGCGGATCAGCCGTATCGAAAAACGTGTTTTCCATCACTCCGACACAACTGCAGTTCCGATGCCGGGGAGATCAACGTGAGCGTAGCGAAACGCATCGAGTTGGCCCCTGGCTACGAAATTTCCCGCGTGATCCGTGGTGGCTGGCAGCTTGCGGGCGGGCATGGCTCGGTCGATCGGGAGCGTGCTGTCCAGGACCTTATTGCCTTCGCCGATGAAGGTATCACCACGTTCGATTGTGCCGACATCTATACGGGCGTCGAGGAGATTATCGGGGCGTTTCGCACTGCATATGGCAACAAGCGGGGGGCCGAAGCCTTGTCCCGCATTCGCGTTCACACCAAATGCGTGCCTGACCTCGACAAGCTGGAGCGGCTTACCCGTAGCGATCTGAGAGCAACGATCGACCGTTCCCGCAAGCGTCTAGGCGTCGAACGTCTCGACCTCGTGCAGTTCCATTGGTGGGACTACGCCCGCGGCGACTGGCTTCAGGCGGCAAGCTGGCTTCGGGAGTTTCAAAACGAAGGCCATATCAATCTTCTGGGCGGGACCAATTTCGATACCGGACACGTCGCGGCAATGTTCGACGCAGGTATCCGGCTCGCTTCAATGCAGGTTCAATACTCCCTTCTCGACCGCCGCCCGGAAAAACACATGGCAGCGCTAGCAGCGCGAGAAGGCTTTTCCTTTCTGTGTTACGGCACTGTCGCGGGCGGTTTTCTCTCCGACAAATGGATTGGCAAGTCCGATCCAAAGTCCGAGTTCGAAAACCGCTCTCTCGTGAAATACTACCTCGTCATCGAGGATCTCGGCGGTTGGGATTTGTTGCAATCGCTGCTCTCCACACTTCGCACGGTCGCGGACCGGCACGACACCGACATCGCCACTGTTGCCTCTGCCGCTGTGCTGGCGCGCGCGCATGTCGCTGCAGCAATCGTGGGTGCCCGGAACGCCGACCATCTTGCTGGCAATGTTGCGATCTCCAACCTGTCGCTGACTCAGGAAGATCTTGCCGAAATCGAATCCGTTCTTGGTGGGGCCAGAGAGCTCGACGGAGACGTCTACGCGCTCGAGCGCGATCGTAACGGGCGGCACGGCGCCATCATGAAATACAATCTCAACAAAGAAGAGGCCTGAACCTCTCCTAATCCCCCAGAGGGTTTAACCAAGCTGAACCAACAGGAGTCGTCCATGAAGAAACTGCTTCTCGCAACGAGCATTGTTGCTCTGTCGACAACCGCCAGCGTCGCCAAAGATTGCAAAATCGAGGTTGGTCTCGTACTCGAATTGACCGGTCCTGCCGGTGTCTATGGTCAGGCCGGTGCCAAAGCTATCGAGATGGCCTTCAACGACATCAACGAAGCAGGCGGCGTGCTGGACTGTGATATCGTCGCCGATACTCGTGACAGCCAGAGCCAGGGCAACGTGGCCGTCGACCAGGCGACCCAGCTCGTCAACATCGGCAAGGTGCCTGTGATCATCGGCGGTATTATTTCCTCGGTTTCAGTTCCGATTTTGACTTCAGTGACCGCTCCGGCGAAAATCGTCCAGGTCTCGCCTGCGTCTTCGACCCCGACGCTGACTGCATTGTCAATGGAAGGCAAGACCAATGGATACTTCTTCCGCACCATCACCTCGGACGCCTTGCAGGGTACTGCCGCGGCCAAGTATGCCATTGACCAGGGCTTGAAAAAACTTGCGATCGTTCATGTGAACAACGACTTCGGCCTCAACCTGATGCGTGAGTTTTCTTCTGCTTTCAAAGCCATGGGCGGCGAAATCACGTCGGTGACGCCTTACAACGAAAAACAGTCGAACTACTCGTCCGAGGCCAGCGCTGCGATGGCGGATGAACCGGACGCTCTCTATCTCATCAGCACACCCGTTGACGGTGCAACGATTGCCCGCGCCTGGATCTCCAACGGAGGCCCACAGAAATTCCTGCTGAACGACGGCATGAATTCAATAGACTTTATCAACTCGGTCGGTGCGCAATATCTGAACGAAGCCTATGGCACGTCCTCCGGCACGGCGGAGACGCCATCGACAAAGTATTTCTACGAGCACTTTGCAGACGTCTCTGGTGGCATTGCACCCGACGCTCCGGCTGCCGATAGATCCTATGATGCAGGTGCCATCGTAGCACTGGCGATCGCGCAGGCAGGTGAGGCCTCACCGGTGAAAATTCGCGATGCAATCCGCCAGGTGACCGGAAAGGACGGCGAGCCAATCTATGCAGGCGCAGACGAGTTCAAGAAAGCGCTCGCACTGATCAAGGAAGGCAAACCGATCAAATACGAAGGTGTCATCGGCCCGGTGAGCTTTGATCAGTATGGCGACATCACCGGTCCGTTCCGTCTATGGAAAGTGACCGACGGAGAGGTCACGGTTACCGGCACAATCAGCGCTGAAGAAGTTGCAGATATAAAATCTGAAATGTGACTGGGGTAAGAAAAGAGGCGGCGCCTTGCGGCGTCGCCTCGCTGTGACCTCTGGTTAGCCAAATGCCTAGGGTGTGGCCCCATAAATGAAGATGAAACGGTTTCAGGCAGATTGGTCTGCCTCAAGGCCGGGAAGCGCAGGAAATGTGGCTTATTTTCGAGCTTTCGCAACGCTGAGGAGGACCAATTCGGTCAAAATCGAATGACATGAATATGGCTTCACCGCGTGTCGTAAGCCTGCTTGACCGGGCAGAAAGCCCGCCCAGCGCACACTTCCTGATGCGGTTTCGCCATTTCTCATGCCATTTCGCCTTTATTTATGGGTCCACACCCCAGGGCCGGATCGTTTACTTCCGGATGCGCGCGGTAACCTCGATCTCGACCTTGATTTCATCGTTCACGAAACCGCATGTCACCGTGGTGTTTGTCGGGCGTGGATCCTGGAAAACAGTCCCGAGATGTTTGGCGATGTCGAGGATATCTTCCCGGCGCGCGACATAGACCCTGAGAGAAACGATATCGCGTAACCCTCCCCCCGCTTCGGCAAGAGTTGAGGAGATGATCTCAAGTGCTTTTTTTGTCTGCCCCACCGCGTCATCGGCCTCGGTTTCGCCTTCTACGTAGCCGGACGTTCCGGAGATGAAAACCCAGTCGTCGTCAACGATCGCGCGGGAGTATCCGCCGATCTTTTCGAAGGGGGAGCCGGATGAAATTGCGTAGCGCATCGAAAGCCTCGTTTTCTATCTTTGATCAATGATCAAGATTTTAATTTATCAGGTTTTGCAAGGCAAATGGAATGCGAACCAGCAAAATGGAAAAACAGGATACGATCTGGCGCCGGACTGCGCGTGGTTCCTTCAACACAACAGCATCCCTGCCCGATGCTGTTGATGTGGCGGTAATAGGCGGCGGATTTACCGGGCTGACGTCAGCGCTCTGTCTTGCCCGGGCAGGCAAGAAGGTTGCCGTTCTGGAACGTAGCTTCCTTGGAGAAGGGGCCAGCGGCCAAAATGCCGGCTTCGTCGTGCCCAACTTTGCGCTCGCTGATCCTCAGGTTGTTCGTCGGAAACTTGGTGAGGAGAAAGGCAACGCTCTCCTGGATCTGGTCAGTCAGGGCGCAGATGCGGTTTTCGAGACCATCCGTGAGTATGGTGTTGCCTGCGATGCCTTGCAAACTGGTTGGCTGAACCCTGCCGTCACGGATGATGATGCGGAAAGGCTCAAGGTTCGGGCCGAATTCTGGCAGTCCCGAAACCGCCCTGTCCGGTATCTTTCAGAGCCGGAAATCTCACAGCAGACCGGTATGACCCTTTACAAGGGGGCATTGCTTGACGAGAGCGGTGGCACAATTCACCCGCTGGATTATCTATTTGGTCTTGGCCATGCCGTTGAAGCTCACGGCGGAACTGTTCACGAAGCTGCATGTGTCAAACAGGCGTGGCAAGAGAACGGGAATTGGTACCTGGCACTTGAAGACGGTCACACCTTGACGGCAAGGCAGATTGTCTTCTGCACTAATGCTTTCACCACGGGTGTTTCCCGAAGGTTGGGACTGACGACCGTACCGTTGCGCGTCTATCAAGTTGCGACGCGCCCGATTGCGCAAGAGGTCGTCGACCGCATTGCCCCGGACCGCCGGAGCGTCGGCGATACCCGCAGGAACCTCTTTTCCTATCGTCTTGATCGAGAAAACAGGCTGATCTCGGGAGGGATGTCGGCAATCCCGATCGGTGCAAAGAAGCGATTAGGGGAGGCAATCGTGAACCGCCTCGCTCATGAACTCGCTCTGCCCACGGTTCCCGAAATCGAAGTCGTCTGGACTGGCGTTGCTGCCATGACGCCGGATTTCCTGCCACGCATCCATCGCATGGGCGACAATGCTTTCGCAGGAATTGGGTGCAACGGGCGTGGGATAGCGATGACCGCACAACTCGGCCTCGTGCTTGCGGACGCTGTTATGGGGGCCCCTGTAGACAAGCTTCCGATACCGCTTCGCAAAGTTCGGCAATTGCCTTTCCATGCTTTGATGCCGCTTGCCACTTCAGCGAGCCTGATCATGGCGCGCATAGAGGACAGCCTGGCACGCTAGACAGAGAAAAATGCGAACTGATTGGCCGCCAGTCGCTTGCTAAAACTGGGTTCAGGGTTAGCCTGTAGGTCCGCTGCTAGACGCGGCTATGACGGCTTGACCGAGGGCCAGTCCGCCGTCATTCGCGGGAACCAGTCCGTGAGTGAGTACCTCAAGACCCACTTTCTCAAGGTTCCGGGTCAAGCCTTCGTGCAAGATCTGATTTTGCATGACACCGCCGGACAGGGCGACACGGCCGACGCCGCAGGATGCGCCAATCGCCGCCACCATATCGGTCAACCCCCGGATCAGACCCAGATGAAACCGGGCTGCGATACGTCCGGTTTCAACACCCGCGGCAACGTCGCTCAAAAGGTTGTGCCACAGCGGTTCCCAGGAAATCACGGCATTTTCGCTGTCGCTGAGGGCAACCGGATATCCCGTTTCGCTCGCGATAAACGGCCGGGCAAGGCACTCCAGCGCCATGCCGGCATGGCCTTCATAATCCTGGATTTCGAAACACACGCCGAGAGCGGCGGCAACCGCGTCGAACAAGCGACCGGCGGAGGACGACAGCGGCGCATTGAGGCCGGACGAGATCATCTTGTCGAGAACCGGCAGGGGTTTCGCGCGCAGCGCTGCCGCCAGCGGCCCGTCCGGCACCTGTTCCAGATAGGCCGGTCCGAAGGCCGTCATCAAGTGGGCCGCCAGGTTCCGCCAGGGTTCGCGGATTGCCCTGGTCCCCCCGGGTAGCGCGACCGGCAGGAAATGGCCCTTGCGATCAAAACCGCGGTAGTCGCCCAGGAGGATTTCCCCGCCCCAGATCGTTCCATCCGCACCGAGACCCAGCCCGTCCAGAACAAGGCCGAGGGTTCGTTCTTCTCCCGGCGCCAGATGATTGCCGGCAAGGCAGGCCGCGAGATGGGCGTGATGATGCTGCACGGAAACGACGCGAGCGCCGATTTCCCTGGCCAGAGCCTCCCCCCATTGGGACGACAGGTAATCGGGATGCTGATCAACTGCGATGACCTTCGGCTCATGCCGATAGAGTTGCCGGTAGAGCGCCAGCGTCTTGCGATATTCCGCGTGGGTTGCCGCCTCCTCCAGATCGCCCAGGTGCTGGGACAGGATCGCCTGTCCATCCTTCAGCAGGCAGAACGCGGATTTCAGTTCCCCCCCCATAGCTAGCACCGGAGCGGCCTCCGCGAAGGCCTCCGGCAGGACAATCGGCGCCGGGGCAAAACCTCTGGCGCGGCGGAGAACCTGGGGGCCCGTGGTGTTGACGCGGACAACTGAATCGTCCAGCCGGTTGACGATGTCCCGGTCGTGCATCAGCCAGAGATCGGCAATACCGGTAAGCCGTGTCCTTGCATCGTCATTGGCGGTCGCCTGCGGTTCGTCGGAAAGATTTCCGGACGTGAACACCAGCGGTCCGCCGGTCTCTTTCAGAAGCTGATGGTGTAAGGGCGTATAGGGCAGCATGAAGCCGAGCTGATCCTGCCCCGGCACCAGCGAAGGCGCCAGGTGTTTCCCGTCCATCCGAAGGAGGACGATCGGCGCCGCCGGGCTTGACAGCGCGGTCTGTTCTTCAGGCGAAACCCGGCAATAGGCCCGGATGCCTGCCAGATCCGCCGCCATCAAAGCCAGCGGTTTCACACGCCGCCGTTTGCGCAGGCGCAGTTCCGCCACGGCTTTCTCGTTGCGGGCGTCGCAGGCAAGATGAAATCCGCCGATCCCCTTGACCGCCACAATCTGCCCCGCCTTGATGCGCCGCGCGGCTTCCTCAAGCGGAGCCTTGCAGGCAACCGGCCCGGTCCGGTCTTCCAGCCATAGCCTCGGCCCGCATTCGGGGCAGGCATTCGGCTGGGCATGGAACCGCCGGTCGGCGGGGTCTTCGTACTCCGACCGGCAGTCGTCGCACATCGGAAAAGCGTCCATGGATGTATTGGCCCGGTCATACGGGATGGCCCGCACGATGGAGAGCCGCGGCCCGCAATGGGTGCAATTGGTGAAGGCATAGCCGAACCGTCGGTTGTCCGGGTCGCTTACATCGGCAAGGCAGGCCGGGCACACTGCAGCGTCAGGTACAACGCCGGTCGAGACGGCGCCGCCTGCGCTTTCGGCAATCTCGAAGGCAGCATCTGGTGCGGGGCCGGCAAGTCCGCTCCAGGAAACGCTGTCGATCCGGGCAAGAGGGGGGGCCTTTTCGCAAAGCTCTGCCAAAAAAGCGTCGAGCAGGGCCTCACCTCCCCAGGCATCGATCTCCACCCCGCCGCCGTCGTTGCGGACAGATCCGGACAGCCCCCGGTCTTGGGCCAGCCGCCAGACATGCGGCCGGAAGCCGACGCCCTGTACCAGTCCCCTCACCCTGATGCGGCGGCCTGTCCTGTCGGGAGGTTCCGGGTTCATGGCGGCCTCAATGTACCGTGCAAACAAGGCAAGGGTCGAACGAGCGGACGATATGCTGAACCGCCACCGGTTCGCTTTCGCCCACCCGGACCGGGGCCCCTGCAAGTGCCTGTTCCAGCGCGCCCGGCACACCGTTTTCGTCACGCGGCGAGAAGTTCCAGGTCGTAGGAGCAATGATCTGGTAATTGGCGATACGGCCTTTCTCCACCCGCAGCCAGTGCCCCAGCGAGCCGCGCGCCGCTTCCGTAAGCCCAATGCCTTCGGCCTCATCCGGCATATGGCCGTGCACGATAAATGGCTGTTCCGGCACCAGGTCCGCGGCCCAACGTTCCATGGCCATCACCACAAGGGCGATTTCGGTCACCCGCGCCACGACACGGGTAAAGACATTCCCGCCGGAAACAGACACGAGATCGCGGATCATCGGGTGGCCATCGACCAGTTGCCGTGCCAAAGCGCCGACTTCCATCACCCGGCCACCGAGCCGGGGCGCCTTACACCAGCTATAAGCGTCTGTCCGGTCCGCATCCGGCCTGGTTTCTCCGGCGAGGGGGGTTTGCGGCCCGTCCGGTGCCGCATACCAGGCATGGCTCAGGTCTTCCGTAATCAGGGCAGGGTCCAGCAGACGCGTCTCCCCATTCGTGAAGACACCGGGCTGGAACATCCACGCGCCGCCTTCCTGGTAGGAGCCGAAGCTCATGTAACGCCCGGCCGACGGGCCAAGGGAGGCAAGATCAAGGCTGTGCGCATACTGCAGGAAGCGCCGGAAATCGCTGCTGGGCGCCGGTTTTTCAGCCGCCCATGCCCACAATTCCTGCGCAGAGGAAAGCCCGGCGATCCGTTCAAGCTTGTCTCCATAAAGGTGCCGTTCCAGAAACGCCCTGAAGGCGGCCAGGACTGCCGCAAGGCGGGCCGTTTCACCGGCGGAAACCGACCGCGTCGATCCGCCAGGCTGGACGGTCAGCGTGTGCGGCCACTTCCCGGCGAGCAGGCCGAGTACGTGCATGAACTGGGCCCGGGCGGGCAG
>NZ_AAUW01000021.1 GCF_000168975.1 Roseibium aggregatum IAM 12614
GCCACCGTTCTGGTGCGTGAGGCCTTCGTCCGTCGCTTCGCCAATGGCAATGGGCTCGGATCATACGCGGGCCTAACCGCGACCCCTTACAGCAACGGCGGGGTAGAGCGTGAACAAGGGATTGGCAAAGCCGGAAACCGAAGGCTTCGGACTGTGATGGTGGAGTTGGCCTGGCTCTGGCAACGTTACCAACCCGGCTCCCCCCAGGGTTACCTGGTTCCGTGAGCGCACGGGCTCTACCGGGCGGCGGGTTCGCAAGGTGATGGTTGTCGCCCTCGCTCGCAAGTTGCTGATCGCTCTGTGGCGGTTCGCTGTCGATGGCGTCGTACCCGAAGGAGCGACGATGAAACCTGCCGTATAATTATCGGGATCGGGCCGCACTGCGACGGCATTGCAGCCCGGTGACCGAGTGAACGTCGCCGTTGTCCGGCGTGGCACATTAGTGCCGTCTTCACAGAGTGGTGCCGTTCCTTAGAAGCTCTCCAGTCCCGAATGAGGGACCGTGGTTGGGACTATCACCCCGCCGGATGTGAGGTTAGCAGGCAGGTCCTGCAGGAAGAGAGCTCACCTCGGATCACAAATGCGAAAACCATTGACAGGAGAATCATCATGTGAGGCCGGACAAATGACCGCTCGCAACATGATCGCAATCACGGAAGAAAACTCTTGCAAAACCGGAGCTGTCCACAAATGGCAATCCCCTTCTGGATCCACCGCGTGCGGGAAGCGCGGTGCCGATTTTATGCAACAATGCCGTCAGGCCTCCCCGTCCGGGTCGGCGAGCTTCATCAGACCTGGCCTGTCGAGGAGGAACAGCCATCCGTCCTGCATGTTCACAAGGTTGGCCTTTTGCCATTTCCGCAAGCACCTGTTCACGTTCTCACGCGTATTGCCGATCATTCCCGCCAGTTCGGACTGGGATTGAGATAGTTTTTTCAGGGGTCGTTCTTCGGAAACGGGGGCGGACAGCCGCAAGATCAGCTTCGCAAGGCGCGCCGGCAGTTCCAGAAACGTGCCTTCGATCATACGCTCGTCGGAGCGCCTCACCCTTTGGCACAGCAGTTCGATGAGCTTGATCGACAGGTTCGAATCTCTCCGCAGAACTTCAAGAAAGTTTCGTCTTTCCAGAACGACAACGGTGCAATTCGTCAGGGCTTTGACGCTAGCGGACCGTTCCTGTCCGTCCAGTAAGGCGATTTCCCCAAAGACATCGCCGGTCTTCAGATCGGTAAGAGTGACCTCGCCTCCGCTGGGAGTGAACATGCTGACGCGCACCGTGCCTTCCGCTATGGCCATCATGCTCTGGCCCAGAGTACCCATCGTGAAAATCACCTCACCCGCGGAGAACTTCTTCAGAAAGGCAAAGCGGGCGAGGTCTTCGCGCGCCTGGGCGTCGAGCGCATCGAAAATAAAACTGTTCCCGAGCAACTTGTATTTATCGTGGGAGCTGTCTGTAGCCATTCCTGCGGCGCGGTCCTTGGTCAGGTTTCGTCTGATCGACGGGACCATTATAGCAACGTCTCTGCCCGAGGGAAGTACTCTTGTTGAGGACCGAGAAGCCGATCCGGACCTCAATTCTCTGAATGTCCAAGGGGAATTGAATTTTTTTGGTTTTGCAAACCGTCACAAGTCATGGCTGAAAAAGTGATTACCTTCACAAATGAAGCAGCCAAGATCAACTCAACTAGCCCGCATAATTGACGGCGGGTTGGCGGATGTGGTGCAAGCCGTTGAACTGACGTAGGATTTGATTGCATAGGCCGATCCGGCCTTCAAGATGGCCCAGGACGCACTGCGTTCGGGTCGCGATCTGGCGTCGCGATGTTTTTGAGAAAACGGATTAGCCTGTCGCTGGCAAGCTGTTATTCGTCCTGTGATTGTCGCGTAGGCCACCGGCCTTCCGCGCTTACGCTTTGCTTCCATGGCGGATCTGCGCCTGTAGCTCTCGAAGTTCATCTCGAAGATTGTGGCGTGGTGTACAAGGCGGTCGACGGCAGCGAGCGTCATGGCGGGGTCAGGAAAGACCTTGTTCCACTCGCCGAAGGGCTGATGGGCGGTGATCAGGATGGACTTGCGTTCATACCGTGCGGAGATGAGCTCGAACAGCACGCTGGTTTCAGCCTGGTCCTTGGCGACGTAGGTGAGATCGTCGCGAATAAGCAGGTCGAACTTGTCGAGCTTGTTAATGACGGATGCGAGCTGCAACTCGCGGCGGGCGATCTGAAGCTTCTGAACGAGATCAGTGGTCATATGAAGAGGACCCGCCAGCCATTTTCGATGAGCGCGAGCCCGATGGCCGCGGCGAGATGGCTCTTACCGCCGCCCGGTGGAAGGGGCTTATAATGCCCGTTTTCAGCAAGAAGACACAACGAAGATTGTTTGTTACACGTTTCATCCACGGTTTAGCGAGGAGATTTGTGTCGTCGGTCGGCAGCGTTATTGCGGCGAGCCGGCGTATGTAGGCCGGCAGCCGGATGGCAGCTTGGCGCTGGTACCGATCTGGATGACCAAAGAGCCCGCGGTCGCAATGGTGCTCGTCGAGGCGCCACGCCTTTCCCTTTCCTGCTTGCGCGATCTGCGTCGCGAGATCGACACTTGTTTAAGCTTGCTCGACGGCGTCTCACGCCGTGGAGGAGAAAGCTATGCAGCAAAGGCAACCTATTTCCGTCCAACCGGATCTGTTTGCAGCGCCGACCGCGCCACGGGAACTTTCGAGCGACATCGGCCAGCACCTCCTGTCATTGATCGAGGCCCTGCTCACGGAAGCGGCGAAGAAGGCCAGGGAGGCGGATCATGAATGTCATGCCTGAGCACCTGGAACGCGGCGCCTATGTCTATGTTCGCCAGTCCACAGCTGACCAACTTGTCAACAATCGCGAGAGCCAACGCCGCCAATACGGTCTACTCGAGCGCGCCCGTGCCCTTGGCAGGAGTAACGTCGTCGTCATTGACGACGACCTGGGCCGTTCAGGATCCGGTATCAACCGCCCCGGATTCGAGAAGCTGCTGGTGGCGATCTGCGAAGGCTGGGTGGGTGCCGTGCTGGCGATCGAAGCATTGCGACTGGCCCGCAATTGCCGGGATTGGCACACTCTGATCGAGTTCTGCGGTTTGGTCGGTACACTGGGGTTAGAACAAGATTTGCTCGAAATTCTGCGCGGCCTTTATCATCCAAAGACAGCGATTTTTTGCATTGGCTCTGTTTAGATGAGATTCTTCAGACAGGTTTTGAAGGAGATTTCGATGTCTGAAGACGTGCTGGCTGTGCTTTCGGTGATCCGAACTGTCGACGACATGACGAAGCGCGTTGTCGGCGTTTGGTGGAAGCGATGGTTTGGCCGAATGGACGGATCGGCCCGGCGTGTGGCTATGAACGCTCCTTTTAGATTGCCGCCCGTGACATGGGAAAGCGCCGGGCTCGTCCAGGTCTTTATCAGTGTTCCAACGGCAATTGCCGCATCCAGTTCACTGCGACAAGGCACACGCCGCAGCACCCCACCAAGCTTCCCTTGAGTGTGTGGCTGAAAGGCGTGTGGCTCATTCTGCAATCGGACAAAGGCATGTCTTCGGTTCGACTGGCTGAGGCTTTGGGTGTCAGCCAGCCGACGGTCTGGCGGATGGGACATGCCTTGCGTCTGATGGTTGCTCGCGAGCACATGTTGGAGGGAACGGTAGAGGTCGATCATTTCTTTATCGGCGGTCAACCGAAGAAACGTCGCGGTGATGCCTTCATGCGCGTCTGAGATCACCAGCTTCACGCCGCACAGGCCCCGGCGCATGAGATCTCGCAGAAACTTGGTCCAGAAGGGCTCAGCCTCAGAGGCGCCGATCGCCATGCCCAGCACCTCGTGGCGCCCGTCCGTGTTCACCCCCACCGCCAGTGTGACTGCGACGCTCACGATGCGCCCTCCCTGGCGGACCTTCAGGTAGGTGGCGTCGATCCACAGGTAGGGCCAGTCGCCCTCGATGGGTCAGGTCAGGAAAGCATCAACACGTTCATCGATGTCTTCGCACAAACGGCTGACCTGGCTTTTCGAGATCCCGGTCCCGCCCATTGCCTGCACCAGATCGTCCATCGATCGCGTAGACACGCCATGAACATAGGCCTCCTGGATCACAGCCGTCAGGGCCTTCTCCACGGATCGCCTCGGCTCAAGGAAAGACGGGAAGTAGGACCCCGTGCGAAGCCGGGGAATGCGCAACTCAACGCTGCCCGCACGGGTCTGCCAGTCCCGGTCACGGTATCCGTTGCGCTGCGCCTGACGGTCTGTGCTCTTCTCGCCATAATCAGCACCGGTCCTGGCGCCGACTTCGAGCTCCATAAGCCGCTCCGCCGCAAATCCGATCTTTTCTCGAAGCAGGTCAGCATCGGCGATCTTTTCCACGAGCGCGCGCAGGGCCATCATGGGGTTGGTCATCGGGTGTCGTACCTGGGGAAGGTTGGTGGTCGCAACCCGACCTTACCGAAAAAACCGATGACCACCCAAAGCTAAACCACGTCCGGGGACGTCACCAATGAAAGCCTGCGACGGCGTAGGGACATCACGGTCTGGGTTGATGAAAGCGTGGCGCATCACTGGGGTGTTGTGCGCACCGGAAAGCGTGGTCGGTCGGGGGTAATACACTGATCTTGCCGTCACGGTTTGCCCGGAAATCCGGTCCGTTTTCCATTTGGCCCTGCGGCAAACCCAAGGGTTTCTTCGTTCGCTGTTCCAGCTGATAAAGCTGGAACTGTCCGTTCCTGACTTTTTCACACTCTCGCGCCGAGCCGGCGGGCTTGAGCCTTTGCCGCGGGAACGATCCGAGGCGCCCGGGTTCCCTTGAGCTTGTGGTGGACAGCACCGGCCTGAAGGTCTTTGGGGCCGGAGAATGGCAGGAAACCAAACACGGCAAGGCGTCCAGGCGCCGCTCGTGGCGCAAGCTCCACTTGGGGCTGGATCTGGAGACAGGTCAGATCGAATGCAGTGAACTGACGACAGACGACATCGGCGATCCGTCGGCCGTGCCGGGTCTTTTGGACCAGACTGAAGAACCCGTGCGCCGCTTTCTTGCAGATGGTGCCTATGATGGCACCGCCACCCGGAACGAAATCACGCAGCGCTTTGCCGATGTGGAGATCCTCATCCGGCCGCCGAAGACGGCTGTTGCCGGCCCTGAGGCCGAGACCAACCCCACCGCGCGGGATCTGGATGTTCTGGCGATCAAGGCCCATGGCCGCATGGCCTGGCAAAAGAGCACCGGATATGACCAGTAAGCGCGAGTGGAAACGCAGATGGGCCGCTGGAAGTCGGTCATCGGGGAAAGGTTGAAATCACGTACCCTGGACAATCAGAGAACCGAGAGCCGGATCGGCGTCTCGGTCCTCAACAAGATGACTTCCCTCGGACACCCTACGTTCGAGCGTGTCTCATGATGCCAAAATCCGGGTAAGAGACCACTGCGGCCCGGCTCGTGATTTGCGCAACACGGTGCCGTGGAATTACGCCGCCAAGGTGTGATCCAAACATCGCTCACTCTGGAGGACCGGTCGCGCGGATTTAGCCGGGCAATCAAACATCAGTGACACTGAGCGTGGTCACGGCGAATTTCCGAGTGACGTCCCTGCAGACGGTTCCGGTGTAAATACGGATGCCGGTGATCGTGTTGGCCGTTGTCTGGAAAGACAGACACCCTGTTTCCCAAAAGCCATTGGCATCAATCTTCGACAACGAGCCCGAATTTCCGCTGATCGGGTTAAACCACGACAGAAGAGCATCCTGATCGTCAACACCGGTGTCGAGCTGCGAACCGATCGTATCAAGGTTGTGCGCTATGACAGCCCGATCATCGGCATTGATGTCATCATGGACTTGATCGACAGAAGACGAAATTGATCTCGTCAGTACCGTCGGCTTGTCCACATTGCTGCTGCCCAAG
The DNA here is from genome assembly GCF_000168975.1 of Roseibium aggregatum IAM 12614. Classification (GTDB taxonomy): domain Bacteria; phylum Pseudomonadota; class Alphaproteobacteria; order Rhizobiales; family Stappiaceae; genus Roseibium; species Roseibium aggregatum. Next base: position 5,917 of record NZ_AAUW01000021.1, read on the forward strand.
GGCATCGTGACTTGAACGCACCCTGAAAGGACTCCTCCAAGCATTAGCGTGACGCTGACAAAAGTCAGGATATTGTTGAGCCAAAAGGTATATGAATGCATGCAACGCATCTTCTAGACGGCCTGATGGCGGCATTTGCTCGCCGAGGCAAGTGGTCGAATTCTTCAAAAACTTGTTAGTGTACGGTCTTGGGAGGACAATTTTTGCTCGTTCGATCCTCGCCCAGCTGTTGATTTGAAGATGGCTTATTGCGGCCGGAAAGCCCTGTGCTGAATGACACTGGAGGAGCGCATTCGTGCGACGTTATTGCGTCAACCCTGGGACGTTGTTGCAGAAATTCGTGCTTTGAACGCAGTTGTCCCCGCAGTCTCTAAAACGACAGCCCGCCGACGAGCGACGGGCCGGTTGCCAAGCAAACAAGCAAAGTGGGTATCTGCAATTATTTCGTCACGACGACGCCTACCCGTATAACTTCTCAAGTAGATTATTCTATATGGGAGCCCCTCATCCGAGGGTGTGTATTATTTAATACACATTCCCCCAATTGCTCTCAATCGAGGTGTCCCAATTTGCAGCCAAAACCGACGTTGTTGTGGTGAACCGTGTTGCGCAAATCACGAGCCGGGCCGCAGTGGTCTCTTACCCGGATTTTGGCATCATGAGACACGCTCGAACGTAGGGTGTCCGAGGGAAGTCATCTTGTTGAGGACCGAGACGCCGATCCGGCTCTCGGTTCTCTGATTGTCCAGGGTACGTGATTTCAACCTTTCCCCGATGACCGACTTCCAGCGGCCCATCTGCGTTTCCACTCGCGCTTACTGGTCATATCCGGTGCTCTTTTGCCAGGCCATGCGGCCATGGGCCTTGATCGCCAGAACATCCAGATCCCGCGCGGTGGGGTTGGTCTCGGCCTCAGGGCCGGCAACAGCCGTCTTCGGCGGCCGGATGAGGATCTCCACATCGGCAAAGCGCTGCGTGATTTCGTTCCGGGTGGCGGTGCCATCATAGGCACCATCTGCAAGAAAGCGGCGCACGGGTTCTTCAGTCTGGTCCAAAAGACCCGGCACGGCCGACGGATCGCCGATGTCGTCTGTCGTCAGTTCACTGCATTCGATCTGACCTGTCTCCAGATCCAGCCCCAAGTGGAGCTTGCGCCACGAGCGGCGCCTGGACGCCTTGCCGTGTTTGGTTTCCTGCCATTCTCCGGCCCCAAAGACCTTCAGGCCGGTGCTGTCCACCACAAGCTCAAGGGAACCCGGGCGCCTCGGATCGTTCCCGCGGCAAAGGCTCAAGCCCGCCGGCTCGGCGCGAGAGTGTGAAAAAGTCAGGAACGGACAGTTCCAGCTTTATCAGCTGGAACAGCGAACGAAGAAACCCTTGGGTTTGCCGCAGGGCCAAATGGAAAACGGACCGGATTTCCGGGCAAACCGTGACGGCAAGATCAGTGTATTACCCCCGACCGACCACGCTTTCCGGTGCGCACAACACCCCAGTGATGCGCCACGCTTTCATCAACCCAGACCGTGATGTCCCTACGCCGTCGCAGGCTTTCCGTATACTCGGGACAGTTCGTTACACGATGCATAGATTTCGCAAACTTGTGGCGACGAGATGCGTGGTGTTTGAACGGCATTCACAAAACTTCAGAAGCAAGGAACGCCGAGCAGGTAGGCACGAAACCCGATTAATGCGATAAGGTCGCTTGCTATAGTCGAACTGAGGGAATACGGGCACACCATCCGTGAACCGGAGTACGATCTTTACGAGGGTTGCGCCGCACAGATTCCGATGAGCTACTGTCTCGTAGCTCAAAAGCTGACCAGCGCCAAAGGTCGATAGCCGCCATTCGTGGCCTGCGCGGCATTGAACCCTGTAGGCTCGATGCAGCCATGCGTAGCCGCGGAAGGTCTGCCGTATCCGATATCTACTTCGCTGACGTCGATTTCGGCCTGCTGCGGTCCTTCCTGCCGATCGCAATTAAGGTCTGGAAAGAGCCCAAATTGTTACAGACGCAGCGTGAATAAATGATCGTTCCGAGACTCTCCGTCGACCCTAACGCTGTCATAATGAGTCGCCACACGCTCAAAACCTTGCCTTTCGTAGAAAGCCATCGCGCGAAGATTTTCAGTATCAACGAAGAGTTCAAGTTGGGCCAGTCCGTTGCTCTTTGCTTCTTCTATTACACCTGCCATTAGTACCTTTGCCGCACCTGAGCCTTGGTAGCTTCGAGTAACAAAAAACGGCCCGATCACACCTCGATGTTGGGTGCGTTTCAGTTGTTGAGGGCGATAACCACAGAGTCCAACAAGGTTTTCTTCAGTAAAGACACCACGGAAGCTTCCGCCGGCCAGAATCTTGCGGCAATGATCGCGGCGGGCAGCAGCCGTCTCCTCATAGGTCACCAGAAATCCCGAGGGAAAGTCACGTGCGCCTTCCAGCCTCAATTTCTGCCACGCTTCGGAGTCCTCAGGCGCGAGCACTCTACAGACAAAATTTTGCATTGGCGTCTCGGTATGCTGAAGAGTTAGGTGTGATTATGAATGTGGGATACAGTCTGGGATCTGAAGCATTAAGGGGCTCACCTCAACGCCGCTCCGACCGGCCGACAATATCACGGCAGGCGTCACAGGGCTGATAACCCAAGGCCGGCGCTCCCGAAATCCGGAGAGGCGCAGAGCCGATCCGATGCCCCCCCGACTGTACAGGCAAAGCGCAGTGTGGGGGATTGCCCCGGGAGGGTTATTCGTCCATCTGCAGAAGGGCTGATTGATCGTCTATGCTGATACGGTCCAGGGGCTGGATGTTGACGTCCGCCGAAAGCTCCTGAAACGACAGGACGGGTAGGTCGGGAAAGTCCCTTTCGACAATCTTGCGAACGAACCTGCGCAGATCCATCGGCGCGATGATCGCTGGCTGGGTGGCGTTCAGGCTCTGATCCGTTACCGTCTGCTTGATCGAGGACACCAGCTGGCGGTGCAACTCGGGCGACAGGGCCAGGTAAGATGCGCCGGATGTCTGCCGGACCGCGGCGCGGATTTCATCCTCAACGCCCTTTGACAGGAGGTAAGCCGGCACGATGTTCTGACCGGCCGAAAACTTGTAGGTGATATAACGGCTGAGGGAGGTCCGCACATGCTCGGTCAGCATGATGGGGTCTTTTTCCTTGGCGCCCCATTCCACCAGGCACTGCAGGATCGTGCGCGTGTCGCGGATGCAGATTTCCTCGCTCACCAGCCGCTGCAGGACGTCGGCAATCGTGGTCACCGGCAGTACGCGGGAGACCTCTTTCACCAGCTCGGCAAAATCCGTCTCCATCTGACTCAGTACATACATGGTCTCCTGGATACCGACGAATTCTGAGGCATGGCTCTTCAACACATGCGCGAGGTGAAAGGTCAGCATCGAGGTCAGCGTGAGCACCTGAATGCCCGCGCTCTTCGCGGTGGTCTGGTGTTTCATGGCAACCCATAGGCTTTTCGTTCGCGGCAGAAACGCCTCGCCGACCTCATAGGGAATGCCGAACATGTCCAGATTAGCTTCAGTTTCCCGGGCAATGAAGAACCCGGGTCTTGCCCGGCCCGCCGCAACGGGGATTTCATTGACCATGATCCTGTATTCACCTTCCCTCAGATTATCGTTCAGCCTGAGGTTGATGCCCGGAAACGGCACGCCGAGATCGAAATAGAGAGCCTTGCGTACGCGCGCAACTTCCTGATCCAGCACCTCGGGACGAATCGCGCCGCGGACGGCAGAGGAAATGTCAACCATGAGGGGAATCGTCAGCTGGAAGGTGACGGCCTTGGCCGCTCCGCCCGGAGCATCGTCCCCTTCAGGAAACGAAGGCACGTTGCCATCGCCGAAAACGGCCGGCGCGAAACTGGGCAGATCGTTCAATGTTCTCGATTTCTGAACATTCTTGCGGTTGCGTATAATGATGATGCCGCCCGCCCCACACAAGAACGAAAGGGACAGAAAAACACTTGGAGGAAAGCCGGGGATCGCCGCGAAACCGAGCAGGATACCGCTGGCGATCAAAAGGGCCTTGGGCTCCTTGACCAACTGGTAGGTTATATCGCTGCCCAGATCCGTGTTTTCTTCCGATGACACGCGAGTGACGATGAAGCCCGCGGTGATGGAAATGAAGAGTGCCGGGATCTGCGCGACAAGCCCGTCGCCGATCGTCAGGAGCGCGTAGATATCCAACGCCTCCGATGTGCTCATTCCGCGCTGGTTTGTGCCGATCAGGATGCCGCCGATGATGTTGACCGCAATGATAATCAGCCCCGCGATAGCATCGCCCTTCACGAATTTCATAGCGCCGTCCATAGCGCCGTACAGCTGACTTTCCTTCCCCAGCTTCGTTCGGCGCCGCTTGGCTTCCTCCATGTCGATCAAGCCGGATCTGATGTCGGAATCGATCGACATCTGCTTGCCCGGCAAGGCGTCCAGAGAAAAACGCGCGGAGACTTCCGCCACGCGTTCCGAACCCTTGGTAATGACCAGGAAGTTCACAATGGTGACGATCAGGAAGATGACAATTCCCACGATGAGGTTACCTGAGACGACAAAGTTTCCGAAGGTCTCGACAATCTGTCCGGCATCCGCCTGAAGCAGGATGAGCCGGGTCGTGGTAATGGACAGGGCCAGCCGGAACAGCGTCGTGAGTAGAAGGATCGAGGGGAACGCGGAAAACTGCGTGACGTCGGAAATGTAAACGGCGACCATCAGCAGGATCGCCGAGATACACAGGTTCACGCCGATCAAGCTGTCCACCATCAGCGTTGGCAGCGGCAGAATCATCATGAACACGACGCTGAGCAACAGGAACGCAAGCACAATGTCGCTGCGCTGCGATAAAATCATTAAAAATCTGGACATCTGTGAAAATCGGCCAAACGCTGTTTCGAAAAACGCACAAAATACCATTTCAGCGTAATTGGGTGTGCTATTTAGCACAGCAGGGCGCCGATTTTACCTCTACAAAGCACAATTGCCAAATACTTCGGTCAATTGCGGTTTAAAAGGCGAGTTGTATATAAATTATGAGGCAGCCCTTCGAATTTTGTGAAATTTTTTCGTCCGATGAACTCCGTTTATTTGTTGATATCGGTTTTGTCGCGATCTCGCGGGGTAATTCCTGTGCCGCGGCAGCTGTCTTCGAGGCGGTTAGGTTGGTGCGTCCGAAGCAGGAGGCTGGATATATCGGCGGTGCTCTGGCGTGTCTCGCGCAAGGTGAGGCGGAGGCGGCTATCCAGTTCCTGCGGGCTGGGCCGAAAACAGCCGCTTCCAGAGCCTTTCTCGGACTTGCTCTCGTCCTGCGGGGGGAGTGCGGAAATGGGCGGAGTGTCCTGCAATCCGTTGTCGATCTTGCGCCTTCTACCCCGTTGGAGGAGCTTGCGCGGGGGGTTCTTGCGGAGGGGGGCTTCGAAATGACGGGGAGGGTACCGTATCGTCGCGGCTTTGTCTGAGTCGCCGGGTGATGGCGGCTCGTGCCGGAAGAAAGTGGCCGGCAACTGGTGCTGGAAGGTTTAGTCTATCCTGTTCGGGTTTTTGAGGTGTTAGCGAGATGATTTCCAACGGCGATGTAGCAAGTTTTTCGATGCAGATGCCTCTTCCGCGCGAGGAGGTCGCGGCTGACGCTGGCGGCGCGGCCGCATCGTCGGTCGATCGTTTCGTCGGCGCGATGAAGGTGGCGCAGGCGCACTCCGCGCCGGAGGTTGAGGCTGACCTGGTTGTGCGGCCGGCAAGTGTTGCGGAGACGGCTGAAGGAGGAACCGGTCCGCGGCGGCAAGGCGGCGTTCCGGGCGAACCGATCCGCCCGGACGAGGCCGCGGGCGCGGGGAATACCTATGCCGAAATCTCGGCCGCTGCCGACGCGGCCAAGGCCGCTGCCAGGGCATCCGCCTCCGAAGTGGGATTTGTCCCCCGAGCCGACGGAGTGGAAGACAACAAGGGTGACATCATCCTTGACGGGCTGAGCTGGTTGCGCGGTGCCTTCGATGCACAGGCGGACAAGGTGGCTGAAACTTCGACAGCTTCAGTAAGCGGAACGGAAAGACTCTTGGAAACACAAATGGAAATAGTCAAGTATTCCTTGCTTATGGATGTTACGTCAAAACTCGTCGGGAAATCCACGCAGACCTTCGACACTTTGATGAAGGGTCAATAAACAAGGCTAAGTAATAAATATGTCTATTTTTGAGAAGCGCAAATACGTAATTCGAATACTATTTTTATTTGGCTGTATTCTTGTTTCCGGTTGCCGGCAAGACCTCTATACGGGTTTGTCGGAGCAGGATGCGAATGGCATGTTGTCGGTACTGATGGCGAACGGAATCAGTGTCGAGAAACGCTACGATGGTGACGACGGGGTCTCGCTGCTTGTCGATGAGGCAGATTTGGCTCCGGCCATCGGGATTCTGTCCGAAAACGGTTTTCCTCGTACGGAGCGGGAAAGCATCGGAAGCGTCTTTCAGAAGAGCGGGATCATGTCGTCTCCCTTCGAGGAGCGTGTCCGTTATATTCATGCCTTGGGAGAAGAGGTGTCCGGAACCCTGAACGAAATTGACGGGGTTCTTATGGCGCGGGTGCATGTCGTTCTTCCGGAGAAACCTGAACTCGGCGAGGTTATTGTACCATCATCTGCCGCTGTTTTCATCAAGCACAGCAAGAATGTCGATCTTGATTTTATCACGCCCCAGATCAGGCGCCTGGTCAGCAATTCCATCCAGGGTGTCGAATACGACAGCGTCACGGTAGTACTCGTCGAGGCCGAGCCTCCTCAGATTATCTCCGGGGGGCAGGTTCGAATACCGGTTACCGAACTGGTTCCGGGCTTAGGTGTTCGCGCCAGCGACATCGACAAGTTCTGGGGCATTGCTGCTGTAACCGCAACTATTCTGGCCCTGCTTGTGGCAACCAATATTTCCGCTGTGTTCGCATTCCTCAGAGTTCGCAGGACGTTGAAACGTCAGGAAGCGGGCGAGGTTAACCCGGCAGGCTAAGGGCCCTGCGTTATGCGGTGCATTCTGGCATATGTCGGTCGCCGAAAGACCGCCTCATGGCTTTCATTCCACGCGCGGGGGGGCCGGGAAGGTGACGGTAGGCTCCGTCTGGCGGGGGACCACGGCGGCAGGGTTTACCCGGTGTACCTGCGTATCGGGCGGGCCGCACCGTGTTTCGCTGCGGCCGGAAATCGGAAGTCGGTGCTCTGTCTGGTCCAAGTCAATACTCTTCGGTATTAGGTATTTTTTGAATGAATAACAGTCGCTACAACCTGGATGAGGATGTATTAACACGAAACGTTCAGCTTGCCATGTATTTAAGGCACCCGGTCGGGTTCATTCACAAGGACTATCTGGAGATCACTTCTCTGGATGCCGGTTCCGTGTGCCTCCTTGCCGCCCATCCGGCTTTTTCCAGGTCCATCAACCGTATAATCGCACGTCAGGCGGGAACAGACACTTTTGACCTATCGGAAGCCTGGCTGCGGAGCCTGAAATGCTCCGACGAGCATCAGATCGCTTTTGACTTAGCCACCAGTCAGGAAGAACTACTTGTTTCGACGGCAAACAAGGTTGCCTCCATCCACCTCTACCATCATCTGCGCAATTGCGTGAAAAAGAGCCGGCGGAATCTCATCGAGAATTACATAGGGGCCCAGGCCTTTCTGACGTCCTTGAGGGAAGCGCCTGTGCTCTATCCGCATTTGGTCGAGAAGGGGAAAGAGATCCGGATCGACGCCCTGCTTGCCGGGGACCCGAAAGCGGCGGACTTCGAGGGCATGCCGTCGCCGGCTTCGGCGGATGACAGTTTTCGCGACCTGAACCCCGTGGTCTGGCTCGGATTGTCGACGCTATTCGCCTTTCTGAAGAATACGGACAGCATCTGTTCCTCGCTGTTTGTCTTGCGATTTCCAAAATCGGCGGTTTCCAGACATGTCACGGAACAAACCATGACGAAGCAACAGATGTGTGAGGTGACTCACCTGCTCAAGCATCGGGGAGGGGCACGATGAAATTTCTGTACAATCCGCAAAAGATCGGTCTTGCCGTTGTTCGAGGCGAGGGGGTGATCAAGGCGAAGGATCTTGATGCCCTCTGGTCAGCAACTGAAATTGTCACCTCTGCTGAAGAAAAAGCCGCTGAAATAATCGCTGCCGCGCGGGCCGAATTCGACCATGAAAAAGAGCGTGGATACCTCGAAGGTAAGGAACTGGCCCAAAGGGAAGCGTTGACATGCCTGTTAGCGGAGCATGTCTATATCGACAAGAAGCTTCAGGGCATGGAGCAGCGTCTGGCTTTTCTCGTCAAATCCAGCGTACGGAAAATTCTTTCGGAATTTGACGAAACGGATCTGGCAGTTTCCGTAACAAAAAGCGCGTTGCGGCAAATGCGAGAAGAACAGGTCATACAAATTCGCCTCGCCCCGTCCATGATGGAATCCATAGCGCCAATTGCCCAGGCATTCGAGGAAAAGTACTCTGGAGAGAGGTCGGTCGAACTGATCGAGGACGCAAGTATCCCACCGCCAAACCTAGTCTTTGAAACCGGAACCGGGCGTATAGAATGCGACATTCTTACCGAACTTTCGGAAGTGGAAGACGCAATTGATAGAAATATCTACAGTCTTTATGAGGATGAGGTTCCAGGTGGCGCCCTTCTCCAGGAGGAGGAGCAATGAGTTCCTCAACCGAACTTGAATACAGAATGGCGATTGAGAAAAGACGCGAACGTATCGATGAAAGATTTGCCGAGATAATATCCGGTCTGGGCGCCGCCGTGGACAAGAAAAACCTGTATTCCGTCAACGGCAAGGTAAGCAAGGTAATCGGAACGGTCGTCTATGCCGTTGTTTCCAACGTTAGAATTGGCGAAATCGTAGAGCTTTATACGCGCTCGACCGGCAGGAAACTTGAGGCCGAAGTCGTCGGTTTCGCGAATAACGAAGCCTTGCTCTATCCTTTCGGGGAAACACAGGGCGTTTCTCCGCAAACCGAGGTTAGACCGACAGGAAAAGTTCAAAGCGTTCCCGTCGGCGAACACCTTTTGGGGCGAGTAATCGACGGCTTTGGAAATTTCATAGACGGCAAGTCAGACGAATGTTGCCCTCAAACCTTTTATCCGGTTTACCAGAAACCGCCCAACCCGATGACGCGACGGGTCATCGACGCGCCAGTCACCACGGGGATACGAGCCATAGACGGCCTGCTGACGTTGGGTGAAGGCCAGCGTATAGGAATTTTCGCGGCCGCCGGCGTTGGCAAATCGACGCTTCTTTCAATGCTCGTAAAAAATGCGGATGTCGATGTCACCGTAATGGCCATGGTCGGCGAGCGTGGCCGCGAGGTAAAGGAATTTATCGAGCGCGAACTTGGCCAGGAAGGTATGAAGAGGACCGTGCTGGTTGTCTCCACGTCGGACAAAAGTCCCATGGAGCGTGTCAAAGCTTCCTACGCCGCAACTGCGGTGGCGGAGTATTTTCGCGATCAGGGCAAGAAGGTCCTGTTTCTGATGGATTCCGTTACGCGGTTCGCGCGCGCCTTGCGCGAGATCGGGTTGGCCGCTGGCGAATTGCCAACACGCAGGGGCTTCCCTCCTTCCGTCTTTGCTTCCCTGCCCAAACTCCTGGAGCGGGTTGGCATGAACGACAAGGGATCGATCACGGCGATGTATACTGTTCTGGTCGAAGGTGATGATATGAATGAACCGGTCGCTGACGAAACTCGATCCATTCTCGACGGCCATATCATCCTGTCCAGCAAGCTGGCTGCCGCACACCATTTTCCGGCGATCGATATCCTGAACTCCAAGAGCCGCGTGATGGACATGGTCATCAGCGATGAGCACAGGGAACTGGCCGCAATCACTAGGAACCTGCTCGCCGCCTATTCTGACGTTGAGTTGCTGGTGAAAATTGGTGAATACCAAGCAGGGAGCGATCCTGTAGCGGATCTTGCCGTTGCCAAGATCCAGGACATCAACGAATTCCTTAGACAGGGTGACGAGCCATTCGAGGACATCGATGGAACGCTCGATAGACTGCGGAGCGTCCTGGATTGATCGAAAAGCTGAAACTTCTGCAAAAGGTCAAGGAAAAGCGGGAATTTGCCGCCCTGAGGCTGATGCGAGCAAAGAAGAGCGATCTGTTCGAAATGAACAAAATAAGAAATAATAAGGAAAAGGAATTCAGGGAGAGCAGGAAAAAGTTGCCGGAGCGGGAAGACGGTGCCTACGATGTAGTGTTGAATAAAATAGTGGATTTGGATGAGCTAGATATTCTTGGCGAAAGGCTGTCGGAACTGCATCGTCGTCATAGGAAGACGGAAGAAGACCTCGATCTTTCAACCCGGCAGCGTGAAAAACTGGCCGAAGAAGCGGCAATCACGGAATGCAAGTATCAAATAGCACAGCGGAACCGGGAAAAATATGATGCCTTGATCGCTGGTCGAGGGGCCGAGCTTGCACTCCTGAACGAGAAGGATGAAGAGGCTCTGCTGGAAGATGTCGTTGCAAACCGGAGTTCAGGACACCGATGACTAAAGATAATGTTTTGGTTCCGGCCGCTTTTCTGAGGATGCCCAGTATAGGTATGGGCTTTTCGTCGAATGCGCAAGGCGGGGCGTCTCACCGTGGAGAAGGCGGCAAGGGGAGTGCCGGCGCGAAAGACACGAAGAAGAATTCGGGCGAATTCCGCGAAGGGGCGCTGTCTTCTCAAAAGGGGGGGGGCATCGCGTCATCCCAGAGCAGCGCTCTTTTTCAGGTGATGATGGGGCTTGCCAAAGATGACGGCGCCGATCGCGACGGGACGCGGGAAGGTGGTGACGAAACCATGATCGTCCTTTTCGAGACCCGTCAAGGCGGTACAAGCATTTCCGCACCGGCGAAGGCTCAGCAATCATCTCCGGCCGGTCTCGACAGTCAAGTCGAACAAATTTATGAAAAAATAATTTCAAGGCTGGAATCGGTGAAAAGGCCGGGGCCGGTTGTTTCCAATGCTCCCGTGAATTTCAATATCCCCGTAAATGCCGGCGCGCAGGGGCTAAGCCGGCTGGAGGTGAGCTTTACAGACGCGCAAGTGACGGTCAAGTTGTTCTTTCCCGCGGGAGAGGCCGGTCAGGATCTGATGCTTGCCGCCGGACAGCTCGGGCATCTTCTGCAGGGACATCTGCCCAACCGGCGTATCAAGATCCTGCAGGCCGTCTCGCAATCGGACGAAGCCGGCGAAAAGGTTTTTGTCGAAAACGAATTGCTCGCGGGGCAGCCGCTCATCCGATCGCGGCCTTCGGCGGGCGGGGCGTGATGTCCTTCGAAAACTGGCCTCTTCCAAGATTCGAAATAAAAGCGGACGACGTTTCCCTATGGAACGCGGCGATGTCCCGTGCGGGTCAGCCGCTCCCGCTTACGGGCGGGGCAAGTGTCACGTTCACACCACGCGTGGGATTGCCTGCCCCCGGCGTGCTGACATCCGTCCTGTTCGGCGACGAGGTCCGTGCCTACATCGGTATTGAGGAATTTCCGTTTGGCAGACTGTCGGGGGCGGACCTGTCCGTATCCGATCTTCGCGACATGCCCGAGGACCTGGCCGGCGCCCTGAGACGGGGCATGATCCAGACGATACTGGATACGCTTCAGAGCGAAATAGGTACGGGTTTCGACATCGGAGCGGATGTCGTTCTTGGGGACGTCGAGGCCGCCGAACAGGTACAAGACCTCAGCTGGTTCGAGATCGCCTTGCGGCGGGAACCCGAGGAGAAGACGGTTTTTTTCATCGGCATTGCTCCGAATGCGATCTGCCGCGAGCTTGCCGGGCGCGTACCGGAAGCTGACAAGGTCGGGGCTGAGCTGGGTCGAATGATCCCCATTCAGGTCGAGCGTCTGGTGGGCACCGCGGAACTTATGTGGGTGGAAATTTGCGAGCTGGCCCCGGGAGATTGCATTCTCATTTCCGAGGCCGCCGCCGCGGACCAACTAACTGTCATCGCAAGCGACAGGGTGTTTGCATTCGAGGAGGTCGATGAAGGCTGGTCTTGCGCTAAAACCGTGCCCCTGAAGCAATTATTGTTCAAGAGCCGGGACGCAGGCGAGACCTTGCTGGACAATTGTGAGTCGGCACTGCCCGAATTTCTTGAGGAAGTAGGCAAGTTTGTGCCCGAAGCGCCGTTGAAGATTGGTCTTTCATTCCGGCTTGGTTCAGCTAATCTTTCGGCGACTGAGATCGCAAATTGGAGGCCGGGTGCCATTGCGAACCTTCCGGATAGCCTGAACGAAAGCAATACAGAAGTAAAAGTTGTTGCCAACGACACAACGATTGCACAGGGGGACCTTGTGCGGGTTGGGGATCGCGTCGGCGTGAGATTAAGCCGAATATTTTTCAATACCTAGATTTGACTGGCAACGAAATATATGGAACCACTTAATTTAATTCTCGCGCTGGGAGCTGCTGCATTCGTTCCCTTCATGGCGGTGGTTGCGACGTCTTTCATCAAGATCGCGGTCGTCTTGCTGCTGGTACGCAACGCTTTGGGCGTCCAGCAGATTCCACCCAATATGGCATTGAATGCACTTGCCATAATATTGTCGGGCTATATCATGGCTCCTGTGTTTTTTCAGACCTTCATGATCGTGCAGGAAGGCAACTTCAACTTCGGAAATCTCGAGGGGCTCCAGGAGGCTTACAACGCCAGCAAGGGGCCTCTCATCGAATTTCTGGACAAGCACGCAGAAGGCCGGGAAAAGCTGTTTTTTCTGAAGGCGACAGCGGAGTTGTGGCCGGCTGATCTGGCGGCCATGGCCGATGAAAACAGCATCTTCGTGATACTGCCGGCCTTTACGATCAGCCAATTGCGCGAGGCCTTCGAGATCGGTTTCCTGCTGTATTTGCCCTTCGTTGCCATCGATCTGGTCGTGTCCAACATCCTTCTGGCTATGGGAATGATGATGGTCTCCCCACTGACCATATCACTGCCGTTCAAGCTGTTCCTTTTTGTCATGGTGGATGGCTGGTCTAGGCTCATTCTGGGTCTGGTCAAAACCTATATTTAAAGGCTGAACTTACCTAATGGCACCGGCTGATGCGCTCCATGTAACCACCGAAGCAATGTTCCTCGTGTTGCTGTTGTCAATGCCGCCCATTCTGGCTGCGTCGATAGTGGGGCTTGCGGTCAGTCTTTTACAGGCACTGACGCAAATACAGGAACAAACGCTCCCATTCGCGGCCAAACTTATCGCTGTCGCGATCTCGCTGGCCGCTACATCTACGTATCTCGGAGGTGAAATGTATAACTTCACCATGAATTTGTTTGACACTTTTCCTGAATTGACAAGATAGCTCCGTATGTGGGATTTGATCGCCGCTTTCGAAATTTTCGAGAAGCATATGCTCTCATTGGCGATGTCCCTGCCGAGAATTTATGCCTTCATCGCCATGTCGGGCATTCTGAGTACAGGCGTCGTGCCCAGGCTTGCACGCAATGGCGCGATTCTGATCCTTGCGCTGCCCCTCGTGCCGGTCAACATGGCGAATATTTCGCTCATCGGCGATTCCCTGCCGGCTCTTGCCCTCTATTTCGCGAAAGAATATGCGATCGGATTTCTGATAGGCTATATGATCGGCTGGATTTTCTGGTCGGTAACGTCGGCGGGCGATTTCATGGACAACCAGCGCGGTGCGGCTATCGCCTCAAGTATTGACCCCTTACAGGGGCAGGAAACGACGCCGCTTGGGAACTTGTTCTCTCAAGCCTTTCTGACCTACATGTATTCTGTGGGCGGGATCCTGATCATTATCGGGATTCTCTACAAGAGTTTCATGATCTGGCCTGTCACCAGAATGCTGCCGATCGTTTCCGAGCGGTTTCCGGTTTTGATTCTGGAAATCCTCGACCTTGGCATGCGGACCATGTTTGTCCTGGCCGCCCCGGTGATTGCCCTGATGTTTCTGTCCGAGCTGGCACTCGCACTGGTGAGCCGCTTCGCACCCCAAATCCAGGTCTTTATCCTTTCCATGGGTATCAAGAGCGGTATAGCCACGTTTGTCCTAGTTTTTTATATCAAGATTCTTTTCCCATACGCAACGGAAGGGCAGGCGTTGTTTTTCGAAAATACTAACCGCCTTTATGAAATACTTGAAGCGGGAACCGATATCCTGTCAGAGACTGCTCCCCGGACAGGCACCGAGCCATGAGCCAGCAGCCGACGGGTGAAAAGACCGAACAACCGACACACAAGAAGTTACGGGACGCGAGAAAGAAGGGGCAGGTCGCCAGAAGCCAGGATTTGGTGACGACAATTTCCCTGTTGGGTGTCATCGCCTATCTGTGGCTGGCTTGGGACTACAACTTCGCTAAATTTGTCGAAATGCTCGATATAGTGGCCGCACTACATGGTGCTGGGTTCCGCGCAAGCGCCTTCAATGCCTTACAAGCCATGTTCGATATATCGATTGTTGTCGTTCTGCCGCTGCTTGGTGTGGGGTTCGCTTTGGGGATCGCAGGCAACTATTTTCAGTTCGGGTCTATTTTCGCGTTCGAGAACCTGAAGCCGAAGATTGAAAACATAAGCCCGGCCAAAGGGCTCAAGAAGATTTTTTCGGTCAAGCAGCTTGTCGAATTCCTGAAGTCCCTGATCAAGATCATATTTCTTTCGGTCCTTCTTTTCTTCGTGATCAGGGATGCGATCGGTCCCTATATGAACGCGGTTCAGTGCGGTCTCCAATGCCTGACGGCGGTGACCAGTTCCATGCTGCTCACGACATTGCTTTTTACTGCGCTCGCATTTGCCATCGTCTCCGGCTTCGATTTCATTTTCCAGAAGTTTCAGCACAAGAAGGAACTGATGATGACGAAAACGGAGGTTCAACGGGAGTACAAGGAGACTGAGGGCGACCCGCTGATCAAGGGAAGACGAAAGCAGCTGGCGCAGGAAATGGTGTTGAGCGATGGTATCGACCGCACGAGAAATGCGACGGCCGTGATTGTCAATCCGACACATTTTGCCGTCGTCATCGATTACAAGCCGGATATCGCGCCGCTTCCCCTGATTGTTGCCAAGGGAAGGAACCTGCATGCCCATGACTTGAGAACGGAGGCGGAAAAACACGGCGTTCCCGTTTTCAGAAACGTGCTTCTGGCCCGTTCCCTCTATGCGGAGTCCGATGTCGGCGCATTCGTGCCGGATGAATGGTTCGAGGTTATCGCGAAGATATTGGTCTGGGTCGATAAAAACCGGGAGTCGCTTTATACGGAGCCGCTCAAGCACGGGGTAATCGATATGGAAGGCGGGAATTTCCTGCGATAGTGCGGGCTTCTTCCGCGTGCCCTTGGCCTGGTCGACACCTCTTTGGTTTCAGTTTCTCTTCTGGTTCTGTCGCAATATTTTTATCTGTCGGGTCCCTTTTTGCGCGTTGAGGTTTAGGAGGCGGTCCTCTGATCAGATTTTTGCCTGGTGTGTAGCGTTGATCAGTTTCAAAGGGATCCACTTCCCGAAGGAAGAGGTCCTGTTCGCAGTTTTCTTTTATGTGCGCTATGGGGTTTCCTACCGGGATGTGGAGGCACGAAGGGCCGCTGGATCATCGAAGGTGATCTGGCGAGCTACTTCGACACCGTCCATCACCGACTGCTTCTTAAATGTGTGCGGCGGCGGGTGCGGGACGGACGGTTTGTCGATCTCCTCTGGCGCATTCTCAAGGCAGGCCACATTGACCGTGGCCTGTTCAGGGCTGCCAGCGAGGGTGTTCCGCAAGGTGGCGTGCTGTCACCGCTCCTGTCCAACATCATGCTCCATGAGTTCGATGTCTGGCTGGAGGCGAAATACCTGAACCGGAAAGCCCGCAAGGATCGTTGGGCATGGAACTTCGGCATTCAGCAGGGACGCCCCATCACGGTTCGGGAGAACCGGCAATGGAAACCTGCGATAGCCTATTGTCGCTACGCCGATGACGGGTTCGTCTTTCTGGGGCACCGGATCATTCGCAAGCGAGGATCGAACGGACGCATGTCCGTTGTCACGACGATACCCAGGGAAAAGGCCAAGGCGTTTGTCCGCAAACTGACCGAGACCCTTTCCGGCAATCATAGTGTCAGTACGGTCGACATGATCGCCAGCCTGAACCGCCAGTTGGCGGGATGGGCGGCGTTCTACAAGTTCACCGACTTCAGGGCGTACGTCTTCCGGCGCATCGACCATGTCGTGTTCTGGAAACTGGCGCACTGGCTGGGGCATAAATACCGATGCCGTATCAAACCCTTGATGCGGAAGTGGTTCAGGCCCCCGGAACCGGGCAAGGCGAAAACCTGGCTCGTTTACGGTCGGAACAAACATGGCGAGGCCATCGGAAAAGACCTGCAACGGCTTGTCTCAAGCCCGAAGGCTCAATTCCGTTGGCGCAATCCGGAGGTCAATCCATACATCTTCCGGAGTGAAAACCGCAGCACCGTCACCAGTCGCTTTAATGATGTTGCCATGGCCATGGGCTCAGTTTGAATGGAGAGCCGTATGCGCTGAAAGGTGCACGTCCGGTTCGGGGAGGAGAAGCGCAACCGCGCTTCTTACTCCACTGGTCACCTGGCAGGGCTTCGTCTATGTCCCTTTCGGTATCGACGCATTTGCCCGGCGTATCGTCGGCTGGCGTGTCAGCCGGACGGCGCATGCGCCCTTCGTTCTCGATGCTCTGGAGCAGGCACTTCATGATCGGCGTCCCGTTCATGGCGGTGGCCTCGTTCACCACTCGGACAGGGGCGTCCAAGGCAGATTCAACCGGTTATCGTAACACCCTTGATTATATCTTGTTTGAGCAACTGGTCGAGAGCCTCTGCAGGTGTGCGCCAGCCCAACGTTTTTCGGGGCCTGGTATTCAGAGCATGTGCTACAGCGCTTAATTCATCGACCCCATGCTGGCTTAGATCCGTGCCTTTCGGAAAGTACTGGCGCAGCAAGCCGTTGGTGTTTTCGTTGCTCCCGCGCTGCCAGGGGCTTTGAGGGTCGCAGAAGTAAATCTCGAGGCCGGTGTCGATACGGAGCTGTGCATGCTGAGCCATCTCCGCACCCTGTCCGGCAAGTGCTGGGCCGTTTTTGACAGACTAATCCTTCCCATGCGTTCCATTCGTGGGAGGTGCAGGAGCATTGTGAACCGTGTCGTACGTTCGACCGACGGGCCGATCGCTGAGCTGCCGAGACCGAGAATGAGATCCCCCTCCCAGTGACCGGGCACTGCTCTGTCGCCTATCTCAGGCGGACGATCACTGATCATGAAAGCATCTGCGAAGAAGGACTTGCCTCGGTTACGAGCACGTTCGCGGGGCAAATGCAGCGCTCGTCCAGAGCGCAGACAGGCCGATAGCTCTCGCTTCAAGGCGCCTCGGCCCTGAATGTAGAGCGCCTGATAGATGGCTTCGTGGCTGATGCGCATGGTCGGGTTCTCGGGAAAGTCCAGCTTCAGACGCCGCGCAATTTGTTCCGGGCTCCAAGCTGTGGACCAGCGTCGACTTTGCCGATGAACAGCCCGTCGTCCTTTCCATACCACGACTGGGCCATCGAAGGCGATGCCGTCGGGCATTGCAATCCGTCCGGCGAGCCGGTCTTGCACATAGTCACGGAGGACAGGATTGGTTGTCAGCTTTGCCGCCTTCGGCCGCCGTGCTGCTCGATCAGCATGCCACTGCGCGGTAATGGCTCGATAGTCGAAGTCGCCGCCGCGCGTCGCCGAATTGCGCCTGATCTCACGCGAAATTGTGCTGGGAGACCGCCCCAGCTTGCGCGCTATAGCACGCACTCCCGTGCTCCGCGCGCATTCCAAAGCAATTTCCTCCCGTTCCCGAAACGAAAGGTTTCGACTCGCGAGTGGTGCCGTTGCGGGCGAAAGGTGTGTTGGAGGCATGCCACCTGAACTCCGAAACCACCGGATACCAACGGGACCGGAGACGCCGGCTTCGGCGGCGGCTTCTTCACTGGACAGACCCGACGCCACTCCTTGCCAAAACCGGCACAGGTTCTCACGCTGCCATACCGGTGGCCGCCCAGGCGAGGACAATTTGTGCCGCATTGAGCGTTCTGATTTCCGTCTTCCTGTAACCATCAACACCTCCTGTAGCGGGGTGTTGCGACGACCGGTTGAATCTGCCCAATACACCAGCGAACAGTTCCAGCGCCTCATGGCCGGTCACGGCATCACCTGCTCGATGAGCCGGTCTGGGAATGTCTGGGACAATGCCGCGATGGAAAGCTCCTTCTCATCCCTGAAAACGGAAAGGACGGCACGCAAGGTCTACAGAACCCGAGACGACGCCCGGGCCGACGTGTTCGACTACATCGAGCACTTCTACAATCCCAAGCGGCGTCACTCGACCCTAGGCTACCTCAGCCCGATGGAATTTGAAAACAAGGCGGGATTAGCTTAACTCGTGGTCCGAAAAACCGGCAGCAGGCCATCCTGTCACAGCTTTCGAGTTTTCAGAGCTTTGGCTAGCATCCGAGGTAGAAGGAAGACGGTCAGCGTCCAAAAATGCTTTCAATTTTTGGTCTAACTTTTGTTTAACATCCTTTCTTACGCTAGCCTTAGATGTGTATGACTGACATTCTTTCGCGAATTTAGAGTACTCTAAAGGAGAGACGCTGTCCCGAAACTCTAAAACCCCACTGTTGTCCAGATCATTCTTGACATCGCTAACTACCGTTGACACCGATTTACGTGCAAAAGTTAGTGCTTCTTCACAGTCGCGGTGCCAAATTTCTTTGCCTCTAGGTGAGTGTTTTTCCGGATCAAGCCACATTTTAACAAGACTTATGTCCTCCCCTCTTTTTATGGAGCGGGAAATCACTAAATCCGAAACAAACTTATCTACTGCTTTGTCAATTTCTGGGTCATAATTAAAAACGTCTTCATGCGTGCGGGCAATTTTATCTTGGATGTAGGCCACACCCAACTTAGGCTGACAATACCCTCTGAATGGCGGCAGAAACCGGACTTTAAACTTAAACCAATCAAAGCTTCGGGTTGTAGATGGCGCTGGTTTTCTTAAGGAAGAAATCTCTTCATCCATCGATTTTGGGAGATGGAGTTCAGATTGCCCTCTTGAAAAAGACGAAGGCATCATGTTGGCATTTCTGATTTTGAAATTCGAAGAGGTGCAAATCCACAACAACCCCCCTCCAAGCAAACTCACCCTGCGACAAATGCCATTGATCGCCCAAGAGCCTATGTTACCACGTTCTGTATTTTTGTTACTGCTGCTTACGCTGTCAACGCTATCGCCAAAACTGCTGCTTACGCTGTCAACGCCAGGGCCAAAACAGCTGCTTGCGCTGTCAGTGCTATCGCCAAAAATTTTCATCGATTTTCTTCCTACATTTAGTTTGGGTAGAATTAAACGAAAAGGCGTCGGACGCAGTATTATTTGATACAGCCGGTGGCGTTGCCATTTGTGGACAGCTCCGGTTTTGCAAGAGTTTTCTTCCGTGATTGCGATCATGTTGCGAGCGGTCATTTGTCCGGCCTCACATGATGATTCTCCTGTCAATGGTTTTCGCATTTGTGATCCGAGGTGAGCTCTCTTCCTGCAGGACCTGCCTGCTAACCTCACATCCGGCGGGGTGATAGTCCCAACCACGGTCCCTCATTCGGGACTGGAGAGCTTCTAAGGAACGGCACCACTCTGTGAAGACGGCACTAATGTGCCACGCCGGACAACGGCGACGTTCACTCGGTCACCGGGCTGCAATGCCGTCGCAGTGCGGCCCGATCCCGATAATTATACGGCAGGTTTCATCGTCGCTCCTTCGGGTACGACGCCATCGACAGCGAACCGCCACAGAGCGATCAGCAACTTGCGAGCGAGGGCGACAACCATCACCTTGCGAACCCGCCGCCCGGTAGAGCCCGTGCGCTCACGGAACCAGGTAACCCTGGGGGGAGCCGGGTTGGTAACGTTGCCAGAGCCAGGCCAACTCCACCATCACAGTCCGAAGCCTTCGGTTTCCGGCTTTGCCAATCCCTTGTTCACGCTCTACCCCGCCGTTGCTGTAAGGGGTCGCGGTTAGGCCCGCGTATGATCCGAGCCCATTGCCATTGGCGAAGCGACGGACGAAGGCCTCACGCACCAGAACGGTGGCGCTCTGCACGCCGATACCTCGCAGGCTGCAGAGTTGTTGGATCATCTTACCTGCCCCATCCGGAGCGGTCGCCTCGGCCACAGCATCTCGCTCGCGCTCCAGTGCGTCGATCTGATCGAGAACGAGTTCCAGCCTGCTGATCAGTCGTTCAACCTTGGCCAACATTCGGCGGAATGGGCCCACCGAGTCCGGTGCGAAGATCAGCCAGCCGTCGCCGGCGACTCTTCAGCAGAGGATTGTAATCGCCGATCCCAAGCGTCACTAGAACAGCACCGATACGATTGGTCAGGCCGACTCGCTCGGACACCAGCTCGGCTCGTTCGCGGACGCATCGCCGCGCATCCTCATCGGCTTCTTCTGGGATAGGGACCATTGAGCAGACACGAGGCTCCCCGCGAAGCCATGCGAGTAGTGCGCGCAACAACAATTCCGCATCGATGCCATCGGATTTCGCTCGTCGCATGCGCCTATCCACCGGAACGCTGGAAGGTTGTATGACGTGCACCTCGACACCCTTCTCAATCAACCAATGCATTGATCAGCATCGTACGTTGGCGCACCAGAAGATCCCGAGCGCGATGCAGCATCAACACGGCCTGCTGGTCAGCGCTTTTGATTGCGACGACCCGATCCACTGAATGGCCAGCAGGCCAA
Organism: Roseibium aggregatum IAM 12614; assembly: GCF_000168975.1. Taxonomy (GTDB): domain Bacteria; phylum Pseudomonadota; class Alphaproteobacteria; order Rhizobiales; family Stappiaceae; genus Roseibium; species Roseibium aggregatum. The sequence continues at coordinate 26,676 of NZ_AAUW01000021.1, forward strand.
GCTGCAACGGAACGAGCTTAATACGCGTCGATTGCAGATTGAAGAGCTAGCTTATCTGGCTCGATCGTCCGCTTCGCCTTGGTCTGTGGAAAGCCAGGAACCTGCGCCGCCAGGACCCAACTCTTGCTGCTCAATTCAATCGCCGAACCGTTACGGCAAGATCAGTGTATTACCCCGACCGACGACGCTTGCCGGTGTGCGTAACACCCCAGTGATGCGCCACGCTTTCATCAACCCAGACCGTGATGTCCCTACGCCGTCGCAGGCTTTCCGTATACTCGGGACAGTTCGTTACACGATGCATGGACTTCGCAAACTTGTGGCGACGAGATGCGTGGTGTTTGAACGGCATTCACAAAACTTCAGAAGCAAGGAAACGCCGAGCAGGTAGGCACGAAACCCGATTAATGCAACAAGATCACCAAGGGGTCAGTTTTGGAAGCCGATAAAGGGTCAACATTCAATGCCGATTTACAGGAATGAAATCGGAATGGGGGGGCGGCTTTAGTTCGGAACACATGGCCGACTTCATTGGGATACGCACACAGACACTGGAGTGTTCCGATGTTCGCTGATTGTTACCATCCGCAGAAACTTGGCGTACCAGTCTTCGCCCTCATTGAAGAACATGGTCTTGGCAAGCACGACTTCCTCCTTTGTAAACTTCCTGTTCAAACCATCGTCCACCACTGTTTCCAACTCTCTCCAGAGGGCTTCATATTGCTCAAACTGAGCAAGCAGGTTTTCTGCCGCCCTCGTTATTTTGCTTTCATCCCCGCTGACGATCCCAACCACATCCTCCCGCGAGGCACTGGTGTAAATCCAGCCTTGCAACTTGCGCTGGATCTTCGAGGTGATTGACGTCTCGTCGCCCTGGATCATTCCATTGTCTGAAATTGTAAGATCAAAAATTTCGGCCAAGTATATCTTACCCTCTTTCTCCCCAAAGGTTACTGGCCGTTTTGCCAGAAAAGCGCATAAATCCCTACCGTAATCTGTCACGCCAATCTCAAAGTATTTAGCATGAAGGTATTCATCCAAACCATTATCTTTGATTTTTTGCGCAGCGTCTTCGATAATTCTTGGCAATGTATTGGGAGCTTCGAGCGAAGCCTTGCGCGAAGCCAAAGCACGATTTGGAACTGGTGCACGCAGGTTTTCGTCTACCGTTTCTCTTTTAACCACGGCCTGTCCTGGCTTATGCACATAATGATCCGAGTTATTTAATGGTTGCGCCTTCTCCCCCTTCTCTCCACTAAAGATACTCCGAAGATAATAATAATTGATAGTATTTGGTATAGTCATTAATGCAATCCTTCTTCAGGGAAGCTGAGGAGTCCGGCAGTCGCCGACAATGGCAAGACCCAGCTTGAGCGCTCATGCGCGCCCGAAGTACTGTGCCGCGAAACAGAGGCTGCCACTGTATCAAAACATACATTGAAATTGAAAAAGGCGCGAAAACCGGTGCCGCCGCAGCGGATTTTTGGTCCCGTTGATGACGTGTTTCCGTCTGCCCACAAGGCGCGCCGCGCGCCGGTGGGCCGGTTGACCGGACAAGCGGTGCAGCAACGTTCAAGGTACGAGAAGTGCTTCCAGTCGCGGGTGGACGAATCGCAAACCGCGCTCTTTAAAATGGCAAAGTGCATGGCCGTGTCACGGAAGACACAACTATTGCTTGCGGCTAATCTTCCAGACTACCTTCTATTCGACAGATATGCGCGCAAAACATCAGCTAGTGTACTAAATAACACCTGATTTTGCATTGAAATATGCTTTAGATACGCACCTGGCGTCTGCGTATTACCGGCATCGTCGGCAGGCGGCGCTGCAATAAAAACGGTCCGCGGAATGAGTCGGGTTGGTGCGATGTAGTCTCGTGATATTAGTGACTTGGCTAACGTGGGTTCATACCTGATGAGCGCTGAGAAACATCTTTTGCATGGAAGTTAAATCGATTAAAATTTTATATCTGAGAGTAGGATCTTCTTTCTCATTTTGGTGAGGCCTGGTGAGGAAGGAGGGCGGTCGGCCGACATCGCACACGGCGGAGGGGTGTGCCGCCCGGAATGCTGCCCTGCAACTCTCGCGAACATTCGGAAAGCCGGGTCCGCCGCGACGAGAGCGGCGAGTTGGGAAAGGCCTCGGTCTGATCGAAAGGTGACGTCCCTTGACGTGGTGTAGCTGGATAGGGGGGTGAAAAATGAATACAGTTCAAGCCAGTCATCTCAATACAAGCCCGCTCCGGCAGACTGATGGCGGAGCGGCCAGACCAGAAAGCCTTGCTGGCCGCTGGAAAAGGCGACTGGTCACCTGGTTCCGGGAAGGCGGAAAAGTGTCCAGCGTCAGGGATAGCGGGATTTCTTCCAGCAAAATCCTTGCGCTTCAGGCAGACGCGGGAACACCTTCCCAGGCTTGTCTCGGAGCAAGGAAACCCGGCGGATCGGATCCATCGGCCGTGCGACCAGAGGAATGTTTCGCTCGCGATCAAAGGACGCTGGAGACAGTGATCGAAACGGAACGGATAGCCGTGCGCCCGGAGCATTTTGAAGCTCATGGTAGCTCCTCAGCGAAGCGCCCGCCCGGAGCCCCCGCGGACGGCATGGAGCCGTCCCTGGACGAAGAAGATGCGCCGCAGTTTAACCACAATACGTTGTGCGCGCGGTTGCCGGAACCCAGTCGATGGTCGTGGAGTTGGAGCTTTTTCTTGCTGGGAAGCAACCGCCCTCTTCGTTCCGGAACATCCGGAACAGACCCGGCCCCCCAAGAGAAAACCAGCTGGACTTCAAGGCAAGCTGCCGCGTTGTCGAGTTGGTGGGATGCCCATTTCCACTTTGGCCTAATGAGCAAGGGGCGTGGCCCCCATTTCGACGCAATAAAGGAAGTTCTTGCCGAAAAAGCCGAGTTCGAGGCGCCATTTCAGAAGCCTGCCATACGGACGCGCAAGGCATCCAGCGAAACCGTGCCCACAAAATTCAGTCCCAGGCAAACCGGACCCGGGAAGTCGGGGCCTATTCACATCAGTCCCCAGAGTGAACTCCTGCGCAACGAGTTGCTTGCGAAGCATATCAGTCCGATCCATGAGGACATGCTTGCGACACTCGATCACCTCGAAAAACTCCACGATGCGAATCCCAAACACCTGAGACGCAGGAAATCCTGGTTTTGGAACCTGTTCCGTTTTTTGCGGCGGGCGGCAAAAGAAGACAATTTCCTTGAACAAATTCAAACCCGGGCAAAAGACCTGTTCCACTCTTCGGGAGGCTATGCAGCGGGGCCGTCCGCGGAGGTGATCGAGAAACTTGAACACCTGATCGGCAAGGGCGTGGTTCTCAGCCTGCAGTCCTATGACACAAGTGCCCTCGTCGCACAGTTGGCGATGGATCAGACAACGCTCGACAGGCTCGCCGCGCTGCCGGATACGACGAACATTTCAGCCGTCAACGATATCCTTCTCAAAAGACAGCACAGCAAAATCCAGCAGCTGCGCCGCAACGGATTTGCCAGCATGGCTCAGATCGACCACATTTTCCGCGCCATCTCCTATTTGACCCGCGGTATGTCGATCCCGAAGCACAAACTGAACAAGGTCCTCGCCGATGGCGGCAAGATCAACCGAGAGGACGTTGCAGGCTCCTATGCTGAACTGATCGCAAGCCTGAAGGAAGGACAGCATATAACTGTCGGCAGCGGCTGGAGCCGCGGGGTGCGTCTCGAATGGATCATAGTGGGTCTCAAGAAAGCGGGTTTTTTCGGAGCGACCAACTATATTGGGCGCGATCGGAGCTTTGACTACACGCTTACCTTCATGAACGTGAACGGCTCTATAGAGGTCGGTTTAGGCCGCCTGGAAATCGAAGGGGTCAACGTCGGAGCCAGCGGGTGGTTCGGAATTGGGGTCGGTCCGGAAGAGGTGGGGTTCTACGCGGGCGGTACGGTCGGCGTCAACCTGCGCAAGCAATGGGGAGTAGAGGACACAATCTCTATCACACTTGGAAAAGCCTCACCAGGCCTACGCGCGAATCTTGAGCTTCTCCTTTCAGGTAAAATCAGTAACCCCTACGAGGTCCTGGCGATGGGTGAGGTGTCGGAGGCCGGTCATTACAAAACGAAAGCCAGCAGCGCGACCGCGTCCCTGACGCCTGACGGGCTCTTCAGCTTATCGGTGAACGTCAGCCCGAATCTGAAGGCAAAATCGGAAGGCCAGTCTTTTATCTCGCCGGTGTACGCGCGCTTGGATGCCGAGATCTACAGTTCCAGCGCGCGCGAGGGCGGGAAATTCTTCACGTCCAGCGGCGCTTATCAAACCGAGAATTCGCACGAACTGTATTCGCTTCTGACGCACAGGCCGAAGATGAGGTTCACTTTAGGAAGCTCCGCTATGCTGCGGGGACGGTTCGGCAACAGTTTCTCCGGGACCAGTCTCGCGACAGCCGGTCGCTTGCACGGCCCGGCTGCGACGGGAGAAGTCGGGATAGGCATACACTACCAGACCGAACGAAAGACCTGGCGGGAAATCTTCGTTGGAACCCCGAAGGCAAAATTCAGCGTTCCCGAGATTCACAAGCCCCTGAAAGGCGGCGTGGGTGAAATCACCTGGACGATGACATTGCCTCGCGCGGCGAGCGCGCTCAAGGCTGCGCCCGTGAAAGCGCTGCTTGCAGGGGAACAAAGCGAAACGAGCGATACGCTGATCGACTCCATCAGCTATACAACCCGTGAAAACAGGGAAAAAATCCGCGGATCACTGCGCGCGCTCAGAGAAACAGCAGATAGCAACAACGTTTCCATCGACAAAGAACTGGCAAGAATGGAAAGTCTGCTTGACTTTCTTGCCTACAAGGACCGTGCGAATTTTCGCAAGAGCCTGTCCCGAATTCAAGGAATGATGCCTGAAGACAACGCAATATTCAAACAGGAGCTGGAGCGCCTTGAGGAATTGACCGGCGATGCGAATGATTCGGCATGGCAGCGCAAGTCCCGAAGCAAGGAAATCGTCATGAACATGAAGACCTCGGAGCAGGAGAGCCTGGAGTTTCAGTCAGGTTCACTCGACGCGGAAAAGATAAAGAACCGTGGTTTCGGCGAGTGTGTGTCCGTCAAGACCACTGAGACCCGCATGTATTGGACGTCGGCGCGAATGCCGGTGCTGTTCCAGTTAGGCAGCACCGCCAGTCTGACCGCAAGCAGTCAGACAACATGGCGGGTAAAGCCGAAAGATTGACACGTCATACCTGGGGGAGGTCTGTTTGACCGGGCAAGCGATGCATCATGGTCCGGCGGACTCGAACAGGCCACCACAGGCCTGCTTGGGAGCCCCTTCGAGCTGTGTTGCGCGTGTTTTCCCAGTACGCGCCGCGCCCCCACGGCTGGTGCCTTGCTGCGCCCCACCAAAGTTGGTCAGCCGGGACACAATCAAAACCCTTTGGGATAAGCCGGTTCGCGGGTCCCGTCAGTTCCGGAGGTCGATATGAGCGGTATGACGCGCGTCACAGGCTTTCCCGTCCGCATACGCTAAATCAACCTCATGAATGAAGGTCACGGGGTTCAACACAGGCTCCGAAACGCCCGGGCTGATGAAGAGATTCGTTCAGGACCACCGGTATTCGAACCTCGTGCCATGATTTGGCCCCGGCGGCCAGTCCAACCCGGCCGCCCGCCTGAGAATGAGCGAATTACTCAAATCATTGTCGAGAGTTTCAAGTAGACAACCCGCATTTACGTGATCCATTGGAAGTGACCGGGTGTATGAATGATCGTAGACCACAAGACCACTAAGACTTCGCGTACATTGGGGCGGGAAAGCCCGTGTCTCGCCACAGCGGCACATCACCAGTTTGAAACGCAGTCCCGAGAAGGGGCTGTGGTTCTTCACGAATCTCTCGAGGTCGCAACCAAGCAATTGGCAGGTGATCCGGGTCATGCGTTTTCGAGCCGCATCATGCTGACGCGCGACATTTTCTTGCAAGCCGAGACGGGAATGAACTGCATGGTGTTTCACACGCATCCCACACCGGAAGGTGACGCGCAATGCAACCCGAAGAGCCTTCAAACCCGGCCTTCGGCAGATCATTTCCGCCAGCCGGACCGTATTGCACCTATTGCCCGGCCAACGGTACCCCGGCTCACGCGATACGCCTCGGCCGCAATCGGGAATTGACGCTTCGTTCACCCACATCCCGCCGAAAGCAAAAGCCTCGTCAAGCCGTCAGGGCAGGTATGCCGTTTTCTGCAAAAGGCTGGTCCGGGCGTGCAATGCCCGGCGCCGCCGCCTTGAATGGATGGGGTGACGCTCCGACTATACCGAACACTTCGGATTCGACTGGATCCAATGAATCGCAACACCCGATCAATTTTTCTGCAAATGCTCGCGTTTCGTCAACAACGTCCCGAATGAGCCTTTGTGAACGACATTGCTGACTGTTTCTGAGCCAGCCGGAAACCTCGGTCATCGTAACCGGACCGGAGCCTTCCCGCCGGCCAGACGCTCCCGATGCTGGCGTTGTCCTGCCAGCTGCATCCATAAACCGACAAATAAACCTGCGTACGGAAACCATAATGCTCATGCGAGTTCGTGAAGATCCTGACACAAGCGGCGGAACGCCTTCCGGCGGCGCGCTCGCCCCGGTGAACCGGCCGCTTCAACCGCATTATTCCTGGGACACCGCCAGCCTCCAGAAAAAAGAGCAGTTCGCGTTTGTAAACAACGAATTCGCTTCCTTCGGCAACATCCTGCCCGCGGACGGAAAGGCTCCCGAACTTGGCTTCCGCAACAGTGGAAAGGCCTATGTGCTCGGAAACACGCCCTTCATCCGCTTTCAGTCGGAGGCGTTCCGGCTCCGTCCGAGATCACGGATCCATGCAACGGTCCTGGACTGCACAGCCTGGATCCTTTCAGTTCCGCTGCAAGGTACGGCAAGATATGTTTCAAACGGCACATTCTTGCGTCAGAACCCCGGACATGTGCTGATTTCCGAGCCCTCCAGAAGCATATACGGAAGGATAATGGATTGTGATTTCCTTGTTCTTCTCTTGGACGAAAAGGAAATGACCGGTCTGGGGAGCTTGCTCACCAACGGAGACAGCTGCGCCAACGGCAAGATGATCCACCCCTTGCTGGGTCACTATTTCACGGCACTCGCAAGCACGATAGAAACAATCGAAAGCCGTGAGGCCCAGTCCATTGCGGAAGCCACGATCGCAATCATTCGCGCGTGCGTTTCCAAGCGGCCTCTGGACATCGCGGCCGCGGAAGCGCCGCTCAAAACCGCACGCCTGGAAGCCGCACAAAAATACATAAACGCCAACCTCAAGTCTCCCGGGCTTTCTTCCGATGCGGTGCTTGAATTCCTGAATGTTTCCCGGAGGAGGCTTCACGATATCTTTGAACAAACCGGTGGCGTCCAAAAGTATATTCGCGAACAAAGACTGAAGGCGGCATACAGGAAAATTATCTTCTCCAGCGGCAAGCGATCCGTCTTGTCGATAGCGGAGGAATACTGCTTCTCAAGTGGCGCAAATTTCAGCAGGGCCTTCAAGTACCAGTTTGGCATGACGCCGTCGGACCTGTGCGACCAAGCCGGCCGGACCGGAGTGTCCAGTTTCGAACGATGGTTGCTCGAACTGCGCCACCAGGGTTCTTGACACGCGCAAGGGCGGCCGCGATCTCCTCTTCGGCGTGCCGTCAACAGGAGCCATCGGCGGCTCATTCCGCAGTAAGAAAGGATACTCAGGCGCGGCGCGCATGTCATCGAGTGTCATGTGCCAATCGACACACCGCCCTGCCGCACAGGCGGCTAATCTGACAAAAATTCAATCCGCGACCGATGCTGTTTCGGGTCGGCTACGCGATGCGGCGGAACCGGATTTTTCCGGTTTATTCCTGATATCAATAAAGGCGCGAAATGCCCGGTGTAAACAGATCCACAAACAGTACCGCAGCTTCGTGCCGGAGCGAAGCTGCCCCCCAAGACGATATCAGGGGCACATGCCACGATGATACCGAGAGGGCCTTGACGTTCAAGGACACCAGCGCATGGCGCCAGCGAAACCCGCTGTTCCGAGTCGTTTCCGGCGTGGCGGGCGGATTGACAGGGCGGGCTGACGGTAGACCTCGGTCGATACGGCAGTGGGCGCCTTGGCCGGGTACGCTGGCTTGGAGGGCTGCCTGCAAAATATCTGGCGTTCAGGAGTCGCAGCCAGCGGCAGGACCTCAAACGCTCATCTGTTGTTCTGATGAGGACGCACTCAATCAGTTAGAAAGTGCACCAAAGTCTAACGGAAAAATCTCAGATAAGGACGGCCCTGAATTTGATTGGGCGTTTTGCAAGAGAGTCGAACTGGAGTATTCCGCGCGTTCCAGATTCCTTGGAGGGCGGAGTAAGCAGAAGTTGGTCGGCTTTGCATATACGGTTAAAGAGAAAGCGGAAAATAAAACTGGAAGTAACTCTTCCAACAACATAGGCGGAGCTGCTGTATCCAAAAACTTTTCTAACGCAGAATGCGCGTCGGTTCCCAATTTCACACAGAATGACAGGCCGGTCGTTGTTTATTTCGGCGGTCACGGGCTGCCGGTAGAACAACAGTCTACTCCTCATGGTGGCTGTACCGGCGAGGACTATGTCATCCAAAAGCAGGCTAACTTCCTCGCGCTGAACTATCGTGGCTACGGTGCCTCCTCGGGCGGCGTGCCCTCCAGCCGGACCATGGTGGAAGACGGTGTCGCCATATTGAACCATCTTCTGGACAGCGGAATTGACCCGGAACGGATCGTTCTTCATGGCTACAGTATGGGAGGCAATATCGCCGCGAACGTGCTGCAGGCCGCGGAGGCCAGGGGACTAAGGCTTGGCGGATTGATTCTGGACCGCCCTATGGAAAAACTCGCCACGGGCGCGGCGGCACTCACGCGGACGCGAAGCAAAAATATCTTCAAGAAGATCTGCTTGAATTATGTTCAAGCACCCGTGGTCTGGCTTGTCGTGAAGTGTCTTGCAGAATCCTACAATACTAGTGCCTCACTCAAGAGTCTTTTGAAGAGTAGAGATCAGAACAAAGAATGGACCCCGATCGCTGGCGTCTATGACAATCACCCCATCGGTTCGACATCAAGGAGAATGCTCGAGACCCGGGGCATAGCGTGCATGGACACAAAGGACACGCACGGCGCTTCCCTTGAAAAAACCTTTGCCGCTCTGGACGAACTCCACGACGCAGCTATGCTCGATAACTATGACGATGACTATGACACCGACATACTTCGTCTCTACAAAACTTTCGAGCGCCGGTATGCGGGCATGTCAGGCAAAACAATGGAATTATCAGAGCCAAAAATCCAGCCAACGGGAGATTCGTTTGCGGTTTTCGGTAGCACGGGTCAGAATTTTAGACAAAAACTCGAAATTCCGGACGGATCAACCAACGAACTGCATGAGACTGGCACATGACCGTGCTTACGCGCTCAGGCTCCATGCTGAGCAGGCATGACGTCAACAACGCGCTCGCGGCCTTCGCCGTGCGCGCCGGTTTGGAGGAACTGGCCCTGGGACCGGACAATGTCACCAGTGCGGAATTCGGAGACGAGGGAATCGTCGCCATCTGTTATGACGAGGCCGCCGGCAGCCTGCGATTGCTTTCCCCAGTCGGGCAACTGGATGCCTTCGCGCCGCTCTCGGGTCAGGCCGCGATGCTCAGGGCGGCCCTTGGCTTCAATATCGAGAACATGTGCAGCCTCGGCCTTGAAACCGACGCCGGGGTTTTCCTTCTGTCGCTGCGGATTTACACGCTGGACCGTTTTGGCGATGAGATCATCGATTTCGCGAGACAGAGCGTCGGTGTCGCGAACTGGCTGGAGGAATTTGACGTCGAGGCCTCCTCACACGCCGTGGTCGATCCGTCGGCTATGCAAAACGATCCGGCTACCGTGGTTCTGAAACCCTGACCGACCGACGGGAAAAAGTCAATTTCGGCAAGCCCGAGCCGTGCCGCAGCCTCGCGTCACCTGAACGGGCAACCGCATCCGCGATAGCTTCCCCGGCATTGCAACACCGATAACGTCCAAAATCGGTGCGCGCTATTCCCAAGTGCGACTTTTGTTTGAAACCAATAGGTTATCAAACAGGAGGATTGTGTCATGGGATCAAAATACAGCCACCTGACGCTGGATGAGTACCGCAAGATTGAACGCTGGCGCCAGGCGAAAGTGTCACCTTGTCGAATGGCGAAGATCCTTGGGCGGCACCGATCAACGATTTTTCGAGAATTGAAACGCAACCATTTTCAAGATGAACAGGTGCCGGACATCGTCGGCTATTTTGCCGTGGCGGCCCACCAGGAATGCGCCACGCGTCGGTCACGAAAACGAAAACTGATCAGGCATTCGGGTCTGCGCCATCTTGTGACCGATCGCATCAAAGATGGCTGGACGCCGGAACAGATTGCCGGGCGCATGAGATACGAAGGCGCCTCCCACCGGGTCTGCCAGGAAACGATCTACCGTTACATCTATTCGAAAGAAGGCCTGGCCCAGGAGCTGTGGTGGTACTTGCCGACACATCGAAAGTCGCGCAAGCCCAGACGAGCGAGAAAGCGCCTGCCACCCAAATTCCATCGTGACGTCAGCATCTTGTTCCGGCCTGATGCCGTGGCACATCGGTAGGAGTTCGGGCACTGGGAAGGCGATTTAATGTTGTTCAAACAGCACTTTGGTTCTGGCAACGTTACGTCCCTGGTGGAACGCGTCACCCGGTTCACCGTGCTTTTGAAGAATGACAACAGAAGAACACATTTGGTGCTCGGCAAGGTCATCGATGCGATCCGCCACCTGCCAATCCGTTCCCGAAAATCCATCACGTTCGATCGAGGAACCGAGTTTGTGGCCTGGCCGCATCTTCAAGCGGAAATTGGAACACAGACCTGGTTCTGTGATCCGTCTGCTCCCTTGCACAAAGGCACCGTGGAAAACACCAACCGACGCGCCAGACGATGGCTTCCCCGCAAACTCAATATGAGTCGGGTCACCGATCCTGAGTTGAAAGGGATCTGTGACCGGCTCAAAACGAGGCCTCGAAAATGCCTCGGATGGAAGACGCCGGCCGAAGTCTTCAGGGAGAAGATGCTGGCGAAATGAGAGAACGCCCCCTATCCACGGCCAAAACCGGGAGAAACGCCGGCGTTAAAGATGACGGCACAGGGCCGGTCTCCTGAGCTGCCTTGATCCACTTCCTCAGCAGGTTTGCATTGATCCCGTGTTCAAGCGCTAGCCGCGATACCGACACGCCGGGCTTATGGCAGGCCGCAACAAGACGCGCTTTCGACGCTGGATCGTACCAACGCCGTCCGTCACGACCCACCAGCCTCACATTCAGCTTCTGATCTTCTTCCATGAAATGGTGTCCACCTATCTTTGATGGACACCTCATGCATCACAGCACTCAATGCCAAAAGGTGCGGAGAAATTCATGCTTACACATCACCGGTGCTCATGTGGAAACGGAAACAACCGCACATAGCGCAGGAAATGCCGGCGATACGCATGAGCGATGCGCTCTGTTTGCCCGTTCCCTTTTGCGCTGTGCCGTCGATCACACGTCGGACCGGCGCCTTTCAGCTACATGTGTTCCGGTGATCAACAGTCCACGGGCGTGGCGCCGTACATCATGGCGATTTGAGGCCAAAAAATTCGACCCGGCTCGAAAACAGGACCGGCGTGCAAGTGAAACTGTCACAGAGTGTCGTTTGCTTGTTGTCGCATGCAATCGCCCAGAAAAGGTTCGCAGGCCAGATACACTTGAATTAGCTTTATGACATCACGGTATTCGCCTTTGATACTGATTGCAAGCAAGAGAAAGCTCGTCCCAGGGAAGTAGTTAACAAGAAGTTAACGATTTCTCCCGGCGCGGTGGCTTTAAAGAGCGCCGGAGATGCTTTGCGCATATGCCGGGCTGGCAGGCAAGTCGACGTCGAGGGTGCGGGAAGGTATTTAAACAGTAAACAAGAAGGCACTTGTTATGTTACGAGGCAATTAATTCAGGCATATTAAGTAAATGCGATCGCTAATCAGATTTTGCAGATCAATTCGCAATTATAGATCTTCGTTGGATCCCAACTCAACGCTGACCGGGAAAGATAACGACGGATAAATGACATGTTTCACTGGCCGAAAGAATTAAAGTTCTCGCCGGGCGAGCTGAGCATCGATTTGCTGGCCAATGCGAGACGGAACGTCCTTCCGGACGGAGGGGTGATCTACTTGCAGGAAGACCCCGCGGACGTGTTCTACATCGTTGTCAGTGGTTATGTCAGATTGTCGTACCTTCTGGAGGATGGAACGTCGATCCTTTACGCGATTGTCCCCCCGGGCAACAGCTTCGGAGAGCTGGGTGTGCTGGACGGATCCGTATACCAGGACACGGCCTCGGCAATTGGACCGGTAAGCTATCTCACTTTGCGTGCCGATCTGTTCCGCGGTGGCGGTTCTGACTGTGCCAAGCTGATGAGTGCGCTGAACGAGCTCGTGATCGATCGGTACAAAACATATATCGACGCGACAAAAGTGCTCTATCTCAGCAGCCTGACATCGAGACTGGCATTGTCGATCCTGCGTCTCGCAAAGATGATGGGTCAAAAAGTAGAATTCGAAGGAAGGACCTACGAATATTTGGGGCCAATGGTTACTCAAAGCGATCTTGGCTCAATGGCGCGTGGTACACGCGGAAATGTGAACAAAATACTTAAAAAGTGGCAGCAAAGTGGGCTGATAACTGTAAGCGACAGAAAGATTATACTGATAAAGCCGGATCAGCTTGAGCAGGAATCTTTCGCATCAGGAGGATGACGATGGAAAAAAAACAGGCATCTGGAGAAGGTCCAGATCGGAATTTCGGAATGACGGATCTTGATGACCGCCTTTGTGCGAAAGGCGGCGGCTATCTGAAACGGCAGATTGCCAACGATCTGGCGGCAAAGGCGTCCCAGATCGAGATGAAGATGAAGAACGGCCTCAATCGGGAAGAGTTTCAGCAGGCCAAGATCGTTCACAAGGCACTCGTCGCTGCCTGTGATGTCATAAACAGATACTGAAGTCTTTCAATCAAATCAAGTTAACAGAAATAGGAAGAGAAAATGGACAATACAGCAACCAGTTGGGACATCCCGGATACGTTTCCTTCCGCGCCAACGCTCCCAGGCGGCGCGGATGACTCGAAGGTCTACGAATTCCGGGACGGTTTCGATCTGATTTTTCGTCAAACGGAGCTGCAAAACCAGATTGCCGCAATCGAAGAAGATATCAGAAACATCGAGCAGAACACGAACCTCTCCGATACTGAGAAGATGTTTTCTATGCAGATGGCCATGAACTCGTGGTCGGCGGTTACCAACCTGCGCACCAACATGCTGAAGTCGGTATCGGACTCCCTGAAAAGCATCGCCCGAAACGTTGTCTAGGAAGGGCGAAGGCTGGGTACAGCCATAGTCTATGAGATCGGTGCTCCCGGACAAAACCGGGAGCACTAAACGAAAATCCTGACGCGAACTCCAGGTCAGGCAACGTGCCGCCGGTCTGCGGCCTAATCATCCGGATATTCACATATGAATGGCTTCAAGGGCATGAAATTAGCTCGTAGAGTCGGCAGCCCGCTGATTCTTAAAGCAATTACGGGCACGCAGGCCGGCGTGGAAGTATTGCTGGAAGATGGAGAATACGTCCTCGGCTCGGGTCCGGACGATGATCTCCAGTTCGTGGATGTTTGCCTAAAGACCGGACACGCCCGTATCCGGGTGGAAGGCGGAAGGGCCGGTATCGCCGGCGGTGCCGGAAAAGTGGTCGGTGAAAACGGTCTGGTCATCGATGCCGGTGCTGATGACTGGCGCGCCCTCAACCCTCTCGAGATCATCACGATCGGATCAACCAAGTTCGCCTTCGGTGCCGAGGACGACAATTGGGCGGCTCTGTTTGCCGCGCGGGCGCAGGGCAACGAGCGCAGCCGCCACCCGTTCGGCAGAAGGATCCTGTGGAACCTGAACCGGTCCTGGATCAGGCATGGCGCTATTCTGCTGGTCTCGTGCACGGTTGTCGGTGCAGCGGTGGGCAGCGTGTCCGGTTATTTCGACCGTAGCCCGAGCCTGGCCAGCGTCGATGAGGATCAACTTGTCGCGGACCTGAAGAGACGCATCTCGGAGCTGCCGTTCTCCAGTTCGATTACCGTGGTTTCAGAAGTGGACGGCACCGTTTATGTGAGCGGCCATGTCGAGGAGCTTGTGCAGCGCAATGCGGTCCTGAACATCGTCGAAGACATCGATCTTCCGATAAGGCCGCGGATCTGGGTGCTTTCCTCCATTCGCCGGCAAATAGCGGCTGCTATCAGCAATTTCGAGGTTGATGTCACGTTCGACGTCTCCGACGAGGGGGGGGTCTCGGTCGATGGAACAATCCTCTCGGACAACGTAGCGGAGAGGGTCCGGCACTATATCAGCAGCGAGATCCTCGGGGTCACAGCGGTCGAATTCAGGGTCAGCACCGCAACATCTTATCTTGAAGAAGTAAAGGACCTTGCCAGGCGCGCCAGACTTGAAGAAGCGGTTTTGTTTCAACTGTCCGAAATGCGCATCGAGGCCAGTGGCGTTGTCGTCACCGACAAGCTCGATGCCTGGATAGGCTTTATCCAAACATACGCGAGACGCTATGCGGAAAAAATCTCCCTGATCTCTTTTGTACAGATCGTTGATGAAAACGGGAAGGTCATCTCCTCCGAACCAACCCGTCTCGGCCCGCTTGGATTAAGCGGCAGAGACGGTGCCGCCGGCCTTACTCTGGGGCAACTCAAGAACGGCATGATCGGCGTCGAGGATCTCATGTTCAACGAGGAGGCCGCATCCCTGCTGCTTGCCGAAAGGGCTTCGACTTCGGGCGAAGCTGGCGACCGCAGGCCCGTGGTCAAGGCGAGCCTGACCGGCAGAAACGTCTTGTCGCCCAAACCGGTTGCCGGTGACGGGGCCGCGAGAAACGGGGCCTCCCTGTTGTTCGACTCCGGAGGCGGATACCGCAGCAGCACTTATCTCCCCCTGATCGTCAATGCGACCGAAACGGGCATGCGCTGCTGGCCGGGTTCGAGGTTGGCTGTTTCCGATCTGGTGGAGATCGTCGGCCGGATCGACCACCTGAGTGCGACCACGGACAATTCTCTTGTCGACCTAGACCAGGAGGACCAGCTCCTCGTACTGGAAGCGGCGCTCAACCCCGCGCGCGCAAGACAATGCTCGTCACGACTGGAAAACGTCATCGAACGCAATTCCGTCCTGAGCTCCGGTTCCTTGGCGGAGATGGAAAAAAATCCCTTCTTCGTTCGCTTTCTTGTTCGCGACTTCGTTCCGCCTGCGATTGCTGTGTCAGGCGTTATGGTCCGCGGTTCCGAGCGTTTTATCCAGACGCCGGATGGGACGAAATTTCATGAGGGTACATCCCCTGATGAATACAGCAAACTCGTGAGTGTCGGCAGGTTGGGGGCAATTGTACAGTATGACAAATATGTAGCTCCCCTGATCTACCCGCAAGACCTGGACTGGAAAGTATTGAGTTTTGATTCCGTCCAATTTACTTCAAGTTCTTCCAAGCCCAAATAGTTAGTAGTGTTCTTGGGGGCGTATCGCTCAAACTGGAATATAGAATGCAATCAGCGCGAAAGACGCGGACTTATTGTCTCAGAAGAATTGCGGTTATCACCTTCCTGGCGGTATTCGCAGCGGCGTGCGCAAAAACCGCAAAACAGGAGGGAGATGACGTTGGCAGACACCAGCGAAACATACTGGATTTTTCTGGAAACTCTGTTCTGGCGAACGATCTGAAACATGTAGAGACCGGCGACCTGGACGTTTCGCGTGTCAACGGCTCCGATCCGGCCAGCGAGGGAATCGGTTTCGTCGGGATCCTGCAAAACGAACCGACCACCTTTTCGGTCAGCGCAAACGAGATCAATAGGAATCTGGTCGAACTCGGGCAGGTTGGCGCGGGCTTCGGCAATCCGAACGAGGCCGTGACGATTGCATTTGACAACGAGCCCCTGGGCTATGTCGTCAAGCAACTTCTTGGTGGCATGCTTTCCGCCAATTACGTGACGTCGGAGGAGTTCACCGGGGTTGTGTCCTTCAAGACCGAAACGCCTGTTCCGCGGTCATCCATACCCTCCATCCTGCGGGACATTCTCGCTCATTACGGCTATGTGATGAAGATAATCAACGGCGTCTACCATATCGGACCGGTTTCGAAGATCGTCGAATTGGAGAGGAATGCGGCTGCCGGAGCGATTGGAGACTTCAAGACGCGGGTCCTGAAGCTGAAGAATGGCAACGTCGAGGAAATTGCCCAGGCGGTGGCGCAAATACTGCCGGCGGGTGCCACGATTACTCCGGTCCTTTCCAACAACACGCTCGTGCTAAGAGTGAATCCGTCGGACGAGAAAGCTGTCGTCGACCTGATTCAGGCCATCATCGGCAATTCCGGAGAAAACGAGTTCATCGCGGTTATTCCGCTTCGCGAAAGCCCGCCCGAGGTTGTCGCAAACGCCGTGGTCGGTTACTTCCAGAATTCCGGCAAGACAGGAACGCAAATCCCCCTGGTCATTCCAATGGAAGAACAACAGTCCCTTTTAGTGGTCGCGCAAAGCCAGCAGGCTATGAGCAACATGAGAACCTTGGTTCGCGGACTCGATAAAGAGAACCAGAACGCGACATCCTTGCGCATCATCCCTCTCAAGAACCTGTCCGCAGAGGAGACCGCGGGCCAGTTGAACGCGATTTTCGCGAACAGCAATGACGGTCCGGGCTATGAGCCCGACATCCGGGCGCAAGATCTGCTGACCGCTTCCATTCCCGATGACGGCCACGGGCCAGAGGCGGAAAATGCGTCATCGATATCCGCGCCGGCGATTATCCGTGGCAAGGGACGCGACGACCCGGACAACGGCTCCGGCACTGCCGCGCAACGGGCTGCCAAGCAAAGGCTCTCGGGAAGACTGAACAGATTGGCCGACACAAGGCGTTCAAGCGAAGAGGCGGTATCGATCGTTCCCGATGTCAGGAACAATGCACTCCTCGTTCATTCGAAATTCCGGCAGTTCAAGCGTATTCGCGATGTTGTGCGGACGCTCGACGTTCCCCTTGCCCAGGTGGTCATCGAGGCAACGATTGTTGAGGTCGCCCTGAACGACCGGCTCAAATACGGCGTCCAGGCATTTCTGAGCGGTGAGGGGGTGGAGATCAGGTCGTCGAGACTTCCCGATCCGGCGGACACCGGCGAACCCGGCGCGGTCGCGTTGTTCGACGTCGATTCAGTCGATGGCACCACGGCCACCTTCGTACTGGAAGCCCTGCAAACCGTGACCGAATTGAAGGTCATATCGTCACCCTACCTGACGGTGCTAGATGGCAAGGCGGCGCGACTGTCCGTCGGTGATCAGATCCCGTTCCTCGTGCAGCAAACGAACGCGAGCGAGACCGGCACGACGACCACGACCAATCAGATAGAGGTCAGGGATGTAGGCGTTATTCTCCAGGTAACGCCCAGCATTCGCCCGGACAACTCGGTCTTGCTGAATGTTCAACAGGAAGTCAGTTCCGCCAAGTCAAGCGGGTCGGGTGAGAATTTGACCCCTGTCATATCCCAACGCACGATAAATTCCGATGTCGTGATCGAATCCGGGAAAATGGCGCTCCTCGGCGGACTGATCCAAAGCCGCTCGGAAGAAGTCACGACCAAGGTTCCCCTGATGTCCAAGATGCCTATCGTTGGAAATCTGTTCAAGCAAACCGATGCGGTAAAGGACAGGACAGAGCTGCTTGTGATGATTACGCCGCGCGTCGTGCGCCGGTCGCATCAACTGGATGAGTTGACCCGGTTGCTGCGGTCCCGCTCGACTGGTCTCCACACCAGCTTTTCCGATGGGCCGGACACGGCCGCGGAGTTCAGGCCGGAACCGAAGATCGGCAAGCCTGCCAAGTTGCCGATCCTCAACGTGCTTGGAAACATGGAATTCTACTGATCCGCCGGCGTCCGTCTCCATCCGGAGACGGACGCCGATTCGGCCGTAGACTCAAGCGAGCATAGGTTCGACAGGTGACTGACGGCCCTGAACGGGCCTGCGGCTTTCAGGACGCGTATCTCCCGACATTCGCGATCTGGGTGAAAGAGGTTTCGAAAACGCGCGCGCCGAGTATCAAAAGTTACATCGGAAAGCTCCGGATTGTTGGATACACACTAGTTCCAAATGTCCGAATACTGTCGCGAGATAACAGTTTTTATTGTTGATGACGCCACTTTAGCTTTGAGGCCGGACAGCGCGAGAGTCTCCGCGGAGAGCTTTGTGAGGCGATGCCCACCGCGATGGATCTTCTTCTGTCCGGGTTTTTCGCGGCTAGGCCAGCGCCTTGAGAACAGATCGGTGCGAGATATGAGTGAGGAGTTGCGGTGTCCATCAAAAAGAAAATGATCCATACGCGGCAAAGGAGGGAAAACCCGTTGCTGAAATTCCTGCAGGCCTTCGCGCTGTTGTTGCTGGCCACTTTCGCCGTGCTGGTGGTCGCGGCTCATGCTGTCCCGGAAACGACGCGGGCGGTCACCGGGCGCGATGCGGCTGAAAACATCTTCAGTGCCAAAAAAGCTTGTCTGTCCAGTGCTCTTGAATCTCCCAAATTTGCGAATTTCTGCGGTCGCGTTTTCAAAATTTCGCGGGAGGGCATGTTCCTGAAGGCGCGAACAAATATTTCGGGTCCTGCGCTCGCGATATTCGTGGACAAGGATCATGAGCTCAACCGGTATCTTCGCATAAATGCCAACGCATATGAAATGTTCGGCAACACGCAAGCGATGCATATCAACCTGATCGCCGCCTATGTGCATGTGGAATGCGAGATCAGTCAGGCGCAATCGGAAGGTATCGCGGGGATAGAAACGATCAGCTGGGCCTTCGAGCCGTCCATTCGCACCAGGTGCGGACAAGTATAGGCTGACGGCGGCCCCCCTTTGCAAGGTCTGTCGACCGGCTGCCGGCGGCACCTGTGTCCCTGACAGGCTATCTATCGGAAGCGCGATGCAGTCCAGCTTTTCAGATCATTCGTTCGCGGTGGTTCGCGAGTTCACCCGGAACCTGGGACTCGGCGACGTTCAGCCGGTCGAAGACGGCAGCGTGTCCTTCGAATTCGAACGGGCCGGAACCTTCTCCATTACCCCCGCGCGCGATGGGCGTCGCATGCTGCTCAGTCTTTCCCGGCACAAGGGCCGCTTGCAGGCCAGAAATCTCAAGGACTTCCTTTCGCTATCGAGCTGGGACCCGGTCATCGGCGCTCCCGTAAACGCGGGCATGAGTTCTCAAGGTGGGCTCGTTCTCGTGGTCGCTCTCGACGGGGAAAGTCAGACGCTGCAGATGATCGAACTTTGCCTCGACCGGTTGATCGAATTGCATGCCACATTATGACGTCTGCGACCGACCGTGCCGCATAATTTCCGGCCTTAAACGCGGCTGTCCTTTTCCCGTGATCTTGGCATCATGAGATGGGCTCGAACGCGGGACGCCCGGGGAAGTCATCTTGTCGAGAACCTGGACACGGATTTGAACCCCGGTTCTTTGAGTGTCCGGGGGGCTTTCAGTCTGTCCCCATGGCGTGTCGCGTTCACGCGGTTTGATGGGGTCAGGAACAGGCACCCAGGCGGCGTTCGCATCGCGAATGCGTTCGGGCCATTTCCTGAATTTATGTTAACGCGACATGCTCCATGACCGGCTTCCAGCGGTCGGTGTGTTTCCACCCGCGCTCTTCAGGTTATATTCCGGGTGGCTTTGCCGGGCTATCCGGCCGTGGGCCTGAATGGCCGCACCATGCGGATCCAGCGTGGTGGGAGAGGTCTCGGCCTCAGGGCCGGGTGGGGCCGTTTTCGGCGGCGGGATGATGAATCCGACATCGGAGCGACGCCGTACCGCAAGACTCAAGCCTGCCGATTCCGCGCGAGATCGTGGAAAAGCCGGGAACTCCAGGGTCCCGCTTCATCAGTCTGAACAGCGCGCGCGGGAACACTCGGGTTCGCCGCGTGCCCAAACGCAAGACCGTCCGGATCCGCGAGCCGATCGCGATGGCGGGTCAACGTATCGACCCGGCCGGCGGCGTGGGTTTTCGTTATCGGCGCGCCAGTTGCTTGTATCAACCTCAATTGATCAGAACCCATGCGCCCATTTCCGATTCCCGATGGACATGATGGTCCATGGCTGATTGATAAGTTTGTTCCAAACCTGGCAGCATAGTGCCAAGATCTGTTCGTAGGATTTGAAAATCCTGTTTGAGAGCCAGTTTTCGCGCATGAACTCTGATGTTCATTGTAAAGTGAATTGCACAATAAACGGCGTTCCCCTCTGCGAGCATTGGGGCTCGGCTTTAAATGAAGCGGCTGCGTGGAGCAGGAGACAGAGCTTTAAGACGACGGTTGAGCAGACTCTGACGCGCGGGTTGGTTACCGCATTTCCCTGTGTTCGTCCAGGGCTGCCTTGATCTGCCATCGTGCGTCGATTTAGAGATTATCGACCACACAATTCATACGATGGTTCCCGCCGAAGCGCTGCCTCCAGCTCTACGCAGACGCAGAGTGTTGTCAGATTGCAGCGTTTAGATTTGACGTTGCCCTTTTCCCGGTATCGCTCGTTGCGCTCATTTTTATCCGGTGGGTTGAACGTCTTGGCCTATTGCCCAAAGGAAGGCCACCATTTCGCAAGCAATGGCGGTCGTGACCAGTGTCTGACGCTTTCCTCCATTCACCAGCCGTCGGCAACACATGCAAAGGTGAAGCTGTGCTTTCAAAGCAATGCCGCGCACCGTTTTTGACAAGCCCTCCTGTCGCACCTCTAGCGGCCGACTGACACGCGGCGCCATTTTTTCAAAGATCCGGCGTCTGTTGATCGCGATCGACCCGGTATTGGAGTGGTTTTCCGAAGAGAGGGATCACTTTGTGCCGAGTTGCCATGTAAACGATCATTAGATGAGTCTTTTCATGAAGTTACGTCGGACGAATGCATTCGCCGCGGCATCCGCCAAGGCAGGGTTCAGCGCGGCGACGGGTTATCGTATCGAGAACGATCACCGTCTGCCTTCCCAGCCGTCCAAGACACGCGGCCGCCGCCGGTCGGATCCGCTCGAACATATTTTCGAGGCGGAAGTTGTGCCCCTTCTCAAGGCTGCCCCCGGCATCCGGGCCGTCGCCATCTTCGAGGAGATGCCGCGGCGCCATCCGGAACTTGGTTCTGGCATTCGCCGTTCGCTCGAACGACGCATCCGCTCCGGGCGTTCCGTTCACGGCGAGGAGCAGGAAGTGATCTTCCGTCAGGCTCACGAACCCGGCCGGCACGGCCTTTCGGACTTCACCGACATGGCAAGCCTTGGGGTCACGATTGTCGGCCAGCGGCTCGATTATTTGCTCTACCATTTCCGGCTCGTCTATTCCGGCTTCGAGCACGCCCATGTCATTCTCGGCGGAGAGAGCTTTGTGGCACTTGTGGAAGGATTGCAGAACGCGCTCTGGTCGCTCGGCGGAGCCCCCCTTTGTACGTGCCTTGATTTGCCGCGCCTCAACCTGTGATGAACGACACGGGTAATCGGTCGATAGATTTATTACTCTCTACTCGTTGGCATTGATTTGCCGATAAAACAGGTTTTCAAAACAAATCCTGCTCAATGTTTGTTCCTGAAAATCAGTTGCGATCGAAGTCGAATGATTTGCATTGCCCGCTATAACTTTGATTGCTAACAGGCCGGCAGTGTCAAATGACACTGCCGGCCTTTCTTTTTTCCTCAATAGGTTGCTCGGCTGAACGTGGAAGGTTAAGAGCGTTCTACTTATGGGCGTGTCTTGTCGACGCACTCTCTCCACTCTTCGGCAGAAATACGGGAACCTTCATGAACGACAGTTCGGTTGAGACCAGCCTTATCGATCTCACTTCAGACATCGTGACCGCCTATGTCAGCAACAACATGGTCACAACGACCGAACTGACGGATTTGATCGGCTCCGTTCATCAGGCGTTGCATGCAGCAGCTGCTGTGGCAGAGGAGCCGGAAGCGGAAAGACTGATTCCTGCCGTTGCGATTAAAAAGTCCGTGCAGCCGGATTATATTGTCTGCCTGGAAGACGGCAAAAGGTTCAAATCCCTCAAGCGTCATCTGCGTTCCACCTATAACCTGACTCCAGAGGAATACCG
Organism: Roseibium aggregatum IAM 12614; assembly: GCF_000168975.1. Classification (GTDB taxonomy): domain Bacteria; phylum Pseudomonadota; class Alphaproteobacteria; order Rhizobiales; family Stappiaceae; genus Roseibium; species Roseibium aggregatum. The sequence continues at coordinate 48,902 of NZ_AAUW01000021.1, forward strand.
GGGCAAGTGGGGTGAGCTAATGGGATGAACTGCCTTCCCACCGAGATGCAGCCATTTTTGCGTGTATTATTGGAGAAGAAGGAACATTCTGATGGACATCACGGTTCTTGGGATTAATCTGATCAAGTCGGTTTGTTGCCTTGCGGGCTTGATGCCAGCGGCGCTGTAGTTATTCACAAACGCCTCCAACGATTCCGGTTGCTGGATTTCTTGGTGGAGTTGTTAAGTTGTATTGACGCAATGGAGGCTTGCGGGGGCGCACATCACATCGGGCGCTTCTGCCTCGAATATGGGCATGAGCCCCGATTGATGTCGTTGCTGTATGTCTGACCTTATGTAAAGGTTCACGAGAATGACGACCGCGATGCGGAGGCGATCGCCGAAGTCGCCACCCGACCGACCATGTCGTTCGTCCCAATCAAATCCGAAGAACAACTCGACCTCCAGGCATTACACTGCGCGGGAACGTCTGGTTGTCGGACAGGACGCGCCTGATCAATCAGGGCCGTGGCTTTCTGATGGAACGCGGCATCCGTGTCGGTACAGGCCGTCACGTATTCCAGAAAGAACTGACGAAGTTGACGGCGAAGGGCACTGCCGATCTGTCGCACCGGATCGTCTTGATGCTGTCAGACATGGCATCCGAGCTGTCCCATTTCCGTCCGCCCGTGACAGCGTTTGGCGCGGTCTGGTTCGCCGGGGGGCCGGAGCAACCGCGGTCCGTCGGGCGGAGATGGGTACCGCGCCGAGTTTCAAGATCACCTGGCTCGCCACGCGATGCGGACGAGCCAGTCGGGAACCATCACCGATGTCAGCGCCATGTGTTCGTTTGTGGGGCCTCACCCTTCGGGGGCTTGCCTGAGGAAACGCCACCGCCAGCCGCCCGGATAGCTGCCCGCAACTTCGTACCCGACAGGCCAACGTCGTCGAGAAGGTAATTCGGATTGTCGAGCAATTCCCGGTAGGCCTGCCTTTTCCGGAAATTTCCAGCGAGTGCGCACAAGCGCTGCAGACCGGGAAGCGCGGTCAGGCGAAAGGGCGAGCGGATGATTGTGGTCTGTTGCAGTGCCGGAATTGCTTGATCTGACATTGGGTTGGTTCTTTCAGTGGACGAGGAAGCGTCGGGCTTGTCGAGGGTCCAACGGTTCGTTGCATGTTTTCTGTTCTTCATTCGGCACTGCGTCCGGTGTGTGCCGCTTACACCTATTTGGGGAGCCTGAAGCTCGTTTGCTGTGACGGCTGTCACCTTGCAGGAGGTGGCTGTGCGCCACCGGCCCGGCCCGCTGGTGCCGGGAAACCGGGCCACCAACGAAAGCCGGTCACGAGCGGTCTGACGACCCGCGTCGCCCCGCGACACGCGCTTGGCGGAAGGGCCGCCGGATGCGCTCAATCCCGGTTTCGTGTCTGGCCAGTCCGTTAGCCTTCCACCCCATCAGGCATCCAACCGCGAACATCACGGGCACAATGAAGGAGAGAGTGAAATATCCCGCGACGCAAAATCCGATTATGGATCCGGACAAGGCGGCTGCGACCAAGCCGATGATGGCAGCACCGTTGTCCCGCTCTTCCAGGCCGGACATGTCTTGGGGAAACTCGTCTTTTCGGATGGGGTCCATCTTTGCTCTCGCTTTCGAAACAGGGGCTCATAGGACGGGTCTTGCGTCAGAACCCGGAGGCTAAAGGCATCGACGTCGGGCCGGCGCGAGACTTCAAAAGCCGCGGGGCCCCGTCGAAGGCGATGTCGAACCCTCTCCGTGTTCTTTATTGCCGGTGTGCCGCGCCATCGGTCAGCCAGTCGAAAAGGCTGTTCGGCGGCGACTTTCTGGGAAGGTATCCGCAGATACTCGCATCGCGCGCGTCGGAGGGGCTGAAGCCGAATTCCTCGCGAAACTGCTTGCAGAAAACGGCATGGTTTGAAAACCCGAGGGAATAGGCAACGGTGCTGATCAGTCTGGATTCACCTGTACTGGCGAGCGCCTTGCAGGCTGCGATGAGCCTTTTGCGCGTGATCAGCTTCGCGACGCCGCCATAGGGGGCGAGAAGGTAGTAGAGCTGGCGCCTGGACATCCTCAGAGCCTGGCAGATCGACGTCGCCCCCAGGGTCGGTGAATGGAGATTGTCGCGAATGTAGTTGAGGACAACGGAGGCACGGTCCCGGGAGCCAGCCGTTGAAGCCTGATGTGGATTTTCCCTCGCCTGCCGGGTGACAGCCCCCAGGAGCAGCGAGAAAGTCTCGATCCAGAGCGATGTTTCCGCAACCGTCAGCGCGGGAAAGAGCTTCTCCGAGTTCAGCACGAATTCGCTCAGGATCCGAGCGGCCGGGCCCTGCAGGCGGGTATTGACGAGGGCATCGATATTCGCCTCCATGTCAAAGAAAAAGTCCCTGTTCAACAACAGGTTTATGCATTCCAGCCGACTCGATTTCCCGGAAAACGTATCGGCGAGGGAGTTTATCAGGATCGTGCCGGGGGTAACCTCGACGATGTTGTCGCCGACCCGGTTCAAGAGCGTCCCGCGTTTCAGGATGGTCAAGCACCAGTAATTAGCTGAGGCATCCGAATGCGCGCCGCTCCTGGTGAAGCGCATTGCCTCCGACTTGAGGGCAACCACCTGGGCGACACCGAGATCGAAGCTGCGCCCACTTGCTCTGAAACCCTCGCCCCCTGGCGCAACAGGCGCAACATCCATCAAGGGGAACAAAAGGTCCCGCCAGAAGCTGAACTGACGATCCTTTTCAAGGATCGCCGTGGAAAAACGGTTGGGGCGAAGTAATTCCTGCATGCCCGTTACGAGAACAGGTTTGGGCGATGAACTGACGCTGCTCACTTCTGATAACCTCGGATAACTTCGCGGCTTCCTGTCCGGCACAGGGCCGGACGTTATCCGCGTGAACCATTCAGAGGCAGCCGACCCGCGGAATGCCGCCGTTAGAACCGGCTTCTTTGAAAAGTCCGGTCCGCGAGCGCCATCTGGAGGCGACCTTTCTTTGGTGTTGTCTATGCGCATGCCGTAATTGGCGCGCATACCCGTCGTATCTTTTTGTTTCGAAATGTATTGGCGTGCGGAGGTGTGCCGGATATTCGACAAGTCTGCCGCCGTGACGGCCATCACATTAAAATGCCGTCGGATGGAGCATCCACCGCATCAGTTCACCGGCCAAACCGGTTCAGCCTTAGATTCAACGGTAATCGAAGCGTCTTCCGGAACGCCCGCTCCTGGGAGCGCGGCTGGTGCCAAAAGGGCGCCTGGACACAATCTCGCACCCCAATGTCACAGCAGGACTGTTCAACGCTCATGACTGCGAGCGCGTCGCTGACGTGCGTGATTTTTTGCTTTTCCCGACGATAAGTCTCTGAAACTATGGAGAGAACCTCGAAACGGGAAGGTTGCTCCATGACCCCCAGCTATTGATCTTGTGTCCTGCCTTGCCGTGTTCCCCGACCGTCGGCGCGCCGAAGGCAAAATGTACGATCAGGTCGGCGTGATTTTGTTCTCGATCATCGCCATTCTGAGCGGAGCGCGCTCCTATCGGTAAATTCACGCCCTGATTGCCGCCAGATTGCCGCTTCTCAATGCGGCCCTGCGGCGGGCTCCGGTCTACACATCAGTGCGCGGCATACTGCGGCAGATCGATCCCGACGCGTTGGGGACGGCGTTCCGGCGTCATGCCGAGGGGCTGGACCGAACCTGTGCTCCCGCAGGACCTTCCCGCTTCATCGCCATAGACGGCAAGACGTTGCGGCAAAGTTTCGATGCGTTTTCCGACACCAAGGCCGCCTATGTGCTCTCGGCCTTTGCCGTCGATCACCAGATCATCCTCACTCATGAGGTCGTTGACGAGAAGTCCAACGAAATCCTGGCCGCCCAGGCGCTGATCGTCGCGACCGCCCTTTGGAAAAGCCGCGAGGAAACAAGCATTTATGCCTCATCGGTCATGCTTGACGCCATGACCTTCGCACCGGCTATCCGCAATCATTAGGCCATCGAGAACCGTAACCACTGGGTTCGCGACGTCACCTTTGCAGAGAATGCCAGCCGCATCCGCAGCAATCTCGGCATCATGGCGCGCCTGCGCAGTCAGACACTCGACATCGCAAGGGCAAACGGCGTCTCGAATGTCGCGAAGGCACTTTGGGCCCCAGCTATCGGCCCCACCGGCGCCCTCTCGTACGCCGGGCTGTAAAGAGCGTTGAACAGACCTGAATGGCACGGGGTTGTATCAATTACGACAAGAAGGTGGACGGCATTGCGCTATAGTGGTTGCAAGGTAATAAAAGAGAGGTTCTTTCCGTGCGGGCATCAGGGAGCAACATCGCGGTTTCAAAGAGTAACTCATCGATAATTCGGAAGGCGTTATCCAAATATATGAGGGTACTATTTTGGCCAGTAAGATGGATTAAAAAAGACTTTCTTGCGCAACTTGTTTATGAAGAGGCGCCGCAAGACGGGGACCATATCCGTCTGCTGTATCATTTCGCGGGTAGTGAGGTGCCTGTCTGCTCGACGAGGTTGAGTCGGGATCAGAAGTCGATCATAGGCGCGGAGACTTTCAGGTCCCACGAGATCGCAAGGAACATGCGGAACATTTTCTATAGAGAGGGTGTCGAAATTGGAATTGGCACCTTGAACAGGAAATGTGACATCATTCCCAGGACTCGACGCTACATCAAGGGCGAGCCATCTGGCGGCCGCCGGAAATCGCAACCCGCCTGACCGGGAGGCGATGCAGCCGGGTGACAACAGCGTTGCACGGTGAGGGAGGGCACGGACCGTTCGCGCGCCAGCCCGCGATATCAATTCCAGGACAATCAGCATTCGTCGATACGGATTGAACACAATAAACCGCCCACTAGGAGCGTGCGCTTTTCAAGTTGAAAGCGCGGAGGCGAACGGCTGCTGTTCGCCTCCCTGGGAGGAAGCCTTGGTTCAACAGAGCTGGCCCGGCTTTCAAGGCGAAAGTGGCGCTTGCCGCGATCAGGGCGAACAGGCGCTGGTGGACCTGTCCCAGCGGTTCGACGTGCGCGCCAATCAGATCAAGCAGCGGAAAGACCAGCTCCCTGAGGAGGCGACGGGGGCGTGTTTGGCGATGAATCCAAGACCGGACCGGCGGCACCCCCGGTCGATGTCAAAACACTGCACGTCAAGATCGGCGCACTGACGCTGGAGAACGATGCTCTGCGTAGGGCTTACGCGGCCCCACCGGTGCCACGGTCCCGGCTTCGATACCCGATGCGCCCGGCAAGGCGGGATCTCCTGGCGGAGCAGGGGATTGGTGTCAGCCGGGAAACGATCCGCAAATGGGTGAACCGGTTTGTCCGGCATTTAGCGCGCTGCACTCGTCGGGACTGGCCAAAACCAAATAACAAGTGGCCTCTTGATGAGGCGGTGATTGTCATTGGCGGTGTGAAATACTGGCTCTGGCGGGCATTTGACGGCGATGGAGACATGCTCGATATTCTGGTTCAATCCCACCGGAATGCAAAGGCGGCCAGACGTTTCTTTGGCGGGCTGGTCACGCAGTTCGGCGCGCCCAGGGTCGTGGTACCCCCTCTCGTGACATTGCATTGGCAATACACTGCCGGGCAATGGACAAGCTGCGCAGCTACACCAGGCCGGTTCAGGCCCTTGCTCCGGATGCCGACCATCGCGCTCACAAGGGATTGAACAACAGGATTGAGAATTCCCATCGCCCGACCCGGAAACGGGAGAAGATCATGGGCCAGTTCAAGTCACCCCGCCAAGTTCAACGGTTTTTGTCTGCCCACGTTCAGATCAACACGATCTTCCGGCCGCGTCGATATACCCTGTCGGCCGCCTCATACGGGCACGCAAGAGCAGATGCATTCGGACTATGGCAGGACTACACCGGCGAGATGAACGCCTGAAATCCGTCTAAACGGGCCCCATGCGCGCCGAACAAAACAAGTTGATGGTGTGGACAGCCCCACGTAAGGGCATCGCAATGTGCCATGTTGGTGAACCCAACAGCAATGGGAGCCATCCACATGCAGATTACAATATTGGGCATCGATCTTACCAAGTCCGTCTTCCAGCTTCACGGGATTGATGCGAACGGAGGTGTCACGCTCAAGAAGAAAGTCCGACGCTGGGCATTGCTGAAGATACTGTCCGACCTCTCCCCCTGCCTGATTGGCATGGAAGCTTGCGCGACCAGGCATTATTGGGCTCGTGAGATTGCGGCGTTGGGGCATGAGGTGCGTCTGATCCCGCCTGCTTACGTCAAACCCTATGTGAAGCGGCAAAAGAATGACATGGCGGATGCCGAAGCGATTTGCGAGGCTGTCACCCGACAGAACATGCATTTCGTCGCAATCAAAAGCGCTGACCAGCAGGCCGTGTTGATGCTGCATCGCGCTCGGGATCTTCTGGTGCGCCAACGTACGATGCTGATCAATGCATTGGTTGATTGAGAAGGGTGTCGAGGTGCACGTCATACAACCTTCCAGCGTTCCGGTGGATAGGCGCATGCGACGAGCGAAATCCGATGGCATCGATGCGGAATTGTTGTTGCGCGCACTACTCGCATGGCTTCGCGGGGAGCCTCGTGTCTGCTCAATGGTCCCTATCCCAGAAGAAGCCGATGAGGATGCGCGGCGATGCGTCCGCGAACGAGCCGAGCTGGTGTCCGAGCGAGTCGGCCTGACCAATCGTATCGGTGCTGTTCTAGTGACGCTTGGGATCGGCGATTACAATCCTCTGCTGAAGAGTCGCCGGCGACGGCTGGCTGATCTTCGCACCGGACTCGGTGGGCCCATTCCGCCGAATGTTGGCCAAGGTTGAACGACTGATCAGCAGGCTGGAACTCGTTCTCGATCAGATCGACGCACTGGAGCGCGAGCGAGATGCTGTGGCCGAGGCGACGGCTCCGGATGGGGCAGGTAAGATGATCCAACAACTCTGCAGCCTGCGAGGTATCGGCGTGCAGAGCGCCACCGTTCTGGTGCGTGAGGCCTTCGTCCGTCGCTTCGCCAATGGCAATGGGCGGGACCGGGATCTCGAAAAGCCAGGTCAGCCGTCTGTGCGAAGACATCGATGACGTGTTGATGCTTTCCTGACCTGACCCATCGAGGGCGACTGGCCCTACCTTTGGATCGACGCCACCTACCTGAAGGTCCGCCAGGGAGGGCGCATCGTGAGCGTCGCAGTCACACTGGCGGTGGGGGTGAACACGGACGGGCGCCACGAGGTGCTGGGCATGGCGATCGGCGCTTTTGAGGCTGAGCCCTTCTGGACCGAGTTTCTGCGAGATCTCATGCGCCGGGGCCTGTCCGGCGTGAAGATGGTGATCTCAGACGCGCATGAAGGCATCAAGGCCGCCACGGCCCGGGTTCTGTCCACGACCTGGCAGCGCTGCCGGGTGCATTTCCAGCGCAATGCCCTGGGCCATGCCGGCAAGAACAGCCGCCGGGTGGTCTCGGCCTTCATCGCCACCGCCTTCGCCCAGCCCGGTCATGCCGCGGCCAAGGCCCAATGGCGCCTGGTGGCCGACCAGATGCGGGGCAAGCTGCCGAAGCTCGCAAACCTGATGGACGGGGCGGAAGAGGACGTCTTGGCCTACATGACCTTTCCTCAGCAGCACCGCGCCAAGCTGCACTCCACGAACCCGATCGAGCGCTTGAACGGTGAAATCAAGCGGCGCACCGATGTTGTCCGGATCTTTCCGAACGTGGCCTCAATCCGCCGACCAGTCGGCGCGATCCTGATGGAACAAACCGAGGAATGGACCGTGCAGCGCGGCCGATACATGACACTGGAAACGCTTGCCCCGGTCTGCGATGATCTCACCCTCAGCTTGCCTGCAGCCCAGAGCGACTGATCAGCTCGGCCCACTAAAAGACCGAGGCCTAAAAAGAGCTACACCACAACATGGGACGTCACCACAACTGGCAATGCTTTCCCGCCAGTTTATCATCAGTTGCCTTAACTCTGGCATCTTGTGACGGCGCGTTGCGTGGTATCTCCCTTTTTCTGATGAGAATTGACGGCGTATTCAAACTCGCCACGATACGCCGCCCCGAAGAGCCATCACCAACTTTTAGCTTTAGCTCCCTAATATTTTTCACCGGCGCTTACTTCGCAGCGGTTGGCTTGAAAAAGATCCAACGAGAATATCGAGACATCTCCGATCGAGATAAGCAACATAGCCGAGAAGAAAACGGTCGAAATCAGAAAAAAAAGAAGAACAATAATAATAAATAGAAGAATGTATTCGTCTTTCATCCTAAATTCGCTTCTCGTAAAAAATACTTGGTTTAGTATTTAATTGGCAGCTAGCAACCAATGATTATTCAGTTCCAAGTTTGATCTGAACTTCGGTCCAAAGTTGGCCTTCGTCATTTGTCGTGATGAATTGCTTGTCCCAAAACACGTAGGAACCAGAGGGGGCGTATTTAAAGTGGAGTGATCCGTTTGCGTCACGTGAGAAACCGGCAGAAACAAGACGGGCATGAGCTGGTACAAGTTCACGTACCGCAATGATTTTGGTTCCGGTGGGCGAAAGAGCTTTCATGTTTGTGTCCCCGACCAGGCTGAGTTGAAATTGAGCAACATGGCCAATTAGTTCCAGACAAAGAGACATTGGGCTTTGCGTTTTGTCCCAAGAAACAGCTGCTCAATTATAAAGCTTGGCACTTGAGACCAACTGGAAACGCCAACCTTTGTGAAAAAAATTTGACGAAAAAGAACCGACTCCTGACGTGTTTGAAGATTGCCGGAACAGGCGCAAGCCGAATAAATTTGCAAACAGCGGCGAGCGACATTTCTTTTTTACTTGACAGCTTCCCTGCTTCGAATCGTGGCTCCAGTATTTTGGTGAATGCATCCGATGCGGCATTGATATGTTCATAAAGTCAACGGGATTGCTCATCTTATCCTCGCCATCATTTTTTGCCGATGACAACAATCTAAAGGATATTCACCGCCTTACCCTGTGACATTAGGCACTCCGAATGACCGTGCTGGGTAACTTGGGACGACCAAGTCGCACAATTTATTGCTCACATATCAACCTCAATTGATCAGAACCCATGCGCCCATTTCCGATTCCCGATGGACATGATGGTCCATGGCTGATTGATAAGTTTGTTCCAAACCTGGCAGCATAGTGCCAAGATCTGTTCGTAGGATTTGAAAATCCTGTTTGAGAGCCAGTTTTCGCGCATGAACTCTGATGTTCATTGTAAAGTGAATTGCACAATAAACGGCGTTCCCCTCTGCGAGCATTGGGGCTCGGCTTTAAATGAAGCGGCTGCGTGGAGCAGGAGACAGAGCTTTAAGACGACGGTTGAGCAGACTCTGACGCGCGGGTTGGTTACCGCATTTCCCTGTGTTCGTCCAGGGCTGCCTTGATCTGCCATCGTGCGTCGATTTAGAGATTATCGACCACACAATTCATACGATGGTTCCCGCCGAAGCGCTGCCTCCAGCTCTACGCAGACGCAGAGTGTTGTCAGATTGCAGCGTTTAGATTTGACGTTGCCCTTTTCCCGGTATCGCTCGTGACCTGGGACCCCAGAACTCCTCCAGTTTGGTGTAGAGTCCGTCGCACTCTGGAGTGCTATCCAACGTGCCCTCAAGGTGGGCTAGAGTTTTCCGGACCAAATCAGGAACACGGGCTGGCTGCGTGTTCTGATTTCATCAGGTCCATCGGTACCTTGTTACCGATAGCGCCGTGAGGTCTGTGTTCGTTGTAGTCCTTGCGCCAATCCTCCAACTTTTCGGTTGCATCTGCAAGACTCAGGAACCAGTGAGCATTCAGGCATTCCGCCCTGAAGCGCCCGTTGAAGGCCTCAATGAAGGCGTTGTCCGTCGGTTTTCCAGGCCTGGAGAAGTCCAGCGTAACGCCTTTCTGATAGGCCCATAGATCGAGATGCCGGGAGATGAACTCGGAGCCCTGATCAACGCGGATCGCCTTCGGATTGGCCTGCTGCCGGTTTCATGGACACCGAGTTAAGGTGTTTGCAATGAAACTGGAGCTCATGAATGCAACGACGGAAGTTCAGCCGCGAATTCAAACTTGAGGCGGTTAAATTGGTGCGGGAGCGCGACGTCAGCGTAGCGCAAGCAGCCCGCGATCTGGATGTCCATGAGAATGTGCTGCGCAAATGGGTGAAGGACTATGGTTCTGACCCGGCGCAGGCTTTTCCTGGCCACGGGCAGATGAAGCCCGAGCAGCTCGAAATCGCGAGACTGCGCAAGGAAGTAGCCAAACTGAAGGCGGAGCGTGACCTCCTAAAAAAGGCCGCCGCCTACTTTGCCAAGGACGTGATATGAAGTTCGCGTTCATTGCAAAGCACCGTTCCATCTGGCCGGTGGCATGGCTCTGCGAAGCGCTGGGTGTATCGCGTTCCGGCTTCCATGCCTGGTTAAATCGCTCTCCAAGCCAACATGCCCGGTATGACGAGGTTCTGCTCGACAAGATCAAAGGCAGCTTCAAGGACAGCGACCGCACCTACGGCGCCCGGCGTGTCTGGCATGACCTCCTTGCCGAAGGGCTTTCCTGTGGTTTGCTCGTGTCGAACGGCTCATGCGCGGCAATGCATTGAGAGCAAGGCCGAGACGGCGTGGCTTGCCAAAAGATAGTGGTGAGCGGGCAGCTGTTATGCCGAATATTCTGGATCGTCAGTTCGCGGCAGACAGACCGAACCAGAAGTAGGCGGCCGATTTTACCTATCTTTGGACGGCTGAGGGCTGGCTTTATGTGGCCGCCGTCATCGATCTGTTCTCTCGCCGTATCGTTGGTTGGTCGATGAACAGCAGCATGACCTCCCAACTCGTGACCGATGCGCTGATCATGGCCATCTGGCGCAGAGGCAAGCCGGATGCGCTGCTGCATCACTCGCATCAGGGAAGCCAATACACCAGCGAACAGTTCAAGCGCCTCATGGCCGACCACGGCATCACCTGCTCAATGAGCCGGTCTGGGAATGTCTGGGACAATGCCGCGATGGAAAGCTTCTTCTCATCCCTGAAAACGGAAAGGACGGCACGCAAGGTCTACAGAACCCGAGACGACGCCCGGGCCGACGTGTTCGATTACATCGAGCGGTTCTACAATCCCAAGCGGCGTCACTCGACCCTAGGCTACCTCAGCCCGATGGAATTTGAAAACAAGGTGGGATTAGCTTAACTCGGTGTCCGAAAAACCGGCAGCAGGCCAGATAGCCAATCCGCGTGCAGACAGTTTCCAGGGTTCTCACGACATCGTCGCCCCGATAGCTGAAGCGCGGATCAAGCGCCGGCACATATCCGAACCGGACGCGCGTCTGGCAAATCTCCCTGATACGCTGTTCCAAAGCGGCCTGGCCGGATCGACGGGACTTGTAGCGATAGGTCGTCGGATCAAACCGGATCACCGCGCACGCACGGCGAATGGCGTGAGCCAGCGTCGGGCGTGTGCGGTCTTGGCAGTTGACCGGTCGAGTGTTCGGTATCGAAGTCTTCGATCTGATGATGCCGATCTACGTGAAGCCATGAAGAAGGTTGCCGAAGAGCGCCGACGCTTCGGCTACAGTCGTATTCACCTGATGCTGGAACGCCAGGGTCCCCAGAATTTTGGCATCATGAGACACGCTCGAACGTAGGGTGTCCGAGGGAAGTCATCTTGTTGAGGACCGAGACGCCGATCCGGCTCTCGGTTCTCTGATTGTCCGGGGTACTTGATTTCAGCCTTTCCCCGATGACCGACTTCCAGCGGCCCATCTGCGTTTCCACTCGCGCTTACTGGTCATATCCGGTGCTCTTTTGCCAGGCCATGCGGCCATGGGCCTTGATCGCCAGAACATCCAGATCCCGCGCGGTGGGGTTGATCTCGGCCTCAGGGCCGGCAACAGCCGTCTTCGGCGGCCGGATGATGATCTCCACATCGGCAAAGCGCTGCGTGATTTCGTTCCCAGTGGCGGTGCCATCATAGGCACCATCTGCAAGAAAGCGGCGCACGGGTTCTTCAGTCTGGTCCAAAAGACCCGGCACGGCCGACGGATCGCCGATGTCGTCTGTCGTCAGTTCACTGCATTCGATCTGACCTGTCTCCAGATCCAGCCCCAAGTGGAGCTTGCGCCACGAGCGGCGCCTGGACGCCTTGCCGTGTTTGGTTTCCTGCCATTCTCCGGCCCCAAAGACCTTCAGGCCGGTGCTGTTCACCACAAGCTCAAGGGAACCCGGGCGCCTCGGATCGTTCCCGCGGCAAAGGCTCAAGCCCGCCGGCTCGGCGCGAGAGTGTGAAAAAGTCAGGAACGGACAGTTCCAGCTTTATCAGCTGGAACACCGAACGAAGAAACCCTTGGGTTTGCCGCAGGGCCAAATGGAAAACGGTCCGGATCTCCGGGCAAACCGTGACGGCAAGATCAGTGTATTACCCCGACCGACCACGCTTGCCGGTGTGCGTAACGCCCCAGTGATGCGCCACGCTTTCATCAACCCAGACCGTGATGTCCCTACGCCGTCGCAGGCTTTCCGTATACTCGGGACAGTTCGTTACACGATGCATGGATTTCGCAAACTTGTGGCGACGAGATGCGTGGTGTTTGAACGGCATTCACAAAACTTCAGAAGCAAGGAACGCCGAGCAGGTAGGCACGAAACCCGATTAATGCAACAAGGTCAATTGGACCGATGAATCTGAGAAAATTCATTTGCAACAAAAATTTATCTGCGTTTCCAATTTGTTGATCGCGCTTTGGTTTGGTAGATCGCTGGAATATTGCGGCCGTGTCGGCCAAAGTCTTAAACTTTCGTTTACGAAAAAAGCCTTGGCAGAATCGGCAAATTCCGTTTATCTGACGCCTTGAGGGCGTTTTGGCGCCGCGGCGCGTCAGGTTGCTTCAAGGGGTAAACTTTTACCGATGGCTATCGAAAACACTTCAGAGCGGATAGCTCGTTATACGTCTCAGTTGTCGGCAGAACTCCACGATCTGAGGGCGCAACTATATCCTCCCGAAGCGCGAAAGCAATTTGGTCGAACATTCACAACCCAGGATCTGGCAAAGTTGCTCAATATTCCGAAGAGCACACTACGTACCCTATCTCTGGACGGGAAGGGTCCTGTGCCCGAACGTTCAAAGAACGGTTCCAGAATTTATACACTTCAGCAGGTTCGGGAGTTACGAGAATACCTTGCGACCCAAAGACCGGATGATGAGTTAACGCTGCTGCCGCACCGCCGCGGCACCGAAAAGCTTCAGATAATGGCTGCCGCCAACTTCAAGGGTGGCTCGAGCAAAACCACAACCAGCGTCCATCTGGCCCATTATCTCGCATTACAGGGATATAGAGTTCTTTGCATCGATTTGGATCCGCAGGCTTCAATGACATCCACTTTCGGGCTTCAGCCCGAGTTCGATGTTGGCGATGATGAGACTGCGTACGCTGCATTGCGTTACGACACAAATCGTAGGCCGTTTGCGGAAGTCATCAGAGAAACCTACTTTCCAGGCCTGCATCTGGTTCCAGCAAATTTGGAATTGATGGATTTTGAATTTGATACTCCGTCAGCGTTAAACAAGGGTGTTCGGGATGAGCTCGGGCTGTTTTTCGCCCGTTTGCGAAACGCGATCAGCACTGTTGAAGATAGCTATGACATGGTGGTGATCGATACCCCGCCGTCGTTGGGATATTCGACGTTGGCGGCTTTGTATGCAGCAACAGGAATGATCGTCACAGTTCACCCGGCCATGCTCGATGTTGCGTCCTGCAATCAGTTTTTGCTGATGATTTCACAGCTGTCTGATGTGTTGGAAGAGTTTGGCGCAAAATTTCAGCATTCGTTTTTCAGAGTCCTGCTTACACGAGTGAATCCCAATGATGGACCGCAGAAATTCATGTCGTCTGTTATGCGGAAGCTTTTTGCCGGCGATGTGATGGTGGCAGAAGCCCTGGAGTCGACGGCCGTAGCGGCCGCAGGCGTTGCTAAAAAATCCCTTTATGAGCTTGAAAACGGCGAAGTTGGCAGAGAGCCTTTGCTTAGAGCACTGGACAGCGTGGATCGCGTCAACGCAGAAATACTGGGGCTCATTCACGATCAATGGGGTAGGGCATCATGAAGAAGGGAATTCTGAAAACTCTGACTTCAGCTGCAGAACAAGCTCATACGGATCAGCCAAATCATTTGCCTGTTGCGCCCAAAAGGGCAAAAGGCTCGCCGGTTCTTGCCAACGCGGAAAAAGCACTGCGAGACCTAGCCGGCGACAGTATTGTTAATCTGGATCCCAACCGCATTGAGCCTTCACCGTTTCGGGATCGGATGGAGGAGGATGCTGAAGCGAGAGAACAGCAGGACGAATTGAAGCGTTCGCTGCTGAAAGAAAATCAAAAACTACCGGTTTTGGTTCGTCCTCATCCTTCGCAACCCAATTTCTATCAACTTGCTTACGGTCATCGTCGCTGGCGAGCAATAAAAGAAATTGCATCGGAATCCGATCGACCGGAAACGGTCTTCCTTCGTGCATATGTGCGCAATTTGACTGATGCACAGCTAATCCATGAACAGACGATTGAAAATGGCGTCCGTGAAAACCTCTCTTGGATTGAGAAAGCACTGTGGGCGCAGCAACTAAAATCGACAGGCATCAAACAGCGTGAAATGACGTCGCTTCTCGGCGTGTCTGAGGCTGAAGTCTCTCGTTTGTTCAAGGTGCTTAACAGCCTTCCGGAGGAGATGATCAGAGCGATTGGCCGCGCAGACGGAATTGGTCGCCCGAGCTGGATGGATCTGGCGGAGAAAATTGATGCTTCCCCGGAAAAACTGAAGACCGCACTAGCCTTGTCCCAAGCGGCAGACTTTGCATCGCTGGATTCACCCAAACGGTTCGAACGCTTGATAAAGGCGCTCGGGGGAAATGCTCGAGAGAAAAATCAGGCAGCCAATGAGGTCATAGAAGTTCGTCTTGGCAAGGAACTCATATGCTCGGCGAAATCGAACAACAATGGATTTCAGCTCAACTTTCCGAAACCAAAAAGCGAATTTGGGGAATGGCTGAGCCAGCACATCGAACGTCTATACGACGATTTCATCAGTCAAATATCCAAGGAACAGGAGAACGAATACGATAGCTAAAAACAAAGAACCCGCCACGTGGGCGGGTCCTCGTTGAGATAAGCACGAGTGCCTATAATCTCGGTCTGACAACTCTGATTCTAGAATCACTCGCAGCGTAACGCAAGTTCTGTCTCGCAGCAGAGCATGATTTCTTGCGTCTCCCAGCTTGTCTCGCATCTGAAAATTCAGTGCCCGGTCGCGTTTGAGCGCTTCCGGCAAAGGAGGACTTATGTCTTCGTCTCAGCAGATTGCGAGTTTTCGCAAGGTGTCTGCCGGGATCCTTGCGAGCGCGCATCTGGCGTCCCAAGAGGACCGGCCGAAGGTCACAAAAAAAGAAATCTCCCTGGTTCTGAAACGTGTTGCGCCGGCGCTTGGCATCGATGGTACCGCCTATCACATCCTGGATATCCTCCTAGGCCTCGTTCAAACTGACGATTTTCAGGCAGGGAAGCGGCCGGTGGTAGCGATCTCAAATCAGCGGCTAGCAGAATACACCCGGCGCACCACACGAACCGTCACACGCTGTCTGAAGAAGCTCGTGGAAGCCGGAGTTCTAGCCTATCGGGACAGTCCTACCGGGCGACGCTTTATCTATCGCGGTTCAAGTGGAGATCAGGCGCAGGCCTACGGTCTCGACTTCACCCCTGCGTGCTTCAACCTGGAGGCCTTCAAGGCACAGGCAGATGCGTTCCAGCGTCGGCTCAGGGCCGAGCAGGAAGCCAGGCGGGCAGTCACGCGGTTTTCACGGGCGATCGCCGACATGGGCGAACTGGAGCCTACGGAATTTCAAGGCTTTGCCGATCGAGCTCAGTTTGTAGTGAACCAGGACGGATTGAATGTGGTGGAAAAGGCTTCGATCCTGGAGACACTCTACACGCAGATCTTGGCTCTCTATGATGTTCAATCGCTGGAAACAAAGAATAAAATGTCATGTGCGGATGACATTGATGTCAGCCCTTTATCTAATACAACCCAAACCGACTCTCTTGAAAGTAATTCAAGACGGACTTGCTCTAACGAGCAAGACACTAAATCTACCCAAGACAACGGCTCCGCCGTTGAAATGGCTCTCGAAAAAGAGCCTCGCGGCGGGCGCACGGAACTGCAACCGCCAAAATCACAAGTGGGAAGGCAAGCGGGAGGCAAACTACCCGAAACCAACCTGGATGGCGTTTCCATTGGCCTCATTCAATCGGCATGTTCATCTGTTCAGGCTGAAACCGGGATCAATTTGAACAGTTGGCCGGCCCTTTGTGGTGCTGCGGAGCAGTTGCGCGTTCTGATCGGCCTTAGTCCGGCCGGATATCAGCTCGCTGTCGAGCGGCAAGGCAGATATCTGGCAGCGGCCTGTCTTGCGGTTGTCGCCGAAAAGGCCTTGCGGGATCCCGAGCACATCGCTTCGCCAGGCGGATATTTCCGCGCAATGATCGACAGGGCAGGGGAGGGCAAACTCCACCTCCACAAGTCCCTGCATGGGCTGGTATGAGGCCATGGTGAAGTCTGACCGGAGATCAGTGTCGATGCCAGTTTTCCGGTCGGTTGAAATCAATCGCGCGGAGACTTCGGCCGCAGAGTCTGGCCGGGCAAATTGCGCTGGAGTTCCGATCTCGGACTCAAGCCACCTCGAGCAAACCAGTTCGCTTTGCCCGGTCGATGAGGTTCTTGACGGAAGAAGACGCCCATTTCGTTCCGCCGCGGGGCGTACGCTCGTGCAACCGCTCCAGCTGACTGGCGATTTCACGCAACGTGAGCTCAGGGTTGGACGAATGGATGCCGGCTACAAGCGTCATCAACCGGTCTTCCGGTGGGCGTGGAGGAGATTTCCTGAGCAGGTCCTTGTCCGCCATTCCCTCAGCAACCAACCACTTCACCGCACGCCGCAGCCCTCCGGGTGTCCAGTCTAACCGCGGCTTTTCAGGAAACGAGCGATGTCAATCGCCCGCCAGAGCCAGTATTTAACACCGCCAATGACAATCACCACTTCATCAAGGTGCCACTTGTTGTTGGGCTTGGGCCGGTCCCTGCGAATGCATCGCGCGAACTGCCGACCAAACCGCGTAGGAAATGATTGACCTGGGAAAACAGAAGCCTTTAAAGCGCGGAAAATTGGAACTCTGCATCATCACAGCGATCTACCAGCTCTGAGACCCGTCAACAACTTGGCAATCCCCTGTGCCCCCTTAATGTTCAGGGGCCGGACCTGCCCCGCACAGCTCGACCCGCCAGCCAGGCCCACCTGCGGGCGGGCCAGGAAAAGCCAATCCGGCAGCTTCCTGTTTGTCGAGTTTGGCGCGGGACAGGAACGTTTCATCGAAAAAGCCGGTCCGCCCGGTCTCATTCATCGAATGCCGGGAGCCTGAGAGAGACGCGCCCGCCTTCGGGATGGTTGCCGAGGTCTATCGATCCGCCATGGGCTTCCGCCAGGCTGCTGGCTATCGCCAGCCCAAGTCCGGCTCCGCCGGTCGTTCGCGCGCGCGAAATTTCGGCACGGACAAACGGTTCGAGCAGCAAGCCCGCTGACGGGCCGTTGAACCCCGGGCCCCAGTCATCTACGGTGATCACGGCGAAATCCTCCTCCCGGGCGAGTGAAACCCTGCATTTGACACCGTATTTGATGGCGTTTTCTACGAGGTTCACCAACACCCGTCTCAGGGCGACACGGTCTGCCAGGACCTGAATTGCCTCGCTTTCGGTTCTGCTCTCAAGACGCACCTGAAAGCCGACGGACTGCAAGTCCCGCACTTCGCCGCCCAGCCACTCATCGACATCGACTATTTGCTGGTCCAGGGAACCAAACCCGGCCTGCGCCGCAAGCAAGGCATCATCCAGAAGGACTATCATGTCGTTGATGTCGGCGATGGCCCGCTCGCGTTCGAGCTCGTCAGGGAGCGCCTCCAACCTCAGTCGCAACCGCGTCGCGAAGCTGCGGATGTCGTGCTGTATCCCTCCGATCAAAGCCATGCGCGTACGCGTGAGCGTCTGGAGCCTCGACTGCAGGCGCAGGAAGGCGTTGCGCAGAGACCGGATTTCGGATGTGGCGGAACGGAATTTCGGGAATTCGATCGTTTCACCTGCCGGATCGATTTTCTCGACAAGCGCGGCGAATTTTTTCAGCGGCAATACTTCCCGATGGAAAATCAGTATCGTGATGAGCGCGAGCCCCGCGCCGATGATGCCGGCCGCCGTTCCGGTGGGAAGTCCGAATGGGGTCACGACAATCGGCACAAGCGAGCGAGCGACAAGCATGTATTGGGCATCGAGGCCCAGCCAGAAAGTTAACGCATTCGACGGATATGCAGATTTTTCCTCCCCCGCCAGCCAGTCAAACGCGTTTCTGAAAGGATTGACCCAAGGCAGATTTTCTTCGACATGAAGGAGACCGTTTCCTAGCTCCGCAGAGTACGAGTAGACATTTGTACGCGAATAGTAGCGCCCTTGCGCGTCAAACAGAAGTGCGTGCCTGGGTAGAATGTCCAGATCCAGGAACGGGGAGCGAAGGGCGGTCAGCAATTTTTCCCTGTCTTGCGCGGGAGTCTCTCGTAGGATTTCCAAGATCAGCGAAAGCCTTTCCGGAGTAGGGTTGACCTCTTTTGCTTCAATTCCTTGCTGGATATGGTAATAGGCGACAAATACCGTCCATAAAACCAGAATAAAACTTACCAGTATAATAGATAATCGCAATAATATGTTGGCTTTCATTCGGAACTCTCTTGCTTATACATAGCATAGTTCCGGCGGTCACTCTCCTGCTTGAGCCCATTGGGGCGTTCGTTGCGACCCCGCATCATAGGCTTGAGAGAGTGGCCGCCGGAATAACGCTATTTATTATATTTTTTCGCCGCACCGCCATTCTCGAGTATAGGCAATCCAAGGCATATAGTTTCGCGATTATTCGCGTACAAGATCGGTCGCGCGAAATGTAGCCCTACGCTCTGGCGAAGCGAAGCCGGGACCGCGCGCACCGGCTCGGGTGCCGTGAATTGCGACGCGCGTCCGAGATGGCATTCCAAGTTCTGAAAGGTTTGCCGCCGGGTGGCAGAACGGAAAGCCAGGCAGAGTACTGGCGCGCCTTTGAGGGCCTCCGTAACCGACGCCGCCCGGGCGGCGACAGTCGCAAGGGGTCATGCGCGCGCCAGTCAAGTTCCGCTTTCTGGTCGCGTGCGTTTTTTCGGCTTCGCCCGCCGTCCACAACCCGATCTCGATCCACCGTTGCCTGCCACTGAGAGACACGGTCCGGGTGTCCGGCGCATGAGATCTCGCAGAAACTTGGTCCAGAAGGGCTCAGCCTCAGAGGTGCCGATCGCCATGCCCAGCACCTCGCGGCGCCCGTCCGTGTTCACCCCCACCGCCAGTGTGACTGCGACGCTCACGATGCGCCCTCCCTGGCGGACCTTCAGGTAGGTGGCGTCGATCCAAAGGTAGGGCCAGTCGCCCTCGATGGGTCAGGTCAGGAAAGCATCAACACGTTCATCGATGTCTTCGCACAAACGGCTGACCTGGCTTTTCGAGATCCCGGCCCCGCCCATTGCCTGCACCAGATCGTCCATCGATCGCGTAGACACGCCATGAACATAGGCCTCCTGGATCACAGCCGTCAGGGCCTTCTCCACGGATCGCCTCGGCTCAAGGAAAGACGGGAAGTAGGACCCCGTGCGAAGCCGGGGAATGCGCAACTCAACGCTGCCCGCACGGGTCTGCCAGTCCCGGTCACGGTATCCGTTGCGCTGCGCCTGACGGTCTGTGCTCTTCTCGCCATAATCAGCACCGGTCCTGGCGCCGACTTCGAGCTCCATAAGCCGCTCCGCCGCAAATCCGATCTTTTCTCGAAGCAGGTCAGCATCGGCGATCTTTTCCACGAGCGCGCGCAGGGCCATCATGGGGTTGGTCATCGGGTGTCGTACCTGGGGAAGGTTGGTGGTCGCAACCCGACCTTACCGAAAAAACCGATGACCACCCAAAGCTGTTTGCTGATCGTTCTGATTCTTGGCCGAATTTGAGGCTAACGTGTACCTGGGCAAATTCGAAAACAGACGGTGAAGCACGCCAAATGCAAATGCTGGTTAAAATTTCGGGACAGAACCATCATAAGCTGCAACAGGGGCGGTCAAACTACTGTCGATCCCTTGCGCTACATCAATTTTCGTTTGTATATAAACTCTTGGGGGCTCAGTAGACTAAGTTGCAGCTCTAACAAGGCAAGCACGATGCAAGAAATGGAAATCCCTTATCCGACATTTAACGAAGCATTGAGCTTCTTCAATGGTTCGAATGAAGCGAAGAACAGGATTGTGAATGACGGACGAGAGACCTGTTTTCGAGATCGTTTGGTTACAATCCCCAGCGTTTATAACGGTCACGTTTCGCGACTGAAAGGCAAGTTTGAAAGCTCTAACGCCCAACGTTCCCAGACTGATCTGCCAATAAAAACGCAGGGTAAAAAAATTAAGGAACGTCTTGTGACACAAAAGAAACCTTGTGGCATTAAAAAAGAAGCCACTGATGTCTCACAAAACGTCGCAAAATTTCTTTTTTTCAGGCAAGATGCGGAAGAACTGGAAATTGCAGTTGATGCCAAAAACAAAATGGACCTTTGCATAATGGGTGTAAGAAGGTGCTCAACATCCACGGTGGCAACTGAGGAATTTGGATTTTCAGATCAAAAGAAGACCTCCTTAACAGGAGTTGAGCCTCGAGAACCCGAATCTTTATACATTTATTTTGAAAACCGTGCCAAGGAAAAAAGTAGCCTTGAAACCGTCTCCAATGACAGAGATAGTGTTGATTACTTCTCCGATGATGGAGATACTTTATTGTCGATAGACTAATTGGCATCGCTCCTTTGATGACATTTACTGCATGCAACAAGGCCCAGTCGGCCCGTAGCTGTGTGTGTGGACACCTCCGCGCATGCGACGACCGGTTTGAGCCGACTGCGGTCATCTAGCTGTGAGCTCTCAGCAGGTTGTCCATTCGGACCTGACCGAGGAGGAGTTACTACGCTTCAGCACTCACGGGCGGGGGTAGTGTCCCCCTTTCCCCAAATGCCTGGCGGATTAAAGGATCGCAGCGGGCCGGTTGATGATTTGCGCATCACGGTCGATTTCCCGAGCCACCTCACTGATGAAGCTGGATTTTGGCGTTTCCGCCAGTTCGGCGCGAGAGCGTGGAACTGGCGGACTTCTGTATTGGCCGGGTTTTGTCCTAATTGACACAAACATGCCTGTGCCCGGCAATTAGAGCATTTCCCACTTACTCCGGTTCATATTCGGCCGCTACGAAGTAGTTTCTCGCTTCTGTGGGGGTGACTGCGTCGATTGCCGTTGCGGTCGCATCCCACAGATCCTCGACGGTTCTGGCGGCTGCTTTCTTGAGGAGGGCCTTGATCTTTGCAAAGGCCATTTCGATCGGATTGAAGTCGGGGCTGTAGGGTGGCAGGAAGAACAACCCTGCGCCTTCGATAGCGTGGCGGATCGCAGCGGGCTTGTGGGCAGGTAGGTTGTCCATGACAACGATGTCTCCCGGCTTCAGAGTCGGAGCCAGGACTTGCTCGACATAGGCCAGGAATGCGGCTCCATTCATGGTCCCACCGAGTGTCATGGGAGCAGTAATGCTCGATAACCGCAAGGCACCGACGAAGGTTGTCGTCTTCCAGTGGCCGTGTGGAACCGGCGCGGGAAATTTGAGCGGCCGTCCAGCCGGCCCAACAGATCCTTGCCGATGCTCATGCGCGCGCCCCTTTTCGAGCAGTTACCACGTCCGCGCGCAAAATTCAGGATAGCCGCCCGGGCGATCCCGACCCCAGCGCCCCCCAGAACGGGCGCCTCCCACAGTCTGGCGCGAAGCGTCCCCCTTTCCCGGGAAAACCACTCCAACACCGACCGCGCGCCCGGCAGGTGCCTGCACCTTGAAAAAAGGCATTGCTTGCGCCGGGGGCTTTAGCTCCAGTCGCCGTCACGGCCCCCGGCGCTCGGTCTTATCTTGTGTGCGGCGCGGCGGATTTACGCGGCACGGCCGGCGAACTCCATGCCGGCGACTTCACAGTCAATCTGGGTTCCGCGGGCGCAGTTTGGAAGCCCGGTTGCCGGACGTCTTCCAGTCTTGGACCAATTCGTCCAAGTCTTTTTCCTCAGTACCATCATCTCTTTGCCTCACGGCTATCTTATCTTTCGTTTTAAGCATCAATAAGTCTTTAAGGGTCAATTCTGGGTTAAAATGAAGTATACATGCTATATGATCAACCTTATTGTCGGGGAATATTTTTTTAATTCTCGCTATCTTCTGGATGTCCGGATTAGAAAATCTGTAAATTTGCGCAATTTCGCCAAACGTTGCGTCTTTTAGCATTTTTTTAGCCAACTTAATATCTTGAAGACTCGGAGAGTAATTGTACTTCATGTAACGGGCTATGTCCCATGCCTTGTCGTTAGGAAAGAGCTTCCCGAGTTCCAGAATATTATCGACGTCCTCATCGGAAGAATCTTTAAGTACTAAAGATATTTTCGATAAAGGATCGTGAGGAAAGGCGGCTCTAAGCTTTACCATTACCTCAACGTCTACCTTAGGATTTGCCTTAAGTAAAACAAATATCGGCCATGCTTTTTCCTTAGGAAAGGCGGTCTTAAAAGTCTCCACCTTTTCGGCGAAAACTTGGGACCTATTTGCAAGCATAGCAGATATTTTCATATTTGCTTCGTCACGAAAGAGTTCCTTCAACCTGTCAATCACAGAAACCTCTCTGTCGTTAAAAGACCCGCGCCGATTGTTGCCGGCGCCGGTATTCCCCGCGGGTTCCGCCGCTTGCTGGATTGGGTGACTTCCGGTGCTGCTAACAGATCCTGGTCCAGGAGGGCACATGGTTTTACCTCATTATTCGCGTTGGGCCGTATGGCCGGTAAATTCAATTTGCAAATAAGGGCTAATCGTCTGGCATAGGCTTGGCTGTCCTAATTGGGACAGCCTTGCGAAAGCCGGATCTAAAATTAGAGCATTTCCCAACAAGTCTGAATCGTGTTGGATTGGCGGCATTTGGTGTGGCAGTTGGGAGAAGGTGCCCTGTCTGCGAGGATTGCGGTTGTTGAAGCCCTATCCACTCAGTCAGGAGCACCCCGATGAGCAAAGCCATCAGCCCTTTGCGCCGCCGCATGATCGAGGACATGACGGTCCGCAATCTCTCGCCGGCGACGCAGCGATCTTACCTGCATGCGGTGTCGAAGTTCAGCCGCTATTTCGGCCGTTCGCCGGATCGGCTCGGTCTTGAGGATGTCCGTGCCTTTCAGGTGCATCTGGTGGCAACCGGCATTTCCTGGCCGGCGCTGAACCAGACGGTCTGTGCGCTGCGGTTCTTCTACGGCGTGACGCTCGGCCAGGCCGAGATCCCGGAGCGCATTGCCTATGCGCGCGCGCCGCGCAAGCTGCCGGAAGTGCTTTCTGCCGACGAGGTCGTGCGCTTTCTCGAGGCCGTACCGAGCCTGAAGACGCGCACGGCACTAACCGCGGCCTATGCGGCGGGTCTGCGTGTTTCCGAGGTTGTCGGGCTCAAGGTGGCCGACATCGACAGCCAGCGCGGTGTCATCCGGATCCGCCACGGCAAGGGCGGCAAGGACCGCTACGTGATGCTGTCCGCGCAGCTCCTGCATATCCTGCGGACCTACTGGCGGCTGGCGCGGCCTCCCGATTGGCTGTTTCCCCGCCGCAACGGATCCGGCCCGATCAGCATTACGGTTCTTCATGCCGCCTGCCGCTCGGCGCGGGCCGCCGCCGGCATCGACAAGCGCGTGACGGTGCACACGCTCAGGCACTCCTTCGCAACACATTTGCTGGAGAACGGCACAGACATCCGCATCATCCAGGTTCTGCTTGGTCACAACAACCTGTCGAGCACGGCGCGCTACACCAAGGTTTCCAGCAGGCTCATCCGGCGCACGCAAAGCCCACTTGACCGGCTCAACATCGAGGTGGTGCCGCCGAACTGACGCGGTCCCATGTCGGCGAGACTGGAGGTGGCGGATATCTTCCGCCGTCATGGCGAAGCCTATCGGCAAGCCCATCACGGTCATCTGGGCCGCGTTGAGCGGCGCGTGATGAGCGCGATCGACGGGACAATGGCAGCACACATTCATGGTAAGGGACGCAAGGAACAAAGCGTGCCGCTCTGGCGATCAACCGCATCGCTGATCCGGGGCTGGAAGCGCAGGCTGGAAGGCGTAGGTGATGACAGGTTCCTGTTCCCAAGCCGCAGCGGAGAAAGGATGGCGCGCTCGAATGTCACGCAGCGCCTCAAGCTTGCCGTTGCGACCGCCGCAGAGCCTCACCCGCAACTCGCACAACGTCCGATATCACCGCATACGGTCCGCCACACAACGGTGATGCACCTCCTGCAGGCTGGGATCCGCGTTTCCACGCAATGCTCTGATGCCAGCTCACGGCAGGCGTGCGAGCATCTTTCTAAGCTCATGGTTTTCTACCCGAAGCTGCAACCCTAACATCGCTTTCAGTCTATGATTTTCCGCCTCCAGCACAGCCAACTCATCGGTTCCTGGCACTTGGGGCTTGGCGGAGATGCTGTTTGACTGCTTTTTTTCATTCTCGTCGTCAGAACCTTCAGAAGAAGAGACGCGCCTCGCAGGAGTCCGATCGGTTTCTTCCTGCACCGGGTTTGCCTGAGGTTCTACAGCAGCTTGTGGCAACGCTTGCAATATTCGCGGCATGGACGGTGTCTGAGTCAGCTTATCGCCCGTGAGTGTGTCGCTGGATGACCGAGTACCTCCACTCTCGCTGCCTGGGATTGGCTGCTGCTTTGACCTTTTCTCCAGAGCCAACGAGGTTCCCCTACCAACGCGAGAAACCGGGAGGTTTGCCTCGACTTCACTTGCAAGAGCCTTGAGATCGGTGTCACCCCAGATGGACCTGTTCTGCGGTTTTGTCTGTCGCCGGCTGGATTTCAATTCAACAACGAAGTTTCGTCGCGATTTCATGAACAGATGCTTCCGAAAAAGTTGGGTGGGCCTCAGTGAGCCATTCCTGAGATTCACGGTCGTTCAAGCGGTTTATCAACGCTGGAATGGATAGCCGAAGTCATTCCATCCCCAGGCGTTTGCGAAGTTCAGCATTTTCCGCGCGGAGCTTCTCGGCGAGCTGGGTGCGTAGCCGTATGTTCTCTGCTTCGAGTGCGACCAGATCTTCCAGCGTTTCCAGCTCGCTACTTGCTTTCTTTTCGACTTTTGACTGCGAAGCCAGCTTTTCAGGCTTTTCTTGTGGCGTAGCGCTGCGCTTCCACCTGTAATAGGTCTGCTCGGAAATCCCAGCCTCTTTAATCGCCGCCTTTATATTGAGGCTTTCGGACAAACGCGTTTCGATCTGAGCAATCTTCGCTGCTCTCTCTTTTTTGGAATATCGCTGCCTGGTGCCTGCTTTAGTGGATGCATTTCGTGTAACAGAATTGCCACGGCGACCGGAAGGCACCGGCCGTTGAGAGGTCAGTTTCGTGTCGCTGTCCTCTGAGACGTTAGTGGGCTGTAACTGTCGTGGGGCTTGTTCATCTGTCATTGTGTGCTCCGACTTGAATTATCTTAATTCATACGAATGAATAAAATAGTCAACGTCAGTCCTAGTTATTGTGCTGTTCACACTTCGTTGGCGCTGGATGTTCACCAGCTGGCCGGAGAAGCAAGTCTGAGTGCACATCGTTGTCCAGAGTGAAAGTGCGCACCGCGCCAGGTTTGTCAGGAAACCATCTACCGTTACATCTGTTCGAAAGAAGGGCTGGTTCAGGAGCTGTGGTGGTATTTGCCGACCCATCGAAAGTCTCGCAAGGGGATTGCCAAATTATTTTGTCCGGCCCGCATTTGTCCCTGTTTTGGACGGATTTCAGGCGTTCATTGAAGTGATCCCAGTTTTCACAAGAGGTTAGCGGCTTATTTAAGGTGTATCCGAGTTGGTTTTCAAGCCGTTAATTTCAGGTCCCGATCATCCCAATATGCGTCCCTTGGGGTTTTATGCTCAAGGGCTGAATGGGAGCGTTTGGTGTTGTATAAGATCATCCAGTCCCGGATAACGCGATGTGCCTTGAAGCCGTCGGTCAAGTCTTCCAGATAAACCGCTTCCTGCTTCAAAGATCGCCAGAGCCGTTCGATGAATATGTTGTCCATGCACCGACCGCGCCCGTCCATCGAGATGCGTATGCCAGCTTCGGTCAGCGTGGTGATCCAGGCCGATCCAGTGAACTGTGATCCCTGATCGGTGTTCATGATCTCCGGGGGCCCAAACCGGGCGATAGCCTCGTTCAAGGCTTCGACGCAGAAGTTAGCGTGCATCGTGTTCGACAGCCGCCAGCTCAGGACTTTCCGTGTCGCCCAATCCATGATCGCAACCAGATACAGAAAACCGCACTTCACGGGGATGAAGGTGATGTCCGAACACCAGGCCTGGTTCGGCCGATTTCCATTCCGCCGAAAGAAATATGGTAGGGCAAATTAGTGGGTACCCTCAAGAAAAGGAAACTTTCAGGCAACCGCCTTTGGATACCGAACTTGTGGAGTGGGGTCGTAGGCGGCCACGGGCTCCTCCGAGAACTATGGCAGCTATTTCATCCTCGGTCGCCAATATTGGACAATCCTTTGTCGTCCAATTCCAGTCATTCGTTCACCTCGCAGCGAATGACCGCTTCCCGCCTATTCCGTTGAAAAACTCGGCCCGATAGTCGCGCTGATTTCCTCTTGAGGTTCCTCGCGCGTCGCCCTTTCTCGCGTCAGCAGGCGATCTGCCGAGGTGGCGGTAGTTTTGCGAGCTTTCGGAGGTTTTGGGCGGTGGCTGCGAGGTGGAATTCATCACGCGCTCCGCATGGTCCGCGCAATCGGAGACGGTTCAATCTCAGGATCCGCTTCAGATGCGCGAACAACATCTCCACCTTCTTTCAAAGTTTGCAGGAGATGGCGTATTCCGTAGTTAGGGCACTTGCACGCGCCCGATCGCGGGATGGTTCGTAGATCGACCGGAGCACCTTGCGAGATGGCGCCTTCGGGCAGCAGCGCGCCTTTAATTCGCAGGCATCGCAATCTGCTTTGCTGGCCCGATAGCGGAGCATTCCATTCTCATACTGCTTGTTCTCCCTGGGGGGCGTTAAGGCTCGCCGGTTTTGCTTCAACGCCTTGCCGCTTGGGGAGGTGTAGACATCATGCTCGGCATCATAGGCGAAGTCGACCTTTTCGAATGTTCCGTCTCTGCGCTGCGACTTGTCGAAGACAGGAATATGGGGTGCAATCCCGCGCTGCCGATCCAGCCAGTCCAGCATGTCGCCCGTGCCATAGGCTGTGTCGGCAATCAGGCGTTCAGCCTGGAGGCCGAAGGTGTCGCTCACCCGGTCGATCATGGTGCGCACTGAACCAACCTCGGCCCGGCGGATCGAACGCGTGGCCTCAACGTCCAGGATCACGCCATTGCCGGTGTCGATCAGGTAGTTGGTGGAATAGGCAAAATAGGCTGGCCCGCCACGTGCGCCGGTCCATTGCGCGGCTGGATCGGAATGTGAGGTGAACTTCGGTTCAACCGGGCTGGCTGCGCCGAAGGCCGCATCATCGAGCGTGGCTAGATATTCCCTGACGGCCCGTGGTGCATCCTCGGGATCAATCTTCTCAGGAACCCAATCTGCCTGAGGCGTGGAGATTTGCCGGTTCGCGTCCGCTTGAATGATACTGGCGTCTGCAGCAAGGCGCTGGCCGCTGGCCAATCCCTCCGTGATACGCTGCGCCACCACGGTCTCGAACAAGTGGCGCAGCTGATCGCTATCACGGAAACGGCCATGACGGTTCTTGGATAAGGTCGAATGATCCGGCACCGGGTCGGTCAGATCGAGGCGACAAAACCAGCGATAGGCGAGGTTGAGATGGACCTCTTCGCAAAGTCGCCGTTCCGAACGGATACCCATGATGTAGTCGGCGAGCAGCATCCGGATCATCAGCTCTGGATCGACCGATGGTCCGTTGAGCTATAGAACGGCGGCAGGTGCTTCCGGATACCGCCCAGGTCCACAAAGCGGTCGACCGACCGGAGCATGTGGTCAGGCGGCACATGTGCCTCGATCGAAAACTCGTAGAACAGAGCGCCCTGCGCTTCCTGCCGGGATCCCATCATCGCCGCCCACCTCCACCTGTAGCATCGAGATTGAATCAGCGATCAGGGCGTCGGGCAAGACGAGTTTTTCAACGGAATACACCCATTCTGGGCGCTCGACCGATTTGCAGCGAATGTCAGCTCCCGAGTCCGAGCCCGTCATTCTGAACTGACAAAACGCCAGCGCCGGAGCATATTGCCAGTATGATCAAAAATTTCACACAAATCAGGGTGGCAGTATTGGCGGACGCAGAAGCGATCGCCAATGTTCACGTGACTTCGTGGCAAGAAGCATATGCAGGCATCCTCCCGGATCAGATGCTGTCTGACCTGAATGTCGCGGACCGCACAAAAAGGTGGACCTCGGTCATCTCCAGGAAAGCCGGTGGTCGTGAAAGTTCAGTGTTTTTGGCCTTGAACAAAGGCAGAGCCGTGGGGTTCGTTTCGGTCGGCCCGCAAAGGGATATCGCGTTGCACGATAAGGGTTTTACTGGAGAGATCGAAGCGCTTTACGTCTTGGCGGCTGCTCAGCGCAATGGGATTGGGAGGGATCTCATTCGGCAGGCCGCGCAACATCTGTTGGCTTCGGAGCAAAAAGCTGCTGCCTTGTGGGTCTTGGAAGACAATCATCCGGCACGCACGTTCTACGAGGCAATGGGAGCACGTGTTGTTGGATTTCGCGAGGATGTGAGAACGGACGCTACATTGAACGAAGTTGCATATGGTTGGGAGGATCTCTCAAAAGATCTTGTTCATCCCAGACGGGTCGCTTGTCAGCTGAACGTAGCGTTCTCCACATTGGAGGTCTGATTGCGATCGCCTCAAATGTCCTAAAAGGATCGTTTCCGGACATGTCCGATAATCTCGCGCCCAAAAATTATCGGACGTTATAAGGCGCAGAAATCAACCATGTGTCCGAAACCGAAAACTGTCCTTTGTTCGGCTTGTCTGAAATTACATGGCGTGATTAATTTCGGACATGAAAATCGGGTATATCAGAACATCAACCGGTGACCAGGTCGGCGCCGGTCAACGGGAAGCTCTCAAGGCGGCCGGATGCGAGCGTATTTTCCATGACAAGGGTGTTTCGGGAGGGGCGGTATCCAAGCCGCAGCTCGAGCGCGCGTTGAAGGCCGCCTCGGAAGGGGACGCTCTGGTCGTGACGCGACTTGACCGGTTGGCCCGATCGATGAAATTCCTGATCGAGGATGTCGAGCGGATCGGGGGCCTTGGCATTGACTTTGTGTCGCTGCACGAAGCGATCGACTCGACGGCGCCTGGCGGGCGGCTGTTCTTCTATATCAGCGCGGCCTACGCGGAATTCGAACGGGATGTGATCCGGCAGCGAACGAAAGAGGGAATGGCGGCCGCGAAGAGGGCAGGGCGGCCGGTTGGCCGGCCACCGGCAATCACCGACGCACGCTGGCCCGGCATCCGCCAGATGCTCGATGGTGGCATGACGATCACAGCCGCGGCGCGGACCGCCGGAGTCCCGCGTCAGGCGATCTATCGGCGGCTTGAGGCGGACGCTGAGGTGGGCGGTTGAAAGGTACTCAATATTCCGCAAACGGCTTGGTATCGAAGGAAGGGTTTTCACCTGTCCTTGAAGCGGTCCTCTGACTGACTGGGCATAATGATAGCTTCATTTCTTTAAATGTGCTAATGTGGGGTTGTGCAATTCTCTGGAGATGCCCATGAGCCGTCTGACAATCGACATAACGGACCAGCAGCACAAAAGCCTGAAAGCGCTGGCTGCCCTTGAAGGCAAGACGATCAAGCAATACGCCCTGGAACGCCTGTTCCCCAGCGATGCTGATCAGGCGTGGCAAGAGCTGAAAACTCTGCTGGGAAATCGCGTCAACGCTGGTCTCGCGGGCAACGTGTCCGCCAAAACCATGGGTGAAATTCTGGATGAAGAGCTGGCCGGACATCGTAGTTGACGACCTACATCCTCACGACGGAGGCGGAATCCGACCTGCGCAACGTCATCCGCTACACCCGTAAGCAGTGGGGTGCTGCACAGGTACGCCACTATATTGCCAATCTGGAGCACGGCATTGCCAGCCTTGCCGCCGGTGAAGGCTATCTCAGGGACATGAGTGGATTGTATCCCTCGCTGCGGATGGCACGATGCGAGCATCACTACGTGTTTTGCTTGCCGCGTGAGCGTGCACCTGCCTTGGTTGTGGCAATTTTTCATGAACGCATGGACCTCATGACGCGACTGGCAGACAGGATCAGTGCTCGAGAGTTTTGAGTCGCGGCACCACTCGCGTCAGTATCTCAATTGAGACACAGTGCTCGAAGCTATAGGAGGATTTTCATGCCCGCTCAAACATCCATGCTTCACGTCCGCGTTGACGATCAGCTCAAAGCTCAGGCCGCAGACGCGCTCGCAGGCGTCGGCCTTACGCTGTCCGATGCCGTGCGCATACTCCTGACACGCGTCGCAACAGAAGGCGGGCTGCCCGCTGGCCTGACTGCTGATTCTGATGCATACGATGCCTGGTTCCGCGCCAAGGTGCAGGAAGCACTGGACGATCCACGCCCGGCCAAACCCCACGCCCAGGTGATGCAAGAGGCTCAGGCGTTGATTGACGAGAAGCGCCGTGCCCGATCTTGAATGGAAGGCCAGGGCCATCGCCGACCGCCTGACGATTGTCGACTACATTTCCGACGACAACCCGGACGTTGCCCAGGCTTTCAAGGACGAGATTGAGAGCAAAGCCTCAAAGTTGCCGGAAAACGCGAAGATATACCGCCCCGGTCGGGTTGATGGGACGCGTGAGATGGTCGTGCGTGCAAATTACATCGTGGTCTACGCGGAGAACTCCAAAGTGGTGACGATCCTGCGTGTCTTGCATGCTGCGCTACAATGGCCTTGAGGCGATAGCACTCAACCGCCCACCGAAACCCAGAACAACGGATCAAATCCGGCGCACGAAAAGACGTGCCTAAAAACAACGCAAACGCGACAACATCATAGCTTCTGGCCTACAAACGCCCATCACCATGAATTAAGCGGGCTAGGATGGACATGGAAAGCAAGATGGCTGCATAATTGAATAAGCCCCTGGTCCGGTTTCATGGGGCAAGGTCATTCGGCAACACAGTGGGACTGAGGGATAGCGCTTCATAACATGATGCGGTCGGATTCGACATAGCTGTCGGATGATCGATCTCTGCGATATACGGCAGACCAGTCGTGCTATTCTTGGCAAAGAACACCAACTGTCCGTTGACGTATCGCGGCGGTCTAATGGCGCTAAAATCCGGGATACCGAAATCGGAAAACCTTACCACCCGTTCGATGTAAGGCGCTTTCGGGTCTTCTAAAGCAAGCTGCGCACGATAGGCGCATTCGTAGGCCTCCGGATCTTGTATTACTTCAAAATCGCCGCCCGTCGCGAAATGGTTTATCGCCTCGGCCAGGGCTGGGGCATTCTGTGCAGACGAAATGTCGGCCGCCCCTGCAAGCAATTCGGCGGCGGATTTGAACGTTCGGTCACCTATATTGACCACGTCGCTTCCACTGTCCGGATCAAAACCTGTGAGGATGTCTGTATGGTTATGGATTCGAGATTTCATCTTGCTTTTTCCTTCCGATAATAAAGCTTCCATTCTCCTTCCAAAAAATCGCTATCAACAGGCTTATTTTGGGATTTAGGGTTGTCTATCTGGTACAGATCAATCTTCAACGTGCCTGGATTAACGCACAATGCCCATGCGTTCCGCACCTTATCATCACCCCAATTCGTATCGATAAAGACAATTTCTTTCACCTTGGAAAATTTCTGGATTAATTTGAAGGAAATAGTCTTAAGCACGCTCTCAAAATAACCTATATTATCGTCTATAATTTTATCCTTAATGCTTTTATCTAACTGTTCCCATCTCGGTTCTCCGATACCTCTACTCGCCATATTGTTTGTTTCTATTTTCCCGAGTTCCTCAGCGTAAGATCTTAGTCGACCTTTGACATAGTCCAGGAAATCTTGTAATGTCACGCCTGATCTACAAAAATCACGATCAAGGGCCATTAGCTTGGTGTCAAGGTAAGCGCCGTTAAACGCAGCATCTAATGCATCTGCAACCTCTTCGCCTTGTTGGCTGGTAAGTCGTTTACTGAGGCCACCTAGCAAAGCTGATTGAATCGATGTGTTCAATTCTGCCTTGGTAGATCCTTTTACAATCCTGAGAGACGGATGGTCGGAGAGAAATGTTACCCCGTGTCCCGGGACCCCAACGACCGAGTTCTGTCCTTTCGAGGATGGCGGCGCCGCCAGCAACGATGCCACGATATCGGTCGCACGCGCACTGCGCTTCTCGCCATTGCCGTCCTTTTCTCCCTTAAACTTCCCAGCAACGCGACTTATTTTTGGTCGCCCGCCGTAAAGCGTCGAGAAAATGGTGACCAAATTTTGCCCGCGCTTTACTTCCCATGGATAGCGGCCATCATTCTTGAAGAGTTCCAAGAACTTACTTTCACCGACAATATGCCTCAAGATGTCTTCATTCTGAAATTCTTTTTTTAGAGAATTGATCGTCCTGTCAGCAGTCAATGCTCTGATAGTTGCATCAATCCAATCCTCTTTAGTTTCGATTAATTCGGGAGGATTTTCACCCTTAATTGCAAGGACATATACGCCATGGGTCGACACGCCATCAGTTCCATAGACTAGTTCGCGATCCGGAAAGTAGATGTATTCGAATATACTTTGAAGAGCTGTAGCAATTGCCACCTGTTCTTTGGGCGTGTTTTTTAACCGTTTCAGGAAACCAACCATCTTAGACGGGCGGAGCATCTTGGACGCAGCGCTTGCCGCACGTTTGCCGGCCTTCTGAATACCAGAGGCCTCATTGCGGATGGCCGCTGTCATGATCGTTGCCTCCAAACTGCGAAGCAAAGGATCGCCATCGGCGGTCACTTTGGTAACGGCCGGCGTCTGGATTTTTTGGGCATCGGTGAAACAGCCCCTCGTTGCAATCTCCGTATACATGCGGAGCATCCTGTCAGGGTTGTGCGCCCGCAATTTGATCAAAGGTGCTGTCGTCGAGCATGTTCCAACTGCCCCTTGCCGGACGTTTGAGAGCATGGCGTTGACTACTGCACGTTGCGTGTCCCTGTCCGTAATTCGGTCGTGCGAAACCCCGACACTTCCCGCGACCAGAATTCTTGCGGCAGGATTACTTGGTCCGGTGACCTCCAATATATTCCTCTGAGCGCTCTTCTCGTTCTGAAAATACGCCAGTGTTGCGCGCATTTGCACTGCAAGAGCATAACTTGGCCCCGCTGGCATCGACGGATCGCTCAAGCCAGCCGCTGGCGAAAACATCACATCATCCAGTGCGTTCTTCGCCGCTTCGAAGTCCAAATCAATGGCGGGAACAGACAACCTATCCGCGCTCGCGATCAGCGCGTCGCTGACATGGTTGGTGCGCTTGAAACGAGCATCCCTCGCTTCACCGGGATTAGGAATCGAAAACAGGTTTTCTTTAAGCCGCGAATTTTCAATAAAAGCCTCAAGACGTTCGGGCGCGTCATGGCCCACCTTGCCGACCATCTTTAACACATTTCGAACGTAGGTTGATTTTGACCTGAAGGCGCCGTCTTCTTGAAACCGCTTTAAAGCATCGCCCTTTTGCGCGAAAATCGCTGCGGCACGTATGACAGCCCCGGGATAATCTGCTGAGGCAATTGCATCCCTGAATGCATTTACAAGACCCTTATTCTCGTAGAAAGAAGGCTCGATAATTTGCAAAAGAGCGTCGTCCGAAGAATCGGTAAACGCTCCCCGAGTTGCCAAAAGAACATCCAAAACATCTTGAAGCGTTTCAATATGTTCAATAGAATTGCTGCGAGGCTCTTCGTGCAATCTTGAAAGTTGTTTTAGGAGTGCGCCGTAGACACTGGGTTTAGCTTCCAATGTCTTGAGCGAAAATCTGAAACTTGATGTTAACAGATCAAGTTTAACGGTTGAGTCGCTGCGGAGGGGCCAATAGCCTGGATCGTTTTTTGCCATCGCGTCGGTGAGCATGCGGCGAAGTTGACAAACGGTCAGCTCCTCATTCCGTAACTCGCCTATTTTTTCCTTCAGATATGTCTTGCCTGTATCATCGATAGCTATACGGTCGATTAGAGACATTAGTCCATTGCTACATTGATGAAGCGTCACACCGGCTTCACCGCATCCAACGGAAACGAGTTTCAGTTTTTTTGACGTTGAAGTTTCGTTTATTGGCGAGGAGAATCGCAGATTAACGTCTGAACGCTTTGATTCCTGCTGCAATTTGTCGAGTTTCTTAAGGAATGCTTCTGGGTTGACAGTTCTATTTATTGAAATAGTGTTTGACATTATTTTATTCCTGACAGGCAGTTATACTTTTATCAGCATCTCGCTCGGCGGTAACTGCATGAAAACGTTTTTGTTGAAAGGCTCCAAACCCGGCAGTTGCATCAGATCTCCGACCGCGGATGCCGTTGCTGCGCCGAAGGCGGTTTCGGCTTCACCCGTCAATGCAAAAAGTGCAAACGCCCCGGGCTGGTTTTCATCATCAAGAAAAAAACCAGCAGAGCGACATTTGGCAAGGAACAGATTTCGCAACAGCATTTGAGCGCCGCAAGCACCGGTCGCCGCATAGGCGTTCCATGACCGCCACGTTGCGCTGACCAGATACTCGGCGCCAACCGCCTCCACGATCACATCGCATTCCGCGAACGACAATGCGGCGGCATCGCCGCGAACCCGTTGCAGTGCGAATGCTGTTGGTTTCAATCCTTCCGTCAGGATATCGATCGAAACTCCGCGCTGCGGTCCCTGAATGCGTGTCTGCGCCATTAGCACATCACGAATAGGCGCTTCATCTAGCTCGCGGCTGGCGGCGGCAGTAGCCTTTGCCATCTCGACAAGTCCTAGCACGGAATGTTCGAAGGTACCTTGGTCAACAGTCGCGGCATCAAAGCGTCGAGAGATCGTTATAAGTCCGCTGTCTGGGTGCGCTCCGATCACCATGCCGGATTGGTTACGGGTCGGATTGTTTTGCTGCAGGAGAAATATCTGCCCTTTCTGCGTCAATGGCTGTTTTATCGGCACAAGGGACGACAACACGATTTGATCGCGTGCACCGTCTGCCTCTAGCCAAACGTTTGGCCCGTCCTCGAAAACCAACTCAGTCGGTGAGCTTATAAGGTCAAGAGCGTCTTTCAACCCAAGCCAAAGTGTCAAATTGTGCCGCAGCGCTTCGAGCGCGATCATTTCTTGGTTCCCTTGTAGCGCGTGTAATACTCTGCAGTGTTGTAAGCCGAAAAACGCAACTATTTAGGCAAGCCGTATTGCAGACTGGGTCACTCGCGACCATTAATCTATTTAAAGTTGATATGATAAAAGAATATTTACAGCACTTCAGATTCTTACTTACAATCAATATTGTGATAATGGGCATGACCTGTTATTTCAAATCTTCTGTCGTAAATCCATTTCATATCAGTAAAAACAATATGTTTTATATTGAACACGAATACCGGTGATGCACGTCACAGACAGTAACGGAATTCGAACATTTTTCGATGTGAATACCTACGTCTTGGGGTTTGTTTTTCGTTTGTTACTATCAAAGATTGTTGTGTTGTAGTGGTCGGAACCGAGTGCGCCGAGTTCCAGCGCCATCGACTTTGCCGACCACGTCATCAAGAGCTTCCCCTTTCGCATTCGCGAGATCAGAACGGACAACGGCCATGAGTTCCAGGCCAAGTTCCATTGGCATGTCGAAGACCAGGGCATCTGTCACGCCTACATCAAGCGCGGTACGCCGCAACTGAACGGCAAGGTCGAACGCTCGCACCGCTCAGATCAACAGGAGTTCTACCAGTTACTCACCTACAAAGGCGACGTTGATCTGGAGGCGAAACTCGAAGAATGGGAGCGCTTTTACAACTTCGCCAGGCCGCACGGTGCCTTCAACGGAAAGACGCCTTACGAGGCGCTCCGAGAAAAGCTATAATCACACTACGAGATGTCCCGAAAGCACCCGCAGCTACAGGCCCAACTGACGGATCTGATCGGCTCCGTCATCAGGCATTGCAGTCAGCAGCTGCTGTGACAGAAGAGCCGGAAGCGGAGAGGCTGATCCCGACCGTACCCATCAAAAAGTCCGTGCAGCCGGATTATATCGTCTGTCTGGAAGACGACAAAAGGTTCAAATCCCTCAAGCGTCATCTGCGTGCCGCATATAACCTGACCTCTGAGGAGTACCGGGCCAGGTGGGGCCTTGAAGCGGACTACCCAATGGTGGCGCCCAACTATGCGGCCGCTCGTTCGGAAATCGCAGAAGAATTGGGCCTGGGGCGCAAGTTGGGCGCTCATAGGGCGTGAAAACGCGGACATGATGGAACTGGTAGACATACCGGACTTAAAATCCGGAAGCGATGAGCTGTGCGGGTTCGAGTCCCGCTGTCCGCACCAAATCTGATTGCAGCGCCCTGAGCGCAGGCGTCCGCCGATCTCCAGGCCCAATCCTGCCAGTAAGGCTGGGGTGAAGTTAGTAATCCTCGTGTTGCGGGTGTCGCCAAACAAAAAAAGACGCCCGCTCACGAGGAACGGGCGTTGGGCAAAGTTAATCCTGAGAGGATCTGCAGCAGTACGACCTTGCGAGGATCTTTCGGCTCATTCGAGCCTCGTACTGCTGGTGCTATATAGCCCCATTAGGAGGCCACTGCCTGTATCGAATGACACAGATAGTGAAGCCCGCCGATTGTGGGTGCGTCGGCACAATTCGCAGTCGATTGGAGCTGATCAGGTTGGTGGTGCAGCGCGATCCGTAGAACGCGCGATCAAAATAGACCAATTGGTAAAAATATTCCATAATGATAATTACGCGATTTTTGATTGTAAGCGCCGGACTAAAATGTCTCACATATGCAATTCAAAAATGTCACGCTTCCCGCGTCCTTCAGGTTATCGGGAGCATGGACATGGGATGGGTTTTGATGAGTGAGCGTGATTTGAATCGGGTCGAGATCCTGGCGCAGGTCGAAGATGGCCACGTTGGCGTCACGACGGCGGCCAACCTGATGAACATGTCGAGACGGCACGTCTATCGTCTGCTGGACCGGTTCCGGTCCGAAGGTCCTGGCGGGATCCGTCACCGGGCTCGTGGCCGCCGCCCGAACAACGCCATCCATCCCGCCAAGCGTGAGTATGCGATGACAATGGTGCGAGAGCGCTATGAGGACTTCGGACCGACGCTGGCGGCTGAGATGCTTCTGGAACATCACGGTTTCAAGGTCGGCCGGGAGACGCTGCGCCAGTGGATGATCGAGGACGGCCTGTGGCTGTCCCGCAAGCAACGCCGGCGGTTTCATCAACCACGATTGCGCCGGGAATGTTTCGGCGAGCTGGTACAGATCGATGGTAGTGAGCACCGCTGGTTTGAGGACAGAGGCGATCCCTGCACGCTGCTGGTTTTTATTGATGATGCGACCAGTACCTTGATGGAATTACGCTTTGTGCGATCAGAAAGCGCCTTCAGCTATTTCGAGGCACTGGACTCCTATCTGACCCATCACGGCCGACCTGTTGCGTTCTACTCCGACAAGCATTCGGTGTTCAGGGTCAACAAGTCGGAGGTCAAAGGAGGCCAAGGCATGACCCAGTTCGGCCGGGCCTTGTCGGAGCTCAACATCGAGATTCTGTGCGCCAATTCCAGCCAGGCCAAGGGCCGCGTCGAGCGGGCCAACCGCACCCTTCAGGACCGTTTGGTCAAGGCCCTGAGGCTGGCTGACATCGGCACGATCGAAGATGCAAACGCGTTCCTGCCAACATTCATCGAGCGCTACAACGCGCAGTTTTCCAAGGTTCCGGCACGGTCTGACAATCTTCATCGGGCGCTGAACGTGGAGCCGGACCGGCTTCAGGATATACTGTGCTGGAAGGAAAAACGCTATGTGACCGCACAACTTGCGGTTTCCTACGAGCGCAAGCGGCTGATCCTGGAAGAGAACGAGGTGACCAGCGCCCTGCCCGGCAAATATGTCGAGACGCGCCAATTTGCTGACGGTTGTCTTGAGGTGCTCTGGAACGGAGTTTCGTTGCCGTTCAAGGTGTTCGACAAAGACCAGCGGGTTTCGCATGCGGCAATTACCGAGAACAAGCGTCTCGGCGATGTCCTGTCCTGGGTGAAGGAACAGCAGGATGCCAACCTGCCTCCGCCGAAGGTCAAGTCGTCGAGCGAGAAAGGCGGCTACAAACGTCGGGGAAAGAGGCGTGGACGGCCGAGCCTGTTTGACGATCCGAAGTACATTGCCAAGCGGCAGAAAAAGGGATCGAAGATTGAGCGGCGGAATGAGGAGACGGACCTCGTTTGAGGCATCAACTCAGGCGGCGACTGCCAACCTCGGGGTCGCTTTCAAGGCGCAGCGATGCCTGCCAGAGAGGTGTTTTGTAGTAGGTACCCTCTTCGAAAAGACCAAGGCCGTTGCGGTCATGGCGTAGAAGACCCAGCCAGCACAAGGGTCTGAGAACGTTAAGGCGGATCATATATTTCCTGTCATTGAAGTCGGGGTCGTATTTGTCCGTTTCTTCCCACCCGTACAGCACGTTCAAAAGATTACTCAAGGAGCAGCCGGCTTCGGCCTCGAGATTGAGTACATTGAGAAAAACGTGCCAAAAGTGATGTAGAGTATCCGTTCGCTCTAAATAAGGTGTGTGGTTGAAGCGGTACAGGTAGACAGGTGCGACGAGGTCGAACAGGTCACGTGGACGCTCTGCGAGACTAACGCCGGCTTTGGTGGCCTTGAGAAGCCCCTTTGACCGTCGCAGCAGTTTGAAGTGCTTGAGCAAGGCGTGTATTGGCCACAAGGGTGGCATATCCTGTTCATTCAGGACCTTGTTGACGACATAGAGTTCCTTGACGGTGTACTCTGGCCAGTTGAAGGCGTCTGCAGCCCAGGTGACGAACTTTCGGTTTAAAGCTCCCGACTGCGTCAGGCCGATGCCCTGGTTGTCATGCGCATAGCACAAGCTTAACGCCATACCTCGAATGAGCGGCGAATACTCGGCGAGATCAATATCTGAGCGCAGGGAGATCATTGGGTCCATGGCATCACGCTAGGGTGCCCAGAAGCTCCAATCAATCCCCTGCCCGCAAGGCTTCCCCGACCTGCGATATGTGGGGTCTCCGGGCGGTCAGCCTTGCTCCTGCCCTGCCCGGTTCACCGCCCTGTTTGTGACCGTTCTGCCCGGCACAAATCGTGACCATTCTCGCTAGTGACAACATTGATTATAACAGGGCGCGCGCTATTCCCAAGTGCGAACTCTGTTTGAAACCAATAGGTTATCAAACAGGAGGATTGTGTCATGGGATCAAAATACAGCCACCTGACGCTGGATGAGTACCGCAAGATTGAACGCTGGCGCCAGGCGAAAGTGTCACCTTGTCGAATGGCGAAGATCCTTGGGCGGCACCGATCAACGATTTTTCGAGAATTGAAACGCAACCATTTTCAAGATGAACAGGTGCCGGACATCGTCGGCTATTTTGCCGTGGCGGCCCACCAGGAATGCGCCACGCGTCGGTCACGAAAACGAAAACTGATCAGGCATTCGGGTCTGCGCCATCTTGTGACCGATCGCATCAAAGATGGCTGGACGCCGGAACAGATTGCCGGGCGCATGAGATACGAAGGCGCCTCCCACCGGGTCTGCCAGGAAACGATCTACCGTTACATCTATTCGAAAGAAGGCCTGGCCCAGGAGCTGTGGTGGTACTTGCCGACACATCGAAAGTCGCGCAAGCCCAGACGAGCGAGAAAGCGCCTGCCACCCAAATTCCATCGTGACGTCAGCATCTTGTTCCGGCCTGATGCCGTGGCACATCGGTAGGAGTTCGGGCACTGGGAAGGCGATTTAATGTTGTTCAAACAGCACTTTGGTTCTGGCAACGTTACGTCCCTGGTGGAACGCGTCACCCGGTTCACCGTGCTTTTGAAGAATGACAACAGAAGAACACATTTGGTGCTCGGCAAGGTCATCGATGCGATCCGCCACCTGCCAATCCGTTCCCGAAAATCCATCACGTTCGATCGAGGAACCGAGTTTGTGGCCTGGCCGCATCTTCAAGCGGAAATTGGAACACAAACCTGGTTCTGTGATCCATCTGCTCCCTGACAGAAAGGCACCGTGGAAAACACCAATCGGCGCGCCCGACGATGGCTTCCCCGCAAACTCAATATGAGCCGGGTCACCGATCTTGAGTTGAAAGGGATCTGTGACCGGCTCAATGCGACGCCCCGGAAATGCCTCGGATGGAAGACGCCGGCCGAAGTTTTCAGGGAGAAGATGCTGGCGCAATGAGAGAACGCCCCCTACCCTTGCAATCCGCAGAAGTCGCACTTCAAGTATCGCTCACACCTTCCATTTTCGTGTCAGCCAGCGCGCGCGCCGCCGGGCCAGGTTCTTGCTTTCGGTTTCCTGTCTAGACGCAGCAGTATAGTCTTCCTCCATCTTGCCGGCGCAGACGCAGCCACACTCCAGAATGTCCGGATATTCAGGGTGTTGCATCTGGTGAACATAACGGATGTCTTGGTTTTCGCACATTTCACATTGGGTGGAGCTTTCACCGAGATCCTCAAATCCGATGCAGGTCCAACCTTTCTTCGGAACACCCTGCTGCGAACACTTTCCAAAGGATGACATCTCAGGCCTCCTAGTCGTCTGACACCGGCAACTTGATCAGATAACCGCGGGCCAACTTCTGCATGACAAGGTCGGAAAGGGCAGATTCAGCTTCTGCCTGTGTTGAGTACCAATCGTGGCGGTGTCGTCCCCAGGTTCCAAAGCGGCCCCATTGGCGGTGGACGCCAGTTTGGCCAAAAAGGTCTTTGGTCAGCTCGACGAAATAAAACCGGTCATATTGAGGGATGGATCAATACGGCGCATATCAATTTGCATCGATCTCCTCCTCACTGATCGGAACATAGTCGATAGAAACCCTTTCAAGACGAGGTTCCTTTTGCTCGAGACCCCATCGGCGTTCCGTATAGAACTCAAGTGCCTTTCGGGTTCGGGCCTCAAGCACGTCTGAAGTGAATCCGAATTCAATGCGGACCAAGCGCTGTTGCGCCTCGGTCAATCTTGAATGTGGTTTGAGCTTCAGGATGGCCCATGTGAACCAATCATCATCACGGGGTATCGAACCAGCAGGTTTCGTCGCTGCAAATGAACGATCTGGGTCTATGCGCGCGGGGTGGAAGTCTCGGAATGCCTCCCGTTCAAAGCACCAAGCACGCACATGTAGTCTCACCCCGTTGGAAGCGAAACGCACGGGCGCGATCCAGCGCGACATCGGCTCCGGATCTCGCATCGATTGATAAACAATCTTCGCGGCATCTTTGGCCCGAAAAGCGCGGTAGAGCGGCCGTAAGACACGTATGTCCTGGGTGCGCTGCAAATCGGGTAATCTATCAAATACAGATGAGGCCTCGCCCGCCAAGAGTTGCTCAAGCTCCATCGAAGTTGTCTTGCCGGTTAGTCGTTCAAAGCTGTCATGGGCGAGGTATTGGCGCGACGACGTGTCATACTGCAGAGCATCTTTTGGTGCTTCTGCGAGGTACGTGCGAAAATCGAGCGCGGCCTGCGCATTCGAAATACCAAACCGCTTGATCAATGAAGCACGGGTCGCCGCGCCTTCCCAGGAAAACAGTTTGTCGAGGTATTCGAGGCGTTCCCGTTGGGCATGTTTGAGGTCTTCGAAAGCCATGATTGTAATCTAGCTTGACTCCTTCAAACTGTCCATATAATTTTTACATGTATAAAAACTGACGGTGTAAAATGAGAATCCTTCATACGGTAGACCTGCACCTGGGGCGTCAGTTTATGGGCTTGAGCCTCGAGGAAGATCACGAGGTCATCCTGAGCCAGAGCCTTGAGACTCTCATGGCCGAGCGAGCTGATGTTCTTGTG
Organism: Roseibium aggregatum IAM 12614; assembly: GCF_000168975.1. Classification (GTDB taxonomy): domain Bacteria; phylum Pseudomonadota; class Alphaproteobacteria; order Rhizobiales; family Stappiaceae; genus Roseibium; species Roseibium aggregatum. The sequence continues at coordinate 91,022 of NZ_AAUW01000021.1, forward strand.
ATAGCAGGGGATGTTTTTGACCGTGCCTCGCCGCCCAATTCATCGATCCGGCAGTTCAATCGCTTCCTCAACCGCGTCGCGAGTACTGGTGCGTGGCATCGCCGACGCGGTCGAAACTCCGCTTGTGCTGCGTGATGAACATGGCGAGATCGCTTTTTCCGCGCTGCCCTTTTCGTATGAATACGCCGCGCGGGAGGTGTTCGGGGATGACCATCGTCGTTCGCCGGACTAAAAGTGGCGCTCCGAAACCCTCTCTTTCCCCGCCGTCGATTCAACCAAAGGTTCATTTCCTGTTTTTCGAATTGCGGTGCGGTGACCCTTGCTGAGCTCGCGCCATGTTCACGATTCAAGATTCGTGGGTTTGTCAATATCCTAACGCCGGGTGTCTTGAGCGTTGCCGTTTCTAGTATTTATGCGCCTTTTCTACTGTTGTCTTCGTTTATAGCCTTTTAACGGCTGGTCAGATCGAAAAGCGTATTAAAAACAGATAGATAATGAGCCTACATTTTCCGCTCGCACACATTGAAAGGTGTTTTTTTGTCATCTTGAGTGCTGGATTTTCTTAAAATCTATTATCTTCTCATACCGGCTTTCAATTAACAACTAAATACAGCAAAGACCAATAACGCCTTTTATTGCGTATTTATGCGGTTTAACGAACCGAAGGGTAGGACGGCAAGATAGAGAAAGTGAGGCACTTTCTAAACGAGAGCTTCGCATGTCAATCCTTCGGAACTCATTTGAATCTTTGGCTTATTCGCACAAGTGCTCAACGTTTCCGCTGATACGCAGCGGCATTAAGGGTTTGTTGGCCGCAAAAATACGATGTGTGGGAAAAGCGCGGTGAGCAGTATTTAAAAGGATATACAAGCCCAATCATAGGCTGTAGAAATGGACCTGTTAGCGGCTCGGACGATCTTATTTGGCGATCAGATCGCCCGAGCCTAGCGAACACCAAACCTGTTCTTTGATGCTCGCATAGGGGGTGCCAACACTCACCATACTGTTCGTATTGGTCGCATTTCTCGCGCCGTCTATGCGGCGTAGCCGTACGTGAATCGCGCTTAGCAGTGCGACCAATACAGCATCTTATCCACATTCAATAGTCAATATCAGAAGGGCGCTCTGCTTCGCGGGGCGTAGTAATCGCATGTCGTCTGTGAAACCACGACGGGCGCCAAGGGGTCAATCGCGCCTTGAGTTCAGGTCCAAGAAAGAAAAAATTGCTGCAACCGCGAAGGAACGCCGAACCTTTTTGCAGTTGTGGACGCGGCTAAAGGCGGAAGGTGTCGTTACCATCGGCTATTCCACCTTCTGCAACGTCTATCGCGAGGCTTTTCCCGAGGAATACCCCGTGGTGCCTGCTCGAGGGTACATTGTCGCTGACCATCTTACGGATCGCCTCAGCTCTTTCCCAACTGACATAGCCCTCATGGGCATCCTGGATCAGCACAAGCCAGTCCTCGCGCGCCTTGCGGTGGTTCGCGGAGTCCACCAGTGTTCCGTCAAGATCAAAAACAACGGAGCAAGCGCGGGTCTTGTCTTCGGACAAGAGATGGTCATTTACGGGTTTCTCCTTGAATCCACAGCTTTCCAGGCCGTTCGCAATTGCCGGCGGCCGTTCGGTCCGCCGGAGGCTTTTTTCAGCTTGTCCGGTCCTCCAGATAGTGCATCGTGTAGCCGTCCTGACCGGTGATGCGTGTGAAGCCATCGCAGCCACAGACGAACATCTCCGGTTCCACGGTCATGTAGTGCAGGCCGGTCTTCTCGCAGAGACGGATGACGCCGATGCCGTGATAGGGGAGAAGGTTGGACCGGAACTTGTATTCGGGGTAGAGCCGCAAACCCAGCGAAGAGACCTTCTTCGTATGGATCGTCGCCCGCAGGGAGTTGGGAAAGAACGCTTCTTCCCATTGCAGATCCGCGGCGGCCGCCTTCAGCGCCCGGTATTCGGCGAGGCTCGTACGGGCCCTCCGGTAAAGATCGTCTGTCGCTTCAACCTCGCCCGAACCGCCGAACTGGTCCCGAAGTGTTTTGTAGTCGAGCTGCCGCTTGGCCGTGTTGAGGCTCGCCGCCATGCTGGCGAGCCAGACATTGTAGGAGTCCTGGCTGAGGCTGTCGGCCAAGGGATCGGCATTGAAACGCGCGGACCAGTGCTCGAAGCTCTCCTGAAAGTCCTCGAACCGTCCCGACAGGATCTGGGACATGTCGTGGAGCTTGATGGTATCGCCGCATCCCATGTCGGCAACGAGCTGGCGCAGCAGATCGACATAGCGGATCGCCTCCACCGCGGTTACACCGAACGGCAGGCCGTAGAAAGTGCTGTCCGTGATGAGATGGAAGACGGCACCCGCCGGATGCATCTGGCGGATCATGTCCGCGATGTTCGCAAGATGCCTTAGCGTAATCTTTTCCGCGGTCGTCGGTACAGTGAGCTGCAGCCGTTTCACCGGATTGCGAATGACGCAGAACACGGGAAGGAGAATGCTGATCGGCTTGCCTCGTTCACACGCTTCCATGATCCGTCCCTTCCAGACGGGGCTCTCGCGATAGCGGCCGCGGGAGTTGAACTGGAGCGTACGATGATTGATCAGATCGAAAACGCGGTCATAAACCGGTTTTGACGCGGAAATCTCCTGGAAGCGTTCCCAGTCAAGGCGGCGGATATTGACGCATTCGGCGAAGATCCGCTCGTCTTCCGGTCTCGCCGGTCGGGCCTTCTGGGGCTGAAGCCGGGGATCCTCCTCGGGCCATGTGTAGTTGAAGCTCAGCCTCGCATCACTGATTGCCTCGCCATCACGTCCGACATCAATGTAGGATGGTGCCAAATAATTCATGCGACTGGTTCCTTTAAAAGTAATCGCAAAACTTCGCAGCCGGTAACCTTTCCGCGGGGGAGCCTGCCGATCACAAAGTTGTACGGGCAGGTTTCCGTTCGGGGCCGGTTCGGGATGCAGACGGCCTGAGTGGCCCCGCTGTCTTCCGGATTACATGTATAGTGACCGCATGCCCTGTGCCTGTGTCGCGCGACACTGGCCGGACCTGGGCCTCCGGCGCGGGGGGCGCCTTCCTTCTGACGCCAGGCTTCAGGCTGGTCGCGTCTGTGTCGCGGGAGAGGGAGTGACCAGGTTCACTCGGCTGGGCGGGCCGTGCGGCAGCCCATTACGGCATCTAGAATGTATAACGAATGCCCAATATGATTTCTTGCGTGGAATAGTTGCTATCTATCCCTTGCGTGAATTCCTTGTCTATGCACCGACTCAGCGTGCCTGCTTCAAACTTTCCCAGATCCATATATCTGTAGCCCACATCAAACGACACGTTTTGGGTCAGGCCAATTCCGACACTTCCACCCAGGCCCCACGCGAAATCGGTCTTGCCGTCACCTTCTACAAGCACGCTTTTGCGAGCCGACGGAAACCTCCAAGTCGCCGGTTCCATTGTGGGACACGCCCACATAGCCCGCCACATTGGGGGTAATCGCGAGGTTGCCGACATCGAAGGTGAACGTGTCATAGATACCGCCCAGCATTAGCGAGTAGGAAATCACATCCGCCTGGAGCCCAAAATCCTAACCTAAAAAATTCTGCAGGCTCGGGTCGAAACTGTGACCTTGCCGGTACTGAAAAAGGGCTTCAGCGCGTATCGATTTGCTCAATCGGGTACCAACGGCAAATCCAAACGTGCGTCCAGTCCCCAGAGTGAAATCACCGACAGGCAGAAAAATCCTGCCTCATCCGCAAGCTGTACGTCCCCGGCATCTGTACCCGTCCAATCCGGATCCGCCTGAAGGGCTTTCGTTGTTCGCGTGAAGTCATTGCCCGCGCTGTATGCGGTTGTTTCCGGTTCCATATGAGTACCGTTGATTTTGAGGATATTCTGGCCGAGCGTGGGGTTCACACTTGGATGAACCGGTTTGGAAAGCACCTCGCCAACCGCATTCGCCGGGACCGACCCGGGCCGGGGGGGCACGTGGCGGCCGGACGAGCTGGCGATGACCATCAATGGGCGGCTATGCCGGCTCTGGCGGGCCGTTGAAAGCGCGGGTGATGTTTTCGACGTTCCGGTTCAGCGTCAGCGAAATTCCTGGGCCGCCCGCCTTTTCCTCAAGCGTCTGGTGGATGCGCATGACGAACCGCGCATTATCGTGACAGACAAGCCGCGCTGCGACGGCAAGCCCGTTGGGCTCCAATGCCACTCACAGAGCCCACGAAGGGCTCAATAACATGTCGGAAGGCTTGCACCGCACGGTGCGAAAACGAGAGGAAATCCCAGGGCGGTTCAAATCGCAAGATCACGCCGAACGAATTCCAGGAAACCAGGATCAGGTCTCCCTTCGCCCCCGCCGCTCCACTCTCAACGTAAAATCCCGGCGTCAAACCGGGGCTGATACTTGCAGCTCACAGGCACGCTGTATGGCCGGGATCGCTGCATAAATTCGAGCCTATAACGCCCTATTGCAACCAACCGTGAACATCTTGGCGATGCCCGTCCAAGCTATCAAATTCACAAACGGTGTCGCGGAGACCGCCATACCAGATCAACGTGCCGCCTGATCGGCCGCGTCACCCAATTCCGAACATGGCTCCGAGGACTTCAAAGCGGATTGAAGGGGCGGTCCGGCAGCATGGAGCCCGCCGGACCGTAGACTGACTAAAAGGCCTGGACCTCAGTCAGGTATATCCAGAATTAAAACGTTCGCTGCATACGAACACCAAGGAGGAGCTGATCCTGGTCGCCCTCGTTGTCCACATCGATGTTAGCATAGCCAACGTCCGCACCGAGTATGAACCCGGAGACAGGCTCCCATTGAACGGAACCGTCGATTGCGTAGCGGGTCACATCACTCAGATTGCCTGCGGCGTCGATGTCGGCGTAGGAACCGTCCAGTGCAAGACCGATCGTGGACGTCGCTTGAATAAACGTACCCGCAGACAGCGAGAAGCCTTTTGAGGTTTCGTCACCATAGAAGTCCGCGACACCATCGTAAGTGGTGATGTACGCCAACGCGCCATCAGCATAGAAACCCTGGAAGAAGATGTTGGAACCCGCACCTACCATCGGCAGATTGATGACGACACCACCACCGACTGCCCAGCCAAGATTGTCTTCGCCATCGGTCGCGTTGTTGTACGCTGTGCTCGGATACACATGATGCAGAACACCGGACAACTGAGCGGATCCCCAGCCCTGGGAAAGGCCGAGAGCGGTTACAAAGTCCGGAGCACGCGTGCCGCCGTAGTACCCAAATTCACGCTCGGAACGGTCTTCCAGAGCGACGGTCGCGGACAGGCCATTGCCGAACGCGGCGGTGTAGGCGATCTGGTTCGTGGTGGCGTCGGACCAGTCACGATCAACAACACCCATGAATGTCTGACCGGTGAAGATGTCAAAGTTTGAAGCCAGACGACCAGCGGTCAGACCGCCCCATTGAATGTAGGCTTCTTCGAGTTCGAATCCGGAGTCGTCACCGTTGAGCGAATCGCCATACATGGAAACATAGGAGCGCAGCGTACCGAATTCGGTGGCGGTGCGAGCGTCGAGGTACAGGTAACCACGAGCCAGCCAGTCATAGCCGTTGGAATCACGATCACCCCAAGCGCCCCCATCCAGGACATTGTTGACCACAACCTGAGTACGAACACGGCCACCGACGCGCAGACAGGTCTCGGTACCCGGGATGTAGTAAAAGCGTGCGCCGTATCCATCACAAACGCGAACGTAATCGACCGCTTCGGGAGCAACCGGAAGGTCAGCTGCCTGAGCAGAAGTCGCGGCAGCGGCCGCTGCCGCGACGCCGAGCATCAAGATCTTGATTTTCACTATTTTTCTCCAGAACTTTCTCTATACTAGCAATCGAAAGATTTTCTTAACTATTCGATAGTTGAATTTCTGTATGATTTCACATCTATCAAATATTGGCCACATCAATTCAATTGATTGCACCACTAATAGAACAACTCTTTTCAGCATTTTCAAGCCGTACAAACGGATTGGCGCCACATTGATTTTTCAAGTTGTATTTTTGCAACTCATTGAATTATATGGCTTTTATATCGCTTCTGCCAGCGCGAAACGCTCCGGCGCCTGATCGGCGGCCAGAGTTATGAGAATACTATTACTTAGTAGGAAATATGTATTACTTCACCAGCAACACCCTGCCGGCGCGCCTCCCCGATTGTTGCCTTCGGCCCAAATCCCATTCTCCTTCAGACGCATCGACCCGAGGCGCAAGCGCCGCAGCCAGAACCCATTTGCGCGGTCCGTAACAAATCCCACACCTGTCGAGTGCTACCCGTACGCACGAACGCAACCGTGGCAGTTCTCGCCGGGCCACGCTCGGAGCCGCCTCTTCAGGCAAGGCGGCCCGTGAACACCCATCCGCTACGGATCTCCTTCAGCCCAAGCGGCCTCGCGCGGAAGCAGATCCGAAATAGCCTCCAATCATTGTGACTCTTTGCTAATAGGTAACGTTCCCGGCCACGGCTGTATCAATCGAGACAGGCATCGCGACTTTGTTGAAACCATGCGGTCGATGTGAAGCGATCCCAGGGAACATCTTAAAAAGATCCTATGAGAGCGGCTCTGGCTCTCGGATAGGCTGACCGCGTTAATTTGATACGGGAGGCACACTATGGATCAGTATCACGACGCAAACTCGACGGCCTACGTAGCGATTGAGCTCAGCAAGCGCAGCTGGATCGTCGGCATCGCCCATCCGGACCGCGACAAGCCGTCGATACATCGACTTTCTGGTGGTGACACGAAGGGGCTTCTTCGACGACTGGCCGCTACACACAGCAGTGGGCGTATGATCATTTGCTTTGAGGCCGGGCATGACGGTTTCTGGCTTGCCCGCTTTCTGATCGCCCAAGGCTTTGATGTTCGCGTGCTCGATCCAGCAAGCCTGCAGGTCAATCGCCGGGCGCGACGGGTCAAGACGGATCGTATCGATGCTTTGGCAATGCTCAGGGCGCTGGCAGCACTTGATCGCGGGGAACGTCATGTCTGCGCGCAAGTGCGCATATTGAGCGTCGAAGAAGAAGACGCACGCAGGTCACATCGCGAGCGGGACAGGCTCATCCATGAGCGCACAGCCCACGTCAACCGGATCAAGGGGCTGCTCTTTGCCCAGGGCATTCGTGACGTTGAACCAAGGCAGCGCCGAAACCGCATTGACTTCACCCAACTCCAGACAGCGGAGGGACACAGGCTCCCACGACGTCTTCTCGCGGAATTAAAGCGCGAATATGCCCGCCTGATCATGGTCGAAGATCAACTGCGTGAGGTCGAGAAGGAGCGCGACACAGCCGATGCGCAGTCCCCAGCAGTCGAACAGAAGCGACTGGATCTTGAGCAGCTTCATGGTATCGGCGGAACAGCCTCCGCCATTCTTGCCCGCGAAGTCTTTGCACGAACGTTCGCATCGCGCCGCCATTTGGCGTCGTATCTTGGCCTGACACCGAGCGCATACGACAGCGGAACTGTGACCAAATGCCAAGGCATTTCCAAGGCTGGCAACGCGTGGGCACGGCGCATTCTGATTGAGATCGCCTGGCTCTGGATCAAATATCAGCCAGACAGTCCCCTTTCGCGCTGGTATCTGACTCGAACACAAGGCCAGGGCGGCCGCATGCGCCGGATTATGCTGATCGCACTGGCCCGCAAGCTTGCCATTGTGCTGTGGCGCTACGTGGAAACAGGCGTTCTGCCAGAGAGGGCACGACTGTCACCAACCATGGCATAAACTGAAGAACGAAAGAGCTTCAGACCTCCGGCCAGAGGTCTGAGGGCGGGATGACGGGCGTCGTGTCAACGATTGGCGCACCCTCGGAGCGCCGGCAAAAAGTGTGAACCCGTCCCCGATCCGTCCGCGTGAATGCAAGATTGTGGTCAGCCGTCATGGAGCTACCGGATATAAGTTGATGCGGGCATATCCGCATGACCGTCGCGCAACGATCGAACCGTCCGAACTATAACGTATTAGCACTCGCGCTCTGCGGGTGATGGTGCTTTGCAACCCTATTGACAGAAACGGCCTCATATAAATCATTGGGCGGATAATCGAACGTCTCGGACGTTTGAGGAACGTGGAGAACGGGACGAAGAAATCAGGATTTGCAGACGCCAGGCGTTTGGCGATTTGGGAGCGGGTCAAGAATGGGAGATCATGTTGTAAAATTCCGGGAATTGAACGGAGCTATCCCTTTCCCGGATTTCTGGCATCATGAGATGCGCTCGAACGCGGAGCGCCCGAGGGAAGTCATCTTGTTGAAAACCGAGGCGCCGGCCGAGGCCCGGCTCTCTGGGTGTCCAGGGTATGTGCTTTCAGCCTATCCCCCATGGCGTGTCGCGCTTAAGCGCCCAGTTCGATCTGATCCTCGGTCCAGACCTGGCCATTTTTATCGACGAAAAGGCGCAGGCCCTCCCCGTTTCTGGCAATCGATTGCTTATCCCAGAACGCTTCCGAACCGCACGGGTCGTATTTGAAAAGCGGGGTACCATCCTTGTCCTGTGCGAACCCCGCGCGAACCAGGCAAGCATGTGCCGGCACAAATTCGCTCGCGGCGACGAACAGTGTTTCCGTTGGCGAATATGCTCTCATGCCTGTCAACTCCCGTGAATTTGGACCGTTATGAAAAGTGTCGCGCGCTCAATTCCAGACAAACGGGCAGTAGCCCTTGTGCTTCGACCCGAAAAAAAGCTGGTCCGTCATGAAGTTTTTCAATTGCGGCCAACAGGTAACACCTACCTTTGCGAAAACGGAACTTTGGTGCGAAATCACCTCCGCTTCAGACAAATCAAGAATGTCCGCGCATGCGAAGACTTCGTACCCCCGCAGACCCAGCCAGGCGATCGCGCGTTCTGGGTTTGACAATTTCCAGGCCGTGAAATGCGTTTCCAACATCGTAATGAATGTGTCTGATGCCGCCTTGATCTGCTCTTCGAGTTTCATTGGATTGTTCATCTGTTCGCGCTGTAATCCGTTGCCGATAAAGCCAATCTAATAGGCGGGTGGCGCCGGACCTGTGACATTCGACACTGCCCGGGTTCAATCGTGCCCCGCCCCGCTTAATCAGACTCTTCGGAAACTCTCTGAGGGGCCTCGCCAACTTGTTGATTGGGTTTTGGTTTGGTAGGTCACCGTGATGTTTCAGAATTCAGATTTGCCGCGCCTTAAGGGCTTCCGTTTTCCCAGGTCGATCATTTCCTACGCAGTCTGGGCGTATCATCGTTTTGCGTTGAGTACGGCAGATGTTGAAGATCTCCTGGCGGAGCAGGGGATTGGTGTCAGCCGGGAAACGATCCGCACCTGGGTGAACCGGTTTGGTCGGCATTTCGCGCGCTGCATTCGCCGGGACCGGCCCAAGCCCGACAACAAGTGGCACCTTGATGAAGTGGTGATTGTCATCGGCGGTGTGAAATACTGGCTCTGGCGGGCGATTGACGGCGACGGAGATGTGCTCGACATCCTGGTTCAAGCCCATCGCAATGCAAAGGCAGCCAAGCGTTTCTTCGGCGGGCTGGTCACGCAATTCGGCGAGCCCAGGGTTGTGGTGAGCGACAAATTACGCAGCTACACCAAGCCGGTCCAGTCCCTGGCGCCGGATGCCGATCATCGCGCTCACAAGGGGTTGAACAACAGGATCGAGAATTCCCATCGCCCGACCCGCAAGCGGGAGAAAATAATGGGCCGGTTCAAATCGCCCCGGCAAGCGCAACGGTTCCTGTCTGCCCACGATCAGATCAACACGATCTTCCGGCCACGCCGCTGCACCCTGTCGGCCGCCTCATACCGGCACGCAAGGGCTGATGCATTCGGCTGATGGCACGACTACACCGGCGAAATGAACGCCTGAAATCCGTCCAAAGCAGGGCATCTTGCCGGCCGTACAAAATAAGTTGGCAATCCCGTGCCGATCTCGGCCGTCTGGTGGAAAGCCTTGCCCGGACCGGGGAGCGTCTGCAGGCGATCGAGCAATTGCCGGTGCTCCGGCTTCAGCCGGGCCAGCTGACGCGCGCCGCCGAACAGGGCGGGGACGGGCTGGTAAAATCACTATCGCGCAAAGTGGAGGAGGCCACCAGCGATCTGGCGCGCGAAGCCCGGAATCTCGCCGCCTATACCAGGAGTGCACGAGACAGGGAAACCCAGAACAGAAGCCTTTGCTATACCGGCCTCGGTGGTCTGGTGGCCGGAATGCTCCTGGTCGGTGCGGTTCTGGTCTGTCTGCCCGACGCTCTCGCCGCGCGGGTCGCCGCCGTCCTCCGCGCTGGAATGCCGGCTTTGCCATGATGAGTGCCGGCGATCCTGCCAGCGCGCAGTTCATGAGCACAGCCAGCCAGCTGGTTTATGCCAATAACGAGGCCATCGAGAAATGCCGGGCGGCCGCCGCAAAGGCCGGGCGTGACCAGACATGCAGCATTGTCGTGCCCGGAACTGAAGGCTGAAGGCTGAGAGGAACGTCGATCGCGCTCCGGGAGCTCAAATCTGCTGGGGAGCAGTGGCGCATTGCCGCGCAGTCGCCGCCTAAAAATCGGAGATGTGCGGGTCAGGGTCATTGTTAGGACCGTTGGATTCCGCCCTCCACGGCAACGGGGAGCTCCGCAACGGGCGGGTTCCCCAAGTAGCAATACGGAGCATGTGCCTCCTGTATTGTTCTGAATTATATGGCATTGCCTTGTGCGCAACGTAAGCGTTGTTCCACACAATCAATTGGTTTCGGGAACATTCGGCGACATGGGATTTCCCTTCCTGTTCCAGGACATTGTACATATTTCTGATGAACCCCTGATTTTCAATCAGCGCTCTTGAATATGCAAAGCTTCCAAGACTGATATAGCACCCCTCCCCTTTCATTCCCTTTCGGAATAACGGATGCATGGCTGATTTCATCGTCTTGTCTGCCTTGGGGTTGGAGTGTTCAACATCCACTTCACACGGGTTTCTGCCACAGAATTTTTCGATTAGAGAACGCGCGCTCTCGGGCAACTCTCTTGTATCAAGCGAAATAAACTTTGTGCCCCCACCGACTTCTGGGGCGTCCAAGCAGTAAAGGGCCGTGTATCCTCCTGTAATAGAAGTTGTCGTATAGTCTGTGTGCCAACTTCTCCCAAATCGATACAGGTCGGAGAGTTGTCCGTCCTCCCCATGGCTTTTCAAATCTAAGACAACATTGCTACCGTTGGCGTGGAATGACTTTAACTCCACGGGAGTGCCTAGCGCGTGCGCGAGACGCTCGAGATGGTGAACTTGCAGGTGCACGTTTCGAATGATCAACACCCCAATGCCCTGGTTGAGTTGATCAACAATTATGTCGATGAGTGACGTAGCCTGGTCCGCGACTACGACGGTTTTTACAAAGTAGTTCATGCTCAGACCGCCATCCCTAAGGTATGGTCCGTTCTATTGGCTTTGAACCAGAAACGGCTAAGACTTCTCTCTCCCGCGAATGCCGTCCTACCATGAAGCATGGAAGTATTATCAAGAATTACAAAATCGCCATCTTCAAGCAAAAAATATCTGGAATATGTCGGTGAATTGCTATTTTGAATAATACAATCATATAGATTGGCGTCTTCCTTGCTCTTGAACATGGCAGACAATGCAAATGGTGTGAAAGCGAACTCGGCCCGTTCAGTATTTGGGTTCATCTTCACAAACGGCTTTTCCACACGGATATTCCGCTTTGAGTATATGACGTCTATCTGTTGGTGCGCTCGCAAGCGCTCTTTCAGATACTCCATGTGATGATCGGACAAGAGCGACCTGATATCTATTATGATCGACAACCCACCGGACGAAGCTGCCTTCGAGCATCCCAACATAACGATATCCGGCATGGTCTCATGATAGGCGCTGTCACAGTGGGCAGGTTGCCCCTTCTCAGTGTAAATAAGTTCTCGATGCTCCCCATTCCGTGGCTTGATCTCCAGGCTTTGGTCACCCCGGTTATTCTGTGCCATGAGGTCGCCAATGCCCCCATGATCTAACCAAGAAGGCAACCTGGCGTGGGTCTCTCCGGGCTTGAAGTATCCTTTGATGAGCGCAAAACCTTGACTGGCGAACGCTTTGCGGAATTCGCGCAATGAGCAAGAATAGGTAGGCTTGTTAATGTTTTTTTCTTCCCCGAAATCCTCATAATCGAAGCAATTTCGGAGAAACTGAGCGGGAAAGGTCACGGCTGAATTCATCGTTCCCAAGCCTCTCTAAGCCGATAGTTGAGCCAGTTCACTGTTAAAAGTTCTCAGATCCCAAGAATAAAGGCTCATAATCTCGAGTGCCCCGGGCCAGTAAGTCAGCGTTTCATCGGCGATTTCTCCAAAGTTTTCAATGTAACTACTGAAGAAATCCAGATTCCTTTGTGCAATCTTATCCGGTTCAACAGTCATCTCGTTTTCCCTGTAATCGTTAGACGAGTGGTGGACGAATTTTCCTGTTGGCAATTTTTTGCAAAGATCTTGATACTGCTGAGTCTGGAGTATCCAATAATGCCAAATATTATCTATTGCCTCCGAAAATAGGACTTCTCCTTTTAGGTCGTCGTGGCAGCAAAGCATTAAGAACTTCAGAAGTTCAGAAATTTTAGTCCTGAGTTCTGTTTCGTCGTTGTGGGAAATTTTTTGAGTGAAATATAGAAACATTGACTCATTTAGAAATGTTTCCAATATTTGTTCTTTAGTTATATTCGACACTCCTGTCCTCCTGTTCCTGAAAGTGAATTATTCGAGTGAAGTTTTCGGTGTTGTCAGTATCTTGCGATGCAATAATCACGGTACAATCGAGGTTGATCAACAAATCAGAAACTTTTCTCGCAAGCCTCTTCTCGATGTTCGCGAACGGCTCATCGATCAATATTATTGGAGCGTTGCTTGTTATCGCTCGCGCTAGGTGAATTCTCTTCAGCTGTCCTAGCGAAAACGACGGCGCACTACTGGAAAAATCGATTTCATTGTCTGCCGGTATTGCCAGGTCTAGCGATTTCAATATTTCATAAGCGCTCACATTTGTTTCCCGATCGAAGAAATGCAGATTTTCTGTCAAGGTCGTCGGGTAAATAACCGGAGATGCCGAATTGTATGTCACATCCGGTCTTGAAAGCCGGGGGGTATAGGCGGAAGTGTCATGCCTGATAATGATTTCGCCGTGTTTGATGGGTATCAATCCTGCAATCGCCCGCAAGAGTGAACTCTTCCCGCAGCCGGAAGGGCCTACCAGTGCCAGCTTGTCTCCTTTGCGAACACGAAGGTTTTTCAGGGTACTAGTTAATCGGGCCCCTCTGATCTCGACATTCCGGCATTCGATTTGAAGCTCTGCTTCAGAGTTTGGATTGCCCTGCGACCTAAATGAAGTTGCCGTACCGCTGATCAGGTCCCAGGTGGCAGATACGAATGACCAGCTCAGTTGAGCCTGCCGTATCGAAGTACTCAGCATTTCCAGACGACGGGTTAGCGTGAACAGGAGCATGTTCACCAGTATGACCGCACTAAGGTCCACGGAACCAGACGTATAGCTGTGATAGAAATAAATATTATGCAATACTATTGATAATAGTATTGGAGAGAATTGAAATAAAGCAAGAATAGATCTCTTTAAATTGTACGAAAGAATAGCATTCTTGCTCTTTTCCAGGTATATCGATAGTAGTTTTGATGACTTGTTAACTGCATTCAGTGCGAGTGTTTCATCGGACGCTATCATCAGTGAGGTCAAGACACTGTCCACACGCGTCTGTGTATCGCGTGTATCGGCCGCAAGCCCTTTGAGCTTTGAGAGGGCGTAGTGATTGAACAGAAAATATACGAAAATAGTAAAAGAGAACGATACTATAAGATGAGAATAAAATATAGCAATAACAAAAATTGAGAATAAAACATCGAAAATCACCGGAATAATCGAAAATATAACATTAGTTGTGAATTCTCGTAAGTTTTTACTTGAGTGCATCAATCTTGATGCAATTCGCTCACGAGATTCACTATTTGGCGATAGTCCTCTCATCGCCTCGACATATGTCTTCGAAAGGTATGACTTTATGTATTCCCCGTCCCAAAAGGCGTAGGCAATCCATCTCGGTTCAAACAACAATCGTGCCACGACGAACGTCAGAACGAAGTAGACGAGCATGCTGACAAATTCGTCCGAGCTTTTCTCGGCTAGTGAAAAAGCTTTTGACAAGAAGTATGTTGACAAGGTGTTCAGGAGAGAGAAAGTTATTGACGTTACAATAGCAACCGACAGTCCAACTTTCGCATATGTCTTTTGCTTCTTTGCAATTTCTATTAATAATTTTATCATCATTGGCTTTACAAATGACCACTCCGATTTCCTTCGGAGTGGTCTGCTTAATCAGAACGGCAAAACAGTGCAGTTTGGATTTCCGTCACAGAGCGTGTCGCGACAAGCAATTGCTTCTGCCAACATGGCTTTCTTAGCTTCGGAGATGACAGCTTTTTTGATTGTGATGGACATATTTGCTCCTTCAAAGTCACTCGATTATCCCAGATTCCCCTTCCCGGAAGGACAATCAAGGGGTGTGGATACAACGATAAAAAATCTAAGATTGGTGTGCTTTTTGGTACATCAATGCTCGTTACGGGCGTGTTGCAAAGTTTTTCGCGTTAACCACGCCTTGAGATTTGGCTGTTGAAAGAGCGCTCCAGAAATTGGAGTTCCGCGTCATGATTCTGAGTGCCATCGTTGAAAAACTGAAACGCCAGTCGAAGGATGACTTCAAAGGCAGACAGTTCGAGGCCTGGCTGATCATCCAGGCAATCTCCTGGTACTTGCGTTATCCGCTGAGCTATCGGGACCTGGAGGAAATGTTCCTGGAACGCGGCTTTGAGGTGGACCACAACACCATCAACCGGTGGGTTCTGGCCTACGCTCCTCTTATGGAAAAACGGTTGCGGCGTTTCCGTGATCCTCCCCCAATGAATTGGTCCGCCGTTATGTTTAGGAAAACGGAGGATCATAGATGGGAAACAAGCGACACAAGCCGGAAGAGATTGTCACGAAGCTGCGGCAGGTTGAGGTTCTTGTCGGCCAGGGAATGGCGCGGATTGATGCGATCCGGGAAGTTCGCATAACCGAGCAGACCTACTACCGCTGGCGCAAGCAGTATGGCGGCATGGGAACCGACCAACTGAAAGAGCTCAAACGGCTTCAAAAGGAAAATGAGCGTCTCCGCAAGGCGGTCTCCGATCTGACACTGGACAAGCTGATCCTTGCCGAGGCCGCACGGGGAAACTTCTGAGCCCCGCCCGTCGGCGTGCCTGCATCGATCATGTGCGCAGCCAAATGAAGCTCTCCGAGCGTCGTGTCTGCCTTGTGTTGGGCCAGCATCGCTCTACCCAGAGGCGGCGACCACGAGGGCGTGCCGATGAAGAGCGCCTGGTCGAGGATATGATCGCGCTTGCCCGACAGTATGGCCGCTATGGCTATCGCCGGATTGCGGCTCTGTTGAGGGATGCTGGCTGGCAGGTGAACGACAAGCGTGTCGAACGGCTATGGCGGCGGGAGGGGCTGAAGGTGCCGGCGAAACAGCCGAAGAAGGGACGGCTCTGGTTGAATGACGGCTCATGCCTCCGTCTCCGGCCCGAGTATCGCAACCACGTCTGGAGCTACGACTTCGTCCATTGTCGCACCGATGACGGCAAGGTGTTCCGAACCTTGAACATCCTCGACGAGTTCAGCCGGGAGTGCCTGGCGATCCGGGTCAAACGAAAGCTGAACTCGACCGATGTCATTGACGCCTTGAGCGACCTGTTCATCCTGCGCGGTGTGCCTACGTTCATACGATCTGACAATGGTCCGGAGTTCGTTGCCCATGCCGTGCGGGACTGGATCAAGGCCGTCGGCGCCAGGACCGCCTACATCGAGCCAGGCTCACCTTGGGAGAACGGTTATTGCGAGAGCTTCAACGCCAGGTTCCGCGATGAACTGCTCGACGGTGAAATCTTCTATGGGCTGCATGAAGCGCAAATCCTGATCGAAAAATGGAGGAAGCACTACAACACCAAGAGACCGCACAGCGCATTGGGTTACCGCCCACCGGCTCCCGAAACCATCATCCCGATGGACCAAAGACCGGCCATGCACTAACAATCAAACTGGACCACTCAAGTGGGGCTGATCAACGCTGCGATTGCGCCTCCTCAAGATCGCCGCCCGCGTGGTCGAGATGAAAACCCAAATCCGCCTGCACCTCCCGACATCCTGCCCGGACCAAGCTATCCTGCGCATCGTCCTCGACCGCATTCCGCGGCTCGTCACATAAACTACGGGGCAAGCGGCCCCCGAAACGAACCCGCCCACCGAAACCCGCAAGCCCCGACACCCAGAACGACGGATCAAATCCGGCGCACCAAAACACGTGCCTAAAAACACCGCAAACGCGACAACATCATAGCTTCAGGCACACAATCGCCCATCACCGTGATTTACGCGGGCTAATTTTGTATCTCGATCTCACAAGTCGAAGGATGGTGCGTGTGGCCAGCTCTGTTCATCGAAGGATAGTGCGCGTGGCGAGCTTTGTTTATCGCATTCACCAGAGAGAGAACGGATTTCGTCATCTTCATGCATTACTTCTGTTTCGTACGTATCCTTCCAATACGCTCCGCGTATGTCTGTTCTTTGAAATGTTACCTCATAAAATGCTGCTCCCCAAACGTTTGTTTGCTTCAAGTCCGCGTCAGTAAAATCTGAATCACGAAAATTTCCGTCAGACAAATTCGCATTTAACATCCGCGCGTTGATGAAAGTTGTCCCAATGGCAACAACGTTCTTGAAGCTCGCGCCTTCCAAGTTTGCTCCGTCGAACGATGCGCCGGTCAAGTCACAATTATCGAAAATTGCTCCACGAAGATCTAAACCGCTAAAATCACTTTCAGGTCCAAAGACGATACCGCTCAAATCAATGCCACGTAGCGAAAATTTGTTGGCTGCCGCTTCACGCTTCAGCTTTGCGAGTAACTCTTCTGAGTTTTTTTCAATGAATTCCGCGTCCTTTAATGTCATACCGCTATCGTTGGCGTGATTAAACCTAGATCCATCTTTCGTTTTGCTGTCTGAATTGTTTTTCTGAAATACAGTATTCATCGCTTTTCGGCAGTTTAAGACTAATTCATGTTTATTGGACGGTGACTTTTCCCTAAGTGAACCTATTTTTTTGTCATCAGTATTTTTGCTTGCTGGTTTAGAGCCGTTGGCAATTGTAATTTTTCGCTTGCATGCGTTTAGCTCCGAATAATATCTATCGTTGGCGTTAAACCAATCGATCAATCTTCCAACGTTGGGGGGAACGCGAGCCGGATTTGTCATGGTATTTTTTCCGATATAATTAGCCACTCCTGCAAGGTAAGCAGATACAGCCTATTGGGGCTGTGCCTTTTAGGACGGGCCCGTTGCATAAATCTTCGGGATGTCAGACAGACCATCGTCCCAAACTGTGGAGTGAGCGATGGCCCGGTGCAATCCATTCGAGCGACGTCGGTTTCCGCGCGAAATCATCTTGCTGGCGGTGCGCCGGGACCGCTGTCATGCCGAGATATGCGAGAGCTGTTGGCCGAGCAAGGCGGTTGCGGTCGACGCCTCGACCATCCACCGCTGGGTACGCAAGTTTGGCCCGGAAATCCGCAAAGCGGACCTTCGCCTGCCTACTGGCAAACCCTTGATAAATGATCCACGCTCCAACGCCGATCATCGGTCAATCTGCTTCTTGTTTGAGGTTTAGACGCGCCATAGGACGTCCCTCGGGCGGCCCACATTCGGGCGGGCCTCATGATGCCAAAACCAGGGTAAGGGAAGCCTGCGCTCAACGCTCGGTTCTAATACGCTAACCCCGCCGCGGAACGGCGGGGCGTCACTCAGGAGCCGTCTACTCAGTCTTGCAAAACATCAAGTTCCAGATTGTCGCCGAGGTTCCGATACGGTTTTTCCGCGTCAATCCCTACCTGATGAAAGACGTATTTAAGATTTTTATTGTATACTTCATCATAAGTTTTACGTCCGGAAGTATAATCCTTGTCGGCTTCCGTCATGGCGGAGCAAATAGTAAAAGAAATCGCGCGGACCGATCCGAAACTAACACCTGAATTATTTAGCGCGTTGGCAGATTTGTGATCCAGGTATTTATTAGCCAGTGTCATGATCTTGTCTTTCATGGGTTTCGTCGGCTCACTTCCAACCGAAATGCCGGGCGCCAGCTTTCCTGTGAGTGCCGGCACAGTATCAATGAAACGTTCCGGTTTCTTGCGTCGAAACTCCTTGACGTGATCAACTACTTTCTTCAAGTTTTCCTTGCTGTCCACGTATATGACAACGCTATCTCCTCGCTTATCGAGGGGCCACACACTTTTGCCTCTCCAACGCCCGGGAACCTTGTCGGGTCATTCAGTATCGTCTTTACAACGTCCCCGAACACGTGCTGCACGTCATGATTTTTGACATTGAGATAAACACGATACTGCATAGAAGACGAAGCGATGCCATTCCGCCGGAAGTAGACCCACTCTTTGTCCATGTTCTGCGCCGGCGGAGCGCTCGAAGGAGCGTCGTCCTCGGCCGCTGAAGCCTGAGGAGTGGCGTTCTGGGGCGGCGACGCGTACCTGTCGATCTCCATATTGACGCCCTGCGTCATGAAGCGCTTGAACTGTTCTGGATTCTCGAAATGCTGCTTTCTCTCCGGTGTATTGATCGCTACGGTGATATTTTTGGTTCCACGAAGCATGTCGGCGACGCGCTCGAGATATTTTTTCTTCGCTGCGAGCCTCTTCTGCTGGCGGGAGAGCTGGTGGTCGCCGGAATTTTTTCGCAACTTCAAACCATCCCTGACTACAGCCGCGTCGTCGGACTTCCCCAGGATGTCATAAATTTTCATTAGGAGCTGAAAGTCAAAGTCGCCTTGGTTTTTTCGGGGAAGACCGGGCACCAGCTGCTTCAGCGCCGGACCGATTTCCCTGGGGGATGATCCGCAGTTAAAACGAAAAATCTTGGAGAAAAGCCAAACGATATTTCGTTTCAACATCCGCAGGGTATTTTCCCTGCCCGTTTGTCCATCTCTAAGTTGCTGAACACCAGCTGGTGTAGGCCTGCGCATGGGCCGGCCGGTGATGAAACGGAAAACCTTGTCGCGGAAGGTGGCGGGGGCTTGTGAAACTCCAGCATCACAAGTGGGGGGGGGATATCTCCGCCTGTGAGCTTACATTGCTCAAATTGGTCATTTTTTTTCCTTTCGCAGGGGGCGTAGATGCCTGTTGTCGGCTTCAGGCAATCAACTATTACCTGTGCCCACAGGATAATGCCTCTTCTAGCGCGGGGGGACTATGTCAAATGGGACACATCAGTGCGGACGACGTCCCTCGGGCGGCCCACATTCGGGCGGGCCTCATGATGCCTAAACCAGGGTAAGGGACGGCCGCAGTCAAAGCCAGAATTTATGCCACACGGCCGTCCTAAACAGCACTTCAGGATTTGGTGGCGCGTTCTAAATAAACCAGACTTAACTTTCAGTGCTCAGGATCTTTAAAATGGCCCCCCCTCATGAAATTGTTCCTCGCCAGCCTCTCCTGGCCGTTAACCCTGAGGAGGCTCAGCGCGACGGCGCGGACCACGGCGCCTTCGCCGGCAGAACCGTTAAATTGAGTGAAAATCAGTTTCAAAGGCTTCGCGAGGCGTTCGCCGGAGAGCTCCATGAGGACGTAAAAAAGGCTCTTTCGGGAATTTATGATCCCGGTAACGAAAAACGATCATTGGAGGCTATGGGGGTAACACTCCGGAATCTGAAAGATCTCGCGGTCCAGAAGAGTAAAGAAAAATCTCATCAAAATCGTTACAATATCAGCTCCCGCCATCTGGGTTCTCTAGATATTGAAAAGCTGGAAGAACTTGCAGAACTTTTACCAGGCGAAAGCCTCCAGGAGCTCGCTGCCTGCCTCTTGAATGAACCGGATTTGAATGTAAAAACCTTACGGGACTTGCGTGTTATCTTCCCGTCACTGTCGCCAGAAGACCTCTGCAATCTGACGCAGTTGCGCGACCGGGATGAATTGGCCAAGGCGGTAGGTGGCAGATTTGAAGGCAATCAAGATTTTATTAAGGGTAGATTTTGGGCCAAGGACGACACTTTAAAATTAGCGGCACTTGTACGCGCATTTAATTGTGTGGACTTGGGGGAAATCGCTGACATTTGTCAAGAGAAGTCCCCGGAAAACCATGATGATTTCATTGAGATTACTCTAACGTTCCCGGAAACACCTGTCGCGGACGTGCTTAAACAAGTGTCCGAGCCTAAATTCAAAGATGCCCAAGACTGCCGGTATATCGCTCTCGCTCTCAGCAACATCTGGCAAGATATAGACATCAATACTATAGTAGCTTTGGCGAGAACCGACGGCCTGAGCCCGCGTGCCGTCAAAGCTTTGCACGGATTGCTCCCTGGCGTGGAACCTGCCCAAATCATCGAATGGGCAGCAAACCCTCGCCTGAACGTGAAAACCGAATGGGCAGCAAATCCCGACCTGAACCCGGAAAACGTCAAGGCTTTGCGTGAGCTGTTTCCTGCCGCGAATCCCGTCGAGATCATCGAATGGGCGGCAATCCCCGGCCTGAACCTGAAAAACGCCATAGCTTTGCGTGAGCTGTTTCCTGACACGCATCCCGCCAACATCATCGAAGAAGCGGCAACCCCCGGCCTGAACCTGGAAAACGTCAAGGCTTTGCGTGAGCTGTTTCCTGCCGCGAATCCCGCCGAGATCATCGAATGGGCGGCAGTCCGCGGCCTGAACCTGGAAAACGTCAAGGTTTTGCGTGCGCTGTTTCCTGACTTGCATCCCGACGACTTCGTCAGACTGGGGGCACAACGCCACGACCTGAGTCAGGAAAAAGGCAGGGCCTTGAAAGAGATCTTTCCTGATGCATCTATTTACGCACTCATCGGCACGCTGGAAACGTACGGCAATTTGGGCCGGGACCTGGACCTGGACACATTATGGGACTTGAAAAAGTTCTTCCCTGACGCAAGTCTCGGAGACATATCCATTTGGATTTCTCCACTAAGCGGCGGAGCCGTGAAAATGGATACATTACGGGCCTTGAATAATATTTTCCCTGACGCAAGCCCGGAGGATGCCTTCAGAGCATTGAAAGGCCTAGGAGACCTGCCACTGGATGAATTACGGGGCTTAAAAGGAGTTTTCCCTGAAACGGGTATTCTGGCTCTCGTCGATGCGCGAATATTCTACGGTAAGCATGACTTGACTAGATTGAAGAAATTTCGAGATCTTGTCTCGCTGGATTATCGCAATCCAGAATATGTTACCAACATTTTTGGTGTGTCGAAATTAATCTCCGAGCAAAACTTGGAAGCTTTCCTGGCTCTGCAAAAGATCTTCTCTGATGCTAATATTTTGACGCTCGCCAAAATTGTCTCGAAAAACCCTAATCTTGACATGGAAAAAGCCAAAGATTTAAGAGACCAGAATCCTGGGTGCGATTTTGATACCCTGAGGTTATTGAACATTCTTGCAGACTGCTTGCAAGAGTCTTAGGGTTCGGACCCATAAATTTGGTGTGAATGGTTTGAGCGAATATGTCCGGATACAAGGCGCAAGGCCGCAGGCCGCCTTATGGCTTTCCAAGACTTGCAACGCAGTACCCGGACATATTCGCCAAATCCCTCCGGGACGCTCAGCTGGCTTTGAGAGGCAGCGCTGAGCGCCTTAACCGGGCACAAAACCCGCTTTTCGACACTCACTTTGCCGCTCTGTGCCAGTTGAAGCGCCATTCCCATCATATTTATGAGTCCGGACCCTGGGCCGCTTAATTCACGTGGATGCGCGTTTCGGGGTTCTGCCGCAAATATTTTGTCCTTGGCTCCCTATGGGAACCTTGTTGCAGAAATCCGGTTTACGCTGACCTGAACGGCGTTCTCTCGCTGTGACGTTTTCTGACGGCCGTTCAAATTCCACGCGCCGCGCCGTCACAAGTTGGCAATGCTGCCGGTATGATATTCGGCACGTCTCCTCCCTCGAGACCGTTCTGAAATGTGCCGCCGGAGACCGAGCCAGGTTTTATGCAACACAGTCCCGGTGAAGGCGTCTGGCAATCTCTGACTGGTCGAATTTCTCCTCGCACATCCGGGAAATCCTCCGGCGGTCTTCAAAACTTAAACGCGAAAAGTACGGCTCCAGTAATCCTCCCGAAAAACAGGGACGTTAGCACCTGTGTTGCCGTTCGGGATGGAATGTGCCCTGCACTAAAAGGTACACACACAATATCTGACTTCGAGTAATTTGTCCGCACAATTAACTGGTTAGGGAAATACACAGTGGGCACTGTTACCGCAACCGGCGCTACACGTAGCGTTAGTGAACTCCGGAAAATTTTTCAAAAAGAAGATTCCCCTCTGGTGGCAACGAAGAAAGAAGGGTTCCAAGGAAAAAGAACTATATATGGAAATCCTATGAAAGAATCCGCTGGACCAAGTGTGATTTCCCAAAAGGATATACATAAGGCACCTGGCGCTTCTAAAACAGAACAGCCTGCACGTGCAGGTTTCATCGCCGCCGAAGGTACAACGCGGGCGCGGTTTAGCGATCAGGAGTGTGGTTCCGAAGCCGCGAAACAGTTTGATCGCGATGCGGCACCCGGCAAGCCGAACCGCAACACGGTAACAGAGCTTCACCCCCGGAAAAAACGCGCAAGCTGTTCTAATTCGCTGTCCATCGTGGATAGTGATAGCGGAACGGAGCAGGTTGATCGGGCCAAGGATTTTGTTCCCAAGGTTATAAGCCTGCACCATAAAACACGGCCCGACCTGAATTGGAAGTATGGAACACTCGAGCAAAAAGCCGCGGCCGCCATCCTTGAGGTGCTATCGCTCGAAGGTGCGGAATCAGTGGGAGAGCTGGTTCAACGCCGCGAATTAGAAGCTCTGGATTCCGTAGAGAACCCGAACTCCTTCAACAAGGACGCTGACGCAGAGTCCTGGGTACTCAAAGAAATTGTTGACAGGATGCAGCAGAATGATGGCGCACGAACGACCTGGTTTTTTGATAAAAACACGCGGCCCGATGTCCGACGTGGCGTGGACAACCTCCAGCGGCAACCTGGCAAAGGCTGCCTGAAAAACGGCACTGGTCGCCGTGTTGAAGTAAAGTTTCTTGAAACTAAAAAAGACCTTAAAGAACACGATCGATTAATTGAAGCGCGCCTCAACGAAGCAGCGCGAAACGGGTATCTTTGCGCGGTTGGCGTCAACATACTTAGTAAACGTATTGTTCGAAAAAGAGTCGAGGAACGCGCAGCACGAAATCGCATAGACACCGCGCTCTTTTCCTACAATGGGACGGTTACACTTATTGATGAATATGAGAAGCTTATCGATAAGCACGTAGAGAATTGCGATTTAGTTTCTGCGATCAAATTTGCCAAACTGTCTCTTAAAGAAATGGCAAATGCAAGGCGGCAATATTTACGGATTGAGAGAATAAAAAAGGAATTTGAGTACATCGCGAACTTTGGAATGGATGAACAATTAGGATTCGAGCGATATCACATCGGTGGTAGTATCATGAAATTTAACGAAGTAAGTGAAAAAGACTTGGAAGCAGCTGAACAAAATAATACCAGATTAATCAAACAAGCGGATGATATTAGAGGTATTTTGGACGATCTGAAAAGTATGGAATAAAATAGATAAGCTATATCAATGGGTTATATTCAACCGTCTTTGTCGGGAAGATGGAGTGATCGAATGCCCTGGAATGACATCACTGCGCAGGCAGTTCAGGCCCTTGCTCCGGATGCCGATCATCGCGCTCACAAGGGACTGAACAACAGGATTGAGAATTCCCATCGCCCGACACGCAAGCGGGAGAAAATAATGGGCCGGTTCAAATCGCCCCGCCAAGCCCAGCGGTTTCTGTCTGCCCACGATCAGATCAACACGATCTTCCGGCCGCGCCGATACACCCTGTCGGCCGCCTCATACCGGCATGCAAGGGCAGATGCATTCGGCTTATGGCAGGACTACACCGGCGAGATGAACGCCTGAAATCCGTCCAAAACAGGGACAAAGGCGGGCCGGACAAAATAACTTGGCAATCCCTGCAGAGCCTTCGACACCCTGTCTTTCTGAGGCACTGTCGCAAAATTTTCAGCGTAGATTCACATTCTAACAAGTCTGCGCCAGCACCTCTATTTCCACGAAAAAAAGTCAAAAAATTGGAGGCATTCGGCCGGAATTTAGCTTCACCAATAGATTAGTAAAATAAAATTCAAATTTTCAAGACGACTCTAAAATTTGCGATAGAGCCCTCTCCAAAAACGTACAAGGTCGAGCTAAGAAGGTACAGGCAGGTAGGTGGCTGGTTGGCGATTTTCGGCAAGCCCCGTCCGGGCCACATAAAAAAGCGCGAAATTGACTGCTTTTGTCTTGGCGACATCTCGTTTCGGCACGATCATGATCGCTTCGGGCTTGTAACTTTTGGGATCTGTGCAAAGTCTGTCGACGAGCCCGCGTAGGTCCGCCGCCCGCTTTTCCTCGCGCTCGAGCAGCAGGATTTCGGCCTCCCATTGTTGTACCAACTCCAGGATCTCAGGTTTCAGTTTCTGCTCAACCAGAATGACGTCGTTGGTCCGGGCCTTGTGAAGCTCCGACTCCAGCGCTGTTCTAAAGTCTTCATCGGCCCGGACGCTGTCGAGAAACGGATCGATATCAATCGGCAAGCTGGTTTTCCTGAACACTTCCAGAGCCTCGATCGCATCCCTTCCGGTCAAGGGGACCGCAGCGATCCTGGAGCAATCCGTAAGGACGCCGTCGAAGCTGCGGACCTCCTTGCAACGCATCAGGCGGGTCGACCGGTTCGACTGAGACAGTGTCAAGCCGGTGGTCCCTATGCAGGGTTTCAGACCGTTGCTTTCTTCATCCGCTGCATGCTCCGCGACATTCTCCTTCGTAAGACTGGAATTCAGCAAGCCGGCCGTTGTCGTCAAAGAGAATTCTTTGAACGTCTTCCGTTTTTGCTCGGTAAAGTACCTCGACCGGTAGGTGGACACTGAACCGGAGGACTTCGTGCCGAGCCCTATTCCCGCGGAAACGACACTTACCTTCAACTCACCGACGCCAACTCCAAATTGTCCGCGAAGTTCGCCATCAAGTCGGGTAAGCTCCGTGTCTTGCGCAACGGTCTCAAATCCCTTGACATCATAGAGCCAGGTTTCCTGCGAAACGCCGCCTTCGGAGAACATTTCGATCAGAAATTTCTGCACATCCTCCACCGAGGCGAATTTGATGCAGACACCCCTGTTGCCTACATCCGCCCTGCCGGCTGAACCGCCCAGCTTGCCGACCTGGGCGTTTGCGGACATCCCGACAGTCATCGCTGACCCTTCACCCCCGAGGATCCGAACCTCGTATTGCTTCGCACCGCGCTTAATTTCGACGGTTTGAGCATAGGAGACGGACCTCGAGAAAGAAACGCCAAGCGCACCGAGCGCGGGCTTCAACAAGGACGCGACGAAACCGAACAAGCCCGGTGTCGTCCCGTTTGTGACGAGTGTTACGCTTGTTTTCTGCTGAATGGGAACGCTGCGGACACTCGACAAGAGTTCATCGAGCCACCGGTCCTTTTCAGCGAGGTTCAGTTTGCGCGCGACTTTGCCTCCCAAAAGGTCGTTAAGGTCGGACATCAACTCTTTCAGGAGCGCCGCATCATAGGTGGCATGCCGTTCACTGGCCGCGGCCGGTGCGTTCTTCTGCGCGACTCGTTCGGGAGCGCAAGTCAGATAGACATCGATCAGCGGTGCGAGATCTTCCTGAGCAAGGCCAAGTGAGTTGGCAATTCCTGCGTCCGCGATCTCTCGCCTGATATCGTCCGCATGTTCCAGCGCATCGAATGCGTTGACCCTCAGATAATTCGTATCAAGGGATTTGGACCTGGCACTCAGGATGGCGGCATGAATGCTCAGCTTCACGAGCAGATAATCGCGGCGACCCAAACGGGCCTCTATTCGCGCGAGAAGTTCGCGCGCGCCCGACGCAGCGTTGCCGGAATTACCGGACTCCTCCCCTTGGCGCGCCTGCAACCGGTCAAGAGCCTCATCGAGGCCCTCAAGGTCATTTTTCAACCCATTCAGGTTCCCGGACGTTCGCAGGTTTTGCCCGACGTTCGCGAGCGCCGCGCCGAGGCCGCGCTGAACAGCCCCGTCGGGGAACTGAAGGTTGTTGTTCGCCGAATATTCCCGCCCTGCAACCCACCGGAAAAAGACATCCTCAAATCTGGCCACTTTCTGCTCGTCGGTCTGGCCCGATATTTCGGAGACGACCCCTTTCATGAGCCTTGAACCGGACGCAGTCTTGCCCAAGTCCTTCACTCCGGAGTGGAAGCGGGCTGTCATCGGGCTGGATAGCCCCGCGGACGATCTGGCGAAAAGCACAGCGCGGGTGACGAAGCTGCAACTGTGCAGCACAGCGGCAACCGGGAAACACACCAGCGACAGAAAATGATCGAGAGGATCGCAGCGAACCATTGCGCTGCGCAGCCCTTTGATATTCCGTTTCGCCTGCCTGAGCTGATCCGTGCTGATCAGATCTGCTTCAAATAAATTCTGAATGACCTTGCCGACATCCAGGGACCCCGCATCCGACGCTCCCAGTTCTCTCAACGTGTCCAGATCGACGAACCTTCCGGCGACTTCGGCTGCGTTCGCGACCATCCCCCCCGAAATGCGATAAAGTGGGCCCGCATCCTCAACGACGACCGGTCTGCCGCCGTCCCAGCGGATGTCCAAGCGCCGCCTAGGCAGACCGCCTGCACGATCCAGGGTTTCTTCAGCGTGTTCTTGTGCCGACAGTACCGTTCCTTGCGCAGCTTCACTGGCGCCCACGGAGCTTGGGTGATTTGATGCTCGGGATCGCGTTTCCTCGATTTCACCGACAAGCTTCCTTGCGTTCAAGATGGAAATCGCCGCGTCCAACCGCTCAACCATGCATGGGCGAACGGCGCTTTTCACCGCAAGCGCCCGTTGCTCGTGCAGGTCTATTTCCTGCTCCCAAAGAGCAATTTGCGCCAACAGCAGATCCATTTCCCAGCACGGTTCGCGACGAGAACCGATATGCGCGAGCAATCGATGCGGTTGCGCCAGCAATTCGCCATGGGCAACGTGGGCAAGGCCGGGTTCGCAATCGTTTTCCTGGGAGGATCCTCCCTCGCCGCCCATTCGTAGCGCAAGTGCCTTTGCGAACAGGCAGTCCGCCTGCAGCTTGCCGATATGCCGATCCATGCCTCTGATTGCGAAAGCGCTTTCATAGAGACCGGCGATGGCATCCCGTCTTTCCGGAAGATACGCGAACACCTCGTCCGGAAGATAGCCGTGGGCGGCCCGTTGCAGCAGATCGCAAAACGTCCGGGCCTCGACCTCAAGCGCTTCCGCGTCAAGTGAACCTGCTGGTATCCGGCACACACCGGAATGACCAAGGCAAAAGAGTTGAAGCGTCTCCGCCGTCAACATGTCCTGTTCGAGCAGGATGAGAAGGATGCCCTGCAAATCAGCGCGCAGATCGACAAGTTGTGGCCGTTCGGCGAGCAGTTCTTCACAAAAAAGAACCGGAAACTCGACCGACAGCAAATCCTGCAGGTCCGCACTCACATCGCGACTCCCGTCGCGTGAGGCCTTTATCCGCTCGAAAATCTCTTTTCTGGCCCTCCTGCGCAATGTCGCGATCCTGATTGCGTCAGCCTCGGCAAGACGACCGGCTCCTGATACGGCTTCAATTGCCGTTGAAAATTCCATCTGCGGGGGCCGTTCACCGCCCTCCCTTGCCGAGTCCTTCGGCTCCGGCTGCTTGCCGTTGGTCTGGCGCACGCCCACCTGCTTGACCGCTTTGGCTGGTAGACAGGTCCGCCTCCCGGAACGACCGCTTTTGCGCTCTGCGCCACTTCCGCTTCTTTTGCGCGCAGAGCGCAAGGCTTCCAACCGTGTCCTGAAGACAAGGTCGTGTAGCGATCGAATTTTGCCGGAGGGCCCGTCGTAGTCCCTGGGCGACACAGTGGTGTCCTTGGCAACCATACCCACCAGCGCGACGGTTCGTCCGTTTGTCACGATGGGAGCGCTTGAAAATGCCTTCTGGAACAAAGATGCCTTAACGTCTGAAATTACCTTGGTCAGCCGCATACAACCAGAGCCTGTTTCCGAGTCGTTTTAGGTTCACGGCGCTTTCCCGCACCACGGAAAAACGACAGACGTTCGTCTACGCTTTCAACATGACACTTTGATAACAGGCTTCATCTAAATGATTGATTTTCCATAGGCTTGGTTTCAAACGGCCTTGTTGCATTAATCCGATTGTTCCCCTACCTGAACGGGGTTGTCTCACTTCTGAAGTTTTGTGAATGCCGTTCAAACACCACGCATCCCGCCGGCACAAGATTGCGAAGTCCAAGCATCGTGTGACGAACTGGGCGGAGCAAAATGAAAGCCTGCGCCGGCGCGGGGACGTCACTATCTGGGTTGATGAAAGCGTGGCGCATTTACTGGGGCGCGGGGCGCACACCGGCAAGCGTGGTCGGCCGGGGACATACTCCGATCTGGCGATCACGGCTTGTCTGGAGCTTCGGACCGTTTTCCATTTGGCCCTGCGGCAAACCCAAGGGTTCGTCCGCTCGCTGTTCCAGCGGGATTGCAAGTTGTTGACGGGGCTCAGCGCTGGTAGATCGCTGTGATGATTCAGAGTTCCGTTTTCCCAGGTCGATCATTTCCTATGCAGTTTGGGCCTATCATCGGTTTGCGTTGAGTACAGCGGATGTTGAAGATCTGCTGACGGAGCGGGGTATTGGTGTCAGCCGGGAAACGATCCGTAAATGGGTGAACCGGTTTGGCCAGCATTTTGCGCGCTGCATTCGCGGGGACCGGCCAAAGCCAAACAGCAAATGGCACCTTGATGAGGCGGTGATTGTCAATGGCGGAGTGAATTACTGGCTCTGGCGGGCGATTGACGGCGATGGAGAGGTGCTCGACATCCTGGTTCAGCCTCGCCGGAATGCAAAGGCGGCCAGACGGTTCTTCGGCGGGCTGGTGACGCAATTGGCGAGCCCAGGGTCGTGGTGACGGATAAGCGGCGCAGCTACACCAAGCCGGTTCAGGCCCTTGCTCCGGATGCCGATCATCGCGCTCACAAGGGACTGAACAACAGGATTGAGAATTCCCATCGCCCGACACGCAAACGGGAGAAGATTATGGGGCGGTTCAAATCGCCCCGCCAAGCGCAGCGGTTTCTGTCCGCCCACGATCAGATCAACACGGTCTTCCGGCCCCGTCGATACACTCTGTCGGCCGCCTCATACCGGCGTGCAAGGGCTGATGCATTCGGCTTATGGCAGGACTACACCGGCGAGATGAACGCCTGAAATCCGTCCAAAGCAGGACCCCTTGCTGGCCGAACAAAATAACTTGGCAATCCCGGTTGGACCGGTCGCCTTCCGGGCCGGGCAAGACCGATACCTCGGCCCCGGCCACCTGACAGAACTCGCGAATCCAATCGACGATCGCGCCGTTCGGCGTCCCGACAACAGAGGGAAATGCAATTAGCTTCGCGAGGATCTCTTCAGTGTTCATTGCGGGCCTTCTGCATGGTCTTTTCAGCGGACAGGATCAGATTATCCTCAGGCGGAAGCATTCCGTGCTGAATCGGAGACCGCTTCAGGCGAAGATTGCTAAATGTCGCCGCTTGGAGGTGAAACGTGCTGGCGTGGCGCAGAGAGACGCGGCAGGCGACATCTGCTTCAAGGGAGCGATGATCGGGCGTGTCGAGCTTAGGTGTCGGAGTCAGCGGGACATCCGGAGCATTTCAGCATAATTGGTCGTTTGTCCGCTTCGTTTGCTTGAAGCAGTCATTCCTATTACCAGTTTAAAAACTGGCGACGGGTGGGAACTCGGCGGACCCAGCAGAAGTGCAAATGATCGAGCTCTGAAGAATCCAAGGCAGCTGATATCGCTTGAGGCTGCGGCTGGAAAAGAATGAGCTCGAGGTGCTTTTCACGGAGAGCCCATTTCACGCAACGGTCCAACCGCGACACTTCCTTGGCCCCTGAGCGACTACCGCTTAGTCTAATTCTGCGCGTCTGGGGGGACACCGGGGTCCGTTCAACTTGGCGTTAAGGACGGACAAGAAATCCTTTTCAGCCTTTTGAACCATCCTCGAGGAAACGTCTGCGCCTGAAGCTGAAATGACACCGAAGTGCCACCTCACAGACCGAAGGGAAAGGTCTCCTCTTCGCCCGGCACCGGCTCCGCCGGCATCGGGACCACGGCTTGTGTGCGGTCGAACCACACGTAGCCGTCGTACTGTTCCGAGAGGATCGCATGGCTGTAGTGGCTCCACCGTTCGGTCTCGGGCCGGTAAATGACGCCGATATACCGCTCAAGCCGCGGCTCGGCCATCGCAGCGCGCAGCGCATCGTCGGTCCCGGGTCGAAGGTCGAGCAGGAAGCGGTCGCCTCCAGCGGCATGGCAAATGGCCTCGTGGCTGTCGGGGTGCGACGGGCGCACAGCCTTGATCTCCATCGGGCCGTCCCAGTCCGATGCACAGGCAACGCTGCCGGAATGGGTGCCGAAGCCGATCAGAGCGGCGCCCCGTCCCCATTCCTCTCGGCAGAGCTGGCCGATATTGAGCTCTCCCCGGTTCACGCCCATGTCGGTGAAGCGGGCGTCGCCGATATGGGAATTGTGCGCCCAGACGACGGCTCGCGCGTCGGGGCCAACATGGGTCATGATCTGTTTCAGGGTCTGGAACATGTGCCCGTCGCGCAGGTTCCAGCTATCGGCTGAGCCGTAATACATGACACGGTAATACCGCTCGGCGCCCGCTACGACTCGGGCGTTCTGGACGGCGTCGAAAAAGGTGTCGCCGTCGCGCCGCGCCTGCGACAGTTCCCGTGTCAGCAGATCGACCAGCACCCACGTGACCGGTTCCTCGCAAAGCGCGTGGCCGTGGGACAAGGCCTCGCGGCCATAGGCGGCGGGCTCGTTCGACCACGGCGCGAGACAGGCATAACGGCGGCGCGCCAGCCTGGACGCGGCAGGATCATGCGCGTCGAGATAGGTCAGAACTTCGGCGATCGAGTTGAACATGCTGTAGATGTCCAGCCCCTGGAACCGGACGCGCTTGTCCATGGGCAGGGTCGCGTTGTGCTTGCTGAGCCAGGCGATGAAATCGTCCACGTCCCGGTTGCGCCACATCCAGGTCGGGAAGCGGGAAAACGCCGAAACATTGCGGCGGCGCTCCGGCAACCCGCGCGCGCGGCGGTCGAGAACCGCGGCATCGGGCCAATCCGCTTCGACGGCGACAATGTTGAAACCGTGCTTCTAGATCAGCCTGCGAGTGATGGCCGCGCGGGCGCGGTAGAAGTCCGATGTTCCGTGCGACGTCTCACCCAGCAGAACCACGCGCGCCGCACCGTAACGGTCAAAAGCGGCTCCGAAGTCCGGACTGTCCGGATCGAGCAGTTCTTCGGCCGCGGTGCGGACTGTCTCCACCGGTGTCGAGGGCGCCTTTTTCCCGGTTGCCGACGGAACCAGTGGGGCCTCCGTCCGGGCAAGGTAATGTAGGAACCAGGCGCCGGCCATCTCGGTCACGGTTTCCAGTTCGCCTGGACCTTCAAAAAGGTGTCCCGCCCCCGGCACGATCCGAAGATGTTTTTCGCAGGTACCCTATTAGCCACTTCGGAGGTGCTAGGAAGTACCATCTGATACTCCCTTACCCAGATGGTAGTGTCGCAAATTTTGTCGAGGTCAGAGCGATGACTAGCACTACTTTGGCAGAAGTTCACTTGGGTGTGATGAGGCTACATCCGCAGTGTGGGCAATGGTCGGGCGGTGAGCGCGCCAGACGGTCAAGGATCGCCTGGCGCACTGCTGGCAAGGTGGGTTGGGGAGGCGGCCCGTGGCTTCTTTTTTTTCCGCCCCGCCTGAGCGAGCCTTCGGGATTGCAGGAAGGTGTAGGCCATCATCGACATCAAGGCGTGGCGGTGAAGTCCGGTCCAGGATCGTCCTTCGAAGTGATCGAGGCCCAGTTCTTCCTTGAGTTGCTGATGCTCTTGTTCGCAGACCCAGCGCGCCTTGATCGCGCCGGCGAGAGCCTTAATCGGGGTGTCGCCGGGCAGATTGGAGAGATCGTATTTGCGCTCGCCGTTCGAGCGATGCTCACCCACCAGCCAGGCCTCCTCACCCGGCATGTGTTGGGCTCCGGCAGAGCCGATCCGCTGAGGCGCACCATCGGCAAAGCGCGCGCGCATGGCCGCAAAGCGGGCCGTCAGCCGTCCCTTGGTTCCCTTGCGCCAACTGACCTGTCGCCACTTCGCGCCTTCGAGCATCGCGTGCGTGGCAATGGATTTGACGTTCGGCACATGCCGCACCCGTGGGCGGCCGCGTCCAGCGACCGGGAAGATCAGTTGCACATCGGCCGGATAGACCTTCTGGTGCCGGGGGATGCCCACCGCCCAGCAAAGGTTACGCGCACTCAGGGCCTGTCGGAACGGAGCGGACAGCCCGTAACCGGCATCGGCCAGCACACAGCCGAAGCGCACGCCGGCAGCGATGATACGATCGATCTCCTCGATCGCGATCTCGGGCTTGGTGCGATATTCCTGCAAAGGGACAGGCACGCCCGCCTTGTCCATGCGCGCGGTATCGCTCGTCCAGCTTTCCGGCAGGAACAACCGCAAGCTCAGCATGAGGGGAACTTCGCCCGAGGCCAGTGTCACCGATACCAGTGTCTGGCAGTTTGCATTCTTGCCCAACGCCGTGGCGTATTGGGGCGCAACGCCAACCGAAGCCTTGCCCTTCTTGGGCAGGGCGGTGTCGTCGATGATCAGCCAGGCTCCATCGCCACCGACCAATTCATCCGCCTGGCTCCACAAGGTCGCTTCCAGCGGGACGCTGTCCCACAGACCGGCCCCGATGAAATGATGAAGCCGGTCATAAGAGATCGTATCCGAACGGGCTGCCATGGGCTGGATGCTCTTGCAATCACCGGGCCCGATCAGACCAGCGATATAAGCCGGGCACATTCGACGCCGCGTCTTGTTGCCCAAGCCCTCCAGGTACGGCGCCAGCCACCGCTCAAGATCTGCCTGCCAGTCGTCGTCCATCGCCAGCCTCCGTCAAAGCTGGCTCCCCATGAATCACGCAATCACCCTCATGGGAATCTGGAGGGTTCAATCTGGAGGGTTCAGTGAGGTCTGCGGGCAAAACGGCAGTGTTGCGCAGCGGCGCGGGGCGGAC
Organism: Roseibium aggregatum IAM 12614; assembly: GCF_000168975.1. Lineage (GTDB taxonomy): Bacteria > Pseudomonadota > Alphaproteobacteria > Rhizobiales > Stappiaceae > Roseibium > Roseibium aggregatum. The sequence goes on from NZ_AAUW01000021.1 coordinate 124,305, forward strand.
CTCATTGAAGCCGGATTGAGCGAAGCCGCGGGCGAATTGGGTCTATGGGGATTGTGGCGGCTGCGTCGGTGTGGCGTGGTGCAAGCAAGGCCGCATGTGGGGATGCATCACACCGGAAAGCCGCTTAGCGGGGTCGATGCTTTCTGCGCACTGCCGAAGATCCGATCCTGTTTGGCAGCCGGCGGCCTCGCTGAAGGGCAGCAGAGGGCACGACTGGGTCGTTTGCCCGCAGGCAAGCGGGCCGGTTCTCGTGGAGGCCAGCCGCCTATAGGGGGCTCGTGATCTGCCATACGCACTCATGAGCTGTCGTTCCAGGCTGAGCGCGGGGGTGGCGCTTGCCCATGATGCCACACGGCGAGTGTGATCATCGGGCTGCCGCAACAGGGGCACGGGTGCGTGAGAGACGGCAGGTCCGTCACCGGCTCGGCACGGAAGGCAGTCTCCGGCGCCCGGACGGCGAGCAGCTGTCTGCACGACGCGAGCCGTGCGACGCGCCGGCCGTTGGCGAGGAACCCGTAGTGGCGGATGCGATGGAAGCCGTCCGGCAGGGTGTGCAAGAGGAAGCGCCGGATGAACTCGTCGGCCTTGAGCGTCATCAGCTTTGTCTTGCGGCCATGGCGGTAGTCGCGCCAACGGAACGTCACCTTGCCGTCGGCCAGGCTGACCAGGCGGGAATTGGCGATGGCGACGCGATGCGTGTAGCGGCCCAGATAAGCCAGCACCTGTTCTGGCCCGCCGAAGGGCGGCTTGGCATAGACGACCCAGTCGCGGCGACGCGCCGCGGCCAGGAGACGGGCAAAGGCAGCCGGGCCGGCCAAGTCGGCGATGCTGCCGAAGAATTGCAGCCCTCCGGCCTCGAAGGCGACGCGCAGCGCCTCCAGAAACAGCCGGCGGAACAGGCGCGACAACACCCGGACGGCCAGAAAGAAACCGGGGCGGCAAGAGATCCAGCGGCTGCCATCGGGTGACGGGCCGCCGCCCGGCACGATGCAATGGAGGTGCGGATGATAGGTCAGGGTCTGGCCCCAGCTATGGAGCACCGCGATGAGGCCGATCTCGGCGCCGAGATGTCTGGGATCGGCGGCGATCGTGCGCAGCGTCTCGGCGGCTGTCCTGAACAGGATGGTGTAGACGACCGCCTTGTTTTGGAAGGCAACCGCCGCGATCTCGGCGGGCAGCGTGAACACCACGTGGAAATAGGGCACCGGCAGGAGTTCGCTCGCACGCGCGGCCAGCCAGTCCCGCGCCACGGCAGTCTGGCACTTCGGGCAGTGCCGGTTGCGGCAGGAATTGTAGGCCACACGCACCGCTCCGCAGGCCCGGCACTCCTCGATATGGCCGCCGAGCGCGGCGGTGCGGCACAGCTCGATCGCGCTCATCACGCGCCGCTCAACGCGGCCCAGATGACCGTGATGGGCTTGCCGATAGGCTTCGCCATGACGGCGGAAGATATCCGCCACCTCCAGTCTCGCCGACATGGGACCGCGTCAGTTCGGCGGCACCACCTCGATGTTGAGCCGGTCAAGTGGGCTTTGCGTGCGCCGGGATGAGCTGCTGGAAACCTTGGTGTAGCGCGCCGTGCTCGACAGGTTGTTGTGACCAAGCAGAACCTGGATGATGCGGATGTCTGTGCCGTTCTCCAGCAAATGTGTTGCGAAGGAGTGCCTGAGCGTGTGCACCGTCACGCGCTTGTCGATGCCGGCGGCGGCCCGCGCCGAGCGGCAGGCGGCATGAAGAACCGTAATGCTGATCGGGCCGGATCCGTTGCGGCGGGGAAACAGCCAATCGGGAGGCCGCGCCAGCCGCCAGTAGGTCCGCAGGATATGCAGGAGCTGCGCGGACAGCATCACGTAGCGGTCCTTGCCGCCCTTGCCGTGGCGGATCCGGATGACACCGCGCTGGCTGTCGATGTCGGCCACCTTGAGCCCGACAACCTCGGAAACACGCAGACCCGCCGCATAGGCCGCGGTTAGTGCCGTGCGCGTCTTCAGGCTCGGTACGGCCTCGAGAAAGCGCACGACCTCGTCGGCAGAAAGCACTTCCGGCAGCTTGCGCGGCGCGCGCGCATAGGCAATGCGCTCCGGGATCTCGGCCTGGCCGAGCGTCACGCCGTAGAAGAACCGCAGCGCACAGACCGTCTGGTTCAGCGCCGGCCAGGAAATGCCGGTTGCCACCAGATGCACCTGAAAGGCACGGACATCCTCAAGACCGAGCCGATCCGGCGAACGGCCGAAATAGCGGCTGAACTTCGACACCGCATGCAGGTAAGATCGCTGCGTCGCCGGCGAGAGATTGCGGACCGTCATGTCCTCGATCATGCGGCGGCGCAAAGGGCTGATGGCTTTGCTCATCGGGGTGCTCCTGACTGAGTGGATAGGGCTTCAACAACCGCAATCCTCGCAGACAGGGCACCTTCTCCCAACTGCCACACCAAATGCCGCGTTAGCGGCTTCGTTCAATCCCAAAAATTACATTTCTGCCAAAGTAGTGCTAAGCATCTCGTGTCTGGTTGAAATATTTGAATTTGTAATGTGAAGGGTTGCCAAAGGTGACTTCGAATGTTGTTTTTGCAACCTGACAATATGGCGGAGTTTTTTATCCTCAGGAGTCCCAGCCACACTCCAGTATGGTCAACAACCTTTCAGTCACCTTTCACAGAATACCCCAGGCCCTGTATCGGTCGCGGCCGGTGAGTTCGCGCGGCAATGCCGGGCCGAGCTGACGGATCATGCGGTCGACGGCGGCAGCGGTGACGCCGAGGTCCTGACGGGCCATGGGTATGGTCACCAGCGGCCGGGACAGGAACATCTGCGCAAACTCCGGCAATCTGGAATGGCTTCGGCGCCCCCGGCAATGGCGTTCCAGCTGCTCCTGGGCGATGGACAACCGGTCCAGCTGATCCATGGTTTCCTGGGCGGCCCTTTCAAAACCGGACAGGAAGCCGGCGATGCGTGTCTGGAACGGGTCCTTGCGGCGCCAGCGGAAGGGTGATTTC